>CAWJPY010000015.1:0-7361 GCA_963844865.1 uncultured Holophagae bacterium
AGCCCAGTCGCCGCCACCACAATGGCGTGCTTCTCGCAGACGACCGGCGTCACCACGTCGCCACTCATCCCGCAGTCGAACTCCTCGCACACCAACTCGGCTCGGTAGCCGCAGCTCGCGCAGATGTAGTCACGCTCTCTCCCCATGACGCCCTCTCACCTCCTGGACTTCTTGCCTGCTCCGCCTGCAGCTAGTCTGCCCAGTCCCGCAACAGGCGCCTTCTGGCCTTGGTACATCGAACCTATCGCACCACGTACCCATGAAGGCAAGGCCCCTCCCCGCCTCCACACAGCGATTTCGGAGAAGCGGTCGAGAATCTCCTGGTCGCTGCCGGTCTCCATGACTCTCACCACAAAATCACCGCACGTCTTGGCTCTTCAGGCTGCCCACAATATCGAAGGAACGACTCCCCGCTCGTTCTCAATGCGCCGAGCGGGGAGCCTCAAGGTACAGATTCTTCCGTCTCACATCCTCAATTGGACACGGTTCTGCAGGCTGGGCCCCCAGCCGTCAGACCTGGATGTCGAGGATCACCTCGGTCGCAACCCGGGACTCCCCGGCACCATACGAGACATCAAAGCGGTTGATGCCCTTACTGAACTGCTTCACCAAGGGTTTCAAAGGGACCGTGGCTGTCGCGGCCTGGCAGTCGCCATCGGGCTCGAACTCGCCGGCGCTCAATGCCATCGGATGGTTGATCGGCTTGCCGTTGATGCGGTCGATCACCAGCCCAGATGCAGGTACCTCGGAGCAGACCGAGACCCTCATCGGGAGCGCGTCGACCTTCTTCTTGCCTTGCAGCTCTTCATACAGGACCTCAACTGCGAGCGGGGCATCCACCAGGTTCGCGAGGTGCAGAGTCGGAATTGACTCCGGGCGCTCCACAGAAACAGCGAACTGCTGATCGGTGTATGCATCGAAAACGGTGCCTGGCGGGAGCTCTGCCTTCGATCCCTTGATGAAGATCAGGGGCCAGGCGACCAACGCGGCCAAGGTGACCGACACAGCCACCCTACCCCTCCCCTGCTTGCCATACCCACCGCTGAGCAGTATCTCCCGTCCATCTCTGAGCAGGACCGAGTTGGCGCTGAGCTCCAGCTTCCCTTTCACGCCTGCAATCTTCGAGGTCTTGAGCCTGCTCACTTCAGCGTCTACGAGGGAGCCCGCCGGAACCACGATCTCCCCGTCCACCATCACATCTCTCCAGACATGGACTCTTATCTTGTCCCCGACCTGAAACTCCTTCTTCTTCGAGACAACGCGCTGGTCCAGCTCGCAGTACACCTTGGTACCGATGGGCACGGTGATCTCAGTTCCCCCTCGGGTACTCGCCCCCCAAACCGGCGGGACCTGGACCAAGACAAGCGCCAAGACACATGAAATCGCAACAACTCTTCTCACGTCACTCCTCCTGCTCAAAATCTGTTCACAAGTGAGTATACATCCAAGCCGCAACGCTGTGCACAAAATCCTGCGAAAACGCATCTATTTCATGAAGGCGCCGAACCAACCTCGCCGCACCGATAGAAATCCGCCCGTCCCAGGGAGCTCAATACGATCGAGTGGCTGGGCCTGGTTCCAAGGGGTGTCTATCGCCGCACCGCATCGCCAGGGCGTTGCGCCCGAACGGTGCGCCTCGCTCCCAATCACATGCCCTTGTTCTGTCATGCTGAGCGAGGCCGCGGAGCGGCCGAGTCGAAGCATCTCCTCCCGAGCGCCGGAGGCGCGAGCGACCCCCCGAAGCAGCCAGTGGATCGCTTTGGAGGGGCGGATCTGTTGCTATCGGGGGATTCTTCACACGCCGCTCGGCGGACCGAGCGCCGTGCTCAGAATGACAGCTAAAGGGGGGCGCCGCGGCGTGGTGGAACTCGTCCACGATGACGATGCCGTAGTGCTCGGGGTCGATGCGGTCGAGGCGCTCCTCGTGCAGGGACTGGATGCTGGCGAAGACGTGGGAGCCGTCCACCGGGCGGACCCAAAACTTGTCATGCTGAGCGAGCGGAGGTCCGCCGGAGCGAGTCGAAGCATCACCTGAATGGCACGAGGGGCGCCCCACCGGAGAATTCGGGGGATGGTTCGACTCGTCGCACGCCGCGGACGGCGGCTCCTCGCTCACCATGACAGGAAAACGGTCGCCAGCAGGCAGGCGTGGCGTTCGCGCCTCCGGCGCTCTGGAGGGGATGCTTCGACTCGGCCGCTGCGCGGCCTCGCTCAGCATGACGGTACATGGCCGTGCTCGCGGCGCAGGCGGCGGTAGTCGAGGGCGGCGACCACGGTCTTGCCGGTGCCGGTGATGCGTCAGTTGGCGGCGTGGACGGCGTAGGATGAGAGGGTGTGGTTCGAAATTGTCGGCGAGCTGAGCGATGTCGAGGTCGTCGCGACGGGCAGGAAGCTGCGAGACCGTCGACGCCTTGAGAAGCACTATGGCAAGGCACAATGGCGGAAGGTCAAGGGCACCGCGGACGTTAGACTACCCGATGGCAGCGTAGTTCGCGCGGAGATACACTGGTACGAGGCGCACGGCGTGGGGAAGCGCGAGATCAAGCTGAAGCGCCTGCTGGCATAGAACGATGAAGGCTCAACAGACTCACCGGTTTGGTATCTGCGTCCGGAACGAAGGCTATGCCTCGTCCCTCGAGGTCCGGAAGGTCTATCGCATCCTGGCGGATGACTCGGCAGAGGCCAGGTCATTGGTCCGTGTCGTGGACGAGTCTGGAGAGGACTACCTGTTCCCGGCAGACTTTTTCGTTCCCATCGAGGTACCGAAGCGAGCAGCAGCGGTTTTTGAAGAGGCTGCCACCTAGCCCGGCCAGGGCGGCATCTCACACGGGGTGACACGGCCGTTCGGATACGTCGGGCGCTCCCCAACACGTGTCATTCTGAGCGAGCTACGGTCCGCCGCAGCGAGTCGAAGAATCCCCCGACAGAACCAGAGCCGTAGCTGGGAGGCGTCCCACGGGCCTTCGGGGGACCCTTCGACTCGCGGCCGAGGGCCGCTCGCTCAGGGGGTGACAAGGACGAGGCGTGTCATTGGGAGCGGGCGGAGGTGTGCTGGAGCGGGTCGAAGGTGAGCGGCCGAGCTCTGCACGGGATGATGCACCGCGGACGGGTGGTGTGTTTCAATTGATCAAGGGCAGTTCCAGCGTGACGTTCGGAGGAGCTAGGGTGTGCAGGGCATCATGACAGCTCGCCTCAACCCCTACGGCGTGGCCGGCTTCGGGTTGGCCGCGGTGGCCGCCATCGTCGGAACGTGGTCGCTGCCGGAGTTCTGCTGGAGCACCTGGCTGGCCGGGCTCGGATACGCGGTTGCCTGCGTGTTGACGGCCGTCGTGCAGATCATCCTGACGGCGAGGACGGAGAAGGAAGGGTACGAGGCGAAGCTGCCGTTCCTGCGCCGACTCTCGCCGGGGCTCTTCGTCGTCGGCGTGGCCGCGCTGAGCATCGTCGTCGGCCTGGTGGTTCTGCGTGTGTATGCGTTCTTCTTCGGCTTCTACGGCCTCTTCTTGTCGGTGTTCTCGGAGATGGAGCCGCTCGAGCTGTTCGGCAGGAACGGCTTCATCAACTCGGACTTCATCACGCCGGTCATGGTCCTGGCCGAGCGCTTCTGGCCCATGGTCGTGGCCCTCCTGGTCACCAACTGGCGTGACTTCCTGCAAACGCACCCCTGGAAGCGGCTGGTCGCGCCGTTCGACCGGGAGCTGATTCGCATCCACGTGATGGTGCTCGCCCTGCCGGTGGTGTCGCTGCTGGCGTGGGCGGTGTTCGGCGACGCGTACCAGCCGGTCACAGTGGTGCTGCTGATGGCCGTGCTGTTCCTCCTGCCCAAGCGGCGGGCCGGATCCGTGGTCGCCATCGACGAAGAGGCCGGCGAGCCGGCCGCCATCCCGCAGGTCCGAGGCTCGGGCAGCTCCATCCCTCGATAGCCCCGCGGCCCGCCCTCGGGCTCGACATTGCGCAGCGGTGATTAACCCACGCCGATGGAGGTTGAGCGCTCGGAAACAGACCGTGTGCTACGGTCGGATCATGGACAGCGAACCCGGTGCGCAGGGCCTGATCGCCTTTGCGGAGGCGGTGCTCGGGCTCCTGGATCGGGGCGGGTTCGTCGCCACGTACAAGTACGCGGTGCTGCTGGGGCTGATGGACCTGTGTCTGGAGGGGACCAAGGAGGACGGTGAGCCGCCGGACATGGTGACCACGCGCCAGCTCGCGGAGAAGGTGGTCGAGCTGTACTGGCCGCAGACCAGACCGTTCGAGAGCCGGGCCGTGACCGGCGCCGTGCTCCGGCAGAACACGGGCTCGCAGGCCAAGATCATCAGCGACATCGTCAGGTTCAAGGGCAAGCTCCAGGTCCCTGAGACCAGCATCCACACGGCGCGCCGGGAGAGGCCCGGGGCGTTCGCCAGGCTGGTGGACACCGTGGAGTGGACCCTCATCCTGATGCCCCTGCCGCGGCTGCAGAACCTGGGCGGCCGGAACCTGAGCATCCTCTACTTCATCGACTGGGACGAGGGCATCGAGCGCCGACGGCGAGCGGTCGCCGACTACCAGCGAGGGGCGCCGAGCGACTTCGACAACCGCATCAGCCTGCTGCCCGGCGTGGGCAGCTACCTGGTGCAGCTCAACGGCCTGCTGCGGCCGCTCGTCTACCGGGAGTGGACGCACATGGTGGCGCGCATCAACAAGCTCGAGATCACGGCGCTCGAGAGCTTCCTGTTCGGTACGGAGCGGCCCGGCACCGCCCGACTGCGAGCGGAGCTGGCCGAGGGGCAGAACAACCGGTGCTTCTACTGCGACGACCGGCTGAGGTCCGGGGTGCAGGTCGACCACTTCATCCCCTGGGCGCGCTACCCCGACAACGGCCTCGAAAACCTGGTGGTCGCCCACGCCAGGTGCAACCGCGAGAAGCGGGACTTCCTCGCCGCCTCCGCTCACGTCGGCAGATGGCTGGAGCGGCTGGCTCCGGGAAGCGGCTGGCAGGAGTACCTGGGCGATCTCGCCGAGAAACAGCGCTGGGAGCGCCACCCCGAGCGCACACTCGGGGTCGCCCGTGGGATCTATCTCGGTCTGCCCGCCGGAGCCATGCTGTGGACCCTGGGCCGCGACTTCGAGCCCGCGCAACCTCCGCAGCTCGCGGCCCTCTTCGCCTCGCCCTAGTCGCCGTCGGCCTTCTTCGAGGAGGGGACGAAGCCGTGCCGATGGAGTGGATCGGTTGTCATGGTGAGCATCTCTACGCCCCGCGCGGCGATGTCACATGGGATAACAAGCGGCCACGCGGAGCCGGCGGGCCGACTCCACTTCGTGTCATCCTGAGCGAGCGGAGGTCCTCCGGAGCGAGTCGAAGGATCCCCCGATGGCCCGTGTGGCGACTCCACGGGAGCGAGTCTGGTGCTCTCAGGGGATTCTTCGCACGCCGCTCGGCGGACCGAGCGCCGTGCTCAGAATGACAACGAGAGTGGAGCGGCCGGCCGCCTTGCCCAGCAGCGATGCGCAGGAGCTCTCGGTCGCCCGGGTCCTGACCAAGGTCGCGTGCCTCAGTCACGTCATGCCCTTCACTCCGAAGCCAGGCTGCGAGCACATGCCCGGCACACCAATCGACGAGGAACTTCAACCTGAAGAGGCCCCAACGGCGTCGAGAGAGTCGTTCGCGATCACGGCACGCGCATACGCCACGCACGCACGAATGTCCTCGGGCTCGAGATCAGGGTAGTCCTCCAGGATCTCCGTCTCACGCACACCCTGGGCGAGCAAGCTGAGAATGGACTCGACCGAGACCCGCATTCCGCGGACGATCGGTTTCCCCCCGAAGATCCCGGGGTTGAAGGTGATCCGTTTGAGGAGCTCCTCGTTCTTCATGTGCCACCCCCAGCGACCACGGCCGCCTTCATTCTGTCGAGTGGACACGCAGTCTAGCCAACGCCGACCTCGAGCCGGGTCACGAACACCTCGGTGTGAAGGCGCTGCTCGATCTCCGACGGATCCGCGGTCTCGAAGAACAGCTCCACCGCTTCAGCGAGATTGGCCCGCGCCTCCTCGACCGTCGACCCCTGGCTCGCAACATCCAGCTCGGGACACAGGGCCACGTACCCGTCATCCTCTCGCTCGATGATCGCGGTGAGCTGGTGCTTCTTTTCCATGTCGGTCCTCCGAGTACCCTGCGTCGATCATCTCCGGAGGTAGCAGCCCCGTCAAGGCCGCGCAACCTCCGCAGCTCGCCGCGCTCTTCGCCTCGCCCTAGTCGCCGTCGGCCTTCTTCGAGCACGGCACGAAGCCGGGCCGGCGGTAGTTGCCCCGGTCCGGGATCGCCAGGCGCACCCCGCCCGTCGGGTCGTCGACGTCGCCGGCGAAGCGCGGGATCACGTGCACGTGCAGGTGGGGCACCGTCTGGCCCGCCGCCTCGCCGCTGTTCCAGCCGACGTTGAAGCCGTCGGGGTGCAGCTCCTCGTCGAGGAGGCGCTTGACCTCGTCCACGAGGTCGAGCACCGCCCGCTGCTCCTCTCTGGTGGCCTCGAACCAGGTGGCCACGTGCCGCTTGGTGATGACGAGGGTGTGCCCGGGGCTGACCGGGTAGGAGTCCCGGAACGCCAGCGCCAGGTCGTTCTCGGCCACGATCAGGCCCGGGTCGAGCTCGCACATGAAGCACTGCATCGGGGGACGATAGCATCGCCGGCATCGAGGTGTGAGGGTGCCGAGCGGCGAGCCCGACAGCGTCGAGCCTGGGTCGCGGAGGGGAATGTGATTGCGACCCTTCAGCGCAGAGCGTCGACGAACTCTCGCGGCTTGACCACCCGAACGCCGCGGTATCCGGAGGCTGCCAGAAGGTGCCTGTCGCCGCTGACGATGAGCCGACACTCGCCGGCAAGCGCGCACGCGAAGAACTTGTCGTCGTCCGGGTCGACCGTGACCCGCTCGGGCAAGGGTCGCGGCTCGATGACTCGAGCGTGCAGAGCGACCAGAGCCAGAAACGGTGCGAGGGAGACGCCTGGGAATCGCTGCTGCAGCTCCTCTCCTACGCGGCGGTACTCGTCGAGGATGTCCGGCGACACCAGAAGCTCGACCCGGCCGTCACGCCACGCGCCAAGCACTTCGGATGGGGCGCCCCCGAAGAACACTCCTGACACCAGGACGTTGGTGTCGACGACGATTCTCATGAGGCTGCGCGCACCGCCCGAAGTGCCGCAGCGACGTCCGATCGCCTCATCCCCGCCTCCCGGGCCTGCTTGCGGGCCTGCTCGATCAGGTCATCGAAGTCGCTCATGTCCGGGACGCTCACGGCCTTCAGGATGATGACGTCTCCCTCCCCCACCACCACGAACTGCGTGCCCGGTTCGAGCCCGAGCGCGTCGCGCACCTCCTCCGGAATC
>CAWJPY010000016.1:0-5515 GCA_963844865.1 uncultured Holophagae bacterium
CGCCTCGAGCCCTGGTGGCGCCCTCGGGCCCCCTCCCGCTGACGCGGCGGTGCGCGTCTCGGTCGGACCGGCTCCCAATGACATGCCATTCCCCTGTCACCCTGAGCATCCTTACGCCGCTTCGCCGCGGTGGCGCATGGGATGACACGCCAATCTCGGAGACGGCGGGGCGAACCGATATCGTGTCACCCCGAGGCCAGCACTCGGTCCGCCGAGCGTCGTGCCCAGGGTGACAATGGACAGGAGCGACCGGCCGTCTCCGGGCGGCTCCAAGTCATCGCACGAGACACCGCCCCCAAAGGCGCGCAACGATGCTCATCAAGACTGTCGAGCGATGAGCCGGGCCACCCGGCGGCCGAGTCGGATGGCGGCCGAGATGGTGCGGTCCTCGGGGTAGAACTGAGCCGAGTCGGTGATCCAGAGACCGGGCACCGGCGTGGCGTGGTCCGGCACCTGGTGGGCGAATCCCACCGTGCAGATGGCCTGGGCATGGCGGGCGCGGCTGACCTCGAAACGGTCGATCCAGGACTCCTCGAAGGCAGGGTTGAGGAGCCGCAGCCCGGCCACGGCCTCGGCGCGCAGCCTCTCGTCAGCGAATCCGAAGCGCGGATGGGAGGTGCGCAGGTAGTGGGGGATGTACAGGACCTTGCGCCCGCCGAGACCGGGAACGGGATTGAGGTTGGTGTACTCGATGACCCCGTTGAAGGGGATCCGGCGATCGTTGATGTTGGTCCAGAAGGCACTGGTGAGCGATCTCTTGAGGATGAGCAGCACGCACACCACCCCCAGGTACTCCACGTCCTCCAGGCGCCGCCGGTAGTCCCCGGGCAAATCCGGTGCGATTTCCGGCAGGAGGGCCAGGGGAACGGTGGAGATCACATGCCGCGCGGGAAGCGGTGCCGTCTCCCCGGCCACCACCACGCCACGAACGCCGCCCGCGTCGCTCAGGATCCTCTCCACCCTGGCGTCGGTGCGAATGGTCACGTTGTCCATGGCGGCGAGCCGCTGCATGAGGGCGTCGATGAGGGTGGCCGAACCCTGCTCCAGGTAGCCCAGGCGCTCCCGCCCCCATGGCGTGCGGCGGGAGGTGGCGAGGCGGTGGATGCGATGCCACATCCACGCCGCCGACACCGTGTGGTGGGCATCACCGAACTTGATCCGGAGCAGGGGGTCCCAAATGACCTCGTAGGCCCGGTCTCCGATCTGCTCCCGCAACCAGGTGGTGGCCGACAGGCCGTCGAGCTCCAGCCACGAGCGACGGTACCGGCTGCGGATGATGTTGAGCCCGAAGCGGAGCCTCTCGAGCGGCGGTACCGGACGAAAGCGGAGCAGGTCCAAGGGGCTGGCGAATCCGTACCTCCTGCCGTCGTGCCAGAAGGCGGTCGGGCTCCTGCGCCAATGGAGGCGGCGATCGATGCCAAGCTCGGCAGCCAGATCCATGAGGTCATGGTCGGAGCGACAGATGAAGTGGTAGAAGCGCTCGATGGGTTCGCCGTCGACCACCACCGACTCGGCCAGGCCGCCGGCTCGAGATCCGGCCTCGAGAACCACGACCCGATACCCCCGCCGCGCGAGGTCGAGGGTCGCGGTGAGTCCGGCGACACCTGCGCCCAGGATGCACACCTGTGCGCTGGACTCGGGATTGGTGCTCACGTCGGCCCACCTCGGCGACGGGTTCCCTCTCGTCCCGATGCCGTGCGGCCGGAATCCGGGCGGCCCGGTTGGGGCCGGGTACGGTGCACGCTGCCGGGACGAAACCTCCCCGGCTGCAGGGACATCGCCATGCCCGCCGTCAAGGGGCGGGAGGCCAGCTCGTCGAGCACCCGCGGCGGAGCGATCCCGAAGCGGTTGGTGGCGGCCTCGTAGACGACCGCCTGCACCTGGTGAACGGCCAGGGCGGTGGTGAGCTCGCCCCGAGACACCGGCTCGAACAGGGGGGGATCCACGTCCCCCTCAACCGCGGCGCAGTAGGTGACGAAGCCGTAGGTGTCGGCCAGGCCGCCGATGCCCCAGGGTCTGCGGTAGATCCACTTGTACGTGGTCGGCCAGTACCAGGGCCTGCCGCCGTAGGCGGCGAGGAGCCGGTCGGCCCATACCATGGTGTCGTCGCGGATGAAGACGGTCACGCGTTCCGGGTGCGACAGCATGACCGGCAGCGCGTCCCGCAGGAAGGAGTCCGCAGCCTCGCGGTGCAGCTCGCCGATCAGCCCGTAGTCATGCTCCTCCACAGCCATCCCCCAAGCGGCGTGGCCCACGTAGAGGAGGAACACAGCAGCGGCCGGCAACAGCCACCATCGGCTCCGCGCCGTCCGCGCGCGGTGCAGGATGTCGGTGGCTGTAACACCCACCACCAGCGCCACCCCGACCAGCGGCACGTAGTGGTAGCGCGAGGTCTGGAAGGGCACGAACAGGGTCGGGAGCACGGTGATCGGGATCCACAGGACTCCGAAGCGGTAGCGGGTCGGCAGACGCCACACCGCGGCCGCGGCGGCCACCAGGAGCAACGCCGCCAGCCACACCGGGATCAGGGGGCCGCCGGTCTTCAGCACCTCCTGCTCGAGGTAGGTGGCGTCGGGTCCCACGTAGGAGAGGACGAGCTCGAAGAAGCGCGGCAGGGCGCTCCAGGAGACGTCCAGGTACGAGGGCTGCCGGAGCGTCAACATGAGAGGCGTGAAGACGGCGGCGGCGGACCACATGGGCAGGGTTTCGAGCAGCCGGCGACGGCGGTGGCTGCTATCCACGAAGAGAAGCGCCCAGACCACGGCAACGGCCGGGAACATGAGGGCGTTCTCCTTGCAGAAGAGGGCCACCAGCAGGAGAGGGGCGGCCGCCACAGAGCGGCCGCGGATGAACAGGAGGAGCGCTGCCAGGCCGAAGAGCAGCGCCAGAGGATCGGCGACGGCGTAGAGGTGAAAGACCGCCTCCGAGATCCGGTAGTTGACACCCCAGAGCAGGGCCGCGAGCACCGCTCCGGCCTCACCCGCCCCCGATCGCAGGGCGAGGCGGCCGACCAGGAGGACGTTGCCGAGGTGGATGGCGAGCGCCACCCCGAGAAACGCCGGGTACGAGAACCCCGCGACCAGGTAGGTCAGGATCACGTAGAGGGCGGCGCCATGGCGCACGAAGTTGGACTGGGCGCCCAGGAACAGACCGGGGTCGTTCACGGTCCGGGCCGCGTTGTACAGCCAGCTGAAAGCGTCGCCGGCGAAGAAGTTGTCCAGTCCCGGCAGATAGAGCACGGTCACAGCCGCGAGCACCGCGGCCCAGGCCAGCAGGCGGGAGCGCGTGCCGGCGGCGGGCAGGACGGCGACGGGGGGCGGACGGCGCTCCGATCCATCGACCATCCATCGAGACTAGCACGCAGCAAGGGTCGGACCGGCGCGCGGGGCGACGCTCCGGCACGCGCTGCGCTAGGCTGTGCCGATGACGGAGCCCACGCGTTGCGGCGAGTGCGACCAGCCACTTTCCCCCGGCACCACCATCTGCCGGTCCTGCGGCTGGGACCAGACCACCTCCTTGGCCCGGCCGCCTCGGCGCTCGCTGCGCGCGACGCTGGCCGGCGGGGCATGGAGACTGCTGCTGTACGGGGTGATCCTGGCCCTGCCCGTGGTCGGCTTCCTGCGCCTGCGCGCCACCGGCCCCGGCCCGGACCTCGCCACCACCCTGCGGTGGATGGCCCTCGGCGACGGCGGCCGGGCCCGAGAGCTGGTCACCATCCACCGCGCCTACGAGATCGCGGCCGCCGCCGCCCGCTTCGCCGTCAAGGAGCAGGAGCCACCGACCCTGGTCGGTGACTGGGCGAACACCCTGGCTCCCTACGCGACCATGAACGTGCGGGGGTGGCTCCCCCTCCTGTTCTGGGGCGCCACCACCGCGAGCGCTCCACCCTCGGTGCGCACCTTCTTCCAGGTCCGGTCCGACGACGGATGGGGCCGACCCTATCGTCTGACTGCGCGCACCCTGCCCCGGGATAGCGCTGGAGCCGACGATGTCCAGGTGGCGGCGGATCTCGACCGCGGTCTCAAGGCCTCGTTGTTTCGAACCGCGACCCCTGACCTGGACAACGGCGGCGACTGGATGCGCCTCGAGATCGTCTCAGCGGGACGTGACGGTCGCTTCTCCACCGGCGACGATCTTGCCCTGGCGTCCTACGCCCCCGTCGGCTTGACGCTGCGCCTGACCCGCGAGCCCGGGCAGGTCCAGCGGCAGATCGAGCACGCCTTCGTCCGCGGCCGTCAGTACTTCCGCATCGTGGGCAGCCGCTTCGACCTCATCGACGCCCGCCTGCTCGCGGAGTTCCGACTGGAGTATCTCCCATAGGGGTCGGACGCGCCGGCCTTCGCCTCTCCACTCCCATGCCGGCTGGGCTACCATGCTTTCACCCGGCACACCGGGAGGGAGGACGACATGTCACTCGAACACCTCGCGGCCAGCCTGTGCGGCCTCATGGTCGTGGCCACCAGCGGCGTCGCGCTCGCCGGGGCGCGCCCCTTCACGCCCCAGGACCTGGTCGCCATGGAACGCGTCTCCGATCCGCAGCCGTCCCCCGACGGGCAGCGCGTGGCCTTCGTCGTCACGACCATGGACCTGGAGGCCAACCGCGGCCGCAGGGCCCTGTGGCTGGCGGCGGTGGACGGGAGCGGGGCGCGGCCCCTGACCAGTGGCACGGCCAACGACTCCGCCCCGCGCTGGGCCGGCAACGACACCCTGTACTTCCTGTCGGATCGCTCGGACAGCACCCAGGTCTGGCGTCTCCCCCTGAACGGGGGCGAGGCGCAGCCGGTGACCAATCTCCCCCTGGAGGTCAACGCGCTCAAGGTGAGCCCCAGAGGCGATGCCCTCGTGGTCGCTATGGAGGTCTTCCCGGACTGTCCGGATCCCATCGCCGGGACCGTACGTCGCATGGATGAGCGCGCCCGGGAGAAAGCCTCGGCAAGGTGTACGACCGGCTCTTCGTGCGCCACTGGGACACCTGGGAGGACGGGCGTCGCAGCCATCTCTTCCGCATCGAGCTCGCCGCCGACGGGTCCAGCCGCGGAGACCCCGTGGACCCATGCGCGGCGTCGAGGGGAACTGCCCGGCAAGCCCTTCGGAGACGAGGGTGACTTCTCCATCTCCTCGACGGCACCTGGCTGGCGTACGCCGCCAAGGTGGTCCCCGGCTCCGAGCAGGCCTGGTCCACCGACAGCGAACTGTGGCCGTGAAGAATTACGGCTCATCGCCGGTGCGCCGCCTCACCAGCGACCACGCCTGGGACGATACGCCCGCGTTCTCCCCGACGAACCACCCTCGCCTACCTGGCCATGGAGCGCCCGGCTCCGAGTCGGACCGGCGGCGCGTGGTGCGGATGATTGGCCGGGGGCGGGCCGCAGGTCCTCACCGAGGCATGGGATCGCTCCCCCTCTGATCTCGCCTGGGCCGCCGACGGGACCGCCCTCGACGCCTCCGGCGGTGAACATCGGCAACCACTCGATCTTTGGCATCGACGCGACCACCGGAGCGGTGACCGCGGTGG
>CAWJPY010000017.1:0-31621 GCA_963844865.1 uncultured Holophagae bacterium
AGCACCCGCGGCAGCCCCGGGAACGAGCCTCGCTGCGCCGCGCTCATCACCTGGTTGAACCGGGACCGGTTCGCTTCCTCCGCCACCGGGCCGGCGGGATGGATGAGCTTGAGCACCACCGGTCGCTCGGTGTCGGGCTCCACCGCGCGCAGCACGGTGGTCCACACCGTAGAGCGCAGGATCCGCTCCAGCCGGTAGTCGTCCAGGACCTGTCTCGTCTGCTTGCTCACTCCGCACACCCCACCGCGTGCCGACGCCATCGTTTTCCGGACTCATCCCTCCTCTACCACCGAGCCCCGATTCGGCGTGTCGCCGTCCTCCGAGTGTCGCTTCCTCTTCAATTGATGATAGTCGACCCGACCGGCCTACCGTTACCCTTGGAGGGACCGCGCGGCGGCCCACGCCAAGGAGCGGGCCGGGCTCTCTGCATGGAGCTCTTGGAGCGTGTCGGCCGGCGTCCGGCGGGCGGCCGTGTACTGCTCGAGGAAGCTTCGCGCCGCCTCCAGGTCCTTCGAACCCACGCAGCACCCGCCCAACCGCTCGGCTCCCCGCACCGCCTCCTCCCAGACCTCGCCCGCCATGCGCCACAGCACGTCGTCCCCCATGCCGGTGGTCGCAGCCCGCCGCCAGAGCTCCATCAGCATCGCCCGGTGACCGCCGAGGACGTCGATCACCTTGGCCCGCGCCCGGTCGTCGTACAGGGCCGAGGTGGTCAGCACCACCTGGGCGGCGCGGAGCCGGTCGGGGACCGCCTCCCCTGCTCGCAGCTCGAGGAAGCCGCGCGGGCGCACCTCGAAGAACAGGGTGGTCAGGTGGTAGTCGAGGTCCTCCACCGTCGGCCAGCCGTACTCCGGATGACCCTCGGAGAGCCAGCGTTCGAACGTGAAACCGGGGGTCCCGGGCTCCCAGCGATTCCCCGGGAGACGGAACAGCATCACATCCGCCGCCATGGCCGCCGCCGCCCACTCGGCCCGAGGATCGTCACCCGGCCCGGCGATCAGCCGCTCCGGGAAGCCGCTCCGGGTAGGGTCCATCTGCTGCCACACCCGGGCCCGGGCGGAGGCCGCCGTCTGAGAAGGGCTGCAGGCGAAGCTGGCGGTGATGAGGGGGCTCAGCAGGTTGGCCGCCAGCCACCGCTCCTGCCAGACGCCCTCCGGTCCCAGATCCAGGTTGATCTGGAGGCTCGCGGTGTGCCGCATCATGATCTGTCCCCAGGTGCCGCGGCGCTCGTAGTACGCCGCCTGGGCCTCGTAGCGGCCGAAGGGCAGCTGTTGCGCCACCGTTGCCACGTCGTGCCACAGATCCATCCCCACCGCGGCCAGCACCGCCCCGTGGCCGGCAAACCCTTCCCCCAGCAAGGCGAGCACCCGTGACACGTCGGCCACGGCCGTGCTCGGGCAGGCGTAGACGGCCGTCGAGTGCTCGACCTGCCCTCCCGGCTCGAAGGTCAGCCGGCCGCTCTGCCCGAGGTGGTACTCCCAGGGACCGAGGGAGCCGTCGCCGTGGGCGCCGATGTCCGGTTCGCGACGTGCGATCTCGCAGATGACGTCGAGCACGCCCTCCCCGTCCTGGGCCCGCAGCGGCATGCGACCCCGAGGCTCGCCCCGCGGGCCCACCAGGATCGGGAAGTACTCCGGTTCGAGACCGACGCCGCCCACTCGTCCGCCGGACACCGGGTCCGGGAACGCCCGCAGCCCGGCCCTGATCACGGCCTGGTCGCGGGACACTCCGTAGCGTGGGTCACGGGTCGGCATGAGCTTCGATCGGTCCGGCAGGCACTCTAGCAGAGCCTCGGTGCCGCAGCCACGTCCCCGGGGCCCCCATCCGGGCCCCCCACCCGCGGCCAGAGCACCCACGGTACCGGGCCCTGACCTGTCGGTCCGACGAGGTTCTCGCCGCCACGTTTCCCACGATGGCCATCCTGCCGGATACGGCGTCCGGTCCAGCGGCCGTCCACGAGGCCGCGTCCCCCGCCGTTGGGCGGCGCCCGGTCCGTGCCCTGGTCAGCCAGCCGCTTTGGTCATGCCGGCGGGGCCATCCACGATCTCGAAGCCCGAGCCGTCGGCGCCGACGTCCTCACCATCTTGGCCGGGGGTGTGAGCTTGCGGACGATGCCCCCGAGCGCGGAGCGGGCGGCGGCATCCACCTCCAGGAACTCGATGCCGGCGAGATAGACGAGACCGCGGCTGTCGCCACTCTCGCTCTGCACGAAGCGGGCGCGGCACCGCTGCACCCGGACGCGCATCCTCACGTCCCCGTCGGCCGCCGGCAGCCAGATGTCACACTGCCCCGCGGGTGGCAACGCGGAGGAGGACTCCACCTGCATCCCGTGCTCGGACACGTCGACGATGCGGACCGGGATCGATGACTTGATCCGGGCGTAGACCTCCCCCTCGGGCTCGTATCGTGGGCTGCGGCGTCGTTCCAACATCGTTCGGTCTCCCCTCCCCGACCAGTGCAAGGCCTGTGCCGCCCCTGCAGCCCGTCGTCCGCGCCATCCCTGTGCGAGGCCGGGACACGCTGTCTCGATGCGATCCACCTCGCCGCAGCCACGATCGGATCTTGTATCATCCCTGCCGACGGAGGGCCTGATGAGCCAACGAACCCTGACCATCATCAAACCGGACGCTGTCCAAGCCGGCCACACCGGAGCGATCTTCTCCCATCTGGAGCGCGAGGGCTTCCGCATTCGCGCGGGCCGACTCCTCCACCTCTCCCAGGACCAGGCTCGGGCGTTCTACGCCGTTCATCGCGAACGCCCCTTCTACCACGACCTGGTGGCGTTCATGACATCCGGCCCCGTGTGGGCGCTGTGCCTGGAGCGCGAAGACGCCGTGACCCACCTGCGCGAGGTCATGGGAGCCACCGACCCCGGCAAGGCGCCGGCCGGCTCCGTCCGGGCCCTTTACGGGTCCTCCATCGAGCGCAACGCCATCCACGGCTCCGACTCTCCCGAGAACGCCGCCATCGAGGTCGCGTTCTTCTTCCCCGCGGCGGAGCTGGTGTAGGGGGATCGGGCCCACCCCCCGGAGGCGCGTGACATGAACCGGGTGAGCTGGGATCGCTACTTCATGAACCTGGCCGTGCAGGCGGCCACCCGCTCCACCTGCCCCCGCAAGCACGTGGGCGCGGTCATCGTGCGCGACAAGACCATCCTGTCCACCGGCTACAACGGGTCGGTCCGTGGTCTCCCCCACTGCAGCGAGGCGGGGTGCCTGATGGAGAACGACCACTGCGTCCGCACGGTGCACGCCGAAGCCAACGCCCTCGTCCAGGCGGCGCGGAACGGCACCCGCCTCGAGGGCGCGGAAATCTACGTCACCGCGTCTCCCTGCTTCAACTGCTTCAAGCTCATCGCGAACGCCGGCATCCGCACGGTCCACTACGGCGAGTTCTACAGGGATCAGAGGGTGCTGGACTTCGCGCGAGAGGCCGGCATCCAGATGCTTCCCCTCGGCCTGTCCGATCCCGTCGAGGGAGCATGATCGAGGTCGACCTCAACGAGGTGCACGTCCCTCTCCGGTGGTCCGAGCTCTACGGACGCCGGGCCCCCGTGGAGGTCGAGATCGGCGCCGGCAAGGGCCGCTTCCTGCTCGAGCTCGCGGCCGCCCGCCCGGGGCACGACTTCCTGGCCGTGGAGCGCGCGCGCAAGTATCACCGGCTGTGCGCCGATCGCGCCGCCAAACGTGGGCTGGACAATGTGCGCCTCGTCCACACCACGGCCGAGGATCTGCTCCTGCGGTTGCTGGAGCCCTCGTCCGTCTCCACGATGTACATCCTCTTCCCGGACCCGTGGCCGAAGAAACGCCACCACAAGCGGCGCCTCCTGGGCCCCGCGGCCGTCGACGCCATCACGCGCGTCCTGAAACCGGGGGCACGTCTCCTGGTGAAGAGCGACCATGGGGACTACGCGGAGATCATCCACGACGTGCTCGACGCCGCCACCGGCCTGCGCTGGCTGGATCCTCAGACGGCGTTCCAGGGGCTGCCGCTGTCCGGATTCGAGCACAAGTACCGCGGCCAAGGCCGCGAGATCTTCCCCTTCGCGCTCGAGCGCACCGGCTGACCCTGCTGCTCCCACCCGACGCCGAGGATTCCGCGCGCCCTTCGGGCGTTCCCCTTCCGGGTCAGGGGCGGGACACCGTCTCCCCCTGCAGCACCTCCCCCGAGGTGAGCGTGAGGTGCCAACGCACGCGGCAGGAGGCGCGTCGTGAGCTGAGCCGTACGGGTCCGCTCTCCATCTCCTCTCCCGGCCCCACGAAGCTCTCGAAGAAGCGGACCCCTCGGGCCGCCCCTTCATAGGACGGGCTCCATTCGTCTCCATCCACAGTGCCGAGCACGAGGCGGTCGAACGTTCCCGGTCGCTCCGCGGCCAGCGATCCCTCGGCCACCGAGACCTCGACCCAGTTCCCGACCCCGGACACGGCCGAGGCGAACGGACCCGGGTTGGCCATGAACAGCCGCACCTGGTCGCGGGAGCGCTCGGCCCGGACATCCACCTCGGGCGTCGGTCCGGCGCCCCCCAGGTATCGGATCAGGGCCTCGCGGTCCATTCCGAGGCCACCATCCACGGGCGGCAGGGACACCAGGTCCCAGCCGCCGACCTCCGGCAGCACGAGGCGGTTCACCTCCACCAGCGCCGAGTTGAGACGCGCCGCGTCAATCCACCGGACGGCGACGCTGTCCCCCGCCTCCCAGCCCCGGCCACCCCACGCCAGCGCTCGCTTCAGCACGAACGTTCGATCCAGCTCGGAGGAAGTGCTGATCGTGGCGTTCTCCGGCTCGGTCAGGGGGTTGAGTCCTTCACCCCAGCCCTCCAGGCGAGGCGCCGTGATGGGGCGGAGCGAGACCGCGATCCGCACTCTGGCACCGGCATCGGCCAGGGGCGCCAGCCGCTCGGCCAGGGGCTCGGCGCTCTCCTCATCCGCCCATTGGGCGCCGCCGTAGCCGGTGCCGAACGCAGGCACGATGCAGGACCGCGCCGCGGCCACGAGCCGCACGGCCTCCTCGGTCCCGAGCTGACTCGCCCGCAGGAGCGGCACCACCGGCACACCCGCCTCCGTGGCCAGCCTGCGGACCAGGTCGTCCACCCCGGGGGCGAGCTGCGGGAAGGCGAGGATCAGCTCCGCCGGAATAGCGTCCCCCACCTCTGCCGCAATCGCCTTCCACATGGCCGCGGCCATGCCGGGATCCGGGTCCGGCCCCAGCTCGGATACCTCGAGCGCCATGGCTGTCGGAATGGAACCCGCCACGGGAGGCGCGGGTGTCAGCCGGAGGACCGGCACGTCACCGCCCAGACCCACCAGGCCGCGCTGCACGACCAGCTCGTCCACGCCCACAGTACGGAGTCGGCTCGCAGTCAGGGCGTCGACGCCCGAGCTGTCGAGCCACAGGACCGCCCGCCGCGGCAGAGGAGCGACCGTGCCGGCGGGCTCCCGTGGGCCCCCGCCGCCGCACCCCAAGGCCAGGACGCATGCGAACGCTGCAGCCCATGCCGCGTTGCGGTTCATTGCCTCATCGTAGCAGAGGCTCGCCGTCCCCCTCGTCGCGACCGCGCGCCCGGGGCAGCGTGATGCGCACCACCAGACCGTCGTCGCCGTTGGCGGCCGCGACCTTTCCCTGGCAACGACTGACGACCTGATGCACCAGGGCCAGACCCAGGCCGCTGCCCGCGCTGGTCGTGGAGAAGTGCGGCGAAAACAGCTCGGAGAGCTGGTGCTCGGGGACGCCTCCCGCGCTGTCCTCCACCTCCAGGATCACCACCTCCGGCTCGCACTCGACCCGGATCGCGATCTCGCCCCCCGCCTCGCCCAGGGCGTCCACACTGTTCTTGACCAGGTTTCCCAGGGCACGCTGCAGCCACCGCCTGTCCCCCACCACCTCCGCACAGTCGTCGCTGGGGAGGCTGGGCCGCACCCGGATGCCGCGGCGTTCCAGGATGGTGAGGCTGGACAGGGTGTCGCGGATCAACTCCCCGAGCTGCACCGGCTCCGCCTCCCAGCGCTCCAACGCCACCAGGTTGGAGAACGAGTTGGCGGTCGTGCGCAGGCGTTCGACCTGCACGCCGATCTCGCGGCACGCGTCCGCCACCAGCTCTTCCAGATCCGGGTCGCCGCGCCGCCGCGCGTCATCCAGCTCCTGGATCCAGAGCTGCACCGGCGTCAGTGGATTCTTCACCTCGTGGGCCACGATCCGCGCGAGCTGATTGAGCTGGCGGAGCCGGTCGACCCGCACGACGTCCGTCACGTCGTCCACCACCACGACGACTCCCGGCGTGCCGTCCGGAAGTGGAACCTGAGCCGCCCCCACCCGCCATGTCAGATCCTCGCCGGGTACGGGCTGCACGGTCTCCTCCGCCGCCGCCCCCGCGGTCGCGCCCCGCTCCACCGCCCGACGGAGCACCTCCTCCATGGCATCGGCGTACATGGCCACCATGTGTTGGGCACTCGGGTTGGAGAACCTCGGCCCCGCGTCCGGACCCACGACCAGCACCGCCGGCGCCAGCGTCGACAGCGTGATCCGCAGCAGCTCCTCCTGGTGCCGGAGGCTCACCTCACGCCGCTGCACCTGCTCGTTCATGGTCCGCACCGCGTCCAACACCTCTGCCAGATCGCTCTCCGGCGGCCGCTCCACCTCCCCCATGGGTTCACCGTGCAGCAGGCGTCGAGCCAGGGCCACCAGGTCGCGCAGGGAAGCGCTCAGCCGGCTCTCGATGCGTGCCGTCAGGACCAGGGCGAGCAGGGCGGCGAGGACCGCCCCCGTGAGCAGCCAGTCCACGGCCCACGGCGCCTCCTGCGCGTACCGCCGGTCGAAGCGGATCAGCTCCAGCAGCAGGCGCCGGCCCTCCAGATCCACCGCCCCCGAGGCCACCGTGCGCCGCCCCTCGCGGAGCACCTGCGGTTCGTCCCGCCCGATCAGGAACGATGGGTACACCGCGGTCGCGGGGAGCTCGGGGAGCATGCCTTCGCTCATCAGGTCGGGCCGGGACACGGCCGCCACCGCGGTCCCGTCGAAGAGCATCACCTCGCCACCCCAGCCGGCGGCCAGCCAGCGCGCCAGGTCGTCGTTCACCTGGAATCCCCCACCGAGGTGGATGGCGGTGTACCTCGCCGACTGCAGGGCATCCATGCCCAGGAGCTGCTCCAGCCGGACCTCCTCCTGACGCAGACGCAGGTGGAGGAACAGGGTCAGGACCGCCAGCGGGACCACCACCCCGCCGGCCACCAGCAGCCGCAACCGGCCCCCGAAGGTACCCGGCCGCGCCCCTCGAATGGTGGGCGGGCGCGCCAGGAGCAGTCCGAGCAGCGCCCACAGCGTGCCCACCGCCACCCTCAGCACCCACACCGCCACCTCCGGATAGCGGCCCACGGCCGCCACCAACCACTCACCCTCCCGGCGGACCCGCGCCAGGGTGGGACGGTCGTCGACCCCGATCCACGTCCATCCCCCGCGCTGGTAGAAGAGGGCTCCGGCGGTCTCGGCGCTAAGGCTCCGGATCTCCGGGTGCAACGACGCCGACACCATTCCGGAGCGGGTCAGGACCGCGAACCAGACCCGGCTGGCGCGCGTCGCCGCCAAGGGAGCGCCGGTGTGCCAGTCCGCCAACCACGTCCACGGCGGCGTGGCCACGTCCAGCTCCACGCGCCAGCCGGGCAGGCCGGACAGGGCCCACGTGCCCCCGCTCGCGACGGAAGGGCCCGCGGCGGACAGGTCCCCCCACCGCGAGACCTCGTTGTCCCCGTCATCCAGGAGCCGCAGCATGGACGGCGTCCGCCACCCCGGGAGCCCCCAGCGCGCCGCCAGCGCAGGCGCCAGGTCGTCCAGGCGACAGTCCGCCACCGGCGCCGGCAGCACGCCGCCGAGATCGATCTCACCTCGCGGCAGCGACACCACCTCCCCGGCTCCGAACGCCCGGCTGAGCAGCACCGGAATGCGCGCCACCTCCACCACCAGACCGAGGCCGGCGAGCCCCGCGGCGATCACCAGCAAGCGCCCCAGGGATCGCGCTCCGCCACCCTCCGGCTCCGGCCAGCCCGATGCGATCCAGGCCGCGGCCAGCATCCAGACCGCTCCCCACCCGGGCCACAGCAGACGCTCCGGCAGCCAGAGGGCGGACCCACCCTCACTGGCCACCACACACGCGCCCGCCATCCCGGCCAACACCACGACCACGGACCATCGCCCCCACCGAGCCGGCAGCAGGCGCAGCGCACGGCCCGTGGTCGCCGCAACCACGAGGACCGCCAGACCCACACCTACCGGGACGGTCGGGGCCGGCGCGGCCAGGTACGCGGCCCCGCCCACCGCGGCGACAACGAGCCCCATGCGGGGTGCGAGGGCGACCGCCAGGGCCACGAGCACGAGCCATCCGAGCCACTGCAGGCCGGACGCGGCGGGCGCGCAGCGGCTGGCCACGCCGAGCTCGATTCCCGGGATGACGGGCGACCGGACGAGGTGCCCGTCGGGGCTGTCGTACCCGATCACGAGACGGCAGCCGGGGGCTGCGGCCATCCCCCACATCCGGTGGGCCGCGAGTGCCGTCCGATCGGCAACCGTCACGGCACCCACCACGCGTCCCTCCACCAGGAGCGGCTCCCGGAGGTAGAGGACCGCGCCCATCGCCGACCACTCCACGCCCCAGTGGCGCTCCCCCAGCGGCCGGGCGCCGGCCGGGTACCCGCGTTGGGCGCCACCCCACGCCACCAGTCGCCCGCGGTCGTCCGCCAGGTACAGCGTCCGACCCTCCACGCCTTTCGCAGCCCTGGCCAGGATGTGGAACGGCACCGACGGGTCCAGGGCCTCACCCCTGGCCTCGAAGAGGCGCCGCAGCGCAGGGTCCTCGCCCACCCGGCGCGCGACCTTCAGCATCCCCCGTGCGTGGGTGTCGAGCCCGGCGGCCAGGGTGTCCGTGGCTGCGGCGCGGGGAGCCAGCCACAGGGCGCTCGCCGCTGCCGCGAGCACCGCCAACCACGGCCACACGGCGCGTCCCCGTGGCCGGGCGAGCGCCAGCAGGACGGCACAAGCTCCGAGAGCGCCCCACAGGGGTGCGCGCCACGGCCCCCACGGTGTGCACACCGCCACTGCCAGCAGCGCCAGCCACCACGACCGTCTGTTCCCGATAGCCCTGGCGTCATCCGCCATCCGGCGCAGTATAGCGTCGGCGATGCCGCCCGCCGGGCCGGCGCCCCCTCAGGCCATCATCCCTTCCACAGCGTCGGCGCCGGTGGGGAGATCTCCCGACAGGTTCTCGTTGCCCTCCGCGGTGACCAGGTGGTCGTCCTCGATCCGGACCCCGAGGGCCTCGTCGGGGATGTAGACGCCCGGCTCGTTGGTGATGACCATCCCCGGTTCCAGGGACACGTCGTCGCCCCCGGGATCGTGGGCCTCCAGGCCCAGGAAGTGGCCGATGCCGTGGATGAAGTGCTGACCGAGGCGGCCCCCGCCCGCATCGCGCAGCTCGGATCCTTCGATGGTCTGGTAGGCGATGCGGCGCAGCTCGGCGATCGTGACCCCGGGGCGGATCGCCTCCGCCACCCGGTCGTGGGCTTGGAGCACCAGCTCGTACACCCGGCGCTGGCGGTCGCTGAAGCGGCCGTTGACCGGGTACGTGCGGGTGACGTCACCGCAGTAGTAGCCGTAGCGGGCACCGATGTCCACCACCACGACCTCGCCGTCTCTGCAGGGGCACACGTTCTGGTCGTAGTGCAGCGTGGTGGCGTTGAAGCCAGAGCCCACGATGCTCGGGAAGGCCGTCCCCTCCGCTCCCAGCTCCCGGAATGCCGCGTAGACCACGCCGTCCACCCTCCCCTCTCCCACCCCCGGCGCGATGCACCGTGCGGCGCGGCGGTGCGCCTCGACGGTGGCCGCGATGGCCTTGCGCATGAGGTCGACCTCGCCCTCGTCCTTGACCAGCCGAAGGGCGTCGAGATGCCCCCGCAGATCCTGCACCCCGAAGCTCGGCATCCGCTCCCTCAGGCGCGCCAGGTAGCGATGCGTCGGCGGCAGCTCCCGGCCCGTGGCCACCGCGGGCAGGGGTGTCCAGAGCACCGCTTGAGGATCTGCGAGCCAGCTCTGCAAGCGACCCTCGAGGCCCGGCACGGGCCGGCGGCGCGCCTCGATGACCACCTCGGAGGGGCCGCTGCACAGCACCTCATCGAACCCGAGAGCGGCGGCGGACTCGTCGTCCGGGCCCCACTTGGGACCGGTCCAGCGCTCCAGGTTGGGGTCGCGGGGGGGCAGGAAAAGGGCTTCCGTGCCGTCATGGGGACGCAGGACCACTGCGGCATTGGGCAGCTCCACCCCGGTCAGATAGAAGAAGTCCGGGTCCTGCCGGAACGTGCCGACGTCCCCGTAGCCACGGTCGTCCCCGGCGCCCCAGAGCACGATGGTACCTTCCCCCACCCGCTCGCCCAGGCGCCGTCGCCGGGAGCGGTACACCTCGGGAGGCTGAAGCTGGGTCGCATAGTTGGCGCCTCTGGTGTCGGGTCTGTTGACGTGCTCGCTCATGGCTCCTCCTCAGGGCCTCGATTGTAGCCGCGCAGCGACGCCGGCAAACGTCTTGCGTGCGCTTTACACCCCCAGTGGGTCCGGGTAGACTGACCCGCGTCCGCGAGGTCCGTCGTAAGGCGAACTGATCTCAGCACTTGGAGGGGCTCAATGAGCGATGGCATCGTCGGCTGGGGCGCGTACATCCCGCGCCGCCGTATCAAGCTCGAGGAGATCGCGAAGGTGTGGGGGGCGGACGCGCCTTCCTACAAGCGTGGTCTCCAGCTCTACGAGAAGTCGGTCCCCGGCGCGGACGAGGACACGGTCACCATGTCCGTGGAGGCGGCCCGCAACGCCCTCGCCCGCTCCGGCGGCGTGCGGCCGGTCCAGATCGGCTGCGTCTACGTGGGATCGGAGTCCCATCCCTACGCGGTCAAGCCTTCCGGTACCATCGTCGCCGAGGCCATCGGCGCCACCCCGGAGGTGCACGTCGCCGACCTCGAGTTCGCCTGCAAGGCCGGGACCGAGGGCATGTTCCTCGCCCACTCCCTGGTCAAGGCGGGAGAGGTCGAGTTCGGCCTCGGCATCGGCGCCGACACCTCCCAGGGCGCGCCCGGCGACGCCCTCGAGTACTCGGCGGCCGCGGGTGCTGCGGCCTTCATCTTCGGCGCCGACCCCGAGCGGATCGTGGCCGAGGTGGTCGCCACCTACAGCTGGACCACCGACACCCCCGACTTCTGGCGCCGGGAGTACATGCACTACCCTCGACACGGCGGTCGCTTCACGGGCGAGCCCGCCTACTTCCGCCACACCCTGAGCTCGGCGGAGGGCATCATGGCCAAGACCGGCCTCAAGCCCTCCGACTTCGCCCACGCCATCTTCCACCAACCCAACGGCAAGTTCCCCATGCGCGCCGGCACCAAGCTCGGGTTCGAGCGCGAGCAGCTCCAGACCGGGTGGCTGTCACCGTGGCTGGGCAACACCTACTCCGGCGCCTCCCCCATCGGGCTGACCGCGGTCCTGGACATCGCCACGCCCGGCGACCTCATCCTGCTCACCTCGTTCGGGTCCGGCGCGGGTTCCGACTCCTTCGTCTTCCGCACCACCGACCGGGTCGCCGAGGTCCAGGCGTCGGCGACCAAGACGCGGCCGCAGCTCGAAGACAACAAGATCTATGTCGACTACGGCACCTACGCCAAGCTGCGCGGCAAGATCCGGATGGGCGAGTAGGAGGGGGGAGTCATGCGCGAAGTAGCTGTCATCGGCACCGGGCTCACCGACTTCGGTGAGGTGTGGGGCAAGTCGCTGCGCACCCTGTGGGCGGAAGCCGCTCTGGCGGCCCTCGCCGACGCGGGCGTCGACGAGCTCGACCTGATCACCGTCGGCTGCATGTCGCCCGGGTTGTTCATCGGCCAGGAGCACCTGGCCTCGCTGGTCGCGGATGAGCTCGGCATGGCCGGGGTGGGCGCCGCCCGGGTGGAGTCCGCCTGCGCCTCCGGAGGCCTGGCCCTGCGCGCCGGCTTCGCCGAGGTCGCGGCGGGGCTGGCCGACGTGGTCCTCGTCACCGGCGTCGAGAAGATGACCGACGTGGACGGCGCCACCGCCACCTACAGCCTGGGCACGGCCGCCGACCAGGAGTGGGAGGGATTTCACGGCATCACCTTCCCGGGCCTCTACGCCATGCTCGCCCGCGCGCACATGGAGGCGCACGGCACGACCCGCGAGCAGCTCGCGGCGGTGGCGGTGAAGAACCACGCCAACGGGCTCCTCAATCCCCATGCCCAGTACCACCTGCGGGTGACCATGGAGGACGTGCTGCGCTCGACCATGGTGGCCGAGCCCCTGCGTCTTCTGGACTGCTCCCCCATCACCGACGGGGCCGCGGCGCTCGTCATCGCCTCCGTCGAGCGGGCCCGGGAGCTCGTGGGCGATCGCCCCCTGGTGAAGATCACCGGCTCCGGAATGGCCACCGACGCCATCAGCCTCGCCAACCGCGGCAGCCTCACGGAGCTGGCCGCTGTGCGCCTGGCAGGCGAGCGCGCGTACCGCATGTCGGGACGCACACCGAGCGACATCCACGTCGCCGAGGTCCACGACTGCTTCACGATCGCCGAGATCATGGCCACGGAGGCCCTGGGCTTCTTCGACGAGGGCTCCGGTGGATCAGCCGTCGAGAAGGGTCTGACCGCCCTCGGCGGTCGCATCCCCGTGAATCCGTCCGGCGGCCTCAAGTCCAAGGGTCATCCGGTGGGCGCCACCGGCGTCGCCCAGATCGCCGAGATCGTGGCCCAGCTCCGCGGCGAGGCCGGTCAGCGACAGGTGGAGGGCGCCCGCATCGGGCTCGCCCAGAACATGGGCGGCTCGGGAGGCACCTCGGTCGTGCACATCCTGGAGGTGGCGTGATGACGTTCCCTGCGCGAGCATGGCGCGAGTTTCCCCAGCGGTATCGGCTCGAGGCGAGCCGGTGCACCGACTGCTCCAAGGTGCTCTACCCGCCGCGGGTGGTGTGCCCGGGCTGCGGCGGCCGCTCCTTCGAAACCGTCGAGCTGCCTCGCAAGGGCAAGATCGTCACCTTCACGGTGGTCCACGTCCCGCCCTCCGGCTTCGCCGAGCAGGTGCCCCTGCCCATCGCCCTGGTGGAGCTCGACAACGGGGCCCGGATCATGGTCCAGGTGGGAGACGTCGCCGAGCCCGGCGAGCTTCGCACCGGGATGCCGGTGCGGCTGGAGTTCCGCCGCATCTCGAGCGACGGCGAAGCGGGCATCATCTGCTACGGGCACAAGGCGGTCCCCGACAGAAGCTGACGACACCGGGCGCACCACCCGTCGCGAGGGCGCGGGCCGGGGTCCGTCCGTGACAAATATTTGACGTTCGCTGTCGACTTTGAGAAAATATGCACATGATGGAAGCCGAGGTATCGGAGTACTGCAGCGAACACGAAATCGACTCCGAGCTGGTGGCCCGGGTACACTCCCTGGCCCTCTCCGGGAAGACGGTCCAGTGCTTGAGCCGGGTCTTCTCCTCCCTCTCGGACCCCACTCGTCTTCGGATCCTTCATGCCCTCGTGGTGGTGAACGAGATCTGCGTCTGCGACCTGGCCGCCATCGCGGAGCTCTCGGTGTCCGCGGTCAGTCACCAGCTCCGTCTCCTGCGGGACCGCGACCTGGTCACATCGCGACGCGACGGCCGCAACGTCTACTACCGGCTATCCGACGAGCACATCTCCGACCTCATGGCCGCGGGCATCGACCACGCCTGCGCAAGGTGACTTTCAATTCTGAATTCTCAATTCTGAATTCTGAATAGCCGCCGCCCACGCCGAAACCGGACCGTGGGCAGATGCTCTCGAGCCGTCAGCTCCCGGTTCCTGGTTGTTGATCCCGCCCACACGGCCCGTGGCCGCCACTCCTGCAGCGCCATCCACGAGTCCAATGAAGAATTGAGAATCGAGAGCTCGTTACTGAGGATTGTCTGGGGGCTTCTCCGCCGACATCTGGATCGTCTTCGCACCCACGCTGCGGGCCACGTCGAGGACGTGCACGACCACCCCGTAGTCGGCGGCGCGATCACCTTTGAGGATGATGGTCCGGCCCGGCGCATCGTCCACCACCCGGCGCAGGCGCGACTCGAGCTGGCCCGCGGGCACCTCCGTGCCGTCGATCCACACCGACCCATCCACGGCCACCACGACCTCCGGCGTCTTCTCCTGGTGGCCGGCGCCCACCGCCTCGGCGGTCTTCGCCTCCGGAAGCTGCAGCTTCAGACGCTCGTCGCTGACGAACTGGGTGGTCACGGCGTAGAAGATCAGCAGCAGGAAGATGACGTCGATGAGGGGCGCCATCTGGATCTCGGGTCGACGACCGCCCCGGACGGGTACCAATCTCACGATGCCGCCTCCCGCGCCGGGGCGTCGCTCTTCTGCTGAACCTCCTCGGGCCGTCGCACCAGGTGCAGGAAGTCCAGGAGCTGCTGCTCGATCTCGGAGAGCGTCGCCACCGCCCGCGCCTCCAGGAACGAGTGGGTGAACAGCGTCGGGATGGCGATGATCAGACCCGTGGCCGTCGTGATCAGGGCCTGCGCGATGCCCGAGGCCAGCTGCTCCGTGATGCCGGTGCCCGCCGTGGCGACGGCCTGGAAGATCTTGATCATGCCGAGCACCGTCCCGAGCAGGCCCAGCAGCGGGGCTCCGGCCACGACGGTGGCCAGTGCGGGCAGGCCCCGCTGGAGGCCCAGGAGCTCCCTCCGCCCCGTGTCCTCGAGGATCTCCTTGAGCTCGTCGTAGGGAGCCCGCCGGTTGTCGATGAGGGCGATCACCAGGTTGGTGAACGGCCCCGGGTGGCGATGGCAGTAGTCGGTCGCCGCCCGGTACTGCCCCCCGGTCAGGAGCTGCGACAGGCTCGTGATGGTGGACTCCTTCAGGAAGTTGGCTCGTCGCACCACCCACAGCCGCTCGATGACGATGGCCAGGGCCACCAGGGAGAGCAGGCCCAGGGGGATCATGACCGGACCGCCGGAGATGAGGATGTCGATCACAGCTCGCTCCTTGACCGCCGGCCGGGACCCGGCTGCACGGTCAGCGCCCCCCCCGACCGGGGGGACGGGTGTTGTAGTAGAACGTGATGGTAACGCCTTCCCGCTCCACCCCGGTCAGGTCCGAGGGCAACGGGTCGAACGGTGACGAGTCGCCGATGGCGTCCCTGGCGGCGAAGTCCATGGGCGGCTTCCCCGACTCATCCATGATCTGCAGGCCGGTGACCGCTCCCCCACGCTCGATGAAGAAGCGGATGCGGACCACGCCGTCCACTCCGAGGCGGGCGATCTCCGGGATGCGCCAGTTGCTGCGGATCTTGGCCAGCATCCTCCGTGCGTAGGGTCCCCAGTCGTACCACTGGGTGTCGAAGGAGAGACCGCCCTCGTCCACCTTCCCGCCCTCGCGGTCCGGGTTCTCGAGGAGCCCTCCCGCCGCAGGGGGCAACGTCCACGCCCCCGCCGGCGGCAGGCGGAGGGCCGGTTCCTCCTGCTGCGGCTGTGGCTCCGCCTCTCCCGCCCCTTCGGGCACCGACCGCTGCCGCTGCTCGCGCTCCAGCTGCTTCTGCTCGCGATCCGGCGCCTCCCGAGGCGGCTCCACCGAGTCCGAGGGTGGGCCCACGCGGCTCGGAGGTGCTCCCCGCCCGAACACGGTGCCACCCTCCGACTTCACGATCTGGGGCGTATTGCCGCGGGTCGCCGGACTCCTCGATGCTTCGGCCCCCTCGCCCCCATGGGCGCGCCGGTCGAGGTCCGAGAGCGGGGCGCGATCATCGGAAGGGCGCTCTTCCCGCTCATCCGGCAGATCCACGAACTCGAACTCCAAGGGAGGCTGCGACGCCTCGTCGGGTGCCGCGGCCGCCAGCAACGGTGCGGCGGAGAACACCGTCGGCCACACCTGCCGGACCCTGGGCAGCACCACGAACAGGAGCAGCAGATGCAGCAGGAGCGAGGCCTCGAGGGCACGACGAAAGAGCGTCCGATCCCGGCGCACGTCAGTACACTAGCAAGTTCCCTGCCACTTCGTCACGGGGGCGGCGAGCCGCGGCCCGGTCGCCGGCGGCGCCGACCGTTGCCCGGCGGAGGTTCCCCACGACCGCACCCCACCCCCGGAGGCGGCCACTGATGGGGCGGCGCCCCATGCCCGTGGGCGGTGTGCCCGGTTGACCGGCCCCGAACGGCCACGGTGGCGCACGCACCGTGGGGCACCCGACATGGAATCAGCTGGACCGGCAGGTGGTTGGGGCAGTGAACGGGTGCCCGGAAGGACCGCTCATGGCTCCCTACGACTTCGATCTCATCACCATCGGCGCCGGCTCGGGCGGCGTGCGCGCGAGCCGCATGGCGGCGGCCGCCGGCGTGCGGGTGGCGGTCGCCGAGGCCGGGGCCCTGGGTGGCACGTGCGTCAACCGGGGCTGCATCCCGAAGAAGCTCATGGTCTACGCCTCCGAGTTCGCGTCGACCTTCGCGGACGCCTCCGGGTACGGCTGGACGGTGGGCACGCCCACCTTCGACTGGGCGCGGCTCATCGCCGCCAAGGATCGCGAAATCGAGCGGCTCAACGGCATCTACCGGGACCTCCTGGAGCGTCCCGGCGCCACCATCCTGAGCGGTCGCGCCCGCCTCGCCGACCGCCACGTCGTCGAGGTCGACGGCGCGGTGCACAGCGCCGAGAGGATCCTGATCGCCACCGGCGGCCGGCCAGAGGTCCCCGACGTGCCGGGCATCGAGCACGCCGTTACCTCGGATGCCGTGTTCCACCTCCAGAGCCTGCCGGAGCGCGTCGTGATCGTGGGAGGCGGCTACATCGGGGTCGAGTTCGCGGGCGTCTTCCACGGCCTCGGCGCGGACGTCACCCTGCTCCATCACGGGCCCCTGCTCCTGCACGGATTCGACCACGATCTGGCCGCCACCCTCGGGGACGAGATGCGCAAGCGGGGGGTGGACCTCCACCTCAACACGACCCTGGGGCGCATCGGTCGCGATCACGACCGGCTCCTGGTGACCGCCCGGGACGGATCCACGTTCGAGGGCGACCTGGTCCTGTGCGCGACCGGACGCGTCCCCAACACCGCCGGCCTCGGTCTGGAGGCCGTCGGGGTGGAGCTCGACGAGCGCGGCGCGGTGGTCGTGGACGCCGCCTCCGAGTCCTCGGTGCCAGGGATCTACGCCGTTGGGGACTGCACCGACCGCGAGGCCCTGACGCCGGTCGCCATCGCCGAGGCCATGGCGCTCGTGGACACCCTGTACAATAATCATCCGTCCACCGTCGACTATGCCCATGTGCCGACGGCCGTGTTCGGCCAGCCGCCGGCCGCCGCGGTCGGCCTCACCGAGGAGGAGGCGCGGGCCCGCGGCCACGAGCTCACCGTGTACCGCACCAGCGTCCGTCCCCTGCTGCACGCACTGTCCGGACGCGACGAGCACGCCATGCTGAAGCTCGTCGTGGACCGGTCGGACGGGCGCGTGCTCGGCCTGCACATGGTGGGCCCCGACGCCCCCGAGATCGTGCAGGCCATGGCCGTGGCCATCCGCGCGGGCATCACCAAGGACCAGCTCGACGCCACCATGGCCCTCCATCCCACCCTCGCCGAGGAGCTGGTCACCATGCGCGCCCCGGTGCCGGATGCCGCGCCCGAGGTGCGTGCCTCGGACTGAGCGGGCAGCGGCAGCGCCGCCCTCCGGGTAGGCCAGAGACGGTGCCGGGCAGCATCCGGATGAAGCGGTATGCGTTCTATCGAATCAAGACGGGGTGCCTGGCACCGGCTTTGACCTCGCGACGTGCATCGGCGGGGTGCCTGAGACCCTCTGTGGTGCTCACCGAGCGAGAGGCGACCGGTGCGCCTTCCAGAATCGCGCCAGGGACTCACGGGTGTTGCAGTTCGCGTGGACGCCGGGGTCCTCTACGGGCACGTCCACGATCCCCACGACTGTCAGGACGGCGCGCACGGTGTCGCCCGGGAGGCGCTCCCGTGCGATGTCCTCCGCAACCGGGCGGGACAGGGCCAGCGGGTGGCCGTGCTTGCCCCCGTTCACCGGCACCGCCACCTCCGCGACCACCTCCGCCAGCGCTCGGACCGTCTCCGGACGCACCAGGGGATGATCCACCGGGAGCACCACCACCCGCTGCCAGGTGGGCTCCGAGACCAGGTGCCGCAGCCCCCAGCGCAAGGACGCCAGCATGTCCAGGTCCGGCGCGGGCAGCGGCAGAGGGCGCAGCCCGGGCACCTCGTGCGTCGCCTGCCGGGGGGAAGCGTGGCCGCCACCGTGCGCGCCCCGGCCTCCTGCAGCAACGCGGTGCAGGCCTCCAGGAAGGTCCGTCCGTCCGGCAGGCGCGCGAACGCCTTGGGCCCGCCGAAGCGGCGTCCCTCCCCTCCCCCGAGAATGAGCCCCACGAAGCGCGCGCCCCTCATCTTCCCTCCCTGCCACGGGCGGAATCCGCCCCCACCACGGGATGCCAGACGACCCTCACCACTCTATCCCGACCCCGTCCCCCGGGTGCCTCGCAGCCGGCGCCGGATCGATGGTAAGATCTCGGCGTGCCCGTCACACACAAGACATCGTCGCAGATTGCGCATCGGCATCGAGTCCGATGAGGAAGGCGGATTCATGGCCAGGAAACCCCGCGAGGAGGACCCCGGCACCAAGGGGGTGACCAGACGCGGCTTCATCGGGACCGTCGGCGCCGGCGCCGTGGTCGCCGCCACCTCAGCCGCCGGCCGCGCCCATGCCACCACCGAGCTGACGGCGCCCGACGAGATGGTCCGGGTCGCCCTGAACATCAACGGCCGCGTGCACCGGCTCCTCGTCGAACCTCGCTGGTCCTTGCTGTACGTGATCCGGGAGCGGCTCGGCCTCACCGGCACCAAGGTGGGCTGCGCCCGGGGCGAGTGCGGGGCCTGCACGGTACTCATCGACGGTCGCCCCCGCTACGCCTGCATGACCCTGGCGGTGGAGGCGGAAGGGCCGGAGATCACGACCCTGGAAGGCCTCATGCAGGGCGAGAAGCTGGGCGTCGTGCAGCAGGCCTTCGTTGACGAGGACGCGTTCCAGTGCGGCTACTGCACCCCGGGCCAGATCATGGCGGCGGAAGGTCTCCTTCGCGCCAATCCCCGGCCGAGCCTTGACGAGATCCGCCGCGGCATGTCCGGCAACCTGTGCCGGTGCGCCGCCTACGTGCACATCTTCCGGGCCGTCGACCGGGCGGCTCGGGCGAAGGGGGGCTCGACATGAGCTTCGACGACGTCTTCTACTACACCGACGGCGCCGCCCACGAGACCCCTCCACCGGCCGAGTACCCCGCCCCGTGGGGGAAGACCGAGGTCGTGGGGACGCGCCGGACCCGGGTGGACGCCTACGAACGGACCAGCGGCGCCGCCGTCTACCCCTCCGACGTCATCCTCCCCGACATGCTCTATGGCGCCATCCTGCGCTGCCCCCATCCCCACGCCAGGGTGAAGGCCGTCGATGTCGCGGCGGCCCGCCGGCTTCCCGGCGTCGCGGCCGTCCTCACCGGCGCCGATCCGGAGGCCGACCTCGAGTGGGCCTACGGGCGCCAGGAGCGTTCGAAGCTGTTTGATCCGGTGTGCCGCTTCCAGGGCGAGGCGGTGGCGGCGGTGGCCGCCGAGACGCCCGACCAGGCCGCCGACGCCCTCCGGGCCGTCCAGGTGACCTACGAGGTCCTCCCCCACGTCTCCGACGAACGCCGGGCCCTGGCCCCGGACGCCCCTCCCATCCACGAGGGAGGCAACCAGGCGGGCCCCGTGGATGCCAATGAGCGCGGCGACGTCGTCAAGGGTTTCGCCGAGGCCGACCTGGTCCTCGAACGCTCCTACCGAACCGAGTACGAGGTGCACGTGCCCATGGAGCTGCACGGCTGTGTGGCGAAGTGGGACGGGGACCGTCTCACGGTCTGGGAGTCCACTCAGGGCGTCTACCGGGTGCAGTCGACCGTGGCCGAGACCCTCGGCCTGCCCCTGGCCAACGTCCGCGTCATCGGCCACTACATGGGCGGCGCCTTCGGGTCGAAGCTCCAGGCCGGCAAGTACACCCTGATCGCGGCCCTTCTGGCGCGCAAGGCGGCGCGTCCGGTCAAGCTCTTCCTGAGCCGCGAGGAGACCATGCTGGCAGTGGGCAACCGTCCGGCCGCCAACATGACGCTCAAGGCCGGAGTGAAGAAGGACGGCACCCTCACCGCGCTGGAGTTCACCAGCCTGAGCTCGGCAGGGGCGTACGGGCTCGGCGGGGCCGGTCTGCTGGACTTCCTGGTCCGGGACCTCTACACCTGCCCCAACGTGAAGTGCACGAACACCCCGGTGTTCATCAACGCCGGCCCGGCGCGTCCCTTCCGTGCGCCGGGACACCCGCAGGGGGCGTGGGCGCTCGAGCAGATGATGGACGAGCTCGCCCACGGCATCGGCATGGACTCCGTCCAGCTGCGGCTACGCAACATCCCCGAGGTGAGCCAGGCGCGCGGTGGCGTCCCGTACACGTCCACGGGCCTCGCCGAGTGCCTGTCCGAGGGGGCGAAGGCCTTCGACTGGGAGGCGGCCAGGCAGCGCCCCGCTGACGACGGACACCTCAAGCGAGGGGTCGGCGTCGCCGCCTGCCTGTGGGCGGCCGGCGGCGGCGGACCGCCCTCCACCGTCATCGTCAAGCTGTTCTCGGACGGCAGCGTCAACCTGAACATGGGGGCCTCGGACATCGGCACCGGCACCAAGACCGTGATGGCCATGGTGGTGGCCGAGGAGCTCGGCATCGACCCCGGCGGCATCTCGATCGAGAACGCCGACACCGGGACCACCCAGTTCGCCACCCCCTCGGGCGGTACCAAGACCGTCCCCACCGAGTCGCCGGCCGTGCGCGAGGCAGCGTACAACGTCAAGAAGCAGCTCCTGGAGATGGCGGCGCAGCAGCTCGAGGCGGACGCCGCCTCGCTGCGCCTGCAGGACGGGTTCGTGACGTCGGCTTCCGATCCCTCCACGAAGGTGGCGGTGACCGACATCGAGGGCCTGCAACGGCGCGGCCTGGTGGTGGGCGTCGGCTACCGCGGCCCCAACCCCGAGGGGAAGACCGTGAACCCCTTCGCCGCCCAGTTCTGCGAGGTCGAGGTGAACACCCGCACCGGAGAGCTCCGGGTGCTGCGCTTCGTGGGGGCCCACGACTCCGGCCGGGTCCTCGACCGTCTCACCTTCGACAACCAGGTGTTCGGGGGCATCACCATGGGCATGGGCCTGGCGATGATGGAGGAGCGGGTGCTGGATGGGAGCCAGACCGGGAAGATGGTCAACGCCAACCTCCACGACTACCGCATCCCCACGGCCCTGGACGTGCCCGCCGACATGTCCACCGTCATCGTCGATCCCCACGACACCGAGTGCAACACCACCGGCACCAAGGGTGTGGGCGAGCCCGTCACCATCCCCACCGCGGCCGCCATCGCCAATGCCGTCCACCACGCCACCGGCGTGCGGGTGGCCGACACTCCCATCGACCCGCTGCACTTCGTCTCCCTGCTCGCGGCGGCGGCCAAGGAGGTGTGACGTGATCCCCAGCTTCGCCTTCGTGCGTCCCCTCACCCTCGAGGAGGCCGTGACCCGCCTCGCCGCCGGAGGGGCGCGCCTCCACGGCGGCGGCACCGACCTGCTCGGCTGCCTCCGCGACGGCGTCTTCACCACCGACACGGTGGTCAGCCTGAGCGCCCTGGACGACCTCTCCGGGATCAGCGCCACTCGCGACGGCGGCCTGCGCATCGGCGCCCTGACGTCCATCACCGAGGTGGCGGCCGACCCCCGCGTCGCCGACCGGTACCCCCACGTGCTGGCCGAGGCCGCAGCGTCCGTGGCCAGCCCCCAGCTCCGCAACCAGGGAACCATCGCCGGCAACCTCTGCCAGAAGCCGCGCTGCTGGTACTACCGGGGAGACTTCCACTGCCTGCGCAAGGGCGGTGAGAAGTGCTACGCCTTCGCCGGGGAGAACCAGTACCACTGCATCTTCGGTGGAGACATGTGCTACATCGTGCACCCATCCGACACCGCCCCCGCCCTCGCCGCTCTCGGCGCCGTGTGCCGCATCACCGGTCCATCCGGGAGCCGCTCGGTGGCAGTGGAGAAGCTGCACGTGCCGCCCTCGGAGGACCCCACCCGCGAGACCGTCCTCTCAGACGACGAGATCCTCACCGAGGTGGTGCTGCCGCCCGCCCCCCGGGGGCTGCGGTCCTCCTACCGGAAGGTGCGCACCCGGGCCTCGTGGGACTTCGCCGTGGTCGGAGTGGCCCTCGCCCTCGCCTTCGACGGAGACGAGGTGCGGGAGGCCAGGGCGTTCCTCTCCGGCGCGGCCCCGGTGCCATGGCGCGCACGGCCCCTCGAGGAGGCCGTCGTCGGCAGGACCCTGGGCACGGCCACCATCTCCGCCGCCGCCAAGGCCGCCGTGGCCGGGGCGGAACCGTTGGCGAAGAATGCCTACAAGGTCCCGCTCTTGGAGGGCCTCATCACCGAGCAGCTCGAGCGTCTCCGCCCCTGAGCACTAGAGAGGGGGCCGGGCGCCGCGTCAAAGCCGGTGCCAGGCATCCCGTCTTGATTCGTGGTCCGCACATCGCTTCACCCGAATGCCGCCTGGCGCCGTCGCTGGTGCTCCTGGAGCGGGGGCCTCTGACCGCCGCCACTGATCGACGACGGCTGCCACGGACGCTGGAATCTGCCGCTGCCGTTCCTCGCGATCGGGGCGCGGACGGGGGCGTGAACGCGGTCGGCTGCGGCAACGACCCAGGGGTCAGGGAAGGAAGAACACCGGGTCCTGGGACGTGCCGTCGATGACCACCAGGTAGGTGGCGAGAGGGGCGTCCCCGTCGACCACCAGGGACCCGGCGGGGTCCGGCGCCGCCGTCTGGGCGCCGAAGAGGCTCGCCATGGACCACTGGCGGAGGCTGCGGGGCGGCACGCCGACCCACGTCTCGGCCAGCTCGGCACCATCGCGGTCGAGGAGACGAACCCGGGCCGACACGTCGTCGGCGCCGGAGACGATGCCCAGGTTACTCCGGAATCCTCCCCGCATGCGAACACCCGGCAGGACGCGCGTGCCCCGCGCCAGGTCGCCGAGCCTCATCGTCTGCACGCCGTGCCCGATGGTCCCACCACCCTGCCTCGTGGTGAACACCCGCGACGTCACCACCATGGGTTCGGTGGAGCGCACCACCAGGGCACCCTTGCCGTCGTTGACGTGGAAGTAGCGCAGGGCCACATCCTCGATCTTGATGGTCCAACCGGCCCGCAGGAGGAAGCCCGGCAGCACCACGCCTCCGCGGGAGTTGTCCATCCCTTCGGGGAGCATCTCCATCTCCACCCACGCCCCCGCGGACCCGACGTTCGTCATCGTCAGGTTGGAGCTCCAGAAGGTGCCCTCCGCTCCAGGGTTGTGGGCGACCACCGGAACCAGCCACTCGGTGGCCGGTGTCTCGCCGAGGTAGGTCACGGCGTCCGTGGACGCATTGTCGGCGACCGAGGCGAAGGCCATTCCAGGCGCCGAGAGGGTCACCGCCACGGTCATGGGTGTGCCAGGCGCCGCCGCGTGAGGAAAGAGCTGGTCCATGGACCACTGCCCCTGGCCGCCGGCCGCCAGGAAGCGCTCGACGGGACCGGCGACCCGGCCGTCGTCGCCCCGGAAGAGCATGAAGGTGGCGACGAGATTGGCCTCGGATGCGGCGGTGACGGAGACGTTGCTGCGGAAGGCCTCGTCGTGGCGCAGGCCGGGCAGGTAGAACGTGCCCGCCATGCTCCGGGGCAGGGCGGGCATCCCCTGTCCGAAGTTCCCGGAGGCCCTCTCCGCAAAGGTCCGGGACACCACCACCGGTGTGTCGGCCGCCCTGGTGTCGGTCTCCAGCCGGAGCGGACCCCGCCCGTCCCCGGCCCCGAAGGTCGTGCCCACCACGTCCTCCAGGAGGAGGGTCTGCAACGGCGCCAGGAGGAAGCTCCTGGCCATGACCGTGCTCGACGAGGGCTGATACCCGAGACGGACCGTCACCGCCGCCTCCCCCGGGTTGGTCACGGCCAGGTCCGAGCGCCACGGCGTGCCTCCTATGCCGTCCACGTGGGCCACCACGGGCACCGTGATCGTGCCCGGTCGGGGGCTGGGCGTCGCCGTCGCGGTGGGCTTGGGGGTGGGTGTGGGCGTCGGCTGGGGGACGGAGGGCGTCGGCGACCGGATCGTGGTCGCAGTGCGCGTCGGCGTCGGCGTTCTCGTCGGCGTGCGGGTCGGTGTTCTCGTCGGCGTCGGCGCCACTCCATCCGGGGGATACACGTACTGGACGCACGCCCTGTCGAGGTCGTTGATGGTACGACAGCAGTACGGCCACATCACCGACCCGGAGTCCGCGCTGTGGTCGAAGCCCAGCCCGTGCCCCAGCTCGTGGGTGAGCATGAGCTGGTACCTGCTGGAGCCCATGCACCCGGCGCCGTTGTTCACCACCACGAACCAGGACGAGGCCTCGTGCCAGCTCCGACCGGCGAAGGTGTGCAGGCCCAGTGAGAAGTACGGCCCGCCGAAGGCGAGGGTGCCCGTGCAGTTGCTCAGGTCAGGGATGTCGCTGCACGGGTCGTTGAACACCACGGCGTCGCTGCCGAACGGTGGGTTGTCCTCCTGATCGTCCGCGGGATCGCTGTCAAAGGTGAGCCCGTCGCACCACGCCGTCCCCACGTTCTTCGGCCCGCCGTAGTAGACATTCAGGCTGGTGTCGTTCACCGCCTCCCAGTTGCCCAACGCACCTTGAACCTCGCTGTAGCCACCGCTCGCGAGTGACGCGTCGGGCGTGTCCTCCGCATAGAGGACCTGGGCGCCGCCGGAGTCGAAGGTCCGCCAGCGGATCGGGTTGCCATCGCTGTGCGTCAGGAACACGCAGCCGTCGTCCGGCGCGGGCGGGCTCCAGCTCTTGACGGGTGCGGCCAGGAGCTCTGCAGGGACTCTGACGGCCGCCGCCCGCCAGCTCGCCTTGCCATCCAGCACATCTCGGAGGTGTTGGAGGAACCGTTCCTCGTACACCGGCTCCAGGACCGGCTCGCCGACTCCCCCGTCCTCCGCCAGGCGGGACAGGGAGCGTGCCTCCGGCACGGGCACCAGGATGACGCCCCCCTGGCTGTCCTGCGCCTCCTTCAGGACGCTGTCGGCCATCAGGCGCGGCAGCCACGACCCCCATGGGTCGGGGTCGCCAAACAGCAGGTACACCTGGCCCGGGAGGAACCGCGGCGCTCCCGCGATGGCCAGCCCCACCGTTTCGGTCTCGCCGCCGGGCACCGCCACGTCCACCTGGGCGGGCCCCGCTCCCTTCACCCACCTCGCCACCTCGAACGAGGTCACCGTGTACAGCACCCGACCGCGCCACACCGCACGGCTGGTCGTGGCGCGGCCCAGGAACACGCCGCCGCTGTCGGCCGCCAGCACGCCCGGATCGGGCGGAGCGACCACGGTCGTCGCCCACACGGGCGCCGTCAAGGCCAGCAACCACGTGAGCAGAGCGGAGGCACGGATCGTTCTCTTCATCACCCTCCAACTATTCCGCCATCCGCCGCTTCTGGTCAACAGATTCCTATTACCGGCACCGCCGGATGGTCGAAAAGCGGGGGCTGTTGATGTCGGAGATCACCTCCGGCGACGCACACGCACCTGCGGAGCCTTCTCGTCGCTCCTCCAGTCGCGGCCGGGGGACCACCTCCCGCCGCCGGGCCCTCGGCAGCCGGCTCGTCGCCTTGCTATCATCCGTTTCGGAGCCCCACCGGAGGGACCATGGCCACGCCCCAACCCGACCGCTACACGCCCCGACACATCGTCCGCTTCGTGACCGCCGCGTCGCTGTTCGACGGCCATGACGCCGCCATCAACATCATGCGGCGGATCCTGCAGGCCCACGGCGCCGAGGTCATCCACCTCGGTCACAACCGCTCGGTGGCCGAGATCGTGGAGGCGGCCATCCAGGAGGACGCCCAGGCCATCGCCGTGTCGTCGTATCAGGGCGGCCACAACGAGTTCTTCACCTACATGCTGGACCTGCTCCGGGAGCGCGGCGCCGGCCACATCCTGGTCTTCGGCGGCGGCGGCGGCGTCATCGTGCCCCGTGAGATCGAAGCCCTCGAGGCCTACGGGGTGAGCAAGATCTTCTCCCCCGAGGACGGCCGCGAGATGGGCCTGGACGGCATGATCTCGACCATGGTCAAGGCGGCGGACTTCGACCCCGCCGAGGCGGCGGCCGGCGGCACCCTGGGCGCCACTCCCGGGCACTGGATGGCCACCGCCCGCGCCATCACCCGCGTCGAGGAGGGCCTCGAGGTCGAGCTCCCGGTCCGGGCGCAGCCGGCACCCATCATCGGGGTCACCGGGACCGGCGGATCGGGCAAGTCGTGCCTGGTGGACGAGCTGGTGCTCCGCTTCCTCGCCGATGATCCGGACGTCAAGATCGCGATCCTGTCCATCGATCCCACGAAGCGCAAGACCGGCGGCGCACTGCTCGGCGATCGCATCCGCCTCAACTGCCTGGGCTCTGACCGGGTGTTCATGCGCTCCCTGGCGACCCGCCGGCCCATCGCGCCCTGTCCGCCGACATCGAGCAGTCCATCGGCGTCTGCCAGGGGGCCGGCTTCGACCTGATCGTGGTGGAGTCCTCCGGCATCGGCCAGGGCGACACCGAGATCGTCGACATCTCCGACCTGTCGCTCTACGTGATGACCCCTGAGTACGGCGCCCCCATCCAGCTCGAGAAGATCGACATGCTGGACTACGCCGACTTCGTGGCCATCAACAAGTTCACCGGCCGCGGGCCCTGGATGCCCTGCGCGACGTGCGCAAGCAGGTGCGGCGCTGCCGCGGCCTGTTCAACGAGCCACCGGACGAGGACCTGCCGGTCGTTCGGCACCATGGCCAGCCAGTTCCACGACGCGGCGTCAACCTCCTCTACCAGTCCCTGATGCGGCGCCCTGGCCGAAGGTGCCGCGGGAGGCTGGGGCTGGAGAGCACGCGGGCGGTGCCCGGCGGCCGACCCGGAGCAGCACGCCGATCATCTCCCGCGAGCGCGCCGGCGTACCTGCGCGAGATCTCCCGCACCGTCCGCTCCTACCGGTCCTGGGCCGCCGAGCAGGCCGGGTCGCCGATCACCTATACCAGCTCGTGGGTGCACGGGCGATCCTCTGCGCGCAAGAAGGCGACGGCTCTCCGGAGGACCTGGGGCGCTGTTCGAGGAGGTGACGACCGCTGCGCCAGCGCCGAGCCCCGGCTCGCCGACCTGGATGCCGAGATCCGACGCCTCGCCCACTCCCTCGAGGATACTGCCGCCAGCACGATCGCCGTCTGGCCCGAGATGCAGGACCGACTACGCCCGCGACGACTTCGTCCTACACCGTGCGCGGGAAGGAGATCCGGGTTCCCCTACCGCGACGTCGCTGTCGGGGACCCGATCCCGAAGGTGCCGCTGCCCCAACGCCGACTGGCCGGCGATCCTGCGCTACCTCCTCCTGGAGAACGTCCCCGGAGAGTTCCCCTACACCGCCGGCGTGTTCCCCTTCAAGCGCACCCAGGAGGACCCGACCCGCATGTTCGCCGGCGAGGGCCGGCCCGCCCGCACCAACGAGCGCTTCCACTACCTGGCCGACGGCCAGCCCGCCAAGCGCCTGTCCACGGCCTTCGACTCCATGACCCTCTACGGCGAGGACCCGGACCGGCGGCCCGACATCTACGGCAAGATCGGCGAGAGCGGCGTCTCGGTGTGCACCGTCGAGGACATGGAGCAGCTCTACGCCGGCTTCGACCTGTGCGACCCCTCGACCTCGGTGTCCATGACCATCAACGGTCCGGCGCCGACCGTCCTGGCCTTCTTCTTCAACGCCGCCGTCGCCAGTCAGGTCGGCGCCGCAGGCTGTTCGAGCGGCCGTCTCGACGATCACCGGGAGGATGCGCTCCAGCCCGACCGGTGCGACGGCCGAGGCTGGGACGCGGTGGCGGGCCTGCTCGACGAGGGAGTACGGAGGATCCTGGCCGAGACCATGGCCGTGGTCCGCGGCACCGTCCAGGCCGACATCCTCAAGGAGGACCAGGCCCAGAACACCTGCATCTTCTCCACCGAGTTCGCGCTGAGGATGATGGGCGACATCCAGCAGTACTTCTGCGAGCGCGGGGTGCGCAACTTCTACTCGGTGTCCATCTCCGGCTACCACATCGCCGAGGCCGGGGCGAACCCGATCACCCAGCTCGCCTTCACCCTGGCCAACGGCTTCACCTACGTGGAGACGTACCTGGCGCGGGGCATGCACATCGACGACTTCGCCCCCAACCTGATCTTCTTCTTCTCCAACGGCATGGACCCCGAGTACACGGTGATCGGACGGGTGGCGCGCCGCATCTGGTCCGTGGCCATGCGCAACCGCTACGCGCGGCAACGAGCGCTCCCAGAAGCTCAAGTACCACATCCAGACCTCGGGCCGCTCCCTGCACGCCATGGAGATCGACTTCAACGACATCCGCACCACCCTGCAGGCGCTGCTTGCCATCGCCGACAACTGCAACTCCCTGCACACCAACGCCTACGACGAGGCCATCACCACGCCCACCGAGGAGTCCGTGCGCCGGGCCGTGGCCATCCAGCTCATCATCGACGCAGGAGTTCGGCCTGGCCAAGAACGAGAACCCCCTCCAGGGCTCCTTCATCGTCGAGAGAGCTGACCGACCTGGTGGAGGAGGCGGTGCTGGCCGAGTTCGAGCGCATCTCCGAGCGCGGCGGCGTGCTCGGGGCCATGGAGACCATGTACCAGCGCGGCAAGATCCAGGAGGAGTCCATGCACTACGAGCAGCCTGAAGCACACCGGGCGAGCTGCCCATCGTCGGCGTCAACACCTTCCTCACCGCGAGGGTGCCGAGGAGGAGGCCGTGCAGGAGATCCGCTGATCCGGTCCACCGACGGAGGAGAAGGAGCCCAGCATCGCCAACCTGGAGGACTTCCAGGACCGCCACGCGGACCGGTCGGCGGCGGCGCTGGAGCGCCTGCAGGCGGTGGCCCGGGCCGGCGGCAACATCTTCGCCGAGCTGCTGGACACCGTGCGGTCCTGCTCCCTGGGGCAGATCTCCAACGCCCTCTACGAGGTGGGCGGCCGATACCGGCGCAACATGTAGCCCCCTCCGACCCTAGGCCGACGTCGGTGCGCGTGCTTCGTGGGTGGGTCGGGGTACCGCCGAAGGTACCCCGACGACGCCGTGCTACTCCAGTGCTCACGTCCGCGGAGGCCTGCCCTCGTGGTCCGTGACCCAGGCGCAGCGTGCGGCGCAGTCGAGCGGTCACCACTTATCGAGAACAACTCGCGAGGACCCGGTGTTACCCTTCTCGACAAAGGAGCCCCCGCCGTGTTCACTCGCGTTGCCGCCGTCGTTGCCGTAGCCTTCGCCCTCTGTGCACTGCCCGCACCTCGGGCCCAGGCCCACGACATCTATTTGATGAACAGCAACCACACCGACTACAACTGGAACGCCACTGCGGCCGAGTACGACAAGTCCATGCTGGATGAGATGGACTACTACCTGGCACAGGTCTCCGAGACCGCCACGGCCCCGACTCACGAGCAGGCGCGGTACGCGGCGGACTGCTGGTGGTGGTTGTACCTGTACGAGCACAACCGCACTCCGGAGCAGTTCGCCATGCTCATCGACGCCATCCGCTCCGGCCACATCACGGTCCCTCTCAACCCGTTCGTGACGCTGTACGGTGCGCTGCCCACCGAGGCGGCCATCCGGGCGGGCTACTACCCGGGCCGCATCGCGCGCCGCTATCACCTCCAGTTCCCCCTGGCCGAGTACCGCGAGAACCACACCAGCCCCTGGGGGCTGGCCAGCATCTGGGCGGGCAGCGGCATCTCGTACACCTGGAAGGGCGTCTGCGGGTGCGTCCAGCCGGCGCCTGACCGCACCGACGACGAGCTTTTCCTCTGGCAGGGTCCGGACGGCAAGACGCTGCTCTTCAAGTGGTACAACCTGCTCGGCTCCAACCAGGACTGGGGAGGCTACTCCGAGGCGCGGGCGAACCTCAGCAGCCCGGATCAGCTCGACGCCCAGATCGCGCGCAGCCAGAATCGCATGCCGGGCATCCCGGTCACCGGCCTGTTCGGTGCCGGCTGGGACAATGTGAGCTGGCGGACCAGTGCCGTGCTGGACGCGGTGACGGCCTACAACCGAACCCAGACCGGAGATACGGCCATCCTCTCCAACGGGGTCGACTTCTTCCACGCGCTCGAGGCGGCAGGCAGCACGTCGAGCCTGCGCACGCTGCGCGGGGGCTGGGGCAACGACTGGGACATGTGGCCGGCGTCCCTGGCCGAGCGGACCTCGCGGGCGCGCCGCGCCCTGGAGCGGCTACGCACCGCCGAGGCGCTGGCGGTGTGGGCCGAGCTCGGCTCCCCGGGCTTCTGGCCCCCAGTGCGGGACCGGCTCGAGCAGGGTCTGATCTCCGCCTGGAAGTTCTTCGAGCACAACTGGAACGTGGTGAGCGGAGGTCCGACCCTGATCCAGATGCAGGCGGACAAGGGCGGGTGGGCCCATGACGTCGAGACCGCTGTTGACGACGCGATCGACGCCGCGGACACCGCGATCATCGCCAACTTCGCCACTCCCGACGAGGATCGTGTGGCCGTGTTCAACCCCCTCGGCTTCGACCGGACCGACATCGCGGACGTGGATGTCTCGGCGCTGGGTCCCTACATCGTCCGCGACCTCGAGAACGGAGTCGAGGTCCCGAGCCAGCTCGTCACCGTGGACGGCGGCACGCGCCTCCGCTTCCTGGCAAGCGACGTTCCGTCCCTGGGCTACCGGGTGTATCGCCTCGAGCCTGGGGATCCCTCGACATTGCCGGCCGCCGCGACCATCGACACCGCCTCGAGGACGATCGACGGCGCAGGACTACCGCGTGGTCGTCGGCGACCGCGGCCAGATCGTTCACGCCGTCCACAAGGCTCCGAACCCCGACGTCGAGCTGGCCGGCGGCCGGGGCCTGAACGACTACGGTTCCGGGACCATCACCTCCGTGACGGCCGAGAACGTGGGTCCGGTTTCGGCCACCCTTCGTGTGGACCTGACCAACCCGGATCGGATCGTCAGGATCACTATGTACGCCGGCGTGAACCGTGTGGACATCACGAACCTGATCACCGAGAACCAGACCGGCCTCCACACCTACGGCTTCCACGCCAACCTTCCGGGCGCACAGATCCGGTTCGAAGAGGTCGGCGCGATCGCACGTCCCGGCCTGGTGAGCGAGGGGGGCGATTTCCTGCCCGGCACAGCAGCGAACCGGATGACGCTCAACCACTTCGTCGACTTCGCGCTGCCCCACCACAACCTCGTCATCTCCAACTGGGATGCGTACGCCATGCAGGTCAACGACAGCACGATGTCGACCTTTGACCTGACCGGGGACGAGGTCAAGGTGGTGGTGATGGAGCGGACGCCGGGCGCGGGCAGCAGCGACCAGGGTGGTGATGCCCGCTTCATGAACAGGTTCGCCCTGCGAGGCGTCAGCGGTCCGTTCGACGGCGCCGAGGCCATGCGCACGGCGCTGGCCCACCAGAACCCGCTCCACACGGTGGCCCTTCCC
>CAWJPY010000018.1:0-24177 GCA_963844865.1 uncultured Holophagae bacterium
TCAAAAAATTATTCAACTAAATATTATAAACCATCTACTCGAAAAGAAACAGGTAAACTATATTTATATGAAAATGGTCAAATTATATTTGATCCAAAAAATAATCCTAGAAATAGGATAAATCTTGATATTAATGATATTAGAACTTTTCAATTTACACCATTATGGGGATTTTTTGGTTGGGTTACCATAGTTACAAAACACAAACAAATATTTCGATTTAACGGTAGAAATTCTAAAAAAATTTATAAGCATTTGATATTAATGAAAAAAAAATGTTAACTTAATAATATAAAAACACATTATGCCAGGTGCAAAAAAAGCAAAAAGAGGCCGTCCTAAAAGAGGTCGACCTAAACAAGCCAAAAAAATTACTATTCGCCGTTCAGCTTATATTCGAGGATCATATAAGCGTAAAGGTCATTATAGAACCTACAATGGTAAACGAGTATATATTAAACCAACTGTGGTTCGAAAATCTTATGTTCCTGCTACAAGTTATACACGTGCAGGACCTCGTACTACACATAAACCTAATTGGATTAGACGAAAAGGAAAATTAGGAGGTAGAGGATTTGCTACTAAACCAGTAACTGTGCGTCATCGATTGTTAGATGATTGTGTTCATAAATATAATTATCGACGACCGCTCCACCAACCCGGCCAGCACCGCCCTCCCCTCCCCCGCCTACACGGGGCTCCGGGTGGTCGTCGGCGGCGTCGCGCAGCGAGCGGCTGATCAGGGCTGATAGCCGTCGGTCAGGGTCTTGAGGAAGGCCACGATCTGGGCCTCCTCCTTGTCCGTGAGACCCAGGTCGCCCACCGTGCGGTCGATGTTTCTGGACACCTCGGGCGGCGGCCAGCAGCTCACCTTCTCGCCCGACGAGCCCTCCCCGCAGGCGGGCAGCATGTCGCGCGTGTTGTAGAAGTGGACGATCTCCTCGAGGCTCTTGAAGTAGCCGTTGTGGGCGTAGGCCTTCACGAAGTCGGGCTCGGGGCGCTTGTCGACGTTGCGCAGGGTCGGGACCGCGAAGCTCCCGTCGAACCGTCCTGCCTCCCTGGCCCACTCGGGGTTCGGGGCACCGTGGCCCTTGAGAAACCCTCCCACCCCGAGGTCCACGAAGTCCTTGCCTTGCGGGTTGGCCACGTAGCCGTAGTCGTCTGGCTTGCTCTCACAGTAGAACGGCAGGGCCCGGTTCCTGGGCACGCCCAGGTTGGAGGACGTGAAGTCGGTGAAGAGTGGCGCGACGTCGGCCGCGTCGGCGGGCGCGATCCGCCCGTCGTCCTGGCTCGGCCCGCGGCCGGCGGGGTTCTGGGTCCCGTCCAGGTGGCAGGTGTTGCACTTCCCCTTGGTCCGGAACAGCTCCCATCCCGCCACCTCGTCCTGGGTGAGCACCTTCTTCCCGGGATGGGCCAGGGCGTAGTCGAACTTCGAGCTGAACGGGCTGACGTCGGGTCCGGCCTCGTAGACGGCGATGGCCAGCGCGAAGTTGACGTAGGTCTGGTCCGCAATACCCCGTGCTACGGGGTCGAGGTGCACCGGGTGGGTGTTGTCCTTCGGCGCCGGGCCCGGCACAGAGCAGACCTGGTCGACGTCGTCAGGCCACTCGATGGCGAAGGACTGGGGGCCCCACACCTCCTCGAAGAAGCTGCGGTAGGGGCCCTGGGAGAGGCGGTGGACCACGCATGCAGGGTCTGCGAAGCCCATCTCCACGGGGTTGAGGGGCGGGCCCTGGGCCTGTGCCGCGGCGGGGTTTCCCAGGCGGAGACCCGTCGCCCGCATGTCCCAGAAGTTGCCGCCGTAGAAGTCACCCTGGGTGGCGTCGAAGTGGAGGATCGGTGTGAAGGGCGCGTAACCGTAGCTCTGGGGCTTGCGGCCGGAGAGGCGCCAGTTGGGCTCGCCCCCGCTGGCATTGGTGATGGGGACCGAGCCCGGGTAGGCCACGATGGTCCGGTTGTAGAGGGACACGCCCCCGGTGAAGCCGGTGGACGGCACGTGGCAGCTCGTGCAGGCGATGTTGCGGCGAACCGACAGGCTCTTGTCGTACAACTGGAGCTTGCCCAGCAGCATGATCCGGTGGTAGAGGTCCTCCGGCGGTGACGACCTCAGCTCCTCGAGAGCCGCCTTGAACGTGGCGTCGATCTTCGCGCTGACGCGCCGCACATCCGGATCCTCGCGGGAGCCCTCGAGGAACGTGGCCGCGATGTCGACGTGGGACGAGCACAGGGTCGCCTGTCCCCCGCCGGACGGGGACGGGTCCCGAGGGCTCGTCTGGGCCAGCGACAGGCGGTAGCCGCCGAGGGCGATCGCGCCCGCGACGATGAGGAGGATCGGTGTCCATCGCACCCGCTTCATCCGGTCCATGGTTCTCGCCTCCCTTCGTTCTCTCGATTCCTGCCGCCGAGGTGGCGTGGCTGATACCTCCGTGCGCTCGGGCGATCGGAGACGGCAGCGCCCTGTGGTGTCGACATCTGGTGTAGCGCGGCCCCCGGGGGGGCTATTCCTCGTGCAGCAGCCGGCCGGAGGTACGACTCCCCGGCTGTGCGCCCGGGGCAGTCATCGCTCTTCGGAGAGTCATGGCACCGAGCCCGATGCCCGCCCGCGTGCGGCCGCCGAGCGCGGGCTCACGTCCCGGCGGGTGACTCCAGCCTGCCGAAGAAGAGGAGCGTGTCGTACTCGAAGGTCACGACGCCGTTCCTGCTGGTGTCCGCGAAGACGGCGCCGAGCTCTGCCAGCATGGGCTCGTGATCCGGATGCCCGGGCGGCGGGACGTATGACGACGACTCGAGGCGTCCGCGCGCGCCCTCGAGATCGACCTCCTGACGGTTCGAGAAGATCCGCTTCGCAACGGGCGCGGGAGCGAAGAACGACGCGATGGCTTCGTCGGTGATCCGGTCGTGGTCGACCGCGGCGTAGTCCACCGACCAGCGCTGGAGGAGCGCCTCGTAGGCCTTCAGGAACGGCGAGCCGATCTTGCGGCGCGAGTTCCACACCAGGGCCACCCAGCCGCCGGGCTCGAGGATGCGGGCGAACTCCGCCCTCGCCGACGACCGGTCGAACCAGTGGAACGCCTGACCGGCGGTGACCAGGTCGACGCTGGCCGAAAGCAGCGTGGTCGCCTCCGCCGTCCCGTCGACGCTGACGAAGGCCGGCGCGTGGCTGTGAAGCCGTTCGCCCGCCTCGCGCATCTCGCGGTTCGGCTCGACGGCGTACACCGTGCAGCCCGCGCCCAGGAAGAGGTCGGACAGGAGCCCCGTCCCCGATCCCAGGTCCGCGATCACCCACCCGGGCTCCAGACCGCACTCCGCGGCCAGGACGGAGACAATCGCCTCCGGATAGTGCGGCCGGTAGCGGATGTAATCGTCGACCCGGGACGAAAAGCGGCGGGTAGAGTCCCAGCGTTTCATGGGCTGCGATGGTAGCCGGTTCCCGGACGCGGGCGTGTCGCGGCAAGAGGCCGGCAGGCAGTCGTCCAACGACATGCCCTTCTCCTGTCACCTCGAGCATCGTCACGCCTCGTCGCGGCGGTGCCGCATGGCATGACACGGAGCCGTCCAGAGACGGTGGGCCGCGAAAGTCGAGCGTCATCCTGAGGCCGGCACTCGGTCCGCCGAGTGCGGTCGAAGGATCCCCCGAGAGCACCAGAGTCGTGGTTGGGAGGCGTCCCACGGGACATCGGGGATGGTTCGACTCGTCGCTCGCCGCGGACGGCGAGCTCCTCGCTCACCATGACAGAACAAGGGTGTGTCATGAGGAGCATCGATACGCCCGTCCCGGGCTGTGCCAATGGTGTGACGCGAGCCGCACAGGGACGTTCCGTTGGCCACGGGCGCGGCGACCGCCCCCGGCGTCGAGCGGGCGCCTTGCGGAGGGACTTCGGTGCAGCCAGAATGGGGCGACATGGCGACCCGACCGCCGGAGCCCACGCCGGTCGCGCACCTGACCGAGCTGCTGCGGGCCACGCCCTTCGGCGGCCTCGGCAAGGAGGGTGCCGCGCGTCTCGCCGCGCTCTTCGTGGCGCGGCATGTGGACCGGGGCGAGATCGTGCTGCTCGAAGGCGAGCGGGACGGGCGCTTCATCGTGGTGAGCGACGGCCGACTGAAGGCCTTTCGGAGCCTTGCCGGGGGTCGAGAGATCACCGTCTTCGTCCTCGACCCCGGTGACTTCTTCGGGTTCCTGCCGCTGCTCGACGGCAGGCCGTTTCCCGTGTCGGTGGCGGCGCTCGAACCGTCCCAAATCTTCGTGCTCACCCGAGAGCACTTCGAGCGCGCCGCGCGGCACGAGCCGGAGCTGTGTCTGCTCCTGCTCGACCACGTCGCGCGCCGTCTCCGCGAGTGCCTCGACCAGGTGGGCATGATGGGCCACCAGGGAGCGGTCGCGCGCGCCGCACACGGCCTGCTGAGCCTGGCGCCCGAGGACCACCGCCAGGCCGGCGCGGTCGAGGTCGAGCTCCCCTTCTCACAGGCCGAGCTGGCCCGGCTCCTCGACGTCACTCCGGAGAACCTCTCGCGCGCCCTCACCCATCTCCGCAGGCGCGGGGTGGTGGCTCGCCTCGGCCGCGGTCGGTTCCGCATTCTCGACGTCGGAAAGCTCGAGGAGCTCGCCGACGGCAGGTGACGTCGCGGCCCTTGGCCGCGCCCGGTGGCCGCCTTCAGCAAGGCCCGCTCCGACCTTCCTGACACGTCCGTCGGGCCGCCTCCCCCCGGGGGTCGGCGGAGTCATGCCAATTCCTCCGCTCTTGTCGCGCGACAAGGACGCGTCCCGCCCGAGGCCGCATCCTTGAGGTCGGAGGCGAGATGGACACGCACGACAGCAACCGGGACCAGGCGGCGACACACCGGCGGCGGTCCTTGCAGCCCTTCCGCCCTCGGCGACCCGCCCACCTCACCTTCATGGCGAGGCGGCGCGACCGGTCTGCCCGTGAGGCGACGGCCGTGGTCGCCGACAACCGGCATCGGGTCTCGTCCCACTCCAAAATCATGCGAAACACCCTTCGTACAGAGGAACAAGGATGGCGCGAGCGTTGTCTACACCAGCAAGGACGACGCCACGTCTCGTGCCCTCGCCGATGTCCGCGCCGTTCTCGTGCCCGCAGCTCACCGGGAGGGACAACGATGAAGCTCGCACCACTCCTCCTCGTCGCAGCCCAGTGCGCCGCCACTGTCGCCTTCGGGGCCGTTCCCCTCACCCTCGCCGACGCCCAGGCGAAGGCAATGGCGGCGAACCCGCAGGTGCGGGCGGCCCGCCTCGAGGCCCTCGCGGCGGCGCAGCGCACCGCCGAGGCGAAGGGCCGCCACTTCGGCGAGCTCGCCCTGGTGGGCGACTACAGCCACTTCGAGTCGCCGCGGCTGGTCCGCCCGATGTCCATCGAGCTGTTCAAGGACCCGGCCGGCGGGTTCGCGCAGCTCCCCTGGGGCGCGACCCAGACCCACGTCGGCGTCGCGTTCCACGTCCCCCTGCTGGCGGCCGGCGCCCTGAAGGAGGGCGACCGGATCGCCCGCCTCTCCCAGGCGGCGGCCGAGGACTCTGCGCACTTCAGCCGCGACGAGGTCCGCACCAAGGTCCGAGCGGCCTACCGCAACGCGCTGCTCGCCCACCACGCTCTGGCCGCGGGGCAGGTCTACCGGGAGGCGCTCGCCAGGGACGAGGCCGACGTCCGGCTCCGGGTGAAGGTCGGGTCGCTCCCCACCGTGGACGCCGCCAAGGTCACCTTCGCCCTGCGGGGCGCGGAGGCGCAGGTCGCCGACCTGGCCGCCGAGGAGCGCACGGCGCAGGCGTTCCTCGCCGCCTTCATGGGCGTCGAGCTGCCCGCCGAGGGCTGGGCGCTCGCCGACGTGACGGACGAACCCGTCGTGCCACCAGGGCACGACGGGACCGTCGAGGAGGCCCTCGCGAGGCGATCCGATCTCTCCGCAGTGCGGCAGCTGACACTCGTGGCCGAACGCAAGAAGGCGCTGGCCCGGGATGCGTTCGGCCCGCGCGTGGCGCTGGAGGGGAGCTGGCTGCGCAACGACTCGCCGTCCATCGACCATGCCCTCGACTCACACGAGGTCTCGGTGACGCTCAAGCTGCCGGTGTTCGCCGGGTTCACCCGCTCCCACGCGCTCGAGGAGGCGAAGGTCAACCTCGAGATCGCGCGCGAGCACGAGCGCGCCAAGCAGATCGAGGTCTCCACCCAGGTGGTGGATGCCGAGGGCCGGGTCAAGGCGGCGCGTGCCCAGCTCGCGGCCGGCCAGGCGCAGCGGGCGCTGGGCGCCGACGTGGCGCGGGTCGAGCACCTCAAGCTCGAGCAGGGCACCGGCAGGATGGACGACTATCTCTCGCGCGCGCCCAGGAGATGCAGGGCGAAACCAGCTACTGGCAGGGGCTGTACGCGCTCCAGAACGCGGTCGACTACCTCGACTTCGTGAGCGCCCGGGGAGGCCAGCATGAGCTAAGAACGATTCTCCTCGTCGTGCTCGTCGTCATCGTGGCGGCGCTCCTCGTCCTCGCGGTGCGTGCACAAGAAGCGCGAGCTGGCCGAGCTGCCGCTGCCGCCCAACCCACCCACCTCCGTGCGCACGGTGGCCGTCCGGCAGGGCCGCGCCAGCGCCACCGTCTGACCGTGGCTCTGGTCGAGTCGGAGACGTCGGCGACCGTGGCCGCCCAGGTGCCCGGGGCGATCCTCGAGATGCGGCGGCGCGAGGGCGATCCGGTCAAGAAGGGCGAGGTGCTGGCGCGCATCGACCCGCGCACCCTCGACGACGCGGTGCACACAGCCCAGGCCCGCCTGGCCGCGGCGAAGGAGGACTACGCCAAGCAGCAGGCCATCTTCGAACGCGACAAGGTGCTGCTCGACGGAGGCGCCATCGCGCAGCAGGCGTTCGACGTCTCCAAGGCCCAGCTCGCCGCCGCCCAGGCGGCCCGGGTCACGGCCGAGAAGGCGCTCCGATCGGCGACCGTCGTGCGCTCCTTCGCCTCGGTCGCCGCCCCCTACGCCGGCGTCGTGACGGCCCGGCTCGCGGAGCCCGGCGACCTCGCCGCTCCCGGCAAGCCGCTCTTCCAGATGCAGGTCCGAGGCCCCGTCAAGCTGATCTCGAAGCTCGCCCAGGACCAGCTCGCGCAGCTTGAGGCGGGCAACGAGGTGCGGTTCGAGAGCGGCGGCCGGAGCGTCGTGGGCACGATCAGCCGCATCTACCCGGCGCTCGACGCGGCCCACCTCGGATCGGTGGAGACCCGCCTGCCCCGTGCGCCCTTCGACCTGCCGGCGGGCGCCACGGTGGGCGCCCGCTACTCCACCGCCTCGGCCGAGGGGCTCGTCGTCCCCGAAGAGGCGTTGCTCGAGGGTATGTCCAGGACCCTGGTGGTGAAGGTCGAGGGGAGCGCGGCGACGCCCGTCGAGGTGACGGTGCTGAGCCGTGGCGACGACGGCGTCGTGGTCGCCTGCCAGGGCGGTGAGCTGAAGCAGGGCGACGCGGTGGTCGTCGGCCTGCCCAGCGAGCTCATGGCCCTCACCGCGGGCACGCCGGTGGTCGCACAGAACGGAGGCGCGTCATGAACCTCGTGGCCGCGTACGTCAAGAGGCCGCACCTGGTGCTCTCCGTCGTGCTGCTCCTGGCCGTGGTGGGGGTGGTCGGCTTCTTCAAGATGCCGGTCAACCTCTTCCCCGACAGCGAGCGGCCCCAGATCGCCGTGGTCACGGTGTGGCCCGGCGCCTCGGCCGGGGACGTGGCCAGCGACGTCAGCCGGGTGATCGAGAAGGAGCTCAAGACCATCGAGCTGGTCCGCCGGGTGACCTCCACCGCCAACGACGAGGTGTCGGTGGTGATGGCGGAGTTCGAGTACGCCAAGGGGCTGGAGTCGGCGGCCACCGACGTGTCCAACTCGCTCAACAAGATCCGCCCCCTGCTACCGCCCGGCATCCGCCCGTTTCAGGTGTACAAGATCTCCTCCGCCACGCCGGCGGTGCTCACCCTCTCGGTGACACCCAGGCCGGAGTCCCACCTCGACCTCTCCCAGGTCCGCCGGCTGGCCGAGAACCCGATCAAGGAGGCCCTCCTGCGCCTGCCGGACGTCGAGAACGTCGAGGTGTTCGGCGGCTACCAGAGCGTGGTCCAGGTCGACCTCGACCCCGACCGACTGCAGATGTTCCACCTGAGTCCGGGCCAGGTCGTCGAGGCCCTTAACACCTGGAACCGCAACACACCCGAGGGTCTGGTCCTCTCCAAGGGCAGCCAGGTCCTGCTCAAGAGCCAGGGGGAGTTCGCCCGCCCCGAGGAGGTGGCCGGCGTCGTCATCAGCGCCCAGCCCGGGCCTCCCGTCTACCTGAGGGACGTGGCCGACGTGCACGCCGGCATCCAGGAGCGCCTGTCGGCCTTCCACGGCAACGGCAAGCCGGCCATCGGCATCAACATCCAGCGCGCCCTCTCCGGGTTCGCGCTGCCGACCATCCAGTCGGTGCTCTCACATCTGCCGAAGCTGGAGAAGCAGTACCCGGGTCTCGAGTTCGCCGTCGCCGACACCCAGGGCGAGCTGATCTCGACCAGCGTGTCCAACATGGTCAACGCCCTGCGCGACGCCATCATCATGACCGTCATCGTCATCTTCCTGTTCCTGGCGGACACCCGCGGCATGCTGCTGGCCGGGATCTCGATCCCCTTCACCTACCTCATCACCTTCGCCTTCATGTGGCTCGCCGGGTTCGAGTTCGACATGGTGACCCTGACCGGCGTCATCCTCGGCGTCGGCATGCTCCTCGACGACGCCATCGTGGTGCTGGAGAACATCGAGCGCCACTATCACAAGCTCGGCGAGAAGATCGAGGACGCAGTCGTCGGCGGCACCCAGGAGGTGATGCTGGCCATCCTCTCGGGCACCTACGCCACGGTCGTCGTGCTGGTGCCCATCATCTGGATCGGCGGCTTCGTGCAGACGGTGCTGCGGCCGCTCTCTCTGACGCTCTCCATCGCGCTCATCGCCTCCTACATCGTGTCGGTGACGATCCTGCCCATCCTGGCGCCGTTCATCCTCCGCCTCGGGGGCAGGATCGAGCGCTTCCGCTGGGAGCTCGCCCTCGACCGCTTCGTGCAGGGGAAGATCCTCCACCCCATCCAGGAGTTCTTCGTCGGGACCGTCCGCGTTGCGCTCCGCCACAAGCCCTTCTTCATCATGCCGGCGGTCATGCTCCTCATGCTTTCCGGGCGGGTGGTGATCCCGCTCATCGGCCGCGACCTCATGCCGCCCATGGACACCGGCATCTTCCGCGTCACCTTCGAGAGCTACCCCAACACCCCGTTGCCGCGGACGGAGGCGCTGCTGGCGCAGGCCGAGGAGGCGATCTGGCGGCAAGCCGGGGTCACCATGACCTCGGCCACCCTCGGCTCCGAGCCCGGGGTCCTGTCCTTCGGCTCCGGGCGCAACCCGCAGCAGGCGTTCGTGACGGTCCACCTCGTCAACCGCTTCCAGCGCACCGAGACGATGTGGGCCATCGAGCAGAAGGTGCTCGGCGAGCTGCAGAAGATGCCCGGCATCCGTTTCCCGGCGGTCTTCGACTACGGCGCGACGCCGCTTTCCACCATCCGCGCCACCGTCGACCTCATGATCTCCGGGCCGGACCCGGTGGTGCTCGACGGCCTGCGGCAGCAGGTGCAGCGACGGCTGCTCGAGGCCGGCGGTCTCACCGCGGTGGTGCCGACGTGGACTCTGGACCGGTCCGAGTACCGGTTCATCCCCGACCCCGAGCTCCTCTCGATCTACGGCGTCAACGCCGCGACGGTCGCGGCGCAGGTGGGCGCCCAGGTGCGCGGCTACCCGGCGACCCTGTTCCGCGTCCCCAACCAGGACTCCCTGGCGGTGTGGGTGCAGGCCGCGGCCGACCGCCGCTCGAGCCCTCGCCGGCTGGAGACGCTGCCGATCCTCACCCCCAGGGGGCCCGTGCCCCTCGCCAGCCTGGGACGCATCGAGAACGCGACCGTACCGACGCTCTACACCCACCAGGACATCGTGCCCACCGTCGACGTCCTCGGCTACCGCACGGTCCACGCCGTCACCCACATCGACGACAACGTCGACCGGGCGCTGGCCGGGCTCGAGCTTCCGGCCGGCTACACCATCACCCATGAGGGGGAGCAGAAGACGATGAACGAGGCGTTCTCATCGCTCATCGCGGCCCTCGCCCTCGGGCTCGTCCTGCTCTACTTCTCGCTGGTCCCGGCCTTCAAGTCGTTCCTGCACCCGCTCACGATCATGGTCGGCGATCCCGCTGGGCATGATCGGCGCCACCTGGGCGATGCTCCTCGTCGGCAAGCACCAGTGCATGCCCGCCTTCATGGGCATGATCCTGATGGCCGGCATCGTCGTGAAGAACTCGATCCTGCTCATCGACTTCATCCAGGAGGCGCGGGCCCGCGGCGACAGCCTGCACGACGCCCTCGTCGGCTCGGTCCGTGTGCGGACGCGGCCGATCCTGATGACCGCGGTGGGCACCTCGGTCGGCATGCTGCCCATCGCGCTGCAGTGGGCGATCGGGCTCGAGCGCCTCTCGCCGCTGGCGGTCGTGGCCATCGGCGGCCTCATGGTGTCGACCTTCCTGACGCTGATCTACGTGCCGATGTTCTACGACCTCTTCGAGTCGGCGCGGCTCTGGGTCACCGGCGCTCGCCATGCCGTCCGGCACGCCGGCGAAGCTTCTCAGATCAGGTAGAAGGTCGAGCGCAGCGTCTCGTACACGCCCACGGCGAGGACGACGAGCGCCGTGACCGGCCGCGCCCAACGCTCGACGACCTGGACCTTGTCCAGCGCAGCGCCCAGCCAGCCCACCCCGGCGGCGAGGAGCACGGCGAATGCCGCGACCGGGAGTGCGGTGCCGACGCCGAACGCGGCCGGCAGGAGAATGGGTGAGCCGTGCTCGGTCGCGAGCGGCACCAGCCCACCAAAGAAGAGCCCCGCCGACACCGGGCAGAACGACAGGGCGAAGACGATGCCGAGCAGGCCGGCGCCCCACACGCCCGAGCGGTCGACCCACCGCCTCAGTCGGTCGCTGAAGCCGATCCCGGGCAGGCTCAGCTTGACGACCCCCAGCAGCAGCAGGCCGAGCACGATCAGCAGCGGACCCAGCAGCCGCGGGAGGCTCTCCTGCAGGAAGGTTGACACGGCGACCATCGACAGCAGGGACCAGACCGCCGCGGCGCCGAGCGCCACGTAGGCGAGGGTGCGCCCCGCCGTGTACAGCACGCCCGACGCCAGGGCGAGGCGCGCGCTGCCCACCTGGCGGCCGACGTACGACACCGCCGCGATGTTGGTGGCCAGGGGGCAGGGGCTGATGGACGTCAAAATCCCCAGCCACACCGCCGAGGAGACGGCGAGCCACACCGACGTCATCAGTCTGAGGCGAGGAACGCCCGCGCAGCCTCGCGCACGTACTCGGAGAATGCGCCCTCGTCGTGCACGAGCTGCCACACCTTGTCCAGGTTGCGGTGCCGCACGACCTTGCCGTCCTCATAGGAGACCAGCACCAGGGATCGTGTCGTCAGCTCGAAGTCACGGACGAAGTGCTCGTTGTCGGGCTCCTCCACGTTCACCGCTCGCCACGTCAGCCGGCCCGACGAGAGCTCGTCCGGAAACTCGGCGGTGATGGTCTCCCGCGACAGCCGCTCGATGGCGAGACACGTCTTGCAGCGGAAGTTGCCGTGAAAGTAGTACGCCACGACCCCGGTCGCCGGTGGTGCCGCGGCGGCGGCGGTCGTGCCGTCGGCGGCGATTCCGGCAGCGGGCAACGCGACAAGGGCGAGAGCCCCGGCAACGACGACGACAATCGACGGCAGGACGATCCGTTTCATCTCCGCCTCCTAGGCCAGCAGGGCCTTGATCTCGCCGAGGGACGGGACCCTGCCGTGCACCTTGAGCTCCCCGTCGACGACCAGGCCGGGCGTCAGCATCAGCCCGTACTTCGGGAACTCCTTGATGTCGGTGACCTTCTCCAGCCCGTACGCGATGCCGAGCTGGTCGGCGGCCTGACGGGTGAGTCTCTCCAGCTCCTCGCAGCGCGGGCAGCCCGGACCGAGGACAACGAGCTTTTTCACGACGCACCTCCTATGCGATGAACGCTCCGTAGACGATGCCGGTGACGGTGGCCATCACCACCACCAGCGCCACGTAGACCGACGTCTTCTTCCAGCCCATCACGCTGGCGATGACGAGCATGTTGGGCAGCGACAGCGCCGGCCCCGCCAGCAGCAACGCCAGCGATGGACCCTGGCCCATGCCGGCGCCGATCAACCCCTGCAGGATCGGCACCTCCGTCAGGGTGGCGAAGTACATGAAGGCGCCGGCCACCGATGCGAACAGGGTGGCGGCGAGGCCGTTGCCGCCCACCGCGGACGCGACCCACGCCGACGGGACCAGGCCCTCGTGGCCCGGTCGCCCGAGCAGGAGGCCGGCCACCAGGACGCCTCCCAGGAGCAACGGCAGGATCAGCTTGGCGTAGCCCCAGGAGGCGGTCAGCCACTGGCCGAGCTCGCCCTCCTCGCGCGCCAGCGCCAGCGCGAGGCACGCCACGCCGACGAAGAAGGCCAGCTCGGGGTGGGCGGGCGCCGCCAGCACCGCGGCGGCCACGGCGGCGCCCATGGCCACGCCCTTCCACTGGGCGAGGCCGTACCAGCGCACCAGGATGACGCCGAGGGCCACCGCCGCCCCGGCCGTCAGCCACCACTTCAGGCGCCAGATCCCGAACCACAGGCCGGTCGGGTCCTCGGGCCGGGCCCAGTTGGCGAAGACCAGGATCGCGACCTGGGCGGCGAAGAACGCGGCGGTCTGCCCGAGCGGGCGCACCCGCTCCGGCTCGGGCAGAGTCATGGCGGCGGCCACCCGCTCCCGCTCCGAGCGCCTGAAGATGAGCGCCATCGAAGCTCCGACCACGACCGCGAACAGGACCGCCCCCACCGCCCGTGCCGCGCCGAGCTTGGCGCCGAGGACCGCAGCGGTGAGCACGACGGCGAGGACGTTGATGGCCGGGCCCGAGTAGAGGAACGCGGTGGCAGGACCGAGCCCGGCGCCCATCTGGTGGATGCCGGCGAAGAGCGGTAGCACGGTGCACGAGCAGACCGCCAGGATGGTCCCGCTCACGGCGGCCACCCCGTAGGCCACCGCCTTGGGCGCCCGCGGGCCGAGGTACTTCATGACCGCGGCCTGGCTGACGAAGATGGCGATGGCGCCGGCGATGAAGAAGGCCGGCACCAGGCACAGCAGGACGTGCTCGCGGGCGTACCACTTCGTCAGCGCCAGGGCCTCGGTGACCGCTCCGTCGAAGCGCGGCAGTCCCACCGGCAGCCAGTAGAACACCGCGAACGCGGCCGCCATCCAGGCCAGGGGCTTCCACTCGCTCCGCCACGCGATCAACGGCCGCCTCCCGCGCCTTCAGCCCCGATGATTGGCGTACACGCCAAATGCACGGTGAAAAAAAACCGGTTCACGAGGCCTTCGCCTTGCCGCCGCGTCCCGTCTCCTCCAGCACGGCCTCGACGCAGCCGAAGAAGTTGAGGATGCAGGGGACGCGCAGGCGGTAGAACACCTGCTGGCCCCGCCGCTCGTCGAGCACCACCCCGGCCCGCTTGAGCAGCGCCAGGTGCTTGGACACGGTGGAGACGTCGGCGCCGATCATCTCGGTCAGCTCGCACACGCAGCGCTCACCGTGCGACAGCTCGTCCACGATGAACAGCCGGCTCGGGTGGGAGAGGGCCTTCATGACCCGTGCGCGCTCCTCGTAGGAGCGCCGGACGGTGCCTTGCAGTCGGAGTCGTTCACCCATGACTTGGCAATATAGCCAAATACGTTCCAAGGTCAAGACCCCCGCATGATCGGCCGCACCCTCGCCCACTTCCACATCGACGGCAAGCTGCTGCGGCGCATGGGCCTGTCGGGCTGACATCGCGGCCGGCCCGGCCGAACGTCTCCGAGCGATGGGCCCCCCGAGGGGTGCGGAGTCGAGACCGCCGACTCCGACTGCCTCACCGCGGCCGGTGCGCTTTCATCCCCCTCCCTCTCTCGAGAAAGCATGGCATCTGGTGACAGCCCGCACCGCACCGCCACCGGGCATCGACGTACAGTTGGTGATCAATGGGCGGACGTCGGCTGCTGCTTCTGCTGGTCGCGGGGGTGGCGACCGCCGCGGCGGGCTCCTCTCCCGTGCCCCTCGTCCGCCCGGCGGTGCTGGAAGGTCGGGTGGTGGCGCGTCTCCCCGCCGGGGGGCCGTGGATGGTGGATGTGGAGCGGCCACTCAACGGCTGGGTGCCGAGCACGACCATCCTGGTGATCGCCGGGCCGGAGTGCCGCGATCTGCCGGGGCCGGGCCGACGGGTGCATCTGGTGGTCGTGCCCGATCCCGACGGCAGCTACCGCGCGCTCGCGGCCCGCGACCTGCCGGAGGTGGAGCCCCCACTCGATCCCCTGCCCCAGCCGATCGCCCTGCTGCCCGTCCCTTCAGAGGGCGGGGCGCAGGCGTCGGCCAAGGCCGATCCCAGCGTGGAGCAACAGGTGGTCGAGCTGGTCAACCAAGAGCGTTGGGACAACGGGCAGCTCCCGCCCCTCAAACAGGTGGACGAGCTGCACGCCTGCGCCGGCGACCACAGCTTCAACATGGCGCAGCGGGACTTCTTCGCCCACTGCGACCCGGACACCGGCACGCTGCCCTGGGACCGGATGACCACCGCGGGGTACTACTGGAGCTGGGCGGGCGAGAATATCGCCGCCGGGTACTCCAGCCCGGCGGCGGTAATGGCCGGATGGATGGCGAGCTCCGGTCACCGGGCCAACATCCTGTCCACCAGCTTCCGCGAGATCGGCGTCGGCTACGCCTACCAGAGTGGAGACCTCGCCAACGTCCGAGAGGACGCGAACGGTGACTGCGTCGCCGACAGCTTCAACAACGGCCCGTACTACGCCTACTGGACGCAGACCTTCGGCACGCGGAACTCGGTCTACCCGGTGGTGATCGACCGGGAGGCGTATGAAACCGCCACCGCCGTGGTGGATCTCTACGTCTACGGCGAGGGCTGGGCCGACGACATGCGCTTCTCCAACGACGGCGTCTCCTGGTCATCCTGGGAGCCCTACAACCCGAACCGGGTCTGGGCCCTGGCCCCGGGCAACGGGCTCAAGACGGTGTATGCCCAGATCCGCAGCGGCGCCACCGTGCTCTCAGCCAGCGACAGCATCCTCCTCGCCGCCGAGTGCACGGGCCCGGACACCATCGACCTGACAGACCAGACCATCGCCACGACCCAGACCTGGGAGGCCTGCATCCAGATCACGGCAGGCCCGGACATCACGGTCGTGGCCCCCGGCGACGCCACCTTCAGGGCGCCGACGATCGTCCTGCGCAACGGCTTCTCGGTGCTCACGGGAGCCGAGCTGGAGGCCGGAGACTGACGCCACGGTGGTCACGGACGATCCCTCGAGCATCCTCACGCCCGTTCCGGGCGGTGTCACATGGGATGACACGGGGCCGCGCGGAGACAGTGGGACGTCCACGTTGCCTGTCATTCTGAGCGAGGGGAGGTCCGCCGGAGCGAGTCGAAGAATCCCCGGAGAGAACCAGCGTCGTGGCTGGCAGGCGTCCCACGGGCCTTCGGGAGATGGTCCGACTCGTCCCTCGCCGCGGACGGCGAGCTCCTCGCTCACCGTGACAGAACAAGGGTGTGTCATCGGGGGCGGGATGCCAGGCGGTGGCTGTGTGGTCGGATTCAGTACAATTCAGAAGATCGGACGTCCTCTGCGAAAGGATCCCCAATGATGGAGAGCTCCAGGCTCGGGATGAGTGGTATCGGTGTGTGGATGGTGCTGGCATGCTGCTGCGCGACTGCGGTCGGATCGGCCGCGGACAAGGGCACGGCACCCACGACGCCCCAGGCCTCGTACCACTACCACGGCGAGAAGGTCCTCCTCGCCGTCGAGCCGGACACCATCAGCGTCGGGCTCTACCTCGGCAACGACCTGCCGGCGCGCCAGGACTTCGCATCGCCGCGGGGAGCGGTCCCCGGCCGCGCCACCCGTCTGAGCGGCGACCTGTGGCGCGTCGATGTCGGGGAGGCGGAGAAGACACCGACCACCACGTCGTTGACGTCCCCGGTCGTCGTGCCCAACGTGGAAGGGACGAAGCCCGCCGCCGCCACGCTGACCGCCGCGGCAGTGGAGCGGCAGCACGCCGTGCTCCAGCAGCTCCGGGGCGAGGCGGCGGTCCAGTGGGCCTACCCGGCGTACCGCAACGTCGCAACCGGCACCCTGCTGCTGCTCACGCCGCAGGTGATCGTGAAGACCGCATCCCGAATGACCGCGGATGAGGTGCGGGGGCGGTTGCCGGACACCCTCAGGCTGCAGCGGTCGCTGCCCCTGGAGTCCACGTTCGTGCTCGAGCTGACCACGCCCGGGTCGGACGACCCGCTCGAGGCGGCCAACAGCCTGGTGCAGAACGAGGGCTGGATCCAGTGGGCGGAGCCCGACTTCATCCAGGAGTGGTCGCGGGACGCGATCCCCAACGATCCCCTGTTCCCGGATCAGTGGCACCTCCAGAACACGGGCCAGGGAAACCCGGCCGGCGTGGTCGGCGCCGACGCCCGCCTGCCGGCGGCCTGGGACACTCAGACCGGTGACGGCACCATCGTGATCGCCGTCGTCGACGACGGCATCCAGCTCGCCCACCCGGATCTCGCCTCCCGCATCTGGACCAACCCGGGCGAGATCCCCGGCAACGGCATCGACGACGAAGGCGACGGCTACGTCGACGACGTGCACGGCTGGGACTTCGTCAACGGGGACAACGACCCCAACCCGGACCTCACCACGGCCAGTCACGGCACCTCGGTGGCGGGCGTGGCGGCGGCCGCGGGCAACAACGGGATCGGGGTAAGCGGTGCGTGCCAGAACTGCAGGCTGCTCTCGGCAAAGGTGTTCTCGGGATCGGCGGCGGGGACGGACAGCCAGTTCGCGGAGGCGATAACCTACGCCGGCGCCCACGCCGACGTGCTCAACGACAGCTGGGGCGGCGGCTCGCCGTCCTCGGCCCTCACCGCCGCCATCCAGGGCGCGGTGAGCGGGGGCCGCGGCGGGCTGGGCGCGCCGACGTTCTTCTCCAACGGCAACTCGGCGAGCGGCTATGTCAATTTCACGCTGACCGGTATCCCGACCGGCACCTACACGTTCACCTGGACCTACCGCAAGGACAGCTCGGCCTCGGCAGGGTTCGACACGGCGTGGCTGGACAACGTCATCTTCCCGGACGGCGCCCTCCAGGACTTCGAGACGTGCTCGGCCCTACCCACGGGCTGGACGTCGTCCGGGAACGCCTCCTGGATCGCCGTGAACGACGGCACCCGGGCCAGCTCCGCGCGCGGGGGCACGTGTGCCATTCGCGCCGGCGCCATCACCGACAACCAGGTATCGAGCGTGTCGGTGACCCGGACGCTGTCCGTGGCCGGCGATCTCCGGTTCGCGATGTGGCCTTCCAGCGAGACGAAACAGGCCGGCGGAGAGGGACCGATCAACACGACGGGAAACTGCTACGACTACGTTGACCTCACCGTGTCCGACGGTGCCACCACCTTCGGCCCGTTCTTCCCGAGCTGCGGGACGTGGAGCAACCAGGGCAACCCCCTCCAGGACGGGACGCTGCTCTATCCCTCGTCGCTGTCCGAGACCATCTCCGTGGGGGGCGCCACCAACTTCGACCTGCGCAGCGACTACGCGCAGTGGGGGCCGGGCACCGACTTCGTGTGCCACACGAGCGGGGGCAGCCTGGGCGTCACCACGACTGACGTGACCGGCTCGGTCGGCTACTCCAGCGGCGACTACACCAGCGGCTTCGGCGGCACCTCGTCCGCCGCGCCCCTGTGCACGGGGATCGGCGCCCTCGCGCTGTCCGAGGACCCCACCCTGACCGCCGCCGAGGTGCGGACGCTGCTGCGGAGCTCGGCGCGCAAGATCGGCACCGTCCCCTACGTGGGCGGCTCCAACGATCAGTACGGCTACGGGGCGGTGAGCGCCCAGCAGGTGATCCAGGGCCTCATCGTGCCGGCGTGCCCGTATGCGACCACGCTCGACCTGTCGGGGCAGACGGTGACCACCACCGAGACCTTCGGCGCCTGCGACACCCTCACCGCCGGGCCCGCCTTCGCCGTCGACTCGCCCGGCAACGTGACCTTCGTCGCCGGCCGCCTGATCGTCCTCGACAACGGCTTCTCGGTGGGCCCGGGGGCCACCTTCACCGCCGAGCTGGACGCCACGCTGAGCCCGTGAGGCCGTCGTTGCGGGCGTCAAAGAACGCGGGGCCGCGGAGCGGCCGGGTCGAACCATCCCGTCCAGGGTCGTCCGGGCGCGGAAGGTCACCCGGAGCCTGAGGGGCGCCCATCGGGCGCGTGGCCGCGCGACGTCGTAGTGTATGGTCGTGGTGGCTGACGGATCATCTCGATTCCGGAGGGAGCCCCGATGAAGCGAGCGAAACTGTCATTCCCCCTTCTGTTGGCGACCCTCGTCGTGCTCGCCGCCGTCCTCCCCCTGGGAGCTTCCGGCGGAACCGGTACGGTCGTCCCCGAGGACGCCGCCGCGCTGGCCAAGCTGGACGGCCACTTCACCTTCCTCATCGCCTCCGACCTGGGCCGCAACGGGTACTACGACCAGAAGCCGGTGGCGGAGATGATGGGCGAAGTCGCCGAGTTGACCGGAGTCGAGTTCATCGCGGCGCTGGGCGACGTGCACCACTTCTGGGGGGTCCGGTCGGTTCACGATCCGCTCTGGCTGACGAACTTCGAGTGGATCTACAAGCACCCGGAGCTGATGATCCCGTGGCACCCGGTGCTGGGCAACCACGAGTACCGGGGCAACACCCAGGCCGTCCTCGACTACGGCACCGTCAGCCGCCGCTGGGAGATGCCCGGCCGGTACTACGCGAGGACCGAGCCGGTGTCCGACGACGCCGCGGTGCTGCTGCTCTTCATCGACACCACGCCGCTGATCGACAAGTACCGGGAGAACCCCGTCAAGTTCCCTGACGCCGGCGTGCAGTCCAGGGACACGGAGCTGGCGTGGATCGACACCACGCTCGGTGAGTCCAACGCCACATGGAAGGTGGTGATGGGCCACCACCCGCTGTACGCGGGGACGACCAAGGAGGCCCGTGAGCGCACCCCCCTCCAGCAGCGGCTGCAACCGCTCCTCGACGCCCACGGCGTCGACGCCGAGTACAGCGGCCACATCCACAACTTCCAGCACATCCGCGTGCCGGGCTCGGACGTGGACTACTTCGTCAACACGTCGGCGTCCCTCACCCGCGAGGTCGTCCCATTCGAAGGAGCGCTGTTCGGCAGCTCGGACCCCGGCTTCACCCTGTGCACCGTGACGCCGACGGAGCTGATCACGACCTTCGTGAACGAGGAGGGCCGGATCATCTACCAGTACGTCCGGAAGAAGCAGTCCTAGAGGGTGACGGGCAGGGGGGTCGGCACCTCAGTCGCCGCGGAAGGCGCGGCTCGGCCCCTCCCCACCCCCGTCCCGCGGCGGGCCGCCTGAGCTCTTCGACCCCGAGAGCGCGACCTGGACCGAGACTGCGCCGAGGCCTCCACCTCACGGCCGCGAGCGCCCTCGCCCTGCGCCACGGCTAGCCTCCGCCGGTGAGCGACAGGAGCTCCTGCCTGAGGCCGTCGGTGCCGCGCACCGCCGCCGCCTCGCCGAGGGCCGCGGGGAGCTCGGGCGACAGGCGGCCGGTGAGGCGAGCGTAGAGGGCGCGCTGCTCGTCGGCCGTCACCAGCACCAGGTCGCCGATGGCGTTCCCGGACCCGCGGACCAGGACGAGCGTCGAACGGGTCGCGGTCCTGGAGCGCACCGTCGGCTCCCAGCCCCGCACCGCCATGGCCGTGAAGTCCAGGCTCCGGCCGGTGGCAGGGACGTCATACACCGCCAGCTCCAGGCGGGTCAGGCCCGCCAGCGGGAGGGATCCGTTGTCTGCCGGACCCATGACCCGTCGGGCCAGGGCCATGGTCACCTGCCCGAGGTTCAGCTCGAACACCCGCGGTGGGTCGGCGCCGGTCTGGCGGGCGATCTCGGCGCGGATCGCCGCGGGCGAGAACGACGTGGCGCAGGCCACCGCGAGGGTGGCGAGCGCCAGCATGAGGAGAAGAACTCGAGAGCGTCTCATGTCGGTGCCTCCGCGCACTGTCGGACTAGCGCGTCCCCTTGCCGATCATCCCCATGATGTCGTCCAGCGGATTGCCGTCGCCGTCCAGGTCCAGCAGCGAGGCGAGCCCCGACGGGGCGCTGGCGGCGTGGCCGGCCCGGCCGCCCAATCACGACCACAGCAGGACCACGTCGCGGACCGCGACATCGGCACGCTTCGGCCGGATGCTCAGCTCCTCGATCCGGCGCGCCGCGGCGTCGGAGTCGGCGGCGATCCGGTCCACCTCCTCCTGGAGCTGGTCGGCGAGGTCCTCGAGCTCGTCCTGGAGGCGCTCGATCTCGCGCTCCGACTCCTCCACCTCCGCTCCGGCACGCTGCCGCATCCGGTGCCGCCCCATGGCCCCCCTGAGGCGGGTCGCGGCCTTGCTGCTGGCCGAGCGCACGCTGCGCGACCCCACCAGCACCGAGAACAGGGACTCGACGACCCCCAGCACCTCCTCCGCCTTCCGCGAACCGAGCTGGTCCCGGTCCCGCGCCAGCTCGCCCTGCTCGCGCTCCAGGCGCCGCCGCAGGGTCTGCATGCGGGCCTCGTAGCGGCGCCGGGATCGCTCCTGGACGGCGTCGTCGGCGCGGTCCGCGGCCTCCAGGCAGCGGTCGAGGAAGGCCTGGCGGCCCTCCTCCGCGTCTGCGGCGAGCTTGAGCTGGAGGTTGGCGAGCACGGTCTCGGGTCGCGCCGCGCGCCAGGCGACGAACTCCCGCTGCAGCGTCGCCGCATCGCCCCCCGGCCCCAGGGGGGCCGCCGCCGGGAACGTCATCCCGTCGGGCGGCTGCGCCGCCGTCTCCGGCTCCCGTCCCAGCTCCTCGGCGCGCTCCCAGTCGATGCCGCCGTCGGCCACCGGCGCCCGCCACACCTCCTCGCGCGTGCGATCCAGGGCCGCCTTGGTGGAGGCGACCCGGACCCGCACCCGCACCATGAGCGCGGGCCTGGCCAGGCCCCGGGCGACGACCTCGAAGCGCTGCGGCAGGTCCCCCGCGAGCACCGGTGGACCTGCATGCTGCGCCGGCGCGGGCTGCGGCCGCTCGTCCGCTCGCTTCCCTCCTCCCTCCGCCACCAGGCCGCGCAGCTCGGCCAGGCTCACCGGGCCCCGCAGGTAGCTCATGGCCCAGCGGGTGGCGAAGGACGAGACCCTGGGCTTCGCCCGCACGTCGTCGAGGAGGAACTCCCGCTTGCCCAGCCCAGCCACCACCTGGTCGGCATCGCGGCCGTCGGGCAGGCTGCTCATCCCCAGCCCCTCCAGGGCGCGGTCGCGGTCGCGGTCCGTAATCAGGCGACCGACCACCTTGATGCCCGCGTTCCCCAGGGCCTTGTAGTCCAGGTCGACGGGGTTCTGCGTGGCCAGCCAGGCGCCGACGCCGAACGCCCGGCCCTGCTTGAGGAGGGTCAGCAGGGGCCCCTTGGGGGGCGGGTTGGCGGGGTAGGGCGGCGCGATCCCCTGCATCTCGTCCACGTAGAGGAGCGCCCGCAGCCCCGAGGACGCCGGCTGGCGGCGCATCCAGGCCACCAGCTCCGAGAACACCAGCCCGAGGGCGAACAACCGCTCCCGCGTGTCCAGGTGGGCCACGGTGAGGATGGTGGCGCAGGGCGACGACCGCCCTCCCAGCAGGTGGTCCATGGTGAGCGGCTCGCCCGTGGTCCAGGCGGCAAAGCTCGGGCTGGCCAGGAGCGTGTTCAGCTCGAGCACCAGCTTCATCCGCTCCGGACGCGGGTAGAAGGCGTCCAACGGCAGGGCCCCCAGGGTCTCGAGGGGCGGGTCGGCGACGCTCTTCAGCAGGCCCGGGAGGTCCAGGGACTCGCCCCGACGCCAGTGCTCGAGCAGGAGGTTGGAGGTCAGCACGTGGTCGCGATCGCTGAACGGGTCGCCGCCCCGACCCACCAGGGACAGCAACGCGGACGTGACCCCCGCCACCCGGTCCGCGGCGGCGTCGGGGTCCCCCTGCGGGTCCCAGCCGGCAGGCACCGCGAGCGCGGGGAGAATGTCCAGCGGCGCCAGGGACGCGACGCCGGGCGTCACGAGACGCCAGCGCACTCCGTTGCGCACCGCCTCGATGTCCGCGGGGCCCAGCCCGTGCCGCTCCAGGCCGCTGCGCCACTTCGCGGCCTCCTGCGCCGCGCGCGCGGACCGGTCCTCCGCCGCGGCGGCATCCGGGGCAAGCCAGGGCTCGAAGTCCGCGGCCGCCAGCGACGGGAACGTGAGGCGCAGGTTGACCATGTCGCCCTTCAGGTCCACGACCAGCAGCGGCACGCCCCGTCGCGCCAGCTCCTCCAGCATCACCACCCCGAGGCCGGTCTTGCCGGAGCCGGTCATGCCGAGGCACACGGCATGGGTCGTCAGGTGGTCGGGATCGAGCCGGAACGCGCCGGACCCGTCCAGCGTCTCCCCAAGGTAGAGGCCCTCGGTTTCGCCCACTCCAACCTCCAGGATTGCCATCGATTACGGCGGATGCGATCGGAGTATATCCCGGCGGCGGGTGACAGCCGCGACAGGACACTGTAGATTCTCTCCAGTTGCCGCACACAGACCGTCAGCATTGGAGAGGAGCGAGCCATCATGGGCCTGTTCGACCGCTTTACCAAGTCCTTCGACGACAGCGTCAACGAGGCGCTCCGCAGCATCGGCGCCATGAATCTCGGCGTTCGCAGCCTCGATGCGAAGGTGGAGGGGAAGCTCGTGACCCTGACCGGCGAGGCGCCGAGCCGCGAGGTGTCCGCCAGGGTCATGGAGCTGTTCAACGGGATGGTGAAGACCTCAAACACCCTCAACACCATCCGGGTCGTGGCGCCCGAGGCGCCTGCGGAGCCTGCCGCCTCGGACGCTGCCGCCACCGCCCGCATCTACGAGGTCAAGGCGGGCGACACGCTGGGGCACATCGCCCAGCGGTTCTACGGCAAGGCCAACCTGTACACGAAGATCTTCGAGGCCAACCGCGACCAGCTCGACAACCCGGACCTCATCAAGGTGGGCCAGAAGCTGCGCATCCCCGAGTAGGACCAGCGGCCCGCGACGCCTGGTCGCGACGGTGCGGATTGGGAAGATCCCGGCGTCCCGCAGGTTGTCCCATGGTGCCCGCCCCCGGCGGCCCCATTCCGGGGTCGCTGCCACGGGCGGCCACGGAGGCCGGGGTGAAGACCGAGAAGATCACGTACGGGGACGGAGACACGGAGCTCGAAGGGCACCTCGCCTGGGACGACTCGACGGACGAGAAACGGCCGGGGGTGCTCGTGGTGCACGACTGGATGGGCATCTCGGCCGAGACCGAGCGACGGTGTGGGATGCTGGCCGAGCTCGGCTACGTGGCCCTCGCCGCCGACGTCTACGGCAAGGGGGTCAGGCCCACCTCCCGGGACGAGGCGGCCGCGCTGGCGGGCTCCTACCGGGGAGACCGCGCCCTGTTGCGCCGTCGCCTGCAGACGGCGCTCGCCGAGCTGCAGGGCAACCCGTCGGTGGACCCGGCTCGCTGCGCCGTGATCGGCTACTGCTTCGGCGGCACCGGGGCGCTGGAGCTCGCGCGGCGGGGGCCGATCTGGAGGGTGTCGTCACCTTCCACGGCGGCCTCGACAGCCCCCAGCCCGAGGACGGCAAGGCGATCAAGGCCAAGGTGCTGGTGTGCACGGCCCGGACGACCCCACCATGTCCGCCGAGCAGGTGGCGGTCTTCCAGGACGAGCTGCGCAACGCCGACATGGACTCGCAGATCGTCTCCTACGGCGGCGCCGTCCACGCCTTCACAACCCCGGCGCCGGCGACGACCCCGGCCGCGGCGGCGTATGACGAGCGCGCCAACCGCCGCTCCTGGCAGGCCATGCGGCCTTCTTCGACGAGTACTTCGCCTAGCCCGACGCGCTCGAGTCGCCGGCCCGCACGCGTCCCTCAGCCCTCCTCGTGGCCGACGGCACAGGTGACGCCGACATCGAGCGTAGGGCGTCACCCTTCATGAAAGGTTGCCACCCGGGAACCAGCTCCCGCTCCAGGGCGGTGCGCT
>CAWJPY010000019.1:0-106388 GCA_963844865.1 uncultured Holophagae bacterium
TGTGGACGCTTCGCGTAGAACTCCAGGATCCGTGGAAGCTTGGACAGGCCGACGATGCGCGATCCCCGGGATGTAGCCGATGTGGGCATGGCCGTAGAACGGCACGAAGTGGTGGGCACACATGGAGTAGAAGGGGATCTCGCGCTCGATCACCATGTGGTGGTACTCGCTCCTCGTTGGGAAAGGTGGTCACCTTGGGCTGGGTACCCTTCCCGCAGGCCCGTGAACATCTCCAGGTACATCTTGGCGACCCGCTCCGGGGTCTCCACGAAGTTCGGGTCGGTCATGTCGAGGTTGAGCTCTTCCATGATCGCGGCCACGTGGCCGGCCATGCGCCGCACACGCTCCTCCTCACCCCCGTTGGGGATCAGATTCGCTTCCCGGTCCATCAGGCCGTCCGCTTCCTCGTCGTTGACAGAAACCACGTCCCCCATCGACCGTGTCCTCCCTTCGACGCCTGAGTTAATGCCTCCGACGCCAGGCCTATTCCAGCAGGTGCGGGGGCCGATGGCCACCGGGGAGAGCGCCGCGGCAGCGCCCGTGATCTCTGCTACCATCGCCGCGGCATGGCGGCCACGGATTTTCTCATCACCGGAGCCTACGGCCAGCTCGGACAGGCCCTGGCCCACGTCGGCGGCCACCGCGGCCTGGTACTGGTGGGCCACGACGTGGACAGCCTCGACATCCGTGACCGTGACGCCGTCGCCCGACTCGTGGGCGACGTGGCGCCGAGGACGCTGCTCAACTGCGCCGCCGCCACCGGGGTGGACGCCTGCGAGGCGGACGAGGAGCTCGCCACCGCCGTCAACGGCGACGCGGTCTCGCATCTGGCCCGCGCCTGTAACCGCGTCGGCGCCCGACTGGTGCACATCTCCACCGACTACGTCTTCTCGGGCCGGGCGCAGCGGCCGTACCGGGAGGAGGATGCACCATCCCCATCCAGCGCCTACGGACGGAGCAAGCTGCTCGGCGAGCAGCTCGCGCGCACCGCCGAGCGGCACCTGATCGTGCGCACCTCCTGGCTGTATGGTCACGGCGGCCACAACTTCGTGGAGGCCATCCTCCGGCAGGTGGCGGACGGCGCCCACACCCTGCGGGTGGTGGCGGACCAGGTGGGCAGTCCGACCTTCGCCACGGACCTCGCGGAGGCGGTGCTCGACCTCGACGCGGCAGGGGCCGAGGGCATCGTCCATGCCGCCAACGCCGGCAGCACGAGCTGGCACGGCTTCGCGTGCGAGATCGTCGCCCGCCTCGACGCCGACGTCGAGGTGCGAGCGGTGACCACCGCCGAGTTCCCGAGGCCGGCGCCGCGACCGGCGTACTCGGTGCTGGACACCAGCCGCCTGGAGACACTCCTGGGACATCGAATGCCCGCGTGGCAGGATGCGCTGGACCGCTACCTGGAGACGCGGTGAGGGTCTTCATCACAGGAGTCACGGGGTTCGTGGGGCTCCACCTCGTGGAGCACATCTCCATCGCCGCTCCCGGGGCCCAGCTCTTCGGTCTCCAGTGGGAGGAGGCACGCGCGGACGAACGGGCGATCCTCGACGGACGCGTCGAGCTGCTGCCCGGGGACCTCACCGACCCCGGCTCTCTGGACTCGGCCGCTGCCGCCGCCCGCCCCGATGTCGTTTTCCACCTCGCGGCGGCGGCCTCGGTGACCCTGTCGTGGCAGAGGGCGGCTCGGGCGGTCCAGGTCAACGCCCTGGGCACGATCCACCTCCTGGAGGCCCTGCACCGCGCCGGGCTGCGACCGACGGTGGTGGTGGCCTCCTCGGCCGAGATCTACGGCAGGGTGTCGCCGGAGTGGGGGCCGGTGACCGAGAGCTGTCCGATCCAGCCGGTGTCGCCCTACGGCGCCAGCAAGGCGGCCCAGGACATGCTGGCCTCCCAGCTCGGACGCGCCTTCGACCTGCCTGTCCTGCGGATGCGGTCCTTCAACCTGACCGGCCCCCGCAGGCCCGCTGACTTCGTGGTGTCCAGCTTCGCCCGCCAGGTCGCGCGGGTCGAGCGCGGCCTGCAGCCGCCGCGCCTCAGGGTCGGCAACCTGGAGGTGGTCCGCGACTTCACCGACGTCCGGGATGCCGCCCGCGCCTACTGGCTGGCCGCCACGGCGGGGGAGCCGGGCGAGGCGTACAACCTGTGCTCCGGGCGGGCGACGCAAATCGCCGAGGTCGCGCGGACCCTGGCGGCCCACAGCCAGGTGCCGATCCAGGTGGACGTGGATCCCGAGCTCGTGCGCAGCGACGACATCCCGTGGTTGGTGGGGGACCCCACACACCTCCAGGAGGCCGTCGGCTGGGCGCCCGCCATTCCCCTGGAGCGCACCCTCGCCGACGTGCTGACGTGGTGGCGGCAACGACCCGAGGAGTCCCTCGCGACCTTGAGATGAGACCGCGACCGTGGCAGAGTGGTCCCATGCCGTCCGCGCCGAGACCTCGGGCCACCGCCGCCCGGACAGGAGCACACCATGGAGATGGAGCGACGGAATCGCATCGCTCAGTGGGTCTATGATTCGCGGTCGATCCTCGGCCGCTTCCACCTGTGGCTCGAGGATGTGGAGGAGCGATGGATCCAGGGCGGCGCCGAGGGGGGTATGTCCTTCGTCGGCAGCTCGCTGGAGCGCGCCTTCATCACCGCTGTCGGAGTGACGGCCCTCGGCACCAAGCTCTTCGGGCGCTGGGGAGAGGGCCGCGATCTGGACAAGGCCGGCCTCAACCGGGTGAAGAAGGACGCCGACGCGGTGTCGGCCTACGCCCTGAGCGAGGGCTTGTGGTACCTGACCCGCGCCCTCCCCGAAAACCACGCCGTGATGGTGAGCCTCGGTGAGGGCCTCATGCCCAAGGCCGGCGAGACGCCGGAGATGGGCTCCAACCCCCAGCTCGGCTTCGGCCGCGTCTACGCGCGCCCGCAGGTGGCCCGTTTCCTCGATCGCCAGGTGCAACGCCTGGTCAACGAGCCGGGGTACGAGTGGGACCACTTCTGGAGCGAGGTCCAGACGCCGGCATCACGGTGTGGGGTGCCGCCGTGGACACGTTGGAGAACACCACCCGCTTCGCCAGGGGTGCCGAGACCGGGGCCATGACCGTGGTTCACCTCTTCGACCAGCCGCTCAAGGTGGCGCGCCCCTACGAGGGGTACATGGGCACCCTGGTGCTGCCGCGCCAGGTGGTCCAGCGGGCCGCCGAGCGCGTCGATTCTCATCGACTTCCTCACGCCACGCTCCCTGGTCATGGCGGCCATCCGCGACGCCTACCCCGACGTCACGCCCGATCGAAGGTGCACGTCTGGACCCTGGCCGGAAGCTCGCGGAGTTCACCGGCTGGGCAACCTGTGGGAGGAGTGGCGCTCCCTCGGCGTCCACCTGGTGGAGGACGGGTGGCAGATGCCCGGCACCGGCATCGGCGCGTTCACCGAGTCCGGTACCTACGCGCCGGTGTTCTCCGTCGGGTCAGCATCACGACGAAGACGGCACCGCGCACCTGTTCGTCTGCGACGGTTACGCCGCCACCGCCGAAGCCATGCAGGCGGCGAGCCTCGACCCGATCCTCGACCTGCACACCTCCATGTGCCTGTTCTCGTCCAAGTTCGACGTCTCCTACGACCGGGAGGGGCGCATCATGCGGCCTCGACCCCACCGCGACGGATCTGGACCGTCGGCTCGCCGAGACCCTGGGCAAGGACCTCACCGCCCCCGAGGCGGCCGAGTACCGGCAGATCCTCCTGGATGCCCGCGAGGCCATGATGCCCGTCCAGCGCCGTGCCTTCACCGCGGACGAGCTCTTCCCCTTCAAGCAGTGGCGGGTTCTCGCCCTGTCCGGGTACATGGTGCCCGATCCCTATACCGGTGCGGCAGGGGTGGAGCAGGTCAGCGCCGACACGTCTATCAAGGTCACCTCGCGCGCCGCCACCCGGGGCGGCATCCTGGAGGTGACGCTCGCGCTGCGTCTGATCGAGCCCTTCGAGGAGATGCGGATGGTCTTCTCACCGCTTTTGGACCGGTTCTACGCCGGTCAGGACTATCGCGCCCGGGCGGTCAAGATCTCCGACTCCGGCCGCATCCGCAACGAGCTCCAGACCCTGTGCGTCCGAAGCCATCGAGTACCTGCCCGACGACCGCATGCGCCTCGACTTCGCCAAGCTGGACAACGCCGTCCTGCCCCCCGACAAGAAGGAGCTCATCTGCGAGGTCCTGGAGTGGTACAAGCGGCACCACCCCATCTGGTTCCAGTGGCTCGCGCTGGACTGACTCCGGCCATCCGCGTCCGTGCCCGCGCCCGGCGGCAGTGATCGGCGGCATGCTCACTCCGGGTCGTTATGTCTCAGAAGATAGCCGGTGGCCGGCCCATGTAAAGGGCAAGCCGGGCTCGGAGCCCGGTGCTTCGCACCCTTGACATGGGCCGGCCACCGGCTTGTGAGAGAGGGCATGAACGACCCGGAGGTGACCATGCTCGACGCGATTCACAACCGCGGCCTCATTGCTCATGGCCTGGCTCTTGAAGCCGCGGGCGCTGCGATCAAGCTCGTGATGAGGCTGCCGGTACAGCTCAAGCCGATCGGCGATCAGGTGATTCGCTCGGCGAGCTCGGTGCCCGCAAACCTGGCTGAAGGGCATGGACGATGTGGACGAGACCGGATGCACTTCTGGCGAATCGCTTATGCGTCAGCCAAAGAAGTGGACTCCCACCTCCGGCTCCTGGCTGCCACAGGAGCTGTCAATCGATCTGCTGCCGAGACCGCCATGGACGGCTTCGACCGCGTGCGGGCCATGACGTGGCGCCTTTTGCACCCTACGCACTGAAGGGCGGTCCATCGGCGGGAGGTCGCGAGGCTTCGCTGAGAACAGCTCGTCCCGCGGGCGTGCCACTGGTGACACTTTCCCGAGGTGACGCGGACCGGCCGAGCGTGACCCGGTGTCGGGAAAGTGTCAGCGGTGGCAACCACGGGGGGCGCGTCGACAGAATCGGCGCGTGGCGGGACGCATCACTTCGGGTAGGCCAGGGGGGGTGCCAGGCACCCTGTCTGATGCTCCCGAAGCCGAGCGTCGCTGACCGCCGACGTTGGTCACAGCCGCTGTCGCTGCCGCGGTCCACTGCCCCTGATCGCCTTCGCGGTCGCAGTCGCTGGTCATCGCATCTGCCGCTGTTCGGCCTTCCCGCGACTGCGGCACACCCGAAGCTCGGGCCGGAGCCCGGCACCGCCTAGGACGCCGGCAGGTGCTGCTGGAGGAGGGCGCGCAGGTCGGCCGGGATCCTGGTGGGGCGGCCGCTGTCCGGCCGGACGCAGGCGTGGCGGGTCAGGGCCGTGGCCGCGATCCCGTCGCCGCGCCAGACCCGGTAGTCGAAGGTGAAGGTGGCGCCCCGGGTCTCGGCCACCCCCACGCTCACCCTGACCTCGTCGTAGAGCGCGATCTGGCGCCGGTAGTCGACGTCGAGATGGACCACGACCAGGCCGGCTCGCTGCAGCCCCTCGTCGCCGAACCAGCTCCGCCAGAGCCCGACCCTCGCGATCTCCAGGTAGCTGACCACCGCTGCGTGGTTGACGTGGCCATAGGCGTCGAGGTCACGCCAACGCACCTGGATCGGCACTTCGAACCTGTGGTCATGCACGGGGCTCAGGGTAGCACTGCGGCCACCCGGGCCTTTGCTAGGATCCCGCCATGGGAGCTGGCTCCGAGACGGGGTGCCGGGTGCGACTGTGGTGGGCTTCGTGCCGCGCGGCCGACGCCTTCGCACCGCGCCTCGAAGCGCTCCTGGACGAAGGAGAGCGGCACCGCCTGGAGCGCATCCGCGTCCCGGCGGCGCGGCGCCAGTTCGCGGCCGCCCGGGCGTTGACCCGACTCACCCTGGCCCAGGCCACCGGCATCGGGCCCTCCCTGCTCCGTCTGGAGTACGGCCCCCGTGGCAAGCCCACGCTGGACCATGGCGGCTCGCCGTCCGCGCCACGTTTCAACCTCGCCCACTCGGGAGACACCGTGGCGCTCGCCGTGGCCGCGGCCGAGGTGGGTGTGGACGTGGAGGCGGTGCGCTCACTGCCCGGCCGCGACCGCCTCCTGCGCCGGTTCTGCTCCGACCCCGAGCGGCGCTGGGTCCGCTCCCGACCCGAGGAGGAACGGGACCGTTCGTTCCTCAAGCTGTGGACGTGCAAGGAGGCCTACCTGAAGGCAGTCGGCGCCGGCATCGCCATGGCGCTCAGGGACGTCGAGGTCGACGGGGCGCAGGGCAGGCTGCTCCGCATAGCCGGTGACGAAGCGCCGGCGACAGAGTGGACCCTCCTCTCCACCGTGCTGCCCGAGCCGGCCCTGGCCACCGTGGCCATCCGCGGTCGAGGCTGGAGGTTGGAGGTGCGGCAGTTCCAGTGGGAGGCCGATGCCGTTCCGTTGCTCGATCATTGGGAATCGGAGTGATTCCGGGTTAGACTGGCGGCGGAGGATCCCGCCATGGCCCTGCTCCGCCCCCCCGTTGAACGCCGGCGCGGCCGGCTCCCCGAGTACCGAACCCTGAGCTGTCCCTTCAACGGACACCAGGTCGGCTGGTGCCGGGGGCTCTGCCTGCCCATCCACGGCCGCGGCACCTGCGGCCGCCCGGCACCCCACGCCCTGGTCGGCCGGACACAGGCCGCCATCGCGGCGTCACGAGCCCAGACCGGTTCACCCTGACGCGTCCTGGGTCAGTGCCGGCGCAGGTAGGCCACCAGGCCGGCCAGGCCGCCCACCACGATCACCGCCCCGATCACGCGGATCAGGCTGATCACCCAGGCGATGCCGATCCCCAACGCCGCCCACTGCACCCACCAGTCCCCGGGTGACGTCAAGGCATTGATGATGAACAGGACCACCAGGATGACCGGTCCGACGAACAGGAAGCGGACCGCACGCAGTGTTCTGATCATCGTTTGAGTCCTTTCGGAAGCAATATACGCCTGTCGCCAGGAGGTGTTCTCACGAGGTGAGTCTGGGCTCAGAAGCGGACGCCGGGCTCCAGCGCCGGCCGGTGGGAGCTGTCACCACGCCGGCGCAGCACGCTCTCCAGGCGCCTGAGAACGACCGGCGCCACCGCCGCCGGGGAGAGCCGTGTCGCCACATCGTCGCGCGCCACTTCGCCGACGGCACGTGCCCACTCCCTGTCGTCGGCCGCCCGTCGCAGCAGCTCCGCGGCCTGGTCCAGGTCGGGCTCGGCCCACAGCGTCCCCCGCCGGTACGGCCCCTCGTCCGCGGCGAGGGGCACCAGCCGATAGCCCACCGGCAGGCTGTTTGCCGGGTTCATGAAGTCCACATTCCCGGAGTAGTGCGTGCCCAGCACCGGCTTGCCGAGAGCCATCGCCTCCAGCAGCATGAGGCCGTAGCCCTCCGCCCGATGGAGCGAGGCGAAGAGGTCGCAGCTGGCCAGGAGCCGCCACATCATCGCCCGGTCGAAGGTGCGATCCACCAACCACACCGGGAGGCCGGCGATGGCGCGCTCCAGCTCGGCCAGGCGCGCGGGCGCGAAGCTGGAGTTGGCGGTCTTGAGCACCAGCAGCACATCGTCGCGCCCGCCGAGCGCACGCCGGAACACCTCCACCAGGGCTAGGGGGTTCTTGCGCTCGAAGAAGCTGAGGAAGTCGAAGGCGCCGAGGACCACGAACGCGTCGCTCCTCAGCCCGAACTCCTCGCGGTCGGGAACGACGTCGTCCGGCACCGTCACCGGGAGGGGCACCCGCCGCACCGGGATCGGCGACACCGCCGCGAAGGCGTCCAGACAGAAGCGGCTGTGGGTCCACAGCTCGTCGAAGTGGGCGAAGGCCGGCCGCCAGCAATCGGGGAACTCCTCCATCTCCCAGGCCCAGAAGCCGATGTTGAAATGGCCGGCGAAGCGGGAGGGTCCTAGGTGCTCCGCCACCGCGTCGACCTGGTCGGCGTTCACCACCAGCAGGTTGACGGCGTGGTCCTCCCCGCCCAGCTCCACGCTGCGGTCGGCGCGCCGCGACCGCACCCCGAGCTCGATGTCGGTGAGGGACACCGCCACTCCCGCCGCCTCCAGGGCGCGCACCAGGCAGCGCGCCGACTCGCCCACCCCGCTCTCGGTGCGCAGGTAGGCGATCACGTTCACTCCCGGCGGCAGCGACGGCGGCGCCGGCTGGAACCGTCCGATCCCGCGGGACGGACCGACCTGGCCCGGGACCAGTGATCCGCCCCTCTGGCGCAACCACCTGACCCGCTCCGCGGGCAGCCGCCGCTTGAGGTCGCCCTTGAGGCGTCGCATGGGTTCGGACATGAACGCCGCCCGCAGCCGGCGGCGCACCGACCGCTGCAGCCGTCGCAGCGGGCCTTCGTCGCCGAGGCCCCGCGACATGGGCTGGATGAACTCCGGCGCCAGGGCGTACTCGGCCGCTCCGTAGTCCTCCAGCCAGCGGCTGAAAGCGTCCCGGTCACCGGTCGCGGGTTCCGGGAAGGCCACCTGGAGCTCCGGCCGCGTCGACCACAGGTGATGGAGCAGCCGGGTGACACCCCCCGACGACATGCCGTAGGGGCAGCTCAGCCACTCCTTGAATCCGTCCGCCACCGCGAACGGGTCGCCGAAGACGGCGCGACCGGTCCCGAGCCGCCGGTACAGGTCGCGGGCCACGTCGGGCACCGGCGTCCCGTCATCGAAGGCGGCGAAGGCATACCGCCAGCCCTTCGCCTCCCGATGGCCCGCCTCCACGACCATGTGGGCGTAGCTCTCGAACAGCCCGGCCGCCTCCCCCACGTCCCCGAGCCGGAAGCGGTCCTGATGCCTGGACACATCCCCCGGGCGCTCGGGGTCGATGCCGCTGTAATGGAAGAAGACCAGCGGCCGGCCATTGACCAGCGCCGGGCTGCCCGCCTTCACCCTGCGTTCGTGCAGGTTCCAGTACGCCACGTCGTAGCCCGGGTGGGTCAGGATGTGGACCCGTTCGAACATGCCGGGCACCAGGTCGATCCACTTCTGGTCCACGAACAGGCCCTCCTCGACCCGGCTGATGCAGCGGTCGAAGATGCGGCTCTGCCACCAGCTCAAGAAGGAGCGCGTGACCTCGCCGTCGGCCAGCCCGAGAAACCCCAGGTTGTACGCACCGGAGCGCAGGATGGCCAGCTCGTCGGGATGCCGGTCGTCGTCGATGGGAGCCGTGAGGTGGGGGATGACGACGATGTTGTTCTCGTCGAGGGCCCGCTCCACCGCGTCCAGGGGGCGGTAGAGGAGGATGTCGGGGTCGAGGTAGACGACCTTGTGGGCGCCGGTCTCCACGAGATGTTGGAGCAGGTACGGCTTGACTGCCGTGTTCGCCTCCATGACGGTGTACTTGAAGAGGAAGGACAGCGGATCGGCCAGGGTGGGCAGCTCCTCCACCGCGAGCACCTCGAATGGCTCCGCCGCCGGGTCGAAGCGATCCTGGACCCGGTCCACCAGCAGCGTCACGAAGCGTGACCTGGGGTGGTGCGCGAGGAAGCTCGACGCCAGGACGCGGGCGAATGGCAGGTAGTTCGCCGACACGATGGTGCAGCCGGTCAGATCCGCCATCACCTTCTTCCCTCCCTCGCAGCCCGCTCGTAGACGGCCGCCGTCTCGCGGGCGGTGCGCTGCCAGCTGAAGCGCGCAGCGTTGGCCAGCCCCCGCCGCACCAGCCCGCGCCGCCACCCGTCGTCTCCGAGGACGCGCGCGATCGCGGCGGCGATGGCGCTCGGATCGTCGGGGTCCACCAGCTCGGCCGCCTCACCCGCCACCTCGGGCAGCGACCCACGATTCGAGGTAATGACCGGCGTCCCGCAGGCCATGGCCTCCAGCACCGGCAGTCCGAAGCCCTCGCTCAAGGAGGGATAGACGAACACCGCGGCGTGCCGGTACAGGTCCATCAGCTCGTCGTTGCTCACGTACCCCAGCTCGACGATGCGCAGCCTCCTCCCCAGCGCGGCCAGGCGCTCCCGGATGGCCTGGTTGCGCCAGCCGCCGGGACCCACCACCGCCAGGGTCAGCTCCACGGCCGGCGTCCGATCCAGGAGGAGCAGGGCGTCGAGCAGCCCCACCAGGTTCTTGCGCGGCTCCAGGCTCCCCACCGCCAGGACGTACGGACCGTCCAGGCCGGGACGCGTCGCCACCGTGGCCGCTGCCTCCTCGCCGGCGGCCGGGCGGAACAGGGGATCCGGCGCCTCGTGCACCACCACCACGCGCTCCGGGGGCACGGCCACGAGCTCCACCAGCTCCCGCCGGGTGTGGTCGGACACGGCGACGAACAGCGCCCCGCGGGCCACCGCCTCCACGAGGCCGGCCGTGGCGCGGGTACGGTTCACGACGGTGTGGTACGCGGGGTGGGTGAGCGCGGTCAGGTCATGTACGGTGGCCACCAGGGGTGTCGGCCCCGGCGGCGGCAGGGCGGGCCCGGTGCTGTGGAAGACGTCGAGGGCGCCCTTCCGTTCCGGGCCCGTTCCCACGAGGACCTCCGGCGGCTCAGGGTCAGAGAGGCGGTCGTCGGAGAGGTCGAAGAGCAGCAGATCGGGGCCGTCGTCCAGCTCCATCAGCGCCCTCAGGAGGCAGCGCGCGTAGCGACCGATGCCGTCGGCGATGCCGGCCGCCTTGCCCACCTCGATCCCCACCCGGAGCCGGCCGTCTTCGGTCATGGGCGCACCTCGGGCGTCACCGTGCCGAGAACCTCCCGGAGACGATCCAGGGTCGCCGCCGGCAGGTCCCCTCGCGTCGCCGCGCGGGCGAGGGCGGCGGCCGCGCGCTCCACCATCTGCCGTCCCCGACGCGCCGTCGGATCGTCGCGAAGCCAGCGGGCCAGCGGTCCCCGTCGATCGCGAGCCAGGAGGTACGCCCGCAGCAGGGCCTGCTCCAGGCGCGGTCTGTGCGTACCGTAATAGTGGATCTGGGAGCAGCGGTAGTGGAGCCTGGCGGCGGCGCCGAGGCGGCCCCCGCCGCCGGCGTGGACCACCGTCGCTCCCGGGGCGTGGCCCAGCCGCCAGCCTCGCGCCCGAAGCCGCAGGCACAGGTCGGCGTCTTCGAAGTAGAGGAAGAACGCGGGATCGAAGCCCGCCACGTCCTCGAAGGCGCGGCGCCGGACGAGGAGGCAGGCAGCCGTGTACCAGCCCGGCCCGAGCGCCGCCTTGAGCAGGCGCTCCACGGGCCCGTGGTTGAGGGCGGCGCCTTCGAAGGGGTTGCGCAACCGCTGCACCACCTCGCCGGCGAGGCTCCGGTCGGGCGCCCAGGAGAAGCGCGGCCGGCCGTCGACACCCACCAGGCGCGGCGCCACGAGGGCGAGCCCGTCATCCGCCTCCAGCACCCGCCGCATCTCTTCCAGGGCGCCAGGTTCCAGCCAGGCATCGTTGTTCAGGAGCAGCAGCTCCTCGCCGCGGGCGCAGGCAGCGGCCAGGTTGTTGGCCACCGCGAAGCCCACGTTGTGGCCCATCCGGAGCACCCGCAGATGGGGGAAACGTCGCGTAGCCGCCGCGAGCGAGCCGTCGGCGGAGTCGTTGTCCACCAGGACGACCTCGAGGTCCGGCGGCGGCGGCTCGCCGAGGCTGGCCAGGCAGCGCTCCAGCCAGGGCTCCCCGTTGCGGTTCACCACCAGCACCGAGATCATGGCTCGAGCGCCCTTTCCAGCTCCGCCACCAGACGCCGCGAGCTGGCCTCCCAGCTCAGGCCTGCCAGTACCTCACCGGCCCGCTCCTGGAAGGCGGGCGCGGCGGCGGCGGGGTCGGCCAGAAACCGTCCCGCCACCTCCACCACCGCCCCGGTGGTGAGCTCCGGCACCCGCAGGGGATAGTCCGGCCACAGCTCGTCGAGGGCGAGACCCGGGCCGACCAGGGCAGGGGTCCCGAAGGCCAGGGACTCCAGGGGGGGCATGCCGAAGCCTTCGTAGCTGGACAGGTAGACGGTGAGCTCGGCGCCACGGTAGAGCGCCTCGAGCACGCAGTCATCCACGAAACCGAGCAGCCTCACCCGCGCGCTGATGCCGAGCTCGGCGATCCACGCGCGCAGCCGTTCGGGCCGCCGCAGGCGATTGTCACCCACGACCACCAGCCGCAGGTCCGGATGCTCGGCGGCCAGGACGGCGAAGGACTCCAGGACCAGCCGTGGCTGCCGCCGCTCGAGGATCGAGCCCACGGACAACAGGTAGGGGCCGGACACGTCCAGTGCCGCCACACGCTGGGTGGCGTCGCCGGCAGCCGGCATGAGCTCTCGCCCGACCCCGGCGGGCACCACCCCGAGGCGCTGCGCCTCCACCCCGTAGCGGCTCGCCACCTCCCGCGCCATGGGCGCGCTGTCCACCAGCACCCGGCGGGCCACGCGCGCCGCGCGGCGGGCGAGCAGCCGCCGCCGCCACCGCTCGCGCCAGGAGAAGTCGGCGGGGAAGCGCTCGAAGGACAGATCGTGCAGAGTCACCACCGTGGGGATCCGCACCCCGAAGGGGACGGTGTAGGCCGGGCAGTACAGGAGATCCAGATCGTCGTGCCGCAGCTCGAGAGGCATGACCGCCTGCTCCCACAGCACCCGGTGGCCGGTGAAGCCGGAGAAGTGAGGGGTCACATGGGGCGCCTCGAAGAGGGGGTGCGCGAAGGGTCGTCCCGCGAAGAAGAGGTTCCACTCGCTCCCGTGCGCCCAGCACTCCAGGCCGCGGAGCATGCCCGCGAGGTAGCGGCCGACCCCGGTCGGCGACCCCTCCATCTCGGCCGCGATCACCCCCACCCTCATCGGCCGCTCCTTCGGCCGCGGCGGCGCGCTCCGCCCCCCGTCCTCATGACCGTCCACGCCTCCTCCGAGCCCGTCACCGCGTCATCCTACCCCAGCCCGTAGGGTCGCCCGGCCGGTCCCCAGCCTGCCGCGCTGAGGTATGATGCCCGCCCATGATGCGGCGGCTGTCCGCCACCCTGCGTTTCTTCGCGGACCTGGCCCGCGACCTCGCCGGCACCCTGCGCGGGCGCTGGCAGCGCTTCCAGCGCCGGGTGGTCCAGGGCGAGAGCATCGCCAGCATCGGCGTGGACATCTACCCCCTGCTCGAGCAGATGACCGGCGTGGGCTGGTACGAGTGGAGCCTGTTGGAGGCCCTGGATGCCCGCGACGACGGCCTCACGTTCAACCTCTACGCCGACACCTTCCCCGGACCCGCCGACCCGGTGCCTTCCGCGCCGCCCTTCGGGCAGCGCATGCGGCTGCGGGTGCACCCGATACCGTCTGAGATCCTGCTCCCCATCCGGACCACCAAGCAACTGCTGACCGCGATCGTGGAGCCCGTGCTGAGGACCCTGGACGGCAACGACGTCCTCTTCGCGCCCAACTTCTTCGCCCACGACAACCACCTGCCCCACGCAGGCGCGCTGGTGGCGACCGTGCACGACCTCGCCTACGCGGTGCTGCCGACAACCGTCGCCCCCGAGACCCTGGAGCAGATGCGGTCGCGCATGCCCCACACGCTGTTCCACGCCGACCGCCTCATCGCGGTCTCCGCGGCCACGGCCGGCGACCTCGCCGAGCGCCTGGGAGCGAGCCGCCGCCGGGTCCACATCATCCACGAGGGCCGGGACCCCCGGCTCGAGTCCACCGCCGACGGACCCGGGGCCCCTGCCGACGACGTGCCGGCGCGCTACCTGCTGTTCGTGTCCACCATCGAGCCCCGCAAGAACGTGCTCGGCGTGCTCCGCGCCTTCCGGCTGGCGGTGGAGTGGGGCTACGAGGGATCGCTGCTCCTGGTGGGGCGCTGGGGATGGCGTACCGACGCCATCCGCCGCGAGCTCGCCTCCTCGCCGGTGCGGGAACGGGTGGTCCACCTGGACTACGTGGATCGCGAGCGGCTCGGGCAGCTCTACCGGCACGCCGACGCCCTCCTCTACCCGTCCTGGATGGAAGGCTTCGGCCTGCCGATCCTGGAGGCCATGACCTGCGGCACGCCGGTCATCACCTCGGGCCGGTCGTCCATGCCCGAGGTGGCCGGGTCGGCCGCGGTGTACGTCGATCCGTCCAGCCCCCACAGCATCGCCTCCGGGGTGGCGTCGCTCCTCGCCGACGACAGCAACCGCCGCCGACTCGTCCGCATCGGCCGCGAGCGGGCCGGCCGCTTTTCCTGGGAGCGCGCCGCCGCCGCCACCGCCCAGGCGTTGCGGGCCGCGGCCGGGCTGCCGGTCGCGGGCGACGACGACTACCGCGTCTGAAGGGTCATTCTCCGAGAGCGCCGAAGGGCTGCGAAGGCTCAGCGGCCGCTCTGCCAGGCCAGCCGGAGGGTGCGCCACAGGATCTTGAGGTCCAGGGCCAGGCTCCAGTTCTCGATGTAGTACAGGTCGTGCACCACCCGCTGCCTGATCGAGGTGTCCCCGCGGTAGCCGTTGATCTGCGCCCACCCGGTGACCCCCGACCGCACCCGGTGGCGGGCCTGGTACTCGGGGTAGCGGGAGCGGAAGCGCTCCACGTACTCCGGCTGCTCGGGGCGCGGCCCGACCAGCGACATGTCGCCCTTGAGCACGTTGACGATCTGCGGCAGCTCGTCCAGGTTCAGCCGGCGCAGCACGGCCCCCACCCGGGTGACCCGTGGGTCGTGGGTGCGGGTCCAGTGGGGTTGGCCGTCGGCCTCCGCGTCCACCGCCATGGAGCGGAACTTGTACAGGCGGAAGGAGCGGCCGTCGAGGCCCGGTGCGGACCTGGGAAAAGAACACCGGGCCGCCGTCCTCGCGCTTGATGAGGAAGGCGATGATGGGGAACATCCAACCGGTGAGGAGCAGGACGCCGACGGCGCCGAGGATGTCGAAGGCCCGCTTCACCACCTGGTTCCAGCCGGCCAGGGGGATGTGGGTCAGGTTGATGATGGGCAGCCCGTCCAGGTCCTCCACGCCGGCGCGGAGCACGTAGTACTGGAGGAGGTCCGGCACCACGCGGATCTCGAGGAGGAGCTGGCCGGCGCGGCGGATGAGCTGTGCCGTCTTGTTGTGGGCCGCCAGGGGCAACGCCAGGACCACCTGGTCCACCCGGTGCTCCCGTGCCGCCCGCTCCAGGTCGGCGGTGGTGCCCAGCACCGGCGCGCCGTGCATCGAGCGCTGCTGCTTGCCGGGATCGTCATCCAGGAAGCCCACGATCACGAAGCCGTACTCGGAGTGGGCGCGCAGCCGCTCCACCACCTCCCTGCCCAGGGCGCCGGCGCCCACCACCAGCACGCGCTGCAGGTTGCCTCCGGATCGACGCAGGGCGGTCAGCGCGGCGGAGATGAGCCAGCGGGAGGTGATCACCAGCACCACGTCGACGACCGCGAACACGGCCAGGAACAGGCGCGAGTACTCGAAGGCGCGGTAGAAGGTGAGGCCGGCCGCGAGCAGGATCGTGGCCAGGAACACCGCCATGCCCACCCGCAGTGCCTCCTCGGCCCGGGAGCGCAACCGGCGCCGCTCGTACAGCCCCTGGAAGTAGAACACCGCCAGCCACAGCAGGGAGACCACCGGGATCAGGCGCAGGTAGGCGTCCAGGGGCGGCACGCCCTTGGTGACCGGATGGATCTGGACCTCGAAGCGCAGCCAGTAGGCCAGGAGCACCGCCGCCGCACCGGCCGCGAGGTCGCCCAGGATCTGCAGTGCGACGTGGATCTGACGGCGGCGCCGGATCATGGAGTCATCCCAGGGCTCTGCCGTAGCCGAGCCGGTCCAGGAGGAAACGGAAACGGAGCTGGAACGCGGCCCGGGAGAAGGGCTCCGCACGGGCCCGCAGCGCGGCCGGATCCCATGACCGCTCCAGGAGCCGGCCGGCCGCCTCCCGGAGATCGTCCACTCCGCCGTGCTCCGCCAGAGCGCCTTCACGGCCGTCGCGGACCACGTCGGCGGTTCCCGACGAGGCCAGCCCGATCACCGGCGTGCCGCACGCCAGCGCCTCCACCGTGACCATGCCGAAGTCCTCCACGTTGGGGACCAAGAGGGCGGCGGCGCGTCGGTACGCCGCGCGCAGCTCCTCCCGGGACAGCCAGCCCAGGAAACGGACGCCGGGGCCCGCCCGCCGCCGCAGCTCGCGACGCTGGGGCCCCACGCCCACGATCTCCAGGGGACGACCGAGCCTCTTCGCCACCTCGATTGCAACCTCCACCCTCTTGTACGGAACCAGGGCCGCAACTGTCAGGAGGGCGTCGCCGCGTTGGCCGCCCGGGGTGAAGAAGTCGGTGTCCACCGGCGGCGGGATGACCTCGGCGCTGCGGTTCCAGTAGTGCTTGATGCGCCAGGCCACCAGGCGGGAGTTGGCGATGAGGCGGTCGACCCGGGCCGAGGACACCATGTCCCACTGCCGGAGCCGCGCCAGGCGGACGCTCAGGAAGGGGAGCAGCACCTTGGGCATCTGCCTCAGGTACAGGTTGCGCTGGTCCCAGGCGTAGCGCATGGGGGTGTGGACGTAGCTGAGGTGGTACGCCCCCGGCGGCGGGATCACGCCCTTGGCCACGCAGTGGCTGGAGGAGATCACGAGGTCCGCATCGCCGAGGTCGAAGTTCTCCACCGCGGCCGGCATGAAGGGCAGGAGATGCCGCCAGCGCGACCCCCGTGGGACAGCATCTGCAGCCAGGAGGTGCGGATGGGATGGGCCTCCAGCTCGGCGTTCGAGCTGCCGGGCCTGTGGATGAGGGTGTAGATCGGGGCGTCGGGGAACATGCGGGCGATCTCGTACAGCACCCACTCGCCGCCCCGCATGCCGGTCAGCCAGTCGTGCACTAAAGCGACCTTCACGCCGCCGCCTCCCCCAGCGCCCGCCGGTAGATTTCCACCGTCCCCTCCACCATCCGCCCCCAGGTCAGCGCGTCCGCCTTGCGCCGACCGGCTTCGATCATCCGCCGCCGCAGCGGATCGTCCACCAGCACCCGCGCCACCGCCGCCGCGGTCTCCTCCACGTCCAGGGGGTTCACCAGCCGCGCGGACCCCTCGCCGATCTCCCGCATGGCGCCGAGGTTGGAGGTGATGACCGGGAGGCCGGCACGCATCGCCTCCAGCACAGGAAGCCCGAACCCCTCGTACAAGGCCACGTGCAGCAGGACTGCGGACATATGGTACAACGCCTTGAGGTGGGCCTGGGGCACCCGCCCCAGGGGCACCACCTGATCGGAGAGGCCGAGGCGCTCGACGCGCTGCGCCAGGGGATGCTCGGCGTCAACCCCACCCACCAGCACGAACTGGCCCGGCACGCCGTGGCGGCGGCAGGCGAGGTGCCAGGCCCTGAGCACCATGTCCAGGTTCTTGTGGGGCTTGTCGTTGGCCACCACCAGCACCAGCGGCGCGCGCAGCCCGTACCGCTGCTTGACCGCGTCGAGCTCGGCAGTCGACGGCCGCACGCCGAGGCTTGGGTCCACACCGTTGGGAACCACCTCGAGGCGTTCGGGATCGGCGCCGAACAGGTTGATGAGGTCGCGGCGCGACGTGCGGGAGACGGTGATGACCCGCCGCGCCCGGCGCAGGGCCGAGCGCATCACCACCCGCAGGTAGAAGGCGCGAGCTGGCGATGGCGGCGGGAGGATAAAAGAGCTGGATCACGTCGTGAACGGTGACCACCACCGGGCCCGGGAGCATGGCGGGCACGACGTAGTGGGGGATGTGGATCAGGTCCGGGTGCTCCCGCCACAGCGCCGCCGGCAGGCGCAGGTGCTCCATCACCCCGTAGCCGCGGGCCGACACCGGCAGCACGCGGGCGTGGGGCACCATGGCGCCGACCCGTTCCTCGTGACCGGCGCGCACCACCGCCGTGAGCTGCACCTCGGGATGGTGGGCGAGCCCGGTCAGGAGGTGGCTGAGGTACGTCCCGATGCCGTAGTCCGTCAGCTTCCGCGCGTCGAGGGCGAGCCGCATGGCCACGGCGCCATTGTAGGGGAACTCTCGCCCCGCACGGCGTTGTCCCGTCACGAAACCCACAATCGCTATACTCGCGACCCATGGCGAGCGACGGGCATTCGCCGACGGACGGTCCGATGGGCTCGGGCGGCTCCGCTGCCACCCTGCTGGTCATCCCCTCCCTGGGCGGGCCCGGCCTGGAGCGCTGCCTCCACGCCGTGGCGGCCCTCGAGCCGGGCCCGCAACGGACGGTCATCGTGCTGTCCGGAACGGCTCCCGCGCCGGCGTCTCCCGGGGTCGAGGTGTTGAGGAGCCTGCATCGCCTCCCCTACTCGGCGGCGGTGAACCTCGGCCTCGAGCACCGCGCTGCCGACGTGGATCGGGTCGCGCTCCTCAACGACGACGCCTTCCCCGAGCCGGGGTGGCTGGGCACGCTCGCCCGCGCCCTGGACGCCGACCACCACCTGGCCGCCGTCCAGGGCACCGTCACCGACCACCCGGGCCGGAGCATCGACGGGCGAGGCATCGGTCTCGACCGGTTCGGGCTCCCGGTGCAGCGGGACCGCGGCCGCGCCGTGGAACCGGAGCGGGCCGGGGAACGCCGGGCGGTGCTGGCAGTCTCGGGCACCGCCGCCCTGCTTCGCGCGGAGGCCCTCCGTGCGGCTGCCCTCGGTGACGGCGCGGTGCTGGACCCTCGCTTCGGCAGCTATCACGAGGACCTGGATCTCGGCCTTCGCCTCGCCCGACTCGGCTGGCGGGCGGCGTGGGTGGCCGCGGCCCAGGTCCGTCACCTGGGCTCCGCCACCGGCGGCGGCTTTCGCTGGCGCCATCCCTGGTGGCTGCTGGCCAACCGCTGGCGGGCCCTCGCCGGCAACCTCACCCCGGGCGCGCTGCTGGCCGTGCTGCCCCGCCTGCTGCGGGGCGAGGCCCGCGCCATCCGCACCCTGGTGCGTTCGAACCCGCGGTCAGCGGCGGTGGCGCCCGCGGTGGCGGCGTCCCTGCCCGTCCTGGTGGCTGCCGGCTGGGCGCGGCGCAGCCCCGGCCCCCGCCTGCGGCGCCTCCCGGAGTCGCCATGAGGGTGCTGGTGGCCACCGACGACGTCACCGGCCCCAACATGGCCGGGTCCGCCCTCCGCGCCTGGGAGCTGGCGCGGGTGCTGGCCGCAACCGGCCACCAGGTGGTCCTCAGCGCCGGGCCCGGCTCCTCGCCCCCCGGACCAGACGGCCCGGCCCTCGCCCGCCGACCGCCCTGGCGCTGGAGCGACGCCGTGGTCGCACCCCCCTGGAGCCTCCCTCCCCGCGCCTTCCTGGGCGGCCACCGGCTGGTGGTCGACGGCGTCACGCCCCTCCTGGCGGAGCTGGCCGCCATGCCCGATGGGCCCGCCGTGCGGCGGCGGCGACGCACCGCCGCCGCCCGTCTGCCCCTGGCGGCGGCCCGCGCCGACGCCATCCTGGCCGCCGGCCCGGCCCAGATGGAGTGGTGGTCGGACCGCCTGAGCGGGCGCTTCGGCCTGCCCCTGCTGCCGGTCCCCTTCGGCATTCCCGAGCAAGCTCCCCCCGCAGACCGTGCCGACATCCCCGGGGTGCCGGCCGATTGGGCGGTGGTCTTGTGGTGGGGCGGAACGTGGCCCTGGCTGGACCTGGACACGCTGCTCGGCGCCCGCGCCCTGATGCCCGAGCGGGGCGTCAGCGTGGTCGTCCCCACCGCCCGGCGGCCGGGCGGTGGGCCGGGGCTCGGAGCCCCCGAGCTGGCGGCCGCCTGCCGGCGGCACCGCCTCCGACCTCCTCAGGTCGTCCCCCTGGAGCGCTGGGTGCCGTACGCCGAGCGCCACCTGGTCCTCAACCGGGCGGCGGTGGTGGCCGCCCTCCACCGGTCCGGGAACGAGGCGGTCCTCTCCTTCCGCACCCGCGCCCTGGATGCACTGTGGGCGGGGGTCCCCCTCCTCCTCACCGAGGGCGGCGAGGTGGCGCGGAGCGCGCGGGCTCGGGGCTGGGGTGCGGTGGTGCCCCCGGGGGATCCGCGGGCCGCGGCCGCGGCGCTGGAGATGCTGCTCGGCGAGCGGGCCCAGGCGCGCTGCCGGGCGGCCCTCGCCGCGAGCCGTTCGGCCTGGACGTGGCCGCACCTCGCCCAGCCTCTGGTGAAGGTGCTGCCCACCCTGCCCGTGGTCGGGCGGCGGTCCCTCGCAGGCGCCGCCATGGGGGCGGCATGGGCCCTGCTCGCCCCCGGGCGCTGGGAGGCGACGCCGTGACCGTAGCCGCGGTGGTGGTGCGGTGGCGGGGCGGCGAGATGGCCGCCCGGGCCGTGGCGTCGCTGTACGCCCACGGCGGGAGACGCCTGCGCCGGGTCGTGGTGGTGGACTCCGGGTCCGGGGACGGCGGCGGCGAGCGGCTGGCGGCCACCTTCCCCGCCGCGGAGCTGGTGGCCCTGCCCGTCAACCGCTCCTTCGCCCACGCCGCCAACCGCGGCGCGGAGCGCTGCAGTGAGGACTCCCTGCTCCTCTTCAACCCTGATGCCCGTCTCACGCCCGGGGCCCTGGATCGGCTCGCCTCGCACCTCGCGGCGCGACCCACGCTCGCCGCTGTGGTGCCCCTCCTCTATCATCCCGAGAGCGGCCCGCAGCACCGTTGGCAGCTCCGCAGGTTGCCGTCCGTGGCGAGACTCGCGGCAGGCCTGCCAGGCGCCGCCGCCTTTCCCACGGGCCCGCCCTCCTCAACCGCCCCCGTGGCCCAGCCGGCCGCCGCGGCGTGGCTCGTCCGACGCACCGTGTGGTCGGCCCTGGGGGGCCTGGATCCGGCCTTCGCCCCCGCCTGGTGGGAGGACGTGGACTTCTGCGCCCGTCTCGCCGCCGCCCTCGGACGGCCCTCCTTCCCGGCCGCCGAGGGCTTCGAGGTGGTGCCCTCGGCGCGGGTCGAACACCTCGGCGGCGCCAGCCGGGAGGAGATGTCCGACACCGCCTTCCTCACCGCGTACCACTCGAACCTGCTGCGCTACGCCGCCAGCCACCACCTCGACCGCCTCGGAATCATCCGAAGCGGTCTCGTCGTCGCCCTCTGCGCCCGTGCCGCTCTGCGGCCGGGCCGCGCCCGCGCCTACCTCGCCGCGGCCCGCGCCGTCAGGAGGCAGCCGGCGCCTCCGCCTTCGCCATCGCCATCGCCGTAGTCGCGGCCACCGCAGCCTCCTTAGCTGCGAATGTGCGAAGAGGCGGACTGCACCCGGCCGCGCCCCCACCCACCTCCGCGAGCGGCTGCAGCATCAGTGGCCGCGGCAGTGACAGTACCAGTGGCAGTGACAGTGACAGTACCAGTGGCAGTCTCAGCATCAGCGGCGTTCTGGCGGGCGAGGTAGCGGGTGCAACGACTCCGGCATGGTCACCTCCGGGTGGTCCGCAGAAACGGATAGCCGGCAGGCCAGCCCATGTAAAGGGCCCGCCCTCTGCGAGGCCGGGCCAGTCCAGAGGACCGGTGCTTCACACCCTTGACATGGGCTGCCCCACCGGCTTGAACGGGAGAGCATGAACCACCCGGAGGTGACCATGCCTGACGTCCTCACTACCAGCGACCTCATCGCCCACCGCAGTGCCCTTCAAGCAGCCGGCACAGCGATCAGCCTCGTTCTGCGGATCCCGGCTCCACTGAAGCCCATTGCCGACCAGGTCATCCGTTCCGCAAGCTCCGTAGCGGCCAACCTGGCCGAAGGTCAAGGGAGGTCCGGCCGGGACCGCGCGCAGTTCTGGCGGATCGCCTATGGCTCGGCCAAAGAGGTCGACACACACCTGCGGCTCCTCGCCGCTTCGGGAGCCATCAATCCATCCGAAGCCGCCATCGCACTGGACGGCTTCGATCAGGTCCGAGCGATGACGTGGCGCCTCCTCTACCCGAAGGCATGACGATCGCCACGTCCAGAGACGTGCCACTGGCGCTGAACGCTGGACGCGGTCGCCGACGCCGGCCGCCGATCTCCGCTCTGCGCCGCTCAGGGGCCGTCGGAGACGTACCCCAGGGCCTGGAGGTGGCGGCGCATCTCCGGGGAGAGCTCGACGCCGCCTGCGTGGTAGCGGCCTCGCCTGGCGAGCACCGCCGCCTGGGCCTCGCTGATCAGGGTCGCCGCCCGCACCGGCCAGCGTCCTCCCAGGTCCTGCGCCTCACCGGGGTCGGCCGCCAGATCGTAGAGCTCCGGCTGGGTGCAGCCGCCGAGGCGGCAGTGGCGCAGGGCCGCGAAGCCGCCGCGGACGACCCCCACCGCCCGCCACTCGTCCACGTCCAGGAAGGCAGGGATGGGCCGGTCCTGGGGAAGGTCCCCCATCAGGCTCCGCCCGTCGATCCCCACCAGGGGCGGCAGCCCGAGCACGTCGAGGACGGTGGGCACGAGGTCCACCTCACCGACCGGGGCCGCCACACGTCTCGGGGCGCGCTGCCCCGGGAGCTTGATGACGAGTGGGATGTGGAGCACCTCGTCGTAGAGGGTCCGGCCGTGGATCCAGCCCCCGTGCTCGGAAAACTCCTCCCCGTGGTCGGCGACGAAGACCACCATGGTGTCCGCCAGCAGGGAGCGCTTCTCCAGGGCCGCCAACAGTCGGCCGAAGCTGCGGTCGTTGGCGGCCACCTCGGCGTCATAAAGGTCCCGCAGCGGCTCGGCGAAGCGGTCCTCGCGTTCCAGCTCCCGGGCCGCGAGGGTCCCCACCATGGCGGTGCTGCCGAGATCGGCGCCCGTGGCCCGGGGTGCGAAGCGGGCCCGCTCGTCCGCCGGCGGGTCGTAGGGCAGGTGGGGGTCGACGGTGTGGAGGTAGAGCAGGAAGGGTCGCCCGGGATCCCGGCGATCGAGCCACGCCTCCGCCTCCCGGTTCAGCTCCTCCGAGCGCCGGCGGTCCCAGGGCAGGAGCTGGAATGTGCCGAAGCCGCGGCCGAAACCGAGCTCGGCCGCCACGTTCGGGTTGGCCACTACGGCGGCGGTCTCATACCCGGCCGCCTGGAGGACCTCGGGCAGGTAGGGGACCTCGTTCCCGAGCCGGTCGCGCCTGGTGTTGACGCCGTGCACTTCTGGCCGCAACCCCGTGAGCAGCGTGGCCACGGCCGGCCGGGTCCACGACGACTGGGCATAGGCGTGCTCGAAAAGGGTCGCCCGGTGCGCGAAGGCGTCCAGGGCGGGCGAGGTGGGCCGCCGGCAGCCGTAGGCCCCCAGACGGTCCGCGCGCAGGGCATCCACGAGGTACAGCACGACGTTGACGGGGCGGGGCCGGCGTTCTGGCACGGTCGCTCCACGAGTCGACCGGGCCGTCCTCGAGCGGCACTTCCAGTCGGGGCGCCTCCAGGCGCAAGGTGCCACCCTCATCCCCAGTGGGAGTGGCCCGCAGCACCAGCCGGAGGGGGCGGCCCGGGGGCGCCGGAATGGCCAGGTGGAACGGCGCCCGCCGCGGGCCCACGGTGGCCCGGGCCACCTCGCCGTCCTGGTCGGTGACGGCCACGCACTCCAGGGTCACGCGCGAGCCGTCCACCGCCTGCACGCGATCGAGGCTGAGCTGCAGGCCGCGCTCCGCACGCAGGTGATAGGCGACCTCGGACCGGGCGGGCAACACCAAGACGTGCGCCGAAGGATCGGCGCCGGGGGGCGGTACATCCGGACCCTCGGTCAGGCGCACCCAGTCCACCGCCACCGCGAGATCCCGCCAGTCCCCACTGAGGCCGAGCCGGCGCGGGGAGACCGCGAATCGGGCGGCCAGCTCCAGGACATTGTCCCCGGTCTCGAGCGCCGCCGCCGGCAGCCGCACGTGGTAGGTCGCGAACCCACCGCGGAGCTCGATGGTGGCCAGGGAGCGGCCGTTGAGGATCGGCCTGATCGTCTGGCGAGGCTCTCCGGGGGCCGTCAGGGGCCGGCACCGGATGGAGGCCTCCAGGTCGCGCGGCTCGTGGAGGTAGAAGCGAAGCCTCGGCGAGGGGCCCCGCGACCACACGAAGCTGGTACCGTCGGGCGTGGTCTCGTCCTGGTACCAGCCCGCCACGAGGTGGGGGCGCGCCTCGGGGAGACCCGCATCCACCAGAGCCACCTCGTGCCTGGCGTCGGCGAGGGGCAGCTCGGCCACCAGGTCGTGCACCGTGCGCTGGCCAGGAGCCCCGCAGGCGGCGAGCGCCAGCAGCGCCGCGGGCCACACCCACCGAGCGCTCACGGCCGCACCACCAGCCGATCCAGCACCGCTCCCCCACCCGGGGGCGCGGCCAACTGGAGGCGCAGGCGGTGGCGACCCCCGTCTGGGGGCCCCGGCAGCCTCACCCGGCCGCTCCGCGTCTCCCCCCGGAGCCGCAGCCGCCGCGCCGGGCCGTCGTCCCAGCGCACCTCCAACCCCGCCCCGCGCTGCGCGGTGCCCAGCAGCCAACCCTCCACCCATACGCTGGGCGCCCTTCGCCAGGTTGAGGGGAACCACCACACCGTCACCGTCCTCCACCAGCCAGCCGTTGGGCTGGGCGAAGCGGGAGAAGGTGCCCTCGGGGGGCATGGCGCGACCGCCGTGGCGGCGCACCTGGGGCGCCTCGATCTCCACCACGCGGTCGTGCCGGGTGACCACGGCCAGGGCGAGGGCGGCCGCGGCCGCCAGCCACAACGAGAGGCCGGTGCGGACGATCAAACCCACGGCTGCCGGCCGGCGACGCGCCAGCCACGCGGCGCCGAGGCCGAGCCCGACCACCACCGGCGGCAACCAGAAGGTCGCCGTGGTGGGGACCAGAAAGGACGGGAAGAGCTGCTGGGTGTCGGCCGCGAACCGCCGCGCCAGGGCATCGGCCAGCCACCAGCCGCCATCGCCCGGATTGACCGCGAAGTGGGGGCGGGTCACCAGCACCCACCACACCACCACCGACGGGATCACCAGCACCTCGGCCAGGCGACGCCAGCGGCCCGGGTTGCGCAGCGCGAGGCCCAGGGCGAGGACGAAGGCGGGGAGGAGGGGCACCAGGTAGCGGGCGGGGGGCGAGCCACCGCCGTACCACTCCACCGAGGGCAGCAGGGCGAGCACCGTCAGGGCGCCCCCAACCAGCAGCGCCCGCTCCCCCGTCGCCCCGCGCCGCCACAGGATCCCCATGGAAGCCAGCGCGACGAGGAGCAGCGGGGCCGCGAAGGCGAGACCGCCGGCGTGGTCGAAGAGCAGCCCACCCACGACCCTCAGGGCCAGCATCCCGTCCCGGGGGATCAGGTCGGGCAGCCGGCGGTAGTAGCCGAAGGGATGGCCCATGCTGACCCACCCCACCGCGAGGGACGCCGCCCCCGCCAGGGCGAGGGTCGCCAGGCCGGGCCCCAGGAGTCGGCGAGGGGCGCGCAACCAACCCGCCAGGGCGGAGGGGAAGGTGACCAGGGCGAGGCGGGTCTTGATGGCCGCGGCCACGAGCGCCACTGGGATCGCCAGCCACGGCCCCCGGGGCGGCGCCGCCACCAGCACCAGCACCGCCGCCGCCGCCAGGGCGCCCGGCAGCTCGGGCCAGATCTGGGTGGCGTAGGTGGCCAGGGGGTAGGTCAGGCAGACGACCACCACCAGCAGCGCCAGCCGTCGTTCCGGCACCCCGAGACGACGGGCGCGCAGCCCCAGCAGCAGCACCAGGAGCGCCCCCGCCGCCGCCAGCAGGGCCAGGGCTCCGCTGCGCCCCGCCGCCAGGTACCCGGGCAGGAGCAGCCCTGCCAGCACCGGCGAGTGGAGCAGCGGCCGTCCCTGCAGATAGGCGCGGTCGCCGGGGTGGTGCTCCAGGTCCAGGTTGTTGCGGACGTCCAGGTCGTGGTCCTTCGCCAGCGACTGCATCACGACCAGGTGGAAGGGCTCGTCGCCGCGGAGGGGGGGCGTGAGGTGAGGCGTCGCCAGGGCCAGGGGCAGGAGGAGCGCCATCACCGGCGCGAACAGCCGGCCCCGCCGCAGCCAGGTCCAGGCCGCCGGTAGCCACGCGGCCAGGAGAGCGGCCAGGCACAGGTCCACCGCGAAGCGCTCCCCGAGCAGGCGCAGCGGCTCCACCGACACCCGCGCCACGGCCTGGCCGACGGTCAGCACGGCCCACGGCGCCAACGCGATGGGCCATCGCCAGGTCCCACCCAGGAGCTGGAGCAGCCCCACCACTCCGGCCGTGGCCCACAGCCACGCCGGCAAGGTCCAGTCCCGCGGCGCCGTGGGAGCCGCCGGGCCGGCCGTCGCGATCACCAGGCGCGCCTGCCCGGGCAGTCCGGCAGCACGACGCAGGTGCGGCCGCGCGCCCACGGCCACGTTCAAGGTGGTCCGGCCCGCCGCCCGCCACGCCCCCTCGCGGCCGACCCGCGCCGGCCGGAACACCGGCTGCGTCGTCGGCAGGGTCGCGGTCGCGGCGGCGTCCGCCACCTCCCGGCCCAGGCGCAGGGGCAGCGTGCGTCCATCGAGCTCGAGCGTCCCCACCACCGCACCCGTCGGAACCCCCCGCCCGCCCTGCAGGGCGAGGTCCAGGACGTAGCTCCCGCCGCTGCCCGCGGGCAGCGCCTGCTGCGGGGCCTCCGGAGTGAGCGCGGTCGTCCCTCGCTCCGGCGGCGGACCCTGGAGGGGGCCCAGCGCGAGGGCGGCCACGAACCACAGTGCGCCCGCCGCGGCCGGCGGCAGGCGCCGGGCGACCGCGAGCGTCACCAGCACCGCTGCCAGGCACAGGAGGCCGGCCCCGGGGTACGCCCGACGCACCGCGATGCCGCCCCACGGCGCCACGGCCGCGCCGATGGCCGTCACGGACGCCAGGCCGGGCAGCCAGGCGCGGATCCAGGCCGCCGGACGGTGGGAGGCTCGCACCCAGGGAACCATCCACGCGACGCCCAGGGCGACGGCCAGGGCGATCCACGGACGGCTCGCGAGTGGCAGCACCCCGACGACGAGCGCGGTCGCGATCCCGGCCTCCACGCTCCAGTGGGCCACGGCCCAGCTCACCAGGGCGCCGGCTGCAACTGCCACGACCATCACCGCCACCGGAGCACCACCCATCCCCACACCGACCGCCGCCCGCACCGCCACCGCGAACCAGGCCACCAGCAGGGGCTGTGCAGAGGGCTCGCTACGGGCACGGGCGGCCAGGAGCGCAGCCGCTGCTGCGAAAATGAGCAGCGGCGGCAGCAGCATGCGCGCCATGGCGAGGTCACCCACGAGCATGAGGACGGCGGCGGCGGGCACCAACGCCGCCTCCGCCGCCCGCCGGCGCCAGCCGACGGGCGCGAACCAACCCGTGGCGCCAAAGCCCGCGACGACGGCCAGGACGGCCGCCACGGCGTCACCCACCGGGAGCTCGCCGGTAGCGGCCAGCGCCGCCGCGAGGACCGCGAAGCCTCCCGTCGACGCGAACGCCGGCAGGGCCCGGCGCAGGCGGTCGTTCATCCCCCCCATCCTCCGCAGTATAGCGACCGGCCTGCCACCCACGTCCGCGCCCGGGTCCGAGTCCGCGTCCGAGTCCGCGTCCGAAACCGGGCAACCACGGCGAAGGCGCCCGGAGAACAGCACGTCGCGTGTATCCATCGCTTCGGGCAGGCCAAGAACGGTGTCGGACCGATCTCGACGTACGCCGCGACGTCAAAGCCTGTGCCAGGCACCGTCTCTCACGTTCCCGGCTTTGAGCTGTGCCAAGATGACGTCGTGACCGAGCTCCAGCCCTACGCCGTGGCCGTCGTCAGCCACGACCACGCCACCACCCTGCCCGCCTGCCTGCGGGCGATCGCCGGGCTGGAGCCGCGGCCCGAAGCGGTGGTGGTGGTGGACAACGCCTCCGGCGACGGGTCCGCCGACATCGCCGAGGGCTTCGCCCATGCCCTTCCGCTCACCGTCATCCGCAACCTCGCCAACACCGGCTTCGCCGCCGCGGTCAACACCGCCATTGCCGCCACCGATGCCCCCTGGGTGCTGTCCCTCAACCCGGACTGCGCACCCCGACCCGACTTCGTGTCCCGCCTCCTCGCAGGGGTTGCGGCCCACGACCCCACGGGCCGGGCGGGCTCGGCCACGGGCCGCCTGGTGCGGGCCGAGGGCGACGTGCTGGCCCCCGTCCCCGTGCTGGATGCGGCGGGCATGGTGGTCACGCCTTCCGGACGCCACCTGGACCGCGGCGCCGGCGAGCCCGACGACGGCCGCTACGGGACCCCGGCCTGGGTGTTCGGGGGCACGGGCGCCGCCACGCTCTACCGCCGCGCCGCCCTGGCAGACGTCGCCTACCCCGGCGGCGAGGTCTTCGCGGTGCCCTTCTTCGCCTACCGCGAGGACGCCGAGCTGGCCTGGCGGCTGCAGTGGCGGGGCTGGCGCTGCCTCTATGAGCCCCAGGCCGTCGCCGCCCACGGTAGGCGCTTCCGGCCAGAGGGCGGGCGCCGCGGACACGCCGAGATCAACCGCCACTCGGTGCGCAACCGCTTCCTGCTTCGCGCCCACTGTGCAGACCTCGGCTGGCACGTGCGCTGCCTACCCCACTGGCTGCTGCGCGACCTCGCCGTGGTGGCGGCCTGCCTGACCGTGGAGCGCGGCTCACTCGGCGGGCTCGGCGAGGCCTGGCGCCTGCGCCGCGACGCGGGCACGAGACGGCGCTGGGTGCTCGGCCGGCGCAGCGCCCCGTCGCGACAGGTCTCCCGCTGGTTTCGTAAACGAGGGTGGACCGAGGAGATCAGGCAACCGTGAGGATCGCCATCATGGGCACCCGTGGGGTCCCTGCCCGCTACGGCGGCTTCGAGACCCTGGCCGAGGAGCTCGGCCGCCGGCTCGCCGAGCGCGGCCACAGGGTGACGGTGTACGGCCGGCGCGGCTTCGTGGACCCCGCACTCGGCGAGCACCTGGGCATGCGCCTGGTGGTCCTGCCGGCGCCCCGGAGCAAGCACCTGGAGACGGTGCTCCACACCCTCCTGTCGGCCGTCCACGCCTTCGGCGAGCGCTACGACGCGGTGCTCCTGTGCAACGCCGCCAATGCACCGTGGGCACGCATCCTCCAGCTCGGCGGCGTCCCCGTGGCCCTCAACGTGGACGGGTTGGAGCGCAAGCGCCGCAAGTGGGGTCTCGCCGGCCGCACCTACTACCGCGTCTGCGAGCGCCTGGCGGCGGTGCTGCCCGACGCCCTGATCACCGACGCCGAGGTCATCCGCCGGTACTACCGGCGCTGCTACCGCGCCCCGTCGGAGATGATCGTCTACGGCGGCGACCTGGAGCCGCCCCGCGGCCGGGACATGCTGGACCGCCTCGGCCTGGAGCCGGAGGGCTACCTGCTGTACGTGTCCCGCTTCGAGCCCGAGAACAACCCCGACCGGGTGGCGGCGGCCTATCGGGAGGTCGCCGGCGATCGGCCCCTGGTGATGGTGGGGGGCGCCCCCTACGCGCCGGGGCTGGCACGCCGGGTCACCGAGCTGGCCGACGGGCGGGTGCTGCTGCCGGGCCCCGTCTACGGCGACGGCTACCGCCAGCTCCTGTTCGGCTGCCGGCTCTACGTCCACGCCACCGAGGTGGGTGGCACGCACCCGGCCCTGGTGGAGGCCATGGGGGCGGGACGACCGGTGCTGTACTATGACACCCCGGAGAATCGCGAGGTGGTGGGAGACGCCGGCCGCGCGTTCCGCTTTTCGGGGCCGCGGTCCCTGGCGACGGAGCTGGAGCGGCTGATGAGGGACCAGGAGGCGCTGGCCGCCCTCGCCGAGCGCTCGCGCCGGCGGGTCGCCGAGCGCTACCGCTGGAGCGCCGTCACCGACGCCTACGAGAGGGTGCTGAGGGAGCTGTGCTGAAGGAGCGCGCCCGATTCGTCGCCTACTGGGTGTGGACCGCGGACCTGGTCCTCACCGCGGGCGCCTTTCTCCTCGCCTGGTGGGTGCGCTCCCACGTCGGCCACACCCTCCTGCCGTCCCTCTTCCCCACGGAGCTCTACCCCCTGTCCCGCTACCTCGGGCTGCTGCCCCTGGTCCTGGCCATCTGGACCGCCCTGCTGGTGACCCGGGAGGCCTACACCTCGCGCCGCACCGTGGCCCTCTACCGCGAGGTGTGGCAGGTGCTGCAGGTCGTGGCTTTGGGCACCCTCATCCTGGCCGCCAGCGGCTGGCTGCTTCGCCTCGAGTTCGTGTCCCGGCCCTTCCTGTTCCTCTTCGCCGGCCTCGACGTCCTCTTCCTGGTCGGCGCGAAGCTGGCGGTGCGGCTGCTGGCCCGCCAGGTGCGGCGAGCGCGGCTACAACTACCGCACCCTGCTCCTGGTGGGCATCAACCCCCGCGCCGAGGAGGTGGCTCAGATCATCCAGGCCCATCCCCACTGGGGCCTCAAGGTGCTCGGCTTCGTCGCCCCCAACGGTTCCCATCCCGCAACGGCGGCCGGCCTGCCCGTGCTGGGCACAGCGGAGGACCTTCCGCGCATCCTCCAGGAGCAGGTGGTGGACGAGGTCATCTTCGTGCTGTCGCGGCGCCAGCTCGAGGAGTTCGAGGAGAGCTTCCTGCTCTGCGCCGAGCTCGGCATCCGGGCCCGGGTGGCCCTCTCTTTCCCGCACATGAAGGCGCGGGTGCTCCTCGACGACCTGGAGGGCATCCCGCTGCTCACCTTCACCAACAGCCCCCTGGCCCCCTTCCCCATGTTCGTCAAACAGCTCGTCGACCTGCTGGTGGCGACCATCGGACTCGCCCTGGCGGCCCTGCCCATGCTCGCCATGGCCCTCGCCATCAGGCTCGGCTCCCGGGGGCCGGTGCTCTTCCGCCAGGAGCGGTGCGGGCTCAACGGCCGCCGCTTCACCCTGTACAAGTTCCGCACCATGCACGAGGACGCCGAGCGCCGGCGGGCCGAGGTCGCCCACCTCAACGAGGTGCACGGTCCCGCCTTCAAGGCCCGACGCGACCCGCGGGTGACGTCTGTGGGCCGGATCCTGCGCCGCCTCTCCCTGGACGAGCTGCCGCAGCTGATCAACGTGCTCAAGGGAGACATGTCCCTGGTGGGACCGCGACCGCCCCTGCCCGACGAGGTGGCCCAGTACGAGCGCTGGCAACGTCGTCGGCTGTCCATGAAGCCCGGGCTGACCGGCCTCTGGCAGGTCTCGGGACGCGCCGGTCTGGACGACTTCAACCGCTGGATCGCCCTCGACCTGGCCTACATCGATCAGTGGTCCCTGTGGCTGGACGTCAAGATCCTGCTCAAGACGGTCCCCGCGGTGCTCTCCACCCAGGGCGCCGCGTGACGGGCTGCCGCTGCAATGAAGCGGCACGCTCGACCGACCGCCCATCCGGGCTGTGATGGTGAGCGAGGCCGCAGAGCGGCCGAGTCGAACCATCCCCTCCCGAGCGCCGGAGGCGCGAGCGATGGCACAAGGAGTGGGATGACCCCCACGTCGCCCAGGCTCCTGCGGAGCGTGCTGGTGGTGCTCACCGTCGTCCTCGGCCTGGCCGCCTGCGGTGGTCACGGGGTCGAGGAGATCGATCTGCTCTCGGCAGCCCCGCCTCCGGACGTGCTCACCGAGCGGGCCGTGGTGGCGCTGCCCACGAGCGGAGCCGGCACGCGCTTCGTCCGCGGATGGCGCTTCGCGGGCGCCGCCGGAGGAGTGGCGATCTCCCCCGACGGAGACGACTCGGTCGTGGAGGTGGTCCGCCTGCGGCAGCACCTCCGGACCCTGACCCTCGAGGCCGCTGCCGCACCGGACGGCGGCTCCTCGACCGTGACCGCGACCTGTGCGGGCCGCCGCCTCGGGACCTACCCCGTCACGACGCGCACCGCGGTCCCGCTGCCCCTCGACCTCGCCCTCGGTCGAGTCGCGATCGGCCTCCGTTTCAGCGACCCCGAGGCGGTCGTGCTGCGTCGGGCCACCGTCCGGCCGCGAGCGCGGCCGGGCGCCGTCGAGATCGCGGACGGCGCCATCTCTCAGACTGGCTTCTCGGCCCTGGAGCTGGCGCTGATGGCGGAGCCGGGGTCGGAGGTCGCGGGCACTCTGGTCCCCCCGTCCGGTGCTCGGCCGGACCAGCGCTTCTCGCTCACGGTCGAGGGGGACGGAGCACGCACGCTGCTCGTCTGGTCCGCCAGCGAAGGATCAACCGAGATGGTGCCGTTCGGCGCCGACCTGGTCCGCGGATCACATCCACAGGTCGTTCGTATCCGGCTCCTGGCCCAGGGCGCCGGGCCGCCCGCGGTGTGGCGGGGCCTCGTGCTGCGGCGTCCACGACCGGCTCCGTCGCCGGAGGCCGCTCCTCCACCACCTCCGCCCAAGCTGGTGGTGCTCTACGTCCTCGACGCCCTGCGCGCCGACGCTCTGGGCGCCTTCGGCGGCCGCCCGGACGTGACCCCTGTCCTCGACCGCCTGGCAAACGAGGGTGTGGCGTTCGCTCGCCACTTCAGCGCCGCCCCCAACACCGCTCCCTCTACCAAGGCCCTCTTCACCGGGCACACCTTCCTGTCCGGCGGTGCGCTCTCCGCGGACGGTCCGGAAACCCTCGCCGAGGCTTTCGCCCACGCCGGCTATCGCACCGCGGCAGTCACCGCGAACCCCTACTTCGCCCGGGAGCTGGGCCTTGGGCGCGGCTTCGAAGACGTCCAGGTACTGCCGATCGCCGAGGACTTCCGCCCGGACGCCCCACCGACCGTCAACGACAGCGCCGAACGGGTGGACCGCGCCGCGCTGGAGTGGCTGGACCGGCTCGACGACGATGACCGTGCCTTCCTGTACATCCACTCCCTCAACCCCCACAACCCGTACACGCCTCCCCCGCCCTTTGCCGGCCGGTTCTCGAGTGCCGCCGCGTCGTGGCTCGACGGCTCCACCGCCACCCTGGTCAGCATCCGGGACGGGAAGCGGCCGTTGAGGGCCGCCGAAGCGGGCAGGCTCCGCGGTCTTTACCTGGACGGGGTCTCCTACAATGACGACCAGATCGGGATCATCCTGGACCGCCTGAGGAGCCGGTACCGTGACCGCGACATCCTGCTGGTGGTCACCGCCGACCACGGCGAGGAGCTCTCGGACCATGGCGGCCTCTTCCACGGCCACACCCTGTACGACGAGGTCGTACACATCCCCCTCGTCATCTCGTGGCCCGGGCTGGTGCGGCCGCGGCGAGTGGAGCGTCTGACAGACACCCTCGAGCTCCACCAGACCCTCGCGGCACTGGTCGCACCTGACTCCGTTACGGCGGGACCATCCCTGTGGCCTGATCTCCTCGGGACTCGGCCACCGCCCTCGGACGCGGGCCGGATCGTCTTCGCCGCCGCCCCTGGTCTTCGGCACGGCCACATGGCGCGCTCGAACCGCTGGAAAGTCATCCTGGCCCACCGTCGGGGCCTCGACTTCGGCATGGGCCGGGGCCCAGGCCGCACCCATGACCCCGAGTACGTCTTCGACCTGGAGCACGACCCCGGCGAGCACCACAATGTAGCTGGCGCCGCTGTCCCCGAGGTCGCCTGGCTGCGGGCCAAGCTCGAAGCCTGGGTCGACGCCCACCGCGAGCAACAGGCGTCCGCCCCGTTTCACCTGGACGCGGCCACCCGCCGCCGCCTGGAAGCCCTGGGGTACCGGGAGTGAGCACGACGTGGAGGAGCTGCAATGACCCGATGTCTGCCGGTGGCTCCCAATGGGCAGGAAACACCTGATCCGGAGATGACAGGCGGTACGCGAGCCGCTCGGCACGGTCTCCCCACCGTTGGTCCACGCGCATCGCACCGCGTACAGGCCATTCTGCGCTCACGATGGGCGATGGCCCTGAGTGTCGGCCTCGTGCTGCTCCCTACCGCGTGCGGTCAGCGAGGCGGCGAGGCGGACGCCCCGGTGGTGGTCATCGGCGTCGACGGGGGCGAGTGGCGGATCATCGAGTCGATGTGGGCCGAGGACCGGCTCCCCAACCTGCGGCGCATGGCCGCGGAGGGGATCACCGCCAGGATGCGGACGATCGACTCCGCGTCGCCCGTGATCTGGACGTCGATCGCCACCGGTGTGGTGCCGGCACGGCACGGCATCACCGACTTCACGGTCGCCACCGCCCACGGTGACCAGCCAGTGTCGTCCACCCAGCGCCGGGTTCCCGCCCTGTGGAACATGGCGTCCGCGGTCCGTCGTCGAGTCGCCGTCGTCAACTGGTGGGGGACGTGGCCGGCGGAGGAGGTCGATGGGGTCGTCGTGAGCGATCGCGCCCTCACGAACCTGGATGACCGCGTCACGCCGGCCCGGCTCCTTCCCAGGTTGGAGGAGCTCCAGCGGGAGGCGCTGTCGCTTCCCGACACCTTCGGCGGCAACGACGCCGCCAAGAAGCAGGATCAGGTTACGGCGCTGGTGAGTACCGTCCTCGCAGGCGAGGGTTTCGACCTGCTCCTCACCTACTTCCGCGGCGTGGACATCGCCTGCCACTTCAACTGGAAGTACTTCGAGCCGGAGGCATTCCCAGGAGTGGACAGGAACCAAGTGCCCACCGGCCGGGAGCGGATCTTCCGGGTGTACGACGCCGTGGACCGCGCAATCGGGGACATCCGTCGAGCGGCCGGGCCGGACGCCACGACGTTCGTGATGTCCGATCACGGCTTCAAGGCGATGAAGCAGGAGAAGCTGAGGATCATGCTGAAGCTGGACCCCGTCCTGAGTCGCCTCGGCTTCTTGCGTCGCAACGCCACGGGCGTGGACTTCGGCGCATCGCTCCTCTACACCTACGCATCGCCCGACCACGTGCTGGCAAAGAAGGTCCGCTACTGCCTCGAGGGGCGCGAAGCCGGCGGGAAGGTGACATCGACGCAGCGGGCCACGATCCGGAGGCGACTCGTCGAGCGCCTCGGCCGCATCACCTACGCGCACGGGAAGCCCGCCCTGTCGGTTCGCGATGCCGACCCCGAAGAACGTCGTCAAGGGGCGGACTTCGTCGTGCAGGTCCTCCCCGATGGCGCGGTCCCGCCCCTCATGGTGGACGGACAACCCCTGCCGGGAGCCCTGTGGCAGGTCACGCACCTTTCAGGAACGCACGACAGGCGGACGGACGGCATCTTCTTCGCCGCCGGGCCACGCATCGACCCCAGCGCTGACGTGGACGCGGTCGACGTCCTCGACATGACGCCCACCATTCTCTATGCCATGGGTCTCCCGGTCGCCGAGTCGTTCGACGGCCGCCCTCGGACCGACCTCTTCACGCCCCGGTTCCAGCGCCGCAACCCCGTGCGGACCATCCCATCATGGGGAGAGACACGGGAGACATTCGGCACGGAGTCGGCTGTGGACCAGGCGCTCTTGGACGAGCTGCGAGCGCTCGGATACATCGACGAGGAGCCTGCCCGAGGATCGCATCTCGACAGGCCCTCGCCCGCGTCCGATTGAGCGCCTCGGTTGCGACCGCGCAGACCCCCGGCCGCCGCCTGTGTCCCGGTCAACGGTGCGGAGGCGCGCTGCCGCTGATCGCCGTCGCCGCCACTGTCACTCGCCCCACCCCTCCCGACGCAGCTCGATGAGACGGTTGTCCGCGAGCACCTGGAGCCAGCCGGCCACCCGCGCCTCCGCGTCCTGCGCATCGTCGGGTCGCTCCCGCTGGAGGATGCGGGCCAGCCCGGCCACCGTGGTGGCGCCGTCAAGGTGGCGCCAGAGCAGGCTGCCGCGCTCGTCCAGCTTCACCCGGCGCGGGCTGAGGACCCAGGCCACCCGTGCCTTGAGGCCCGCGAACCCGGAGCCCCGGGGCGGCTCCCGCAGCAGCATGACGCAGCCGTCCTTCTCATCGCGCCAGGCGACGCGACGGACCGGAACGTCGTCAGCCCCGATCACGCCCTCACTCGATCTTGATCGACGGCCCGCCCTCCTTCATGCGCTTCAGGGGCAGCCACACCAGGAGCCCCAGGAGCAGCGGGTAGACCAGGAGGCCGAGCCAGAAGCTGGAGGCGATATGGGGGAGGATGTTCTCGCCCTCGGGGAGCTTGAGCCAGAGCTTGCCGTACATGACCAGGAAAGCGAGGACCACCGCCATCAGGGACTTCCCCGGCGATGAAGCCCGACGACAGCAGCACGCCCATGTTCTCGGCCCGGGTCCGCTCTTCGGGGTGGCGTGGGCTTCTGGCCGAGGCGCTTCTCGAAGATCCACGGATGACCCCGCCCACGAAGATCGAGGCGGTGGAGTAGAAGGGCAGGTACATGCCGACGGCGACGAGCATGGGCGACGGTGACCCGATGAGGATCAGCGCGACGCCGAAGAACATGCCCACGATCACCAGCGGCCACGCCATCTGGCCGCCCACGATGCCCTTGGCCATGAGCGCCATGAGACCGGCCTGGGGTGCCGGCAGCGCCGCCGAGCCGATGGTGGTAGACGCGATCCAGGAGCCGCGAGGGGCAGAGCGAGCACGGCCGCCGCCGCGATGACACCGAGGATCTCGCCGACCTCCATCTTCCACGGCGTGCCGCCCAGGATGTGGCCGACCTTGAGGTCCTGCATCATGTCGCCGGCAATGCCCGCCGCGCAGCAGACGATGCCGGCCACCCCCAGCACGGCCGCCACCCCGTGGACGTCGGTCAGGCCGATGAGCCACCATGAGCACCGCCGAGATCAGCAGGGCCGACAAGCGTGAGCCCGGAGATGGGGTTGTTCGAGCTGCCGATCAGTCCCACCAGATAGCCGGCGACCGCGGCGAAAAGGAAGCCGAGGACGATCATCACGACGGTCAGGATCGCCGAGCCGGCGTAGTTGTGGGCGAAGTACGGTAGAGGAAGAACACCGGGATGGCGAGCAGGGCGATGGCGCCGCAGACCTTCTTGAAGTTGAGGTCGCGCTCGGTGCGCTCGGCCGCCGCACCGCCGCCGCCAGAGCGTCGAAGTGGGCGAACGCCTTGCGGATGCCGTCGATCAGGGAGGTGCGGAGCTTGCAGAGGGTGTAGAAGGCGGCCACGATCATGGTCCCGACCGCCAGGGGCCGGATCTGCCGGAACCAGACGTCGTAGGCGATACGGTCGATGAATGCCCTGCTCGCCGGTGATCCCGGTGCCCGAGCGCCGGGTTGAGGAAGAGGGCCAGCGGCACCAGGAGCAGCCAGCCCGTCGACGGCGCCGGCGAACAGCACCGCAGAGATCCTGAGGCCGACGATGTAGCCGACCCCGATGACCGCCGGCGAGGCGGCCGGCGTCTGCACGAACAGCCCCCGGCGTACTCGATGCGGTTGCCGCACGATCTGGATGGTCGAGCGGGGGAAGTGGAAGAAGCGGCCCATGGTCTCCTGCACGATCTGGATGCCGTTGGAGTTCTTGAAGAGCTCCCACAGGGCGGCGATACCCATGGCGCCGAAGACCAGCCCGGCGCCGGTCTGGCCGCCCTGGCCGGCCTTCACGATCTCGCCCGCGGCCACGCTCTCCGGGAACGGCAGGTCGGCCTCCACCACCAGGGTGCGCCGGAGGATGATGACGAAGAGCACGCCGAGCACGCCGCCGATACCCATGATCAGCGTCGCGTCGAAGAAGTGGAATCGTTCCCAAGCGCCGGCCAGGATGAAGGCGGGGATGGTGAAGATGGCCCCCGCCACCAACGCCTCCCCCACCGAGGCGGTGGTCCGGGCCAGGTTCTCCTCGAGCACGCTTCCGCCAAAGATCCTCAGGGCGGCCATGGCCACCACGGCGGCCGGGAAGGTGGCGGCCACGGTCAGACCCACCTTCATGCCCAGGTAGGCGTTGGCGGCGCCGAGCACGATCGCCATCAACACCCCCAGCACCAGCGCGCGCGCGGTGAGCTCGCGCATGCTCGTGCTGGCCGGCACATACGGCTCGTACTTGAGATTCCCCGTCGGGCTCTTTGTGGCCATGGATCCCCCCATCCTCAGGTTGGCGTCGAGCGATTGTACCCCGTCCACCGCGACCCACCGCGCTGCCGCCTCGTGCCGTGGCGGGTTCGAACGACCCACCCGCGGGTCCAACGGACACCAGTGACAGGCGACGCGGACCTGCCCGCCGTCTCAGGTCGGGCACGTCCCTTGCTACGACCCGCCACGACAACGACCAAAGACGGCGAGGAGGGTCCGGCCATTCCAAACGTAGCAGCCTGGATGACGACGGCGGCGCACACAGCGGCGTTCACGACGGCACCGGACGGCAAGCTGATCGGCTGGAACCGCGCCGCCGCGCTGCTTCTCGGCACCGAAGCCGACCAGGTGATCGGGCGTCCCTGTCACGAGGTGATGGGCGGCCGCGACCTCTTCGACAACTCCTACTGCATGGCCGGCTGTCCGGTCATGCGCATGGCCCGGCAGGGGACGGCCGTGCGTCCGTTCCGCCTCGACGTCACCCATCCCTCGGGGTCGAGCCTGCCGTTGCGGGTGTCGGTGGTGGCAGTCGGAGGGACTCCCGACCTGGGGCCCTCCCTCGTGCACTTCCTCGAACCCGTGGAGGAGTGCCTCCTCGAGTGCCTCGCCTCCGAGACGGGCGAGACCTTCCCGGGGGCCACGGACCGACGCCTCCACGGCGAGACCTCGCGGGAGGTCGAGGTGCTCCGCCTGCTCGGCGCTGGGGTCGGGACCGACGACGCGGCCGCCTTGCTCGGCATCAGTCGGAGGGCCCTCCGCGACTATCTTGCAAGCTGCTACCGCAAGCTCGAAGCCCACACCTGCCTCGGGGAGGTGCGGCTTGCCGAGAGGCTGAGCATGCTCGACGACGGCTTCCGTTTATGAAGCGGGCTCCCCCCGTCCTGGGAACGATGCCCCCGTGAGGACCACTGCCATCCCCACCCGATGCCGGCGACGCCCCGGTCTTCGACGATGAGCGAGCTCCTGGGCACGTAGGGACCGGGCCGGCTCAGGCGGTCACCTGGGGAAGGGTCACGCTGACCCGCGTGAACTCTCCCTCCACGCTGTCGATGGTGAGGCGGCCGCCGTGCTCCTGGACGATCTCGTTGCAGATGGAGAGCCCGAGGCCGGTGCCCTTGCCCTTGGGCTTGGTCGAGAAGAACGGGTTCATGACCTTGGCCAGGTTGGCGACCGGGATGCCGACGCCCGAGTCCTCGAACAGCACCGTCACGTTCCGTGACGCGCCGTTGCCGTCGGCTCCGGCGGTGATCCTGAGCCTCTTGTTGCGGTCGGCGCTCGGATAGCGTTCGTTGAGCGCGTACCGGGCATTGCTCAGGAGGTTCAGGAAGACCTGCTGGATCTCCTGCGGAATGCAGTGGACCCTGGGCAGATCCATGGGCACCTCGAACGCGAGGTCGATGCCGTCCTTGCGAATCTGGGCCCCGGTGAGGGTGAGGGAGTCCGACAGGATGTCCTGGATGTGGATCGGGACCCGGACCTGGGACTCGCGGCGGGCGAACGCCAGCAGGCTCTCAACGATCTTGGCGACCCGGTCGCCCTCGGCCACGACTCTGGAGGCGATGTCCTTCACGTACTCGTGGCCGCGATCCCGATTGATGAGCATCTGGGCGTAGTTGATGATCCCGTTCATGGGGTTGTTGATCTCGTGCGCGACTCCCGCCGCCAGCTCACCCAGGGCGGCGAGCTGCTCGGAGCGGATGACCGATGCCCGGGAGGCCTTGCGTTCGGTGATGTCGCGCAGGAGCACCAGCACCTTCTCCTCGCCGTTGGCATCGCGAAACGGCGTGTACGTGTGCTCGTGGACTCTCCCCGCCACCACCTCGAACTCGCAGTGCTGGAGCTTCCCCGACGTGATGGCCTCCTCCATGTAGCAGCACGGACAGGGCATCGTCCGGCCACGGAGCGCCGCATAGCAGAGCTGGCCCACGCAGTTCCCCAGCTCCTGCCGCAGGGCCTCGTTCTGGTACTCGATGGTGAAGTCGCCGCGGATGATGCCGACGCCCTCGAACTGCTGGAAGAGGATGTGGCGCAGACGGTCCCGTTCGGTGCGCAGCTCTTCCTGGACGCGCGCCAGCTCGGTGATGTCCTTGAAGGACTCGACGATGCCCACCGGCTGACCGTCCTGGTCCATGAACGGCCGCGCCGTGAGCAGACAGGAGACCGTCGTGCCGTCGTTGCGCGTCTTCGTGAGGTCGTACTCGATCTCCTTGGCGCCGTTGAGGATCCGCACCAGAGGACACTCCGGCGTGTGGCACTTGTCACCGGCGAAGACGTCAAAGCACTTGGCGCCGATCGCTTCCTCCTCGGTGATCCCGGACAGTCCGACGAAGGTCTGGTTCACTCGGAGCACGTTGGAGTGGGCGTCGATCACCCGCATGGCGGCCGACGCGGTGTTGAAGATCTGGTGCAGCTCGGCATGGGCGAGCTGCAGGTTGACCTGGATCCTCTTCCGCTCCGTGAAGTCCTGGCCGATGCCGAAGTAGAGCTGGCGGCCGTCCTCCGCCGCGAACGGGACCAGGTTCAACAGCAGCGTCTTGATCGAGCCCTTGGTGTGGTAGTTGACCTCGAGCTGGCCGGGGATGACCACGTGCGCGCCCAGGGCGCCGCCGTCGGACCGCGGCCAGAAAAGATCCTGGTACCTCTTGGAGGCGAGCTCCTCGGCCGGCATCTCGAAGAACTGCTGGGCCGCCAGGTTGTGCTCCACCATCCGACCGCCGGTGTCGACGACGAACACCGGGTTGAGGGCCTCCTGGATCAGCGTGCGGTACTTCCGCTCGCTGGTGGCGAGCGCCTCCTCGGTCCGGCGGCGGACGTTGATGCCGTGCTGAGCGTACAGGCTGAAGCCCACGATCAGTGCGCTGATGAGGAGGCGCTTGGAGACCTCGTGCATGTCGGCCGGGAACAGGTACGACAGAAACGTGCCATGGGTGTACTGCGGGAAAAGGTACGCACAGTACAGGTAGACGTGTGCGAGCGCCTCCAGCAACCAGTACAGACCAGCGGTGAGGATGCCGATCCCGACGTACTTCGACCTCAGGAGGCTTCGAGAAGAGCCGCGGACAACCATGGTGCCCTCCTCAGAGAGTGCGGGCCCCTCGGCGCCGATCCGAGGCCGCACCCCCCGTCCAGTGCTGAAGACCAGCTCCTTCCCTCGTGGATGAAGGAGCACCCCATCCCATCACGCGAAGCCCGGACCACGGCCGTGGAGACCCGCGCGTCACCCGTCACTCACCCGGTTCGCCGTTGCCGCGCAGGCTTCTCAGCCGTCGGTAAAACGTCCTCTCGCTGAGGCCGAGCTTCTGGGCGAGGCTGCTGTTGTCGCCACCGTGGGAGCCCATCGCCCACGCCAGATAGCGGCTCTCCACCTCGTCGAGTGGAAGGATGCGGTCCACCGGGAAAGGGGCCGCCGAGCCGTCGTCCGGCGCCGCACCGGGCACGTCCCGCACCACCTTGGTCAGCTCGGCCGGCAGGTGATTGGGCGTGATGGAGTCCCCGCGGCAGAGGACGAATGCGTGCTCCAGTGCGTTCTCGAGCTCGCGCACGTTGCCCGGCCAGTCGTGGCCGAAAAGCAGCTCCATGACCGCGTCGCTGACGCCCCGCACGTCCCTGTCCATCCTCAGATTGAAGTCGCGGATGAAGTGCTGGACCAGCAGCGGGATGTCATCGCGGCGCTCGCGCAGGGGCGGCATGTGGATCTCGAAGACCTTGAGGCGATAGTAGAGGTCCTCGCGAAAGTCGCCCCGCGCCACCAGGTCCTTGAGATTGCGGTTGGTGGCCGCGATGACCCGCACGTCGGCGGTGACGGGCGTGGCATCGCCGACCCGCTCGAACTGCTTGCTCTCCAGCACCCGCAGAAAGCGGAGCTGCATCCTGGGCGTGATGTCCCCGATCTCATCCAGGAAGATGGTGCCCCCGTCGGCACGCTCGAAGCGCCCGACCTTGTTGCGGTCGGCGCCCGTGAAGGCACCCCGGACGTGCCCGAACAGCTCGCTCTCCAGCAGGCTCTCCGACAGGGCCGAGCAGTTGACCTTGACCAGGATCCGCTTGCGCCGCCGGCCCGCCGCGTGGAGCGCATCCGCCACCAGCTCCTTGCCGGTGCCACTCTCACCGGTGATCAAGACCGAGGTCTCCACGTCGCCGAGGGCCTCGATCAGGGACAGCACCTTGCGGATCGGCTCGCTCCTGCCCACGATCGACCCACCCTCCTGGCGCGTGCGCAGGCTGCGCTCCAGCGCCACGAGGCGGGTCTCGTCACGGATGACCAGCACGCCTCCGGACGCCCTGGCGCGGTCGTCGATGAGGGGCGTGGCGGTCACGCTGACGACCCGGGGAGGCCGCTCCGGGCAGGTGCACTCCACCTTGCGCAGCTCCACCGCCTTGCCCTGGGCCACCGTGTCCAGCACCGCCCCCAGACACGAGCGATCGCAGGGGAGCCCTCCCTGGTGGAACGGCTTGCCGATCCAGTCCTCGCGACGGATCCCGCACAGCTGCTCGGCTGCGTGGTTGGCCTCAACCAGGTTGAGCTGGTGGTCGACGGTGATGATGGCGTCCTTGACGCTGCGGAAGATGGCCTCGATGTTCCGCCGGTAGGCCTCCTTGGCGTCGATCAGGGCCTTGTGCCGGAACGCCATGTCGGCGCTCCGGATCAGCGCGTCCTGACGAACCGGTTTGACGACGTAGTCCAGGGCGCCGAGACGAAGGGCGTTGGACGCGCTGTCGATGGTCGGCGCACCGGTCACGATCACGACCTCGATGGAGGGGAACGACTCCTTCAGGTCACGCAGGAGGTCGATGCCCGATCTCCCCTCCAGGATGATGTCCACGAACGCCAGGTCGAACTCGCCCTCGGACACCGCCGCCATGGCCAGGTCGTAGTCCGCTGCCGTGGTGACGCGGTACCCCTCCTCCTCGAGGAAGTTCCGGAAGGTGAACCGGATCCCTTCTTCGTCGTCGACGACCAGGATCCTGCCCCGCTCCACGGTGTCAGCCCGCCCGCTGCTCGAGAGGCGCTTGTGGCTCGGCCATGGATGGCTCCTGACTCCTGTGTCACACGGTCTCTCGGGGAGTATGACGCGTCTGGCAGTGAGACGCAAGGGGCGTCGAGAGAATTCCTCTCGTCATCCGGTCGACTGCCTCCCCGACCAGGTCCCACGGGGATCGTCATCATCAGCGTTCTCCCGGGTCGTCGTGACCGGGGGCACTCCAAAGATCGAGAACCTGGCACGCGCCTTGCTCAGTGTCTGGCGTCACAACGATCCGAAGCCGGTCGCCAGAAACCGACCGGGAGGATGTCTCGAAAATGAGCGGTCCTGTGCAACGTGTGTCCATACATCGAACCGAGGAGTCGCTGTGAGATCTCGCAGATCGGCTCGTCGCGGTGGCCATTCCGGGCTTGGGAGAGGAGACACGGTGCGTCCCCTGTCCGCCCCCCGGCCGCAGGCGATCCCTGAGCGGGACTCCAGCACGAGAAGAGAAAGGGAGGTGATGGATGGTGCCACTCGAGAGGGCGGACGGGCGGGCATCGCCCCGCGTCGGTCGAACCACAGGAACTCCGTGCTCCGCCGGGCCGATGTGCCCGGCGGGCACTCCGATTCGGTCCATGAAAAGGAGGTTCACATGAATCGCGTCAGGTACATCACGCCAACACTGTTGGCGGTGGCCATGTGCGTGGTGCCGTGCGTGCTCGCCGCCGGCGGTGGCGCCGGGGACGGCATGATCTGGCCGCTGAGAACCGACCTCCAGTCGCGGGTCCAGGAGGACTTCGACAGCTTCCTCACGGTCGGCGAGGTCGCCGTCTGGAACACCAAGAACGACCTCAAGATCCTCGTCACGTCGGAAGCCTACAAGCTGGCGGAGGTGAGCATCCACGTCGTCCAGCCCCCGGACGATTTCGCCGACATCCTGAACAAGAAGGGCAAGCCGGTCGCCGGCTACTTCGACTACAAGACGGACAACCTGGACGGCCCGGGCTCGGAGGCCCACAGCTACCTCCAGGTGATTCCCCTCGACAACTTCGACATCTGCTGGAGCGTCAAGCCGACGATCTGCGAGCCGAATCTCCACATCGCCATCCAGGTCGAGGTGGCGGGCGTGGACAGCGCATTCGCGGCGGGCGACGGCGTCTTCCCCCGGCTCGACAAGCACGACGACCGGATCTGGTCGGAGTACATCGTCTACCCCCTGGCCAAGGTCGAGCCCGGTCACTTCGTCGACGCCAACGTGAGCGGCCTGCGCTACGCGACCATCACCCAGGACGGGGTGACCGGCGAGGAGGGGCACTTCTGGTGGTTGCCCCCGGAGGTCATCGACTTCTGGGTGGGGAACCTGCACCTGGGCACCGCCCTCGCCGACCGCAACGTGTCGCCGGTGGACCTCTTCCCGGGATCCGACATGGATGACGACCGGGTCATCAACATGGCGTGGCTGCTCCAGAGCCTGGACGCGGACGGCATGCACGGGTCGGGTGCCATCAGCATCACCGAGCCTGTGGTCGCCTGCCTGAACAGCGCGCTACCCGCGTTCGAGCAGGTCGACTTCGGGAACGAGCCCGGTATCAGTGCCCTCATCGACGCGACGCAGGCGGCCTGCGCCGGCGTCGTCGACCTGGTCCCCCTGACCAGGGACGACGCGAGGGAGAACCTCGCCACCGGCCAGAAGATCGGCAACCTGATGAAGAAGAACGTCTCCAAGAACGCCGCCATGATGAGCGACAAGGCCAAGCTCGAGATCATGCCGGTCTACGTCACGGCCAGGAGGGCGGACGACAGCGTGACCGAGGTCCTCTACTACGACGCCGAGGGTGGCCTGATCGAGCTCCCCCGGAACGTCGCCAAGCCCATCGTGGTCGCGTACGTCGAGGAGGTCGAGGGTACGGCGACCGAGGTCGAGGGCAAGAATGCGTCCGACGTCTTCGTGGCCATCTCCCGCGACGACGGCGAGACCTGGAAGCGGCGGAACATCTCCAGGACCGCGGGCAGGTCGTCCCGCGCCGGCTACCCGGGCGACTCCGCCAAGCCCATGCTCAAGGTCAAGGACAACATGATCTTCGTCGCCTGGACCGACAAGTACTGCCGGGGCGGGCGGCCGGGCTACGCCATCAACCTCTGCAACGACCCCACCACCGAGGCCGACGAGACGCCGGAGACCGGGTGCGCCGTCTACTGCACCGGCAACCCCGACGAGGTCGACCAGATGTGCACGGCCGACTACCCCGGGGACGACGCCTACTGGAAGGACGACATCTACGGGGCAGGCGGGCCCCAGCGCTCGGTCATCTACGAGGACTACCCGGAGATGGGCGAGGTGCCCTTCAGCTGCGTCTGGACCGCGCGGGGCATCATCGAACCGGACGGCAACATCCAGTGGTACAAGCCCGAGCGCGTGACCTCGGGCCGCCGCGACGCCAACCAGCTCTTCGCCGGGGCGGGTGACGACGTGGCCTTCGCCATCGCCTGGCAGGAGGACGCCAAGGGGCTGATGCCGGGTGACGGCGACGGGCCCGGCGAGGGGTGGAGCGGCGCCAACACCCACAACAAGACCGACATCTGGCTCAGCTACATCACCGAGAAGGACTTCGCCACGATCGACTACGACTACCCTACGGATCCTCACAATGACGGAGACTTCGTGGATCAGGATCCCGAGCTGCAGGGTCGGGTCAAGGCCCTGGTGCCCATGTCCCTGCCGATCAAGGTCTCAGACAACGACGTCTGCAGCCTGGAGAACATGGACCCCGACGGCGGCAACGGCGACCACATCTTCGACGAGGAGGGCCAGGGCACCCACCGCTACTGCGGGACCCTCGACGGCATCGGAACACCCGAAGAGTTCGGAACCAACGATCTCTGCGTCTACACCGTCGAGCGGACGAACCCAAAGGGCGACGTCCACAACGTCTGTGTGACCCGTGACGGCCGCCTGCTGGACGGCAACACCGGCGCCTCGCGGCCCATGATCTTCGTGCAACCGTACTGCCCCGGCAAGAGCGACCCCGTCACGAAGGAGTGCTCTGTCGACAAGAGCGCCTGGGTCATCATCGGCTACGAGGAGAGCAAGGGCGTCGGCATCCCTCCCGAGGGCGAGCACGAGGGCGAGGAGGAGACCACGGACGGGGTGATCGTGATCTCGTCCGGGGAGGAGGACGAGGCCAGGTACAAGACCGACGTCGGCAAGAACGTCATCTACCACAGCTTCGAGCTCTTCAACCCGGAGACCGTCGCCGGCGGCGGCATCCTCAACCTGCCGGAGACCGACGAGGCCGGCAACCCGGTCTACGTCACGAACGAGGACGGCAGCCTGTTCCTCGACTGGCAGGCACAGCCGGTCCTGGCCTACGAGAATGCCCGCCGGGTGCGCTTCATCCCCCAGCCCAAGTCGAAGATGGGTGACTCGGGGACGGTCCTGGTGGCGCTCTACCGCCAGGGCGAGGAGGGCAGCGGCAAGCCGGCCGACGTCTTCATGCGCCGCCTGGTCGCCCCTGCAAAGAGCAACCCGTACGCCTTCACGAGCGTCGTGCCTGGAGCCCAGAACCTCAGCAGCGTCACGCCCACCGAGATGTTCCAGGACCCCTTCGACCCGGAGAAGCCCAACAAGATGCTCCGCTGGGCCTGGACACCGGGCAACCTCGCGGACTCGTCCGCCAAGAACCCCTACAGCGACGCCCTGGCCCAGCGCGGCGCCCTCGACGGCGACGAGCTGATCATCGCCTACAGCTGGACCCCCAACTGGGGCCGCAACGCCAACGACAAGTACGACCTCTTCGTCAGGCGCTCCTTCGACGGCGGGCAGACCTGGACCACGGATCCCGGCGACTCCGAGGCCATCGAGCACAACGTGGCGTTCAGGGTCCCCGTGATCGACGACGTGAACCAGGTCGTGACCTGGGACGAGGAGGTTGTCACCACCGTGTACGGTCCCGGCGACTCCGAGCCGCCGCGCAACGTCTCCAACCTGCGCAACAACCGCATCAGCGTGCTCGAGCCGCGGCTCGTCAAGACCCCCGGGACCATCCTCACGGATGGCTACACGCTCTACCCCGAGGACGAGCAGCAGAAGGGCGTCTTCCAGCTCGCCTACGGCATCGAGTTCAACCAGAACCAGGCCCCCAACGACGCGACCTTCCCCAAGATGCCCCTGGACATCTACTACAGCCGGACCATGGACAAGGGGCAGCGCTACCAGACCGTGGTCGTGACCCCCCAGGACGGCGACGGCAGCCCACGGGAGGGCTGGAACCTGCTCGCCAAGGACCAGCCCGAGCAGGGCGCGGCACAGCTCCGCCAGACCCCCGACGGCTCGCGCATGTACGCCGTCTGGGTCGAGAACAGCGAGGAGGGCAGCGACATCATGTTCCGCCGCGTCGACTACCGGGGAGAGGAGCAGGAATGACGGAACTCGGGGGCGCCGCGCGGCGCCCCCGGGCTTCTTTGATCACTGAGCAGCCCCCGGGCAGGGGAGCCGCAACGACATGAAACGCAAGGAGGACGACATGAAATCGAGATCCTTCATCCTCATCATGGTGGCCTGCGTGGCCCTGGCCGTGGCCGTGACCGCGGTCTGGGCGGGCAGCGGGAAAATGGGCGGCAAGCCGCCGGACGACGGGACCGTACCGGAGGCAACCCCGATCGAAGGCTATTACTTCTGGCGCCTCGGGCACCTGGACGGTCCCCACGACTCCTCCAAGGCCCTGGGCATCTCCCGCGACGGCAACGTCGCCGTGGGCGCCACCGTCGTGGTCAGCTTCACGAAGGCCTGGCGCATGGACATCGACTGGGCCATCTCCACCGGCGACGGTGTGGCCCCCCTCTACAACGAGCTGCAGGTCCAGGAGAACATCGGTAATGGGGAGGCCTACGCCGCCTCGGACATGACCGTGGATCCCTGCCCCTATGACAAGGTAGATCCCGAGAATGCCAGCTCGGTCGACAACTTTGACTGGTGCGGATCCCTGCCGGTCGGCACCCTGACGACGGGCACCGTCTCCTACGCCGCCGAGTGGCTGTGGTTCTACGATCCCGAGGCCGTGGTAGTCAACTACTTGGGCATCCCGGACTTTGGCGGCGGCATCTCGTACATGAAGGCCAACGACGCGTCGGCCGACGGGACGATCCTCGTGGGCACCGGGAACAACATGACCGGCCAGCAGGCGTTCCTCGCCGACATGACGACGGCCACGGTGGATGCGGAAACCGGCGAGACCATCGTGGAACCGGTGCCGCTCACCATCCAGGAAGTGATCGACGGTGTCGTGGGACAGACCCTGCAGACCAGCTCGGCGGAGGCCGTGTCCGCCGACGGGACGATCATCGCCGGCTACGGCGGGACCAAGACCGGCAACAAGGCCTTCGTCACGATCTACGGGGGCACCGAGGAGGATGCGGAGGGCAACGTCACTGCGATCCTGACGAGCACCATCCTGCCCACGATCCCCGGCGGCAAGTTCGCCGAGGCCTACGCCCTGACCGTCACCGACGAGGGCGTGATCTACGTCGTCGGTCGCAGCGACAGCCCCAAGGGCCCCCAGGCCTGCATCTGGTTCGAGGGCGATGACCCCGCAACCACTGACGTCGTCGAGACCTGGCTGGTCAAGGCCCTCGGCGGCCTGTCCAAGAAGAAGTACAACAGCGTCGCCACCAGCATCGTCTACCGGCCCGAATCGATGGCGGGCGACCTGATGGTCGTGGGCAAGAGCCAGAGCATCCTGTACCCGTCCGAAGCCTTCGTCTGGACCGGCAACCCGGTGCTCGAGCCCGACGGCCCCTACACCCTGCCCGACGGCACGGTCAACGACTACATCGGCTACATGTACGACCTGGAGAAGATCCTCATCAAGACCGGCGCCGCCGAGGCCTCCGGCATGGGCTCGGCGTGGGTCCTGTTCGAGGCCACGGGCCTCGCGCTCAGCGACGTGGTCAACTACGGGGACAATGGTCCCTCCGCCAGGATCGTGGGCTGGGGCACCAACCCCGAGGGTGGCATGGAGGCCTGGCTGGTCACCAACTATCCGTACGACGACCTGGTGTTCACCAAGGAGTAGCCATGGTCGCCTGAGCCGACCGGGCGACAGGTCGCGGTCCGGTCCCTTCGCCGACACGCCGGACCGTCCCGGCCACTCCCGCCGGGGACCCACCTAGGGTCCCCGGCGTTCTTGTCTGGATCATCCGCGCAGTTACGGGTTGCGCTTTGCATCGTCTCGGACGGGCACGGCGGCCGGGAGCGGCGGCAGCGCGCAGGAACCGGGCCAGCCCGATGGCGAGAGACTTCGGGAGCACCGGCGAGGGTGTCAGGCACCGTCGAAGGCGGTTCGAGAACCCCGTTCGTTTCATCTGCGGCGGTGCCTGGCGCCCGTTCTGGCCTTGCCGAAGCGAGAGATGCCGCGGCGCGCCGATTCTGTCGGCGCGTTCCCCGAGGTTGCCACCGCTGACCACGGCGAAGCTGCAAGCGGAGCCGGGTCACCAGTGGCACGCCCGAGGGACGTGCTGTCCTCTCGAGGACCGCTGTTCCACGCCAGTGGGACCCTGAGCGGTCACGCTGGCGGCGGCCGCCGCCCGCTGTTCGCTGCCGCTGACCACTGCCGGCGGTCGCTGATCGCTGGCGCTGGTGGCTGCCAACTGCCGTCGTCAGGGGTCACCCGAAGGGCGGGTCGCGGCGACACACCCCTCGCGGCGTTGCGCCCCGGCTCCTAGCGCTCCAACGTCAGCTCATGGGGTCAGATAATCACAGGAACGCCATTGTATTCAGGTACTTAATCAAAATTGACCAACCTGGCACCCGGGTTGCAATGGTTCTACTTGTCCACGTGCAATGGCACCCGCTTCCCGAGCGGTCACGATCGACGCGGTCACGAGACCGCCGATCCCGGAACCAGGAGGTCATGATGAACCGTGCCTACGTCCGACCGATCGTCGTCCTGGCCCTCGCGGGCATGGCCACACTGGTGGCCCTCACGCCCGCCGTCGCCACCGCGCAGGAGCCCTCCCCAACGCCGACACCAGTCCCGGAAATGGTCATTGACGTCTCGCCGGGGATCCTCAATCTCGCAAGCGACGGCGAAACGGTCACCGTCCACACCGATGTTCCCCACGAGGACGTCTACACGGCCGAGCTCTACTTCCAGGTCGGTGACGAGCCCCCGAGAGCGTTCTCTTGGAGGACAAAGGAGGACAACCGAGGCTTCTTCGTGGCGAACTTCTACATGGAAGAGGTCAGGGCGCTCGAACCCAACATCGGGGACGACAACAAGATCGTGGTCGAGATCGTCTACGGCGACAATACGATCGCCTTTGGCGAGCAACAAATCACCGTCATCGACAGTGATGAGACGCCCACCTCGGGAAACCCCGGGGTACGCAAGGGCAAGAAGAACTGACCGTTCGAGCATCGACACTCGCGGCCCCGTGACGTGAGATCGGGGCCGCGGTCCGCCCCCCTTCGACCGAAGGTACTCGGACGACTCCGCCTTCAGCCGCTGCGACGTCCTCCCTCCCTCTGGTCCCCCGGGTGAGCCCCCCGGGGGATCACGACCTGTTGGCGCAGAGTACGCGGCGGCGCACCCGGACGCCGAGGCGGGTCAGAAGTACTGGGCGCCGCGCTCCAGCAGCTCGCGATCGATGACGAGGCTGCCGCCGTCGACGCGGGAGTGCACCGAGATCGGCGCGCACGCCCCTATGAAGTCCCACGTCTCGTCCGCGATGGGATAGGTCAGGCGGCAGGCGATGCACACCAGGTCGGGGCCCTCCACCGTGAAGCCGCGCTTGTAGTGGTAGCAGCTGTAGCAGGCGTCGAAGTGGGTGTGCAACGCGCCCTGACCGTCCGTGCGGACGATGAAGTTGACGTTGGTCCCGGCGTGCTTGTAGGTGTAGAAGTGGACGCCTCCGTCGGCCACCGCCGCCACGGGCAGTCGGACCACGTCCCCGACGGCGGTCACCACCTCGTGCTCGGGCGGCGGCCGGCCGCAGCCGGCGACTGCCAGCAGAACGGCGACGAGCAACGGGAGCGTGCGCCGTGCCATCCTCAGCCCCGGATCACGCTGTCGGGATCGGTGACCGCGGCCCGCCAGGCCGGCACCAGCCCGGCGACCACGTAGGGCACCACGGCCAGGGCCAGGCACAGCAGCAGCGTGGGACCGTCGGGCCGCGGCGCCACCACGAAGGTGGGGAACGTCGCCGACCACCCCTCGAGCACCCGCGCGAAGAGGGCGCCGTGGAAGAGGAGCAGGTGGACCTGGGCCCCGAGGAAGCCCGCCAGGGCCGCCGCCACGGACACCAGGCCACTCTCCCAGGCCCTGAGCTCGAGCACGTCCCGCGCCGTCCAGCCCACGGCCTTGAGCACCCCGACGGCCCGCTGCTCATCCGCCGACAGGCCGCTGGCCTTGTCCCAGACCAGGATCGAGAAGGCCAGTACCGAGCTCAGCAGGAGGGCGCCCCAGATTCCGGAGCGCCAGTCGAAGACGGCGTCATAGGTCTGCAGCATCTGCCGCCGGGAGATGGTGCGCGCATCCGGCCACAGCTCCTGGACCTTGCGGGCGACGGTGTCCACCTCCTGCTCCCGAGGGATGTGGACGGCGATGTCGGTGGCCAGAAACTCCTCGACGCCCAGCACGCGCCGTGCGTCGACGGTGGGGAGCACCACCAGGTCGTTGGTGAGCAGCGACGAGTCGGCGGTGAACACCCCCATCACCCGCGGCGCGAAGAGACCGCCGTCGGCGGCCCGCAGGGGCAGCCGGTCGCCGACCCCGAGGAAGCGCGCCTCCGCCACGCCGCGACCCACCAGGCAGGTACCACCTTCCTGAGGAGTGGGCGGCGTGCCGTCCGCCGGCTCCAGGAGGCCTGACGGCACCGAGCCCGCGCCCCACAGGGTGAGGGTGATCCCCGTGGGGGGGTCGAAGGAGTAGCCCCACACCCTGGGCGTGGTCGAGCGCACGCCGCGGATCGCCTCGATGCGGGTGGTCCACGCCACCGGGATGGGCTCGTGCCGGCCGGCGGCCAGCCGCTGCACCACGAGCTCCGGCGCGCCCGAAAGCAGGCGGCGCGCCTCCCGCCGCAGGCCCTGCACGCACATGAGGAGCGAGGCCACCAGGAACACCAGCAGTGCGTACACCACCGTGACCGCCAGGGTGCGGGCCGGGTTGCGGGCCAGCCCCGCGAGGGCGCTGTCCAGGATGCGCAGGTGCCGCCTCATGGCGCGTCTCCCGGCGCCGCGGGCAGTGGGAGAGGGGAGCGAGGGGGCGGCACCACCGAGCCGGCGGGGAAGTGCTCGAGCGCCGCCGGGTGGTCGGCGTGGGCCGCGAACAGGTCGGCGCCGGTGGGGTGCCGGCAGTAGCTCGCCTCGGAGAAGAGGGCCAGGTCGGTGAGCTGCAGCTCCCCCGCCAGGACGCGCTGGGTCGCCGCCACGGCCGCGAGCCGCCTGTCGACCACCTCCCCCCACGCCCAGAGCGCGCCCACGGCGAGGGCCTGCAGGGCGAGCAGGCCCAGCACCGCCACCCGCAGCATCGATCCCCCCAGGCGCAACGCCATCAGCTCGCCTCCCAGTCGTAGAGGGAGATGAAGTAGGACAGGAGGGCGTCGATGTCGCGCTCCTCCACCAGGTGCTGCCACGCGGGCATCTGCAGGGGCGGCTCCGGACCCGCGGGGTCTGCCTTGGCCGAGTACCTGCCGCCGCGGATGATCTGCTTCGCGTTCAGGTAACGGGTCCGCACCACCGGGAACCGGGAGATGTCGTCGTCCTCCTCCACCGCGCCGAGGTCCGGGGCGCGCTGGATGAGCGCGAGGAGAGCGTCGGCGTCCTCCGGCCCCGCCAGGAAGAGCTTCTGGGCCGTGGTGTCGTGGGGCGGCACCGGGCTGTTGGCCGAGTTCGGGTTGACGACGCCGCCGTGGCCCTCCGGGCCGTGGCAGGTGATGCACCCCTTCTGCCGGTACAGGTAGGAGCCGATCTGGACCAGTTCCTCGGTGACCGGCCGCGGGCCGACGTCGGGCAGGCACAGGGGGCAGCCGATCCTCGGCGGCGTGATGGGCTCCTCCCCGGCAGCGGTCACCACCACCCACCCCCGCATGTAGAAGTGGCAGGTTCCGCAGAGGGCGGTGCAGTAGTACTGGAACACCCCCGCCCGATTGGCGGTGAAGCGCACGCTGACCATGTGCCCGGGCTCCACGTCCACCGGTCCCACCCCGAACTGAGGGATGTAGAAGCGGTGGAGCAGGTCAGCGCTGCGCAGGTTCACCAGCACGGTGTCCCCCTCCCGGACCGAGAGCGTGGCCGGCTCGAACGTCTTCCACCAGTAGTTGAGTCCGTTCACGTCGTCCAGGGTCCAGACGCCGGTGGAGGCCACGCCGGTCAGGTTGAAGACCACCACCCCGGGCTCCCCCACGCCGGGGGTGGCGGCATGCCGGTACCAGGCGATGGCCGCGCTCCCCAGCACCAGGGGGAGGACGACGACGAGGGCGGCGATTCTCTCCGGCTTCATGGCATCACCCCACGAAGAGTCGGAGCAGCAGGAGGGTCATCAGGGTGCACAGACCGCCGAGGGGCACGAGCGCACGGGCGGCCCGTCGCGGCTGGGGGTAGAGGTCGCGCAGGATGTCGTCTCCCCTCCTCAGGGCCAAGGCGAGACCCGCGAGGAGGAGAGGGATCTGGATGCTTCCGACGGCCTCCGGCAGGAGCGGCCGCCACTGGCTCTGGGCGGTGCCGAAGAGGTTCCACCCCCACCCGAAAGGGTCGGAGAGCGACGAGATGATGTGGGTGTAGTTGACCATCACCAGGGGGATGCTGAACGCCGCCCAGGCCAACAGGCCGAGGGGCACGAGCATGTAGGAGGAACGCAGGAAGAGCTTCCTCAGCGACACCGCGCCCTCCCCGGCGAGGGCGCGGCCCAGGAGCGCGCCCAGGTACCAGACGCCCGGCACCACGGCGAGCGCCGCGGTCCACACCACCGCGGCGTGGAACGCGAACCCCCTCCAGTTGCCCACCTCGGTCACGTTGGCCCACTGCTTGATGGTGCCCCACGGCCCCAGGAGGGTGACGGTGTAGGCCACCACCAGTGCGATCATGATGAACGCCATCCACGCCTCGTCGGCGCTCCGGATGGCGGTGTCGGAGGCGAACGGGCGCGCGCGCAGGGTCATGTTGGCGTTGGGGCAGGCCTTGATGCACTCCATGCACAGGCCGCAGTAGTTGTTGCGGGCCAGCTTGGAGGGGTTCTCGAGCCACGGGCAGGGCCACGCCGCCTCCGAGCCGGCGGCGCAGGAGTGCTCCCGGCACTGGCTGCAGAGCTCCGCGTCCCGCGGCCGCACCTCGGCCACGGCGGTCATGGCGTACAGGCTCATCCACGAGTTGAGGGGGCAGAGGTACCGGCAGAAGCTGCGCCGCCGGAACACGGCGTGCACCACCAGCGCCGCGGCGACCATCACGGCCAGCACCACGGCGGTGAGGGCCGGCCGGGTCACCAGGATGGTGGAGAAGGTGCACAGCGCGAGGAACAGCACGTTCTGGGGCCACAGGTTGGCCAGCGCTTGCGGCCACCTGCGGTTGAGGCTGCCCGTCGCCAGCGACCGCGAACCCTCCGCCTCGGATCGCACCCCCACCAGGCGCCGACGCGCGAACCACTCCCCGAGCGCCGGGACCGGGCAGACCATGCACCATGCCCTCCCCCCCAGGGGGACCAGGAGGACGATGAGCAGGAACCACCACAGGATCCACACGATGGTGACGATGATGTTGCGGTTGCCGATGGGTGATCCGAGCAGGCCGGCCAGGATGAAGAAGAACAGCACCACCAGGTTGGGGACGATCACCGCGAACTGGAACCACCTCTTGCGGAGGATCCGCTCCAGCCAGCCGAAGGTGCGCAGCAGGTCGATGCGGCGGGCGGGCGGGCCCGGGAGGCTGCCCCGACCCGAGGCGGAGCCGCGCACGAAGGCCGCGCCCAGGAAGAGGAACGCGATGCCGCCGGCGGCCAGGGCCGACAGGTGGAACGGCCGGTTGGGGCGGACGACGAGCTCGCCCAGCATGAAGGGATGGAGCGTCCCGCAGGTGACCGAGCAGCGGTAGTGGTACTTGCCCGGGGGCCCGGCGGTGAACTCCACATCCTCGACCTGACGGAACTCCGTCTCCGAGGACGGGTGCCGCACCCGGAAGCCGAGGGCCCCGGGACGGATCTCGGCCTCCAGATCGTGACCGTCCAGGTAGAAGCCGTGGACCACGTCCTCGGAGGCGAGGCGCAGGCGCACCCGCTCGCCCGAGTCGAGCACGATCCGGCTCGGCTCGTAGCCGTACTGGCGGGCCATGATGGTGATCTCGCGGAGTGCGGGCGGGGCGTCTCCGCCCAGGGCCGGCGCCGCCGGCGCCAGCACCCAGCACGCGACCATCATCCAGGCCTGCCATCCCCTCCTCGACCTGCTCATGGCTTCCCCACGACACACCCACCCCTTGCGGCAGCCCGCCCGGGGCCGCCATCAGCGCTGTACTCGCGCATACCTCGCCTTCGTGACCACCACGTCGGCCATGGTCGTCGCTCCCTCGGTAACCGTGACCTCCGCCTGGCCTCCCTTCTGCTTGAGCTTCTTGTGCCACGCCGTGAGCAGGTAGTCCCCCGGAGGGACGTCCGGGATCTCGAAGGCCGCCTGGCGGTTGTCCGCATCGAGCTGCACGGTGGTGAAGTAGGGTCCGTCCATCACCACGATGTAGGCGGCCATCTCCAGGTGCAGCTTGCACAGTGTGATCACGGTCCCCGGCCGGTCGAAGGTGTGGTCGACGCTGGACCCGTAACCCCAGGTCCCGATGTCCAGGGTCTCTCCGGTCTCGTCGTCGAGGAAGTAGACGTTGTGTTGGTCGTGGTCGTTGTTGAGGAAGGCGACCGTGGTGCCGGCCTGGATCGCCAGCACGTGGGGGATGAACACCAGCCCGCGCTGATCCATGGTCGCCCGCGCCGCGGCCGGGGGGAAGGACCGCCCGTCCTTGCGGCTGAGCGAGAGGACCACGTCCCGATCGTGCTTCGCCCCCTCGGTGCGGATGGCGGCCTGCTCCACGGACACCGTCCCCGCCACCTTCCCGCCGGCACTCGCAGAGACAGCGATCCCTGCGGCGCTCAGCGCGAGCGTCGTCGCCACCAGGAAGGCACGGGCCGCTCCGGCCTCAGAACGCGACCGACAGCAGGATGAAGATCGTCTGGTCAATGCCCTCCTCCAGTTCCTCGCCCTTGGTGTAGTACGTCCCTTCGACGGTGCAGAACACGTTGGGGCGGATCATCATCTTGACCCCCGCCACGAAGCGCGAGATGTCGCGCTGGGTGGGGATGCCGGGCACCCCGTCGGGCATCTCCAGGTCCAGCACCTCGTAGCGGCCGTAGGGGATCAGCCACGGGTAAACCCAGCCCAGCACCTCCACGTTCCAGGTCGTGGAGTCCACCGACTGGTCGGTGAGGATGCCGTAGGGGTTGTCGTCCTTGCCGACGACGTAGACGCCACCGATGGACACGTCCTTGATCATCTGCTGCACACCCACGCCCAGACGCCAGAAGTCGTCATTCTGCTTGTTCTTGCCGCCGTCGAGATCGACGGCCTCGATCTCGGCGCGCCCGTTGTAGCCCCACAACGACACGATGGTGCTCGTGTCGTCACGCCAGAAGTCGGAGCTCGGGGTGAGGGTGCTGCCCGCCTCCGGCTCGGCGGTGCGCTTGAAGGGCAGCCCGCCCCACTTGTAGGCGAGCTGCAGGTAGACGTCCTTGCGATCGGTTCCTCGACCCTGGCCGAAGAACGTGATGTCGCTGGGGGGGATGTCCCCCGACACCCACAGCGGATTGCCGCTGACCACCCCGAGGGCATAGAACCATCGTTCCCCCACTCCGTTCAGCTCGATCCCGGCCTGGGGCGTGATGGTGAAGTTGTTGCCGTTGAACGATGACAGCCCCGCCTCGCCCAGGTCCACCGGGGGCATGGACCACGATGTGTACTGGTAGAAGTGGGTGGCGTAGATGTTCGCATCGCGCTCGTTGAACAGGCCCATGCTCTGGGTGCCGACGGTCCCGATCCTGAGGTTGAAGGCGTCCTCCGGTCCGACCACGCTCTGGAACTGCAGCCAGCCCTTGAGAGTCGCCCAGGACTGCGGCTCCAGGCCGCCGAAGTCCTTCTGCAGATAGATGATGTCTCCGTAGAAGAGGAGGTCGTCCCCGAGGTTTCCCGCCCACACGAACTCCACCTCCTCGGGCACGAGATAGCTGAAGCCCACCTTGCGGCTGCCGTCGACGTCCACCTCGCCCATGAAACGAGAGATGAACGACAGGGGCGTGTGGGAGGGGACGGTGGTCGGCCACAGGGCCTCCGGCCACAACCGCTTGTAGGCCTCATCCCCCATCTCCACCGGCTGCGTCTTGCGGTAGCGCTCGTCGTCGGGGAACCGGTAGCCCATGAGACGGAAGGACTCCCCGACCGCGTTGAGGCGTGGATACGTCGAGTGACACGTGGCGCAGCTCGTCTGATACCGACGCGCGAAGGCCGGAACCGCCAGGACCTCCGCGGCGGAGAACAACAGCACCGATCCGAAGCACAGGCCGACGATGAGGCGAGATCGACGATTCGTCACGAGCTTCTCCTTTCGACGGGCCGGCGGCGAGCACCGGCGAGGACGGAGAGGGAGAGCGATGAGGTGATGCGGAGTGGCCATGTCAGTAGCCCTCCAGGCGAACGCCCGACGCCACCCACGGCCACACCGCGAGCAGCGAGAACACCGCGAAACCGCTCAGCGAAACAGCACAGAGGCGGCGTTCGACCCCCGGCGTGATGGACTCCAGGCGGTCGAGGCGACGCAACACACGAGTCAGGCCGGCGCCGCCCCCGGCCACCACCCCTGCGAGCAAGGCCGCATACAGCGCGAACCCGATGTGCCCGTAGTCGGCGGCGAGCAGGCAGAACGGGCAGTGGTGCGTGGGCAGCTCGTAGTAACCGGGCGCGATCCAGGAGATGACCGAGGCGACGGCGACGAGCCCCAGGGCAACCGACAGCATCCCGTAAAGCGCCATCCAGCGACCTCGCGCCAGTGATCCGCCGCCGAGGACCACCGTGAGCATGAGGACCGTCACGTACACGAGTCGGCTCTCACGGACCGGCAGCGTGGCGAGGTCGGCGCCCAGGCCGGAGGCGCCGGTCCCGAAGATGGTGGCGCAGCAGGAGGTGATGATGTCCGGATCCAGGTCCGAGAAGTAGCGGACCTGGACGACGTTCTCCACCAGCAGCCCGACGGCGATCAGGATCAGGAACAGGTGCTTGAAGCGGACCACCCCCGGGCTGGTCGCCACCGGGCTGGCCCGGTCCACCACCAACCACACGGCGCAGAGGAGAAACGTGCCCAGCTTCAAGAGCAGCGTGGGGTAGCCGAGGGGGCTGGCGGCCAGGGTGCCGGCGGCGCACATGGCGCCGGTGATCAGGGGGTGCAGGCGATCTACGGTGGTGAGGAAGAGGAAGACCGAGAGGAGCTGGCACGCGAGTGCCACCCGCACCGTGGCCTGCACCAGGTAGGTGCGGCGCTCCCGGGCGAGCTGCTCGCGACCGCTCGCGGCCGGATCCCACCCCACCAGGACCGTGGTTCCGACCGCGGCCGCCAGCACGACGACCACCAGCACCATGCCGGAGCACAGGAGGAGCCCCAGAACGGCGATGTTCAGGACCATGAGGAGGCCCTCTGCTGGAGCCGGCCGCATTCGAGGTCGAGCACCTGCGCGAACATCTCCGACGCGCACAGCGTCGGGTCGTGGGTCGCGATCACCAGCGTCTTGCCGCCCGCCAGCAGCATCGTCACCAGGTCGAGCAACGACCGCGTGGCCATGGAGTCGAGATGGGCGGTCGGCTCGTCCGCGATGACGATCGGGGGGTCGTTGATGAGCGCCCGCGCGATGGCCACTCGCTGGCACTCGCCACCTGAGAGCCGCTCGACCCGTTCCTGGGCGCGGTGGGAGATGCCGAGGCGGGCCAACAGAGCGTGCGCCCTGTCTCGGATGTCGCGGGTGGCTCCCGGGCCGGGCACCGCCGGGAGCATGACGTTCTCCAGGGCCGAGGCCCTCCGAATCAGGTTGTGGCTCTGGAACACGAAGCCGATCAGCCGCCGCCGCAGCTCGGCGAGACGTTCCTCGGGAAGACGCGTGACGTCGTGTCCGGCGATGGTGATGCGGCCGGCACTGGGCCGGACCATGCAACCGATCATGCTCAGCAGCGTGGTCTTGCCCGAGCCGCTGGGGCCCTCCACCAGGACGGCCGTGTTCTCTTCGAGAACAGCACTGACACCCGCGACCGCCTCGACGCCCGAGGACCGCGCCGAGGAGAACGCGCGGCTGACGTTGGAGATCTCGATGATGGCGGACCGGGGTATGGCCTCCGGCGCAGCCGCCGGCTTGACCATCCGGAGCGTGGGGACGCGCGCCCGTGATTGGGAGAAGGCGAAGTCGACCCTGCAGGTGCCACCGATGTCGCTCATGGTCATCTCCTCGTGCGAGTCGCTGCGGTACGTCGACCGACCGGCACCCTCGTCTGGGGAGGCGCCGTCCCTGTGCACAGAAAGGACGCCGCCCCCAGGGAAGGGGGCGGCGTCGAAGAGGGAATGCCGGCACCGCGGCATGCCGGGGCTCTGGCCGCCGCGGGCGGCGTGGGAGGTGAGCGCACCACGCTGTCGGCTCGAACGAGGGACGCATCGATCCATTGATCCCCCCCTGACCCGGCCTGCGATCTGGGTGCTGCGCACCCGAGAGCCCGCGATCGTTGCCGACCGGATCTCACGCACCGGATGGCGGTCAGGAGCATGGCGCGCGAATCGCCAAACCAGCGCCAGCCGCCTCGAACGTGGACAGTTCCACGTGATTGCCCTTTCGTGAGCAAGCCGCGTGCCACCGTCATGACAGCGTGCCGAACCTCATCGGCATTGCTCCACGTCACGATCGACCGGAACACATCTGGTTGCATTCAGAAGGCATGTGCACGGACCTGCAGTCCTGCGTCCGAGGATGCGTCGTGGGAGGAGGTGCCGCGCCTCACCGCCGCCCGCCACCGGCTGCCAGTCCTGTCAGGGAACGACATACGCGCTCTGCCAGGCCTGCCAGTCGGGACGGCACGCGCCGGCTATCCAAAGGGTCAGTTCATGGGGATCGGGAAGGATCGAGGAGGACGAGAGGACCCGCGGTCTCGGGTCTCGGAGGACGCAGCGTCCTCCGCGTCACCCTCCGAGCTGCCACTGCAGGGCCAGGGTGAGGTCGGGCGTGGCATCGGTCAGACCCACGGCCACGACCGCTCCGATGACACCCGCGGCGACGCGGCGGCGCATGGTGACCTCGACGGACGCCGCATCTCCCGTACCGGGCACGGTCTCGCCCGCCGCGTTCACCGCCATGGCCGCCCACCAACGAAACCCCAGGGGCCGCCCGAGCTCCAGGCGCACGGCCCACGGGTCCTCGAGCTCGCCACCGGGAGGGTCACCGAGGGTCCACCACGCCACCTCGCCGCGACCGTAGAACTTGCCGAGTTGATGCCCTACAGCCACCCCCGCACCGGCGTCCCAGGCACCCGTGGCGTAGGGACGGCTGGCGTCGTTGAACGGGACCTTGACGGCGGCGAACAGTCGCAGATCGGGCTCGCCCGAGCGCACGCGGTAGGTGAATCGGAGCAGGGGATCGGCGATCCCGGCCCCGCCACTCTCGACCGGCTGCGCCTGATCATCGCCCTCGAGCTGCTGTACATAGCTCTTTTCGTTACCGATCCCGGCACCGCTGCCGCTGCCATCACCGCTGCCAGGGCCATCGCCGCTCCCGTCGCCGCTGCCGCTCCCGTCGCCGCTGCCGTCGCCGCTGCCGCTGCCGTCGCCGCTGCCGCTGCCATCGCCACTGCCGCTGCCGTCGCCACTGCCGCTGCCATCGCCACTGCCGCTGCCATCACCGTTGCCGTTGCCGCCTCCGCTGCCATCACCGCTGCCGCCTCCATCGTCACCGCCCCCGGTGTCTCCTCCCGCGCCGCCTCCGGGCCCGTGCCCGTCTCCCCCACCCTCCTTGCGGGGCGGAATGGGGCGACTGCCGATGAACGGCGTCGCCGGACCGTCCACGTCCACGACGGGCACGTCCAGAGACAGCGACCAGCGCTCAGCCTGGAGCGTGACCTGGTTGGTCAGCACGAACGCCCGCGTGGTCTGGGTGGTCCCGTAGGCGCCTTCGAAGTAGCCGGCGCTCACCCACCAGGTCAGCTGCTGCGCGGCCGCGGGTACTGCGGCGCCGAAGGTGATGGCCAGGACCGTAACCGCAGCCCCCACGACGCCGCGGTAGTGGTCCAGGTCGCCAGGAAACCCTCGATGTCCCATCTGTGCTCGCCGCATCCTAAAGCAATAACCATGCCCATGGGAGGAATGTCTCCGCCTCCCCGTCCACGGCCCCTTTGGTGTTCAAATATCTTATAACGACTTTATAATATATATGATAATAAAGACTTGACAAAACAGCACTCAGATTCTATATTGTGAGGGCGGCTGTCCCGCCGCAGCGGGAGGATCAATGAGCCAGAAGACGACCCAGTACACGGTGCGCGCCAGCGAGGCCATCCAGGAGGCGTTCAAGTCGGCGGGGGCCCGCGGCAACCCCGAGATCACGCCGGGCCATCTGCTGATGGCGTTGCTCTCCCAGGAGGAGGGCATCGCCCCCAGGCTGTTGGCCCGCATCGGGGTGGCCACGCCCAATCTCGAGCGGGAAGTGCGCGCCGCCATCGAGAAGCTCCCCGCCGCCGCCGGCGGCTCGGAGCCTCAGCCCTCCCGAGGTCTGCGCGAGGTGCTGGAGGCTGCCCAGAAGCTGGCGCCCCAGTTCCAGGACCAGTACGTGTCCGTGGAGCACCTGCTCATGGCCCTGACCTCGGTGCCGGGCAACGCCGCCTACCAGACGTTGGCGGCGGAAGGCGTGGACCAGCAGACCCTGCTCGCCGCCATCCAGGACCTGCGCGGCTCCCACCGGGTCACCGACGAGAACCCGGAGGCCAAGTACGAGGCCCTGAAGAACTACGGTCGCGACCTCACCGAGCTGGCCACGGCCGGCAAGCTCGACCCTGTCATCGGCCGCGACGACGAGATCCGGCGGGTGATGCAGGTGCTGACCCGGCGCACCAAGAACAACCCGGTGCTCATCGGCGAGCCCGGCGTGGGCAAGACCGCCATCGCCGAGGGGCTGGCCAAGAGGATCGCCGACGGCGACGTGCCCGAGATCCTGAAGCGGCGGCGCATCGTCGCCCTGGACATGGGCGCCCTGATCGCCGGCGCCAAGTACCGAGGCGAGTTCGAGGACCGCCTCAAGGCGGTGCTCAAGGAGGTCACCGACTCCGAGGGCGAGATCATCCTCTTCATCGACGAGCTCCACACCCTGGTCGGCGCCGGCGCCGCCGAGGGCGCCATGGACGCCGCCAACCTCCTCAAGCCGGCCCTGGCCCGGGGCGAGCTGCGGTGCCATCGGCGCCACCACTCTGGCACGAGTACCGCAAGTACATCGAGAAGGACGCCGCCCTGGAGCGCCGTTTCCAGCCGGTGATGGTGGGCGAGCCCTCCGTCGAGGAGACCATCGCCATCCTGCGCGGCCTCAAGGAGAGGTACGAGGTCCACCACGGGGTGCGCATCACCGACGCCGCCCTGGTGGCCGCGGCCACCCTCTCCCACCGCTACATCTCCGACCGATTCCTGCCCGACAAGGCCATCGACCTCATCGACGAGGCGGCGTCGCAGGCTGCGCATCGAGATCGACTCCATGCCCACCGAGATCGACCAGCTCGAGCGCCGGCGCATCCAGCTCGAGATCGAGAAGCGGGCCCTGGCCAAGGAGAAGGACCGCGCCTCCAAGGAGCGCCTGGAGGCCATCGAGGCGGACCTCGCCGAGCTGGGCGAGCGGATCGACGGCATGAAGGCGCACTGGCAGCGGGAGAAGGAGCTCATCGGCCGCCTACGCGAGGTCAAGCAGCAGATCGAGGACACCCGGGACGCCGCCGAGCGGGCACAGCGGGACGGCGACCTGGAACGGGCCGCCCAGCTCCGCTACGGCCAGCTGGTGGAGCTGGAGCGCCAGCTCGCCGAGGCCACCCAGAACCTCAAGCAACACCAGCAGGAGCACGGCACGATCCTGTCGGAGGAGGTGGGCGAGGAGGACGTGGCCCGCGTCGTCTCCCGCTGGACCGGCATCCCGGTCACCCGCCTGCTGGAGGGCGAGAAGGAAAAGCTGCTCGAGATGGAGGGCCGGATCTCCGAACGGGTGGTGGGCCAGGACGACGCCATCCGGGCGGTGGCGGACGCCGTCCGGCGCGCCCGCGCCGGGCTCAAGGACCCGAACCGGCCCATCGGCTCGTTCCTCTTCCTGGGCCCCACCGGGCGTCGGCAAGACCGAGCTCGCCCGGGCCCTGGCCGAGTTCCTGTTCGACGACGAGCGGGCCATGGTCCGGCTCGACATGTCCGAGTACATGGAGAAGCACACCGTGGCGCGGATGATCGGGGCGCCCCCCGGCTACGTCGGCTACGAGGAGGGCGGCCAGCTCACCGAGGCCGTCCGGCGGCGGCCCTACGCGGTGGTCCTGCTGGACGAGATCGAGAAGGCCCACGCCGACGTCTTCAACGTCCTGCTGCAGGTGCTCGACGAGGGCCGGCTCACCGACGGCAAGGGCCGCACCGTGGACTTCCGCAACACGGTGGTGATCATGACCTCCAACATCGCGTCGGACATCATCCACCAGATGCCCGAGTCGCAGCGCGAGGAGATGATCGCCCGCGTGCGGGACCAGCTCCGCCACCACTTCCGGCCCGAGTTCCTGAACCGGGTGGACGAGGTGCTGGTGTTCCACCGCCTCAGCGAGGCCCACATGGCGGGCATCGTGCGCATCCAGCTCCGAAACCTCAACCGCCTGCTGGCCGGCCAGGGCCTCCAGGTCGAGGCCTCAGACGCTGCCGTCGACTTCCTGGCCAGCGAGGGCTACGATCCCGACTTCGGCGCCCGGCCGCTCAAGCGCACCCTGCAGAAGCTGGTCCAGGACCCCCTGGCCAACATGGTCCTGGGCGGCGAGCTCGGCCCCGGCGCCACTGTGCGCCTGGACGTGGAGAACGGGGGGCTCGTGCTGCAGCCGACCGAGGCCGCAGCCGAGCCCGCCGAAGCCGGGGCGGTGTAGAGCCCCCCACCGCAGCGAAGCCACAGCCAAAGGCCGGGACCACCCCGCCCGGACCAGGTCCGTCGGCAGCGCCAGCGATCAGCGGCTGCGGCCGCGACAGCGGCACGCGGTCCGCTACACTCCGCTCATGCCACCGGGGATCGAGCAGGTGCGTGAGGATGCGGTGGCTGCGTTCCACGCTGCGGTCGCGGCCACGCAGCCGGCGGCCCTGCTGCCGGAGCTCGTGCGGCGCGAGGGCGGTGCGGTGCTGGTCCGGGGTCGCGCGTTGCCCGACCTGCGCGGCAAGCGAGTGGTGATGGCCCTGGGCAAGGCCGGGTCTGGCCTGGCCGACGCCTGGCTGGATCTGCTGGAGGACTGGACCGACGAGCTGATCGTGCTGGCGCCCCACGGCACGCCGGTGTCCGAGCGCGTCCGAACCACCGCCACGGTGCTCTCCGGCGCCCATCCCATCCCCGACGCGGACGGGGAGGCGGCCACGCGCCGGCTGCTCGCGGCGGCCGGCGACCTCGGCCCTGACGACCTCCTGGTGGTGCTGCTCTCCGGCGGCGCGTCGGCCTTGCTGGCGGCACCACGGGAAGGGCTCGAGGTCGAGCACATCAGGACCACCACCCGTCTCCTGCTCGAGGCCGGAGCCCCCATCCGTGCCCTCAACACAGTGCGCCGTCAGCTCCTGGCCGCGGCCGGCGGCGGCCTGGCCGCGGCAGCGGCCCCGGCGCAGGTGGTCACCCTCGTGCTCTCCGACGTGCTCGGCGACTCGCTCCCGGACATCGCCTCCGGCCCCACCGTGCCCTCCCCCACCGGTCCCGAGGAGGCCCTGGTCGTGCTCGAGCAATTCGGAGTCCGGGTCCACACCCCGGCCGCCGTGACGTCCTGCCTTCGGCGACAAGCGTGCGAGCCCACCACCACCCCGCTGGCCAGCGGCCGGGTGGAGATCCTCGGCAACAACCGGACCGCGGTCGACGCCGCCGCCGCGGCACTCGACAGCCGCGGCTACCAGGTCATCCTGCATGACGGCCACCTCACCGGCGAGGCACGGGAGCGCGGGCGCCAGCTCGGGGCCCTGGCCTGCTCCATTTCCTCGCCACGGTCGGCCGCCTTCGTGGTCGGCGGCGAGACCACGGTCACGGTGCGGGGGTGCGGTCGTGGAGGCCGCAGTCAGGAGCTCGCACTGGCCGCCGCGCTCGAGCTTGCAGGCGGTCCGACCAGGGTGCTGCTGGCTGCGGGCACCGACGGCGTCGACGGGACCAGCAAGGCCGCCGGAGCCATGGTCGACCCGGGAAGCGTCCAGCGCATGACCGCGGCCGCGATAGACGCTCGCGCCGCCCTCGCCGATAGCGACTCGGCCCCCGCCCTGGCCGCCGCCGGCGACACCATCGTGACCGGCCCCACCGGCAGCAACGTCTGCGACCTCATCCTCCTCCTGGCCGCCCCCGGCGACTGAGACGCCCAGGGCGCGCTGGACTCGGATGGTACACTCCACTCCGAGTTTCTCACGGACGGAAGGAGAGGTGCATGACATCCGAAGGACCGCGGACCATCGACATCGGGGACTTTCACGCCCCCCGACCACCTACCCAGATCATCGTGTGGGGGGTGCTCCTGTTGGTGGGCATCGTCATCTTGTTTTCGACGTTCTTCACCATCGACCCCGAGGAGGTGGGGGTGGTCGTGCGCTTCGGCAAGTATGAGCGCACCGCCGATCCCGGTCTCAACTTCAAGCTGCCGGCGCCCATCGAGCGCGTGTACAAGGTGCCGGTCCAGCGTCAGCTCAAGGAGGAGTTCGGCTTTCGCACCGAGCATGCCGACGTGCGCACCCGCTACTCAAGCGCCGACTTCTCCGACGAGTCGTTGATGCTCACCGGCGACCTCAACGTGGCGGTGGTGAGCTGGACCGCCCAGTACCGGGTGCGCGACCCCTACAAGTACCTGTTCAAGGTCCGCAACGTGCGCAAGACCTTCCGCGACATGAACGAGGCCATCATGCGGGGGGTGGTGGGCGACCGCTCGGTGGACGAGGCCCTCACCGTGGGCCGGCAGGAGATCCAGAGCGAGGTCGAGCAGCGCCTGCAGGATCTCTGCGACCAGTACGAGAACGGCATCGTGGTGGACCAGATCGTGCTCCAGAACGTGGACCCGCCGGACCCGGTGAAGCCCTCCTTCAACGAGGTCAACCAGGCCGAGCAGGAGCGGGAGCGGGCCATCAACGACGCCCGCGCCGACTACAACCGGATCATCCCCAGGGCCCGCGGCGAGGCCGAGCAGACGGTGGCCCAGGCCAAGGGCTACGCCAGCGAGCGGGTCAACCGCGCCCAGGGCGACGCGTCCCTGTTCGAGGACGTGCTCGCCGCCTACAAAAGGGCGCCGGACGTGACCAGGCGGCGGATCTACCTGGAGACCATGCAGAAGATTTACCCCAAGGTGAAGCAGAAGGTGCTGCTGGACGAGAACCTGAAGGGTCTCCTGCCCCTGCTCCAGCTCCAGCCGGCGGCCGGCCAGGCTCAGGGAGGTGGCAAGTGAAGCAGGCAGCAGCAATCGTGGCGACCCTGGTGATCCTGGTGATCGTGCTGGTGGTGAGTGGCGCCTTCTACATCGTCACCGAGACCCAGCAGGTGGTGATCACCCAGTTCGGCAAACCGGTGGGCGACCCGGTGACCACCCCCGGCCTCAAGCTGAAGGTCCCCTTCCTGCAGAAGGCCAACTTCTTCGACAAGCGCTTCCTGGAGTGGGACGGTGAGGCCAACGAGGTCACCACCAAGGACAAGCGCTTCATCTACGTGGACACCTACGCCCGCTGGCGGATCACCGACCCGCTCAAGTTCTTCCAGCGGCTGCGCGACGAGATCGGCGCCCAGTCTCGGTTGGACGACATCCTGGACGGCGAGACCCGCTCGACGGTGGCCAACCACGACCTCATCGAGGTGGTGCGCAGCTCCAACCGGGAGTTCCTCATGTCCCCGGACTCGCCGGAGCGGGAGGAGGAGCCACGGGAGATCCAGTACGGACGGGGCACCCTGGAGGCGGACGTACTGGCCAACGCGGCCAAGCGCACCTCGGACCTGGGCATCGAGATCCTGGACTTCCGCTTCAAGCGCACCAACTACGCCCAGGTGGATCGGCCCAAGGTGTACGACCGCATGATCTCCGAGCGCAAGCGGATCGCCGAGAAGTACCGCTCCGAGGGTGCCGGCGAGGCGGCGCGGATCAACGGCGACAAGGAGCGCGAGCTCAAGACCATCACCTCGGAGGCCTATCGCACGGCGCAGGAGATCCAGGGCAAGGCGGACGCCCAGGCGGCGGACATCTACGCCCGGGCCTACAACAAGGACCCGGACTTCTACCGCTTCCTCAAGACCATGGAGGTCTACCAGGACACCGTCGGCAAGGACACCGTGCTCCTGCTCGGCACCGAGAGCGAGTTCCTGCGCTACCTGAAGCGGTCGAAGTAGAGACCCACGCTCCGGGAGCACCAGACAGGGTGCCAGGCACCGCAGAAAACGCACCGAGAACCACGGTGGCCACATCTGCGGCGGTGCCTGGCACCTGCTCCCGCATACCCGACGCGAGAGATTTCGCGACGGGGACTTCTTTCAAGGCGCTCCCCGAGCTTGCCACCGCTGACACTTTCCCGACCAGGCGCGACGCACGAACGGTTCGGACCGCTTCGGAAAAGTGTCACCAGTGGCACGCCCGAGGAACGCGCTGCTCCTCGTCGCGCCTTTGGGCCGCGCGTTCCGGTCTCGCTGGAGGACGATGAAGCTGCCGCTGTTACGGCCGCTGATCGCCGTCGCTGCCGGCGCCGCATCCGCCGGAACGTCCGCGTCGGGCTTGGGCGCGGACGCGGGCGCGGGACGATAAGATGGGCCCGTGGCGACGACGGATGATCACGTCCAGGACTACCTGGCCCACCTCGCCGTGGAGCGCAACCTGAGCCCCCGCACGGTGGCCTCCTACGGCCGGGACCTGGCCCAGTTCGCGGCCCACCTGGCCACCGAGGGCGTGGCGCTCGATGAGGTCGAGCGGGCCACCATTCGGACCTACCTGGGCCGGCGGCGCGACGGCGGCCTCGGTGAACGCTCGGCGGCCCGGGCCCTGTCCGCGCTGCGGGGTCTCTTCCGCTTCCTCGTGCAGACCGGGGTCGCCTCGTCGGACCCCACCGCCGACCTGCAGTCTCCTACGCTGTGGCGCACCGTCCCTCACTTCCTGACCGCCGCCGAGGTGGAGGCCCTCCTCGCCGCCCCCGACGTCGCCACGCTCCTCGGCCTGCGCGACCGGGCCATGCTGGAGACCCTGTATGCCACCGGGGTGCGGGTCTCGGAGCTCGTGGGCCTCACCAGGGACCGGCTGCGTCTGGATCCCGGCTTCATCCAGGTGGTGGGCAAGCGGGAGAAGGAACGGCTCGTGCCCATCGGCATGGCCGCCATGCACTGGTTGGAGCGCTACCTCGAGGTGGCTCGTCCCCGGCTCGACCGGCAGCGGAGGCCGGAGCTCTTCCTCAATCACCGCGGTGGCCGTCTCACCCGTCAGGGCTTCTGGAAGATCCTCCGCGGTCATGGGCTCACAGCCGGCGTGCGCTCGCACCTCAGCCCCCACGTCCTGCGCCACTCCTTCGCCACCCACCTGGTGGAGAACGGCGCCGACCTGCGGGCGGTGCAGATGATGCTCGGCCACGCCTCCCTGACCACCACCGAGATCTACACCCACGTCGCACGGGAACGCCTCCGCCGCCTGTACGACGAGAAGCACCCCCGGGCCTAGACGCCGATGGGCATGAGGCTGCTGCCCGCACTCCTCGCCCTGCTCGCGGCCGCACCCGCGGTGGCACGGGCCGAGATCGCGGTCTTCACCGACGGCCGCATTCTCAAGGTAGAGGACGCCTACCTGGCCGGGGACCAGATCGTGCTCGAGCTGCCCGACGATGGACGCATGGTGGTCCCCGCGGTCCGCATCGAGCGCGTGGTGGGCGACGAGGTGGAGGAGCCCCCGGCCCCCGAGCCGGCCGTGGACTGCGGCGCCGGCTGGGCGGACGAACCCCTGCCGGAGTGGCTTCCCTACCGCCAGGCCATCTCCGACGCGGCCCGTGCGGCCGGCCTCCATCCCTGGCTGCTGGCGGCCCTGGTGGAGGCCGAGTCCGACTTCGATCCCCGCGCCCTCTCCCGGGCGGGAGCGGCCGGTCTCACCCAGCTCATGCCGGCCGCCGCGCTCGACGAGGGAGTCGCCGACGTCTTCGACCCGGCCCAGAACCTGCGCGGCGGCGCCGCCCACCTCCGCGCCCTCCTCGACCGCTTCGGCTCCCTCTCCCTCGCGCTGGCCGCATATAACGCGGGCGGCACCACCGTCGAGCGCTACCGCGGCATCCCTCCGTTCCGCGAGACCAGGGCCTACGTGCGGCGGGTTCTCGCCGCCTTCTGCCCGCGTCCCGTCCCAGTCTCGTCCGCAACGCCCAAAGCGCTTGCCCAGCGCCCTTCCTCATGACCTGCACGTCTGCGGTACAGCCCGCGTCCTCGTCCTCGTCCGCGTCCGCGTCCGATGGGCGCCCGCGCGACCGGAACCTGCGGGCCAAAGGCACTACGGAGGACAGCGCGTCCCTCGGGCGTGCCACTGGTGGCACGTTCCTGAGGCGGTCCGAATCGTTCGTGGGACGCGCCTGGTCGGGAAAGGGCCAGCGGTGGCAACCGCGGGGAGCGCCTTCAGAGAAGTCCTCCTCGCGGAATCTCTCACCTCGGGTAGGCCAGAGCCGTTGCCAGGCATCCTTTCGAATGAAGCGACGTGCGTGTCATCAAATCAAGACGGGGTGCCTGGCACCGGCTTTGACGCCGCGACGTTCGTCGACGTGCCGGCCACCCAGTCCGGCCAGTCCAACGCGCTGGCCGGGCCGGCGAGCTGCTAGACTGCCGTCGGGGGAGGACGTGAGATGAGACGTCATCGTATCGGCCGCGTACTGCTTCTCGCCGGCATGGCGGTGATCCTGGTCGCCTGCGGCGAAAAGGAGACCCCCGAGCAGCACCTGGACCGCTTGCGGGGCAGGTTCGAGATCACCCCTCTCGGCTACACGACGGTGCACAACCCCCAGACCGGGGAGCCGAGCCTCGTGATCGACCTCCGGGTGGTGAACCAGGGCACCGAGAAGCTGAATCATCTGACGGTGCTCGTGCGGGTGCTCCCCGCAGACGGATCGGCTCCGATCACCCGCCGGGTCACCCTCGATCTGACGGACGTCCGGCCCGGCGTCGGCGTGCAGCTCTCCACCACCGTGCCCGGCCTGGAGGTGGCCGAGGGGGACGAGGTCCAGGTGGAGATCGAACGCCAGCTCACACCGGAGGAGCTGCGCTCGCTTCCCGAGTACCGGGATCTCACGACGGGCTGATCCCACGCGTCGGCAACAGGGGTCGACCGACCGTCAGTTGACGGTGGCGCCGGGGAAGTCCGGCACCCCGAAGCGCTCGAACAGGATGGCACGCATCTGGGGAAGGACCCGCTGATCGAAGGCGCCCAGCGCATCGGGAGCGAGACGTGCCACCGCGGCCCGCGTCGCCTCGATCAGACGAAGACCCTCGCAGAGGCGAAGCTCCGGGTCGGCGCGCAACGTCTGGCAGGTCACCTCGAGCATCAGCTCGCACCGCGCGTCGAAGGTGTCCCTCACCCGAAGCTCTTGTGCTTGTGCCATCGCGATCTCTCTCCGTCCACCGGTGATAACTGCCCGCCCCGGGGAGCTATTTCACGCCGGCCGGCGCCAAGGGGAAAGCGGCCAATGGGTTGCGCACCCGTCTCATGGTAGTGCATCCTGGTGACATGGCAGAGTCCAAGCTCGACAAGCCGACCGTCTACCGCAAGGTCCGGCACGCCGTGCGGCTCGCCCAGGAAGAGGAGTACGAGAACGCACTGCTCCTCTTCGAGATGTACCTGCCGTTGCTGTCCCCCGACAATGACGACGAGGTCCGGCTCCTGGCCATGGCCTCGTCCCACTGCGGCCTGTGCGTGGCCAAGGTCCGTCACCACTACACCGAGGCCCTGGAGTACTGCCGGGTCTCCCTGAGCCGCGACAATGACCCGGACCACCGGGCGAACACGGCGCTGATCTACCTGCAGCGCGGCGACCGCCGCCGCGCCATCAGGCACCTCTTCGCCGGTCTGAAGGCCCGGCCCGACCACGCCCGTATCCTGGGCATTCTGGGGCGGATCGGTACCCGGCGTCCGCCCGTCCTGCGCTTCCTCAAGAGGGGGCATCCCCTCAACGTCCTGCTGGGCAAAATGCGAGCGCGTCACACCCGGCGCAACGGCCCCGTCGGCCACCCCGGGCGGCGCTGAGCGACCGCCCCGGCATTTTGTCGCCGCCGGCTCCTTGCCAGGCACGCGGAGGACGACTATCCTACCGCGGGCTTGTCGGCCACTGGTCCGCGCCGCGACACCGCCCAGACCAGGATCGATGCCCGGCCCAAAGTGGAGGAATTGATGACCGATCGACAGACCGTGATGATCGACGGCAACGAGGCCACCGCGTCGGTAGCTCACCGCATCAACGACGTGTGCGCCATCTACCCCATCACCCCGTCGTCCAACATGGGCGAGTTCGCCGACGAGTGGTCGGCCCAGGGCCGCACGAACATCTGGGGGACGATCCCCGATGTCGTGGAGATGCAGTCGGAGGGGGGCGCCTCGGCGGCCGTCCACGGCTCGCTGCAGGCTGGAGCGCTGACCACCACCTTCACCGCCTCCCAAGGCCTGCTCCTCATGATCCCGAGCATGTTCAAGATCGCCGGCGAGCTGACCTCCACCGTGTTCCACGTGTCGGCGCGGACGGTGGCGACCCATGCCCTGTCCATCTTCGGCGATCACTCCGACATCAACGCCTGCCGCTCCACCGGTTGGGGCATGCTCTCCTCGTGCTCGCCCCAGGAGGCCCACGACTTCGCCTGCATCGCCCAGGCCGCCACCCTCGCCGCCCGCATTCCGTTCGTCCACTTCTTCGACGGCTTCCGGACCTCCCACGAGGTGTCGAAGATCGAGATGCTCTCGGACGACGACCTGCGGCGCATGATCGACGACGACCTCGTGCGGGCCCACCGCCAGCGCGCCCTCTCCCCGGACCGGCCCGTGCTACGGGGCAGCTCCCAGAACCCGGACACCTTCTTCCAGGCGCGGGAGACCATCAACCCCTTCTACGACGCCTGCGCGGACCACGTGGTGGCGGCCATGGACGCCTTCGCCGAGGTCACCGGCCGTGTCTACCGGCCCTTCGACTACGTGGGACACCCCGAGGCCGAGCGGGTGGTGGTGCTCATGGGGTCGGGGGCCGAGGCCGCCCACGAGCTCGTGGAGTGGCTGGTGGCCCGGGGCGAGCGGATCGGCCTGGTCAAGGTCCGGCTCTACCGGCCCTTCGCGGCCTCCCTGCTCTTCGGCGCGCTCCCCCGGAGCGTGCGCCGGATCGCAGTTCTGGACCGCACCAAGGAGCCGGGCGCCGTGGGCGAGCCCCTGTACATGGACGTGCTCTCAGCCCTCGCCGAGGCCGGCGCGTCCGGGAGCAGCCCGTTCGCGGAGATGCCGTTGGTGGTGGGCGGCCGCTACGGCCTGTCGTCCAAGGAGTTCAACGCCGCCATGGTCAAGGCGGTCTTCGACAACCTGGCGGCCGAGACGCCCAGGAACCACTTCACCGTGGGCATCAACGACGACGTCTCCCACACCTCGCTGGAGGTGGACGACGACTTCGACATCGAGGCCGATGACGTCTTCCGGGGCGTCTTCTTCGGCCTCGGCGCCGACGGCACCGTGGGCGCCAACAAGAACTCCATCAAGATCATCGGCGAGGAGACCCCCAACTACGGGCAGGGCTACTTCGTCTACGACTCCAAGAAGTCCGGGGCCGTGACGGTCTCCCACCTCCGCTTCGGTCCGCGCCCCATCCGCGCCACCTATCTGATCAAGAAGGCCAAGTTCGTGGCCTGCCACCAGTGGGTGTTCCTGGAGAAGCTCGACATGCTCGAGTACGCGGAGCCCGGGGCCATCTTCCTGGTCAACTCGCCCTACGGCCCCGAGGAGATCTGGGACCACTTCCCGCGCGAGGTGCAACAGGACATCCTGGACAAGAAGCTCAAGCTGTACTGCATCGACGCCACCCAGGTCGCCCAGGACACCGGCATGGGCCGCCGCACCAACACCATCATGCAGACCTGCTTCTTCGCCATCTCCGGCATCCTGCCGCGGGAGGAAGCGATCGCCAAGATCAAGGAGTCCATCGCCAAGACCTACGGCAAGAAGGGGGACGAGATCGTGCGCCTCAACTACGAGGCGGTCGACTCCACCCTCGCCAACCTGCACGAGGTCGAGGTCCCGGACCACGTCACCGCCCTCACCTCCCGTCCTCCCATCGTGTCCGAGCAGGCGCCGGACCTGGTCAAGCGGGTGACCGCCATGATGATGGCCGGCAAGGGCGACCTCTTGCCGGTGAGCGCCTTTCCCCCGGACGGAACCTGGCCCACCGCCACGACCCAGTGGGAGAAGCGCAACATCGCTTTCGAGATCCCGGTGTGGGACCCGGACCTGTGCATCCAGTGCAACAAGTGCGCGCTGGTCTGCCCCCACGCCACGATTCGCGCCAAGGTGTACGACCCCCAGGAGCTGGAGGGGGCGCCCGAGGCCTTCAAGTCCACGCCGTACAAGGGGCGTGAGATCGAGGGCGCGGTGTACACCATCCAGGTCGCACCCGAGGACTGCACGGGCTGCACCCTCTGCGTGAAGGTGTGCCCGGCCAAGGACAAGTCCAACCCCAAGCACAAGGCCATCGACATGCATCCCCAGATGCCGCTCCGCGAGCAGGAACGGACCAACTGGGACTTCTTCCTGGCGCTGCCCGAGGCCGACCGTACCAAGCTCAAGCTGGACGTGAAGGGATCCCAGTTCCTGCAGCCCCTGTTCGAGTTCTCCGGGGCCTGCGAGGGCTGCGGCGAGACGCCCTACGTCAAGCTCCTCACCCAGCTCTTCGGCGACCGGGCCCTCATCGGCAACGCCACCGGCTGCTCCTCCATCTACGGCGGCAACCTGCCCACGACTCCCTACACCGTCAACGCCGACGGCCGCGGTCCGGCCTGGAACAACTCCCTGTTCGAGGACGCCGCCGAGTTCTCCCTCGGCTTCCGCCTCGCCGTGGACCAGACCCGGGCGCGGGCGCTGCGCCTCCTGAAGGATCTGGCCGGTCAGATCGGCGACACCCTCGTGGAGGAGCTCGTCTCCGCCGACCAGAGCGACGAGGCCGGCATCGCCGCCCAGCGGCAGCGGGTGGCCACCCTGCGCGACAAGCTGCAGGGCCTCTCCGGACCCGAGGCCCGGCAGCTGGAGAACGTCGCCGACTATCTGGTGCGCAAGAGCGTCTGGGGGGTTGGCGGCGACGGTTGGGCCTATGACATCGGTTACGGTGGCCTCGACCACGTGCTCGCCATCAATCGCGACGTGAACCTGTTGGTGCTGGACACCGGTGTGTACTCCAACACCGGCGGCCAGGCCTCCAAGGCGACCCCCATGGCAGCGACCGCCAAGTTCGCCATGGGCGGCAAGGAGGTGCAGCGCAAGGACCTGGGCCTCATGGCCATGGCCTACGGCCACGTGTACGTGGCCCAGGTCGCCTTCGGCGCGAAGGACGCCCACACCGTGCGCGCCTTCCAGGAGGCCGAGTCCTACTGGGGGCCGTCCCTGATCATCGCCTACTCCACCTGCATCGCCCATGGCTACGACATGGGGGACGGCCTCGACCACCAGCAGCTGGCGGTGGACAGCGGCGCCTGGCCCCTGTACCGGTTCGACCCGCGGCGGGCGCTCGCCGGCGAGAACCCCCTCAAGCTGGACTCCAAGCTGCCCAAGATCCCCTTCGAGGACTGGGCGTTGAAGGAGACCCGCTTCCGGATGCTGCTCAAGTCCGACCCCGAGCGCGCCAAGATGCTGCTGGTGAAAGCGCAGCGGTCGGTACGAGCTCGTTTCGACGTCCTACGCCAGCTGGCGGAGCTCGAGGTGGGCGGCGCGAACGCCGCGGCCGAGAGCAACTGACCGGCGCACAAAGGAGCGGACCATGGATCTCACCACCCACTACCTCGGCTTCGAGCTCGCCAACCCGATCATGGTCGGTGCCTGCCCCCTGGGCAGCAATATCGACACCGTCCGCCACCTGGCCGACTGCGGCGCCGCCGCCGTGGTGCTGCCGTCCCTCTTCGAGGAGGAGATCATGGCGGCGGTCCGCACCGAGCTCGAGCAGGAGTCGGCCGGGGCCGGCTTCGCCGAGGCCACCCTCGGCTACCATGCCGACCCCGCCGGCTACCACATCGGCCCCGAGCAGTACCTGAAGCACATCGAGGCGCTCAAGGGCAGCGTCTCAATCCCGGTCATCGGGTCCCTGAACGGCACCACCGCCGGGGGCTGGACCTCCTACGCCAAGAAGATGGAAGGGGCCGGGGCCGACGCCATCGAGCTCAACGTGTTCTACCTGCCGGTGGACGCCTCGGAGTCCGGCGAGGACGTGGAGCGGCGAACCGTCGAGGTGGTGCGGTCGGTGAAGGGCGCGGTGTCCGTCCCGGTCGCGGTCAAACTGTCCCCGTTCTTCTCCTCCATCCCCAACCTCGGCCGGCGCCTCGCCGAGGCCGGGGCGGACGGGCTGGTCGTGTTCAACCGTTTCTACCAGCCCGACCTGGACATCGAGGAGCTGGACGTGGTGCCCAATCTCCGCCTGTCCAGCCCTGACGAGCTGCGCATGCGCCTGCGCTGGCTGGCGGTGCTGTCGGCCCAGGTCGAGGAGCTGTCCCTGGCCTGCACCGGCGGCGCGCACAGCGCGGTGGACGCCATCAAGGCGCTGATGGTGGGCGCCGACGTGGTCCAGCTCGTGTCGGCCCTGTTGATTCACGGCCCGGAGCACATCGGGCGCATCCTGGAGGCCATGGAGTTCTGGCTCAAGGAGCACGAGTACGCCTCCCTCGCCCAGATGCAGGGGAGCATGAGCCTCTCCCACGTGCCCGACCCCGACAAGTTCGCCCGTGCCAACTACATGCGGATGCTGGACAGCTGGCAGATGTAGCCGGGGCCGGGCGGCGGGCCGATCCTCAGCCGCGCACGAACGGGTTGGTCCGTTTCTCCCGGCCGATGGTGGTCTCGGGTCCGTGACCGCACACCACCCTGGTCTCGTCGGGCAGGGTGTAGAGCTGCTCCCGGATGGAGCGCTCCAGGACCTGGAAGGACCCGCCGAACAGGTCGGTGCGACCGATGGATCCCGCAAAGAGCACGTCGCCGACGATCGCCACGGGGGGCGGCGGCGCGTCCCGCAGCACGAACGACACGCCCCCTGGAGAGTGACCGGGGGTGTGGCGCACCTCCAGGGCCAGCGCCCCCAGCTCGAGGCGCTGTCCGTGCTCCAGCCACAGGGTGGGCGGAGGGGGGGTCTCGGCCTCCAGGCCGAACATCCTCCCCTGCAGGCTCAGCCCCGAGTACATCTCCAGCTCATCCCGGTGCAGCCCCACCGGGAGGTCACCGCCGAGGAGGCGCAGCAGCTCGGCGGTGCCGGCGGCGTGATCCAGGTGGGCGTGGGTGTGCAGGATCATCATCGGTCGCAGGCCGCTGGACGCGATGCGGTCCGCGATGCGCGCAGCCTCCTCGCCGGGGTCGATCACCGCCAGCACGCCCTCCTCCTCGTCACCCACCAGCACGCAGTTGGCCTGGATCGGCCCCACGGGGAAATACTCCAGAAGCATGGTCACGCGCTCTCCCGCTGGGGCGGGAACATCCGCTCGATCAGGAGGCCGAGGAGGACGGCCATGCGCTCCGCCGCCCGCGCGCCGGCCGCCATCACCTCCTGGTGGCTGAGGGGAGCGTCCACGAGGCCGGCGGCGGGGTTGGCGGCCAGGGACAACGCCAGCACCCTCAGGCCCATGTGTCGTGCCGCGATCACCTCAGGCACCGTGGACATGCCCACCACTGTCGCCCCCAGGGCACGCAGCATCCGCACCTCGGCGGGGGTCTCGAAGGACGGTCCCAGCACAGCCGCATAGATACCCTCGCTGACGGCAAAGCCGGCCTCGGCGGCGGCCTCCACGGCCAGCCGCCGCAGCTCGGGATCGTAGGCCGAGCTCATGTCCGGGAAGCGCGGCCCGAACTCCTCACCCCAGGGCCCCACCAGGGGGTTAGAGGCCTGCAGGTTCAGGTGGTCCGACACCACCACCACCGAGCCGGGAGCGAGCCCGGGATCCAGGGCGCCGGTGGAGTTGGTGGCCACCAGCACCTCCGCGCCGAGGAGGGCGGCGATCCGCACCGGCGCCACCACCTGCTCGGGCCGGTACCCCTGGTAGAGATGGAGGCGCCCGTTCATCACCAGCAGGGTCTCGTCTCCGCGGCGCCACAGGCTCATGGACTGGCGATGTCCCTCGAGCTCCTGGAGGGGGAAGTCCACCACCTCGGCGAGGGGCACCTCGGCGGAGACCTCCCAGCCGGGAATGGCGAGGGTGATCCCCGACCCCGCCACCAGCAGCGCCCGGACCCTCCCCACCTGCCAGCGCTGCCGGAAGCGCTCGGCGAGGACGCGCACACCCTGGGGTGTCAAGCCTTCGCTCATGGCGCCGGAGCGTACCACAGCGTCCGGCGGCAGTGAGCGGCGGCAGTGAGCGGCGGCAGTGAGCGGCGGCAGTGAGCGGCGGCAGTGAGCGGCGGCAGTGAGCGGCGGCAGTGAGCGGCGGCAGTGAGCGGCGGCAGTGAGCGGCGGCAGTGAGCGGCGGCAGTGAGCGGCGGCAGTGAGCGGCGGCAGTGAGCGGCGGCAGTGAGCGGCGGCAGTGAGCGGCGGCAGTGAGCGGCGGCAGTGAGCGGCGGCAGTGAGCGGCGGCAGTGAGCGGCGGCATGGTCACTCCGGGTCGTTCGTGTGAGAACGTAGCCGGTGGCCGGCCCAGGTCAAGGGCAAGCCGGGCTCGGAGCCCGGTGCTTCGCACCCTTGACATGGGCCGGCCACCGGCTTGTGAGGGAGGGCATGAACGACCCGGAGGTGACCATGCTCAACGCGCTCCACAACCCCGGCCTTATGGCTCATCGCCAAGCTCTTGAGGCTGCGGGCGCTGCGATCAAGCTGGTGATGAGGCTCCCGGCTCCCCTGAGGTCCATTGGCGATCAGGTCATTCGCTCGGCGAGCTCGGTGCCCGCGAACCTCGCCGAAGGTTCGCCAGAGGGGGTGCCAGGCACCGTCGAAGACGGTCCGAGAATCCCTTTCGCTTCATTTGCGGCGGTGCCTGGCACCCTCTCTGATGCTTCACTGATCGCCGTCGCTGTTCACTGCCGCTGCCGCGAGAAATGTGACGCCGGTGTGACGGGTATGCAGGTTGCTCGCTTCCTCTCCCGCGACCGTTTTGATAGGTTGACGACGCCATGACGAGGGTGCGTCTCGAGGGGCTCCGCCTGAGCGGGTTCAAGTCCTTTCCGGACTCGGTGGAGCTGTCCTTCCCCAGCGAGGTGTCGGCCATCATCGGCCCCAACGGGTGCGGGAAGTCCAACCTGGTGGACGCCATCGTCTGGGTGCTCGGCGAGCAGAGCCCGACCTTGCTGCGGCTGCAGCAGATGGGCGAGGTGGTGTTCTCCGGCGCCGCCGGACGGCCCGCCGCCGGCGCCGCCGAGGTGACCCTCCTCCTGAGCTCCGACGACGGCCACTGGAAGGAGACCGGGGGCCGTCTGGAGATCCAGCGCCGGGTGTTCCGGAGCGGTCCCTCCGAGTACCGCCTCAACGGTCGCAGCGCCCGCCTCAAGGACGTGGTGGATGAGCTCCTCGGCGTGGGCCTGGGCACGCGGGACTACTCCATCATCGAGCAGGGCCGGGTGGGTCAGGTGCTGTCGGCCCGCCCCACCGACCGACGCATCCTCATCGAGGAGGCGGCGGGGGTGACCCGGTACAAGAAGCGCAAGCACGAGGCCCAGCTCAAGCTCGAGCACACCCGTCAGAACCTGGCTCGCCTGGAGGACATCGTCGGCGAGGTCGACCGCAACCTCCGGCAGCTGAGGCGGCAGGCCCGCCAGGCCGAGCGTCACCGACGGCTGCGCAAGGAGCTGGAGGGCACCCTCAGGCGACTGCTCGCCCACCACGCCCGCCGCGTGGACCGGGAGCGGCGGGAGCTGATCCGGCAGCGCGGCCGGGCGGAGAATGAAACCGCCGCTGCCGCGGCGACCCTGGCCGGGGGTGAGGCGGACCTGGAGGACGGCCGCAGCGCCCTCGAGGCTCGACGCGGCGAGCTCGAAAAGGTGCGCGCCGAGATCACCGAGATGCTCGGGGCCCGGGAGCGCCGGGAGGCGTTCGTGGAGCGCTCGTCGGACCTCATCGACAGCCTCCGCGACTCCCTGGAGAGGGCCCACACGGACGCCGCCGCCTTTTCCTCCTCGCGCGCCGAGATCGCCCAGCGCCTCACCACGGCAGCCGCCCGCGTCCATACGCTGGAGGAGGCGCAGCGGGAGGTGGAGGGCAAGGTGGCCGAGGCCACCGCCGCCGAGGGAGATGCACGGCAACGGCTGCGCGCGGCGGAGCGCTCCACCGAGGAACGACGCCAGGATCTGCTGCGCACCATCTCCACGCTCACCAGCACCCGCAATCAGCTCTCGGAGACGGAGCGCGCCCTCGACCGCCTCGGCTATGCCCTGACACAGCTCGAGCAGGAGCGCGTCGGCCTCGCGACACGCCTAGAGGACATCGGAGAGCGTGCCGAGTCCGCCGCCGTCGCCGGACGCGAGGCGCTGGCCGCCGCCGACGAGCTCGGCCAGCGCCGGCAGGCCCTGGCCGGACAGCGCGCGGAGCTGGTGGAGAGGGGCGCCGCCTGCCGCAGCGAGGAGGAGGAGCTGGGCCGCTCCCTGTGGGAGCTGCGCCACCGCCTCACCGGCGTCGAGCGCGAGCTGGCGCGCCACGGGGCCGCGGCCGAGCACCTGCTCTCCGCCCTGCCGCGGGACGCGATGGCGGGCCAGGTCTCCGACTACGTCCACCCGTCGCCGGGACTGGCACCCCTCCTGGACCGTGTCTGGCGGGAGTGGCTGGAGCTGCCCGTGGTGCGGGTCGAAGGTCTCACCGCCGACCAGCTGACTGCGGTGGCAGAGGAGGAGGGACGGGTCCGCCTGGTGGTGGCGACCCCGGCCCCCACCCGGGACTGGCCACCGCCCTTGGAGGGGGCCGAGTCGCTGCTGGACGAGGCCGGCATCGCGTCAGAGGACCGTCCGTGGCTCCTCCTGACCCTTCCGGCCGTCTACCGCTGTGACCGCCAAGAAGACGCGCGAGCCCTGGCCGAGGCTCACCCGGACGTCATCGTGGTGGCGCCGGACGAGGTCCTGTGGCGGGGGCGCACCATGGAACCCCCGACCGCCGGGACCCGGCTGCGCGGGGCCCTCTCCCTGCGCGACGAGCGCGCCGAGCTGCGCCGCGGCATCGAGCACGCCGAGGCCGAGCTGACCGGGGTCACCGGCCGCCGGCGGGAGGCCCTCGCCGCCCTCGAGGGGGTCGAGAACGCGCTCCGCGCAGTGGAAGCCGAGCTCGTGGGCGCCGAGCAGGAACGGGCCCGCACCTCGGCCGTCGAGCAGTCGTTGCTGGACGAGCGCGCACGCCTGGAGCGCGAGCTGAAGGCGGTGGACGAGGAGGCCGCGCGGAGCCGGGCTCAGAAGGGCGACATGCAGCGCCGGCGGGCCAAGCTGGCGGACGAGGTCAAGGCCATCGACACCCGCAGCCACGAGCTGGAACGGGCCCTGGAGACCGCCTCGGAAGGTCTGCAGGCCGGTCGCGGTGAAACCGCCGAGGCGTTGCGCCGGCTCGACCGGTGGCGGGCCGAGCTGCGCCTCGCCGGCGAGCGGGTGGCCACCGCCCGCACCGAGGCCGATCGCCTCGGCGGCGAGGCCGAGGAGCTGGACCGACGCATCACCAAGCTCGCCTCCGACGAGGAGCAGCTCGCCGGGGAGCTGGCGCGCACCCAGCAGGAGGTGGTCCAGTCGCGGGCGCGACTGGTGGAGGAGCACGGCCTCCTGGCCGCCGCCCGAGAGCGGGAGCGGAAGCTGGCCGAGGGGCTCCAGGAGCGGTCGGCGGCCGTGGCCCGCGCCGAGGGAGAGGTGCGCAGCGCCCGCGAGGCCCACGAGCAGGCGCGGGAGCGCCTGCATGCCCTGACCCTGGACGAAGCCCGTCTCGACGCCGAGTGGCAGCGCCTGCGGGAGACGGCTGCCGCCGAGCTCCACACCCCGGTGGAGGCGCTGGCAACCGCGGCCGGCGAAGAAGAGACGGAGGAGATCGACCCCGAGGCGGAGCAAGCCCACGTCGAGGAGCTCCGCGCCAAGATCGAGAAGCTCGGTCCGGTCAACCTGTTGGCCCTGGAGGAGGTGGGCGAGCTGGAGGAGCGATCGCGCTTCCTGGGCGAGCAACGCACCGACCTGGTAAGCGCTCTCCGCAAGCTCGACGAGACGGTGCGCGAGATCGACGTCGTGTGCACCGAGCGCTTCGTCGCCACCGTGGAGCAGGTGAACTCGGTCTTCCACGAGACCTTCACCACCCTGTTCGCCGGGGGCAGCGCCTGCCTGGAGCTGGTGGACCCCGACGATCCCCTGGAGTCGGGCATCGACATCATCGCCCAGCCCCCGGGGAAGAAGACCCAGTCCGTGCAGCTCCTGTCCGGGGGCGAGAAGGCCCTGACGGCGCTGTCGCTGCTGATCTCCCTGTTCCGCATCCGGCCGTCGCCCTTCTGCGTCCTCGACGAGGTGGACGCACCGCTGGACGACGCCAACGTGGAACGGCTGGCGGACCTCATCGAGACCATGACCGAGCACACCCAGTTCGTGCTCATCACCCACAACCGGCGCACCATGGCCACCGCGGACGTGCTCTACGGCGTCACCATGGAGGAGCCGGGGGTCTCGAAGGTGGTCTCCGTACGCCTCGAGGACTGAGCTGGTCAGAAGCGGTCGGCGAGGCTCGAGGCGTAGCCGGTGAGCTCGGCGTAGCCCTCCCCCACCGAGCTCCCATCGACCGCCACCGGGCCCTCCCAGTACACGGTGCCGGTGGAGGCACGGGCGTCGATCTCGCAGTCTGCGACCAGCGGCCTCACCTCCACGTCGATCCCCGCCGCGGGCACGAGGAGCCGCCACCGGGACGGGTAATGGGCTCCGCTGTGTGGACTCTCCCAGCGGTCCCGGACCTCGAGAATGAAGTCCTCCGCCCCGAGATGCCGCGTGCTGCCGTCCGCCTCCACCAGGGTGCCCGACGAGAACGGGGAAGGGCTGCCGTCCGCGCGACGCAGGCGGTAGACCATGAGGGCCCGCCCGTCATCGAGCCGCAGCCCGAACCAGTCCCAGCCCACCACGCCCACCCCGAGCTGGCTGGTCCCCCACTCGTGGTCGTACCAGGCCTCCCCCTGGACCACCAGCCGCCGGCCGGCGATCTCGAGCTTCCCCGTGACGCGCAGGCGCGGCCAGCTCAAGTAGACCGAGGCATTCCCCGGGGCGGCGCCCTTGCGGGAGTATCCGTCGTCGCCGTTCGTCACCAGCGGTGTCTGCGGCTCGAGCTGCAGCTCGACGCCGACGTCGGCGCCGCGATCGGCGGCCGCAGCGCGCAGCACATCTCCCGCCTCCCGCCGCAGCCACCAGTCATTCACCCACACGTTGAGGTCGGAGGTGGCGAAGCCGGCCAGACCGGCGGCAGCGCGTCGCAGCCGGCCGGCGTGCAGGAAGCGGCCGCGTGAGATGTCAACCACCGCCAGGTGGGCGGCCACCGCCTGCCGGGCCCGCAGGTCGGACTGGCCCGGCTGCGGCTCGGAGGGGTCCAGTCCCTGGCGAAAGAAGGTGAGCTGGAAGCCGTAGCGGCGTCCATCCTCCCCGTGGACGAGACCGGTCAGGTACCACCACTCTGTGCGGAAGGCGGGGTGGGCGCCGTGGTCTGATGGCAAGGAGAGCGCCGGGGGCCCGGTGACCTGCCGCCATGACGACCCGTCGGCCCCGCCGAAGGAAACGAGACCGAAAAGCACACACGCCAGGAGCGCGGTGATCCGCCCGGGCTCACCCATCCTCACGGAGCACCTCCGCGGGCTGCAGACGGGCCGCACCGAGGGCGGGAGTGACGCCGGCCAGCAGACAGGCCGCCAGCACCCAGACCCCGATGCGGGTCAGGGCGGCCCACGGCAGCACCAGCTCCAGGGTCCATCCGAAGGACTCGGAGGTTCACCACCTTCACCAGCACGACCCCCACCAGGACGCCCACCACCCCGCCGGCCAGGGCGGCCGTGAGCCCCAGCAACCCGGCCTGGGCCACCACCACCGCGAACACCTGGGGCCGCGAGCCGCCCATGGCCCGGAGCAGGCCCAGGTCGCGCCGTCGCTCCCCCACCAGGGCGAGCAGCACGGTGGCCACCGCCACCACCGCGACCACCGCCGCCACCAGGTAGAGGGCGGTTGTGATGGCGAAGGTGCGGTTGAAGGCGGACAGGATCTCCTGCTGGAGCCCGTGCGCGGTGAAGGCCTCGATGAGGAAGCGGCCGCGCACCGCATCCAGCAGGCGCCGACGCGCGGCCGCCACGTCGGCGCCCGGTCCCAGGAAGAGGGCGATCTCGTGGGGCACGGCGTCGGGGAAGTGGGGCAGGAGGAGATGGCGGTCCATGACCACCAGGCCGCCGGCGTGGGAGTAGTCCCTGAACACGCCCACCACCTTCAGCTCCAGGGGGCCCCGGGGGACGTCCAGGCGAAGCCGGTCCCCCTCCTTGACGCCGAAGCGGTTGGCGAAGGGCTCGTTGACGATCGCCCCTCCAACGCGGTACGCCTCGGCGAAGATGGCCCGTGAGTCGCGGCCCGGAAAGCCCACGTTGCCGTAGTGGCGGACCACGTCGAAGGCGGCGCCGGCCACGGTGATGGTGTGGCCGCGGTAGGACATCTCCACCGGGTAGAAGGGATCCACGGTGTCGGCGCCGAACATCTGCTGGGCGAGGGTCACCAGCTCCGGGTCCAGCCCGCCCACCGCCAGCCCCGTGGCCACGGCGAGGGGACGGATCCAGATGTCGGCCCGCATCCCGTCCTCACTCCAGGCCACCACGGTGGCGCGGAACGACGTCACCAGCGTGACGATGGCCACCGCCAGGGCCACCGCCACCGCCACCGCCCCCGCAGCCCAGGCCGCGCGTCGGCGGCCGGCCGCCAACGCCGCCGCGGCCAGACGCACCGCGAGACCGCGCACGCGGGCGAGGGCTCTCCCCGCGATCACTGAGACCCCCTCGATGAGCGGCCCCACCATCACCAGGACCATCACCATCAGGGCCAGGGCAGCCGCCAGAGCCGCCACCGGCAGTCCATGCAACGACGGCAGGCGCACCAGCACGGCCGCCCCCAGCCCCAGGACCGCCACGCCGGTGAGCGCCCGCCCCATGGCTCGGCGGCCGAGGCGGGCCGGCGGTCGATGGTGCAGACCCTGCACCGGAGGCGTCGCCGTCGCCTCCAGCACGGGCAGCACCGCCGCCGCCAGGGCGGTGCCCATGGCCAGGACCAGGGCGGCGGCGGCCAGCTCCCAGGAGAAGCGGATCTCGGTGAGGGGAACGCCCCGCAGCACCGCCGCCACCGTGGCCCGCACGCTGGCCAGGGCGAGGCGGGCGCCGGCGAAGCCGCCGGCGATGCCCAGCACGCCCCCGCCGGCGCCGATGAGGACCGCCTCCAGGGCGACCCCCGCTGCGATCTGGAAGGTGGACGCGCCGTGGGAGCGGAGCACGGCGATGGTGTAGCGCCGCTGCACCACCGAGGTGGCCAGGGTGGTGGCCACCAGCACCGCCGCCACCAGGACCGAGATCCCGGACAGGGCCACGAGGTTGAAACGCAGGGAGGCCACCATCTGCTCCGCCGTCTGGCGGCGTCTGGAGGGCTCCTCCACCCTGTCGCCGGGCGGCAGCAGGGGCTCCAGACGCTCCCGGAGATCGGCCAGTCTCACACCGTCCCGGGGCACGAGCTCGATGCGGTCGACCCGCCCCAGGCTGCCGAAGAGCTCCTGGGCCGTAGCCACGTCCACGATCGCCACCCGCCCCCAGGCGCTGGCCGGTCCGGGCGGCCGGATCACCCCGGCCACCCGGAGCTCCACCGGTCGGGCCCGTACCGACAGGGTGACGCTGTCGCCGACCCCCACCTCGAGCTCCGCGGCGAGAGGTTCGGGCAGGATCACCCCCCGTCCGGTGAGGGCCTCCTCGAACATGGCCCGCGCCCCGGCCACCTGATCCTCGATGGGCCGCACCCACTGGTCCACCAGGAGGTCCACCCCCAGCACCCGCACCCCATCGCCGAGCTCCATCAGGAGCGCGGTGCGCTCCACCACCGGGGCCACCACGGCCACGTCCGTGAGGGGGCGCAGGGCGGCCAGCGTGGAGTCGGGCACGCCGCCGAGACGCACGACCTCGAGCCGCGCCCGTCCCGCCACCTCCTCCACGCCCTGGGCGAAGGCGGCCACCGCGGCCCGACTGGAGGCCACCGTGGACACCACCGCGGCCACCCCGACGGCCACCCCCAGCACCGTGATCAGGAACCGCCAGGGCCGCCTCACGAGCGGCCTGAAAAGCAGCGCCCGCAGGACCATCAGCCAGGTTCCGAGCGCCGCGCGCGCTCCTCCTGATCCGGTCTCATCGCGACCAGCGTCCCCCCACGGTCCAAGATCCTGCCGTCCCTGAGGTGGATGACGCGATCGGCCGCGGCGGCTATGGCCTCGTCGTGGGTCGCCAGCAGCAGGGCGGCCCCCTCCTCGGCCTGCAGCTCCTTCAGCAATGCCAGCACCGCCGCACCGGTGTGGGAGTCCAAGTTACCGGTGGGCTCGTCGGCGACCACGATCCTGGGGCGGTGGACGAGCGCCCGCGCCACCGCCGTCCGCTGCTGCTCCCCCCCGACAGCTCGGACGGGTAGTGCCCGCGCCGGGCGGCGAGCCCCACGCGCTCGATGAGCTCGGACACTCGGCGCGGGTCGCGGCGGCCGTCCAGGGCCAGGGGCAGGGCCACGTTCTCGGCCACGGTCAGGTGCGGCACCAGGTGGAACGCCTGGAACACGAGACCGATGCGGCGCCGGCGCAAGGTCACCAGCTCGCGCTCCGACGCGCGCCCCAGGTCGGTCCCGCACACACGCACGGTGCCTTCATTCGGGCGGTCAACGGCCGCCACCAGGTTGAGGGTGGTGGACTTGCCGCAGCCCGACGGCCCCACCAGGGCCACCATCTCGCCGGCGGCGAGCTCCAGCGTCACGTCCCGCAGGGCCCGCACCACCTCCTGCCCACGGCGGTAGGAGCGGCTCACCCCATCGAGCTCGACAACCACGTCGCGCATGCCCACGGGACAACCATACGCCATGCGCTGGCGTTCCAATCAGCGGGGACTCCTGCAGCACGACGCCGCCGAGCCCAACGCTCAACTGCAACCTGTCCTCAGGCGCCGGAGGGCTCTCAACAGGCTTCAGAGCAGCAACAGACCCGACAATCAGCCGCCGCCGCAGCAATCCGTGGCAGCGACCGCGTCAGCAGACAGCGATCACGCACCAGCGGACCACCATCAGATCTGGCCCCACGACACGTCAGTGAACGGCGCGAGCGTCATGGCTTGGGGTTGAGGAGGCGCCACGTCATCGCCCGCACCTCATCGAAGCCATCCAGGGCGACGGCAGTCTCGGATCGATCGATGGCACCTGCCACAGCGAGGAGCCGCAGGTGGCTGTCGGCCTCCTTGGCCGAGCCATAGGCGATCCGAAAGAACTGAGCGCGATCTCGGCCGGACCTGCCTTGGCCTTCGGCCAGGTTTGCCGGCACTGAGCTTGCCGAACGAATGACCTGGTCGGCGATGGACTTCAGCGGAGCTGGTATCCGCACGACGAGCCTTATCGCGATGCCGGCTGCTTCGAGGGCCTTCCGGTGGGCGATGAGGTCGCGGGTGGAGCGACGGGGCGCCGCTGAGGCTGGCACTGGCACTGGCTCTGCCGCAGCCACTGACAGTGGTGCTGCCACTGGCGCTGCCGCTGATGGCTGCGGCCGTTGCTGTGTGGGGGCCGGTCGTCCTGTACAGTGGCGGCGTGACGGCTCGTCCGACGTGGCGGCTGGTGGCGGACGGTGAGCTCACCGGAGCTCGCAACATGGCCCGTGACACCGCCATGCTGGAAGCGGTGGCGGAGGGCGCCTCGCTGCCCACGCTGCGCCTCTATGGCTGGCGGCCGCCCTGCCTCTCCCTCGGGCGTCACCAGCCGGTGGCGGCCGCCGACGCCACGTTCTGCCGGCGGCACGGCGTCGATCTGGTGCGACGGCCCACCGGCGGTCGTGCGGTGCTCCACGATCGGGAGCTCACCTACGCGGTGGTGGCGCCCCTCGGGCGCCGTCCCCTGCCGCGGCCCCTCCAGGATGTCTACCGGCAGATCTGTGCCGCCCTGGTGCGCTGGTGCCGCGCCCTCGGCATCGACGCCGAGCTGACGCCGGGTGAGGTCAACCTCGCCCTGCCCGGACCGCGTACGGTGGTGCCCTGCTTCGAGGCCCCGGCGGGCGGCGAGGTGGTGGTGGGCGGTCGCAAGCTCATCGGCTCGGCCATGCGCGCCCACCGGGGCGCCGTCCTCCAGCACGGCGCCATCCTCCTGAGCTGGGACTCCACGCTGCAGGCCGGCGCCATGGGGCTGGCGGACGACGGCGTCCTGCGGGCGCATGTCACCACCCTCGCCGCCGAGCTGGGGGAGATCCCGCCGCGGGCCGAGCTGGAGCCCACCCTGGCGGAAGCCTTCGAGGCCGAGCTGGACGTGATCCTGGAGCCGGGTGAGCTCATCGGGGCCGAGCGCGCCCGTGCCCTCGAGCTCGAACCCGAGATGCGCCTCCTCCCCGCCTGAGCACCCGGAGGAGGCCGGAGGGTGCATGCGGTGCCTGGCGCCCAGCAGACGCACCCTGCAATGGCAAGGCCGGTGCAGGCACCCCGTCTCGATTCCATAGCACGCACATCGCTGCATTCGAATACTGCCTGGCGCCGTCTCTGGCCGACCCGACGCGCGTTGGCCGCTTCACGTCCACTCTCCGCAAGATCGTCGGAGACGGTACGCCCGAGAAACGCACCGTTCTCCCGGAGCCCCAATCCCACGGGCGTGGGCCGTTGCCGCGGATCGCCGACGCCGCTCGCTGGCGCTGATCCGGCAGCGGTCCTCTGCCGCGGACACCGGGGCTGAGACTGCCGCCGCCGCCGTCGACGGCTGCGCAGGCTAGTATGAGACGCGATGGACGAGGAGAGGGGACGGAAGGGGCCGGGGCGCGGCCTGGGTCGCCGGTGGTGGATCCTCACCACATACTTCGCGGAGGGCTTCCCCTATGCCCTGGTGCGCCTCCTGTCCACCGCCTACTTCAAGGAGCACGGTGCGAGCCTGCAGGCCATCGGCCTGACGTCGCTGTTCGGCATCCCGTGGACGGTGAAGTTCCTGTGGGCGCCCTTCGTCGACGCCTTCGCCACCAAGCGACGCTGGCTGGTCACCGTCGAGGCGGCCATCGTCGGGGGCCTGGTGCTGCTGGGCATCACCAGCCGCTTGCCCGCCGCCCTGGTCGCCGGCTCGGTGGTGTTCCTCCTGCTGGCCTGCCTCTCCGCCACCCACGACATCGCCATCGACGGCTACTACCTGGAGGCCCTGGGCGACCGGGACCGGGCCCGCTACGTGGGCTTCCAGACCGCGGCCTACCGGGTGGCCATGATCGCCGGCGGCGGCGGCGTGGCCTGGCTGGCGGGCCGCTTCTCCTGGCTGGTCGGCTACCTGGCGGCGGCGGGCCTGCTCCTCGTCCTGTGGACCGCCCATGCGCTGCGGCTGCCCCGCATCGAGCAGCCGCAGCGGCCCGCGGCCGAGCTCGCGGCGTGGCTGCTCAGGCTGCGCCACCTGCTCCTCGCCCTGGCCGCCGTCGCCGTCATCGGCGGGCTGTGGGTCGTCTTCCACGTCGAGCCGCTGGCGACGTGGAGCCGCCCCCTGGCCAGCATCTCACCGCCCATGTGGGTGGTGATCGCCCTGCTGGTGGTGCTGGCCGTGGTGGCGGTGCGCGCCCCGGCCCTCAAGCGGGCCCTCTACGCGTCGGACTCCCACTACGCCGTGGCCTTCGTGGACTACCTGGACCGGCCGCGGATCGGGCTCGTGCTGGCCTTCATCGTCACGTTCCGGGTCGGGGAGGCGCTCCTGCAGAGCATGGCCTACCCCTTCCTGCGGGACGTGGGCATCACCCTGGAGCAGTACGGCCTCGCCCACAACACCTTCGGCATCCTCGCCACCATCATCGGTGGCATCGTAGGGGGCCTGCTCATCGCCCGCTTCGGGCTCGCCCGGTGCATCTGGCCCTTCGTGCTGGCGCTGAACAGCCTGAACGTGCTCTACATGCTCCTGGCGATCAAGTACCGCACCATCCTGGCCGACCCCGCCGCGGGCCACGCCAGCTTCCCCCTGGTGGCGGCGCTCATCTCGCTGGAGCAGCTGGGCGCCGGCTTCGGCCAGGCCGCGTTCACGGTCTTCCTCATGCGCACCACCAAGAAGGCCTACAAGGCGGCCCACTTCGCCATCGGCACCGGGCTCATGAACATCGCCGGCACCCTGGCGGGGGTGGTCTCCGGCTTCCTGGCCGCCGGCATCGGCTTCCCCCTCTACTTCGGGCTGACCTTCCTGCTCACCCTGCCCAACATGGCCATGATCCCCTTCCTGCCCCATCTCGGCTCCTCGGAGGAGCCGGAACTGGAGCGGGGATAGCCCTCTTGGCCAGCCCGGGCGCCGGCTTCGCTAGCGCGCGTCCACCTGGATGGCGGCCAGGTCGCGGCGACGCAGGAACATGGCCATGGCAACCCCGGCCATGGCCAGCAGGGTGCCCACCCAGATCAGGCTGATGAGCGGCTTCGTGGAGACGTCCAGGACGAGGCTCTGGGGCGTGGGCCCCTGGGCGGGCAGGGACGGATCGATGATCTGCAGCTCCACGGCGCCGCCCTCGGCGTCCACGCGGCCGATGTTCAGGGTCACCCCGTCGGTGCCGGGAATGGTGGCCGGCGTCGTGGTCGCGTCACCGCCCGGGGTGCTGTGGAAGGCGGGCACCACCTCCACGGTGCGCCCGCCGCGGGTGACCTCGCACACCACCCCGAAGTTGATCTTGCCGGCCTGGGGGTCGAAGTCGGAGAGGTCGAAGTCCGCGAACTTCACGCGCATGTCCTCGTAGGTGAGGCTCTGGCCCTTGCGGAGCATAGCGGTCCGGGCCACTCCGCCGCCGAGGCCGAGCAACTCCACCCGCACCACGCCAGCGTCCACGCTCATACCGGTGGCGCGCAGCCGGGCGCCCGGCACTCCAGGAATGTCCACAGGCACCGGCTGCACCGTCCCGTCACCCATGGAGATCACCGACGGTTCGAGCTCCACCGGCTTCGCACCCGGCTGCTCCAGCTTGACCACGACGCCCACGGTCATCGCCCCCGGCACGGCGCTCTGGCGGGACAGGTCGAAGCGCTCGAAGGTCAGGCTCCAGTCCTTGAAACGCTGAGGCTCGCCCTTGACCAGCATCAGGCGGCCGCTCACCGGTGACTCCTCGCCGGGGTTGAACTCCACCGGCGCCAGGTAGAGGTCGGAGGTCAAGAACGACCTGATGTCGGGGTTGGCGACGAGCTGATTGGACTTCTGGTTGACCCACATCTTGGGCTTGAGCACGAAGTTGCGGTCGCGGGGATCGGTGACCTCCACCACCATGGCGTCACGGGCCTGAGGCGTCGGCTTCTCCACGCCCTGGAAGGTGAGGGTGTAGCCCAGCACCTTGGTGGGCGTCCCCTGGGTCAGGCGCACCTTCTGCTCCCGGTCCAGCCAGCCGGTGGTGAGGAAGGCCAGCATCATCAGCCCGATGCCCACGTGGGCGAGCACCCCGCCCGCGGCCCGCCACTGGCCGCTGCGCGCCTTGTCCACGGTCGCCCAGGAGTTGGCGAGGGTGGCGAACAGGACCACGGCCACGTACAGGTAGGCCGCCCAGCCGCGCATGCCGAGGGCGAGGCCGAGGCCGAGGAGAGCGGCCGTCATTCCCAGCACCACCACCAACTTGGTGCCCACCGCTTCCTTGGTCTTGCCCCAGCCCAGGAACGGGGTCGCACCCAGCACCACGGCGAAGAGCACCGCCAGCCAGTAGCCCATGCGGTTGTAGAAGGCGGGCCCCACCTGGGAGGGCTCGCCCCACAGTCGGCTGATCAGGGGCGCCGAGGTGCCGAACACCACGATGAGGGCGATCAGGATCAGGAGCAGGATGCCGAGCACGAAGAAGATGGTGCGGGAAACGAAGGGCTCCTTGCCCACCTCGGTGGGGATCTCCCGCCACCGCCACGCCAGCATGCCCGCCGCCAGGAGGAGGAAGAAGGCCATGTTGAACACCAGCCAGCCCGTGATGCCGAGGTCCACGAAGGAGTGCACCGAGAAGTCCGCCAGGACCCCGGAGCGGGTCAGGAAGGTGGCATAGACCACGAGCAGGTAGGACGCGACGGCGAGCACCAGGTTGAGCCGCCGGAACCGGTTGCGGGAGCGCTGCAGGAGGATGCCGTGGGTCAGGGCGGCGGTCATCAGCCACGGCACCAGGGAGGCGTTCTCCACCGGGTCCCAGCCCCAGTAGCCGCCCCAGCCCAGGGTCTCATACGCCCAGTAGCCGCCGAGCATGATGGCCGTTCCCAGGGTCCCCAGGGAGAGCAGCACCCACGGCAGGGAGACCTTGGTCCACTCGTCGTAACGCTTCATCCACAGTGCCGCCAGGGCGAAGGCGAAGGGTATGGCCAGGGAAGCGTAACCCAGGAACATGATCGGGGGATGGATCACCATCCACGGGTTCTGCAGGAGCGGGTTCAGGCCCTGCCCGTCCAAGGGGATCCGGGCGAAGGTGAGACCCTCGTGGAAGCGGAAGGGGTTCTGCTTGAGCAGCAGCATGATCAGGGAGAGGAGGGTGAGGTTGTAGAAGAGCATCACCCGCGATTCGTAGCGACGGGCGAACAGCATCAAGGGCACCCCGAGGAGCGCGCCCCAGAAGACCCAGAGCAGGAAGCTGCCCTCCTGACCGGCCCAGAACGTGGAGAGCAGGTAGCTGGTGGGGAGCAGGTTGTCCGAGTACGACCATACGTAGGCGAGTCGGTAGTCGTGGGTCAGGAGCAGGTACATGAGGAGGCCGGAGGCCATCACCACGGCAACCGAGAGCAGCACGTAGGCCTGCCGGGCCCGAGCCCGCCACTCCTCGCGGCCACGGATCACCGCGGCGTAGGCGACGGTGGAGCCGAGACCGAGCGCGAAGGCCAGCCATAGCAGTATGGCACCGGGATAGTACATGGATCGTCCCCCAATCTCGTGCGGTCAGATGTGGGTCATGTTGGCCGTGGCTGGGCCGCTCGCGCTCAGGCGGGCGAGCTCCCGCCCTTGGGGCCGTGCTCGCCGGCGTCCGAGGGAACGCCCTGGTACTTGGAGGGGCACTTCACCAGCAGCTGTTCGGCATGGAAGGAGCCGTCGGTGTACCTGCCCACGGCCACCACCTGGGTGGCCTCCTCGAAGTTCCCCGGCTTGGTCCCCTCATAGAGCACGGTCAGGGTGTGCCCCTCGTCATCCTCGATCCCGAAGCGCAGGTGCTGCCCCTCCTCCACATACGCGGTGGAGCCCGGCACCAGCCCGCCCGCCACCTGCACCTTGGCCCCCGAGCGCATCGCCTCGGCGAAGGACACGTAGGGGGTCAGGTTGGACTTGAAAGAGGTCGCCCCGTAGGCGAGAAACGCAACCACCAACACGCCGCCGATCGCGTACCACAGCCGTCGCTGGCGCCGTGCATCCGTCATTTTTCCTCCAGCCGGCGGACCTTCCGGTCCACCTTCCAGACATATGAGAACAGGCCCACCCAGATGATCAGGGTGACTACCATGATGCCGAGAAGATCACTCATGTCCGCCGTCCACTCACAGCACGTCGTGCTGGCGTCGTTCCGCAATCATTCCTACGCGGCTGCTCAGAGAGTACAACCACACGTAAAGTCCGGTGAATCCCACCAGGGAGGCCATCAGCACGGCCGTGTACCGCACATCGAACTCGTTGGCCCCACGGGTGTTGATGATGGTGTCGGGATGGAGCGACCAGTAGATGCGCGGGACCACGAAGACCAGGAAAGGCACGGTGACGAAGGCCAGGATGGCGTACACCGCGGCCAGGGTCGCCCGCCGTTCCGGGTCGGCGACGGCACCCCGCAGCCCGAAGTAGGCGGCGTAGATGAGGAGCAAAATGACGATGGACGTCTGACGGGGATCCCAGTTCCAGTACGCACCCCACATGATGCGCGCGAACACTGAGCCGGTGACGGTGGCCAGGACGGCGAACAGCAGGCCGAGCCCGGCGCTGGCGGCGGCCCGGATGTCGTCGCGCGGGTCACGCCGGCTCAGATACCGGACCGACGTCACGCAGGACACCAGAAACGCCAGCACGGCGACCCAGGCGCACGGCACGTGGAAGAACACGATCCGGGACGACTGCCCGATGAAGCCGGCCGCGGGCTGGACCCAGAAGAACGCCGCCCAGATGACCACCGACATCCAGAGCAGCAACACCCACTTCGCGACGTCGCGCATGGTCATCGTGTGGGTGGCTCCGGACTGCCTGACGAGAGTGTGCGGGGCTGCCATCGCAAGTAATGAAACCTCATCTCACACATTTTGGTAGTGCCGAGGGTCACAGAGTCCCCCGGGCGGTTGCCGATTGTACCCGATTGCCGTCCAGGTCGCCATTCTCGGGCACTCCCCCCCGACCTGCCTGTTCCCGCTGCTCGTCTTCCCGAATCCCAACCGCAGACCTCCCCCTTTCATTCTCCGACATCGGGGGGCGCTCGCATGCGATCCCCTTCGGGAGCATCAGAGACGGCGCCGGGCATGGGGCGACGGCCAGAGACTCTGGGAGCACCAGAGTGGTGGGGGCCAGGCACGCCGTCTTGCTTCGACAGGACGCGGATCGCTGCATTCGAAAGCGTGCCTGGCACCCGCTCCGGCCTACCCGAAGCGACAGGTACCGCGACGCGCCGATTCTGTCGACCGGTTCCCCGAGGTTGCCACCGCTGACCACGGCGAAGCTCCATGCGAAGCCGGGTCACCAGTGGCACGCCCGAGGGACGTGCTGTTCGCTCCACGGACGCGGCAGGTCAGTCGCTCCACACCACCGGGAACAGGAAGGCCGACACCACCGCCAGGGCCCCGCCCAGGGACACCACGGCCTTCAGGGACGCCTGGACCGTGTCCACCGAGCCTTCCGCCACGGCACGCGTGCCCTGGATCAGGAAGATCACCAGGGGCAGGAGGAGGGGCAGGGAGAGCACGGCGTAGAGGGCGCCGCGGCTCAGGGCGCGGGCGATGATGGCGGCAACGATGGTGGCGGTTACGGCGAGGGCGAAGCCACCGGCCACCAGCAAAGCCACGAACCACCCCCACAACAGCACCCGGAAACCCATGAGGACGCAGTACAGGGGCACCAGGATGGCCATCAACGCGTAGAGCAGGAGGAGATTGAAGAGCAGCTTCCCCGCCCACACCACCAGGGGGTCGGCGGCCAGCCTCAGCAGGGGCGCGGTGTGGCTCTCCTCCTCCTTGACGAAGCTGCGGTCCAGGCCCTCCAGGGCGGCGAACAGGATCACGATCCACAGCAGCACGGCGAGCAGGAAGGGCCGGTCCGCCTCCGCGATCCGGAAGGGTCCCACGGCGTACGCCACTGCCACCAGGGTGGTCAGGGCGAACAGCACCAGGGAGTTGACGGCCACCCGGGTGCGGAGCTCCGCCCGCAGGTCCTTGACGGTGACCGCCGCGACCTCAGCCGGCCAGCGCCACACGCCGCGTCCCCCATGCCATCTCACGCCGGTCGTTGGTCGCCAGGATGATGGTCCGCCCGCTCTCCACCAGGGATCCCACCCACGTCTCCAGCCAGTCCTGGCCTGTGGGATCCAGGTTGGAGCCGGGCTCGTCCAGGAACAGCACCGCCGGCTCGTGGAGCATGGCCTGGGCGATCTTCAGCCGCTGCAGCATGCCCGTGGAGTAACCTCGCACCGGTGTTGTGCGCGTCGGATCGAGACCCACCTCCTCCAGACAGCGTCGGCAGCGGTCGGGGGCGTTGTCCAGGCCGCGCAGGTGGGCGAAGAAGCGCAGGTTCTCCATGCCCGTGAGCTCCTCGTACACCGTCATGCCCGGCGCCACCACCGCGATGTGGCGCCGCCACCGGTCGCGCCCGATCTCCTCCCCACCGGCGCCGAGGTGGCGGACGGTCCCTCGGGTGGGGCGCACCAGGCCGCACAGGATGGCCACCAGGGTCGACTTCCCGGAGCCGTTGGGGCCGGTGAGGGCCAGCACCTCGCCGGGCTCTGCCGCTCCCGAGACCCCCCGGAAGATCACCCGCTCGTCGTAGCGCTTGCCCACGTCGGCGAAGTCGATGCGCACACCACCCGCCATGGCGGGCACGATACCACGGGCTGGCCAGGGAGGGCGGTTCTTGATAGCCTCTCCAAAGCCGACGCCGCCCGGCGCGACGAGCGGTCCACCCATGCGAGCCTTCTTCAGTGATCAGCACGCGTTCCCGTTGCCCGACCGGCATCCCTTCCCGAGCGGCAAGTACCCGCGTCTGCGCGCCGCACTCGAGGCGGCGCCCTACGGTGACCGGCTCGAGCTCGTTCCCGCACCCCCCGCCGGTCCCTCCGAGCTCGCCCTGGCCCACGACGAGGCCTACCTCGAGCGGGCCTCGACGAGCGGCCTCACCGCCGAGGAGGAGCGCCGCCTCGGCCTGCCCTGGTCGAGAGCGCTGTACGACCGCGCCGTCCACGCCGTGGGGGGCACCATCGCAGCCTGCCGGGCGGCGCTTGAAGACGGCGTCGCCGTCAACCTGGGGGGCGGCACCCACCACGCCGGGCGGGCCACCCCGGCCGGCTTCTGCCTCCTCAACGACGTGGTGGTGGCGGCGCGCACCCTGCAGCGGGAAGGCCTGGTGGAGCGGGTGGTGGTCGTGGACTGCGACGTCCACCAGGGCGACGGCACCGCCGAGCTCACCACCGGCGACCCCACCATCTTCAGCTTCTCCATCCACGGCGCCTCGAACTTCCCGTTCCGCAAGAAACAGAGCGACCTGGACGTGGCCCTGGCCAACGGCACCTCAGACGCCGCCTACCTGGCCGCGCTGGCGCCGGCCCTGGCCAGCGCGCTCGACCGGTCCCACGCCGACCTGGCCGTCTACCTGGCCGGCGCCGACCCGTTCGCCGACGACCGGTGGGGGCGTCTCGCCGTGAGCAAGGCGGGCCTGGCCCAACGCGACCGCCTGGTCCTGGCCGCCTGCGCCCAGCGTTCCCTCCCGGTGGCCGTGACCCTGGCGGGCGGCTACGCCCGCGACATCAGCGACGTGGTGAACATCAACCTGGCGACGATCGGGATCGCGCTGGACCTCGCCAAGCGCTGAAAAGAATGGATTTCTCCGCTTCATGGGCTATAGTTTGCGAGAAAGGAGGGCAGGCATGCGCGCTGTGATCAGCGGCACGGGCATGTACGTCCCGCCCAAGGTCGTCACCAACTCCGACATCTCCCGCATCATGGACACCTCCGACGAGTGGATCCAGGTCCGCACCGGCATCAAGACCCGCCACTTCGTGACCGAGGCCCGACCGTCATCGGACATCGCGGTCCCCGCCGCCCAGGCCGCCATCGCGGATGCCGGGCTCCAGACCTCCGACATCGACTACGTGATCTTCGCCACCATGACCCCGGACTACTACTTCCCGGGGTCGGCGCCCTTCCTGCAGCGCAAGCTGGGTCTCGACGGCGTTCCCTGCCTGGACATCCGTCAGCAGTGCGCGGGGTTCATCTACTCGCTGCAGCTCGGCGACGCGGTGGTCCGCTCGGGCCAGGCCCGGCGCCTGCTGCTGGTGGGGGCCGAGGTGCACAGCTGCCTGCAGCCCTGGGACGAGCAGAGCTGGGATGTCGTGCTGGGGCGCGCCCCGGGGCCCATCCCGGACGAGCAGTACCAGCGCAACACCGCCAGCCGCGACCGCACCGTGCTCTTCGGGGACGGGGCCGGCGCGGTGGTGATCGAGGCCGCCAACGGCTCAGACCGGGGCATCCTGGACTGCCTCCTGCACACCAACGGCAACGAGGCGGAGAGGCTCTGGATCAACGCCGGCGGCAGCGCCTTCCACAAGTACTTCCACCCCGACATGTACGTTTCGGGCGAGGTCACCGCCATCGTGGAGGGACGCAAGGTCTACGCCCTGGCCGTCACCTTCATGCCCGAGGTCACCCTCCAGATCCTCGAGCGCAACAGCCTCACCATCGACGACGTGGACCTGGTGATCATGCACCAGGCCAACCTGCGCATCAACGAGGCGGTCCAGAAGCGGCTGGGGCTGCCCGACGACAAGGTCTTCAACAATATCCAGCGCTACGGCAACACCACCGCGGCCACCATCCCCATCGCTCTCCACGAGGCACGTCTCGAGGGGCGTGTGAAGGAGGGTGATCTGGTCTGCTTCGTGGGCCTCGGCAGCGGGCTCAACTGGGGTGCCGTGCTCTACCGCTGCTGAGGGAGCGACATGGCTCGAAAGATGCTCATCAACGCCCACCGCCCCGAGGAGGTGCGGGTGGCGATCGTCTCTGACGGGGTGCTCGACAAGTACGAGGTTTCGGCCGCCGAGTCAGGGCTCAACCGTGGCAACATCTACCGCGGCATCGTGGTCAACGTCCACACTAGCCTGGATGCCGCCTTCGTGGACATCGGCGTGGAACGCCACGGCCTACTCCGCGCCGACGACGTCGTCCAGGCCGCCGCCCACCACAAGGGCGAGGGCCGTCACGCCCGCATCGACCGCCTCCTGGAGAAGGGCCGTCCCGTCCTCGTCCAGGTGACCAGGGACGCCCTGGGCAGCAAGGGCTCCCAGGTCACCACCAACCTCAGCATCGCCGGTCGGTACCTGGTGCTGATGCCCTTCGACGACGTGCGCGGCGTGTCGCGGCGGGTGGAGGACGACGATCTTCGGCACTCCATCCGCGACCGCCTGGCCCAGCTCGACCTGCCCGAGGGCGCCGGGGTGATCGTCCGCACCAACGCCATGGACCAGCCCAAGACGGCCCTCAACCGGGACCTGGGCGCCCTCCTCCGCCTGTGGAAGAAGGTGCGCACCGAGGCCGCCGCCGGCAAGGGCCCGAAGCTGCTCTACTCGGACCAGGATCTCATCCTGCAGGTGCTGCGGGACTCCCTGGACAGCAGCGTCCAGGAGGTCTTGGTGGACGACGACGAGGCGTTCGAGAAGGTGCGGGCCTACATGCGCACCTTCATGCCCCGGGCCAAGACCAAGCTGGTCCGCTACGCCGAGCGGATGCCGCTGTTCAGCCGCTTCGAGGTGGAGGACCAGATCGATCGCATCTTCCAGCGCACGGTGGAGCTGCCGAGCGGCGCCTCCATCGTCATCGACCGCACCGAGGCGCTGACCGCCATCGACGTCAACTCGGGTCGGGCCACCCGCGGCTCGAGCCAGGAGGAGATGGCCTACAAGACCGACCTCGAGGCCGCGGCGGAGGTGGGCCGCCAGCTCCGCCTCAGAGACATCGGCGGCCTGGTCGTGGTGGACTTCATCGACCTGCGCTCCGCCAAGCACCGGCGCGAGGTCGAGCGAGCCATGCGCGAGGCCATGAAGGACGACAAGGCGCGCTTCTCCGTGGGCCGCATCTCGTCCAACGGTCTCCTCGAGATCAATCGCCAGCGCATCAAGAAGGAGCTGGCGCTCCGCACCCATCGCGCCTGCCCCACCTGCGGCGGCTCCGGCCGCATCGCGAGCCCGGAGGTGGTGGGGCTCAACCTCCTGCGACGGATCGAGACCCGGGCCGTGGGCGGACGCCTGGCCAGGGTCCGTGTGGAGCTGCACCCGGAGCTGGCCGACGCCCTCCAGAACGACCGCCGCCACGAGATCGCCGAGCTGGAGCAGGAGTTCGGCATCCGGGTGGAGATCATCGCCTCCTCCAGCCTGCACCGCTCGGAGGAGCGGGTGGAGTGGTTCGACCGTAGGGAGGAGGACGCGGCGAGCCCGCCGACCGTTGCGGCGGCGGTGACCGTCGCCGACCTGGCGGGCGGCATCAGCTCGCAAACGCGCCCGGCTGCCAAGACAGAGCCCTCCGAGACCGAAGCGGCGACCGCGTCCGAGTCGTCCGGACGCAAGCGGCGCCGCGGCGGCCGCCGCCGCCGCAAGAGCAGCGCCTCGGGCGCCGCGAGCGGCGAGCAGGAGCCCCAGGAGACCAAGGAGGAGACGTCGACGGACCAGCCGGCTTCGACGGGTGGGTCCGAGGGGAGTGGTGGCCAGACGCCGAAGAAGCGGCGCAGCCGTCGCCGCCGCAAGAGCAGCGGATCCGGCGCCGGTGGCGGCGAGCAGGAGGAGCCCCAGGAGACCAAGGAGGAAGGACCGGGGGACGAACCTGCAGGCAACGCCCCACCCGAGGAGAACGGTGGGCAGACGGCGAAGAAACGCCGTCCCAGGCGCCGACGGCGGCGCAAGCCCACCACCGACAGCGATTCCTCCGGCGAGTCGTCAGGAAAGTCGTCAGGAGAGTGAGGGGGCGTCGGACACGGCGGCCGAGAGGACAGCGTCCAGGCTTTCATCCGCAAACACCTGGGTGTCCACACCGACCTCGTCTCCGATGAACTCCAGGGCCTCCCGGAGGTCATCCACGGACAGCCTGGGCGGCACTCGCACCACCGCCGACATGGTGAACAGGGGGGTGCCGCTCATGGGCGCCGCCACCACCTCGGTGGACATGGTCTCGATGTTGATGCCCTGCTCCGAGAGGTAGCGCGTCACCTGGTAGATGATGCCCATGTGGTCTGCGCCCATCACCGTGATGGCGCACGTGACCGCGCTCGCCTCCTCCTCAGACTCTGCCACCTCCGCGATCCGGGTGTGGACGTCGAACTTGACGAAGTGCAGCTCGTCCAGCTCTCCCCGGAGCGCGTCGATCTCCCTCTCGGGCGCGGACACGAACATGAGCATGGCGAAGTCGCCGCCCAGGTGCTGGAACCGCCCGTGCTCCACGTTCCCGTGGTGGCGCACGATCACCCGTGTCACCTCCTCGAGGATGCCCGGTCGGTCGCGACCGGTCGCGGTCAGGACGAGCTGCTTGCGCACCGTTCCAGCCAGACTCTCATGATAGCAGCATCGGCGGGGTGAAACGGTGAGCCCCGTCGCCCCGGAGGCCCTGTCCACCGTGGGGCTTCGGCATGCACCGTACCCCGAGGCATCGGGAGCCCGAGAGCCCGGACCGAAAGCTCCAGGATCCAGGCCCTCCCGGCCCCCCGCCAGTGCCGGGCACCCCGTCTCGATTCGATAGTACCCACATCGCCTCATCCGAACGGGTGTGTGGCACCGTCTCCGGTGAACGACACGAATCGAGGGGGCGGCCGGGCCACCCCCCTTGTGACTGCCGTGGTGCGGTTGTCAGCGGGTGGTGATCTTGACGGAACCGCTGAACGAGGACAGGGACACCCGCGGTCCCCCCGCGCCGGCGGTGAAGTTGAGCTCTCTGCCGGGGCCGTACTTGCTGGTGCGCTCCGGTTCCGGCCCGAGCTCGGAGGAGATGTTGCCGGAGAACGTGGACACCTCGAAGTCGGCGGCGACCGAGGCCGGCACCGCGACCACCACGGAGCCGCTCATGGACTCCATCTCGAAGGGACCACGGCCCGCGATGGCGGCCTTCCAGTGGATCCCTCCCGACACCGACTCCAGGCTCGCACCGTCGAACTGGCCCCCCGCCACCGTGACGCTCCCACTGACCACAGAGGCATCGAGGTTGCCCACGCCGTCGGCGACCTCGATGTCGCCGCTCACCGACTCCAGGTCGCTGCGGTCCGGCGCGAAGGCGACCCTCGTGTCACCGCTCACCGACTCCACCTCCAGGGACGACGGACGATCCGCGACCGTGATCGACCCACTCACCGTGTGGAGCTCGGCCCTGCCGGCAACACCCTTCACTGACAGGTCCGCGCTCACGGTGCTCAGCTCCACAGTGGCACCGGTCGGGACGTTGATCGTCAGCTCGGCGGCCATGTTCCGGTGGGCGTCGTGCTTGACCTCCACGGAGATCTCCAGGTTCTGCCTGTCGCCCTCGATCTCGAGCTTCTCCACGTTCTCGTCGAGCATGCCCGTGATCTGGACCTGGTCCTTGTCCCAGCCCACCACGTCCACGGAGCCGGCGATGGTCTTGACCTCCACCGTGCCCGTGGCCTCCAGGGGCCGCGTCTCGTCCACCTTGGTCTGGGCCCCTGCCAGCGCACCGGCCAGCAGCACGGCGACGCAGGTGACGACAACCATGTACTTCCTCATGACGTCCTCCTCAGGCGGCGGCGGGCAGCTCGGCGACCCGCTGCAGCAGGTTGATCTGTTGTCGATAGGCGGCCACCAGGAGCCGGGTCAGCTCGGGATTGCCCGGGTCGTCGTTGAAGGCCGCAGTGATGCGGGCGATGGCCTCGTCGATGAGGCGCAGGTTCTCGTCCACCACACGTCGCGTCTCGGGCGACAGGTCGGCGCGACGCGCCGCCACCGCCGCCCGCAGGTCGTTCCGGGCCCGGAGCATGTCGTCCTGGACCGCCTCCAGCCCGGGCATCGTGTCGGCGGCCAGGGTCACGTCACCACGGGGTGCGCTCGCCGCCGCTCGGACGGGCACCTGTGCCCGTCCCGCCCAGTACGCCATCCCGGCCGCAACCGCCACGAGCACGACGGCGGCGGCCGCCAAAACGGGCCCTGGAAGGCGCCGCGGCCGTGGGAGCGGGCGTGTCCGCAGCAGGCGATCCTCGATGCGGGGCCAGAGATCGCGGGCGGGCTCCACGGTGCGGGGCAGCTGAGCCGTCATGTCCCGCAACCTCTCGGCCCGGGCCAGCTCCTCGCGGCAGGAGGCACAGCCTGCGAGGTGGGAGCGCACCTCCTCGAGCTCCTCCTGCCGGAGCTCCCCGTCCAGCAGATCATCCAACCGACGCAGCGTCTCTTCGCAGCTCATCGTGTCAACGCCTTTCGCAGCAGCCGGCGCGCGCGGCTGAGCTGGGCCTTGGATGTGCCCACCGCCATGGCCGCCGCCGTCGCGATCTCGTCGTGGGTGTATCCCTCGATGTCATGGAGCACGAACACCTGTCGCGCCCGCCTCGGGAGACCGGCGATGGCTCGCTCCAGGTCGACGGCCCCGGCGACGGAGACCGCCGACGGCACCGCCTCGAGTGCCGTTTCGGACGAGGTCTCGCGGCGCCAGGCCGGACGCCGTTGATGCCCCAGAACCACATTCACCGCGACCCGGTGCATCCAGGTCGAGAACGCGCTGTCGCCCCGGAAGCTGGCCAGCCGCTGCCAGGCCCGCAGGAAGCTCTCCTGGGTCAGCTCCTCGGCGAGGTGCGAGTTGCCCGCCATCCGCAGGCAGAGGGCGTACACCCGGGACACGGTGGCCCGGTACAGCGTCTCGAAGGCCGCCACGTCTCCCGCCCGCGCCCGCCGTACGAGATCCCTCTCGTTGCCCGCCGTCACCGGGTGGTGCTCCACAATACGTGCCGTCGCCATTGCTTCCACATCACCTGAGATGCGTCAGGCGGGGAAACGGTTGCAATGAACGCGGCGGCCGGTCTCGACCGCTTCTGCCGGGGCGGGGCCTTCCCGCCCCACGGCAAACGCCGCCCCGTCAGCCCAGGTCCCGCAGCTCGACGGCGCGGCAGATGAGCTCGGCGGCGCCCTCCACGCCGAAGGCCGACACGTTGACCACCATGTCGTAGAGCTGGCAGTCGTTCGCATCGTGATGGAAGTGGCGGCGTATGAAGTCGTCGCGGCTGGACTCCAGCTCATCCACTCGGCGCTCCGCCGCGGCCCTGGCCAGGCCCTCCTGCCTGCTGACGGTGTCGATGCGGAACTGGCGCGAGGCCACGGTGCGCACGGTCAGCCCCCGTTCGCGGGGCAGCATGAGAGTCGATCCGCGGCCCACGATCACCACCCGCCCTTCCAACGCCGCCAACGCCATGACCTTGCCGAGGAGGGCGACATAGGAGTCCTGGGACACGAGCCGCGAGTTCATGAGATTGAGGAGGGTCTCGCTGAACCAGTTGGAGCGGGTCTCGTCCATGAGCTCCACCAGGTTCGGGGTCAGCTCCAGCCGTCTCGCCATCTCCTCCACCAGCTCACGGTCGAGGACCGACCACCCCAGGCGCGCCCCCACCGCCCGGCCCACCTCCGCGCCCTCCGATCCTGACTGGCGCGAGATGGCGACGAACGGACCCAGCTCACCGGGTTCGGGCAGGGGTGCATCGCCGCCCTCGGTGCCGCGGGCGAGGAGCTGCTTGAAGCGCATCTGGAACTCGACGGGTCGCTGGGTCACGCTGCCCGGCTTGGGCGTCTTGGTCATGGGCTTCCCCCTTCTTGTCGCAACGCTTGATGAGAAGATAGCCTTTCCGGCAGCGCCGTGCCAGCCACGACCTACCAGTAGCGCTCGGCGAAGATCTCACCGGGCTGGGCACGGGAGTGCTCCCGGAAGCCCTCGTCGCCGAGGAGCCGGGTCATGTCCTCGATCATCCGCGGGCTGCCGCACAGGAACACCCGCGCCGTCTCCGGGGTGGGCCGTGCTCCCCAGATGTCCTCCAGCAGGCCGTCATGCCACAGATCGCTGACGTAGCCGGTGCGGCCCGTCCAGGGGACCACCTCTTCGTTCGGCCGACTGACGATGGGCAGGTACGAGAAGGCGGGCCACAGGCGTTGCATGGCCTCGAGCTCCGCGTGGTAGCCGAGGTCCCAGGAGTGACGAGCGCCCAAGAGCACCGCGAGGCGCCGCTCCTGGCTCTCCGGAGAGATGCTGCGCAGCATGCTCATGTAGGGGGCCAGCCCCGTGCCCGTGGCGATGAACACCACGTCCGCCCGGGGCGGGGCGAGGTCCAGGGTGAAGGTGCCGGTGATCTTGCGCCCGAGCCACAGGCGGTCCCCCGGCATCAGGGCGAACAGGCGGGGGGTGAAGCTGCCCGAGTGGACGAGGTTGACGTAGAACTCCAGGTGCCGACGGGCCACCGACGAGGAGGCGATGGAGTAGGCGCGCCGGATCAGCTTGCCGGGCGCGAGGGCCTCCTCCTCGGGGTCCGCGTAATGACAGCGGGCCGCCTCCGGCGGCAGGCCGAGGACCGCGAACTGGCCGGGCACAAACGGCGGCAGCTCCCAACCCTCCGGTGCGACGCGGAGCACGATGAGGCCGGGCGCCACCTCGATCCGGTTGGTGACGACCGCGTTCAGGGTCTGCTGCTTCACAGTCATGGGTGCATGGTGTTCATGGACACGGCGTGGTGAGACTCAGCAGGCGGCACCTGGCACTCCCCGCCGCCCCGCCGTTCACACTTTGCACGAACACGCACCTCGATGGGCACATTCCGCCGCGGACGGGGCGGGTAGACTGCTCGGGTGCACACCGTGTTCGCCTCGGGCTTCCAGTTCGCCGCGGCCTGCCTGGTGCTGGCGACTGCCGAGACCGTCTACGTGCTCCTCGGCTTCGGGGCAGGCATGATCGCGGTGGGAGGACTGGTGCTGCTCCTGCCCGAGGTACGGGACGTGGTGGTCCTGCTCCTGCTCGTCAACCTCCCCGCCGAGGCCTGGGTCGTGCGCACGAGCTGGTCGAGCATCTCCTGGCGGGGAGTGGCGACTCTCTTCGCGGGGGTCATGGTCGGCATCCCCGTCGGCACCTGGATCCTGGACCGGGGCGACCCCGTGGTCCTGCTGACGGTGCTCGGCGCATTCCTCGTGGCCGTGGGCGGGGCGTTCCTGCTCTTCGAGGGAGGGCGTCAGCGGCGGCGCCTCCCGGCGTGGATTGCGCCCCCCGTAGGCCTCGCTTCGGGGGTCCTCACGGGCCTCTTCGGAACCGGCGGCCCCCCCCTCATCCTCTACTACCGTGTCACCGGGGCGCCCAAGGCCGCGTTCCGCGGCAACCTGATGGCGGTCTTCTTGCTCATGACCCTCGTGCGGGTGCCGTCCTACGTGGGCTTCGGACTGGTCACCCCGCCCCGCCTGTGGTCGGCCCTGGCGGTGCTGCCCGCAGTGCTGGCGGGGGCCTGGCTGGGCAACCACATCCACCTGCGCCTCGAAGAGGCCGCCTTCCGGCGTCTCGTCAGCATCGCCCTGGTGGTCATCGGCGTCCTGCTGCTGCTGCGCCACTAGCTCCGCACGGCCGATCAGCGGCAGTGAACGGCGACAGAATCGGCGCGTGCCCCGCGCTCGCCCCCATCACGTCTCCACCTTCTCCGGGTAGCCGGTGATCCTCTGGATGGCCTCGTACAGGGGCTGCAGCCGGGCGTACATCTTCAGGTACACCTCCCGGTAGAGACCATCGTAGAGCTGGTGATTCGCGGGATCCGGCTCGAAGGTGGCGCCGGGGCGGGTCATCTCGGCCACCGCCGTCGCGATGTCCTCGTACATGCCGAGACCCACGGCGGCGTCGATGGCGGCGCCCAGCCCCGAGGCCTCGTAGGTGTGGGGCCGCGACGCGGGCAGCCCGAAGATGTCGGCGGTGATCTGCATGGCGGCGTCGCTCTGGGAGCCGCCGCCCGCCACCCGGAGCTCTGTCGATCGCGGTTCGGGTGCGGCGCTGGCAGCGCTCGGCGCCCTCCCGGAGACCGTAGGCGAGGCCCTCCAGGATCGCGCGGTAGAGGTGGGCCCGGGTGTGCACGTCGCCGAAGCCGATGATCGCGCCCTTGGCCTCCGGGCCCGGCACCTTCACACCCGGGGACCAGTAGGGCTGCAGCACCAGGCCCATGGAGCCCGGCGGCACGGCGGCGACCAGCTCGTCGAACAGCGCTTCCGGCGTCGACTCCCGCGCTCCTCGGCGAGGCGCCGCTCCCGGAGGCCGAACTCGCGCTTGAACCAGGACACCATCCAGTAGCCGCGGTAGATCTGCACCTCCAGGGAGTACGCGCCCGGGGATGGCCGCCGGGTAGGGGGGGATCCAGGGGATGGCCTCCACGTAGCGCCGGTGGGTGGTGTTGATGGTGGCGGTGGTGCCGTAGCTGAGGCAACCCACCTCCGGGGTCACGCAGCCCGCGCCCAGCACCTCGCACGCCTTGTCGGCGGCGGCGGCGATGACGGGCAGCCCCACCGGGATGCCCGTGGCCGCGGCCGCCTCGCTCGTGATCTCGCCCAGGGGTTGGGTCGGCGGGATCAGCTCCGGCAGCCAATCGCGCTGGATTGGCACCGCGGACCACTTCCAGTCCCGCGCGCCGGCCCAGGCCAGAGCCTTGTAGTCGAAGGGCAGGTAGCCCACCTGGCATCCCACGGAGTCCACGTAGCCGCCAACCAGGCGGTGGGTGAGGTATCCGGACAGGAGGAGGTAGTGGCGGGTGCGGCGCCACACCTCGGGCTGGTGGGTCCGGATCCAGTTGGCCTCGGCCTCGGCCTGGAAGTAGGCCACGGTCTCGGCCATGCCGATGAACCGGAAGGCCAGACCCCAGAGCCCACCCACGCCGGGGATCTCCTCGGTGCGACGCTGGTCCAGCCACACGATGGCGGGCCGCAACGGCTGCCCCCGCTGGTCCAGGTTGATGATGGTGGCCCGCTGGGTCGTGAGCGCCACGCCGGCCACGGCGTCGGCGCCCACCGGGCTCGAGGTCCACAGGCCTTGACAGGCCTCGCAGAGGGATTGCCAGTAGTACTGGGGGTCCTGCTCCGCCCACCCCGGACGGGGCGAATGATAGGGTTCGATCTCGACCCGGCTCTTGGCCACCAGGGTACCGTGGGGATCGAAGAGCAGCGCCCGCACACTCTGGGTGCCGGCGTCGATGGTGAGGACGTGATCCCGAGCGGCCATGGCCACCCCCTCGG
>CAWJPY010000020.1:0-249195 GCA_963844865.1 uncultured Holophagae bacterium
TTATGTCCTGTTCTTCGTTCAACTGATCCTGCTCCTGGTGGAGACCCTGGTGCTGACGGCCGTCGGGGGCGCCGCCGCATCGCCATCGCCCTCGGCCTGTGCGCCGTGGTGCCCGCCGCCGGGCTCAACGACTTCCTGGGCGAGCCGGTGCTGTCGCCGAGCCTGGCCCTGCTGACGGTGACCGTCCTCGGGCTGGTGGGGTTCCTGGCCGCTTTTTCCCGGCCCGGGACGCCGCCCGCCTCGACCCCGTCGTGGCCATGAAGCTGTGGGAGTCGACCGATGACGTACCCGGATTCCTATCGTGCTGTGCGCGCCCGCGTTCTCGGGCCGGTGCCCGTGTGCGGTTCTCGGTGAGTCGGAGAAGGTCGGACGGCTCGGCCCGTGTGTCATTCTGAACACGGCGCTCGGTCCGCCGAGCGGCGTGTGAAGATCTCCCCCGAAGCCTCCGGTGGGACGCCGCGAGGGGGCCGCCCGGGAGTTCTCTCGGGGGATCCTTCGACTCGCTCCGGCGGACCTCCGCTCGCTCCGGATGACACACCCTTGTTCTGTCATGGTGAGCGAGGAGCTCGCCGTCCGCGGCGAGCGACGAGTCGAACCATCCCCCGAAGGCCCGTGGGACGCCTCCCAGCCACGACTCTGGTGCTCTCGGGGGATCCTTCGACTCGCTCCGGCGGACCTCCGCTCGCTCAGGATGACAGGCAGGCGGGTCGGCCCACTGTCTCTGAACGGCTCCGTGTCATCCCATGCGGCACCGCCCGAAGCGGGCGTAAGGATGCTCCCAATGACACACCCTTTTCTGTCATGGTGAGCGAGGAGCTCGCCGTCCGCGGCGAGCGACGAGTCGAACCATCCCCCGAAGGCCCGTGGGACGCCTCCCAGCCACGACTCTGGTGCTCTCGGGGGATCCTTCGACTCGCTCCGGGGGACCTCCGCTCGCTCAGGATGACACTCAGGCGGGTCGGCCCACCGTCTCTGAACGGCTCCGTGTCATCGCCATGTGACACCGCCGCGAAGAGGCGTAGGGATGCTCGGCATGACATGTGGTTGGGATGTCCCCCCGACTCCGACGGCGAGCGTGCGGTGCGCGGGGTGGCAGGCATGAGACTCACCAGCCCCGGCATCGTGCTGCAGCTCTTCATGAAAGCGTCGTCCCTGCAGAAGAAGCGTGCGATCCTCACCGTCGCCGCCATCGCGTGGGGTACCGTCACCATCGTCATGCTGCTGGCCTTCGGCCAGGGCCTGCGGGCGCAGATGATGCAGGGTCGCCTGGGCACCGGCGAGAACCTGGCGGTGTGGTGGCCGGGCTCGACCTCCAAGACCTGGCAGGGGCTGCCCACCGGTCGCCGCATCCGGGTGTGGGTCCAGGACCTGGACTACCTGCGGGGGCGGATGCCGGACGTCACCGTGATCGGCGAGATGTACAAGGGGGACGTGATCCTCACCTGGCGCCGGAACACGGAGTCCACCCGCGTCGTGGGCACCAACTGGCAGTACGGCGAGGCCCGCAACCACATCCCCCAGGCCGGGGGCCGCTTCTTCAACGCCCGTGACGAGGCCGAGAAGCGGCGGGTGATCTTCCTCGGCGACCAGACGGCGAAGGACCTCTTCAAGGGCGCCGAGCCCGTGGGCCAGACCATCCTGGTCAACGACATGCCGTACCTGGTCATCGGGGTCATGAAGAACAAGATGCAGATGGGCATGTACCAGGGCCCGGACAAGAGCCACGCGGTCATTCCCATCACCACCTTCGCCGCCCAGTGGGGGCAGCAGCGGCTGAACGTGGTCCTGCTCAAGGTGAAGGCCCCGGCCCTCATGAAGGAGGCCCTCAACCGGCTGGCCACGGCCATGGGTGCGCGCCACCAGTTCGACCCCTCGGATCCCCAGGTGATGGGGGTCTGGGACATCGCCGAGACCGGCGAGACCATGGACAAGGTGTTCCTGGGGTTGCAGATCTTCCTCGGCATCGTGGGCGCGCTCACCCTGCTCATCGGCGGCATCGGGGTGGCCAACATCATGTACGCGGTGGTCAAGGAGAAGACCCGGGAGATCGGGGTCCAGATGGCCATCGGTGCCCGCCGCGGCTGGATCACGGGGCCGTTCATCCTCCAGGGGCTGGCCTACACCCTGCTCGGCGGGCTGGTGGGGACGGCGTTCGCGGTGGTGGTCATCATCCTGGTCGGGTTCATCCCCACCGAGGGCAACAGGGCCCTCCAGTTCCTGGGCAAGCCGACCCTGTCCTGGCAGATCGCCGCCGCTACCGCCCTGGTGCTGGGCTTCATCGGCACCCTGGCGGGCTACTTCCCGGCCCGCCGCGCGGCCTCCATCGACCCGGCGGAGACCCTGCGCTATGAGTAGCTTCACCTTTCGTGCCAGGCACCACCACTCAGAGATGAGTGCCTCGACAACCTCCGGTGCCTGGCACCATGATGCAACGACGTCCCGCCCTCAGGCGGCGAGCGCACGGTCGTTGCACCGTGGTGCCAGGCGCAACCCTCCGTCGAGAATCGAGATGAGCGTATGAACTGGCTCCCCAAGCGACGCAACGGCAACGGCTCTCACAGCAACGGCCACATCGTGCACATGTCGGCGATCCGCAAGGTCTACGACACGGGCAAGATCAAGGTCGAGGCCTTGAAGGGCATCGACCTGGTGGTGGGACGGGGCGAGTTCGTGGCCGTGGTGGGTCCGTCGGGCTCCGGCAAGTCCACCCTGCTGAACCTGGTTGGCTGCCTCGACACGCCTTCGGAAGGCACCTACTTGCTGGGCGGCGAGAAGGTGGCGGGGCTCGACCGCGACCGCCTCGCCGACATCCGCAACCGGCGTGTGGGCTTCGTGTTCCAGAACTTCAACCTGCTGCCCCAGCTCACGGCCCTGGAGAACGTGGAGATGCCCATGCTGTTCGGTGGCGTGCCCCACAAGGAGCGCCGGGAGCGCGCCCTCGCCCACCTGGAGAAGGTGGGGCTGGGGGACCGGGTGGAGCACCGGCCCACGGAGCTGTCGGGAGGCCAGATGCAGCGGGTGGCCATCGCCCGGGCCCTGGCCATGGAGCCCGACTTGATCCTGGCCGACGAGCCCACGGGCAACCTGGACACCGGCTCCGGCTCGGACGTGATGAGCCTGCTCAGCGAGCTGTGGGGGCAGGGGCGCACCCTGGTGGTGGTGACCCACGACATGAGCCTGGCCCGCCGGGCCGGGCGCGTTGTGGAGCTGCGGGACGGCGTGATCGTGTCCGACGCCCCCGCCGAGGCGGCCGCCGCGAACTAGGGGGGATCAGCGCAGAGGCGCGAAGCCCCCGCCCGCCCGGGAGAAGAGAAGACAGAACGCAAAGCGCAGAAGGCAAGACGCAGAGGCAAGGCGCGAGCCCCCGCCCGCCCAAGAGGAAGTGGCGCAGAGGCGCGCAGGCGCCAGCCCGGGAGACGGTCGGCTGCGCCCACCTTGGTGTCACTCTGAGCATCCTTGCGCGCGTTCCGGGCCGTGCCCAATGGTGTGACACCAGGCGTGCGTGGGCCTGCCGTCGGGCGCGGACGCGGGCTGTACCGCAGACTGCTCTGTCATTGGGGACGAGCGGAGGTGCCCGGCATCCGCTCCGCTCAGCCTCCGGCGAGGAGCATGGCACCGCCCGCAAGCAGTCCGGCCACCAGGTTGATCGCCTTGACGCCGAGGAAGTCGCGCCACGAGTGGGCGAGCAGCGGCAACATGCCGTGGCCGTCCTGGACGATCGAGCTGGCCAGCAGAACGCTCAGGGGCACGGTCCCGTCGGCGTACAGCATGACCACGACCAGGTGCGGGCCCGACTCCGGGATCAGGCCGAGAAGCGCAGCCCCGGCGAGCATGAGCCAGGGGCTGGCCTGGAGAGTCGACACGCTGCCGGCCCAGATGTGGAGGAGGGCCACCACCACCATGGCGCCCAGGGTCCACACGAAGATCCGCGGGACGTGGCGTACGACGACGTGGCCCCACAGGTGATCCTCGATGAAGTGGTCGGGCACGGTGACGACCACGGACAGGGCGAGCGTGGAGAGCGACACGAGCGTGATCCGTACCCAGTTCCAGTCGGGAGGCCCCACCTGCCCCGAGACGATGCCCACGATGAAGAGCGTCGTCGCGATCGCCAGGGTGCCGCGGGCAGCCGAGGGCCGGCGCAGGTCATCCAGGATGGTGTGGGGGTCGAAGCACCTGCACGGGACAGCACCGTCATGGACCTCCATCTCGCCGCAGCTTTCGCGAGGGGAGGAAGAGCGGACAGCCATGTCCGTCAGGAGGCCGGCGACGATGCCGATGACGAGCAGCGCCAAGGCGAGCCACAGTGCCCGCTGCGGGAACATGGCCAACATGACGAAGGCCTCGTCTCCGCTGGTCGCGATCATGCACGCGACCACGGCCCCGAGGGTGACGCTGCGGTGGATGAACAACGCGACGACGACGAACGCGCCGAGGCAACCGGGAACCGCGCCCAGCAGGGCGGCCACGAGATACTGAGTGACCCGCGAGCCGCAGAGCGCGGAGCGAAGCCGGTCGACCGACAGGACGTTGGCATACTCCACCAGGATCATCATCACCGTGACGAACCAGGTGATCGTCAGCGTCTTTCCGATGATCGTCCACGCCGTCATGGTTCAGACGCCCACGGGCCGACAGCCGTGCCGGACGACGGTGGAGCCCGCTGGGTCCCCCGTGCGCTGGCGCGCCGCGGCTTCATCCGGGACACGTGAGCGTGCCTCGGCACCCATCTCGCGACTCCCTCCGGCCTCCACCACGGCGCATGGTCCTCGTGAAGGTCAGGCGAACTGCCTCAGCGGACGATCAGGACCGAGCACGGAGCACGGTGGACCAGCGCGCTCGAGACGCTCCCCAGGTAGTGCTCGCTCTCGGCGGAACGCCCGCGGGTCCCGGCCACGACCAGGTTTGCCCCCAGGTTCGTGGCGAACTCGACGATCTCCTTGGCCGGGTTGCCGAGGAGGGTCACCTCCTCGAGCCGGCCGGGGACTCCGGCCAGCGCGTCCACCGTCCGCCTCAACAGCGGCGCGACAGCTCGGCGGACCCGCTCGTCGCCGGCATCCCTCGGCAGCTCGGTGACCCCCTCGTAGCACTCGGGGTCGGACGGAAGGGGGAAGACGTAGATCACGAAGATCTCGTCGTCTGGGCCCAAGCAAAACTGCTGCAGCAGGAAGCGAGCCGCCCTGAGGCTCGCCTCGGAGCCGTCACTGGCCAGGATGTATCTCATGGGTTGGCCCCCTCTCACCTCGGCGTTTCTGACGGTGCTGCCCATGCTCGGCCCCAATGGGGGTTGTCCCATCATGCCTGGGGAGGCTATCCGGCTCGCAGACCCAGCGACTCCGCGATGTTGCGCAGCTTCTTCATGGTGTCCACGTACCGTGTGAAGTAGGTTCTGGAGATCATGCGCTGGACGTGATAGCCGGTGACCGGGTCTTCCTCCATGACGCTCTTGAGCTCCTCGGCGCCGATCTTGAGGAGCTTGGCGTCGGCGGCGCAGGTCGCCGTCAGTGTGTAGGTGTTGAAGTCGAAGCAGACGCACGAGCCGAACAGGGCGCCGGTCTCCAGATCCTCGATGTGCAGGTTGACGCCCTCCTCGCGCGGAAGCGTGAGCGAGACCCTGCCTTCGAGCACGGCGTATAGGAAGACAGCGGGCTCGCCGCTGCGAAACACGGCGTCTCCCTCGGCGAATGAGACGACCTCGGACACGTCGCTGACGGCCTTCACCTGCTGGGGTTGCAGAAAGCTGAAGACCTCGTGGCTCGAGAGCGCTTCCGTGATCATGCCGCACCTCCTTTCAAGAGACGAGCTCCGGCGAGGGCGGGATCCTGCGTCCGCCCCCGCGCCCGGCGCTCAGTCGTTACGGGTGAACGCGACCTCGTCGCAGCGCCAGCAGCCCTGCTCTTTGAGGTCCTCGGTCTCGTCCACCCCGGCGTCGCAGAGCCAGGTACAGCCGTCGTCCGCGACGACGACCCTCATGGGTCTGGCCGCCTTGTGGGCCTCCGTGCCAACGTACAGCGTGTCCCCGTGCTTCACCTCCATGGTCCGTCTCCCCTCGTCATGGCGACATGGTCGAAGTGACCGCACGCCGTTGTCACCCTCCGAGGTTGCACAGCACGTGCCAGCTGCGCGTTGGTCGCCGGACGCGTCGTCAAGAAGTTGTTCATCAATGACTTCTGATCTCGTGGAGAGGGATGGTCCGCCTCGGGAGGTGGGGAAAGAGAGGCGTTTCTGCTACGCTTTATAGAGATTGAGTAGCTCATTCGCTTCTATAAACGCCTCGAGAGCTGGAGGCACGCGATGGCAGCGGATCTGAAGTCAGGCCTCGACGCTGCAGGCGAGCACCCCTGCGACAACCGCTTCGAAGCGATCATCGACAGCATCTCGGACGGCGTCTTCGCCGTGGATCGGGATTGGCGGATCACCTGCTTCAATGCGGCAGCGGAGCGGACTCTGGGTGTCAGTCGCGAGGATGCCGTCGGGAAGAGGTGCAGCGAGGTCTTCCGGTCGAACATCTGCACCGATGCCTGCGCGCTCCGGTACACGATGGAAACCGGCAGGCCGATCGTCAACCTCCCGATTCAGATCCGGGACGCGGCCGGCGCCCGCGTGCCGGTCACCGTCTCCACGGCGTTGCTGCGCGACCGGGTCGGGAAGGTCGTCGGCGGCGTTGAGACCTTCCGTGACCTCAAACTCGTGCGCGCACTGCTGCTCGACGTCGAACGGTTGGCCGGAGGGGGGTCGATCATGACCGCCGACCCCCGGGTCAAGAAGCTCCTCGACATCGTTCCGACCATTGCTCGGAGTGAGAGCACCGTTCTCATCGAGGGCGAGAGCGGCACCGGCAAGGGGCTTCTGGCCCACGCCATCCACGAGTCGAGCGCGCGCTCCGAGGGGCCGATGGTGACGGTCAACTGCGCCGCTCTTCCCGAGACACTCCTCGAGATCGGAGCTCTTCGGGTACCGCAAGGGCGCTTTCACCGGCGCCCACCGCGACAAGCCAGGGAGGGTCCAGGCGGCCGAGGGCGGCACGTTGTTCCTCGACGAGATCGGCGATCTGCCCGCCTCCATTCAGGTGAAGCTCCTTCGTCTGCTGCAGGAGAAGGAGTACGAGGCTCTGGGGGACGTGCGCAGCACCACGGCCGACGTCCGCATCATCACGGCCACCAACCGGAACCTGTCGAGGATGGTCGAGGAAGGGACCTTGCGGCAGGATCTCTATTACCGCATCAACGTGATCCGGCTCGAGATGCCGCCCCTTCGCGAGCGCTCGGGTGACATTCCGCTCCTGGCGGAGGGGATCCTGCGCCGTCTCTCGGCGACGCGGGGGAAGGTCGTGGAGGGCGTCTCGCGGGGTGCTCTCGGGCGCCTGATGGGCTACGACTACCCGGGGAACGTTCGCGAGCTGGAAAACATCCTGGAGCACGGGTACGTCCTCTGCGAGGGTCGCAGAATCGAGGAGCACGACCTTCCGGATCGGTTGTTCGGCAGCGCGGCACGCGACGACAGCAGCACGAGCCTCGGGACTGTCGAAGCCGGCTTCATCCGCAGCGTCCTGGCCCGGAACCGGTGGAGCCGCACCGACGCCGCTCGGGAGCTGGGCATCCATCGCACGACCCTTCAGCGCAAGATCCGCCGACTCGCCATCGACCTGCCGCCCGAGGACGGACGGACCGCGAGAAAGGCGAAGCGAGCATCGCTCGAGCGGGGGAAGAACGAACGCAGAGGCGCGGAGACGCAGAGCCCCCGCCCGCCCAAGAGAACAATGCGATGACGAGTGAGAGCCTCCAGGAGCACCAGAGAGGGGTGCCAGGCACCGTCACGAGCTTTCCGAGGGCCCCGCGGCCGCCTCATCTCCAACGGTGCCTGGCTCCCCCTCTCGCCTGCCCGAAGCGCGAGACGGCGCGTCCCGGGCTGGCTCGCGCCGGATCCAGCGCAGCCGTCCGCGTCGCCGTCAGTCAGTCGGCACCCTGGCGAACCACAGGTTCCGAACATTGTCCTCGTCGGCGTCGAGCCTGAAGCCGGTGACGCGGCCGTCCCCGTCGCGGATGACCCTGATCTTCGTGCACCACCACGCGTCGCCCCGATAGTCGTCCCGGTCGAGCTGCTGGAGGACGACGTCCTCGTTGCGCAGGTGCTCCAGGACCAGCCGGTCGTTCTTGACGCCGACGGTGTAGGTCGTGAGGAGCTCGGGGCTGGCGTACTCGCCGACGAAGGACGCCACGTCGCGGAACGTGGTGGCCCGCTCGTCCAGCTTCCGGAACGGCCCGCGCTCCTTCCCCGACAGGGAGAACACCAGCCGGTCGATGGTGCCGTCAGCGCCCCGGAGGAAGGTGAACCGTCCGTCGAACCCTCGGCCCAGGAAGAGGTCGTTGCCGACGGCGTACACCGGGGCCTGCGGCCCCCAGGCGAAGCGGACCATCAGCTCCTCCCCGAGACGTTCGACCCACATCAGGTCGTGGGCGAGCTGGTAGGGTCCCGCGTACTCTGCGAGCCGCTCAGGTGACAGGTCCACCTCGGTGTCCTCGGAAGCGACCTCCGGTGGAGCGTCGCCCGGTGCGTCACGATCGAGCAGGATCCCCATGAGCTTCGAGCTCACGTCGAAACCGGCGGGATTGCGGTTGACGGCGAGGATCGTGGTGATGTCGTGCTCGGGATAGTAGGAGAGCTGGCACAGGAAGCCTGCCCACGATCCGCCGTGGCCGAAGCTCACCGACCCGTCGCGGTTGTCGAGGCTGACGCCGAACCCGTAGTTGACCGGGCCGCCGTTGTTGAGGGCCCCGGGAGCGAGCATCATGTCCCACACCGCGGCTCCGCCGAGCTCTTTTGTGCGGTAGTTGGCCATCCACTTGAGCATGTCGTCCACGGTGGAGTAGAGCGAGCTCGAACCGGAGGCCTCCAGTTGGTCGGAGCTGTTGACGTACCGGCCGTCCTCATCCCACGTGTAGGAGGCCGCCCGGTTCGGCACGATCTCCCTGTAGTCGTCGCAGAGGTGGGTGTCCCGCATCTGGAGGGGTTCGAAGATATGCTCGTGGGCCCACTGCGGGAAGGGCTCGCCGGTGATGCGGGCCACGATGCGGGCGAGCAGGACGTAGCCCGTGTTGGAGTACTGGAACCGCTCGCCCGGTTTGAAGTTGAGCTCCCGCTGATGGCGGATCAGCTTCATGAGGAAATCGCCGGTGATGGCGTCGCCGTCATAGGTGCCTGACAGCTTCACCAGACCGACCCAGTCGCGGATGCCGCTGGTGTGGTGGAGGAGGTGCCCGATGGTCACCTTCTCCCCGAAGTCGGGCAGCTCGGGCAGGTAGCGGTGGATGTCGTCGTCGAGGCTCAGCCTGCCGTCGCGCACCAGGGTGGCGACCGCGAAGCCGGTGAACTGCTTGGCCACCGAGGCGAAGTCGAAGACGGTGCTGGTGCGGAACGGGACCTGGTGCTCGGAGTCGGCGAGGCCGTACGCCCCCTTGAACAGCAGGCGCTCATCCTGGACCACCGCCAATGCGAACCCCCCCGGCAGGTCGGGCCGATCGCAGGCGTCGCACAGCGCCGCGACGCGCGCTGAGGGGTCATTGTGCTGGCAGGCGCAGAGGGGCGCGATGGACAGAGCGCAGACGACGACTGCCGAGTACCGGGCTGCAAGGTTCATCAGGTGCTCCTCGCGGGTCGTGCCTTTCCGGCCGTGCAGAGTGAAACGACGGCACGACCGCCGAGGTTCTCGTCGCGACGCGGCGATCTGAGGCGCGAGCGTCCTCCCCGGAACAACGGAACAACGTGCCAGTCACGCTGTTGAAGGCGCCTGGACGCTGAGGCGCCGACTGCCCACCCGCACGAGAGAAGAAGGAACGCAGAGGCGCAGCGTCTCAGAGCCGCCCACCTACCCGGGAGATGGTCGGCCCTACCTACTCCATGTCATCCTGAGCGAGGGTCGGTCCTCCGGAGCGAGTCGAAGGATCCCCCGAGAGCACCAGGGCCGGGCCTGGGGACGTCCCACGGGCCTTCGGGGGATGGTTCGACTCGTCGCTCGCCGCGGACGGCTCTCTCCTCGCTCACCATGACAGGGAAGAAGGAAGGCAGCGCGTCATGGCGCGCGCGGGGTTGCCGCCCCGCGCCCTACTCCGAGCCGGCGGGGATGGCCTGTGCCTCCTCCTTGCCGGGCGTGGCACGGCGGCCGACGAGGCGCACGGTGAGCCGGTCCATGTAGGTGAACACCACGGGCACCAGGTACAGGGTGACCAGGGTGGACACCAGCATGCCGCCGGCGGTGGCCACGGCCATGGGCGCCCGCGACTCGGCGCCCTCGCCGATGGCCAGGGCCACGGGCAGCACGCCGAAGATCATGGACACCGAGGTCATGAGGATGGGCCGCAGCCGGATCGGGCAGGCGTTGCGCAGGGCCTCCTCGCTCCCCATGCCCTGCTCCTGGCGCTGGATGGTGAGGTCCACCAGGAGGATGGAGTTCTTGGTCACCAGGCCGAAGAGCAGGATCATGCCGATGACGGACATGATGTTGATGGTGTGCCCGGTCAGGAACAGGGCCACCAGGGCGCCGGCGGCCGCCGGGGGCAGGGCCAGCATGATGGTGAAGGGGTGGAGCAGGGAGTTGAACTGGCTGGCCAGGAGCATGTACACGATGAGGACCGCCAGGCCGATGGCGAAGAGCAGGGAGCTCATGGCCTTGCCCAGCTCCTCGGCCTGGCCGGTGGCCTTGAAGCGGTAGCCGGCGGGCAGCTCCTGGCGCAGGTCGTCCTCCACGATCTGGAGGGCGCGGTTGAGCGGGAGCCCCTCCAGGTTGGCGCTGAGCACCATGCTGCGCTCGCGGTCGGTGCGGTTGATGGCCACCGGGCCCACCGCGGGTCGGACGTCGACGACGGTGTCCAGGCGCACCATGCGGCCCGAGGGGGTGCGCACCATCAGCGCCCCGATGTCGGCGATGGTGCGGGCCTGGGTGGGGAGCACCTTCATCTTCACGTCGTACCGCTTGCCGGCGGTGGTGTAGGAGCCCACCTTGCGGCCCGCCACCAGGGTGTAGACGGTGTCGTACACGGTGGCGGCGTCCAGGCCCAGGTCGTGGGCCCGCTCGCGGTTGACCTCGATGTGGAGCTGGGGCTGGTCGAGCTCGAGGTTGGTGTCCAGGTCGACGAAGCCGTCGACCGCAGAAAGGCGCTCGATCATGTTGCGACCGATGCGGTCCAGGGTGGCCAGGTCGGGCCCCCGGATGGAGTACTGGACGGCGCCGAACTCGCTGCCCTCGCCCTGGAACTGGTAGAAGGAGAACTCCACCACCCGCGCCCGCACGCCTTCGACGGCGGCCAGGTCGCGGCGGAGCCGCATCACCACGTCGCTCTGCGCGAGGTCCCGGTAGGAGGGCTTGAGCATGCGGCAGAACATGATGCCCTTGTTGACCTCGCCCCGGCCCTCCAGGTCGACGGCGGAGAAGCCGGACACGACCTCGGGCTCGGAGAGGACGACCCGCTCCACCTCCTGCATCTTGAGGTCCATGGCGGGCAGGGAGATCCCGGCGGGGGCCTCCACCGACACCATGAACATGGACATGTCCTCCTGGGGCGCGAACTCGCCGCCGATGAGGGGCACCAGGGCGAGGCTGCCCAGGAAGATGGCCGTGGCTCCGAGCAGGGTGAGGCCCTTGTGGCCGAGGGCCAGGTCCAGGGTGCGCCGGTAGAAGACCTCCAGGCGCTGGAAGCCGCCCTCCAGGACCTCGTAGAGGCGGCCGTGCTTGGCCCGGACCTTGAGGATCTTGGAGCTCAGCATGGGGGTCAGGGTGAGGGCCACGAACAGGGACACCAGGATAGCGACGGCCACCGAGATCCCGAACTCGAACAGGAACTGGCCGATCATCCCCTTCATGTAGGCCACCGGGATGAACACGGCGGCGATGGAGAAGGTGGCCGCCATGGCGGCGAAGGAGATCTCGCGGGTGCCGTTGTGGGCGGCGGTCGACGGGTCCTCGCCCTCCTCCATGTGGCGGAAGATGTTCTCCAGGACGACGATGGCGTCGTCGACCACGATCCCCACGCACAGGGACAGCGCGAGCATGGTGATGTTGTTGATGGTGAAGCCCAGGCCCGCATCATGCCGAACGTCGCGATGAGCGAGGTGGGGATGGCCGGCGCCACCAGCAGCGTCGAGCGCCAGCTCCTCAGGAAGACGAACACCACCAGGATGGCGAGCAGGGCGCCGTAGGCGATGTCGATCTGCACGTTCTTGATGGAGGACTCGATGAACTCGGAGCCGTCGAAGGCGAGCTGACATTCAGCCCCGGCGGGAACTCCTTCTCCAGCTCCTTCATCCTGGCCAGGACCGCCTTGTTCACCTCCACCAGGTTGGCCCCGGAGCGGGGGGCGACGCCGATGCCCAGGGTGGGGGAGAGGTTGAAGCGGCCCAGGCCGCGCTCGTCGTCGATGCTCTCCTGGGCGATGCCCACGTCGCGCAGGCGGATGGGGCGACCGTCCACGGTGGCGATGATCATGTCGTTGAACTCGGCGGCGTTGGAGAAGAGGCCGATGTTGCGCACGGCGAGCTCGATCCCGGGCCCCTCCAGGTAGCCGCCGGGCAGCTCCAGGTTCTCCCGGCTGAGGGCGCGGATGACGTCGTTGGCCGTCAGCTTGTGGCCGGCCAGCTTGTCGCGGTCGATCCAGATCCGCATCATGGGCTCGGAGTAGCCGCCCATGAACACGTAGCCGACGCCGGGCACGGACTGCAGCTTGGGCCTGAGCACCTGGTCGGCGTAGTCCGACATGGTGCGGTCGTCGAGGCCGGAGACGGACATCCAGAGCATGGGGTGGGAGTTGATGTCCACCTTCTGGACCACGGGCGGCTCGGCGTCCAGGGGCAGGTCGCCCACGGCGCCCGACACCTTGTCGCGCACGTCCTGGGCGGCGACGTCGATGTCCCGGTCCAGGGTGAAGGTGACGGTGATCTGGGAGACGCCCTGGCCGGACGAGGACTGGAGCAGGTCCACGCCCTCGATGGTGTTGACGGCGTTCTCGATGACGTCCGTGACGTCGGACTCCATGACCTCGGGGGAGGCGCCGGGCAGGACGGTGGTCACGGTCACCACCGGGATGTCCAGGGAGGGCAGCAGGTTGATGGGCAGCTCCATGTAGCCGAGGACGCCGAACACCACCAGGGCCACCATCATCATGATGGTGAAGACCGGGCGTCGGATGGCGATGTCGTACAGGTTCATGTCTCCCCCTCAGCCTCTCAGCCCTGGAAAGCTCCGAAACGATGACGCAAGATCAGAGCTCGCGTCCGCGTCCGCGCCCGCGTCCGACAGAACGCCCCCCCGCGTGCCCGGTGTCCCGCTGTCTGGCACTGCCCCGAACGGGGCGCGAGGATGCGCCCGCTGACACGCCCCTTCTGCTGTCATGGTGAGCGAGGAGGGAGCCGTCCGCGGCGAGCGACGAGTCGAACCATCCCCCGAAGGCCCGTGGGACGCTCCCAGGCACGACTCTGGTGCTCTCGGGAGATCCTTCGACTCGCTCCGGCGGACCTCCGCTCGCTCAGGATGACAGGTGACCTCGGGCCTCCGGCCCTCCCCGAGCGTGGGCATGCCACGCCATCCGGCACCGCCGCGGAGGGCGGGAGGATGCTCAGGACGACAGACGGCGGTGATCACGTGCCGGCCTCGGTCTCGCCGACGACGCGCACGGGAATGCCGCGGCTCAGCCCCGCCACGTCGGCGATCACCTGATCACCCTCGGCGAGGCCGCGCAGGACCTCGATCTGGTCCTCCTCGCGGCGGCCCACCTCCACGTCGTGGGGCGCCACCTTGCCCTCGGCCACCTGGAGCACCCGGTACATGTCGGAGGTGGCCACCGCCGCCGCCGGGAGCCACAGGCTGCGCGTGGCCTCGGGCGAGGAGAGGGTGACGGTGGCGAACATCCCGGGGCGCAGGGCTCCTTCCCGGTTGTCGGCCAGCCCCACCACCTCGAAGGAGCGGTTCGACGCGTTCACCGTGGGATCGACGCTGTACAGTCGGGCGCGGCGCGGGGTGCCCTCCAGGCCGGCCTTGAAGTCGAAGCCCTCCAGATCGGACAGTCGTGCGGCCCACTCCGCGGGGACCTCGGCCGCCACCTTCACGACATCGCCCAGGGCGAGCTCGAACAGGGTCTTGCCCACGTCGGCGTACTGGCCGCCCACGGCCACGCGGAGGGTGACGGCGCCGGCCGCGGGGGCGCGGACCACGCTGCGGTCGAAGTTGCGCCGGGCCAGGTCGCGGGCCGCCTCGGCCGCGGCCACCCGCGCCCGGGCCAGGTCGTGGGCGGCGCTGGCCTGGTCGAAGGCGGCCTGGGAGATCGTCTGGTCGGAGAGCAGGTCCTTCTTGCGCTCGAGGTCCTTGGCCGCCAGGTCGAGATCGGCCTTCGCCGCCGCCAGCTGGGCCTCCACCTGGGTCAGATGGAGGCGGTAGGTGGAGCGGTCGATCTCCGCCAGGGGCTGGCCCTCGCGGACGCGATCGCCCACCTCCACGAGGACCCGGTCCACCCTGCCGGCCACCTCGGACGAGACCGCCACGCTGTCGAATGGGCGCACCTCGCCCACCAGTTCGAGGGTGGGGCGCTCCTCGCGCACCGCGGGGGTGATGAGACGCACATCGCGCGGCGCGAGGGCGGCCTCGCGGGCGACGGCGACGGACGCCGGGTCCTCGCCGCTGGCGCTGGGGTGGCAGGCGGCCAGCAGGACGGTGGCGGCGACGACGAGCAGGGAGAGCACGGCGGGTTTCTTCATGATGCATCCTCGTCCGAGGTGTCGGTCCTTGGAAGCTCGAGATCAGGCAGCGGGGAGAGGCCCACCGCACGCCTGAGGGCGATGGCGTCGTAGGAGCGCTGGGCGCGGGCGATGATCCGCGAGGTCTCGGCGTCGACCTGGGCCGACGTCGCCACCAGGAGGTCGGTGGAGGAGGCCTCGCCGACCCGGTACGCCCGCTCCACCTGGCGGTAGGCCTCCCGTGCCGCCAGTGCCCGTTGCCGGGCCGCCTCCTCCGAGGCGGTGGCGGCGCGGTAGCCGATGGCCGCGGCCTCCACCTGGTCGGCGATCTGCTTTTCGAGCTGCTCGCCGGTGATCTGGACCTGGCGCAGGTCCTCCTTGGCCTGGGCGACCCGGGCGCCGGTGAGACCGCCGTCGTAGATGGGCACTCGCACGGAGAGCACGAGGGACACCCAGTCCTGGGTGGGGAAGACGGACTTCTGCTGGAAGTACTGGGCGTGGGCGTCCAGGGTCGGCAGCCAGCCGCCTTTCTGGACCTTGATCATGAGCCCGGCCGCTTCGAGCTGGTGGGTGAGCGTCACCATCTCCAGCCGCTCCTCCAGGGCCCGGGCCACCAGCTCGGCGTCGTCGCCGGTAGGTACCGGCACAGGCCCGGTCGACTGCAGGTCGCCCAGCTCGGGCACGCCGGCGATGCGGGCCAGGCGGCGCCGGGAGAGCTCGGCGCTGCCCTCGGCGGTCACCACCCGCTGCTCGGCCGCGGCCACCTCGGCCCGCCAGCGGGCGACATCGGCCACGGTCAGCTCCCCCACCTCGTAGCGGCGCTCGGCGACCCGGAGCTGGGCCCGGTTCTGCTCCAGAGCCTTGCGCTCGACGTCCACTCGCTCCTCGTCCGCCACCGCCTGCTGGAAGCGAGCCGCCACCTGAAGGGTCAGGTCGCTGGCGGCGGTGGACTCCTGGAGCCGGGCGATGTCGCGGCGCAGCAGCGCCACGTTGCGGGCCCGCCAGTCGCGGAGCCCGTAGAACAGGGTCTGGCGGACGTCGGCGCTCCAGTTCCAGTCGGTGAGGGGGGTGATCACGAACTCCTGGCCCGGCGCGAACTCCACGGTCTGGGCGTCGCCGAAGCGGGTCCACTGGCCGTTCAGCTCGGCCCGCGGCAGCAGCGCCGAGGAGGTCAGCTTGACGTCGCTCTGCGCCCGGCGGAGGTTGCTCTCGGCGATCTGCATCTGCTCGTTGGTGGCGAGGGCTGCGTGCACCAGCTCGAGCAGGGTGGAGGGCGCCTCCGCAGCCAGCCGCGGGCGCCGGCCAGGATCCGAGACAGACCGCGAGGAGGAATGGCGCGGCGACGGCGAGGGGGTGCACCCGGAGACGGACTCGCGGTGGCCTGCGGCTCGAATCTGACGGGCGCCGGGCGGTGCTGACTGGTGATCATCTCTCCTCCTTGGTGAGCCCTCTGCACACAGCGGCCGCGAACTCGCGCGTACAACGCACGGGGTCGATGCTTCCATCCAGCCAGTACTGCATGCCGAGGCCGTCGAAGGTCCCCACCAGGATGGTGGCGATGCTCTGGGCGTCCACCTCGCGGCGGAGCTCCCCGCTCTCCTGGCCGCGCCGGATGACGGCGGCGATCAGCTCCCGGTAGGCGCGGAACTGCTCGGTCACCGCCCGGGTGAGGACGCCCTCGGCGTCGCCGCCCCGGGAGGTCACCCAGAGATCGATGTTGAGGACCGGGTACAGCTCGCGCTGCTCCACCACGAGCTGGGCGCCGACCCCGAGCAGGTCGATGAGCACGTCGCGGGCCGGACGGCCCTCCGTGGCGACCTCGTCCACCCGCTCCCGGATGAGCCGGTTCATCCACTCGAAGACGGCGAAGAAGAGCTCCTCCTTGCTGCCGAAGTACTCGTACACGGTGCCCTTGGCGACGCCGGCGGCGGCTGCCACGTCCGCCACCCTGCTGCACGCGTAGCCCTGCTCGGCGAAGACCCGGGCCGCCGCCTCCAGGAGACAGCGCCTGCGGTCCTCGCGGCTGTGGGGGTGGGCGCTCATCGGGCCTCCTCGGCGACCGTCGAGACAGCGGTGCCCACCTCGCAAGCTCCGGGGGTGGTCGGTGGCGGGTGCTGACTGACCGGTCAGTCGGGGGCCACCATAGGGGACGCCCCCATCCCTGTCAAGCGCTTGTGATGAATCGCACGAGATCAGGACCGCAGACCGAACAGGTGCGGCCCGCGGGAGGAGGTCCGCGTTGCGTCGGCCGTCCTCCCGCCCCCGGCGCCATGCCGCTCCTGGGCCCCGGGTACGGGCGGGTGAGCACTCGAGAGCGAGTGCGCTCTCGGACAGGTTCAGGGGACCGGCGAAGGCTCGTCTGCGGTGGTCTCGCGGTCCGGCATCAGGACCACCTGCACGTGGCGGTCGAGGTCGATCCAGCGCACGGCTGCCTCGCGCACGGCTGCGGGCGTGAGACCGTCGACGAGGTCATCGAAATCCAGGATCTGTCGTGGGTCCTCGCCGTGCCACAGGTGCCAGGCCAGGCTGCCGACCCAGAAGCTGTTCTCCCGGAGCTGAACCTCACGGCTGCGGCGCTGTTGCTCCTGGACCTTGGTCAGGGTCGCGGCGGATGGCCCCTGCTCCTGGAGCGCGCGGATGTCACGGAACACCGCGTCGGTGAGCTCATGCACGCGGGCGGGGTCGCAGCTGAACGAGATTCCCAGCCGTGTCTCCGAGCGCGGGAAGCGATCCGCTGAGGCCCGCACCGCCACCCCGTAGGTGCCCCCCTCGTCCTCACGGAGCCGCTCGCGGAGGCGGATCCTGAGGACCGCGGCCATGGCGCCCACGGTGAAACGATTGCGCCGGCTCCAGTCCAGGTCGTGGGTGAAGACGATCGCCACCTCGCTCCTGGGCTCGAGGCCCCGGCTCACCGTCTCCTCGATCGCGCCGTCGGGGGCGCGCACCCCAACGTCCCGCCACTGCTCGCGGCGTCCGGTGGCCGGAAGGGTGGCGAGGTAGCGCCGGACCAGGGGGCGGAGGTCGTCGAGCTGGAAGCTGCCCACGAAGACGAAGGTGAAGTCGGAGAGGTCGGCGAAGCGGTCCTGGTAGATCTCGAACGAGCGCCCGAGGTCCATCTCGTCGACCATCTCGGTGGTCCATGGCCGTCGCCGGGGGTGGTCCTGGGTGAGGAGGCGGGTGGTGGTGTCCCAGAACTCGGGTATCGGGACGTGCGAGACGGTTCTCGATGAGACCGAGCTGACGCTGCTTCACCGACGCGAATGCCTCCTCGCTGGCGCGGGGAGCGGTGGCGTACAGGTAGATGAGCTGGAACAGGAGCTCGGCGTCCTCGGGCGAGGCGGCGCCCTTGAAGCCCTCCTCGAGCTCGGAGATGTAGGGCCGAACGCTGACCGCCTTGTCAGCGAGGAGCTTGTGCAGCCGGGTCAGATCGAGATCGCCCACCCCCGACTGGATGATCAGCGAGGCGGCGGTCATCGCCGCGACGTAGTCGGCGTCGGCGGTCAACGAGGTGCCTCCAGGGCTGAACGCGGTGGACACGATCTGGTCCTTCTTGAAGTCGGTGGGCTTGAGGACCACGCGCACACCGTTGGCCAGCCGCCACTGCGTGACGCCCAGCTCGGGGATCGTGGACTCCTCCAGGATGAGGCCCGGTTCGGGCTCGGCGGCGAGGAGGGGCGTGGTGGCCACACGGTCCTCGTAGGGCGCGATCTGCCGCGCCGAGACGCGCTCGAGGACCCCAGAGATGACGGCCTCGCTGGGAGGCTCCAGGCCTTCCTTGGCCGGCGCACTGGCGGTGATCACCCGGTCGTGCGGGGCGAGCCACTCGACCGCCAGGGCGTTCACCTCCTCCAGCGTGATGCCGGGAAGGAGCCTGGTGCCGAGCTCCACCTCGGCGACGACTCCCGGTTCCGCCTCGCCCGACAGGTACTCGCGCACGCAGGCGGCGGCGAGGGAGGCTGACTTCTGGGTGTCCCGCTCCCGGTACCACTGCTCCATGGCGCGGGCGAGCACAGCCTTCTCCCGTTTCAGCTCGCTGGCGGCAAAGCCGTGCCGCCGCACCCGCTCCGCCTCGGTTGCCAGCGCCTCCAGGCCCCGGGCCAGTTCGCCCTCGGCCACCACCGCGCCCAGGGTGTAGGCGTCCTTGCTGCGGACCAGGCTGCCGACGCCGGAGGTGGCGAGCAGGAAGGGTGGATCCGGCTCGCGGGTGCGCTCCACGAGCCGTTCGTTGAGCATGCCGTCGTACAGCCGCTCGACGATGGCGCGCCGGTAGTCGGCGACCGTGCCCATGGGACGACGGGGCAGCTTGCGGGTCAGGCCCACCCGGGTGAGGGTGGCCTCGGAATCGGTGGCAATGGCGTACAGGGTGCGCTCGTGGTCGGGTACCTCGTAGACGGGTCGCGGACGGGGGTCGCGCGGCCCCGGGATGTCACCGAAGGCGCGTTCGATAAGCGCCCTCGCCCGGCCCGGGTCGACGTCGCCCACCACCACCACCGCCATCAGGTCGGGTCGGTACCAGTCGTGGTAGAAGCGCACCAGCGCCTCGCGCGTGAAGCTTGCGAGCCCCTGCTCGCTGCCGATGGGCAGGCGTTCGGCGTAGCGCGATCCGGCGAACAGCACCGGCGCCTGGCGGTCGAAGATCCTGGCCCGGGCGCCGCGCCCCTCCCGCCACTCCTCGATCACCACGCCCCGCTCGCGGTCCACCTCATCCGGGTCGAAGGTGATGGCGTGCGCCCAGTCGGCGAGCACCTCGAGGGCGGTGGCGATCCGGGTCGGATCGTCCGTGGGCACCTCGAGCCGGTAGATGGTCTCATCGAACGAGGTGGAGGCGTTGAGGTCGGGTCCGAAGCGAACCCCCATGGACTCCAGGTAGCCCACCAGCTCACGCTTCGGGAAGTGCTCGGTGCCGTTGAACGCCATGTGCTCGATGAAGTGCGCCAGCCCGAGCTGGTCGTCATCCTCGAGCACCGAGCCGGCGTTCACCACCAGCCGCAGCTCGACGCGCTGGCGGGGCTCGTCGTTGTGGCGCAGATAGATGGTGAGACCGTTGGCGAGTCGGCCGCGGGTCACCGCCGGATCGAAGGGCAGGGGCTCGGCCGCCGCCGTCGAGCGCGGGGTGGGGGAGGGGATCGCCGTAGCTGCCGGCGCCGCGCCGCCTCGGACCGCGGTCGTGGGCGGCGGGCCGCTGGCGCAGCCGGCGGCGGCGATGAGGGCTGCGAGCCCCCAGCGCGCGAGACGGCGGGGTCTCATGGTCTCTCGGGGAACGCTCGGTCTCTTCACGGTCACACGACCGTACCACGACCGTCGCCCCGGTCTCGATCATGTGTGTGGAGCGGACGCCGCCCACGGCGGAGCCTCCGACGGCGGCGGGTCCGAAGGGGGCGCTGCCTCGGATATGGGCGCAGACGCGAGAAAGGCCGTGTTTTCCGGTAGATCAGTACCAGAGACCGGAGGAGTGCCGCCAGCGGGGAGGCTGGGAGTGGGGCGGGCCCAGGTCGGAGTCGCGGAAGAGGACGGCCTCCTCGGCCGCCGCCTGCCGGGGCTCGGGCTCGAGCTCCAGCTCCAGGAGCCGGCGCACGCGCTCCGAAGTGACCGGGTGCGTGCGCAGCACGGAGGGCTCGGGCACGCCGTGTCCGGGCAGGAGGATGCGCCGCCACATGCCCCCCTGCAGCCGCTCCAGCTTGGCCAGCGCCGAGGCCAGGCCGCGGGGGTCGCCCGTGAGCTGCACCGCCCCCAGGTCGGCCTCGTACTCGCGGGTGCGGGAGAGGGCGAGCTGGAGCAGCCCGGAGACGGTGGGCGCCGCCAGGAGCAGGAGCACGAACAGCCAGGGGACGGTCACCCGGCCCATGAGCAGGAGGGGCAGGTTGATGAGGAGCAGGATCTGTCCGAACAGAGCCAGGAAGCGGGTCATGCGGCCGAGCAGGTCGGCGAGCCCCATGACCCGCAGGTCGTTGCCGGCGACGTGGCTGATCTCGTGGGCGAGGACGCCGGCCAGCTCGCGGGTGGACAGCCGCCGCAGGAGGCAGTCGGTGACGGCGATGGAGGAGTCGCCCCGGTGGCCCACGGTGAAGGCGTTGCAGATGGTGCTCGGGACGTAGAAGAGCCGCGGCGGGCTCATCAGGCCGGCCCGGTGCGCCAGCCCCCGCACCAGGCGGGTCAGCCCGGGGGCCTCGACGGGGCTCAGGGGCCGCGCCCGATAGAGCCGCATGATCAGCGACGGTGACAGTCGCGACCCGAGGACGGCGGCCACCGCACCGGCGGCGGCGAGGATGGCGAGGCCGACGCCGCCGGCCAGGGTCCAACCCAGCGCGGCCAACAGGACCAGCATCGCCCCCACCAGGAGCAGGGTGTGGGTGAGGTTCTCCCGGCGGTGGGCGCGGATCCTGTCGAGGTCGGTCATGGGCGAGCCTCCTCGGACGACGGCCGGCGAGGTGCGCTCCCGAGCACGGCTCAGCCCCCCGCGGCGTCCCGTCGCTGCAGCCAGTCGAGGGTGGCCGGGATGGACTCCTCGTACGGAGTGGTCGCCGCCTCGCCGAGAAGCCCCCGCAGCCGGGAGCCGTCGAAGTGGATGGGCTTCACGTAGTGGGGGAGCATGGGCCGGAAGGCCCTGAGCGTGGGGGAGAAGGCGCTCATGATTTCGAGGATGTAGCGCGGCGCCGCGCGCACCTTCACCGGCCGCCCGAGGTGCCGGCCGGCGATCTCGCCGGCGCGCTCGGGGCTCAGCCCGCCGGAGCCGGGGACGATCCAGGAGCGGCCGTAGGCCTCGTCCCGGTCCAGCAGGTTGGCCACCATGTGCATGGCGTCGGGGACGTAGGCGTACTCGCGCTCGCAGTCGGCGGCGCCCAGAAAGCCCATCGCCCGGCCCTCGACGGCCTCCTCCAGGGGGCGCTGCAGGGTACTGGTGTGGACCTCGGGGCCAAAGAAGTCGGGGAGGTGGGCCACCGCGCCCCCCGCCGCGAGGAAGACGTCCTCGGCCCGGCGCCGCGCCTGGATGTAGGGATTGCCGTCCACCCTGGGGTGGTCCTCGTCCACGGGGAGCCGTTGCACGGGGAGGAAGGCCCAGTAGCTGGACACGTGGAGGCAGCGGGCGCCGGTGGCGTCCGCCCCGGCGACGACGGCGCGGGCCGCCACCTCGTGCTGGTCGATGCGATCGGCGGGCAGCCCGATGCAGCTCACCACCAGGTCGCACCCCGCCACCGCCTCCCGCATCTCCTCCACCGCGAGGGCGTCGGCCGCGACGCGCTCCACATCCTGTGCGGGAAAGGCGGCTTCGAGGTTCGCGGTGCTGCGGGAGATCACCCGCACCCGGCGGCCGCGGGCGACGAGCTCCCGTCCGAGGTGGATCCCCGTGGGGCCGGTGGCCCCGACGATGGCGACCTGCTCGAGCTTCATGGCCGGCTCCCCGCAGCCTTCGCGGCTGCCTGCGTACGCCCCCTGCAACCATCCGCGCCGTGCCGGTCTTCCGGGCTCGCCGTACCGCGATCAGCGGCAGCGGTCAGCGATCGCGTCCGAAGCCGGCGTCAGGGGACAGAGGTAGCTCCCAGCGACAGTGGACAGCGGCCGGGGCCGGCCCCAGCGACCGGGAACAGCGGTCCCCGGCGGTGACTGCGACCGGCGGCGGGAATCAGCGTCAGCGAACAGCGACTGCGGCAGTGGTCAGCGCCAGCGTCCGCGGGCGGCGGCAGCGGACCTCCGCTCGCTGCCAATGACACACCCTTGTTCTGTCATGGTGAGCGAGGAGAGAGCCGTACGCGGCGAGCGACGAGTCGAACCATCCCCCGAAGGTCCGTGGGACGCCTCCCAGCCACGACTCTGGTGCTCTCAGGGGATTCTTCGACTCGCTCCGGCGGACCGACCCTCGCTCAGAATGACAGGCGACCTGGACGTTCCACCGTCTCCGCGCGGCCCCGTGTCATTCCATGTGACACCGCCGCGCGGGGCGTAACGATGCTCAGGGTGACGTGGAGGTCGGGGTGGCCGACCGTCTCCACAGGACGGCGGTCGTTCTGTCTCGCTGCGTTCCTCGCTCCGGTGTCAGCGGGGGCAGGCGGGGGCTTTGCTTTTTCGCGCCTCTGCGTTTTCTTCTTGGGTGGGTGGGTGGCCCTATGCGTCGACGGCGAGCTGTTTGGCCCAGACGTGCATGTCCTCGAAGCGGCCGGCGATGTGGCAGTTGTTGATCAGGGTCCCGGTCCACCGGTAGCCGCGGTTGTAGAAGACGCGGTTCATGCCCACGGAGCGGGCGCGGGCCACGGTGTACAGGTTGGGGATGCCGCCCTGGGCCATGTCGTCCTCGAGGGCCGCCAGCAGGAGCTGCGCCAGGCCGAGGCCGCGCTCGCTGGGCAGGGTGGCGAAGTCGGTCATCTCGGCGTTGGCCAGGTCCCGGTTGGTCTCGGCCGAGGCGGCCGCCACCAGTCTCCCCTCGCCGTCCCGCACGATGCGGTAGACCACGTGCGACTGCATGGTCCCGACCAGGTAGTCCACCTCGGTGATGGGGAAGGGGTAGCTGGCGAAGACCTCGCCATAGAGGACGGCCAGGTCCTCGGCATCCTCGGGGACTGCCCGGGTGAGCACGTAACCTGGAGGCAGGGGACCGAGGGAGGGGTCGGCGGGCCGCGCCTGGATGATCTCCAGGATCTCCTGCTCGCGCTCCAGGTGGGGCTGCTCGCGGCGTCGGGGATCGGTGAAGGTGGACATGACCGCCGCCGGCCGCCCCCGGAAGTAGCCGGGGATGGTGGCCTCCATCTCGAGCCCGCCCTCTTCCAGCTCCGGCCGGTCCTGGACGGGCGCCTTCAGGAACACCTTCCCATAGCCGGCGCGGCGCGCCCGCTCGCGCAGGGCCTCGGCCATGGAGCCGAGGTCGGGGCCCCGGAAGTGGAGCACCTGGATGCGCCGGTTCAGGTCTGACAGGACGATGTCGGCGTGGAAGTCACCGTCGCCGATCTCGGAGCGGACGTCCTGCTGCATCTCCAGGTCCTCGGCGGGGCTGCTCATGCGCTCTCCTCGGCGGGCGAGTGCCCGTCCCGCTCCTCGACGGAGGCGAGGGCGGGCACCAGGGCGATGTTCTCCGGATCGTCGTCGAAGAGGCCGGCGACGCCACCGGGCAGGATGCCGCTGCGCTCGGTCTCGCGGCAGTAGGCGCAGGGATGACCGTCGCTGCACATGCCGACGTACTCCTTGGGCTCCTCGTAGGCGACGATCCGCCCCTCGAAGTTGCGCAGCACCACCTTGTGCTCGTGCTGGGAGACCAGGTAGTTGGGCCGCACGGGGATCTTGCCGCCGCCGCCGGGCGCATCCACCACGAAGGTGGGCACCGCGATCCCCGAGATGTGGCCGCGCAGGTGCTCCATGATCTCGACGCCCTTGGCCACGGTGGTCCGGAAGTGCTCGAGCCCTTCGGCGAGGTCGCACTGGTAGATGTAGTAGGGCCGCACCCGGTTCGCGGTGAGCTTGTGCATGAGGGCGCGCATCAGCGCCCAGCAGTCGTTGACGCCCCGCAGCAGGACCGACTGGTTGCCGAGGGGGATGCCGGCGTCGGCCATGATGGCCAGGGCCGCCTCGGACTCGGGGGTGAACTCCTTGGGCACGTTGAAGTGGGTGTTGACGTAGATGGGGTGGTAGCGCCGCAGCATCCGGACGAGCTCGGGCGTGATCCGCTGCGGCATGGTGACCGGGGTGCGGGTGCCGAAGCGGATGATCTCCACCGACGGCACCTCCTCGCGCAGCCGCCGCAGCAGGTGCTCGATCCTGGCGTCCGAGAGGAGGAAGGGATCGCCGCCGGACAGCAGCACGTCGCGGATCTCCGGGTGGCTCTTCAGGTAGGCGATGCCGGCGTCGACCTGGGCGTCCGTGATGGGCGCCGGGCTCTCACCCACCTTGCGTTTGCGGGTGCAGTGCCGGCACAGCATGGCGCACTCCTGCATGATGACCCACAGCACCCGGTCCGGGTAGCGGTGGGTCATGCCCGGCGCCACGGCGTCCCCGTCCTCGTTCAGCGGGTCCTCGATGTCGAAGTCGCTGATGGCCAGCTCGCCCTCGCCCGGGACCGCCTGCAGCCGGATCGGACACTCCGGGTTGTCGCGATCCATCAACGAGGCGTAGTAGGGAGTGATGGCGAAGCGGAAGCGATCCAGCGCCCGCTCGATGGTCCGTTGCTCGCGAGGGCTGATGGGGATCACCCGGGCCAGCGCCTCCGCCGAGGTGATGCGGTTGCGCATCTGCCAGTGCCAGTCGCGCCAGCTCTCCGTGGGCACGTCGCGCCAGATGGAGCGTTCCTTGTACGGCAGCTCGTGGCCCGGCCCGCCCGGACGTCGTTCGGTAGAAGCCATTGCGATGTCCTTTCACCCGACTGGATTGGCTAGCTGATGCCCGAGGGCGTGATGGCGCCGCCACCGATTGGAGGTGTGTGCGGTGACCAGAGGAAGATCAAGCGGCTCCCCATCGTGAAAGAAAGCATAGCATAGAAAGCAATTCCGTGCTGAGACGAGGTCCTTCAACGCCCCCCGTCGCCGTTGCTCGAGGGGCCCAGGAAGGCCCCGGTCTGCTCCGAGCTGGCGCTGAGGGGGCCGGTGGAGAGGATCGGGCCCGCCCGTACCTCGTCGGCCTCCATGAGGGCGACGATCCGCTGCAGGGAGGCGAGGATCAAGGTCTGCTCCCAGTCGGCGAGGTCCGCGAAGCGCTCCTCGAAGTGCTCCTGGAGCAGCGGCGGCGCCTCCTCCAGGGCCCGCCGTGCGGCCGTCGTGGGGCTCACCAGGACCTTGCGGCGGTCACCGGTGCTGCGGCTGCGGTGCGCCAACCCCTTGCGTTCGAGGCGGTCGAGAATGCCCGTGACCGTTGGCTGGCTGAGGCTCACCGCCCGGGCGAGCTCGCCCACCGTCCGCGCCTCTCCGTCCATGAGCTCCTTGAGGAGCACGAGCTGCGGGCCGGTCAGTCCGTAGCGCTGGACCAGGGTGCGGGAGTGCAGGTCGATGGCCCTGATGATGCGGCGCAGGGCCGCCGTCACCTGCCGGCTGATGGATGCCTGCGTCTCGATCCTTCGTTCTCTGGCGGTCACCATCCCGGTCCTCCCGTCAAGGAATGTGCTTCCCCCATGTCGCACCGCCAGTGGGCGGCGGGATAGCCCTGCCGCGCCATGGCCTGGATGGATTCTAACATTTTGCACACGATATATTCTTGGCCAGGGCACGGTGACCTGCACCGCGTTCTCAGGTTCCGCAGACACCCCTGGGGCACCGTCGCCAACCGTGCCCACGACATGAAACGCCGGTGGGCATCCCAGGCCGCTCGTCCCTGGCAGCTCGACCTCGGCATCACGAGAGAGGGTGCCAGGCACCGCCACCTGTGGAGCGAAAGGGTCTCACGATCCGTCTTCGACGGTGCCTGGCACCCCCTCTGGCCTCCCCGAAGCGACACGTCTCGCGACGCGCCGATTCTGTCGACGGGCTCCCCGTGGTTGCCACCGCTGACACCTTCACGACCGCACTCCACGCACGGTTGGTCCGGCCCGCCGCGTGAAGGTGTCACCAGCGGCGCGCCCGAGGGAGGGGCTCTTCTCAGCGGCGCCCACGATCCTGCGTGAGCAGATGGCCGCCAACGGAAGCCGCCAGGTCGGGCCGGTGCGCGGCTCTGCATCTCTGCGCCTCTGCGTTCGTTCTTCTCCCCGGGGCGGGTGGGGGCTTTGCGCCTTCGCGTCCTTGCGCCTTTGCGTTGAATTCTTGGGTGGACGGTCGGTTTTGCGTTCTCTCGTCTCCTCGGGTGGGCGAGCGGCGCCGCACCCGCGCCGCGCCGGACATGAAAGAAGCCCGCGCAGCGTGGCGCTGCGCGGGCTGGTTGGATGAGCTGTAGTGGAGGCGGATGCTACTGCATCTTCCACTCCGGGAGCCGGCCCGGGGTCCACGGGCCGCCGGCCGCCTCCACCCGGCTCTCCACCTCCTGGATGCCCGTGAACAGGGCACGCAGGCGCTCGAGGGCCTTGGTGAAGGCCTCGCCCGCGTAGCGGTAGCCCTCGCGCTCGGTGTCGGTGGGTGCGGTGGTGGTGTACCACTGCGAGCCGGCGATAGTCTCCACCCGGGTCTGGATGGACGGCGGCTGGAAGACGTTGCGGGCCGCCATGGTGGGATCGCCCTGCAGGGCGACCAGGATGTCGTCCAGCTCCGCCTGCAGGGAGTCGGCCTTGGCCAGGAGGGCGGGGTCCGCGTCCGGGGTGTCCAGGATCGCCACCCGCAGGTGGGCCAGGCGGTCGCCGGCCTCGCCGGCCGCCTTGATGGAGCCCAGCACGGCCCGCCGCAGGTCACGGGCCTTCTTGTCGAAGGCCAGGGCGGCGGCGTGGTCGGCCGGCGGCAGGCTGGACAGCTCGAGGCCCACCACCTGGAACTCCTGGGGTCCGGCCAGGGTCGTGAACTCGCCGTTGACGTTCTTCTCCAGGGTCACGGTGTAGGTCCCGGCGAGGGCCACGGGGCCGCGCTCCGGCTGCTCCCAGGGGGCCAGCTCCTCGGCGCTCTTCTTCTTGACCTCGGCCGGCGTGGCCGGAGGGAAGCGCAGGTCCCAGCTCGCGCGGTGGATGCCCTTGGTGCGGTCGGCGACGATCCGTCGCACCACCGCGCCGGAGGCGTCCTTCACGGTGAGCAGCACCTGGGGCTCGACCTCCTCCTCCTCGGCGCGGAGCTCGGCCATGGTCGGGAGCGGCGGCTCGGTGCCGCCCTCGAAGGCCTCCTTCTCGGCCTCGATCCGGCGCTCCTTGGCGGTCTTGATGCCGTCCTTCAGGTAGTAGGTGAAGATGGCGCCGAAGTCGGGGTTGGGCGTGGTGAAGTAGGCGGCGCCGCGGTCCATCTGGCGCGAGCTCTTCTGGATGTAGAGCGGCGCCTCGCGGACCGGGAAGAGGATGCTGTCGGCCTTGAGGGCGTCCTCGGTGATCTCGCGCAGGGGCGCGTAGTCGTCGAGGACGTAGAAGCCGCGGCCGAAGCTGGCCACGGCCAGGTCGTCGTGCTTGCGCTGGATGTCCAGGTCCCGCACCTGGATGGTGGGGAACCCGCCCTTCAGTTGCACCCAGTGGGCGCCCTCGTCGACGGTGGCGTAGAGGCCGAACTCGGTCCCCGCGAACAGGAGCTTGGGCTGGACGTCATCCTGGGCGAGGGCGTACACGACCTCGCGGTCGGGCAGGTCGCCGCGGATGGAGCTCCAGGTGCGGCCGCGGTCGCGGCTGACGAAGACGTAGGGGGTGAAGTCCCCCATCTTGTGGTTGTCGAAGGCGGCGTAGACGGTGTCCGGGTCGGCCACCGACGCTTCAAGGCGGCTCACGTAGGTGCGCTCCGGCACTCCCTGCACGCCGTCGATCTTGCGCCAGCTCTTGCCGCCGTCCTCGGTGACCTGGATGAGGCCGTCGTCGGTGCCGGCGTAGATCAGGCCCTCCACCAGGGGCGACTCGGTGAGGGAGACCACGTTGCCGTAGTCGGAGGTGGACTGGTTCTTGGACACCGCGTCCATCCCCCAGACGCGGCCCATGACGGGCAGGCTGTTGCGGTTGATCTGCCGCGACAGGTCGCCGGAGATCTCGGTCCAGGAGTTGCCGCGGTCGTCGGAGCGGTAGACCTTCTGGGACGCCACGTAGAGGCGGGTATGGGAGTGGGGGCTGATGATCAGGGGGGTGTCCCAGTTCCAGCGGTTGGCGGGCTCGCCCGGCTTCTCCTGGGGCCGGATGTCCACCGTCTCCCCGGTGGCCCGGTCGTAGCGCACCAGGCCGCCGTACTGCCACAGGGAGTAGAGGATGTTCGAGTCCTCGGGGTCGATGACGGTCTCGTAGCCGTCGCCGCCCACGGTGACGAACCAGTCCTCGTTGCTGATCCCGGAGCGGTTCAGGGTGCGGCTCGGTCCGCACAGGGTGTTGTTGTCCTGGGTGCCGCCGCAGAGCGAGTAGAAGGGCTCGCGGTTGTCCACCGACACCCGGTAGAACTGGGTGATGGGCAGGTTCTCCTCGAAGCGCCAGGTGGCGCCCCGGCTGTGGGTCTCGTACACCCCGCCGTCGCAGCCCACCAGCCAGTGGGCGGTGTTGGAGGGATCGATCCACATGGCGTGGTTGTCCACGTGCTTGTGCTTCTCGCCGACCATGGTGAAGGTGGCGCCGCCGTCGGTGGAGACGTGGAGGAAGGTGTCCATGGAGTAGACCGTGTCCACGTCCTTCGGGTCGGCGGTGAGCTCGTTGTAGTACTGGGGGCTGGTGCTCATGTAGTCCGAGCGCTTCTCCCAGCTCTCGCCGCGATCGGTGGAGCGGAACACGCCGCCCTCGTCGCGCTGTGCCTCGACGATGGCGTAGATCACGTCAGGATCTGCGGGCGAGACGGCGAGGCCGATGCGCCCGAGGTCGACGTCCGAGGGCAGCCCCTTCTCGACCTTCCGCCAGGTCTTCCCGGCGTCCGTGGACTTGTAGATGGCCGACTCGGGACCGCCGTTGATGAGGGTCCAGACGTGGCGCCGGCGCTGGTAGGCCGATGCGTAGAGCACGTCCGGGTTGCGGGGGTCCATGTGGACCTCGTTGACACCGGTGTTCTCGGAGATCTCGAGCACCTTGGTCCAGGTCGCGCCCCCGTCGGTGGTCTTGTAGAGGCCGCGGTCACCGCCGGCGCTCCACAGCGGGCCCTGGGCGGCCACGTACACCACGTTCGGGTCCCGGGGGTCGATGGCGATCATGCCGATGTGCTCGGACTTCTCGAGCCCCATGTTCTTCCAGGTGGTGCCGCCGTCCATGGTCTTGTACACCCCGTCGCCGAAGGACACGGAGCGCTGGCTGTTGTTCTCGCCGGTCCCCACCCAGACCACGTCCGGGTTGGTGGGATCCATGGCCAGACAGCCGATGGAGTAGGAGCCCTCGTGATCGAAAACGGGCGTCCAGGTGGTGCCGTCGTTGTCGGTGCGCCACACGCCGCCCGAGGCGGAAGCCACGAAGATGCGCTCGGGGTGGCCCGGAGTCACGGCGAAGTCGCTGACGCGACCCGAGTTGATGGCCGGCCCCAGGCTGCGCAGCGCGAGCCCGGCAAGGGTGTCGGCCGACATCAGGGGTTCCGGTTTCTTGGTGCTCTCTTCCTTGCTGGTGCGCTTGGCCGCGAGAGCGGGCAGGGACAGGGCCAGGGCCAGGACGGTCAGGACGCCGATCACTCGTCTCATAGGTCTCTCCTTCCGGCAGGCATCGTCGCAGGGTACCACGGCGCGGGGGGCCGTGGACCCTTATGCGGAGCGGGTCGCGCCGGCCTCCTGGAGGGCCTCCAGGAAGGCCTCCGGGTCCGCGGGGCTGACGAAGAGGCGCAGGTCCTCGCCTTCGATGAGGACGCCGTCGTCGACGGTGGTGGCGTAGATGCGGGTGGTGGCCCCGTCGGCCCGGAACCGGCCCGTGAAGTAGCCGGGCAGCGCCGCGCCCCACAGGCGGATCCCCACCTTCGGCGTGTGGCGGCGGGCGGTGCAGCCGATGGTGGGGATGTGCACCGTCCGCAGGATGGTGGTGATGTCGACGCCGTCGGAGTGGATGCGGTAGCGCAGGCGGCGCGGCGCCATGATGAAGAGGGCCGGGGTCAGGACCGCCGCCAACAGGGTGAGGAGCGGCGTCACCATCAGGGCCGCGTCCCAGCCGGAGGGAGGCGGCGCCGGCGGCGGCGCCCCACGGTAGGGCGTGCCCGTGCGCACGGCGGCCAGCAGGTCCCCGGGATCGGCAGGAGAGAGCAACCACGGGCGGCGGCCGTGGCCCAGCTCCAGCAGCACCACCGACGACCCGCAGTCGGTGGCCTGCCAGACCCGGCCCAGCTCGGGGTAGAAGAACACGCCGACGCAGTAATCGGGCAGGTTGGTGCCCGAGACCTTGCGTCCCCCCGTGACGGTGCGCTGGTCGGCGCGGGCGATGGCCACCAGCGGCAGCGTGTGGCGGCCCTGGAAGGGCCGGGCACCGGTGGTGACCGTCAGCTGAGAGTCCGCCACCTCGTAGCTGAGGTGCTGGGGCACCCAGATGAGGAACATGACGAAGGCGGCGATCCCGAGCAGGAGGAGCGTCAGGGGCAGGCCGATGGCGAGCTGGGCGATCCGCCCACGGACGGGCGGGCGAAAGACCATGGGATCATCCATCTGTCGCGGGTCCTCCTCCGGGTGTGCCGGACGCTGCCACGTCATGGTACAGGCGCTCGACGAAGGCGCGGAACCACGGTGGTCGGGCGATGATCACATAGGCCGCCAGGATCCCGGTCAAGGGCAGTGCGAACAGGACGACGTCCACGAGGACCACGGCGGCGGCGACGGCCAGGCGGGCTCCGATGCTCATGTTCACCTCGCTGGTGATTGTCGCTCAGAACGCACTGCTATGATGACCGCTCCTTGACGGAGCGTCGTTTCGTCCATGCCGGCAACCCGGGCTTCACCTGCGCCGAGGGCGTGGTGCTGCTGCCCTTCGGGCGCCGCTCGTTCCTGCCGGCGGCCGCCGAGATGTACGGCGGCGTCGAGGTGGCCCTGGACGAGACCACGGACCGTATCGTGTACGAGCTGACCACCGCGCCGAGCTCCACGACCCTCATGTACTCGGGCATGGGGGGACCGGCTGCCGCCAACGCCCTCGAGATGGCGGCGGCCAACGGCGCTCGCCGGGTGGTGATCTTCGGGGCCTGCGGGGGCGCCGATCCCCGGGTGGGGGTCGGCGACCTCATCGTGGCGAGCGGAGCAGTCCGTGGCGACGGCACATCGCGCTACTACGCGCCGCCCGAGTACCCGGCCGCCTGCGATCCCCTCCTCACCTCCGCGCTGTGGCGGTTGGCCGACCGCGCGCCCGAGGTCCGGACCCACCTGGGGGTGGTCTACACCACGGACGCCGGCTATCGCCAGGGTGCGGAGATCTACGAGCACCACGCCGGCCTCATCGTCGGCGTGGAGTCCGAGTGCGCGGCGGCGGCCGTGGTGGCGGCGCGGCTCGGGTTGCGCCTCGGAGCTGTGCTCTTCTGTACCGACAACCCGACCCTGCCCCGGGAGGCCGACCAGCGCTACGGCGGCCTCGCCGACGGGCGCGTGCGCCGCGCCTTCGAGGCCGGGCTGAGGGCTGCGATCACGGTCCTGGCCGAGCCGGGCTGAGAGGAGCGCGCACCGTGCGCCCCGCGACGGGCGGCGGTCTCGAATCCCCGCGCACACGGTCCACGCCGGCCGGTAGCGCCTAGAGCTTCTCCTGGACGCTCTGCACCTTGTCCGCCATGGACTGGGGGCGGTCGGTGCGGGTGCCGCAGCGCAGGTTGGTGGAGACCCGCGGCGCACCCATCTCGTGCAGCACCTCGTGGCAGCGCCGCAGGGCGGCGAACACCTCCTCCCACTCGCCTTCGATGTTGGTGCCGTAGGCGTGGAGCCTCGGGTCGAGCCCGGCTTCGGCGAGGACCTTCTCGCAGGCGGCGATGTAGCGAGACAACGACAGCCCCACGCCGAGGGGGACGATGCTCAGGTCGGCGATCACGTGCATGGCGGCCTCCCTTGGAGGGACCATTCTAGGCGTTCAGGCGCCGCGAGACGTTCGAGAGCGGGGACGGACACGGCCGCGGACGCGGGCGCGGGCGCGGGAATGCGATGGTCTACACTCCCGGAGTGAGCACGCCGTCTCTCGAGCTCTGGCTCGTGCGCCACGGAGAAACCCTCCACAACGCCTCGCGGCTGGTGGCCGGATGGTGCGATCCGCCGCTGACTCCCCGGGGCCGCGCCGAGGCGTCGGCGTTGAGCACGGTGCTCGACGGAACCCCCTTCGACTCGGTGTGGTCCTCGGACCTCGAGCGGGCCCTGGAGACCGCCCGGCTGGCCTGGGGGGAGCCGCGCCCCGACGCCCGCCTTCGCGAGGTCAACCTGGGCAGCCTGGAGGGTCGCAGCTACGATGAGGTGGACCCCGTGTTCACCCGCATGTTCATCGAGTTCAGGGATTTCGACGTCCCCGGGGGCGAGACCTTCAGCCGCTTTCGCGAGCGCGTGCACGGCTTTCTGGACGGACTGCCGCCCGGCCGCCATCTCCTCTTCGTGCACGGCGGCGTGATCCGCGCCGTCACCCAGGACCTCGGGCTCGACCGCTTCGTGGACAACGGGAGCGTGGTGGGGGTGGACTGGTCGACGCGGCGCCTGCTCTTCGTCCGCGAAGGGGGCGATGGAATAGACCGGTGAGTGCATGCCTTGTGGGTGGGGTGGGACGGGTCCGTGGCGTGCTCCTACCAGTCCTGGCGCTGTGTGCCGCAACGGCCGGCGCCGCCGACCCCGCGCCGGTGACGGTGCGGCTGATCGCCGACACGGCGCACCTGGAGGCGGGTGGCTCGGTGGATGTGGGCGCCCTGTTCACCATCGCTCCCGGCTGGCACATCTACTGGAAGAACCCCGGGGACTCGGGACTCGCCACGTCGGTGCGCCTCGCGCCGCCGGAGGGGATGTCGGCGGGGGCCCTCCAATGGCCGCTGCCCGAGCGTTTCTCCGATGCCGGCGGCCTCGTCTCCTACGGCTACGAGCACTCCACGCTGCTGGCCACCGGCGTGAGGCTGCCGTCGCCGGTGCCGGCCCATCCCGGCCCCATCCGCGCCGAGGTCTCGTGGCTGGCCTGCAAGGAACGGTGCATCCTCGGCGAGGCCCGCCTCGAGCTGGAGCTGCCACCGCCGCCCGCTGCGGTGCGGGCCGCCACCTTCGAGCGCTGGCGGGAGCGGTTGCCGCTGCCTCTGGGCACGGCCGGGGCCCCCTTCGAGCTCAACGTGATCGGAGGTTTGACGGCCGGCGCCAGCGCCGGCGAGCTCACCCTGTGGCTGCGCTGGGCGACGCCGCCTTCCCAGGTGGAGCTGTTTCCCGAGGGGGGCGACCGGCTGAAGGTGGACCGGGTCCACGTGCAGACCAGGGGCGGGCTCACCAGGATCGACGTGACCCTGCACGCCCTCGGACCCGCCGGCGACCGGGCACGGTCGTTGCCGGTCCTGGTGGTGACCTCAGACGCTGCCGTCAGGAAGGGTTACGAGGTGCGTCTGCCGGTGGTCGCCGGATCATGAACGACGAACCGGCCGCGGGCCGGTGGAAGGGTACCGGGAGGATGTCATGCGCAGGATGAATCGGATCGTCGCCACCGCCGGGATGGTGATGGCGATTGTCGCGCCGGGGATGGGGGCGGCCGCCGGCGTCGGCGACAAGGCCCCCGACTTCACCCTCACCGACCAGGATGGGAACACCGTCACTCTGTCGGAGGTCCCGGGCGTGCGGGTCCTGGAGTGGACCAACCCCGACTGCCCCTTCGTACAGCGGCACACCCGGGAGGGGACGATGAAGGAGCTGGCGGCGAGGTACGCGACCGAGGGTGTGACCTGGCTGACCATCAACTCGACCCACTACATGAACCGCGAGACGGACCGCGAGTGGCGGAGCGAGCACCACCTGACGGCGCCCATTCTGGGAGACTTCGACGGGAAGGTGGGCCACGCCTACGGGGCGGAGACCACGCCCCACATGTTCATCGTCGCCGCCGACGGCACCATCGTCTACGAGGGGGCCATCGACGACGACCCGCGGGGGGCCGAGCCGGCCGCCCAACGGACCAATTACGTGGCCCGGGCCCTGGACGAGGTGCTGGACGGGAAGACGGTCACCACCCCCGAGACCCGGCCCTACGGGTGCTCCGTGAAGTACGAGAAGTAGCCCACGTGCGCCGGCGGACCGCCGGCGCCGTTGGAGAGTCGCGCATGTCGGACAGCAACAGCGAACAGGAACGTCGCGTGGTGGTGGTGGACGACTCGCCCCTCCAGTGCGAGATCTGGCGCAGGCTCCTGGTGGAGCGCTACGGCGAGCGGGTCCGGGTCGAGGTGTACACCGACCCTCGAGAGGCGGTGACGGCTCTCGGCCCCGACGTCCACCTGCTGCTCCTGGACTGGGAAATGCCGGACATGGATGGTCGCGAGGTGTTCGACGCCGCCCGCGCGGCGGGGGTCAATCCGAAGCGGATCATCATCACCTCGGCCCACCCCGCGGAGCAGCTGCACGCCGTCTTCGACGACACCGACCGGCTGGCGGTGATCGAGAAGTCGGAGCCGGAGCAGCAGGCGGCGTTCCTCATGATCCTGGACTCGGTGATGAAGCGCTGAGCCTCCACCCGCGGAGAAGACATCGCGGAGACGCAGAGCCGCCCATCCACCCAGGACGAGGACAGAACGCAAAGACGCAAAGGCGCAAAGGCGCGAAGCCCCCACCTGCCCAGAGAAGGAGGAACGCAGAGGCGCGGAGACGCAGAGCCCCCACCCGCCCGGAGAAGGGAAGAGGGTGTAGCCCCAGGGCAGTGAGACCGGGTGGTCGACTGCGGCGGCGACAGCGACCGGCGACAGCGATCTGGGGCAGTGGACGGGGGCGGCGAACAGTGTCAGGAATCCGCGGCAGCCACAGCGAGCGGCGTCCGCGTCGGCGATCAGCGGACACGGTGGGCCGACCCGCCTGAGTGTCATTCTGAGCGAGGGTCGGTCCGCCGGAGCGAGTCGAAGAATCCCCTGAGAGAACCAGACCCGGACCTTTGGCTCGCCACACCGGCGACATCCGAGGATCGTTCGCACCTCCTGCCGCCTGGAGGGGAGGCTTCGACTCGGCCGCTTCGCGCCGTCGCTGGGCATGACACCGAGAACCCGACGGCCGAGTTCTCCGTACCTCATCACTGGCCGAAGGAGGGTCGTCCCATGTTGGAGCTCTTCGGAATCTTCACCGGGCTGCTCATGCTGGCCGTGATCTTCGCCGTGGTCGGGGGCGTGATCGCCGTGGTCTTCGGGCTGCTCAAGCTGACGCTGAAGGTGGTCCTGATCCCGGTGTGGCTCATCTTCAAGGTGCTCGGCCTGCTCCTCGGCGGCGTGCTCCTCATCGTGCTCGCCCCGGCCCTGCTCGGGGTGGGGGCGGTGGTGCTGCTCTTCCTGGCGCTGCCGCTCTTGATCCTGGGTGGGATCGTCTGGGCCGGCGTCGCCCTGGTGACCTGAGACCCCGACGAACGGCGGCGGCGACAGGGGTCAGGGACCGCGGCGGTGGGCAGCGGCAGCGCCCGCGATCAGCGGACGGCGATCGGCGTCGGTGCACAGCGCCCGCGTCCACGGACACCGATCAGCGAAGCCTCGCTTCGTGAGCACCAGAGAGGGTGCCGGACACGCCGTCTTGACTCGATAGCACGCAGACCGCTGAGTCCGGAAGCGTGCCTGGCACCCGCTCTGTTGGCCAGCGTGAGCGGACAGCTGCCGCCGATCACCGCCGTCGAACGTCGCCGTTTCAGCCGGACAGGCGGTGCTCGGCGAGGACGAGATCGGCGACCGGCCGGCCGCCGATGAGGTGCTCCTGGATGATGCGCTCCAGGGCCTCCGGGGTGCAGCGCCGGTACCACACTCCCTCCGGATAGACCACGGCGATGGGGCCGTCCTCGCAGATGCGCAGGCAGTTGGCCTTGGTGCGGAGGACGCCGCCGGACTCGGACAGGCCGAGCTCCCGCAGCCGCCGCTTCAGGTACTCCCAGGAGATGAGCGACGTGGCGCGGTCGCAGCACTTGGGCTCGGTCTGGTCGCAGCACAGGAAGATGTGGCGGTGGGCCACCGGCACCCCGATGGTCTCGGCGGCGTGGCGGGCGCGGTCCGGGTCCGTCATCGGTGGTAGGTGCCCATCAGGCTGTCCTCGGCGAGCACATGGCCCTTCATGGCACGTTCCAGGCCCACCGCGTCGGTGCTCGCGGGCAGGTCCAGGGTGGTGTCCAGAGCGTAGGCCTTGAAGAAGTAGCGGTGGGTGCCCGACGGCGGCGAGGGGCCGCCGTAGGCGGTCCGTCCCCAGCTGTTCCGGCCCTGGATGGCGCCCGGCGGCAGGGAGCCCTCCGGGATGGTCCCCACGTCGGCGGGGAGGTTCCAGACGACCCAGTGCACCCACGTTCCCGCCGGGGCGTCCGGGTCGTCCATGATCAGAGCGATGCTGGCAGTGCCCCGGGGCGGATCGGTGAGGCGCAGCTCGGGGCTGATGTCGGCGCCGTCGGCGGTGAATCGCGCCGGGATCGGCTGCCCCTCGGTGAAGGCGGGCGAGGTGATGCGGAAGCTCGTGTCCATGGCACCCTCCTGGGCGTGGGCGGGGACCGCGATCGTGGCGACGAGCAGCGCGAGCAGCACAGGTGTTGTCCGTCCCATGGGGTCCTCCGCGGTGTATAGCGCGCGGCGCCGTACCGCACATTCCGCATGGGTGTCGGGTGCGCGAATGAGCTTCACGGCGACAAAGGCGGGCACGGCGATCAGCGACAGAGACCGCGCTCAGCGGCCGCGGCAGTGATCAGGCACGGCGGCAGCGAACCTCGACAGCGTCAGCGGGCAGTCATCAGCGTCCGCGATCGGCGAACGGCGGACGGTGGCCAGTGCCCCAGGCACCTCTCCGAACGTGGCGATCGCGTCGAGCTTCTCACCTCCGGGTCGTTCATGGGTGCACCGACAAGCCGGTGGCCGGCGTTCAGGGGCGAGAGGCTTCGGGAGAACCAGAGAAGGTGCCTGGCACGCCGTCTTGATTCGATAGGACGCGGATCGCTTCATTCGAAAGCGTGCCTGGCACCCGCTCTGGCCCACCCGAATCGAGCGAGGGCGCTTCGAGACCGCTCTGGCCTACCAGGAGTGACGCCTCTCGCGACGCGCCGATCCCCGACGCGGTGCTTCTATACTCGCTGCATGACGCGGTTCGTGCCCTGGCTCCTCGCGGCCGCCTCCGGCCTGGCTCTGGCCCTGGCCCTGCCCGGCGCCGACCTGGTGCTCCTGCTGCTGGTCTTCCCCGGCCTGCTCCTGGAGGCGGTGGAACGGGGCGGCGGGCGCTGGCGCCACTTCTTCCTTGGCTGGCTCGCGGGACTCGTGCACTGGCTGGTGGCCGTGAACTGGGTCGTGCCGGTCATGCACCACTACGGCGGCCTGCCCATGATCGCCGCGGTGGCGAGCCTCTTCGCCATGGCCCTGATCCTGGGGACCTGCTGGGCGATCGCCGTGGGCCTGAGCGGTCTGGTGTCCGCGCCGCTGCGGGTCTGGCTGTTCCCCGTCGCCTACATGGTGCTGGACGCCGGCCGCCAGTTCTGGCCGCTCCTCTTCCCCTGGAACCCGCCCGCAGCGGCGCTGGCCCAACGCCCGACCCTGCTCACGTCCCTGCCGGTGTGGGGCGCCACCGGGCTGGGCTGGGCCATCCTCGCCTGCGGCGCCGGCCTGTGGGGCCTGCTGCGGCGGCGGACCCGTGTGCAGGGTGGCGTGTCGGTGGCGGCGGCGGCGCTGCTGACGGTGGCGGCCGGGGTCGCGGCGCCCGCGGTTCGTGGTGATGCGGAGGGCCTGGTGGTGGCGGCCGTCCAGCCCGGCACCAGCCTGGAGCAGAAGTGGGACCCGTCGGAGTGGCGGAGCATCGAGGACCGGCTGTGGCTGCTCACAGAGCGCGCCGCGCGACAGGGCGCGCAGGTGGTGATCTGGCCCGAGAGCGCCCTGCCGTACCGTGTGGAGGGGGACGCCGCCTACCGTGATCTCCTGGTGGCTCAGGCACGTCGGATGGGGATCCGCATCGTGCTCAACGCGGTGGGCGGGTCCGAGAACGAGGGCTACACCAACTCGGCGTACGTGGTGACGCCGGAAGGCATCGCCGGCCCGCGCTACGACAAGGTGCACCTGGTGCCCTTTGGGGAGTACGTGCCGTGGTGGGCCCGCCTCGCCTTCGCCGCGCCCCTGGTGCGGGAGGTGGGCCACTTCGTGCCGGGGGTGCACCCGCAGCTCCTCCCGGTGGGGGTGCCCCTGGGCATGGCCATCTGCTACGAGGTGACCTTCGCCGACCTCATCGCCGAGGAGGTGCGGAGCGGCGCCCAGCTCCTCGCCACCATCACGAACGACGGGTGGTACGGCTACTCCTGGGCGCCGCGGCAGCACTTCGCCCAGGTCGTGCTGCGGGCCGCGGAGAGCCGCCGCTGGCTCGTGCGGTCGGCGTTGACGGGGATCTCGGGCTTCGTCGACCCCGAGGGACGCGTCCGCCAACGTCTCGAGGTGGGCGAGTCGGGGGTCCTCGTGGAGAGCATGCAGCCCCTGGAGCTCGTCACCCTGCGTTCCGCTCACGGGGACTGGTGGTGGGCCCTCTGTGGGGCGGCCACGCTGGCCATGCTGGCGGTGGCCGGGGCGCGGGCGAGACGGACGAGGCGGACTCTGCTAGGATGACGGCCCGCTGCGGCGGTCCCGGACACGTCCGGGGTAGGGGAGTACGCCATGCGAGACGAGCTGATCCAACAGGCGGAGTCGGAGATCGAGCGGATCCAACGCCTGCGGGGGTACCTTTGACGAGGAGGCTCTGAGCGCGGAGCTGGCCGAGGTCGATGAGGAGGCCCAGTCCGCCGACATCTGGAGCGACCAGGAGCGCGCCCGGGACGTCATGCGCCGGCGCAGCCACCTCCAGGAGTCCCTCGCCACCGCCGCCCACCTGCGCGATGCCGAGGAGGAGCTCCAGGTGCTCCTGGAGATGGCGCGTGAGGGCGAGGCGGGCATCGGCGATGAGCTGGCCGCGACCCTGCGCCGGGTGACGCCGGAGCTGGATCGCCTCGAGCTCACCACCACCATGACCGGCGAGCACGACGCCGCCAACGCCTACCTGGAGATCCACCCCGGCGCCGGCGGCACCGAGTCCCAGGACTGGGCGCAGATGCTGGAGCGGCTGTACCTGCGCTGGTGTGAGCGCCGGGGCTTCGACGCCGAGCTCATCGACGAGCAAGCCGGGGAGGAGGCGGGGATCAAGAGCTCCACCATCCTCGTCAAGGGCCCCTACGCGTACGGTTACCTCAAGTCGGAGAACGGCATCCACCGCCTGGTGCGGATCTCGCCCTTCGACGCCCAGTCCCGCCGCCACACGTCGTTCGCGTCGGCCCACGTCTACCCGGAGGTGGACGAGGCGGTGGAGCTCGACATGGAGGACAAGGACATCCGGGTGGACCGCTACTGCTCGTCCGGGGCCGGGCGGTCAGGGCGTGAACACCACCTACTCGGCGGTGCGGCTGGTGCACATCCCCACCGGGATCATCGTCACCTGCCAGAACGAGCGCTCCCAGATCAAGAACCTGGCCGCCGCCATGAAGGTCCTCAAGTCGCGCCTGTATGAGCTGGAGATGCAGAAGCGGGAGGAGGAGATGGAGAAGATCAAGGGCCCCAAGAAGGACATCTCCTGGGGCAACCAGATCCGCTCCTACGTCCTGCAGCCCTACCGGATGGTGAAGGACCTGCGCACCGGCTACGAGGTGGGCGACGCCGACCGCGTGCTCGACGGAGACATCGACGGCTTCATCGAGGCCTACCTGAAGTGGCAGGCGGAGCAGGCGTGAGGCTCGATCGGCGTCCCCGGGTCCGTTCGTCGGTCCGCGAATCGGCGCGGTGACGAAGCCCTTCGCGGACGCCGGACCGGGCGCCAGGCACGCCGCGTTGCTGGTACGAACAGCGTAGCGAGCACCAGAGAGGGTGCCAGGCACCGTCGCGAGCGAACCGAGAATTTCCGGCGCGCCATCTTCAACGGTGCCTGGCACCCTCTCTGGCCTTCCCCATGCGCGGGGTCGTGGCGCACCCGAGACAAGGCACCGCCCACGTTTCCCACTGGGCAGGGAGCCTCACTCGAGCTGACCCGGACGAGGGAGGGCGTCCCTTCGAGCCAGCTGGAGAGCCGGTGGCGACGAGCGGCCGCTACCAGCGCTGGCGGCGAGGACCGCCGCCCGCGTCGCGGCGGGGACGGGCCTCGTTCACCTTGAGCGCGCGACCGTCCAGGTCCTGCCCGTTGAGGGCCTCGATGGCGGCGTTGGCCTCCTCGTCGTTCGGCATGGTCACGAAGCCGAAGCCCCGGGGGCGACCGGTGTCGCGGTCGGTGATGATGGCGACCTCTTCGACCTCGCCGAACTCGCCGAACTTCTCGCGCAGCCCGTCTTCGGTCGTCGAGTACGCCATGTTGCCCACGTAGATCTTCATCTCTTCCCTCCAAGCTGTGTCGACCACGGCGACTTGGAGGCGCGCGCGGACGCCACGGGTCGGGTCCGGCCCGCATTCCGAGTCAGACCCAGAACGAATCATACGCTATTCGGCGCCAAAGATGACCCCCTGGGCGTCGTTTTCTCTGTTTCGGGGCAGACCGTCGCTATACTCCCTTCATGCGTCGCGGTGGACCCCTCACCCCGCGCCACCTCCTGGCCGCCGTGCTGGTGGTGGTCCTGGTCAACGCCCAGCTCAGCTGGTGGATCATCTTCGTGCTCGAGCAGAACCGGAGCCGCCTGCGGCTGGAGCGGCAGGAGATGATCTCCCAGGGCCGCGTGGCGGTCGAGCGGGTGCGCCGGGGCCTGGCGGCCGCGCGAGAGGAGCTGGCCACGGCCGTCGCCCGGGGTGAGACGCCGGCGACGGCGCAGCCCCCGGGCTCGTTCTCGGGCTGGCAGGTGGTGGGGCCGGGGGCCTGCGAGCCGGGCTGGAGGTTCGAGAGCCTGCGCCTCGCTGTGGACGTGGAGACCGCCGGTGGGTGCGTCTCGGCGACCGCGGCCGAGGGCTGGCAGGCGGAGCTGCTGGCGCCGGGATCGGGCCTGGAGGTGGTGCCGGCCGTGGACCTCGATGTCTCCGGTCCGCCCGCCGAGGTGCTGCCGGCTCCCCTGGCCTTCCTCGCGGTGCGTCCCCTGCCCGGACGCTGGCACGAGCTCCTCGACGAGTACCGCGGCCGCATCGTCATGATGGTGTCGGAAGGATCGTTCTTCGCCATCATGTTGTTCGTGCTGTTGTGGCTCCTGGTACGGACCCTGCAGCGCGAGGCGGAGCTGGAGCGGCGTCACCGCAACTTCCTGTCCGCGATCACCCACGAGCTGAAGTCCCCGCTCGCCTCCATGCGGTTGTCCCTGGAGACGGTGCTGTCGGGGCGCGCATCGGGCGATCGCCGGGAGCATTTCCTCGGCAACGCCCTCAACGACACCGAACGCCTCCAGGACCTGGTGCAGAAGGTGCTCGAGGTGACGCGGTACGATCGGGGGGGCGGTCGGCTCGAGCTGAGCCGCGTCCCGCTGAGCGACGTGGTGGAGGAGGCGACGGCGGCGTTCGCGCCGCGCGCCCGGCTCAAAGGGGGCGAGGTGGACGTGGACGTGGAACCGGATGTCTGGGGTCGCGGCGACCAGGAGGCCCTGAGGATCGTGGTGTCCAACCTGCTCGAGAACGCGGTGAAGTACGGCGGCCGCCCGCCCCGGGTGCGGGTGACGTTGGCCGTGGCGGATGGGAGCGCGGTCCTGGACGTGCGTGACAACGGCGCCGGGATCCCGGCGGACGACGTGCCCCTCGTCTTCGAACGGTTCTTTCGCGGCGGCGACGAGATGACCCGCACCACGGAGGGGACGGGGCTGGGGCTCTACCTGGTGCGGCAGATCGTGACCGCGCACCACGGTGTGGTCAGAGTGGCCGAGACGGGGCCCGGTGGCACCACCTTCAGGGTGACGCTGCCGGACGCTGCGTGGGAGGAACCGCAGGCATGAAGAAGCACATCCTCATCGTCGAGGACGAGGAGCGCCTGGCGGAGGCGCTCTCCCACAACCTGCAGTTCGAGGGATTCGCCACCACCATCGCCAACGACGGTGAGGACGGGCTGCGCCTGGCCCAGACGATGCGCTTCGACCTGGTCATCCTCGACATCATGATGCCCAAGCTGGACGGTCTCGAGGTCTGCCGACGCCTGCGGGCGGCCGGCAACCGGGTGCCGGTCATGTTCCTGACCGCGAAGTCGTCCGACGCGGATCGTCTGCTGGGGCTCAAGGTCGGCGCGGACGACTACCTGGCCAAGCCCTTCCTGCTGGAGGAGCTGATCCTGAGGGTGCAGGGCATCCTCCGCCGCCAGGACTGGTATCGGACCCCACCCGAGGAGCAGGAGGTGTTCCGCTTCGGGGACAACGAGGTCAACTTCCTGACCTATGAGGCGCACGCCAAGGGGCGCACCATCCACCTCACCGAGAAGGAGTGCATGTTGCTCAAGCTCCTGGTGGAGCGCAAGAACCAGGTGGTCTCCAGGGAGGAGATCCTGGAGCGGGTGTGGGGCTACCGGTTCACCACCTCGTCGCGCACCATCGACAACTTCATCGTCCGCCTGCGTCGCTACTTCGAGCCCAACCCGAAGGAGCCCCGGTTCATCGAGTCGGTGCGTGGTGTGGGCTACCGGCTGCGGGTGCCCTCCGACTGATGCCGGCCTGGCATCTGCTCCCAGCCCGCTTCCCGAGTGCCGGGCTCGGCATGACGGCCGGGCCGGACCGAGCGGCGATGTCCGAGCGACGTGTCCCGTGCCGTCTGTCGCCGTGGGCTCGGAGCCTGCGGACGGCCGCTGCGGCGGGGAGACGGTGCGACACCGTCGGGAGACGACGCCATGCCGGATGAGCAGGGATCGCCCTCCCAGGACGAGCGGCACCTGGTGCGCCGCCACGTGCTGCGGTGCCGGGTGCTGTGGGCGGTGTTCTTCGCCACCGTGCCGGCGGCGGCGTTCATGAGCTTCCGCGTGCCCCGCCTCGAGCCCGGCGGAGCGACGCCGACCACCCTCACCCTGCTCGCCTTCGCCGCCTGTCTGTGGGTGACCTTCACCGCGGAGCGGGACGCGGCTCGTCGCCTGGAGCGGGCCCGTCGCGCCTTCGCCGTCCACTCCGAGGTGCGGCGGCTGCTGCGCGACCATCTCGTGGTGATCCTGGCGGTGCTGGTACGCCTCGAGGTGGTGGTCGTGCTCTCCCTGGTGGTGGCGGTGTGGGGCTGGGGCCACCGCGCGGCGCTCTGGATCGCCGTGCTCGCCGCGCTCATGATGATCCTGGCCTGGCCGACGCCGCGCAAGGTGGCCCTGGTGCTCCACCGGGCGCGGCAGCAGCGGGACCGCGGATGAAACTCGAGCGCGGCGCTCGCGTACACTCTCTCGTCGGAGACATCATGCGTGCGGTGGCGGTGCGGACGATGGGACCGCGGGCACGCGAGGGTGAGAGCTGATCATGACCACAAAGCGAACGCTGTGGCTCGGGGCCGCCGGACTGGCGGCCGCCGTGCTGGCCGTGGGTCTGTTCGCCCTGCCCAAGACGCCGGAGTGGACCACCTCCTCGCCCGAGGCCCTGTCCGAGCTCCAGGCGGCCATGAGCGCCGGGATGAAGCTGTACCACGCCGATGCCCGGCGCCACCTGGAGCGGGCCCTGGAGCTGGACCCCAACTTCGTGGCCGCCAAGCTGCTGCTGGCCGACGAGCTGCGACCCCTCGACCGTGAGCGCTCGGACCTGCTCTACAGCGAGGTCGCCGAGGCCGACGTGAGAGACCTGCGGCCACGGGAACGGCTGCTGGTGGAGCGTGTCCGCGTCCTCCGGGAGCACAAGCCCAAGGAAGCCGAGAAGCTGGTCGACGACTACCTGGCCGAGCATCCCGATGATCCCGTTATCCTGAACCGCAAGGCGAACATGCTGTTCACGAGGGGCGACCTGGACGACGCCGAGAAGCTCTACCGGCGCCTGCTGGAGATCGACCCCAACCAGGTGATCGCCTACAACCAGCTCGGCTACATCACCATGATCGAGGGTCGCTTTTCGGAGGCGGAGGAGTACTTCACCTCGTACCGCTTCATCGCACCCGACCAGGCCAACCCCCACGACTCCCTGGGCGAGCTCTACATCATCCAGGGCCGCTACGACGAGGCGGAGACCTCGCTCGAGCGCGCCCTCCAGATCAAGCCGGACTTCTGGGACTCCTACGCCCATCTCCTGCTGGCGAGGGGCATGAACGGGGACTTCGGCGGCGCAGACCAGGTGGTGGACCGCATGGCCTCCCAGCCGGAGGCGCCTGAACAGGTCGTGGGGCAGCTGAGATGTTCCGTGCGCACGTGGCAGCTCATGACCAACCGTCGGTGGGCCGACATCCTGGCCGCCGTCGACCAGATGAGCTGTCTCACGTACCGCGATGGCATCACCATGACGGGGGTGGTGGCGCATCGAGCGGCCTGTGAGCTGGGTGAGTGGAAGCGGGCCAGAGACATCGAGGCCGAGATCATCAGCTCCGTGAACGACCTGAAGCAGGAGGGCGCCAAGACGGCCGCCGGACAGATCGAGTACGCACTCGGGCTCCTGGAGGGGACCCGCTTGGCGCTGGAGGGACGGCTCGCGGATGCGGCGGAGAAGCTCCACTCCGCTGACGAGGTCTTCAGCTTCAGGGAGTCCTCGCAGGGGATCCTCAAGCTCCGGACCCGCTTGATACTGGTGGAGGTCCTGCGGGCTCAGGGTCAGGACGAGGAGGCGGCCACGCTGCTGGAGAAGGTGCGCGCCGTGAACCCGAGCCTCGTCGCTGATTTCGAGCGCGCCGGCTCTGAGATCCTCGGCCTCAAGGGCTGATCGAGGGGAAGTCCGGGTCCAGTCGGCGCGCCTCGAGGATCGCCCGGCGTGCCCTCTCCGCGAGCGCATCCACCTGCACATCGTCCATGCCGGTGGTGGGGATGGGCTCGCACACCACGATGTCGACGGTGCCGGGGCGGGTGGTGAGCTCGCCCTTGGGCAACAGGCGATGGCTGCCGTTGATGGCCACCGGGACCACGGGCACCTGGGCCTCGATGGCCAGGCGGAACCCCCCCTTCTTGAAGGACTGGAGATGACCGTCCGTGCTGCGCGTGCCCTCCGCGAAGACCAGGACCCGGCGCCCCTCGCGGATGAGCTCGACGGCCTCCGCCATCCGGCGTCGGGCCTCCTCGGAGTTGGAGCGGTCCACGATCACGAAGCCGAGCTTCACCAGGGTGGGCCCGAAGAGCGGAATCCTGGTGAGCTCCCGCTTGACCACGAAGTACAGCGCGTGGGGCAGAGCTCGCACCAGGCACGGGCTGTCCAGGTGGCTGCAGTGGTTGGCGACGACGACGTAGGGGCCCTCGGTCGGCAGAAGGTCGAGGCCATGGCCGCGACAGCGGACGCCGGTCACCGTGACCGCGACCCAGGCCCAGCAGCGCACGGACACGTAGGCCGCCCGTCGCCACCCGAGCATGCCGAAGACGAAAGCCGGGGGCGCCAGCACCAGGGTCGCGACCACAGCCACGAGGTAATGGAAGATGCCCAGGGCCCGCATGTGCAGAATGTAGCCGGGACTCCTCGTGAACCGCAAACCAACGCGCTCCGGGTCCCGTGTTCGATCGGGTGCGCCGCGCACCCGATCGCCCCCATTCCGCACCGGCCGGGCCTGCAACGACGATATCGCAGCCCGCTGCCCGGCCGGTGCGGAATGGGCTCGGTGGGTGACTGCGACCACCGAGGAGGCCTCCTTTCGAGGGTACACTGGCACCGGAGGTCGGCATGCGCAATCTGCTCTGGGTGGTCCTGGCCATCGTCCTGTGGGCGCCCTCGGCCCGTGCCCAGTTCGTGGCGCCGGGCGGCATGGTGCCGGTGGTCGCCAACAACTACGGCGTCAACGGCATCCCCTGGCGATCGGACGTCAGCGTCCTCAACATCAACGCCACCGACACGGCCTTCGTCCTCGTGCTGTACCCCGAGATCCGCAACGGCGAGGCGGAGTTCGAGCCCCAGGTGTCCGACACCATCCAGGTGCCCCCCAACGGTCAGGTCACGCTGAGCAACGTCCTCCAGTCTCGGTTCGGGCTCACCGACACGAAGGGTGCGCTATCGGTGCTGTCCCTGGACGGCTCGCCGCTGGTGGTGAGCTCCCGGGTCTACACCTTCACGGAGAGCGGGGCCAGCTACGGCCAGGACGTGCGGGGCCTGCTCGTCGCCAACCGGGCCTGGGCGGGAGGTCTGCGCCACGACAGCCTGTACCGCACCAACGTCGGCGTCTTCCTGCCCATCGATCCCTCCGGCACCGCGGCCTTCACCATCGACACCTTCGACAAGGACGGCGATCAGGTGGGCTCGGGGGCCCTCTACTTCGACCAGGCGGGGCTCCAGCAGAAGAGCCTGAGCGCCTTCGGGGTCGATGACCTGGTCGACGGCTACGTGGTGATCACCTGCTCGGACCCCTCCCTCTTCTGGTACGCCTACGCCTCGCGGGTGGACCAGATCTCGGGTGACGGGGTGTACCGGGCCGCGGTTGGGCTGGAGTCCGACCTGCAGTAGACCGCGGGAGCCAGCGCTCTGCGGCGGCGACGCTGAACAGCGGCCAGCGACCGCGGCAGTGATCAGCGGCAGCCACCCGCTCACGCGGGCCAGCGGCTCACGAGAGAGCGGCACGTCCCTCGGGCGTGCCACTGGTGACACTTTCACGGAGTGGGGCGGACCGATCGTGCGTGGAGTGCGGACGTGAAAGTGTCAGCGGTGGCAACCGCGGGGAGCGCGTCGACAGAATCGGCGCGTCGCGAGCCGCTTCACTTCGGATAGGCCAGAACGGGTGCCAGGCACCGTCACGATCGAGCCGAGAAGGGTGGGCGCCGCATCTTCAACGGTGCCTGGCTCCCACTCTGGCGAACCCGAAGCGCGCGAGATTCGCTGCCGCCGATCACGGAGCCTGACGTCTCAGAGCAGGCCCTTGGCGCGCATCCAGTCGTCGTTGTAGATGGTGGACAGGTAGCGGAAGCCCGAGTCAGGGAAGAGCGTGACGATGCGGGCCGGCCGGTCCAGGCTCGCCGCCACCCGGCGCACCCCGCACAGGGCGGCGCCGCTGGAGCCGCCGGCGAGGATGGCCTCGCTCCGGGCCAGCTCGCGGGTGGCCGCCATGGCCTCGCGGTCCGAGACCCGGATCATGTCGTCGATGAGCTCGAACTCCGGGCAGCCGATGATCTCCTCGTCCCCCAGCCCCTCCACCAGGTAGCGGCCCGGCGTGGAGCGGCGGCCGTGGTGGAAGTAGTCGTGGAAGACGGACCCCTCGGGATCCACCGCGATCACCTTGATCGACGCATCCTGCTCCTTGAGGTAGCGGGAGACGCCGCAGATGGTGCCGCCGGTTCCGATGCCGGCGACGAAGTAGTCGATCCGGCCCTCCATCTGCTGCCAGATCTCGGGCCCCGTGGTGTGGTAGTGGGCTTCGGAGTTCTCCCGGTTGTTGTGCTGGTCGGGGGTCCAGGCGCGGGGGCGTTCGGCCAGCAGGCTGGAGGCCTTGCGGTTGTAGCTCTGAGGGTCGGAGGGCGGGAGATCGCCGTCCACCAGAACCAGCTCCGCTCCCATGGCGCGCAGGGCGTCGAGCTTCTCCTTGCTGGTCTGGCGGCGCACGACCATGGTGCAGGCCAGGTCGTTGAGGGTGGCCATCATGGCCAGGCCCATGGCGGTGTTGCCGGAGGAGCTCTCGATCACCTCGCCACCGGGCGCCAGCCGGCCGTCGGAGAGCGCCTTGGCCACCATGTAGCGGGCGATGCGGTCCTTGATGCTGCCCATGGGGTTGAGGAACTCGATCTTGGCGAAGATCTCGGCCCCGAGGCCCTCCACCGAGCGGTGGAGGCGCACCAAGGGCGTCCAGCCCACGGTGTCGGCGATGGAGTCATACACTCGCAGATCGTTCACGAGCCGGGATTATACGCGCCACGCTCCGCGAACGCGGACCAGGGGCGGCGGCAGCGAGCAGCGAACAGCGACGGCGATCGGCGTCGGCGGTCAGCGTCAGCGACCGCGATCAGTGGACGGCGAACCGGAGCGGCGGCAGTGGTCAGCGACCGCGACAGTGATCGGCGACGGCGTCGGCCCGCAGCGTCGGCGGCCGCGCTCCGCCCGCGGCGCGCTGATGCTTTCGAGGCCTTCCCCGAGGGTGCCACCGCTGACACTGTTTCCGGTCCCCACGCGGCGCACGGCCGGCACGTGTCGCTCCGGAAAAGTGGCACCAGTGGCACGCCCGGGGGACGCGCCGAGGCGTAGCGCTTCGGGAGCACCAGACAGGGTGCCTGGCACCCCCTCTGGCCTCCCCAGCGACCTTCAGGTGTTGGGGTGGAGGAGGCGCCAGGTCATCGCCCGCACGTGGTCGAAGCCGTCCATGGCGTTCTGTGCTGCGGACGGACTGACGGCTCCTGTCGCGGCGAGGAGCCGCAGGTGGCTGTATCTCTTGCTCCGGGAGCACCAGAGAGGGTGCCAGGCACCGCCGCAAATGAAGCGAAAGGGATTCTCGGACCGTCTTCGACGGTGCCTGGCACCCCCTTTGGCGAACCTCACGCGTCTCAAGTTCGCGGGCACCGAGCTCGCGGAGCGAATCACCTGATCGCCGATCGGTTTGAGCTGCGCCGGCAGCCTCATCACGAGCTTGATCGCAGCGCCCGCCGCTTCGAGCGCCAAGCGATGAGCAGCGAGACCAGTGCTAGGGATCGCGTTGAGCATGGTCACCTCCGGGTCGTTCATGCCCCCTCTCACAAGCCGGTGGCCGGCCCAGGTCAAGGGTGCGAAGCACCGGGCTCCGAGCCCGGCTTGCCCTTGACCTGGGCCGGCCACCGGCTACGTTCTCAGACGAACGACCCGGAGTGACCATTGCCGCCGCTCACTGCCGCCGCTCACTGCCGCCGCTCACTGCCGCCGCTCACTGCCGCCGCTCACTGCCGCCGCTCACTGCCGCCGCTCACTGCCGCCGCTCACTGCCGCCGCTCACTGCCGCCGCTCACTGCCGCCGCTCACTGCCGCCGCTCACTGCCGCCGCTCACTGCCGCCGCTCACTGCCGCCGCTCACTGCCGCCGCTCACTGCCGCCGCTCACTGCCGCCGCTCACTGCCGCTGAATGCGGATTCGGACGCGGGCACGGACGCGGCCGCGGACGAGCGAGCGCTCACTCCGACTCGGCGCGCTCCGGCCCGCCCTCCAGGAAGGAGCGAATGGCGGCGCTGACGTCGTCGGGGTACTCGGTGATCACCCAGTGGCTGCCATCGGGGATGCGGTGGATCGTCAGGTCGGGCACGAACTCGGCGAGGCCGTCGAGATTGCCGGGCAGCAGGGCGGTGTCCCCCATGCCCCAGACGACGAGGGTCGGCACGCGGACCCGGTAGGATCGGGCGGCCAGGAGCTGGTCGGCCAGGGCCGCCGCCAGCTCGCCCTCCGCCTCGTTGCGGGGCGGCGGTGCGGGCATCGCCCGGTAGTAGTTGAGCGCTCCGGTCAACGCCCCCGGCTGCGACCAGGATTCTATGTAGGCGGCGCGGTCGGCCTCGGTGAGGGCCTCGGGGCGGGTGGAGCCGGAGATGAGGGCGTCGAGCAACGGCTGGTAGCCGTTCAGGGCCAGCCTCCCCTCGGCGTCGGGCCGGCGCAGGAAGTGCATGTAGGCGCTGGCGTCGCGCTGCGCCTGGGACGTGGCGAGCTGGCGCAGGAAGACGATGGGGTGGGGGGCGTTCACGATCACCAGGCGGGAGAGGTACTCGGGGTGGGCGAGGGCGAAGGCCCAGGCGACGGCGCCGCCCCAATCGTGGCCCACCAGAACCGCGGGCGAGCCACCGGCGTAGTGGTCGAGGAGGCCCTTGACGTCGGCCACGAGGTGGCGGGTGGCGTAGGCCTCCACAGCGGCCGGTTTCTCCGACAGGTTGTAGCCGCGCAGGTCCGAGGCCACCGCCAGGTGGTCGCCGCCGAAGTCCTCGAGCTGGCGGCGCCACAGGTACCAGAGCTCGGGGAAGCCGTGCAGAAAGAGTATGGTCGTCCCGGAGCCCCGGCGGACCACGTGCAGCGTGGTGCCGTAGACATCGACGAACTGGTGCTCGAGCATCGGCTTGCCTCCCGTGGCGTCGTCGTCAGGCGTGCATGCAGATCCCGGCGTAGCCCACGACCGCGGAGACGTCGCCGGAGATCTCGCCCGAGGTGGCGTAGGCGACGAGGTGGGCGGCGCGGGCGCCGAGACGGTTGGCCGCCTCCAGGGCCGCGGTGGCCGGGATGATCCCGCACATGGTGATGCGCTCGCGGCGCACGGTCTCGTACAGCTGGCGCGGGTCCCGGGTCAGCGCGGCGTCGATGGCCGCCCGATCACGGCGGCGGGCAGCCTCGTCGGGCTCGTAGTGGGTCATGTCCGAGGAGGCGACCACACCCACCGGCTCGCCGAGCCTGGTGATGACCTCGGCCAGCGACGCTCCCAGCGCCAGGCACTCGCCGAGATCCAGGTGGCCGAGGCACAGGGGCAGGACCCGGAGGTCGGGCTGGCGTCGGAGGAGGAATGGCAGCTGGACTTCGATGGAGTGCTCTCGATGGTGGGCGAGGGCGTCCGGGCTGGCCTCGGGGACCTCCTCCAAGAGGAGATCGGCCAGCTCGTGGTCCACCGGCACCCTGCCCAGGGGCGTCGCCCATCCGGTATGGGGCGCCACCGCCACAGGGGCCCCGAGCCCCGAGTGGTTGGGGCCCAGGACCACCACCCGCCGCGGCACGTCGAGGTGGCGGTACAGCGCGCCCGCCACGCCGCCGGAGTAGATGTAGCCGGCGTGGGGGGCGATGCAGGCTAGGAGCTCGTGCCGGTCCCGGGCGACCGGGACCAGCCGTTCCAGCAGGTGCTCCAGGTCTTTCCGAGCGCCGGGATAGAACGTCCCGGCGACCGCGGTCTGCCGCACCTCCTCGGTCATGCTGTCCCTCCCCGGGGTCTGCTGCCACCCTCCAAGCTAGGGTGCCGGCGGGGCCTGGTCAAGTTGGGCCGCCCGCCGCCAGGCGACGCACCAGTTCCGCGTCGGCGGGCGGCATCGGGAAGCTCTCGAGGTCGTCGGGCCGCACCCAGGCCATGGCCTGTCCCTCCTGCGGCCGCGGCCGGCCACCGGTGATGGCGGCCGCGAAGAAGAGCAGGCGGATGACGAGCCCGGGCTCGGAGTGGCTGGCTGTCGTGATCCGCTCTCCCACCTCCACCGCGATGTCGAGCTCCTCCGCCAGCTCCCGCTCGAGGCCCTGGGCGGGCGCCTCGCCGGCTCGCAGCTTGCCGCCGGGGAACTCCCACAGGCCCGCCATGTGCCGTCCCTCGGGACGCTTGGTCAGTAGGACCTCGCCGCGCTCGTTGCGAATCACGGCCGCCACGACGGTGAATGACCTGGAAGCGCTTGTCATGCCTCGTGAATCAGGATTGCAGGCCTGAATCCCCTGGCGCTCATTATGTCCGACCATGGTGGTTTCCCGAAGAGTGAGGAGATGCTTGGGCGTTCGGCCCTCGGCTCCGAAAGATCGAGATCGGTGGCTGTCACTCCCGCGACGCAGTGGTGGGAGCGGCCTCCTCCACCGGCGCGGTCTTCGCCTTCTCGTTCAGGCTGTCGTCGATGCCCGCGATCCGCTTCACCATCTCCTTGCGGCCCTCGATGTCGTACTGGCTGGTGATGGCGATGGACTCCATGATGGGCGAGCCGCCCCCGTGGTAGTTGCCCACCATGTTGATGCCGCCCGAAGCCGAGCACAGGACGTCGCCCATGTACATCCAGAACTTGGCCGCGTTCTCCGGGTGGACGTCGGGGTTGCGGGTGATGTACTTGAGGAGCAGGTCCCGGGTCTCGGGGTTGAGGAGGTCGCCCTCGTAGGGGAAGGTGGCCGGCATGCCGCCCGAGATGTCGGTGAGGATCTCGGCCTCCCGGTACACCGCCTCGCCGGTGAGGCAGCGGCCCACGTTGCAGTAGATGGAGTGGGGGATGTAGCTGCCGGGGCCGAAGGGCACCGAGCCCATGCCCGGGATGTACACCTCGGGCTTGCCCAGGTCGGAGGCGGTGTAGCCCGCGGCGTAGCCCAGCTCGGAGGTCATGATGATCTCGGCCAGCTTGTCGCGGACGTGGGAGGCCTTGGCGATGCCGTTGTACTCCGCCGCCAGGGCCGCCGTGCCCAGCAGGAGGTCGCCGATGGCCGGCTTGCAGCCGGAGTAGCTGTGGCGGTGGAAGAGGGCGAAGAGCAGGGCCAGGATGCCGCCCATCTGCCACTCCCCGGCCAGGAACACCCGCTCCCACGGGACGAAGCAGTCCTCGAAGATCATGTACGAGTCGGTGGCGCCGGGCGCGAAGCCGCGCCTGAGCTCCTTGCGGTCCCGCAGGTTGTGCACCGTCACCACCTGCTTGAGACCGTCCCAGTCGCCGGGGACGGCGAAGGCCACCGCCCAGTCCGCCTCCTCGGGGCGCAGCTGCCGGGTGGGCACCACCAGCACCTCGTCGGCCACCGCGGCCTCGGAGATGTGGACTTTGCAGCCGGACACCACGATCCCGTCGGGACGTCGCTCCGTGATGTGCACGTAGGCGTCGGGATCGGGCTGCTCGGCGGGCCGCAGCATGCGGTGGCCCTTGACGTCTGTCTGGGCGCAGCAGCCCACCAGGTCCTCGCGCTGGAAACGCTCCAGCCACTTCTTGAAGTTGGTGTGGTACGAGGTCTTGCCCTGATTCAGGCGGTCCGCCTCGTAGGACACGTTGTAGATGGCGTTGGTGGCGTCGATGCCCATGCAGCGCTGGATGCAGCCGCCCACCTTCTGACACAGGAACCGGGTCATGTCCTGCTTCTTGTGCAGGTCCCCCGTGGACTGGTGGATGTGGGTGAAGCGGTTGATCTTCTCCCCCGTGAGGTGGGAGATCGCCGTGCACAGGCCCTCGTTCGCGGGCTTGAGCGCCTCATCGAAGGTGGTCCCCATCACCTCCAGGCAGGGCTGCATCATGTCGTCGGTGCGGGACACCTTGCTCCCGCCCACGTACAGGTTGCGCTTCATCCGACCCAGGCGCTCGATGTACTGCTCCTTGGTCCTCAGCATGGCTCGACCTCCCCGACGGGATCGCAGTAGTGATTCTTGATGATAGGGGAGTGGTCCCACCCTGTCCAGGAGGGAGGCGGCGGCACGTGGGCATGCCCTCGAGCAAGGGGACGAGATCGCGTGTACGGCGAGCTGCGTCGGCGACAGCGGCAGTTCACAGTGGCCGGGACCGGCGTCAGCGGCCAGCGGCAGCGTCGCCGATCAGCGACCGGGGCAGCGAGCAGCGACCGCGACCGGCGGCGGCCGGCGGCAGCCTCCGCGACGCCCCGCAGTGATTCGCGACCATCTGCACGGGACGCTGTCGCCGGGCGCCGACCGCTGCCGCTGGACGCTGGCGCTGAACGCTGGCGCTGCCGCGGTCCGGCGGTCCTGTCGCCGCCGCTGACCACCGTCGTCGCCTGCGGAATAGGGGTCGCGGGGCGGCAGTTGCCAGGGGCAGGCTCGGGCCAGGCAAGGAGTGGAGCCAGATGAGCGGCGGCCGCGACGTCATCGATCGTCCCCAGGGCCCCCGCCCCGGCGAGGACCTGGACGTGGGGAAGGTGCTGCCCTTCCTCAGACACGCCCTCCCCGACGTGGAGGACGAGGCGGAGGTCCTGCAGTTCCCGGCCGGCTACTCCAACCTCACCTACCTGCTGCGCGTCGGCGGGCGCGAGCTGGTGCTGCGGCGGCCGCCACCGGGGAGCAAGCCCGCCAGCGGGCACGACATGAAGCGCGAGTACACCATCCTGGACGCGCTCCACGGCCACTACCCGTACTGCCCCAAACCCGTCCTCTACGTCGAAGATCCCGAGGCGCTGGGCTGCCCCTTCTACGTCATGGAGCGCATCAGGGGGATCATCGTGCGCCGCTCGTTCCCGCCCCGGGCCGCGGACCACGAGACGGTCCGCGCGATCTGCGAAGGCCTGGTGGATGCCCTCGCCGAGCTCCACCTCCTGGACCGGGACGAGGTGGGGCTGTCCGGCCTCGGCCACCCGGAGGGCTACGTGGAGCGCCAGGTGGAGGGGTGGAGCCGGCGCTACCGTCGGGCACGGACGCCCGACGTGCCCGACTTCGAGGAGGTCATGTCCTGGCTGGCGCGCTGCAGACCGGTGGAGAGCCCGCGCCCGGCCATCATCCACAACGACTTCAAGCTGGACAACGTGGTCCTGGATCCTCAGGACCCGCGGCGCCTCATCGGTGTCCTGGACTGGGAGATGGCCACCGTCGGCGATCCTCTCATGGACCTGGGCGAGACCCTCTCCTACTGGATCCAGGACGACGACCCCCCCGAGCTGAGGGGCCTCGCCATGACCCCCACCGACGCCCCCGGGGCCCTGCGGCGGGAGGAGATCATCCAGCGCTATGCGGCGGCCACGGGCTGCGCGGTGGACCACCTCGACTTCTACTACTGCTTCGGTCTTTTCCGGCTCGCCGTGATCTCCCAGCAGATCTACTACCGCTACTACAAGGGCCAGTCCCACGACCCGCGCTTCGGGATGCTGGGCTACTCGGTGCGCTGCCTGGAGAGCGTCTGCCGCAGCATCGTGGACGCGTAGCGTCGGCGATCAGCGGCCGTGACCGCGAGCAGCGGCAGCGACGGCGATCCGCGACAGCGGACCGTGCCAGCGGCGGCGGAGTGAACGGCGTCGGCGACAGCAACCAGCGACCGCGGCAGCGACCGGGACCGCGCCCGTGATGATCCACGAGAGGCTTCGAGAGCACCAGAGAGGGTGAGAGGGTGCCTGGCACGCCGTCTTGATTCGACAGGACGCGGATCGCTGCATTCGAAAGCGTGCCTGGCACCCGCTCTGGCCTATCCGACGCGTAGGCAACGGCGACGCGCCGATTCTTTCGGCGCGTTCCCCGAGGTTGCCACCGCTGACACTTTTCCGGTCCCCACGCGAGGCGCGGCCGGCACGCGTCGCTCCGGAAAAGTGTCACCAGTGGCACGCCCGAGGGACGCGCTGTTCTCTCGACGGCCGCTGCCCCCGTGAGCAGAGAGGGTGCCAGGCACCGTCACGATCGAGCCGAGAAGGGTAGACGCCGCATCTTCAACGGTGCCTGGCTCCCACTCTGGCAAACCCGACGCTTCTTCGAGCGTCAATCCCCGGCCCAGATGGGAGGGTGTTTGCCTGCCCACGGGCGCGCCTCCTCCAATTGCGATGCCAGGCGGAAGAGAGTCGCCTCGTCGCCGTAGCGAGCGACGAACTGGACCCCGATGGGCAGACCATCGCCATTCCACGACAGGGGCACCGACATGGCGGGCTGGCCGGTGATGTTGGCGATGGCGGTGTACGCGGCGAAGCGGGCGCCGCGCTCGAAGGCGGCCATGGGATCGTCCTCGGACTGGGCGAGGGCGCCGAGGGGCAGGGGCGGCTCGGCCAGGGTGGGGGTGAGCCAGACGTCGAAGCTCCGCTGCCAGGCCGCCAGCCGGCGGGCGGCACCCTGCAGGCGTTGGACGGCGAGCAGGTAGTCGCCGCCGGTGAAGGTCCTGCCGAGCTCGTACAGGGCCCAGGTCAGGGGCTCGAAGAGCTCGCGCTCCGGGTGGCCGCCGTGGAGCGCGGCGGCGGCCGCCATGGTGCTGACCACGCTCGAGCTCCACACCACCGTGAAAGCCTGGGCGAGCATGCCGTCGCCGCCCAGAGAGGGGCTCGCCTCCACCACCTCGTGGCCGAGCTCGGAGCAGAGCGCGGCGGCATCTTCCACCGCGGCAACGCAGTCCGGGTGGGTGGTGTCGTCGGTGCCCCGTCCCTTGGTGACCGCGATCCGCAGGCGACCGCAGCGGCCGCCCACCTCGGCCGCGAAAGGACGCTCCGGCGGCTCCGGCCAGTAGGGCGCGCCCACGTCGGGACCCGAGGTGGCGTCGAGCAGCGCCGCCGAGTCGCGCACCGACCGGGTCAGGGCGTGCTCCTCGACGAGGCCGCCCATGACGTCGCCGAAGAGGGGGCCCTTGGGGTTGCGCTGGCGGGTCGGCTTGAGCCCGAAGAGGCCGCAGCAGGAGGCCGGGATGCGGATGGAGCCGCCGCCGTCGTTGCCGTGGGCCATGGGCACCATGCCCGCGGCCACCGCCGCCGCCGAGCCGCCGCTGGAGCCGCCCGGAGTGCGGGCCGGGTCCCAGGGGTTGCGGCAGGGACCGAAGAGGGCGGGCTCGGTGGTGGGCACCAGCCCGAGCTCGGGGGTGTTGGTCTTGCCCAGGAGGACCAGGCCGGCCCGGCGCAGGCGGAGAACGAGCTCCGAGTCGTATTCTGAGACGTAGCCGGCAAATGCGCGCGACCCCAGGGTCAGGCGCGCGCCCCGGCAGGCGGCCAGCAGGTCCTTGACGAGGAACGGGACGCCGGTGAAGGGCCCTCGGGGCAGGTCCCCCAGGGCCAGCTCGCGGGCCTCCTCGTACATGGGCGTGACCACGGCATTGAGCCGCGGGTCCACCGCGGCGATGCGGGTGATCGCGGCCTCCACCAGCTCGTGGGGCGTCACCTCGCCGCGTTCGACCAACTCGGCCTGGGCGGTGGCGTCGACTCCCGCGAGCTCCTGGGCGAGGGACATGGCGGCTCCTCCTCGAGCGATCCCGGCGTGGGGCACCATAGCAGGACGCGCCATCGCCTTGCGCCTGGACGCGGGATCGAGCAGACTCCGGGGCACGGCCAAGGCGGTGGCGAGGATCCCCGGCGCCGGTGGGTCGACCGGCGGGTCAGGGTCGACCGGGGGCGGAGAGCCTCCTGGAGGTTGCATGCGACGCTTCGACGCGATCGTGCTCGGTTGCGGGCCCGGAGGGGAGCGTGCGGCCATCCAGGCGGCCAGGGCCGGACGCTCGGTGGCGGTGGTGGAGCAGGCCAACGTGGTGGGGGGGAACCGGGTCAACTGGGGGACCATCCCCTCCAAGACGCTGCGCGAGAGCGCCGTCTTCGTGCGCAACCTGACCCGGAACAAGATGGAGGGCATCCGGGTCGAGATCGCCGAGGAGATCACGGTCGCCGACTTCATGTATCGCGAGCGCCGGGTGGTGCAGCGGGAGCTGGAGCTGATCAACGAATCCCTGGCCCGGTACCACGTGGAGGTCATCGAGGGTCACGGGCGCTTCGCCGACACCAACACCGTCACCGTCTCCGCTCCCGACGGCGAGGTGCGGGAGACGCTGGTCGGCGACGTCATCGTCATCGCCACCGGATCGCGCCCCAACCGCCCCCGGGACGTGCCCTTCGACGGCGAGCTGGTCTTCGACTCGGAGAGCATCCTGCACCTGCCGAGCATGCCCCGCTCCATGGTCGTCCTCGGCGCGGGGGTCGTCGGTGTGGAGTACGCCTCCATCTTCGCCGCCCTGGGCATCGCGGTGACCCTGGTGGACACCCGCGATCGGCTGCTGCCCTTCTTCGACAGGGAGATTGCCGGCGTGCTGGCCCACGAGCTGGAGCGGTCAGGCGTCACCACGGTCCACGAGCAGCACCACACCACCATCGAACGCGTCACGGCCCCCCGTCCCCACGTGCGCTGCCACACCGATGCCTCGGAGGTGTTCGAGGCGGATGTCCTCCTGTACTGCGTGGGCCGCCAGGGCAACAGCGACGACATCGGCCTGGACGCTATCGGTCTGACGGCCAACCCCTACGGGCAGCTCCAGGTCAACGAGCACTACCAGACCGCCCACCCCCACATCTACGCCGTGGGCGACATCGTCGGCTACCCGGCCCTGGCCTCCACCTCCATGGAGCAGGGCCGGCGCGCCATTCGCCACGCCTTCGCGATCTCCGGTCCCAACCTGGCCGAGGACGAGCTCCCCTTCGCCATCTACTCCATCCCCGAGGTGAGCTACATCGGCCTCACCGAGGAGGCCCTCATCGAGCGCGGGGTCGAGTACGTGTCGGGGCGCGGCAACTACGACAAGAACCCGCGGGGGCAGATCATCGGCGACCGCTCCGGGCTGCTCAAGCTCCTGTTCTCCGTGGAAACCCTGGAGCTGCTGGGCGCCCACATCATCGGTTACAGCGCGTCGGAGCTCATCCACATCGCGCAGGCCTTCCTGCGCGCCCGGGCCACCGCCGTGGTCATCGCCGAGACGCTGTACAACTACCCGACCCTGTCCGACTGCTACCGGCACGCCGCCCAGGTCGCCCTGGCCGAGCACTACCGCCGCACCGGGCGCCAGGCTTGGGCGTGACGAGGCGGCGGGGAGAGGATGGTCGCCACCTGGCTGCTCGTGCTCCTGGGCGGGTTCCTCCTCTTCGAGCTGGCCGAGCACGTTGTGCTGCCCCTCGTGCTGGCCTGGAAGATGAGGAAGCGGCGGTCCGTGAGCGGCGCCGAGGGCATGGTGGGCAAAGTCGTCCAGGTCAAGGCCTGGCGGGGCGGCGAGGGACAGGTGATGGTGGACGGCGAGCTCTGGACGGCCGTCTGTACTGCGGAGCTGGAGCCGGGCGATCGGGCGGTGGTGGAGAGGGTCGCGGGGCTCGTGCTTGAGCTCAACAGGCCTCCGGGAGAGGGACGCGCCGGGCGAGCCAGTTGAGGGCCGGGGTCCTGTGAAGCGGGGCTGTCAGCGGCGGCGACCGCGGACAGCGACCGCGATCGGTGTCAGCAATCAGGGACAGCGGCAGCGCTCTGCGACGGCGGTCAGCGGCGGTGATCCGCGTCCGGTTGCTGCAAGACCGGAACGACCGGGGGGGAGCACCTCTCTCGGGCGTTTCACTGGTGACGCTTTTCCGAGGGAGGGCGGACCGCCGCTGCGTCGCCCCCGGTCGGAAAAGTGTCAGCGGTGACAACCGTGGGGGTGCGGTGGGAGAAGACCCTGTCGGTGCACCCTGCGATGTCAAAGCCGGTGCCAGGCACCCCGTCTTGATTTGAAAGGCACGCGGATCGCTCCCTCCGAACGGGTGCCTGGCACCGGCTCTTTCTCTGCAGACCTCAGAACCTGTACTCGCCGTCCCTCACGCGGGCGTGGATGTCGGGAGTGAGGGGCCGGTACGACGGCTCGCCGGGGAGGAGGACGAAGAGGGGGTCGGCGACCAGGGCCGGGTCGAACGCCTCGTTCCGGAGGCGCACCCGCTTGATCTTGTGGGTGGGGGTCGACTCGAGGTCGGAGCACAGGCGCAGGAACCTGGGCACCGCGTACGAAGGCAGGTAACGCTCGAGGTGGGAGGCGAGGCCCGCCAGGTCCAGGTGCTCGGACGTTCCCTCCGGGACGACGGCGATCATGCCGGCGCGCCCGTCTCCGCCGGGCATCGTCACGCCGTAGGCCGCCGCCAGCGCCACGCCGGGAAAGCTGTTCACCACCTTCTCGACCTCGGTGGTGGAGACGTTCTCCCCCTTCCAGCGGAAGGTGTCGCCGGTGCGGTCGGAGAACTGGACGTGGCCCCAGCCCATGGGGCGCACCAGGTCGCCGGTGTCGAACCATGCGTCGCCGGCGGCGAAGACGTCGTGCAGGATCTTGGTCTGGGTCGCCTCTGGGCTCGTGTAACCGGCGAAGGGGTTGGACGCGGAGATCTCGCCGAGGAGGAGACCGGCCTCGCCGACCTTCACCCGCTCCATCCACCCGCCTGGACCGCGCACCGGTTCCTCGTTGTCCACGTCGTAGCGGACCACGGCGTAGGGCACCAGGCAGACCCCCACCGTGCGGTCCAGGTTCAGCAGGTTCACGAAGTAGAGGTTGGACTCGGCGGCGCCGTAGATTTCGTAGACGTGGGTGATGCCGAACCGATGCTTGAAGGTGTCCCAGATGTCGGGGCGCAGGCCGTTGCCGATGACCTTGCGCAGGGGGTGGTCGCGGTCGTCGGGCCGCGGTGGCTGCTTCACCAGGTAGCGGCAAGCTCGCCCACGTAGCACCAGATGGTGGCGTCGAAGCGCCGCACGTCGTCGAGGAAGCGGCTGGCGCTGAACTTGCGCTGGATGGCGACGGCGGCGCCCCCCGCGAACACCGCCGGCCAGCTCAGGGCGATGGCGTTGGTGTGGAAGAAGGGCAGGGGCACGAACAGGGTGTCGCCCGGCTTGATGTCGAGCACCACCCGGCCGTTGAGGTAGCGGGACTTGACCAGCCGGCCGTGGGGGATGACCGCCGCCTTGGGCATGCCGCCGGTGGTGCCGGAGGTGAAGACGTAGGCGATGGGGTCCGACGGCGTCACCGTGGCCGTGGTGGGCGGATTGCCGCAGGGGCATGAGGCCGCCGCGGCGACGAGGTCGACGAAGCCCGCGGGCGTGGGTGTCTTGCCCCGGTCGGGCACCCAGAGGAGCGTCTGCTCCTCGCCGGGCGCCAGGTCCGGCAGCACCTCCTGGAAGGGACCGAGCATCTCCTCGCCGATGACGAAGGCGCGGGCCGGGTTGAGGGCGAGGCAGTGGCGGAGGGAGTCGAGGCGGAGGTTGGTGTTGATCAAAGCGCTGACGGCGCCGATCTTGGCCAGGGCCGAGTAGATGACCAGCAGCTCCGCCCGGTTCTCCAGGACCACGGCCACCACGTCCCCCTTGCCGATGCCCAGGGACGTGAAGTGGTGAGCGTGCCGATTCGCCGCCGCGTTGAACTGGGCCCACGTGAGGTCGGTCTGAGGCGATTTGATGGCGGGGTGTGCGGGGTATGCCGCGGCGTTCTCCTCCAGCATGCTCCCCCAGGACTCCCGGTTCTCAGCGTCCACGCGCGCCATGCTGCGCAGGGCCGGGAGGATGCGGGGGAGCCGCCAGGAGAGGCGGAGGAGGGCGCCGAGAAAGCGGGGCAAGGACACGCGGGCGGCGGAGCTCGTCTGTGGCGCGTCGTCCATCCGTCCCCCTCCTCGACCCGCCGTCGGCTGCGGCGTGCAATCAATCTAGGGAGCGGCGCGGCAGGCGTCAAGAAGAGGCCGCAGGCGGCCCGTCGCTGCGCTCGGCGGTCATCGCAGTGATCAGCGAGGTCTCGCTCCGAGACCAGCGGAGAGGGCGCCAGACACGCCGTCTTGATTCGAGAGCCCACTCATCGCTTCATGGGAAAGCGTGCCTGGCACCCCCTCTGTCATCGCCGGAGCGTCTTCGTGCCACCATGTATCGATCGGCGACGGCGAAGCGAGAGTAAGATCGCGCCATGTCCGACGCATTCGACCGGCTCGTTGGCATCATGGACCGGCTCCGGGACCCGGGGGCTGCCCCTGGGACCGGGAGCAGACCCTGGACACCCTCACCGGCTACCTTCTGGAGGAGGCCCACGAGGTTGTGGACGCGGCCGCCGCAGGCGAGCCCGAACGCCTGCGCGAGGAGCTCGGCGACCTCCTCCTGCAGGTGGTCTTCATGGCCCGCATCGCCTCCGAGAAGGGCTGGTTCGACGCCTCGGGGGTGTGCGACGCCATCAGCGAGAAGCTGATCCGGCGACACCCCCACGTGTTCGGGGAACGGGAGGTGGAGGGGGCCGCCGAGGTGGTGCGCAACTGGGAGGAGATCAAGCGCGCCGAGCACGCCGCGGAGCCGGAGTCCTCGACCCTGGACGGGGTACCCCGCTCCCTGCCGGCCCTCCTCAAGGCCTTCCGCATGACCGAGAAGGCGGCGGCGGTGGGCTTCGACTGGCACAAGCCCGGCGACGTCATGGGCAAGCTCCACGAGGAGGTGGGCGAGCTCGAAGCCGAGCTGCCGCGCCTGGAGGGGGAGGACCCGGCGCGGGTGCGGGAGGAGCTGGGGGACGTGCTCTTCGTCATGGCGAACCTCGCCCGTCACCTCGGAGTTGAGCCGGAGACCGCCCTGCAGGCCACCAACACCAAGTTCAAGACGCGCTTCCAGGCCATGGAGGCCGCAGCCCGCGCGTCCGGCCGCCGTCTGGCCGACATGTCCCTGGCCGAGCAGGACGAGCTGTGGGAGCAGGCGAAGAAGACGGCGGGTTGCTGAGGGTGCCTGGCACCCGCTCTGGCCTATCCGGAGTGACATCTCTCGGGCCGCGCCGATTCTGTCGACGCGCTTCCCGAGATTGCCACCGCTGACACTTTCACGACCGCACGTCACGCACGGTCGGTCCGCCCCACTTCGTGAAAGTGTCACCAGTGGCACGTCCGAGGGACGCGCCCTTCTCTCGGAGGACGCTGGCCCAAGTGAGCGGATCGCTGCCGCTGACCTCGGGGTAGGCCCTGAGAGAAGGGAGCGTCGCTACTTCCCAGATCGACTCCCCTTGCCATCCCACCAGATCAGGATGAGCCACGCCAGGGCGCCGTAGACGGCGGCGAAGAGCAGGCCCCAGAGGTGGGTCGCGAGGCCGGTGGCGGCGGCGATGCCCGGCGCAACGCCGAGGGCCGAAAACCCCGCGGTCCACCCGGCTTCGAGGGTCCCGAGGTTGGCGACGAGGCCCACGGGAAGCAGGTTGGCGAGGGAGCCGGCGGCGGAGCCCGCGACGACGGTCATGGGGGGCCACCGGTACCCGAGGGCGACGAGCAGGAAGAACACGGACGCCCAGGTGAAGGCCCAGACGAGGAGGGACGCCAGGGCCGCGGCGGCCAGCCGGAGGGGCCGGGCGGTGAGGGCGGTGACGGCGCGGCGCAGACGGCGGATGCGGCGCGTCCAGCGGCGTCCCCCGAGCCCCCGCGGCGCCAGGAGGCGCACGGCCAGCCGGTCGGCGGCGGCCAGGGTCCAGGGCAGGGCCAGGGCGGGAGCCAGGAGGGCGGCGGCGACCGCCAGCGCCAGGGGGTGGTCGAGCCTCGACACGGCCAGGAAGGCGCCACCCGCCCATACGCCCAGCGCGGCCAGGTCCAGGGCGCGGGCGGCGAGGAGCGTGCCGACGCCGGAGGCCAGGTCCAGACCGGCGACGCGACGCAGCAGCAGCGGCAGGGCCGCCTCGCCGGCGCGGGCCGGCACGAACAGGGTCGCCGCCTGGGCGACGGCCACGGTGAGGACGGCGGGGACGGGCCGCAGCTCGCCCCCGGGGATGAGCAGCAGCAGACGGACGCCGCGGGCGGCCAGGACCAGGGCCGCCGCCGCCGCCGCAGGCAGGAGCCCCGGCAGGTGGGTGGTGGCGAGGAGCCGCCACACCGCGGCGGGGCCTGCGACGGCCAGCACGCCCCCCAGGAGGGCCAGCGCCAGCGCGGCGCCGGCCGCTCGCCGCCACCCCCGGTGGCCCGTGCCGGCGGTGCTCACGGTCTCTTGGCCGCGGCGCCGCCGGCCCGTCGCTGCCGGACCACCGCTTCCTCCAGGAGGCGGCGGTTGACGGCGATGAGGTCGGCCACGATCCCCACCACCCACACCTGCACGCCGACCACGATGAGGATGACGGCCAGGATCAGGGACTGGACGTGCCCCGCCGGCGAGTGCTGGGCCACGTAGAAGTACAGGAAGCGTACCAGCAGGGCGAAGCCGACCACGACCGGCACGGCGCCCAGACGGAGGAAGATGCGCAGGGGGTTGTAGAGCACGACGATGCGGGCGATGCTCTCCAGGGACCGGATCACGTAGGTGGTGTTGGACGAGAAGAGCCGGGACTCGGAGCGGGAGGGCGGGTTGACCCCAACCGGCACCGAGGCCACCTTGAGGCCGGCCTCTCCCGCCTGGAGGATGGTCTCCAGGGTGTAGGTGAAGCGGGTGAACACGTGCAGCCTGAGGGCCGCCTCCCGGGAGATGGCGCGGAAGCCGGAGGTGGCGTCCCGCACCGTGGTGTGGGAGAGCCGGCGCACCACCCAGGAGCCGAGCTTCTGGAGGGCCTTCTTGATGGGGGAGAAGTGGGGCACGGCGGAGACCTGGCGGTCCCCGATCACCATCTGCGCCTCGCCCGCCAGGATGGGCTCGACCAGCGCCGGGATGTCCTCCGCCCGGTACTGGTTGTCGGCATCGGTGTTGACCACGACGTCCGCGCCGCCGGCCACGGCGTGGGCGAGCCCGGTGGCGAACGCCACCGCCAGCCCCCGGTGGACCGGGAGACGGACCACCTCGGCGCCCGCGGCCGCGGCGATCTCGGCGGTCCGGTCTCCAGAGCCGTCGTCCACCACCAGGAGGGCGACCTCGTCGAAGCCCGCGACGCGTCGGGGCAACGCCGCCAGGGTCTGGGCGAGCTGCAGCTCCTCATTCCACGCGGGGATCTGGATCACCAGCTTCATGGTGGTCGGCCGCACGGTACCACAGCGGCGGGGGCGCCCGGCCGGCAGCCTGCTATCCTCGGCGCGGAGCACCTCGTCATGACGGAGCAGCAACGGTCCTCGCCTGTCGGTCCCGGTCACCGCGACCGGTCCCTCGGCCTGGCGGTGTTCGGGGTGATCGAGATCCTGCTCGGGATCCTCGGCCTCCTGCTGGTGCCGGCGACCCTCGTGGCCACTGCCGCCACCCGCTCCCTGGGTGGGGCCGGCGCCGCGCCGGACTGGCGCACCGTCGGGCCCGGCCTGGTGGTGTACACCCTCCTGGGTGTGGCCCTGATCTGGCTGGGTGTGGGCTCCGTGCGTGCGCGGCGCTGGGCCCAGGCGCTCCTCCTCGCCCTGTCGTGGCTGTGGCTGATCACGGGCGCGCTCGCACTCCTCGTGTCATGGTGGTTGCTGCCGGGGATCTGGATGAGCATCGCTGGTCTCGGTGACTGGCCCCGGGGGGCGATGCTGCTGGTGGAGATCGGCACCGCGCTCCTGCTGAGCGTGGTCTACGTCGCGCTGCCGGCGGCGTTCGTGCTCTTCTACCGTTCCGAGGGGGTGATCGGCACCTGCCGCGCCCGCGACCCGGAGCCCTCGATCATTGCCGACAGCCCGCCCCAGCTCCTGGCCCTGGCCGTGGCCTTCGCCCTCGGCGCACTGTCGGTGCTCCTGATGCCGGCCTACGGCTTCCTGCTCCCGGTGTTCGGACTGGTGCTCCAGGGTGCGGCGGGAGCCGTGGGTTGGGCGGGCATCCTGCTCCTGCTGCTGTGGCTTACCTGGCGCACCCTCGTGGGAGACCGGAGGGCGTGGTGGGCGGCGGTTGTCGCCACCATCCTGGCGGGGGTCTCGAGCACGGTGACGGCGTTGGTGGTGCCCGTGGCGGACCTCCTGGCGGCGATGCGGCTGGACCCCCGGGCGCTCCAGCTCCTGGAGGGAATGGGAACGCCCTCCGCCGCCACGCTGGGACTTCTCAACGCCCTGGGATGGGCGACGCTGCTCGCCTACCTCGTCTACGCCCGGCGGTGGTTCGAGGATCGCCGGACGACAGGGTGAGCGCCTCGTCTCCGGGCCCTGGGCGCGGCGCCGGCTGCCTGCAGTGGGTGGTGGCCGCGCCCGTCCTGGCCCTGCTGTCGCCGTTGGCGGTGGGGGTGCGGGCCTGGCGCACCTGGCGGCGGGGGGCGGCGGTGATCGTCGAGCGCGCTCCCCGGGCCATCGTGCGAGGCGCCGCGGGCCCCATGACCCGCCTGGAGCTGGACGTGGACGTCCCCCACGGCCGCGAGCGCCAGGTGGGGCGACGCCTCACCGACACCGTCGTCCGCGCGGCCGAGGCGCTGCGCCGCGCCGACGACGCCTATCACCTCACCTACCGGCAACCGCAGCTCGGGGAGACGACGCAGCTCCCCGTGGGACCCCAGGTGCAGGAGCTGGGGGAGCGCCTCGCCCTCGCCCTGGCCCAGCGCGACCTCGAGGGCCGCACCGTGCTCTGGCTGACCATGGCCCGGCGGCTGTCGCCGGGATCGCTGGTGGATCCGTTCACCTACGATCCCGACGCGCCCGGCGAGCCGGAGCCCCTGGTGCTCCGCGAGGGTGTGCGCTGGGCCCTGGCCTCGGCCCGCGGGACCGCGGCGGCCTCCACCGTCTACCGGCTCGTCTTCTGGGTCCCGGAAGCGGCCGCCGGTAAGGTGGAGGAAGTCCTGGATCGCCTGCAGAGTCACCTGCGCGCCGGGGAATGAGGTCCGACGGCCGTCGACGCACGTTGCGACGTCAAACCCGGTGCCAGGCACCTCGTCTTGATTCGACAGTACGCACATCGCTTCATGCGAAAGGGTGCCTGGCACCGGCTCTCGTGCTCCCCGAAGTGACGCCTTTCGCGACGCGCTGATTCTGTCGACGCGTTCCCCGAGGTTGCCACCGCTGACACTTTCACAACCTCGAGCCACGCTCCAGCGGATGGTGTCACCCGTGAAAGTGTCACCAGTGGCACGCCCGAGGGAGGGGCTGAGGCGTAGCGCTCCGGGAGCACCAGAGACTCGTGAGTCGCTGGCCCGCCTGGGCCGAACGCTGCCGCCGAACGCTGCCAGCTGCTGCGGACGCTGCTCACGGGCGCTGCTCGCGGACGCGGACGCGGGGGTAGGGCGGTTGTCCCGGCAGCGCCGATGTGCTCCAATCCCGGGGCACGGGGGAGGACGCCATGGACGTGGGAGTGGTCAAGGATCGACGGCGGTTCGAGCACCGGGTGGGCCTGACCCCCGGGGGCGTCAAGGCCATCATCGACCGCGGGCACCGGGTGTGGGTGGAGAGCGACGCCGGGCTGGACGCCGGCTTCGCCAACGCAGTCTACGAGGCCCAGGGGGCGACCATCGTCTACTCCGAGGAGGAGGTCCTCCTCCGTTCGGAGATGGTGCTGCGGGTGTCGCCGCCGGATCCGGCCGACTACGGACGCTTCCAGCCCGGCCAAGTGGTGGTGTCCTCCTGGCACCTGGCCGTGGCGTCGGCCGATGCGCTCGCCACCTTGCTCGAGCGAGAGGTGACGGCCGTGGGTTACGAGATCATCGAGGAGGACGACGGCCATGCCCCGGTGCGCGAGGCCATGAGCGAGATCGCGGGCCGCATCGCGGTGATCGTGGGGTCGGGCCTGCTGCTGAACGAGTTCGGGGGCAAGGGGCTCGTGATCTGCGGCTCCCCCGGGATCCCGCCGGCGTCGTTGGTGATCCTGGGGGCCGGCACCCTGGGGCGGGCCGCCACCCGTTTCGCCCGCGGCATCGGCGCCCACGTGGTGGTCCTGGACCGTGATGTCAGCGCCCTGCGCCGGCTGCACACCCAGATCGGCGCCGAGGTGCCCACCATGATGGCGACGCGCCGCAATCTGGAAAAGGCGCTGACCTTCGCCGACATCTTCCTGTGCGCGGTGGCGGTGCCCGGGGAGCGGGCGCCCCAGCTGCTGACCCGGGACATGCTGGGGCTGATGAAGCCGCGCTCCATCCTCATGGACCTGTCCATTGACCAGGGCGGGTGCTGCTCAACGTCGCGGCCCACCGACTTCTCCAATCCCACGTACGAGGTGGACGACGTCATCCACTTCTGCGTGCCCAACCTGCCGTCCACCGCGTCCCGGGCCTCCACCCGGGCCCTCACCAACTCCATGCTGCCCTACCTGGAGGCCATCGTGGACCAGGGGTTCGAGGGGGCGGTGCGCGCCAACTCGGCCCTGCGGCGGGGCACCTACACCCACCGCGGGAGCTGCGTCCGGCCGGGATTGGCGGCGGACTTCGGCTTGCCCTACGTGGATCTCAGCGAGGCCGAGTCATGAGCTGGATGGATGTCTACAGGGGGCGCATGACCTCCGCCGAGGAGGCGGTGGGGGTGATCCGCTCCGGCCAGCGGGTGTGGATCCACCCCGGCTGCAACACGCCGGAGCGTCTGGTGGGCGCCATGGTGGCGCGGGCGGACGAGCTGGAGAACGTGGAGGTGGTGCACATCCTGACCCTGGGGAGAGCGCCCTACGCCGAGCCCGAGATGGCCGGCCACTTCCGGCACCGGTCCCTGTTCACCGGCGCCAACGTGCGGGAGGCGGTGAACGAGGGTCGCGCCGACTTCGTCCCCGTCCACCTCCACGAGGTGCCGTCGCTGATCACGCGTGGGCTCCTCACCATCGACGTGGCCCTGGTCCACCTCTCCCCGCCCGACGAGCACGGCTTCTGCTCCTACGGAGCGGGTGTGGACGCCACCAAGACCGCCGTGGAGCATGCCGCCACGGTGGTGGCCCTCATCAACCGCCAGATGCCGCGCACCCTGGGAGACTCCTTCGTCCACGTGTCCAAGCTCACCCACGTGGTGGAGACCGACGAGCCGGTGCTGGAGATGCCCATGACGTCCGGTGTGTCGGAGGTGGCGCGGCAGATCGGGGAGCACGTCGCCTCACTGATCCCCGACGGCGCCACGCTGCAGATGGGCATCGGCGAGATCCCGGACGCGGTGCTCATGTACCTCGAGGACAAGAAGGACCTCGGCGTGCACACCGAGATGTTCTCCGACGGCCTGGTGAGCCTGTTCGAGGCGGGGGTCATCACCAACGAGCGCAAGACCCTCCACCGGGGGAAGATCGTCACCTCCTTCGTGATCGGGACGCGGAAGGCCTTCGACTTCGTGGACAACAACCCGTTCATGGAGTTCCACCCCAACGAGTACGTGAACGATCCCTTCGTGATCGCCCAGAACGAGAGCATGGTGGCCATCAACTCGGCGCTCTCGGTGGACCTCACGGGGCAGGTGTGTGCGGACTCCATCGGCCGGCGGATCTACTCTGGCTTCGGTGGCCAGCTGGACTTCATGCGCGGCGCGGCCGCCGCCAAGAACGGGGTGCCCGTCATCGCCATGCCCTCGACGGCCAAGGGAGGCGAGATCTCACGCATCGTGGATACCCTGGCTGAAGGATCAGGGGTGGTCACCACCCGGGCCGACGTCCACCACGTGGTCACGGAGCACGGCATCGCCCATCTCTTCGGGCGCAGCCTCAGGGAGCGGGCGCGGCAGCTCATCGACATCGCCCATCCCGACTTCCGGGAGGAGCTGGAGCGCGCCGCCGCCGAGCGCCACCTCCTGTAGGACGTTAGCAGTTAGAAGATAGAAGGCCGCCCGCCCACCCTCGCCACTCCATGCGACGGCGCGAGAGGTGAGGTGTGTCCCCTCCCACCAGCGGCGGTGCCGGAGCAGCGACCATGACCGCGACAGCGGTGGCGGCAGTTAACAGCGTCCCCGGCACGTCTCTGAACGGGGTGATCGTCATGGTTTCGGGTTGAGCAGGCGCCAAGTCATTGCCCGCACACGGTCGAAGCGATCCAGCGCGGCCTGCGCCGAGGACCGACTGACAGCTCCCGTTGCGGCGAGGAGCCGCAGATGGCTGACCTCTCGCTTCGGGAGCACCAGAGAGGGTGCCAGGCACCGCCGCACATGAAGCGAAAGGGATTCTCGAACCGTTTTCGACGGTGCCTGGCACCCGCTCTGCCGCACCGGCCGTGGCCTTCCGCGAGATTCGCGGCCACCGGCTACGTTCTCAGACGAACGACCCGGAGGCGACCATGCCGCCGAACGCTGCCGCCGAACGCTGCCCCGGCACCGTTGCGGGTGGGAGGGGGCACTTCTGACTTCTAACTTCTAACTTCTAACGTCTCACTTCCCTGTCACCGCGCGCCGCGCCCGGCCCAGGGCCACGTAGGCCACGAGGACCTCGAAGCGGGCCGGCTCGAGAGGGAACCGGTACCGGCGAACGACGGTCGGCCCCCCGCCTGCGGCCACGGCGATGATCGCGGTGCCTGCCGGCACCCCGTCGGCGGCGGACGCCGTCCCGACGGTGGCGACGCCGACGCCGGCGGAGAAGCGGCGACGCACCGCCTCGGCCATGAGGACAGCCGCCTCGTCACTGAGGAGGCCGGCTCGCTCCAGGTCGGCCGGCGGGATATCGAGCCCGCCGCTGACGCTGGGAAGGGTAGGGGCCAGGACACCGCCAAGGTAGACCTCTCCGACCCCGGCGACCGGGTCCAGGAGCTGGGCCACGGCGCCGGCGGTGCAGCCCTCGGCCGCGGCCAGGGTCGTCCCGTGACGCTGGAGGTCCTCCACCACGCTTTCGGCGAAGGTGGTGTCCACCCGCCCCGGGCCCCAGGCGTAGACGTGCCTGCCGAGGCGTTGCCTGGCATCCGCCGCGATGCCTGCGAGCAGCTCGTTGCCACGGTCGTCGGCGATCCCGCGCAGCACCAGGCGCACGTGGATCTCAGGAAAGGTGGCCCGGTACTGCACCACGAGCTCCGAGCCCTCGGGGAGGTCCGCGCCGAGGCCCTCGAGCCGGCGTGCCACGTCACTTTCCCCCGCCCCGAAGATCTTGAGCACGGCCACGTCGGGCAGGGCCGGTCGCAGCCGGACACGGAGCTCGGGGAGCACCGTCGTCTCGAAGATGTCCACGATCTCCCGGGGGACACCGGGCATGAAGTAGAGCCGGCAGCCGTCCGCGTCCACGGCGAACCCCACCGCAGTGCCCGAAGGGTTGGGGAGGATGGCTGCGCCTGCGGGGAGATCCGCCTGCTTCTCGTTGTTGGGGCTCATGGGGCGGCCACGGGCGGCGAAGAAGTCCCGGACGTGACGGAGCGCCTCGGGTGAGCGGACCAGGGGAACGCCGAAGGCCTCGGCCGCGCAGGCGGCGGTGAGGTCGTCACCGGTAGGTCCCAGCCCCCCGGAGACCAGCACCACGTCGCAGCGTGGGGCCATCTGGCGGAGGGCCGTCACCACCTCCGGGAGGTCATCGCCCACCGAGGTGTGGCGGACCACCCGGTAGCCCTCGCCGTCCAGCCGCTCGGAGAGGGCCGCCGCGTTGGTGTCCACCAGCCGGCCCTCGATGAGCTCGTCCCCGATGGTCAGGATCTCGATCCGATTCGTTCCGCGTGTCAAGGTCACCGTCGTCTCCCATCGATGGGTGCAGCATGCTCCGAGCGGGACCGACGGTCAATCCCGACCGGTTCCGATGAGCACTCGTCGCGATATGCCATGGGAATATCTCGACTCGTGGTCCGATATACTTGACGCACACCATGGTCCAGCGAGTCGATTCGGCGCGGCCGCAGTCGGGGGCGTTGCTGGCCAACCTGGAGGAGACCCGGCGCGAGGTGGTGGTCCCACCCCGCTTCCAGCTTCTCCTCGATGCGGTGGAGCGCTACTACGGTGTCCGCCAGGTGGCGGACAAGCTCCTCGTGGAGCTCTTCCATCCCCTGCGCAACCTGGATGAGGTGGCGGGGCTGCTCAAGAACCTCACCGGCAGCGCGTTTTCCTACTACGAGCGCACCGACGAGCGCGTGCGCTGCGCCGAGCTCATGGATGAGCTGTTCGGTGAGCTGTACGACGGCGTCGAGGACACCACGGCGCTGACAGGCCTGGTGGGCTCCCATCTGGAGCTCTTCGAGAACCTGCGCCGCTCGCCCCACGCCTCCTCGTACCGGGAGGTGGCGGGCACGATCTTGGAGCGACTGCTCGAGGTGCAGGCCCGCGACGGGCGGCCGCTGCTCCGCTTCGCCACGCAGCTCCGCCGCGTCGGGCGCAGCCTCCCCGACGACGGCGAGCTGACCGGGTCCTGCTCCCGCCTCTATGCCGGCGTGGTCAGGCTGGGCCTGGACGTCTTCTGGAGCCAGGTGGACCTCGGCGGATGGGCGGGCGGCCACCCGCCCGAGACGGCGGCCTCCCTCCGGTCCATCGTGGCCACGCCGCTGGCGCGCGCGGTGTCCACCGCCCGCGCCGCGCTCGCAGGCAGGGAGGATTCGGCGCGCGTGCTGGAGCTGCCGCACCTGGACGAGCTCCTCGACCAGACGCTGGAGCGGTCCCGTGACCTGCCGGGTGCCATCGAGCGCATCGGCCTGTATGTGCACCTGGCCGGAGTGCCGGAGCTCACCCACCGCAACATGGAGGTCCTGAGGGCCCTCTACTTCGCCATCGAGAGCGTGTGCGCCTCCGGAAGCGGGGACGACATCGTGCGTGCGGTGGACCTGATCACCGATCATCTGGCGGTCTGCGAGCCCGCCCACAAGCGGCTGCTCTACAAGTGCCTGGAGAAGCTGGGAGGCGGCATCGCGCGCGGAAGCGATGACGCGCTGGTCCGGCACTTCGTGGAGCGCGCCATCGCCACCGGCTTCGAGGCGCCGGACATCCGCGGCGTGTCCGAGGAGTGGCAGACCTTCGTCAACCCGCACCACCTGCCCTGCCTGCGGGCCTGGCTGGCGGTGATCGAGCGCGATCCCATCACCTTCGAGGAGCTGCTGTCGGCGCTGCTCATCAACCTCCACTTCCGGGGCGTGTTCGTGGCCGACACGGACCTCTTCCAGCGCGACATCTCGGCGCTCCTGAACAGCGACATCGCCGACGCCTTCAACCTCATCGTCCAGCTCGTGGGCTACTTCCCGGTGTTCTTCAACGAGGTGGGCTCGGAGGGGGAGCTGCGCGAGGTCTCGACCCGCATCGACCAGCTCCTGCACCGGCGCGACCCGGTGATCCACTTCCTGCGCAAGCAGTCCCACGCCGAGAGCAACAACCGCCTGGTGGGGTTTGCCGCCGCGGTGTACCGCTACTGGCGAACCGGCGCCGCCGAGCCGCTGGCCGGCTATCTTCCCGCGGCGGTGCTCGCGGAGCTGGATCAGGACGCGGACTGGAACCAAGCCACCCACCGCGTTGTGGAGGCCCTGGCTCGGCAGGGGATCACAGAGGAGAGGCTGGACAAGGTGTCCCTCGCGGACCTGGAGGAGGCCCTCGCCACCAGCGGCGTTGACGACGAGGTGGCCCGGGAACGGGTCCTCCTGCTGGTGAGGCTGTACCGTCTGCTGAAGGCCAAGTACTCCTACGATCCCGGGCACCTGCTGGCGCAGATGGAGCTGTCGCCCCTCCTCTCCCGGGAGGCCCGCGAGCGCTTCGCCGTGGCCTGCGCCCAAGGCGACCACCTCCTGATCGTGAGCGCCGGCAACGGGGTGCTCGAGGAGCTGAAGGACACCATCATCGACGGCAAGGTCACCGAAGCCTTCGAGAACATCTACCACAAGCGCCACATCGCGGCCGGCATCCCGTCCATGTACGGCACGTACTCGGAGCCCAAGTTCGACGCCATGGGCCTGTTCCTGCGCGTCATGCAGTTTTTGAAGCCGCACCTGGAGGGGTGCGTCGCCGACTTCAACTTCCGCTACATGACCAGGGAGTCCATCCGCGCGGCCCACGGCATCATGGCCGAGATGCTCAGGGGCCTGCGCATCGCCGGCCTCAGGGTCCAGCACCTGACCTCGAAGCTGGGCATCCTGGAACGGGGCATCGCTCTGGGGACCCTCTCGGCGGCCCAGTTCCTGAACATCCTGGACTTCATGTCGGAAGCGCTCAACGACGTCGTCGAGTCCAACTACATCGCGCTGCATGACACCAATCTGGAGCGCATGGCGCGGCGGTTGGCCGAGGAGTGCGGAGCGGAGGATGCGGCCGGGGACGACAAGGGCAGGCTGTCGGAGCGCTTCCTCCGCGACGTCATCTCGTCGACCTACGCCATCCAGGAGCTCGACCTCATCCTGCGCCGGATGCGGCAGAGCCTGCGCAGCATGACGGCCTCCCTGTCGGACGCCATCTGCGCCGTGATCCTCACCTACACCCCGACCCGCCTGGTCTCCCACATCCACGATCCCCTGGCCGAGCACGAGGACCAGCTCTGCCTCGGCTACAAGGGCTACTCCCTCAAGGTCGTCCGGGCCCTCGGCCTGCCGGTGCCGGACGGGTTCGTGATCTCCACCGAGCTGTTCCGTCTCCTGCCCGCCCTCGGCTACGAGGACCTCATGGCGGACACCAGGGAGCGGCTGCGCGGCGGCCGTGGCCCGCCTCGAGGAGATCAGCGGCCGCCGCCTCGGTGATCCGACGCGACCGCTGCTGCTGTCGGTGCGTTCGGGCGCCGCCTTCTCCATGCCCGGCATGATGGACACCATCCTGAACGTGGGCCTCAACGAGGAGGTGATCGCCGGCATGTCGGGGACCCCCGAGGCCGCATGGGGCGCCTGGGATTGCTACCGTCGCTACCTCCAGAACGTGGCCATGTCGCGGGGCGCCGAGCGCGACCACTTCGACCAGATCATGCTGCGCTTCAAGGAGCGCCACCGGGTAGAGCGCAAGACCGAGTTCACGCCGACCCAGATGCGGGACATGGCGCTGGCCTACCGAGACCTGGCGGCACGCAGGAGGGCGTGGAGCTCACGGACGACCCTCTCGAGCAGCTCACGGAGTCGGTGTTCCTGGTGATGCGGTCGTGGGAGTCGGAGCCGGCGCGCATCTACCGCTCCCAGCTCCAGCTCGCCGACGCGTGGGGGACCGCCGTCATCGTGCAGCAGATGGTGTTCGGCAACATGAACGCCTCCTCGGGTTCGGGAGTGGTCTTCACCCGCAACCCCCGCTCCTCCTCCACCGGCATCGGCCTGTTCGGGGACTTCACGCGCTGCTCGCAGGGAGAGGATGTGGTGGGCGGGCTGGTGCATCCCTATCCCGTCAGCGAGAAGCAGCGCCTGGAGTACTCGCCGCAGCTCGACATCTCCCTGGAGTCCCAGTTCCCGGACATCTACGGGCGGCTGCGGGCGATCGCGTCGGAGCTCATCAACGAGCACGGCTACGAGCACCAGGAGATCGAGTTCACGTTCTCCTCGGGCGCGGCCGAGGACCTCTCCATCCTCCAGATCCGCCCGATGCGCCTGTTGAGGCAGCAGGCGCTGCCGGTCTTCGTGGACGCCGAGGCGGCGCGGGCGGCGCTGGTCGCCACCGGCATCGGCGTCTCGGGGGGCGCCCTGTCGGGCCGGGTGGCGTTCAGCCTGGTCGACGTGCGCAGATGCCGGGAGCAGCATCCCGACGACGGCGTGATCCTGCTGCGGCCCGACACCGTGCCGGAGGACATCCACCTGGTGCTCGGGGTGGATGGGCTACTGACCGCCCGGGGAGGGTTCACCTCCCACGCCGCCGTCACCGCCAAGCGACTGGGCAAGTGCTGCGTGGTCAACTGCAAAGCACTCGTTGTGGACGACACCAACAACCTGGCTCGGATCGGCGGACGGGCGCTCCTCGCCGGAGACCCCATCGCCATCGATGGGCTGTCGGGTCGGGTCTATCTGGGCGAGCACGCCGTCACCGAGATGGTGACGCCGGTCCGTGTGACCTGAGGGGGGCGAGGAGAAGGGCATGACGCAGACGAGCGCGTTGGGCATCAACGGCCTGGGGAGGATCGGCAAGCTGGCGGTGTGGACCGAGGTGGCCGGCCGGCGCTTCGACAGACTGGTCGTGAACACCGGCCGCGGGGTGGGGCGCTCCCTCGACGCCCTGGCCCACTACCTCTCGGTGGACAGCACCTACGGCGCCTTGGGCCGATTCCTGCATGGATGGGGTGGTGAACGGGGCTGTGTGCGCATTGCGGATCGCGACCGCCAGCTCCTGGACATCGACGGCGTGACCGTGCAGCTCCTCACCCAGCATCGCAACCCCAAGGACATCGGGTGGGCGGACCACGGGGTGCGCCTGGTGGTGGACACCACCGGCGTCTTCCGGGATCCGACCCATCCCGCGTCCCATCCGGGGGGCAGCCTGCAGGGCCACCTGGAGGCGGGGGCGCAGGCCGTGCTGGTGAGTGCCGCCTTCAAGCTCTCGGACCGCGGCGCGCGGCTCCCGGAGGAGAGCGTGATGCTGATCTACGGCATCAACCACCAGGTCTACGACCCCGCGCACCACTCCATGATCTCCGCCGCCTCGTGCACCACCACCGCCCTGGCCCACATGATGCTGCCCCTGCTCAACCACCAGCTCACCCACCAGATGCTCACCGCCTCCATGTCCACGGTCCACGCCGCCACCAACTCCCAGAGCGTGCTCGACACCGTGCCCAAGAGCGGGGCCAAGGACCTGCGCAAGAACCGGTCGGTGATGAACAACATCATCCTCACCTCCACCAACGCCGCCCAGGCGCTGGAGCAGGTGATCCCGGAGATCTCAACCATCGGGTTCCTCGCGGACTCGGTGCGCATCCCCATCCCGACCGCCTCCCTCATCATCCTCAACTGCACCTTCCAGTCCCGCCTCGACGACTACGGCGCCAGCCTCATCAACCGCGGTTCGGTGAACGCCATCTACGCCGACTACGCCCGCGGCCCCGAAAGCGGAGTGGTGTTCTCCAACGACCAGAACGTGTCCACCGACATGGTGGGCGAGCCGGCGGCGGTGGTCATCGAGGGCTCGGAGACCCACGCCCGGACCGGCTTCACCCACGTGGACCTGGCCGAGCTGGGGCTGAGTGCCGCCACCGGCGGCCTGGAGCGGGTGGAGGTGCCGGTCACCCACCTCAAGCTGTTCGGGTGGTACGACAACGAGCTCGGCTCCTACACCAGGCGCATGAGCCAGCTCACCCACTTCGTGGCCGAGCGCCTGGGAATCGAGACGCCCAAGAGCATCACGGCGGCAAAGCCGGTGCCAGGCACCCCGTCTTGATTTGACAGTACGCGCACCGCCTCAGCCGAAAGGGTGCCTGGCACCCGCTCTGGCGTTCAGAATTGAAACAGGAGCTTCCAGCCAACGAAGAAGACCGCCGCGTCGGCGACCACGTGCCCGACCCGCGGCGCGGAAAGGCGCAGCCGACCCCTCTCCACCAGAACGTACCAGAGAGCCGGGAAGAGCACGATCCACGCCTTGCAGGCGAGGAACGCCGCTCGGCCCAGGGAGGTGCCCGGCCACAGCGCCATGGCGGCGAGGACGCCGAAGCTGGGGACCGGGGCCAAAAGGAGGATCGCGGCCAGCGCCCGAGCCCTGCCGGCCCGTTCCCGGGGCACGTTGCCGGCGGTGCTCAGTCGGCCTCCTCGAACAGCGTGGGGGGCAGGGTGGAGGGGCGCGTCACCTTCTCGTCGGCGAACACCACGGTGATGGTGCGGAATCGATCGCCGCCCCACTGGCCCTCCGAGAGCAGCCAGCCGCGCACGAACTCGGCCAGCCGTCGGCGGCAGGTCTCACGCACGAGGTCGATGGTGTCGGGGTCGGCGGCGCGGCGGCTCAAGAGCTCTGGTGAGGCTGCGCTCCAGGTCGGCCATCCGCTCGTCGGCGTCGAAGCGCAACCACCCGCTCTCACTGTGCTTCTCCAGCCCGGCCGTGTCGATGGCCGGGGGCAGGGTGGGCCGGATGGGGGGGGCCCGGACCAGGCAGCGGTGGTCATGTACCGTCAGACGCCAGGGTTCGTCGAGCCGGATGTGATAGCGGTAGGTCACCGGGACCCGGATCTCCGAGGTGGTCGTGCCCAGGGGGAGCAGGTCGAAGAGCACGCGACGGTCGTCGGATCGGGTGAAGGTCTCGGTGGCTTGGACCGCGGTGAGCTCCAGCTTGGTGCCGCCGGACACCAGGTGGGGCAGGGAGGCGATGAAGGTGGTGGTGATGGTCCCGGTCCGGAACCGGGCCGCGACGTCCGCCGCCTCCTCGGACACCGCCTTCGCGCCCGTTGCGAACATGCCGCAGGCCTGCTGGACCGCCAGGTAACCGAGGACGGCGAGCAGCATTCCCACCAGCGGCCAACGCCAGGCGTGCAGTGCAACGTGTCGCCGGGGCGGCCGCGGCTCCGGCGTGGGTGACGGGCCCGAGCTCATGATGGAACCATGGTACCCGTACGGCCCGGTTCCGCGACAGCGTCAGCGAGCAGGGGCAGCGAGCAGGGTCGGCCACGGCGGCAGTCATCAGCGACGGCGTTCGGCGGCAGCGTCCGCGGCAGCGAACAGAGGCGGTGGTCGGCATGTCCACTCACGGGCAAGGTCAGACGGGGTGCCAGGCAGCATTCGGGTGAATCGATGTGCGTGCTGTCGAATCAAGACGGGGTGCCAGGCACCCGGTCTGGTGCTCGCGAAGCACCTCCCTCGGGTGCGACGCTGTCTGATCCCCCGCTGTAGGCCTCGACGGGGGGCGCCCGGCCGCGGCTGTGGCGGGTGAGAGGCTACAGGTTGTCGGCCAGGAAGCGCACCGTCTCCTGCCACGCCTCGGCCGCCGCCTTGGGGTCGTAGTTGCGCCCGGACGGATTGGCGAAGGCGTGTCCCGCATCGGGGTAGACGATGATGGTGGCGTCCTTGCCGAGGTCGTGGAGCGTGTCCTCGAAGCGTCGGACCTCGGCCGGCGGGATGCTCTGGTCCCGGCCGCCGAAGAAGCCCAGGATGGGCATTTCGAGCGTTGCGAGCTCGCTCGCGGTCGGTGACCAGGCTGCCGTAGTAGATGATGACGGCGGCCAGGGTGCGCGGCATGGCGAGGGCGGTGCGCAGGGACCAGCCGCCGCCGAAGCACCAGCCGATGCTCGCCACCTTCGGCGCCCCGACGTCGTTGGCCAGGTAGCCGTAGGCCTGACGGAGGTTGGAGAGCGCCTGCGGTGGGTGGTCGTTGGCCGCCATGGCCAGCTCGCGGGCGGCTGCGGGCTCCTCAGCGGTGCGGCCTCCGTACAGGTCCACCGCCAGCGCCGCGTAGCCTTCGCCGGCGAGGCGCCGGGTCATGGCACGGATGTTGTCGTTGAGCCCCCACCACTCGTGGATGACGAGGAGGCCGGGCAGGTCCTCGGCTCCCTGCTCGGGGCGGGCCAGATAGCCCTTCACGGACTGCCCGTCCACGGTGGCGTAGACGACCGTCTCGCCGGTCACCGGCACTGCCGGGGCGGCCTCGGAGACGGGGTTGGCCACCGGTGCGTCGCCCCGGTGCTCCCGGGCCATGCGCTCCACAGTCTCGTTCTGGTTGTCGCCGTCGTCGCCGGCGCCGGCCGACCCGGTCCACATGAGGGCCAGTGCGACGAGCCCGATCGTGATGGTCTCCATCATGGTCGTCCTCCGCTTCGCTTGGACGCCCACGACAACAGCGGTCGCGTCGCGTCTGTTCCGCAGGGAGGTCAGGCGAAGTCGCGCAGCCGCACCGGCAGCCGGCGCGGCCCCAGCGGCCGGGCGGGGCGTCGAAGCGGCCGGCGCAGGGCGTGCCGCAGCTGCGGCAGCGGCCGTCGTCGGTCGAGGTTCCAGTGGCAGAGCTCGTACCAGTCGCGGCCGATCAGCAGCTCGCCGCAGTCGTGGCAGTAGGTGCTGCCGCCGGCCGGGTCGTGGACGTTGCCGGTGTAGGCGTAGCGGACGCCGTTGCGCCATGGCGATGCGCGCGGGCGCGGGTCAGCGTCGCCGGCGGCGTCGGCGGGATGTCCCGCATCTTGTAGTCGGGGTGGAAGGCGGTGAAGTGCAGCGGCACGTCCGGGCCCGAGCTCGTCGACGACCCAGCGGGTCATCGCGTCGAGCTCCGCGTCGGAGTCGTTCTCGCCGGGGATCAGCAGCGTGGTGATCTCGAGCCAGACGTCGGTCTCGTGCGTCAGGTAGCCAGGGTGTCGAGCACCGGCTGCGAGGCTGGCCGCCGCAGATCTGCTGGTAGAAGCGCTCGGTGAACGCCTTGAGGTCGACGTTGGCGGCGTCCATGTGGGCGATAGAACTCGCGCCCGCGGCTCGGCGCAGATCGTAGCCGGCGGTGACCGCCACCGTCGTTGATGCCCCGCTCGCGGCAGGCCTGCGCGACGTCGACGGCGTACTCGAGGAAGATCACCGGGTCGTTGTAGGTGAAGGCGACGCTGCGGCAGCCGAGCTGCTCGCGCGGCGCGGGCGATGGTCTCCGGGCGCGGCCTGCGTCGGCCAGGGTGTCCATCTCGCGCGACTTGGAGATGTCCCAGTTCTGGCAGAACTTGCAGGCCAGGTTGCAGCCGGCGGTGCCGAAGGAGAGCACCGGCGTGCCGGGCAGGAAGTGGTTGAGCGGCTTCTTCTCGATCGGGATCGACGCAGAAGCCGCTGGAGCGGCCGTAGGTGGTCAGCACGATCTGCGTCGCCCTCGCGCGCGCGCACGAAGCACAGGCCGCGCTGGCCGTCGCTGCAGCTGGCACAGCCGCGGGCAGACGTCGCACTGGACGCGGCCGTCCTCCAGGCGGTGCCAGTAGCGCGTGGGGTGCAGGTCGATGTTGGTGTCGGTAGCCATGCTCGTTCCCCGGGGGCACCGAGGTCCGCTCTCGCGCAACTGGACGACGCCGGGTCCCGATTCCCTCGTTTCACCACACGCCCACGTCGGCTCACGCGGCCACTCACCGACCGCCGCCACTGCCGTGGTCGCCGACGCCGCCCGCTGGTCAGGAGGAGGAACTCTCCGGTGCCGCCATGATCGTGCCCCGGACCTCGCCGAAGCCGATCCGCACGCCGTCCTTCTCCGCCGCCATCCTGTCATGACCACGGTGTCGCCGTCCTGGAGGAACTTCCGGGTGCCGCCCCCGGGGAGCGGATGGGCTTGGTGCCCGCGCCAGGTGAGCTCGAGCAGGTTCCGAGGTAACCGGCGGTCGGGCCGGAGATCGTGCCCGAGGCTAGGAGGTCGCCGGGGCGCAGGTTGCAGCCGTTGACGGTCATGGTGGGCGAGCTGCTGGAACACGCTCCAGTACATGTGCCGGAAGTTGGAGGTGGCGATCCGGCGCCGGGCCTCGTCCATGCGCTCGGCTCTGGAGCCACACCTCGAGGTGGATGTCGTAGGCGCCGTCGCCCCGGCCGGGCGCAGGTAGGGGAGGGGCTCGGGATCCTGCGCCGGCCCTGCGGTCCGGAAGGGCTCCAGGGCGTCCATGGTCACGACCCAGGGCGAGATGGAGGTGGCGAAGCTCTTGGCCAGGAAGGGCCCGAGCGGGGACGTACTCCCACTTCTGGATGTCCCGCGCGACCAGTCGTTGACCAGGACCATGCCGAAGATGTGCTCCTCGGCATGCGGCGATGGGCACGGGGTCTCCGAGCGGGGTTGCCGGGACCGACGAAGAAGCCCATCTCGAGCTCGAAGTCCAGGAGGCGGCTCGGCCCGAAGCACCGGGGCCTCGGCCTCGTCGGGGCGTGTCTGGCCCCAGGGGCCGGCGGACGCCGCGTGCCGCTGAGACCACGATGGAGCTGGACCGGCCGTGGTAGCCCACGGGGAGATGGCAGCCAGTTGGGCAGGAGCGCGTTGTCCGGCCCCCGGAACATGGTACCCACGTTGGTGGCGTGCTCGCGGGAGCGAGTAGAAGTCGGTGTAGTCGCCGATGCTCGCGGGCGGCAACAGCTCGACCGATGCGGTGCGCCACAGGGCCGCGTCGCGCAGACCCTCGTCGTCGCGCAGCCGAGGTTCATCGGCGCGCAGCAGCCGGGTAAGGGTGGCGCGAGCCTCGCGCCAGGCGGGGCGCCCCAGCTCCATGAAGGCGTTGAGGGAGTCCTCGTGGAAGACCCGGCTTCCCGCCAGCGAAGGACCGTCGAAGAGCCGGCTCTCGGCCAGGACGGCCAGGTCGAGGACGCAGTCGCCGATGGCCACGCCGACCCTGGGGATGGACGCGACCCGTGGCCGGAAGACCCCGAACGGCAGGTTCTGGATGGGGAAGTGGCTGTCCGGGGGGACGTCCACGAAGGAGCGCGCGCTGGAGTCGTGTTGGGTCACCATAGATATGCCTCTTCCCGGGGTCGGTCAGCCGCCGACCAGCCCCATGTCGCGCAAGTGGTCGCGGGGTTCGCTGAACGAGCAGCTGCCGAACGAGGTGACGGCGCGCTGCCGGCCTTCTCGGATGGCGGCGACGTCCACCGTCAGGTCCCGCCAGCGCACCTCGCTGTCGGAGAACGCGAAGGCGGCAGGGTCGTCGTCTCCGATGACGGCGGTGAGCGCTTCGGCGTCGAGCCCGTGCCGGCGCGCGAGCAGTCCGGCAACGAACAGGTTGAGGAAGCCGTGCCCCGCGACCTCGAGCACCGGGTCGACATGGCGCAGCGGATGGTGGAGCCCCTGGGTGGCCTTGAGGGGGATGCCGGCGTCGCGGCAGGCCGCCAAGGCGGCGGCCACCGCCTCGGTGGTCGGAACCGCCGCGGCATCGGCGCCGCCGCAGCGGATCTTGAGGCCCACCGGCGTGCCCTCGCGCGCGCTGTCGGCGACGGCTTCGACGGCGGCGGGCACGCGTTCCTTCCAGTCGCCGAGCAGGGAGGCCTCGAAGTAGGCGGTGGGAGGGACCTCCCCGAGCTCACGGGTGAGACGCTGGGTGTCGCGGACGACCTCGCCGAGCGTCGCTGGGCCGCCGGTCGGCGGCAGGCGGGCTTCGAGCTGGTCGCATCGGGCGCGGCCGTGGGCCTTCTCGAGGAACCACCCGACGGACTCGAGGTCGGCGGCGGTGGCGGTGCAGAACGCTTCCCCGGTCTCTCCGCCCCGGCCGAGGACCGCGAGCGGGACCACCGGTTCGCGGTCATCCAGATTCGCCAGGAGGGCTGCCAGCTCCTCGAGACGGCCGGCCGGGCACACGAAGCACGCCAGGAGCCAACCGCTCGGTCCTCGGCGATGCTCGAGGTAGCGCTCGAAGGCCTCCTCGAGGGGCAGCCGGGCAGGAGGAAAGAGCCCCGCGTAGTCGATGATTTCGGCCAGCAAGGCCTTGGCGCTCATGTGCATCGGTCGCTCCCCGGACGAGCCCGCATCCCCCGCCGGAGGGCCCCGGACCGACCAGCCCGTCCCGTTGATTCCACACAGGGAAGTGAAAAACGGAAGGCGCAAATTCCCCCGCCGCGCGGACGTTCAGGGGGGTGGAAGGCGTGAGCGGAGCGGGCGGATGCCCGCGATGGTCGCCCACCTCAGGGGGTAGCGCATGGCTCCCCCTCCCACCTGCTGGGTGACCCGCAGCCCGTCCGACGTCACCGCGTCAAGGACGACCCGTCGGCTCGTCCCGTCGGTCAGGTCCAGCATCACCGTCTCCCCCAGGTGGTCGCCCGCTTCGTCGAAGGGAATGACGTGGGGAGTCGGGCTCGGATCCGCGTGGTCGACAGAGGATTCCCGATGGGGGGACGGGCCGGGCGTCGGCGGAGGTGAGGGGAGCACCGTGGGGACCGCCGGCTCTGCAGAAGCGACGGATGGGGCCCGAGTGATCCCGGTCTCGTCGACGGTGACGCGGGCCGCGTCGGCCGCCTGCTGCCGGGACGGCGGGTTGTAGTCGTCGAGCTCGGCCACGGCGTTCGTCGCCAACGACCCGGCCAGCAGGAAGCTGCCGACCCCCGAGATCACCCAGCCCGAAACGGAGAGCAGAAAGCCGGCCCGTGCCTCGGGCCAGTACTTGACCAGGAACACCACCAGTGGAATCACCAGCCACGAGAGGAAGAGGACGGCGAGACCCCAGCCGACGCTGATCCGGAACGCCACCGTGACGACGACGAGGAAACCCGCCAACGCCGCCAGCCCTCCGACGGCGATCAGCATGTAACTGGCTGTCTCCATGGGTCCGCTCCCTGTCTCGTGGGCGACCACTTGTTGGCGTCGGCGGCGAGCGCCGCGGCCCTCGCTGTGCTCTCTTTGGACGACGCAATGGCCGCCACGCCCAGCGACCTCGCGCGTCCCCGCAGTGTCCCGCTCGTCTCAGTGTACCGAACTCGAATCGGTCTCGGGACGGGGGGTTGTGATCGTGGTCCGATGCCCGCGCCACAGGATGGGGGCGAGGGGACCGGTGCTCGCGGTGGCCCCGCTCCACGGGAGGCCGTGGCTCGCTGCCCGGACGGAGGTTCGAGAATCGGTCATAGTATGATGCGTACCCAGCATCGTGGCGCCGGGGAAGCGAAGAGGAGATCTTCTGTGAGCTCGAGACGTTCCGGTGGTGATGACGTGGCCTGCCTCATCGCGAGCGGGGGCCTGGGGCAGTTGTCGGCGGCCGACGATCCGCGTCTGGTCGCCGGCGCCCTCAGCTCGTCCCTGCTGGCGATGTGCGTGGTCGACGGCGGACGACGATTGCAGTTCGTCAGTGGCGCCCTGCTGCGGATGTGGGGATACAGCGAGCCGGACCAGGTGCTCGGGCGCCGTTTCGAAGAGTTCGTCCGGGAGGGTGACCACGCGCCCATATGGGCTCTTCTCGAGCTCAACGGAGAGGCTCACGGTGACCTCCCCGCGCTCCGCGCGGACGGTTCGGTGTTCTCGGTGGAGTACATGGCGCGGCTGGTCCGCAGCTCCGACGGCGAGGTTCTGTACGCCATCGCGACCTTCCTCGACGTGACCGAGGACCGGAGGGCCGAGGAGCAGCTCCGACTTGCCCAGCGCATGGAGGCTGTCGGTCAGCTCGCGGCGGGCGTGGCCCATGACTTCAACAACCTGTTGATGGCCATCTCCAGTCACGCTGATCTCTTGCGGATGAAGCTGGCGCCCGACGCCCCTTTGGGTCGTCACATTGCCGAGATCAAGGATGCCACCGTGCGAGCCGCGAAGCTGGTGGACAAGATGCTGGCCTACGGCAAGCGACAGATCATGCGGCCGGAGGAGCTCGACCTGAACACGGTCATCCGTGGGCTGGAGGAGCGGTGCAGACCGATTCTCGGCGACCGGGTCGAATTGGTCCTCGAGCTCGAGGACGATGTGGGTACGGTCCGGGCTGATCGTCGACAGCTCGAGCTGGTCGTGATGAACCTGGTGGAGAACGCGTGCGACGCCATGCCTTCCGGCGGGAGCATTCGCATCAGCACCGCCAAGGCCGGCGATGACAACCACGGAGCGGGCGCCGCGCGCGGGAACGCAGGAGCACGATGCGCCGTCGTCGAGGTGAGGGACGACGGAGAGGGCATGGACGAGTACGACCTGGCACACGCGTTCGAGCCGTTCTTCACCACTCGTCCCCCGGGTACCGGGCACAGCGGGCTCGGTCTGGCGCAGGTGTGGGGAACGGTGGAGCAGACCGGCGGCAGCGTCAACCTCGAGAGCTCGAGCGGGGAAGGCACCACCGTCCGCGTCGTGCTGCCCCTGGTCGCTCCTGCGGTGGAGGAGTCTGATCGGCGGTTGGCTGCGGCCGACGCGTTGCAGACCATCCTGGTCGTGGAAGATGACGAGCGGGTCCGGGCGGCTCTGCGGGAGTCCCTGGACGAGCTCGGGTACGAGGTGCTGGAGGCGGGGGACGGCGATGAGGCGGTCCGCGTGGCGGACGGCTGGACAGGGGCCATCGACGCCCTCGTCACCGACCTCATCATGCCCGGCATGCCGGTGCAGGAGATGGTGGCCCACATGAGGCAGCGGCGACCCGACCTGCCCGTGCTGTGCATCACCGCCTATCGGGGACAGCAGGGCAGTCAGGCGGTGGTTGGCGGTTCGCGCTCGGCGGTGCTCCTGAAGCCGTTCTCCCTCAGCGACCTGTCGCGCAGCCTCCGCGGGCTGATCGCCGACGCCGGGGCGGCGAGCCCCGAGAGATGACCGGGACGGTCCGACGGCGCGTCCAGGGCGACCGCTGGCGGTCGTTGGTCGATCAATATCCTCTCGCCGTGGTACCAAGGGGACGATGGCAGCTACCGCACGGCGCCGAAGGAACGCGGCGTGATCGACCGGTGGCATGCTGGGGAGGGACGTGAGACGACAATGGGAGCCATGACTGAGGGCGGTTTGCAGGCACCTGCTCGCGGGGATCCGGGCGGCGGGGAGGAGGCGCCGGCGGCGGCCTCCCAGCCGATGACCACCACCACGGATCCAGGCTCCGGCGCCCCCGGTTCCGAGGAGAGCTCGGAGACCATCGCTCGCGCCCGCGCCTTCATCCTCCTCCGTTTCACGCTGATCATCGCCACGGCGAGCATGCTCCTGGCCGAGGTGGGGCCGAGCGGCTTCTTGTGGGTCCCTTTGGCGCTGTTTTCCGCCGCACTGCTCTCCAACGTCGTCGCCGTGTTCTTGCCGCCCACCTTCACCGAGCTGCCTCTCTTCACCACGGCCGTGGTCATCGGTGACACCGTCTGGATCACCATCGCCCTGTTGGCCACCGGGAAGTTCACCGCGGATTTCTTCTATCTGTACTTCTTCGTGCTATTCCTGGCGGCCATGGGGGAGAACCTGCGCCTCATCGTGCTCGGTGCGGTGGTCGTGTGCTCCGCCTACGTGGTCACCGTCCTGGCCACCGGCTCCGCGTTTCGGGTGCTGGAGACGCAGTTCCTGATCCGGCTGCCCTTCCTGTTCGCAGTGGCGATCTTCTACGGCTACCTGGTGGACCGACTTCGTCGCGAAAAGCAGCGGGCGCACGGCGAACGCCTCGTCATCGAGGGCCTGCGCTCCAGCCGCAACTCCCTCGAGGAGGCGAACAGGGCGCTGCAGTCCGAGATCCGGGAACGGGAGGCAGCCCAGGAGGAGCTGAGGAGGGCCAACGAGCGGCTGCAGGAGCTTTCCGACGTCAAGTCCCGATTCTTCACGACCGTGTCCCACGAGGTGAAGACGCCGCTGACCGCCATCAAGAATGCTCTGAGCCTGATCCGGTCACAGCGCGATCCAGGAGCCGAGCGCCAGCTCCTGGACATGCTCCAGCGCAACGCCGACCGCCTGAACCTCATCATCTCCGACATGCTCGACATGTCCCGCGTCGAGTCGGGGGTGCTTCGGATCCGGGCCGAGTCGGTGCGCCTTTCTGACCTGGTGCCGCCCATCCTGCAGTCTTTGAGGGACAAGGCGGACGACGCGGACGTCGAGCTCGCGCTCGACGTCCCCGCCTCCCTGCCCGCTGTGTGGGCCGACCGCCGCCGTGTGCAGCAGGTGGTGACCGACCTGCTCGCCAACGCCATTCGGGCGACGGCTCGCGACGGCAAGGTGACGATCAGCGCCCGCCATGTGGGCGGCCGGATCGAGGTCAGCGTGGAGGACACGGGAATCGGCCTCACCCTGGAGGAGCAGCGGCGGGTCTTCGAGCCCTTCTATCAGGTGGGCAACAGCCTGGTCGGGCGATCCCCGGGGGCCGGGCTGGGGCTGACCATCTCCAGGGATCTGTGCCGGGGCCACGGCTGCGAGCTGAAGGTGGAGTCCGCTCCCGGAGTCGGGAGCCGCTTCCACTTCGTGCTCCCCGTGGACTCGCCCCAGGCGACCGAGATCGTGGAGTTCGAGGACGCCATGCGTTCGACCTATCGCAGATATCCGTACTTCTCGTTGCTGGTGGTGACCCAGCCCCTGGCCGGCGGCGAGGAGGCGGAGAGGGAGCGCTGGGGGCCCGTGCTGGGCCAGCTCCGTGACCGGCTCAAGAACGTGTTGCCCCGGGCCCACGACCGCTTCGTGCTGCAACCGGCCCATGGACGGCTGGTCGTCGTGCTCCTGGCAACGCCCCGCGACGGCGGTCAGGTGGTGCGCAAGCGGGTGGAGGAGGCTCTCACCGCCGACCCGGCGGTTGCGGACGGACAGCCGCTGCCCCCGCCGCGGGTGGCGGGTCCGTCCTGCTACCCTGACGACGGCCTGTTCGGTGCCCGGCTGATCGAGGTCGCGCTGGCGGCCGCCGAGGGCAGACTACCGGTGGAGGAGGTTTCATGAGCAAGGGCAGAATCCTGGTCGTCGACGACGAGCCAGACATCCTTCAGACCGTTCAGCGGATCCTGGAGCTGGAAGGCTACGAAGTGGTCACCGCCGTCAACGGTCTCGAGGGCCTGGGCGCGGCGCGAATGCACAAGCCTGACCTGGTGCTCCTGGATGTGATGCTGCCGGGGGAGAACGGCTATCGGGTGGCCCGTGCCATCCGGGAGGACGAGGAGCGCGGCGTCTACGAGCGCCCCATCCCCATCGTGCTGGTCACGGCCCGCGACCTCAGCGCCGACCCCGAACGAGAGAAGATGTTCATGGACTTCAGCAAGGCCGACCACGTCCTGTACAAGCCCTTCGAGTTCGACCATCTGCTCCGCCTCGTCGATCGCCTCATCGTCTCTGCCGGCTGAGCATTCGCCACAACAAAGGCGGATGCGCGTCGCGCATCCGCATGATGAGGGGAACGGGGGGTCGATCTTCGGTGCGGCCGGGGGCCCGTCTCGAGATGGGCTCCCTCGGCCGGCGCTCAGAGGCTGTGGACCGTGCCGCCGCGGGCGTCGAGCCAGGCGTCGGCGCCGTCGGTGACGGCGACGGCGTGGTCGCCTTCGATCACCACGGCGCCGCGCTCGACCTGATCCAGGATCCGTCGCACCTCGGCGATCTCGTACACCTGCTGCAGGCTGCTCTGACTCCCTTCCACGACCCGGACGACCGCCTGCTCCGCCGGCGAGGGGGTCGGCGGTGTGCGGCCGGCGGCCTTGGCTGCGAGCTGCTCCCAGCCCGGTCCGACCAGGTTGATCGACAGCGACATGGTGCCCGCCGCCTGGGTGCCCGCCCACGCCGCCGGAGCCAGGATCACGACGAGGAGGACGATCGCCGTGCACCGGTGGGCGCTGGTGCGGATCGGATCGGTGGTCGCGGTTGCCTTCATCGCTCCTGTCTTGAGCAAGGGTGGTGCCATCCCTCGGGATTCCAATTAAGTGTTGTGAATAATGCACTTGAAATTTCACTCTCGAAACGCTCTTGATCCTGTTATGTCCGAATTCCGGACATGCCCGGACGGCGTATGGCTCCCCGATCACCGAAACAGCGTGTCGTAGCTCGTCTTTGGCGACACCGCACTCCTTTCGTGATCCTGTCCGGATTCCGGACACCTCGGGCCTGTCCGGATGGGTGGCGGGATTCCGGTACAATTCGCTGGAGAATGAGCGCGGCCATGAACGACGAGGCGAGCGGACCCGGCAGGGTCCTGGTGGTGGAGGACGACGAGTACGTCGCGCCGGTGATCTGCAGCTATCTCTCGCAGGCGGGTCACCGGGTGGACGCGGTCGGGAGCCTGGGAGCGGCCCGCGAGTTCCTGGTGGAGCGCACCCCGGACCTGATCCTCCTCGATCTCGGTCTCCCGGACGGCAACGGCCTCGAGCTCCTGCCCGAGCTGCGGGATCTGGACGAGTTCATCTCGGTGGTGGTGTTCACCGCCCAGTCCGACATCTCGGTGGTGGTCGACGCCATGCTCAAGGGTGCCGACAACTTTCTCCCCAAGCCCGTGGACCAAGAGACCCTGATCGAGACGATCCAGCGCACCCTGGACAAGCACCGTGACCTCCGGAAGGCCTGGGTGTACCGCGAGGTCACGACCTCCAGGTCCAACGATCCGGCCTCCATCCTGCACGCGCTGGTCGGATCGAGCTCGGCCATGGACCGGGTCCGGGAGCTCATGCTCAACGTGGCCGGGACCGATGCGGCGGTGGTGCTGATCGGCGAGACCGGGACCGGCAAGGGTGTGGTGGCCCGCAGCATCCACCGTCTGTCGCGGCGCGCCGGGGGGCCGTTCACCGACGTCAACTGCGCGGCTCTCCCCGAGAACCTCGTGGAGTCGGAGCTCTTCGGACACGAGAAGGGCGCCTTCACGGGCGCGGCGGTTCGCAAGCCGGGGCTCCTCGAGGTCGGCTCGGGGGGCACGGTCTTCCTGGACGAGATCTCGGAGCTCGACCTGCAGTGCCAGAGCAAGCTCCTCAAGGCGGTCGAGGAGCAGACGTTCCGGCGGGTGGGAGGGGTTCGAGAGGTATCCACCGACGTGCGTTTCGTGGTGGCCAGCAACCGCGACCTCGAGGCGGAGGTCGAGGCAGGGAGCTTCCGACGCGACCTGTTCTTCAGGCTCAACGTGTTCCAGATCACGATCGCGCCGTTGCGCGATCGCGGAGACGATGTCCTGGAGCTGGCCCGGCACTTCATCGGCACGCTCAACCCCGTGCTCGGACGGCGCGTCGAGGGTCTGTCGTCGCGGGCCGAGGAACTCATCTCCGGCTACCGCTGGCCCGGCAACGTGCGCGAGCTGCGCAACGTCATCGAGGGCGCCATGATCGTCGCCGGCGATGTCAAGCGCCTCCTGCCCAGCCACCTGCCGGAGAAGCTCCGGGATGCCGGCGGGGCCGGAGCGCATCGGCTCAAGCCCCTGGCGGTGGTGGAGGAGGAGCACATCCGTCGCGTGCTCGACGCCACCCAGGGCAACATGGCCCAGGCGGCGAAGGTCCTCGGCATCTCCCGCTCGACCCTGTACGAGAAGCTCAAGGACAGGACGCGATGAGGCCCCTTCCGATCCTCCTCGCCTGAGCCGAGCCGGCGCGGTCGCGTATACTGGGCGCGACGGGGTCGAATTCGTCTTCTTTCGAGGCAAAGTCGTGATGGCGTCTGTGCTCGGCGTGACGGTTGCGAAGACCAGGAAGGGCGCGACGGCGCATTCCCGGCTCGTGCCGCGCTTCACGTCGGCCGTGGGCCGTTGCGTCGCGTCCGGCGCCGCGCGGGGAGCTCCCGGGTGGGCCGCGCTCCTGTTGAGCTGTGCCGTCGCGAGCGCCCAGGTCGTCAACGGGGGCTTCGAGAGCGGCAACCTCACAGGGTGGGCGGTGGGCGGCAGAGGGCGCGCCGAGGTCCTCCGGTCGGACAATTTCTCCCCCGGCATCACCCCTCCCGAGGGGAGCTACATGGCGCTGCTGTCCACGACGCCCAGCAGCACGTCGGGGGTCGCCGCTGGGGACCTGGACGGAAACGGCACTCAGGAGTACGACCTCACCACCCTCAGCGTGGACATCACGGTGACGGCGCCTCTGCAGACGGTGAGCTTCTCCTGGGCGTTCCTCACCAGCGAGGAGAACGAGGCCACGGCCTTCGACGACATCTTCGACGTCACCATCGCAGACGAGCCCGTTCTGAGCGGAAGCGTGAACAAGCCGGGGGGGATCTCGCCGTATCCGGACACCCCCGCCTACGATGGGGTCGCCTACGGCGTCGACAGCGCCGGTCCGACCGACGGCAGCGTCTTTGCGAACGGCTCCACGGCCTTCCACTCGGTGTGCATCGCCATTGCCGAGCCCGGCACCTACACGTTGAGCTTCCGAGTGGCGGACCAGGCGGACGGCCAGGTCGACAGTGGTCTCCTGATCGACGACGTGCGGGCGCCCTCGTCGTGTGAGGGCATCACCCAGGTCACCGACACCAGCGGCGCCACCCTGCAGGTCAAGGGAGGAGGCCTGGTGTTCTCGCCCCACTCCAGTCGCGCCGTGGCCGTCAGCGACAACGGCGCCGTGCTGGCCTTCGTCTCCAACGGCAACCTCACCGGGGACAACCCCAACGCCGAGAACCAGGTGTTCGTTGCTGAGGGAAGCGTGTTCCGCCGGATCACCACCATGGTGGACGGGCAGGCGGGCCGGCCCAGCCTGACGAGCAACGGGCGCTGGCTCGCCTTCTCGGCCACCGCCGACGGCAACGAGGACGTCTACCGGGTCGATCTCCGGGACCCCGCGCTGTCCCTCCAGCAGGTGACCAGCACCACCGGTTGCTCCAACCGTGACCCGACCGTCAGCGACGACGTCCTCGGTGATCGGATCGCCTTCACCTCCGACTGCAGCGGCGACCAGCGGGTGGTCGTCTGGGACGCCAACGGCGGCTCGCCCGTGGTGCGGTCCAAGGGCGCCGCCGGATGTAGCGCCGAGCGACCCGCGATCGCACAGGACGCCGACGGGCGGCACGTCGCCTTCCTCTCCGACTGCGATCTGACCGGGAGCAACGGCGACCACAGCGTCGAGGTGTTCCGTTGGGATCTGCTCACGGACAGCATCGACCAGCTCACCGACGGCGCGTCCGGCATCGTCAACGACGGGGTGACGGCGAGCGCGGACGGACGCTACCTGGCGTTCGTCTCCAATGCGGACCCCACGGGGGAGAACCCGGACGGGGGCCTGGAGGCGTTTCGCCTCGACACCACCAGCGGCGCCACCGACCAGCTCACCGACGGCGGCCCTCTGTCGTTCGCCCTGGCGGCGGACATCGACGACTCGGGGCGATACATCGCGGTGGAGCGGATGGACTTCCTCAGCTTCGTGTCCCAGGTGGTGTACGTGGACGCCCAGACCGGTCACGAGACACCGGTGGCCTCCGGGGGACCGTCACTGCCGGCGATCGCGGTGCAGGCGTCCTCCCCGGTGGTGGCGTTCCAGAGTGCGGACGACTACGTGGGCGACAACGGGGACGGCAACGTGGAGATCTGGAAGGGCGGTGCGGTCTTCACGCCTCCCAAGCCGCCCCTCGAGCTCTGCAGCACGCCAGGCTTGACGATCCCCGACAACGATCCGACCGGGGCCTCTGACACCATCACGGTGGGGCAACCGGGCAGGGTCATTGGTCTCGACGTGTCCCTGCGCGTGACCCACACCTGGGTGGGCGACCTGGTCTTCGTGCTCCGCCACGTGCCCACCGGCAAGAGCGTGACCCTGATCGACCGCCCGGGCATGCCGCCCGGGGGCGTCGGATGCTCCCGGAACGACATCGAGGCCGTGCTCGACGACGGTGGCGAGCGTCCCGTGGAGGACGAGTGTGCGACGTCCTCACCCGCGATCCGCAGTCCGCCGAGCTTCACCCCCAACGAACCCCTGAGCACCTTCGACGGCGACAGCCTCACCGGTGACTGGGTGCTCACGATCTCGGACCACAACCGCCAGGACACCGGGCGGCTGGTCGAGTGGTGTCTCCTCTTCGAGCAGGACTGATGGAGGGGCCGGCTCTTCTCGGCACCGTGCGGAGGGGCGGCTCGGCGCTCCGGCCGGCCGGCGGGGTGGCACTTGCGGCCGTACTCGTGCTCGTTGGCGTCGCCATCAGCGCGAGCTCGGCGGACCGTTACGGCCCCGGTACCGGGCCCGACGCCTACGGGTACACCGCCCTCGACGACAGCGATCCCCGGTGCGCCTACCAGTTCGTGGACATCTCAGGTGGCGGCACCCCGGTCTCCTTCACACCCAGCGGTGCCGAGCCTGCGGCCGATGACGGTGGCGCGCTGGTGACCTTGGCCGACGCGTTCGAGCTCTACGGTCAGGCCGTGACCACCCTGGTGATGTCCAGCAACGGCTACCTGGCCGCCGCGGGTAGCCTCCTGGCCGAGGACGGCGGCGACTTCTCCAACGACTGCCCCCTCCCGGCCGTGCCCGGCAACGACGACGGGGTCGCCGCCCGCATCATGGCCTATCACGATGACCTGTCGGGAGCCTCCTCCGGAGGCGGCACCCAGGTCGCGTACTTCTCTGTCTGTCCCCGGCCCTCGGGAGCCATCGCCGACGAGCCGTGCACCATCTTCCAGTGGACCGACTGGGGCTTCCACGACTCGGCCGATGTCGTCGACCTGCAGGCCGTCCTCTACCACACCAGCTTCGAGGTCGTCGTCCAGGTGGCCGCGGGAGACTCGAGCCAGGGAGGTAGCGCCACCGTGGGTCTGCAAGACGCCGGCGCGCGCACCGCCCTGCTCTATGACTGCAACCAGCCGGGCGCGATCCCGGGGGGCACGGCGGTGTGCTTCTACGATCCGCGCTTCCCCGTCGGCGGGCCGGTGGCCGACCTCGCTGTGGAGGTCACCGACAAGCAGGAGTCGGCGGCCGCCGGTGATCCCCTGGTCTACACCATCGGGGTGACGAACATGGGACCGAGCCCGGTGTCCGGCGCCACCGTGGCCGACCAGCTCCCCGACGCGCTGAGCTGCACGTGGAGCTGCGAGGCTGGTGCCGGTGCCGCGTGCTCCACCACAGGCGCAGCGGGAGATCTGCTGGACACCGGCGTTGTCCTCCCGCCCACGGGCGAGGTGGCATACACGGCCACGTGCACCATCGCTGACGACGCCTCCGGCACGCTGGTCAACACCGTGGTCGTGAGCGGCCCGAGGGACGTCATCGACCCGGATGCCACGAACAACGCGGCGAGCGACTCCACGACACTGCTCGCCGGCGCCGAGCTGGAGGCCACCAAGACGGCCGGGGGTAGCTTCTTCCCCGGGGGCCGGGTGGTGTACACGCTGACCATCCACAACCTCGGTGCGGGAGACCAGCTCGACAACCCGGGCGACGAGGTGGTCGACGCGCTGCCCCCCGAGGTGGAGCTGGAGTCGGCGACCGTCCTCGCCGGCGGCGGTGACTTGGCGGTGGACACCACCTCCGACCTGGTGCGGTGGAACGGCGCCGTGCCCGCGCTCGGTGAGGTGGCGATCCAGATCGTGGGGACCATCGGACCCGTGGCGGTGGGCACCTCGATCAGCAACCAGGCCGTGCTCGCCTGGGACAGCACTGGCGACGGGACCAACGACGCCGCCGGGCTGTCCGACGACCCCTCAGCTCCCGGCGCCCAGGACCCCACGACGTTCACGGTGGGGGAGGAGATCGCGGGGATCCCCACCGCGTCCGACCTGGGCCTGCTGCTGCTCGCGGTCCTCATCGCGGGCGCGGCCCTGCTCCTGCTCCGCCGCAACCTGGGGCGCTGACCCGCTCACGCGGGACAGCCACTTCCAGAGAACAGCACCTCCCTCGGGCGTGCCATAGGTGACACCTTCCCGTGGCCTCGCGGACCGGCAACGGGTCGCTCGGGGTCGGGAAAGCGTCAGCGGTGGCAACCGCGGGGAAGGCGCCGACAGAATGGCGCGTCGCGGCGACCTCCCGCCCTCCGGGTGGGTCAGAGACCGAGCACTTTGGGCAGGCCAGACACGCTGCACGCCGCCGCTGACTGCTGCCCCTGTCGCTGATTACGGTTGCTGGTCACCGCCGCTGCCGCGGCCACTGTCCCGGTCGCCGGCGGGAGCGACGGCGACCGGAAGCTCGAGGTCCTGGTTGAACAGGAAGGCGTCCCGGATGTCGACGGACCGCGTGGGCAGGGGGCGGTTCAGCTCCGGCCGCCAGGAGTCTGCGACCCGTAGCTGGTAGGTGCCCGGGGGAAGGCCATCGACGCGATACAGCCCGAAGCGATCGGTGGCGGCGTCGGCAACCGTCCCGTCCGCGTCGTTGACGATCTCCAGGGAAACGCCCGGCACGGGGCGACCGGCGGCGTCGCGGACGCGGCCCGCGATCCCGAACTCCGGTCGCACCGCGAAGTCGACGCGGGTGACCGCTGCCTCCGCCACCTCGGCCACCACCACGCCGGTGACGGGGGAGAGCTCCAGGGGCAGGTTGTCGGTGTCCAGGCTGACCGTGTAGATCCCGGCCGGGAGATAGGAGACGTAGAAGCTGCCGCCATCGCCCGTCTGGCCCGCGATGCGGCCGTTGACGAGGATGTTGAGGTGGTCCAGGGGATAGCGCTGGAGGGCCTTGGGCCCCTGGATCGCGACCCGGCCGGCGATGGCGCCCCGGCCGTAGCGCGAGGACTGGGTCCGGGCCGCGAGCACGCCGCCGCCGGCGAAGGCCAGGTCCAGGGTCACGCCGAGGGTGATCTGCTGCAAGCGGCGACCGATGATCGCTGCATCCTGGGGGTCGCTGAGGGCGTCCAGGCGGGCCATCACACCTGGGCGCACGGGCCAACGAAGGCCGGCCTGGTAGCCGTACCGGCCGTCGGCGAACAAGGCCGCCGACCACCACCTGGGTCGGCCAGGTCCCCATGCTCAGCCAGTTGAAGGTCACCGAGTAGCGGTCGGGTTCCCGCCGCCGGTGCTGCCGCCGATGGCGAGCTGGGAGTTGTCCGAGGTGGGGAGACGGTACTCCAGGGTGGTCTGGCCGCGAACGCTGGCGGAGATGGCGTGGCGGTTGGGCAGCAAGCACGTAGCCGTCCAGGGTGTAGTCGCCATCGGCGTCGGGACGTACGAAGAGGTTGGCGCCACGGAAGGGCCGCCAGCGCAGTGCCGGCAAGAGGTACTGCACGCGCTCGCCTCCCCAGCGCGGCGCTGGCCGACCAGGAAGGCGTCGAATCGCAGGTCCACCGCATAGCCGAGCTCCAGGTAGTGATCGCCGTAGCGTGCGGTGTCGTCCTGGAGATAGCCAGCCTCAGGTAGCGGGATGGCCGAGCAGCCGCCACGGGCCGCGGTAGCTCTCGAAGGTGGCGTCGTAGGCGAGGGAACCGCCCTATCGGTGAGACCGAGCCCGAGCGAGGCGATGGCTCCCTCACCGAGCCGAGCAACGACGCCGGCCATGCCCTGGGTGGTGTCCAGGCCCCGCTGGGCGGCGGCCTCGAAGGTGAGGTTGCGCGACACCGCCTCCCGCCATTGCACGAAGCCGGTGGCGCCGTTCGTCGCCGCGAGACGCCGTCGATGTGGTCCTGGAGGACGTTGCCCTGGGCGCCGGCGCCGGCCAGGAACATGCGTGCATGCTCGCCGAGTAGGTACTGGGATGCCGAGACCTGCTCCTCGTACACCGCCACCGGGATCTGCAGGTTCGAACGGTCGAAGACCAGGACCTCGATGCGGCTGGTCTGGCGGGTGCCCAGGGGGACGTCCAGGAACTCGTAGGTCCCGTCGAGGCCGATATTCCGGCGGGCTACCGTGATGCCGTCGATGCGCAGCTCGGCGACCCCGCCCGGGGGACCCGGCCCGCGGAAGGTGGAGATGGGCTGGAGCTGCCGCGGCAGCAGCTCGCGGGGCTCCGGGCCGGGCTGGAAGAGCTCCAGGGGCTGGTTGGTCCAGCCCACCTGGGCGCCGGTGAAATCGAGGCTGTTGAGGATCGGATGGATCTGGGTGCGCTGCTGGCCGAGGAGCACGAGGGTGTCGTCCCGGACCCCCAGCCAGGCGTACTCGCGGAAGTCTCGGATGCGATCGAAGTCGCTGGCGTAGCGCATGCGCCAGCGACCGCCGGCAACCCGGCCCCCCAGCATGTTGTCGCTGCGCCAGCTCCCGTCCCCGGGGTCCTGAAAAGTGTAGTCGGTGTCCGACCACATGTTGGAGAGGCTGGCCTCCGGAGGCCTGACGTCGGGGACCCGGTGCTCGCCTGACCGGGCAGGGGGGCTGGCCGCGTCGCCACGGGAGATCGAGGACGAGGGCGAACTCGGCCTCGTCGAAGGTGACATTCAGTGGCCAGGCGCGACTCGACAGGAGCTGCGCCGGCAGATAGCGGACGCCATCGACCATCCACCATCTCTGCGGCGAACACCTGGACCGTGCCGAGGGGGGTCACCAGGTTGACGCCGCCGTCGAAGGGGCGGACGTCGATGCCCGCCAGGTCGGCGAAAGGATCGAGGGGAAGGAGGAACTCGTTGCCCACCCGGACGACCTCCAGAAAGCCGATCTCGTGCCCATCGCTGATGACGCCCACGACCAGGTGCTGGGGACCTTCAGCGCCGGAGCCGCCCTGCTGGTACTGGATGATGCCGGCGGCGACGCCGCGCGGCAGCACGCTGAAGATGGACGACCAGCAGCAGGAAACCAGCCAGACGGCCGAGGCGCGTGCGCCGGATCACGGGCCCGCGGAGATCGCGAGTGACGCTCTCCTGTCGCTTGCCTCTCCGGCTGGGGCGAACCTTGCCCGGAGGCGCAGCGGGTTCCGGGCCGGCCTGGCTCACCGGCCGTGGCCGCTCTCACCGCCCGCCTCCCCGACGAGGGGGCCATGTCGTCTGTTCGGCTGCCCGGCATGGGCTCGCCGTGGCCACCGGTGTCGGGGCCGGCGTCGGGCGCAGCACCTCGAAGGCGAGCGCGCGGTCGATGCGCAGGTCGTCGCCGAGGGTGGCGTTGACGTCGAACACGTAGCGGCCTGGCTCCAGGTCCTCGGTGGGTATGGGCACGCAGGATGGTGCGCCGGAAGCCGGGCAGGACCGGCATGGAGGGCAGGGCATCCACTAGGTCATCATGCCCGCGGGCAGCTCGCCGCTGGTGCGGGCCTGCTCGAAAGCTCGGCTGGTGCTCTACGCCCGGGAAACGGCCGCGCCCCAGACCGCGTACTGCCGTTCAGGCGGACATGGGCGGATCCGGTGCTGGAGATGTCGAAGACCGCGACCGGACCGTTGGCCGTGGTTTGAACGCTCAGGTCGTTGAGGACACCGCCGGCGCTCCACCTCGCCAACGTAGCCGTACACGGCCACGCCCAGCTTGAAGGAGACCTGGAAGCCGGGGTCGGATCACTGGTAGGTATCTGCTGGAAGTAGATCATGGCCCGGTGCTCGCCGGGCTCGAGCTGGATCCTCGGACGGATCGGAGAAGCGCACCGCCTGCGAGCCCCCGGGCTCGACAGTGAAGCGCAGGGGCGAGATGAGCATCCACTGGTCCAGGGACTGCTCGGTGGGCTCCACGGCCCGCACCCGGTTGCTCTCGTCCAGGTCCCAGGTCCTCGACGCTGACCGCTACCTCCACCGCCTTGTCGCCGAAGTTGAACAGGCGGATCGTTTCCATGGAGGGGCGGGGGCCGATCCGGACCTCCATCCGGGGCGGGCTGACAGCGATCTGGGGTGGCGCCAGCCCTTGCTGGCCGGCGGCCGTTGCGGCGAGGCCGGTCACACATGCCATGAAGGCACACAGTGCTCCCGTCGTGTTGTGCATGGATCGATCCCCTCGTTCCGTCCAGGCCGAGTGTACCTCGGAGGTCGGCCGACACCTGCCGTCAAAAGTGGTTGACGGTCAGGATCAGTGTGCCGCTGTACGTGCCGGAGGTGCGGATCCGCGAGAGATCCAGCTCCAGCAGCACCCCCCCCTCGTAGGTGACGCCGTCGTCCTGCCGGGAGACCAGGCGCGGCGGCAGCGGCCACGGCCCTGACCGCTATTTCGGGCTCCCCGGAGGCTGAGGGCGCCAACCGGCCGGCGCTCCCGGTGATGCCCACCACCTCCGCCTGCACATCGACGGCGTCTGAGGAGAACGCTCCCGACTCCGCGAGCGGGACCCGAAGGGTCCAGACTCCCTCCAGCCTCCGCTGGATCTTCATGGTCGTCGTTTCTGCCAGCCCCGCTGTGCCGGCGACCGCGAACCCACCGCCCGAAGCGGGCTGCCCCAGGGCGGTCATCAACTCCCGGGGAGAGATGGGCTGCAGGGCGAGCCGCGGTTCGCGCACCTTCAGCGTGACCACATCGGGACGCACGCGCCAGTGGGAAGCGGCGCCCAGGGGTCTCCTGGGCGCCGGCAAGATCTGCCTGTCCGCGGCCGCCGCGACCGAGGCGAGGAGGAGAAGCACGGCGCAGACCTGGTTCGTCCGTCGCATCGTTCCTCTCCGCCCTGCCCTCGGCCCCGACTTCATGCCCGTCGACTCAAGGCGCCGATGCCACGATGGTGAACGTACCGCCGTAGGTGCCGGAGCTGCGGGTGGACGTGAGGTCCAGCCCCATGGCGAAGTCGCCGACGGCGGCGTTCACCAGACCCGGCGACTGGATGCTAATGGACGCTGCAGTGGTTGGCCCGGTGCTGGTGACGCTGTTGGAATCAGCGTCGATCACCGTGACGTCATTGATACCGATCGAGCCGCTGGCGCCGGGGAGCGACGCCTGGTCGGACTGGAGGGAGACGGAGACGTTGCCGGTGGTGGACAGCGAGCGCACCGCCCAAGCATTCTCCAGGGTCAGGGTGACGTCGCTGAGATTGGAGAGCGGAGAGTCGAGTGTGGGGTTGGTGATGCCGAGATCCGCGGTGAGGCCCCCCGTGCCGGTGACGTCTCCGAGATCGACTCCACCCGTGCCGTTCACGAGGTCGGTTGCGTCGATGTTGACGGTCACGTCACTGTAGTAGTACAGGATGATCAGGTTCGGCAGGTTGATGTCCACCGCCATCGTTCCGTTCGCGGTCGCCTGCGCGGAGGCGGTGGCGGGCAGCAGCGCTGCCAGGGCCAGGGCCGTCATGGTTACGAGAATTGCCTTCTTCATCGTGTCCTCCCATTCTTTCTTGTAGGTTGTGCTCACTTGATGCACTCTGGATGCGCCCTGTGTGGCGCTCGCCTGCACAGTTCAGCAAGAGCGATGCCAGATCCTGCTCAAGGTCTCGGCCGGTGAATGACGCGGTGCGTCATCTTTGGAACAGGATCTGTCCCATTCCGGGAATGACGGCGGGCGGAGCGTGCGGGTGATCGGTCGCACAGCCGGGGAGGAGGGTGCGGGCTACAGTGGGTTGGACAGGATCGACTCGGGCGTGCGAGGGCTTGCGGCGCGCACGTTGGCACGATCGGCGGCGCGCGCCGGCGTCGGACCGGCGGCGGCTTTGCCAGGGAGGACCTTCAGTGGCACAGGCGGTGCGACGCGCCCTCATCATCCCGGCGCGAGAGGACGGCGAAACGGATCTCTACCGGCGGCTCTTGCCGGCCCTGGGGAATCTCGAGTGTGAGGCGTCCCGGCTGCCGGGGGGCGTCAGCCCCTTCCAGGAGGTGGAGCGCACCTCCTACGATCTGGTGATTCTCGGGTATCCCCTCCAGCGCTGCGAGCTGCCGGCCCTCCTCAAGTCCATCCGGTGGCGGGAGTCGTCCTGCCGCAACGCAGCGGTGCTGGTGCTCGCCGAACGCATCGCCCTCTCCCGGGTCAAGCTGTTGGTGAATCGGGGCATCAACCGTGTGCTCCCCGACGACGCCACCGACTGGGAGCTGGAGAGCGTCCTCCGAGACCTCTTGAAGGTCGAGCCTCGACTGGACCTCTCCCTGCCGGTGAAGCTGGAGCTGTGGCTGGCGGGGAAGACCGAGCGTGTCGTCGCCCAGTGCGACAATCTCTCCGCCTCGGGCATGCTGATCCGTGGCCGTTGGGAGGTGGAGATCGGATCTCCCGCGACCTTCGAGCTCACGCCCCCCGGGCAGCCCAGCCCCATCCGCGGCACCGCGGAGGTGGTGCGCCCGACGCTGCGCGAGCGCGAGGGTCTCGTCGGATTCGGGATCCAGTTCGTGTACTTCGAGGGTGACGGGCAGCAGCGGCTGGCGTCGTTTGTCAACCGCCAGCGAGCGTCTGCTTCCGGTTCCGCGCGGTGATCGGGTCCCGCGGCCGGCCCGTGGGCCGGGTGCGGCAGAGCCTGAGCCGCCGGCTTGACCGTTGACGGCCGACGGAGCAGACTCGCACACCATGAACGAGCTGGTCCTGATCGTGGACGACGAGCCCGGAATCCTCACGACGCTGTCGGGCATCCTGAGCGACGAGGGGTACCGCACCCTGACCACCACCAGCGGCGAGGAGGCGATCGAGCTCTACCGCCGTGAGCATCCGGACGTGGTGTTCCTGGACATCTGGCTGCCGGACCGCGACGGTCTCGAGACCCTGGAGGCGCTGCGCCAGCTGGACCCGGGGGTGGCGGTCATCATGATGTCCGGGCACGGCACGTCGGCGACGGCCGTGAAGGCCGTCAAGATGGGCGCCCACGACTACCTGGAGAAACCGCTCTCCTACGATCAGGCCGTCGATGCGGTGGAAAGCGCCCTGGGCAGGAGGTCCGGTGACCTGCACGCCAACGGCCTCGCGCAGGCCGCGGGCGACCGCGCCTACCAGCAGCCCCCGCGGCTGCCACTGCTCCAGCCCACCGACCGGCCGCAACGCACCATCCGCTCCAGCTCCGTGATGTACGGGCTCGGGCTGCATTCGGGCATGCGCACCGGGATGGTGATGCAGCCCCTGCCACCCGACAGCGGGATCCACTTCCTGACGCTGCCTCGGGGGACCGAGATTCCGGCCCACATCACGTCGGTGGCGGAGACCGACTATGCCACCACCCTCACCGGCGGCGGCGACAGCATCCGCACCGTGGAGCATCTCCTGTCGGCGCTCCACGCCTACGGGATCAGTAACCTCCTGATCAAGGTCCACGGCGAGATCCCCGTGCTCGACGGGTCGGCCCTGGAGTTCTGCGACCACTTGGACGAGATCGGCGTCGTGGATCAGCCCGCTCCCCGCCAGGAGATCGTCATCGACCGCGTCTATGAGGTCGGGGACGGGGACCGGACGCTGTCCATCGAACCAGCGGACTCGTTCTCCGTGTCCTACCTGCTGCGTTACCCGCCGCCGGTGGGGGAGCAGCGCCACGACTTCACCCTCGATGACCCCGCGGAGTACCGGGCGCGGATCGCGCCGGCGCGCACCTTCGGCTTCATGCGTGACCTGAAGATGATGAACGAGCTCGGGCTCGGCTCCGGGGGTCGCCTGGACAACTTCGTCCTGGTGGGCGAGGACGAGGTGATCAACACCGAGCTCCGGTTTCCAGACGAGTTCGTCCGTCACAAGATCCTCGACATCATCGGGGATCTCTACCTGTTGGGCTACCCGGTCCGGGGGAGGGTGACGGCGCGCCTGACCGGCCATCGCCACAACATCGCCCTGCAGCGTGCGATCCTCGAGCAGGCCGGCCAGAGGGCTTAGCAGCGTCCTCGTCAGCGATCGGGGGCAGCGACAGCGATCGGCGACGGCGGCCGCGGCAGTCAACAGCGTCGGCGATCAGCGCACAGCGCCCGTCGCCCCCGGTACGTCACTGAAAGTGGAGGCCGTCAGGCGTGCGGGTTGAGGAGGCGCCATGTCATCGCCCGCACGCGGTCGAAGAGATCCAGGGCGGTCTGTGCCCAGGATCGATTGACGGCTCCTGTCGCGGCGAGGAGCCGCAGGTGGGTGTCGACCTCTTTAGCGGAGGCATACGCAATCCGCCAGTGGTGCAGCCGGTCCCGACCGGACCGACCGTGGCCTTCCGCCAGGTTCGCGGGCACCGAGCTCGCCGAGCGAATCACCTGGTCGGCAATCGCCTTCAGGGGCGCCGGCAACCTCATTACGAGCTTGATAGCCCCGCTCGCAGCTTCGAGCGCCAAGCGATGAGCAGCAAGGCCGGGTTGGGTGTTGGCATCGAGCATGGTCACCTCCGGGTCGTTCATGCCTCCTCTCACAAGCCGGTGGCCGACCCATGTCAAGGGTGCTTCGCAGCTGCACAGCAGCTGCGAAGCACCGGACCATCGGTCCGGCCCACCCTCGGCGAGGGTGGGCCCTTTACCTGGGCCGGCCACCGGCTACGTTCTCGGACGAACGACCCGGAGATGACCATGCCGCCGATCGCTGCCGCCGATCGCTACGTCTGTCCGTCTCCGACCACGAGCATGGCGAGGCGGGAGGCGCCGCCGGAGAGGTCCCTGTGCAGCCGGAGGGGCGCCGGGATCTCCCTGAGGTCCGCCTGCGCCGGGCACTCCAGGCAGGCCAGGGCGCCGGGCGCCAGGAGGTCGCGGGCAAACGCGTGGGCGAGCGCTGAGAGCCCCTCCTGCCAGGACGTGAAGGGTGGATCCGCCCAGGCGAGGTCGAAGCGCTGGTCGCGCTTCAGGAGCGTCGTCAGTGCCGAGGCAACGGGCCTGAGCAGGATCTGCGCGTGCTCCCGCTCGACGCCGAGAGCCTCCCGATTGGCCTCGATCAACCTCGCCGCCGAGCGTTGTCGCTCCACGAACACCACCCGCGCCGCGCCGCGGGAGAGGGCCTCGAACCCCACCGCTCCGGAGCCCGCGTAGAGGTCGAGGAACGAGGCGCCGGTCACGCGGTCTGCGAGGACCGCGAAAGCCCGCTCGCGAAGGGCGTCGGGGGTGGGTCGCAGCGCCGTCCCGCGGCCCGGCCCCCGCAGGCGGCGCGACCGCCACTCGCCGCCGGTGATTCTCATCCCGTCTCCGGGTCGACGCGAAGGATGACGTTGCTGCGGGCATCGACCGGTACCAGCTCATGGATGCCGGTGCCGTCGTGCTCCAACACCAGGGTGCCGTCCTCCCGCACCTCCCGGACCGTGGCTCCCGTGCCATTGCGCAGCTCGACCCGATCGCCCCGCTTTGGCCTCCAGGAGGCCAGCTCGGGGATCCGCTCGGGACCCCAGATGACGCGGGCTTCGACGTCGTCCAGGGTGGCTGCCAGGCGAGCCGTGACCAGATCCAGCACGGCGACCGACGAGTAGCGGACCTGGACGGGAGCATCGGGCCCCAGGTGCAGCAGGATGAGACCGTTGCCGCCGTTCCCCCGCGCGCCGTGGTGCCGCCTGGCCTCGGCCAGCTCGTCGGCGTCCCGCTGCAGCGCTGCCAGGTAGCCGGCGTACTCGTCCTGGTCCAGAAGCTGCTGGCGCAGGAGCACCCGGACCGAGCCCTGGTGGACCGAGACCACGGCGACGCGGTTGTCGAACAGGGTCACCCGCACCTTGCGTCCGGTCACCTCCAGGGTCCGCTCAACGATGGGAGACGGGGCCTGTTGAGCGTTCGCGTCTCCCGGGAGCAGGATGGCGGCCGTCAACGCAAACAGGACGAGGAGCGGGCCTCCGCCCCATCCGGTGATCCTCATGGAGCCTCCCCTCCCTCCTGGTCGTGGCGTGTGGCGGCCAGAGCATACTCCAAGGCTTGCTCCGGCACGATCTCGCCGTCCGCGATGGCGTCCCGGGTGCGGCGGAGGGCGAGCCCCACGTGAGGGCCGGGAGACACCCCGGCCGCCAGCAGGTCCTTCCCGCTCACGGGTGGTTTGAGCCGGACCGCCGTCACGAGCGCGTCGGCGACGCGACGGCGGAGCTCCATCTCGAGTCCTGCCATGGCCAGCAGCACAGCCTCCGGGCGTTGCCGCTCCACGACGCCCACCAGGAGGGAGCGCAGCACGGCTCGGCGTGCGGCGGCCCGAATCACGGCCACGCTCGCGGGCAGCTCGAGGATGCGCCGCCGCTGATCGCCGGCCAGGGACAGGCGCGCCGCCAGTCGCCGCTCGGCGCCGGGGGCGGCGTGGAGGGCGAGGCCGCCGAGCATGAGGAGCCAGGGCAGGGGGGAGGGGCCCAGCCCCTCCAGGAGATACCAGTGGAGCTGCCCCTCCAGGGCGAAGAGATAGGAGCGGGTGTCCTCGGTCCACGCAACGTCGGGCACGATGGCAGGCAGCACCTCCAGCTCGGCGAGCAACGCCACCGCCCGGGTGGGATGGGGCTCGTCGAGCAGATGAGCCAGCTCCCGGCGCAAACGTTGGCCCGAGATGCGGTCGAACACCCCTTCCCGGACCGCCGTGCCGATCAGGTGGCGCGTGTCGGAGGCGATGGTGAAGCCGAGCCGCCGGGCGTAGCGAACGGCGCGGATGGCCCGGGTCGGATCGTCGATGAACGACAGCGAGTGCAGGACTCTGATCTCCTTCTTCTGCAGGTCCTTGCGCCCGCCGAAGAAGTCCACCAGTTGGCCGCGCCTCTCCCCGGAGAGGCCGACGGCGAGGGCATTTACGGTGAAGTCGCGACGGTACAGGTCCTGGCGGATGAGGGAGGTGGCCACCTCGGGCAGCGCGGCCGGGGTCCGGTAGAACTCGGTGCGCGCCGTGGCGACGTCCACCCGGTTGCCGTCCGGGAGGATCACCACGGCGGTGAGGAAGGGTGCGTGGGGGTGGCAACGACCCTGGCAGGCTTCCGCGAGCGCCTTGCCGTAGGCGATGCCGTCGCCCTCCACCACCAGGTCCACGTCCTCGTTGGAGCGCCCGATGAGGAGGTCGCGCACCATGCCCCCCACCAGGTAGACCGCGGTCTGCTGGCTGTCGCCCACTCGCTGAGCGATGCGCAGCACGTCGCGCACCCAGGGGGGGCCGACCTCGTCGAGGAGGCGGCTCACCCGCTGGGTGACGGGCCGGGCCCCGGCCATGCGGTGGTCCAGCGAGGCGCCGCGGGTGCGCTGGCCTTCGAAGAGCCGCCGGAACAGCTCCATCCGGGTGACGATGCCGACGGGGCGATCCCCCTCCTGGACCACGACGAACCGGTGCGAGCGCTCCAAGAAGAGGTCCCGGAGCTGACGCAACGGCGTGGTCCCGGCCACCGTGGGCACGTCCGGCTGCATGACCGCCGTCACCGGCCGGCCACCCATGCCGTGGCTGACGGCGCGGTCCAGGATCTGGCGGGTCACCATGCCCGTGAGCTCACCAGTCGTCGGGTCGCGGACCGGCAGTGCGTTCACCCGGAGCTGGTTGATCCGCTCCTTGGAGGCGTCCACCGTGCTGCCGGCGTCCACCGTGAAGATGTGCCGGACCGCGATGTCGGCGGCGGAGACCGGAGGCGGCATCTCCTCCTCGAGGAGGTGCAGCACCTCCTCCCGCAGCTCCACCGGCATGCGCCCGGTGACCCTCGCCGACGCCGCGGTGGGGTGGCCGCCGCCACCGAGGCGCTGGGCGACACGTCCGACGTGCAGGCCCTCCAGGCGTGAGCGCAGGATCAGGTTGACGTGGGGCGGACGCACCAGCATCACCACGCCCACCGGGATCTCGAACGTCTCCATCCAGCGGTGGACGACGTACGCCGCCTCCTCGTGGTAGCGCTCCACGTCCACGATCGCCAGGGAGACCGGGACCTCGTGGACCACGATCTCCTCGGAGGCGTCGACGATGGCGTTCAGGAGCTGGAGCTGATCGGGCGCCAGCGTCTTCATCACCCAACGCCGCACCCATTCGAGAGAGCCGCCCTGCTCCAGGAGGCGGGCCACGACCCGGAGGTCGGCGGGCGTGGTCTCGCGATAGGCGAGGCCTCCGGTGTCCTCGTAGATGCCGAGGAGCAGCAGCGAGGCTTCCTCGGGGGTCGGGGGGAGCCCGCTCTCGTCCAGGAGCTGGGCGACGATGGTGCAGGTGGCACCCACCGGCCGCGACACGACCTCCCGGGCACCGAGCTGATCGGCCTCGGTCACGTGGTGGTCGATGAGTGTGACGGGACAGTCGTCGCGCCGGATGAGCTCCCACACCTCGCCCAGACGGGCCGGGCTCCGGGTGTCCACCACCACGGCGTGCTCGAGGGTCTCCCGGCGCGCCTGGCGCAGCTTGAGCTCCGGGTAGGGGAAGTTGGTGTCGGCGACGAAGCGGCGCACAGCCGCCTCCTGGGATCCGGGGAACAGGACCCGGTAGCCGGGGTACAGGCGCACCGCACAGACCGCGGCGGCGAAGGCGTCGAAGTCTGCCGACAGATGGGTTGTGATGACCCGCACGGGGCTCATTGTAGGGCAGAGCGCGGCGGCGCCGGGCGCTCAGAGGCGGTCGAGAGCGTCAGTCATCGCGCGACGCAGCGCGCGGGCGTGGAGGACGACGGCGCCCACGTGGGACGTGGCCACCACCCGGAGCTCGGATCCCGGCCAGTGGCGGTGGATCTCCCGCGCCGAGCTCGGACGGACGATGGCATCGTGGCGGGCCCCCACCAGGATCGCGGCGGCGGGTCGCCGCGGCGGGGGCAGGTCCAGGACGTCGCCCCGGGCGAGGAGATCCCGCATCTGAACCCGCGCGTCGCGCCCCAGCTCCCTCTCCAGGGCGGGCCAGTCCACGGCCCGCGACAGCATCCCGTCCACGAAGACCTCGGCCGGGCTGCGGGAGGGCAGGCAGGGCACCACCGAGATCTCCAGGGGGCTCAGCGCGGCCGCCATGGCAGCCACCTGGGCCCCCATGCTGACCCCGGTGACCTGGATCCGCGCGACGCCGGCGCCGGCGAGCCAGGCGATCAGCGCCAGCGCCTCCTCCATCGCGGCCCGGGCCATGACCGCCAGGTCCGCCACCGTCGTGCCCGGCCCCCGGGAGGGACGTCGCGCGCCGTACATGGGGTTCTCGAGGATCAGGGAGGCGACGCCGCGGCGCAGCAGCGGCCGGGCGAAGAGGCGACGGCGGCGGGCGAAGCCTTCGTCGCCGCTGGCCGCCAGGTGCAGGCACACGGAGTGGGCGCCGAGGGTGGGGGACGGGCTCCACAGCTCCACCAGGGCAGTGCGGGAGGCCTCGGGGAGACGTTCGGCCAGGGGGCTGGGGAGTGAGCCGCGGCGCACGAGTCCGCCCGGGACCTGGTTGTCCGGCTCCCATTGAAGCGCAATGGGGGCCGCTCCTTCGATGGGAGTGGGGGAGAGCGCCCAGTCCAGGACCTTCCGATCACCGAGCCCTCGGCTGAAGAACGGGCGCCGGGCGGTCACCAGCGCGGCGATCAGGTCCAGGAGCGCCATGCCCGATTGTAGGGCGATCTTCTCCCGCGTCCGAGAGCAGCGACGGCGACCGCGATCCGCGGCAGCGACAACGTCAGCGATCAGCGTCGGCGGCAGCAGTCGGCGGTCTCGCGCATCCGAACGAGCGGGACACGGGCACCGAGAGAACGGCGCGTCCCTCGGGCGTGCCATTGGCGACACTTTTCCGAGGTCTCGGGGAGGGCGCGGGGAAGACTTCGCGTCGCGAGAGGTGTCGCTTCGGATAAGCCAGAGCGGGTGCCAGGCAGCATTCGGATGAAGCGATGTGGGTGCTATCGAATGAAGACGGGGTGCCTGGCACCGGCTTTGGCGTCGCGAGGTGCATCGACGGCGTGCCTGGCACCCTGTCTGGTGCTCCCGAAGGGAAAGAAAAGACCCGGGCGGATGCCCGGGTCTTGGATGTCGGAATCGTGAACGGGATCAGTACATGCCGCCCATGTCGCCCATGCCGCCGCCGCCGGGAGGCATGGCGGGCTCCTTCTTCTCCTCGGGGATCTCGCACACCAGGGCCTCGGTGGTGAGCAGCAGACCCGCGATGGAAGAGGCGTTGAGCAGGGCGTTCTTGGTCACCTTGGCCGGGTCGATGACGCCGGCCTTCATCAGGTCGGTCATCTCCCCCTTGGCCGCGTCGTACCCCACGGCGCCCTTCTTGCCCCGGATCTCGCGCACGATCACCGCCGCCTCGTCGATGCCCGAGTTGCGGATGATCTGCCGCGTCGGCTCCTCCAGGGCCCGGAGCAGGATCTTCGCCCCGGTGGCCACGTCGCCCTCCAGCTTGGCGAACTGCTTCTCCACCTCGTCCATGGCCCGCAGCAGCGCCACACCGCCGCCGGGCACGATCCCTTCCTCCACGGCAGCCTTGGTGGCGTGCAGGGCGTCCTCCACCCGCGCCTTCTTCTCCTTCATCTCGGTCTCGGTGGCCGCCCCGACCTTGATCTGGGCAACGCCGCCCACCAGCTTCGCCAACCGCTCCTGCAGCTTCTCCCGGTCGTAGTCCGAGGTGGTGTCCTCGATCTGCTTCTTGATCTGCTGCACCCGCCCCAGCACCGCCTCCTGCTTCGCAGGATCGTCGTCGTCCACCACGATGGTGGTGTCGTCCTTGGTGATGGAGATCTTCTTCGCCGTCCCCAGGTCCTCCCAGGTCACGTTCTCCAGCTTGATCCCCAGGTCCTCGGAGATCATCTTGCCACCGGTCAGGATCGCGATGTCCTCGAGCATGGCCTTGCGCCGATCCCCGAACCCCGGCGCCTTCACCGCCGCCACGTGCAGGGTCCCCCGCAGCTTGTTCACCACCAGGGTCGCCAGGGCCTCGCCCTCCACGTCCTCGGCCACGATCAGCAGCTGCGTCCCCTGCTGCGCCACCTTCTCCAGCACCGGCAGCAGGTCCTTCATGTTGGAGATCTTCTTCTCGAAGATCAGGATCTTCGCGTTCTCCAGCACGACCTCCATGCGCTCGGCGTCGGTCACGAAGTAGGGGGACAGGTAGCCGCGGTCGAACTGCATGCCCTCCACCACCTCCAGGGTGGTCTCCAGGCCCTTGGCCTCCTCGACCGTGATCACCCCGTCCTTGCCCACCTTCTCCATGGCCTCGCGGATGATGCCGCCGATCTCGGTGTCGCCGTTGGCGGAGATGGTGCCCACGTGGGAGACCGCCTCCCCCTCCACCGGCCGCGCCAGGGTCTCGATGAAAGCCACCGCCGTCTTGGTGGCCATGTCGATGCCCCGCTTCAGCTCCATGGGGTTGGCGCCCGCGGTCACGTTCTTGATGCCCTCGCGGTAGATCGACTGCGCCAGCACGGTGGCCGTGGTGGTGCCGTCACCGGCCACGTCCGAGGTCTTGGACGCCACCTCGCGCACCATCTGCGCACCCATGTTCTCCAGGGGCTCCTTGAGCTCGATCTCCTTGGCCACCGTCACCCCGTCCTTGGTGATGGTGGGGGAGCCCCACTTCTTCTCCAGGATCACGTTGCGGCCCCTGGGGCCCAGGGTCACCTTGACCGCGTCGGCCAGCCGGTTGACGCCCTTCAGGATCTTGCTGCGGGCCTCCTCGGAGTAGACGATCTGCTTGCCTGCCATGCTCGCCTCCCTTACTTCTTCACCACGATGGCGAGGATCTCGTCCTCGCGCAGGATCGTGTGCTCGTCGTCGTCGATCTTGATGTCCTGGCCGGAGTACTTGCCGATGAGGACGCGGTCGCCCTTCTTCACCGACATCGGGAGCCGCTTGCCGTTCTCGTCCAGCTTGCCGTCGCCCACCGCCACCACCTCGGCCTCCAGGGGCTTCTCCTTCGCGGTGTCCGGGATGATGATCCCGCCGCGGACCTCTTCCTTGGGATCGATGCGCTTCACGAGTACCCGATCGCCCAGGGGTTTCACCTGCATGTGTCTGTCTCCTTTCGAGTTGTGACCCGTTTTTAGCACTCGCTGGGGCGGAGTGCCAGAGGGACTATAGTGAGCCATCCACCGGCTGTCAAGGGTTGGGTCGCACTTTTGATAACTTGGCACTCAGATCCCGGCCCGCATCCGGGAGGGAACGGGTCCCTTCGGCCGCCCGCCACCAGGGCCACTCACCGGGGGAGATAGGGTATGGTGACCGCGTGCGAGGATCTGGTAGGAGGTGGATATGCGAGCTCGTCGGTGGTTCGTGGTGTCATTGGTTGCGGTGGTGAGCGTGGGATCGGCGCAGGCCGCCCTGTCCGAGCTTCCTCCCTACAGACCGGACGGCAACGCGGAGCGCGGGAGCATACCGGCCGTGTACCGGTTCGATCTCGGCGCCCTGTATGAGTCGGACGAGGCCTGGGCGACGGCGCTTGCCGACGCCAAGCAGGGGCTGACCGAGCTCGCGGCCTACCACGGGAGGCTCCACGACCCGGAGGCCCTGGCGACCTACCTCGACCGCTACTTTTCACTGGAGCTGGCCATCCACCGGCTGACCCTCTACGCCAACCTCGAGCAGGTCACCGACACCACCGACCAGCGGGCCATGGCCCGCCACCAGACCGCACTCAACCTCACCGACGCGATCATGAACGAGGGCACGGTGATGCGGGAGGCGATCCTGGCCCTGACGCCGGCGGAGGTGGAGAAGGCCTATGAGCAGGCGCCAGGGTTGAAGCGCTTCGAGCCGGCGATCGCCGAGCTGAGGCGGCGGGCGGACCGGGTGCTGGACCCGGAGGCCGAGCGGGTGCTGGCGCTGGCCGGAGACAACCTGTGGGCCGCCATCGACCTCAACGAGCTCCCGTCCGACAACGAGCGGGCGTTCCAGTCGTTGATCTCGGAGATGCCGCTGCCCTCCATCGCCGACGGGCAGGGCAACCAGGTCCAGCTCACCTTCGGCAACTATCCGCTGTACCGGGCGGCGGCCGATCGCCGGGTGAGGCGAGAGGCGGTGGCCGGGGTGTTCGGGAGCCTCAAGAAGTTCGAGAGCACCTTCGCCGCGGCCCTGGCGGGACAGGCGCGCCGAGACGTGTTCATGGCCCGCGCCCGTCACTACGACACCGCTCTCGAGGCCTACCTGGACAAGGACGACATCGATCCCCAGGTCTATGAGAACCTGATCGCGACGGTCCGCGCCCACGCCGACGCCCTGCATCGCTACGTCGCTCTGCGCAAGCGGGTCATGGGCCTGGACGATCTCCACATCTACGATCTATACGTGCCCATGGTTGAGGGAGTGGACAAGGACCTTCCGTTCCCAGGGGGGGCCAAGCTGATCCTGGAGGCGCTGGCGCCCCTCGGGCCCGAGTACCTCGAGACCGCCGGTCAGCTCATCGATCCCAACAACGGCGCCATCGACGTCTATCCATCCGCCCACAAGGAGAGCGGCGCGTTCTCGTCGTCGGTCTACGGAGTCCATCCCTACATCAAGCTCAACTACATGGATCGCTACGACGACGTCTCGACGCTGGCCCACGAGCTCGGGCACGCCGTGCACAGCGAGCTGGCCGACTCCCATCAGCCCTACCTGACGTCCCGCTATGTCCCGTTCCTGGCCGAGGTCGCGTCCACCTGCAACGAGATGCTGCTGTCTCAGTACATGACCGCCCACGCCGACTCCAAGGCCGAGCGCGCCTGGTTGCTGTCCGAGCTGGCCGAGACCATCCGCACCACCATCTACCGCCAGACCATGTTCGCGGAGTTCGACCTCGCCGTGCACAAGCTCGCCGAGGCGGGTGAGCCGATCACGGCGGAGCGCCTGGACGGCATCTACGGTGACCTGGTGCGGTCCTACTACGGGCCAGGCTTCACTGTCGACGCCGACGACAGCGTCGAGTGGGCCTACATCCCCCACTTCTACTACAAGTACTACGTCTACAGCTACGCCACCGGCCTGGCCTCGGGCATCGCCATCGCCCAGCGCGTGGCCGACGACGTGCCGGGTGCGCGGGAAGGCTACCTGGGGATGCTGGAAGGGGGCAGCTCGAAACCGCCGCTGGAGCTGCTGAAGGGCGCCGGGGTCGACCTCACCAAGCCCGACGCCATCGCCGCCGCCCTGGACCTCTTCGACCGCACGGTGACCGAGCTTGGGGAGTTGCTGCAGGAGAAGGAGCAGCGGTAGTGACCGTAGCAGCGGCGGCGGTCAGCGACGGCGTCAGCGGCAGAGAACGGTGACAGCGAGGAGCGGCGGGCAACGACGTGACGCCTCTCGCGACGCGCCGATTCTGTCGGCGCCTTCGCCGAGGTTGCCACCCCAGACGATGTTTCGAAGCCAGCGTTCAGCCAGGGCCGGTCGTCCCGCACCCGAACATCGTCGGGAGTGGCACGCCCGAGGGACGCGCAGTCCTCGGCGGCGCCTCACGGGCGCTGCCTGCTGATTGCTGATTGCTGCCCGTGCTCTCTGCCCCGGCCGCTGCGTACCGGCGCTGCCCACTGCCGCTGTGCGTGAACGCGGATGCGGGCGCGGGCGTGGACGGGGGAGGGAGCGCGACGATCGGGCGGACGTGTCCGGCATCACGGTTTGTTGTAGCTGGCGTATCACGTTGTCGGCTGAGGACATACACTGGACAGGTGAGTGCAGTGGGCTTCGGGGAGCGCGCCCGTCAGGAGGCGGAGCGCTACGGCACCGATCCCTGGGTGTTCGTCCGCGAGCTGCTCCAGAATGCGCGCGACGCGGGGGCCCGCAGGGTTTTCCTCACCGCGGAGCGCCGGGGGGGGCTGGACGTCGTCACCTGCCGGGACGATGGCTGCGGCATGAGCCTGGAGCACGCCCGGCGCTTCCTCTTCACCCTGTACGCGTCGAGCAAGGGACGCCGCTCCGAGGCGGCCGGCCGCTTCGGCGTCGGCTTCTGGTCGGTCCTGCGCTTCGCTCCCGGCACGATCACCGTCCGCTCGCGACCGGCGGACGGCGACGGCTGGGAGGTGGTCCTGGATGCCGGTCTGGAGGCTCTGGAGCCCGCCAGCTGCGTCATGTTCGAGGGCACCGAGGTGATCCTGGAGAGAACGGCACGGGGCAACCATCCGCTGCCCATGGTGCTCGAGGCGGCCCTCCGGGACGCCCGCTACCTGCGCCCGCCCGGGGACGGGGCGCCGCCCCTCGAGGTGTCGGTCAACGGACGGCGGATCACCGAGGAGCTGACCCTGCCCGCCCCCAGCCTCAGCTTCCGCCGACCGGGTCTGCGCGGGGCGGTGGCGCTCGGTGCAGAGGCCAGGGTGGACGTCCTCGCTCATGGCCTGCGGGTGCGCAGCGCACCTTCCCTGGACGAGCTGCTCCTCGGTGAGAAGGTCTCTCCGGCGTCGGTGGAGCTGGCCGAAGGCCTGCTGCCCCGGGTCGTGCTGGACAGCGATCGACTGGAGGTTCTCCTGGCACGGGGAGACGTCGGTGACAGCCCCACCCTGCGGAGGGCGGTGGCGGCGGGTCACCGGGCTCTGCGACGTCTTGTGCGCTCTGAGCTGGACCGGAGTGCGCCCCTCAGCGGACCACGGCGCTGGCTGGAGCGGGCGATGGAGATGCGACCGCCGAGTCGCGCCGTGGCGATGCTGGGCGCGGCCCTCTGCGGGGCGGTCCTCGGCGTCGGTATCGCCGTCCTGGTGGCGGCCCGGAGCACGCCTCCTCGGTTGCATCCGGTGGGAGGCGCCACAATGCCGGCCCCCGAGACGCGACCGGTGGCCGGCGTGGATCATCCGCTCCTGTACCGTGACCTGGCGGCTGCCTACGGCGGGCCGTCCGTGGATGTCATGGACGACCGTCGCGGAGTCGCCCTCTCCTATCGGCCCGTTACCGCCTCACCGTGGCTGGCGGCTCTGCGCCTGAGCGGAGGGGAAGAAGGTCGCGGCTCCGACGATGTCCTGGTGGGTCCCTACGAGGGGGCGGCGTGTCACGAGGGCTGCGTGGAGGTCGAGCTCCGGATCGATGCGGCGCCCGGTCCCCTGCGCCTTCCCCTGGCCACGGGGCACGTCCTCGACCCGGCCTCGGTGCGGCTGGACGGTGTTTCGCAGCCGCTCCACGTTTCCGTGACCGGGGAACCGGTCCTGGTCCTGGGGACGCACCACCGGGGGGTGCTGCGCTACCGCACCGGGCCGGAGCTCCGGCCTGCCGTGGCCGTCGCCACGAGCTGGCCGCCCCTGCCGGCGGGCCTCGCCGCCGACGCGGCCCGCCTTCGGGGGCTGCCTGCGGCCGCGCGGGTGGCGGCGGCGGTCCGGCTGGTGGCGTCGCGGATCCGCTATGACCGCTCGCGGGAGGTGGCGGAGAGCCACCGGCGGGCGATCGCGGCCGGCGCCGGGGCCCTCGAACGGGCTCTGGTCGTCGGCGCCGGCGATTGCGACGTGCAGAACTTCGTGCTTGCCGCCCTCCTGGACGCGACCGGACTCCCGAGCCGGTTGGCGGTCGGTTTCGTCGGCCGCGGAGGACGGGCGATGGGCGGGGTGCACGCGTGGGTGGAGGTCCTCCACGATGGTCGTTGGTGGGTGGCCGACGCCAGTCTTGCTGCCCCGGGCACGTCGTCCCTGGGAACGACCGCACCTCGAGCTCTCTCCGCCGCGCCCCTGGGGGATGTGGCCGGCTCGGGCTCACGACAGGCGGCATCGGGTCGTCCGGAACGGAGATGGATGGTGCCGGTGGGAGGTGCAGTCGCTGCCGTGCTGGTGTGGCTGGGGGTGGCCGCGTGGCGCCGTACCGGCACCCCTGGGCCGCCCACGATCTCCTCCGGGGACGGCGATCTGGCGCCGTTGCTGCGTGCGGCGCTCCTCCGGCCCCGGGCCTGGCGAGGTGTCGAGGCGGTGTACGGACGGCCTCTCGTCCCGGTCGTGAACGGGGGGCCGATCAGCCTCCGGCGGGCGCTGGCGTTGGCTCGTCGCGGGCGCCTGTACCGCGCCACAGAGGTCAGCGACCTGGTACGCCGCACGTCCGCGAGGAGCGCGGCGGTCGTGGATGCGGCGCTCCCCGAGGGGCTGGTGGTGGCCGACCTCCTGGGCGCCGTGGATCTCGATCCGTGGCGTGGCGTCCTCGAGCGCTCGTCTCAGGATGAGGTGATGAGCCGGATGGAGCAGGCACTGCGCGAGGTCGGGCTGCGGGTCCGCCTGTGTGTGGCGCCGGGCGCGCCCGCAGCGTTGGCGGTCATCGACGGCGGGCCCTTCGGCTTCGGCCGCGGGTCGAGCCTGGTGGCTGTTGACGTCGGAAGCCGCCTCTGGAAGGTGGTGTCCGGTGCGGCCCTCGAGCGACCGGAGTGGGCTGTGCTCCTCCTCGGGGACGAGATCGTCGAACGCGCAGGCGCCCCCCGTGGGCGGGAGGCCCATCTGCGGGGCGAGCTGGCGCGTCGCACCTTGCGCGGGGCAGAGGCATGAGCTCCCTGCGTCTCGCCATCGACGTTGCCGAGGAGGTGCGTGCCCTCTCGTCCACCCAGCTCCGCGCGACCTGGCAGGTGCCTGCCGAGCTGGTGCGCCTGGCGGTGCGCTTGGGCGCGAAGAGGGTGCAGGTCGAGCGCCGGAAGCACGGGTTCTTCCTCCGCGCCGAGGGAGCCTTCGTGGACGGGGCGCGGATCGAGGATCTGGCCGTGGCGTTGGAGCCCACCCGGGCGCCGGACGCGCGCCATGGCGCGCTCCTGCGCCTGGAAGCGGCCGAGATCCAGGCGTTGCTGTGGGCGGCGGGCATGGAGAGGCCCCGCCTGCGCGTCGAGAGCAGCGGCTCTGTCCAGTGGACGAGGTTGCGGGTGGGTGGCGGCGTGGTCGGTGTCGACAGGGCGCCCACCGGACCCGGGGAGGAGTGGTTCGAGGTCCGCCTGGCGGCACGTGCGTTCGACAGCCGGCGCGCCCTCGCATGGTTGCGGACGGCGGCCCGATTCTGCCCCGTGCCGGTGGTCGTGGATGGCGAGGCCTGCGAGGGCACCTTCGAGGGCGCCCTCCTCGAGGGTCGTTGCCGCGACCCCCTGCCGGCGCGGTTCGCGGTGACCCGCGACGGAGACGCCCCGCGGCTCTGGCTGCTCACCCACGGAGTCTTGGCGGCCCAGGCCACCGTTCCCGGCTGGCCGCCCTTTGCGGCTGCCGTCGAGCTCGCCGGTGCGGTGCGGCCGTTCGCCTGCCCGGACGAGCTCCTCGAGGCGGTCCGTCCGCACCTCGGTGGCCTCGCGGCGCGGGTGGTGGACACGGTCCTGGCCGCGGCGGACCGACTGCCCGACCTTCCTGAGCCGGCACGGGAGCGGCTGGTCTGCGTGCTTCTCAGAGGAGCACGAGCCGGCGTGCGGCGGGAACGGATCCTCGACGCCGCGCTGCTCAGGGTCGTGGACGGCCACGGTGGAGGCGTCCGCTGGCGAAGCGCCCGGGAGCTGAAGGAGCTGGCCGCCGGGGGGACCCGCCTCCTCGCTGCGGTCGCCCGCGGTCAGAGGACTGCGAGCGGGGATGGGGACGGGTCCGTGTCGGTGGTGCTGACCACCGAGGAACGTTTCCTGCTCGGCGAGCTTCTCGACCTGAGCCCCGGGCAACCCTCGGACCGGGAGCGGGTACGCCCATCCATCCGGAGTTCGGTTAGGCGTGCCTGCCGGTGGTTGCATCCCGGCCGGTGGAGGCCGGGCCGGAGGCGGATCGTACCCAGCGACGAGCTGCTCGAGGCCGAGCTGGGCCTGCTGGCGGTGCTCAACGCCCAGCTCGCGCCGCCCCTCGAGGCTCGACTGTGCGCCGGCGACGGGGCCGTGCTGAGGCGTCGCAACCGGCTGCTGCTACCGCGCCAGAACCCGTTGGTGGTCCGCGCCCTGCGGCTGGCGAGCGCCGAGAGGAGCTGGCTGTATCCAGTGGCTCTCGCGCTGCTCGGGGAGGACGCCCGGCCCAGCGCCGAGCTGCGCGACCGCTGGCGGCGTCGCTGCCTGGGGCTCAGCGGAGCCGCGACCCCACCTGCCGCGGAGCTGGAGGAGGTGGGGTGACCCTGAGCGTGACTGGAAGCAGGCGGCGATAGCCGGCGCCTGCTCCTTCGTAGCGGGTCGAGTCGTCAAGGACCTCGATGAAGATCCGATACACACCCACCTCCCGGAAGGTGAATGCATCGTGGATGGTCCCGGTGACCGGCGTCGTCCACGCCTCGAGACCGGGGACGTGCCAGACGGCGGACACCGCGTCTCCCTCGGGGTCGCTGGCCGTGAGTCGGATGGTCACGGTCAGGGGGGCCGGTCCGGAGGCGGCGGTCACCGTCAGGGTGGGCTGCGGGGGCAGGTTGCGGGTCGACGTGGTGACAACCCGGATCGGGGCGTCGACCACCGTTGCGTCGCCGATCACCCAGTAGTAGCGCCACGTGCCGGGAAGGGTCTTGACGATGGCGATGTCCTCGAGCCCCATCCCGCCGGAGACGTCCGGCCACTCGTTGTCGGCCTGCCACCACAGGTGGACGTGGCCGGCCGGGTCCACGAGGTAGGCGTCGCCCTCTCCCCTGGGAAGGTTGTGGTACTCCGCCCACACGTAGAGGGTCTCGTCCGGCGTGTCGTCGGTGATCTCGGCGATCTCCGTCAGGTCGTCCCAGCTCTCCCCGATCGCGAAGTGCTGGTTGGAGACCATGACCGCGGGGTCGGGGGACGGCGCCGTGAAGGGCTCGGGCAACCGCAGCGTGGGAGGAGGGCCGTAGAGCGCCTGGGCGGCGGCGATGTCGTCCTGGCGGACGCCGTAGAGGCCGTTGTAGGGGTCCGCGAAGAGCACCGAGTCCGGGTCATCGGAGTGGCCCAGGCAGAGCATGTGCCCGAGCTCGTGGGTCATGAGCTTGATGAGCTCGAAGACCCGCACGCGATCCGGAATGAGCTCGGGCCATGGCACCGGCCGGACCGCGACGAAGCCTTCCTGCATGGGGCAGTAGCCGAGGCGCAGCTCCTCCTCCCAGGGGGCGTCCGCCACCCCGCCGCCGAGCCCGGCCACGCCGATGGCGGCCCAGCCGATGACTGTGGTGAAGTCTTCGAAGTCCTGGGGCTCCCGGTTGGTGAGGCCCATGTACCGGAAGTCGATGCCGCACACTCCCTCCCACTGGCTGATGGCGCTCTGGATGGCGTGCAGCGCCACCTGCGGATCGTCGAAGGGGGGGAGGGCGTTGGCCGGGTTGTAGTACCAGGGGATGACGGCGTCCCTCCAACGACTGAACATCTCGCCCGAGCCCAGGTACTTGGCGGCAGGGCTCTCGCAGGAGGGGCAGATGAGGACGAAGTCCGAGGCGCCGCACCGAGGTGCGCGGCGACCACCATCACGAGCCCGGCGAGTGTGCACGCATGGCCCACGTCCTTGTCGTCGAATCCGGCCCGTGATTGTACCAGCAGGGTACCGTCCGGGTAGCCTCTCCGCCGACGGAGGCTTTGCTGGGTCCGTATGCGCTCTGGAGAGCCCATGGCAGCCACGAGCATCTGCAACCGTCGGGTCACGGATGGTCCCCACGAGAGCCGGGACCACGCCGTCGCCGGCCGCTCGTCGACGCCCGTGGAGTACACTGCACCAGACGGCTCCCGGTGAGGTGGTGAGGTGGGGAACCGTGCTGGGGCAATGAAAGGCACTCGCACCCATCTCGTCGTCCTCGCCGTCTTCGCGGCGCTCACGGTGGCCATGACGTGGCCCATGGCGGCGCGCATGGCGGACTCGGTCCGCAACCCCGGCGATCCGCTGTTCAACGCCTGGGTGCTGTCGTGGGATGTCCATCAGCTCGCCGCCGGCAACCTGCGCGGCTTCTTCGACGCCAACATCTTCTACCCCAACCATCGCACGCTGGCCTATTCGGAGCACCTCCTGCCGGAAGCGCTGCGGCGGCTCCGGTCCTGCTCGCCACTCACAACCCCGTGCTCGCCCACAACCTGGTGATGCTGCTCTCCTTCCTGGCCTCGGCCTTCGCCATGTACCTGTACGGCCGCTATCTCACGGGGAAGGTGGCCGCCGGCGTGGTGGCGGGCGTCATCTACGGCTTCTCGCCGTTCATGTTCCAGCACCTGGCGCACATTCAGATCATCGCGGCCGCAGGCTTTCCGTTGGTCTTCCTGTTCCTGGCCCGGTTCTTCGCCCGGGAGCGATGGCGCGACCTGGCGCTGGCGGGGGTGTTCCTCATCCTGCAGATGCTCGCCAACGGCTACTACGCCGTGTACCTGGCCCTGGTGCTGCCCCTCGTCATCACCTACCACGTGCTGGCCGCCGGCAAGCTGCGTCGGCCCCGCTTCCTGGCGAAGCTGGCCGTGCTAACGCTGGGGGTGGTCCTGCTGGTGGGCCCCTTCGTGAGGCAGTACGTCTTGCTGCAACGGGAGATGGGGTTCGAGCGCGGCCTCTCCATGTCCGCCACGCCGATCGCATTCGTGGCCACCCCCCGGATCAACCGCCTCTACCACGGAGTGGTGCCGGGCAGCCACGAGGCACACCTGTTTCCCGGCCTGGTCGGGATCCTGCTGGCCGGGTTCGGTGCGGCGAACGTGCTGCGGCGACGTCCCAGGCGGACGGTGACCGGGCTGTTCGCGGATCAGTCCATCCGCCTGTCAACGCTCTTTGCCGTCTTGATGGTCGTGCTGGCAGGGTTGGCGCTGGCGGTGCTCGCCGAGGGGCAGGTGCGTCTGACCATCCACAGCTTCGTGCTTCCCGTGGTGCTGATGGCGCTCCTGCTGGCGCTGCGCGCGGCCGTCGACGCCCCGTTCGCGCGCCGCTGGTTGCCGCCGTTGACCAAGCCCCGGCGCTGGGCGGTGGTCCACCTCGTCCTCCTGGTCTTCGCGGTGCTGGCCAGCCTGGGCGACTCCGTCAACGGGCCCTACACCTTCCTGTACGAGCACGTCCCCGGCTTCGACGGTCTCCGGGCGGTGCCGCGCATCCACATTCTGACGCTGTTCTCCCTGGCCGCCCTGGCGGCCTTCGGATTGCAGAGCCTCCTCGATTCCTCCCGGCGGTGGGTGCGGAGGGCGGCGGTGACGGTGGTGCCGGTCCTGGCGTTGGCCGAGCTCGTGTCCGTGCCGGTGCCGATGGTGAGGGTGCCGGTGGGTGAGGAGCTGCCGGGCGTGTACCACTGGCTCGCCGCCGAGGGTGGTCGGGCTCCCGTTCTCGAGCTGCCCATCGAGCACCACAAGGAAGGGAGCAGGAAGAACGCGGAGGAGATCTTCCGGGTGTACGCCTCCACTCTGCACTGGCGGCCCCTGGTGAACGGCTACAGCGGCTGGCCGGCGCCGTCCTACGTGGAGCTGCGGCGCCGCTGGCAGGTGCGGCCGCCCGCCCGGGTGATCGAGGATGCGCGCACCCTCGGGGTCCGGGAGCTGGTGCTGCACATCGACCGGCTCGAGGCCGCCAAGGCCCTCGCAGTCCACGATGCCCTTGCCGCCATGACGCCGCCGGCGCGGCGTGTCTTCAGTGATGGCACCGCCGAGGTGTGGGCGCTGGCCGCACCACAGGGGCCGCTCCCGCTCCTGGCTGCCCCCCCGGGGAGCCTTCATGGCGCGCGGTGGTTGGCGGCTTTCGGCCGACGCCCGCCAGGATCGGCTGCAGGCAGCCGTCGACGGCGACCCGAACACCGCATGGTGGGTGAACGTGCCCGCATCGGGCAGTCACCTCACCGTGGACCTGGGCGCGGTCCGGAGCGTGCAGGGAGTGGAGCTGGATCTGGGCGACCGCACCCGGGACTTTCCCCGGAGTCTCCTCGTGGAGGCGTCCGATGACGGTGGGCAGTGGCGTGTCGTGGCGACGGTGACCCAGGAGGACCTGCCCATCGCGGCCTACCTGAACCCCAGGAGCCTGCCCATGGCCGTCGCCCTGCCCGTGACCACGACCCGGTACCTGCGCCTGACGTGCACGCGTGGTGGGGGCGGCGGGCGCTGGGCGGTCGCCGAGCTGCGCGCCTGGTAACGGGACGGTCGCGCCGAGCGTTCCGGAGCAATTCGGAGGCCCTGCTCAGACGTTACCCCATCGTCGCCGATGCCGCTCGGGGAGAGTTGGGGACGTGGCGCCGCGAGCGCAGCCGGCGACCTGGAGATGTGCGGCAAGGAGGATCACATGAAGGTATTCATCACGGGCGCCAGCGGCTACATCGGCTCTGCCGTGGCCCGGAGCTTGCGTCGCGCCGGGCACGAGGTGTGGGGCCTCGTCCGAAACGACGACGATGCCCGCGCCGTCACCCAGGACGAGATCCGGCCCGTCATGGGGGACATGACGAAACCAGAGAGCTACCGGGAGGTGGCCGAGGCCTGCGCGGTGCTCGTTCACGCCGCTGCCGACTACGGTCCCGACGGCGCGAGGCTGGACGTCGAGACAGTGGACGTCATGCTCGCCGCCGGCGGTGCCGGGGCGGGGCCGAAGACCTTCGTCTACACCAGCGGCATCTGGGTGTACGGCGACACGGGCGGCAAGCTGGTGGACGAGACGGCGCCTCTCGACCCGCCGCCGCTCGTGGCCAGGAGGCCGGAGCTGGAGCGCAAGGTCACAGGGCACCCAGGGATGCGTGGTCTGGTGGTCCGGCCGGGCGTCGTGTACGGCAAGGCGGGTGGGTTGACCGCCATGTGGTTCCGTGGGACCGAGGAGGGCGACCTGAAGGTGGTGGGGGACGGGAGCTGCCGGTGGCCGATGATCCACGTCGACGACCTCGCCAAAGGCATCGCCGCGGTCGAGAGCGGGCTCGGGGGAGGTGTTCGACCTCACCGACCGTTCCCGCTTCACCGTGCGTGAGCTGGTCGAGGAGGTGGCGCGAGCCTCGGGCCACGGGGGAGGCATCACTTACGTCCCCGTGGATGAGGCGGCCGAAAAGCTGGGTGGGATGGCCGAGTGCCTCGACCTGGACCAGCACGTGGACAGCAGCAAGGCGGTGCGGCTCCTGGGATGGCAGCCGCGCCACGGCGGCATGCTGGACGAGATGGACGTCTGCCTTCAGGCGTGGCGGGCGCGGCGCGGGACCTGATCAGCGGTTGCGCATGGGCGACGCCGAAGGGGGCGCCAGGGACGCTCTGACGTTGGGTAGGCCAGAGACGGTGCCAGGCACCCTTCCGGATGAGCGATCTGCGTACTATCGAAGCAAGACGGGGTGCCTGGCACCGGCTTTGGCGTCGCCGCGGCCATCGGCAGGTGCCCTGCGCCTACCCGCTAATCGGTGGTGTGGTTCTCCTTCTTCTCCGCGCTCGGCGGCCATCCGAGCCCGAGGTGGGAGCGGTTCATGGCCGCATTCATGACCAGGGAGTAGGTGCCCTGGGTGGTGCAACGCCACATGGGGTTGTTGCCGAAGAGGAGCACGTGCCCCTTGCCCAGGGGGGCGTCGACCACCACCGCGTTGCCGGCCAGCTCCTTGCTGCCCTCGAGCATGCCCGACAGGAGAATGTCCTCCGCCTTGTCGGGGAAGGCCAGGATGACCCGGGCCGGTCCTGGGGATCGGGCATGTAGGGTTTGAAGTAGTAGGGCAGGTTCTCCGGGAGCTGAAAGCCCTTCTCGCCGGGAGCCGGCGTCGGCTTGGGCGGTACCGGCACGTAGGGGCGGCCCTGGGGGACGTCCGGGTCCTTCGGGCCGCCCCGACCGCTCGGCCGCCCCTCCTCGCCGTGGTGCCAGTAGCGTTCCCTCACGACACCGACCTTGAACACCGGTCCGCGCGCGAAGTAGACGGGCACGGTGTCCCCATAGCCCATGGCGACCGGCCCCGCGTTCTCGATGAAGTCCGCGCGCAGCAGGCTGCCATCGGTCTTGACCTTGCTGGTGTCGCCGACCTTGACCTACCGCGCCAGCCCGTAGTCGACGGCCCAGCGCGCGGTGTCGCCCACGGTGATCAGGAGGCCGCCCGCCTCGACGAACTGGGCCAGGTGACGGACGCCGGGGAGGCCGAGCTCGGGCCGCATGTCGTCGGTGGAGTCCACCACGCCCAGGTTGGGGCGTCAGCGCTGCTCTTCTTCCAGGGCAGGGGCGGGCCGGGGGGCATCCCGTTCACGAGGTCCACGGGGTCCCCGCCAGCCGGTGGAAACATGCAGCACGTCGTATCGCGCGCCAAGGTCGTGCTCGGCGGCGACGTCCTGGGTCGAGAGGTAGTCGTACGGGACGCCCATCGACTCCAGTGCGAGTCGCCACCAACCCTCGCCTCGTGTCCAGCCAGCTGTGGAGGAGCCGATCCGGGAGCGTCTCCAGGGCATGGCTGGCCACATCCGAAGCGCCGTCAGCGCGGCCGCGCCTCGAGATCGAGCCGGCCAGCACCTCGGCCACTGGTCACGGTCGACGCCATCGAGCATCACCGGCACCGTGCCCTTCGGGTATGGCGTCTCTGCCTGGCCTCCTCTTCGGTCGCCCGCATGTCGAGCTTCGGCCGCGCGAAGCGGACGCAGCACCAGGTCGATGTCGGCGAGGCCGTACCGCGAGGGCCGCCGTCCCAGAGCTTGGGTCGTTCGTCGGGCGGGATCAGGGTCGACCCCTGCCAGGGGTGCACCGGCACCTGGAGGACCTCCTGGTTGACCACCCGCGTCCACTCGAGGTTGCGGGGTAGCCCACGGTCCAACCGGCGTCGTCGTACAGGTTGTCCGAGCCACGCACGTACTGAGTGTCCAGCAGGGCGTCGGCGAAGCGGCTGTAGGGCTGGTCCATGCGCACGACGAAGCTGCCGGCGGGGAAGCTGACCTCCCGGGGCTGCTCGTCCTCGGCCTCGCTTTCGTCCGCAGAGCCCTCCTCGTGTGCCGCCTCGGGGGGCCACTCCTTCGCCCCGGTGAACCCCTTCTCGGCCACGCTGACCTCGATGCCGTGCTCCTCGAGCAGGGTCAGCAGCTCACGGAGCTGGCCGCGGCGGGGCTGGTCGGACTGAAACACGTAGGCCGCCGGCCCCTCGGTGGTGGCCTTGGCCACCGCCCGCCGGCCGAGGCGCCAGAAGTGATCCAGCACCTCGTGGCGGTGGTCGGCGGTCCAGGCCAGGGCGGTGAGCACGCCGCTCTGCTGGTAGTTGACGTTGTTGCGGAACGACCAGCGCACCTGCGGCAGGGGGGGGTTCGGCCGGTACCAGGCACGCTCGCTCATGCCCCGCACAACCCGGTCCTCGGTGGAGGGCAGCATGTTGCCGAAGGTCTCGTAGAAGCGCCCGAGGCAGTTGTGCCCCATGGCCAGCCAGAACAGGTAGCTGGGGCCCCACCCGTCGTAGAAGCCGTGGGTCCACACTCCGGGCAGGCCCAGGGCGGTGAGGCGCTGTACCTCGTTGGCGGCCATCCGCTGCCACTCGTCGACCATCAGTGGGTCGAGCCAGGCGTTGTAGGGGCCGGTGCCGGTGGAGATGTAGAGGAACGGGATGGACTCGTGGAGGTCGTGCATCACCTGTGGGTGCCAGCCGAAGTAGAGCTTCTCCACGTTGCGGGTCAGATCCAGCGCCAGGCCCACCGCGTCGCGATTGTTGTCGTGGACCACGTAGTGGCCCCAGTAGATGGGTGGCAGGGCCCCTTCGTCCGGGTGTGCCTCGTGCCACCGCCAGGTGTCGACGATGCGCTCCCGCCCGTCCACCTCCAGCACCGGCGTGATCAGGGTGATGACGTTGTCGCGGATGTTGCGGATGAACGGGGTCTCCTCCACCGCCAACCGGTAGGCGAGCTCCATGAGCATCTCGGGGCTTCCGGTCTCCGGTGAGTGCAGCCCCCCCGTGAGGTAGTAGATGGGCTTGCCCTTCTCGATGAGCTGCTGGGCCTGGGCATCGTTTGCGGTCCGCGGATCCGCGAGGCGGCGGGTGATGTCCCGGTAGGAGTCGAGGCTCGCGATGGTGGCCTCGTCCGCCACGGCCACGGCGATCATCTCCCGCCCCTCCTCGGTGAGACCCATGGAGAAGACCTCCACCCGCGGCGAGGCGTCCGCCAGGGCCCGCATGTAGGCGTGGATCTGCGCGGCATAGCTGAGGTGCCCCGGAGCCCCCGCGATGTAGCCGTTCGCCTCCAGGGGAGTGGGGATGCCCGGCGCTGCCGGGAGGTGGTCCACGAGGGGGGTCATGAACTCCGGACCGGTCGTCGCCTCTCGGATCAGGCGCGTGTACTCCCCGTCCCACTCGGTGTGGTCGGCAATGGGCTCGGCGGCGCCGGCCACGGTGGCGCTCAGCATCAGGGCGGCTAGCAACACTCTCATGGATCCTCCCGTAGAGCTCGTCGGACGGGGTATGGTAGCAGTGCCCGGCGGATCTCAGGCTCGGCCCAGGCCGGTGGTATCAGGAGGGCGGTCGGCGGGTACTCACATCACAGGGGCGCCGTGACCAGTACCGCGGGATCCGCCGGACTGAAGCTGACAGTGCGCACCGGGAACGTGGAGCCATGACCCCGGGCCTGCGGGCTCTCATGGTCCAGACCGAACCCCGCTGTGAGCTGCTGGTCGATGCGCTGCGACGGACCGGGTACGAGGACCTCCAGTACGCGGTGGTGAGTCGGCCCGAGGAGATGCGGGCCGCTCTGGTCGGACATCAGTGGGACCTGGTGCTCTGCGACTCCGCCCTGCCGGACCTCTCAGCCGACGTGGCCCTCGAGCTCCTCAACGCCTGCGGGCTCGACCTGCCGTTCATCCTCGTCTCCGACAGCTTGCAGGAGGAGGCGGCCCTCGAGCTCATCCGTGCGGGGGCCCACGACATCGTGCGCCTCGGCCATCTCGAGCGGCTCGGGGAGGCCGTTCAGCAGCAGCTCCGCGAGGCGGAGCGGCGTGCCGAGAAGAGGCACTGGGAGCAGGCAGTGCGCCTCAGCGAGGAGCGGTATCGCAACCTGTTCGAACGCAACCTGGCCGGCGTCTACCGAGCCACCGAGAACGGGCGTCTGCTCGAGTGCAACGAGTCGTTCGCCCGCATGTTCGGGTACGCCAGCGCCAAGGAGGCCGTGGCCAACCTGGGCATCGACATCCACGCCGATCCGGCGGAGCGGGCTGCCTTCGTCGATGAGCTCCGCCGCAGGGGTGAGGTCCGCAACTCGGAAAAGCAGTACAAGAGGCGGAGTGGCGAGCCCGTCTGGGTGATCGAGCACGCCCACACGGTGGCCGACGGCGATCCCGGACGGATGCTGATCGAGGGCACCGTCATCGACGTCACGGAGCGCCGTCGGGCCCAGGAGCAGCTCCTGCAGGCCCAGAAGATGGAGGCGGTGGGGCGTCTCGCCGGCGGCGTCGCCCACGACTTCAACAACCTCCTGCAGGCCATGTTGGGGGTGGTCCAGCTCGAGATCCTGAAGCTCCGTCAGGCCGGCCGCGAGGACGAGACGCTGGCCGAGCTGAAGGGCCTCGTCGACCGCGGCGCCCAGCTCGCCCGGCAGCTCCTCCTGTTCTCGCGGCGGGAGAAGCCGCGGGTGGCACCGCTGGACCTCAACGACGTTGTCACGGGGACGCAGAAGCTGCTCAAGCGACTGCTGCGGGAGAACATCGATCTGCGGATTCAGCCTGTGGACGACAGCCTCCCGGTGATCGGCGACCGCGGCCAGCTCGAGCAGGTGCTGGTGAACCTGGCGGTGAACGCGGCCGACGCCATGCCGGAGGGCGGCCGTCTGGGGGTGCGCACCGGACGCGGTGAGGGGGACGAGGCGTGGCTGGAGGTCACCGACAGTGGCCAGGGCATTCCGGAGGACGTCCGCGACCGCATCTTCGAGCCCTTCTTCACCACCAAGGGCCGTCACACCGGCACCGGCCTCGGCCTGTCCGTGGTCCACGGCATCGTCACCGAGCACAGCGGGCGCATCGAGCTCGATTCCACCGTGGGGAGGGGCACCACCTTTCGGGTCGTGCTCCCGCTCACCACCTCCGCCGGGCCGGATGCGGCGGCGACCGCGTCCAGACACGGCATCGCCAGAGGGCCGGGGCGAGCGCGTGCTGCTGGCCGAGGACGAGCCCCAGACTCGGCGCTGGCTGACATCCAATCTCGAGGAGCTCGGCTATGACGTGACCGCCGTGGCCAGTGCGGAGGAGGCCTCCCGGCTCCTGGAGGAGACCGCCTTCGACCTCCTCCTCAGCGACTGCGTGCTGACCGGGATTGGTGGTCCGGCTCTCGCCCGATCGTTGCGTGAGCAATGGCCCGACCTGAGGGTCGTGCTCATGTCGGGCTACGCCGACGACGCCGTCGTGCGCGAAGCGGTTGCAGCGGGCGACGCGCGCTTCCTGCAGAAGCCCTTCTTCATCGAGGACCTGGCCGGGGAGCTGCGAACCGCGCTGGAGACGGAGACGACGCCTCCCACCTGATCCCCTACCTGCGGACCTCCTTGGAGGGCACCCCCAGCTCGTGGAACAGGACCCCGTCGACGTCGGTGGCGAGGTCGTCGGTCGAGCTCGGCGCCACCGGGAGCGCCTGCTGGTTCGGGGGCTGGGCCTTGATGGAGAAGACGACCCCATCGCGAACCTGGAGGCCCGCGTAGCGTGGAGACGTGTGCGCCATCAGCTCGTCCACCCGTTGCTGGATGGCCTTGCGCGTGCGCGGCTCGGAACATCGCGACGTCGCTGATGGCAGGGGCGCGTCACGGGGCGGGGCGGGGCCATGCCCGTGCTAGAGTGCGCGAGTCTTATGACGACGTTCGCCACAGAGACTGTCGCCTGAGGGGCGGTCGAGCGCGGGTTTCCCCGCGAGCCTGCCCCGTCGAGCCACGGCCCGGAACCCCGGTGACGGACTCCGGCACGCCCGGCGTGTCGGTAACCCCTCAGGAGGCGAACGATGAGCCTGATGTCTCTCGGCTGGGACCAGCGTCTTTCGAGCATCTTCGAGCCGTACCGCGAGCGTGGACTGAGGCCCGGCAGGGTGGTCCTGACCGGGGGCGGTGTGCTGCGCATCGCCGGGGACGTCGACGTGCTGACTGCGGTCGAGGCCGGTCGGCTGGACGACGACGGTGAGCCTGGGCCCCCGGCGGTGGGGGACTGGGTGGGAGCGGACGCCAAGGTGGAGACGGCGGTGGTCCGCGTGATCCTGCCACGCTCCTCGGTGCTGGCCCGCCGTCGGCCGGGAGCCGCGGAACGCCGGCAGGTGCTGGCGGCCAACGTGGAGAAGGTGCTCCTCGTGGACGGCCTCGATCGCGGTCCGAACCCGAGGCGCATCGAGCGCGGGGCGGCGCTCGCATACGAAAACGGCGTCGAGCCCGTGGTCGTGCTGAGCAAGGCGGATGTGTGCGCCGACGTGGTCGCGGCCGTGGAGCGGGCGCGCCTCGCGGCGCCGTTCGCGGAGGTGGTGGCGGTGTCGGCGACGACGGGGATGGGACTCGTTGAGCTCGAGGACGCTCTCGCACCCGGCTCCACGGCGGTGCTGCTCGGGCCGTCGGGAGCGGGAAAGTCCACGCTCGTGAACTGTCTCCTCGGGAAGGAGCGGATGAGGACCGGAGCGGTCCGCCGTCAGGATCGCCGGGGCCGGCACACGACCTCGCACCGCGAGCTCGTCGAGACCGCCTCCGGCGCCTGCCTGATCGACTCACCGGGGATCCGTGAGCTCGGGCTGTGGCTGGATGCCAGTGCGGTGGATGCGGCCTTCGCCGATGTGGAAGCGCACGCCGCCCGCTGCCGGTTCCGGGACTGCCGTCACGGTACGGAGCCCGGCTGTGCGGTGCAGGCCGCGGTCGCAGCAGGAGAGATCGCAGTGGAGCGTCTCGCTGCGTACCGCGAGCTGCGTCTCGAGGCGGAGGCCCACCAGCGGCGCAGGAGCGCGCAGGCCCAGCGCTCCCACGAGCGTCGCTTCGCACGGATGGTGCGGCAGGTCAAGAAGCTCAAGGGCTGAGCCCGCCGCCCCCGGCGGACGGCGGAACCGTCCCGGAGCATGCCCAGACCTGCCGGGGGTCGACGGCGCGACCCCGCGTCTGCCACGGCCCGGGAAGCAGGGGCGCGGTGCGTCCGGGCCGCGGCCCCTGTGGGAGCGTGTGCTCCGAGACATCGCCACCGATTCTCACGAGCTGGAGGCGGCATGGGCAACCCTGTGATCAACATGGACGAGTTGGAGTTCTCGCGGGCGATGGGACACGGGGAGCGGTTCGAGGCCGAGCTGGCACCGGTGGGCCCCCTCATCGGCGCCTCGGCTACTGGCACGGAGACCAGGCGCGCCGATCACGTCCGTGACGGCGGCACGCAGCGTGGTGGTGTGCTGTCGTTGAGAGCATCCCTGCGCCCGGTCCGGGCGGTGCCGCATGGCATGACACGGAGCCGTTCAGAGACGGTGGCCCGCTAAAAGTCGAGCGTCATCCTGAGGCCGGCACTCGGTCCGCCGAGTGCGGCCGAAGGATCCCCCGCTAGCACCACGACCGTACCTGCGCTTCGTCCCACGGGCCTCCGGGGGATGGTTCGACTCGTCGCTCGCCATGACAGGGACAAGGGTGTGTCATCAGGAGGGGGGTCAGGAGCCGTGGCCGGCACTCGTGGCGGCGAGGCTGCCGGCCATGATGGCCACCATGGCCGCCTGCTGGGCCTGCAACGCCGCCTGGGTGAGGGTCACCGCCGCCTGGTCGGCGAGACCGGTCGCGGCCGTCTCCGGGGCCTGAGCCAGGAGCAGGGACACGGCCATGGAGAGGGACAGCTCGGAGGAGAGACCGTCGAGGACCCGGTGGAGCCACGAGCCGCCCTCCACCTCCCGCAGGGCGTCGCGCACCCGCAGGACCTCGTCCGCCAGGGCGCCTGGAGCGCCGTTGACGACTGACAGCAGAGCGACCTCGTCGTAGCGGCTCGTGCCGACCTTCTCGCCTCGAGCTTGCAGCGCTGCGGCCACCGCCGCGAAGCGCGCCGCCGCCTCCGTCCCGTCCGTGGGTGCGACGGCGAGGATCTGGGTGGCGAGCTGGAGCTGATTGCCGCGGGTGAAACCACGGCCGTGAAGCTCCGCGTAGGTCATCTCGAGGCGATGGGAGAGCTCGAGGGGGTCCTCCCGGCGCAGGGCGTGGAGAGCGGCCATGGGGTAGTCGTCGCGGCCCGTCAGCCAGGGGTGAGCCTGCTTCCAGTGGTCCTGGATGGCGGCCATGCGCGCGATGACCGTGGGGTCCGGGGCCGCGCCTCCGCTCTGGGTCACCAGGAGGAACGCGGCCAGGTAGGGGTAGACGCCGCCACAGCCGAGCTCATGGTCGGTGAAGGCGGCCCGCGTCGCTTCTGTGGCCGGGATGACCGTCTCGACGTCGAGGTCGTGCCGTACCATCATGGCGGCGAGGACGAAGCGAACCGACGTCCGCAAGGGCCCGCTCCACTTCGCCCGCGCCTCGAGCTGGGCCGCGACCGCGTCCATGGCCTCCACGCTCGTGTCCGAACCCGCGGTTGCCAGGCTCGCGGCCGCCAGCCTGAGCGAGGTCGTGTTGGTCCAGCGGTGGCGCCGCTGGAGCTCTTCGAAGTGAACGGCGTAGCTTCGGATGGCCGTGTCGTCCATGTCCCACCTCGCATTCAGGTGATGATACGCGACCACCGGCGCTGGGATGCGTGGCCCAGGCGTTCGCGCCATGGCTCCGAGGGTATGCTCGAGAGGTGTGGGGCGAGGAATCCCGCCAGGTCTCGGGGGCGAGGTGATGACCCTTCATGACAGTCTGACGTCGTTCGTGCGCGGAACGCTGGGGTGTGGATGTCCCGACGAGGTGTTCTCGGAGATCGTCGTCCGGTTGATGGCGGCGGACAACCCGGCGCCCGTGAGGCTGGCCATCGAGGTCGGCGGCCGCCTCCTCGTCCACGTCATCGAGGAGGAGCCGGCGCTGGACGACCCGCGCCTGATCGCGAGGGTCGTGGAGGAGGGCGTACGGAAGCGGGACGAGGGGGGCTTCAACCGCTTTCGGCTGGTGGTTGCCGTGGGCGCTCGCGATGCAGCCGGCGAAACCCTCCGGCGCCGCTTCGACGCCGCGCCGGCCCGTGACGGCCGGACCCATCTGCACGTGCTCCCGTCGTCCTCGGTCCCATGGTGAGTGCCGCGACGCACTTCCGAGAGCCGGGCCCCAGGCGCGGATGCTTTGTCCGGGTGCGTGGGTGAGGTAGGCTGGCGGACGCCACGGGCAAAGGAGGATTGCGGACAATGACGAGGAAGACACTCTTGGCGGTGGGCCTCGGGCTGCTGCTGGCGGCGAGTGCCGGCGCGCAGACCCTCGACGAGGTGCTGGCGAAGAACTACGAGGCGAGGGGCGGGCTGGACAAGCTCACCTCGGTCGAAACGGCCAAGATCACCGGCACCATGACCATGGGCCCCGGGATCGAGGCGCCCTTCACCTGGTACTGGAAGCGGCCCAACAAGCTCCGCGTGGAGTTCAAGATCCAGGGACAGACCGGCATCCAGGCGTATGACGGCACCACGGGCTGGATGTACATGCCCTTCATGGGCAAGACCGAGCCGGAGAAGATGCCCGACGACCTGCTGTCCAGCGTCGAGGACCAGGCCGACTTCGAGGGTGCGCTCGTGAACTGGAAGGCCAAGGGCAACCAGGTGGAGCTCGAGGGCAAGGAGAACGTGGAAGGCACCGACGCGTACAAGCTCAAGGTCACACACAAGAGCGGCGGCGTCGACTACGTCTACCTGGACGCCGAGTACTACCTGGAGATCAAGACCGACAGCAGCCGGACCATCCGCGGCCAGGAGGTGGAGTCTCAGACCTCCATCGGCGACTACAAAGAGGTGGACGGCCTCATGATCCCCTTCTCCATGACGAGCAAGGTCAAGGGCGCCCCGTCGGAGCAGACCATCACCTTCAAGACGGTCGAGCTGGGCGTGCCTCTGGACGATTCTATCTTCGCGATGCCGGCGCCGGACGCCACGGTGGGCCCCGTCGAGCAGCCGTCCAACTGATCGCCAACGCTGTCGGCGCAGCCGGCGGCCGTCTCGCGGAAGCGGCGCCCAGCGCACATCCAGGAGGTAGCGAATGAAAGCACGAACCTGCGGAGCCCTGCTCGCAGCGGTGGCGCTGGTGATGACAGGCGCCGCGATGGCCGCCGACGAGTCGCCCGTCATCACGTCAGACACCTTCGGCGGGCATCCAGGCCCGCGCCATCGGCCCGGCCACCATGAGCGGACGGATCGCGGCCATCGACGCCGTCGCCACGGATCCCCTCACCATCTACGTGGGTTCCGCGAGCGGCGGCGTCTGGAAGTCCGTGGACGCCGGCACCAGCTTCGCGCCGGTCTTCGACGACCACACCCAATCCATCGGTGCCATCACCATCGACCCCACGGACCCGTCCACGGTCTGGGTGGGCACCGGCGAGAGCTGGGTGCGCAACAGCGTGTCCGTGGGCGACGGGGTCTACAAGACCACCGACGGCGGGGACACGTGGGCGCGCATGGGCCTCGACGAAACCGAGCACATCGCCCGCATCGTCGTCGACCCGTCGAAGCACGACACGGTCTACGTGTGCGCCACCGGGCACCTGTGGGACGCCAACGCCGAGCGCGGGGTGTTCAAGACCACCGACGGCGGCAAGAGCTGGACGAAGTCGCTGTTCGTGGACGAGGACACCGGGTGCTCCGACCTGGCGATCGACCCCCAGGAGCCCGGCGTCCTGTACGCGGGCATGTGGCAGTTCCGGCGCTACCCGGACTTCTTCGACTCCGGCGGCAAGGGCTCCGGCCTCTACAAGACCACCGACGGCGGCGAGACCTGGAACGAGCTCACCAACGGTCTGCCCGAGGGCGAGAAGGGGCGCATCGCGGTGGCGGTGGCGCCGTCGCGCCCCAGCCGTCTCTACGCCCTGGTGGAGGCCAAGGAGACCGGGCTCTACCGATCGGACGACATGGGCGGGACCTGGGAGAAGGTGAACGGCTCCATGAGCGTCACCACGCGCCCGTTCTACTTCGCCCTGGTGGTGGTGGACCCCACCGACTTCAACACCGTGTACAAGCCCGGCCTGTCCCTGGCCATCTCCACCGACGGCGGCGAGGCCTTCACCTCGGCCCTCATGAGCTTCGGCGGCGGGGTCCACAGCGACCACCATGCCCTGTGGATCAATCCCAACGACCCCGAGCGAGATGCTCCTGGGCACCGACGGCGGCGTCTACATCTCCCGGGACAAGGCCCACACTTCGCCTTCGTGCGCTCGTTGCCGGTCTCCCAGTTCTACCACGTGAGCACCGACTGCGGCGTATCCCTACAACGTCTACGGCGGGCTCCAGGACAACGGCTCGTGGATGGGGCCCTCGGCGTCGCCCGGCGGCATCGAGAACCGGGACTGGAAGAACATCGGCTACGGCGACGGCTTCTGGGCCTTCCCCGATCCCTCGGACCCCGACATCGCCTACTCCGAGTACCAGGGAGGCCGTCTCCTGCGGGTGCGGAAGTCCCTGTCCGAGGTCAAGGACATCCGGGTGTTCGCCAGGCCGAGGGCGAGGAGGACCTGCGCTTCAACTGGAACACGCCGATCCACCTGTCCGTCAACGATCCGGGCACCATCTACATGGGCGCGCAGTACCTGTTCCGTTCCCGCGACCGCGGGGACTCCTGGGAGCGCGTCTCCCCGGACCTGACCACCAACGATCCCCAGCGGCAGCGGCAGCGGTCGTCCGGCGGGCTGACCGATCGACAACTCCGCAGCCGAGAACAACGCGACCATCTATGCGATCTCGGAGGCGCCTGGAGAGCACGACACGATCTGGGTCGGCACCGACGACGGCCGGCTCCAGGTCAGCCGCGATGCCGGCGCCCACTGGGGCGACGTCTTCGGCAATCTGCCGGGAGCTCCCGAGGGGACATGGGTGTCGAGTGTGACCGCGGGCAGCCACGCCAAGGGAGTCGCCTACGTGACCCTTGACGGGCATCGCACCGGGGACATGAAGACCTACGTGTACCGGACCACCGACTATGGCGCCACCTGGCAGAGCCTGACCACCGACGCCATCCGGGGGTACGCCTGGGTCATCAAGGAGGACCCGGTGAACCCGGATCTCCTGTTCCTCGGCACCGAGCGCGGTCTGTGGATCTCCCTGGACGGCGGAGGGCAGTGGGCGCGCTTCGAGGGCAACCTGCCCGAGGTGGCGGTGCACGATCTGGCGGTGCAGACGCGGGAGCACGATCTCGTCATCGCCACCCACGGCCGCGGCATCTACATCATCGACGACCTGACTCCCATCCGCGCCCTCACCGCCGAGACCCTGCAGGCCGATGCCGCCCTGTTGCCAGCGCGGCCGGCGGAGATGACGATCGCCGCCACCCTGCAGGAGTTCACCGGCGACGACGAGTTCGTGGGCCGCAACCCGCCCGAGGCGGCGGTCATCACCTACTGGCTGAAGAAGCGGCACATCTTCGGGGACCTCAAGGTGGAGGTCTACGACCACGACGGCGAGCTCATCACCACTATTCCCGGCGGCAAGCGGGTCGGCATCAACCGGGTCGAGTGGCCCATGCGCCTCAAACCGCCCAAGATGCCGCCCGCGACCAACCTGGTGCCCGCCTTCACCGGCCCCCGCGTCGCCGAAGGCACATACGACATCAAGCTCGTCAAGGGGAAGAAGACCTACGAGGGAGAGGTCACCCTGGTGCCCGATCCGCGGTCGCCGCACTCGGCCGAGGACCGGGCGCTGGCCCAGAGGACCGGCATGGCGCTCTACCACGACCTGGCGGACCTGACCTACCTGGTGGACGCAGTCACCGCGGTCCGTGATTCCGCCCGGGCGCGGGCGTCCGAGCTCGGTGAACGCAATCGTCTGGCCAACGACCTGAACGCGTGGGCCGACGAGCTCGAGGCGTTCCGCGCCGGCATCGTCTCCACCAGCGAGGCGGGCTGGCTCTCCGGCGACGAGAAGCTGCGCGAGAAGCTGGGTGATCTGTACGGTGCCGTGACCGGGTACGACGGCCGGCCCACCGACTCCCAGCTCTCCTACAAGACCGAGCTCGAAGGCCAGCTCGAGGCGGCACAGCAGAAGCTGCACGACCTCACGGGCGCGAGGCTTGCCGAGCTGAACCGCAAGCTGGAGGGCAGGAAGCTCGAGCCCATCACCGTGCCGACCCGTGAGGAATGGGAGAAGAAGCAGGAGGCGGCGGGCGCCGGGGTGTCCGCCTCCCGGCGCCAGATCGCCGCCGCCATGGGAGCGCTCGGGCGCCTCGGCCTCGCGTTCTGATCCCACCATACGACGCGATCAGTTGACGCCCCCGCGAGCCATGCTCGCGGGGGCGTTGTTCGTCACGGAGGGGAACCGGATCTGGAAGCCGTTCCTCGTCTCATCCTGTTGTACGAACGGGAAGGATCGCTCGGTGAGCGGTGACGACGGACTCGACGAGGAGCGGGCGGGCGGATGGAGATGGGCCTCGCGCCGGCTCTTCTCGAAGAAGGGAGCGATCACATGAAGATCGGCATCATCGGCGCAGGCAACATCGGTGGCACGCTCACGAGGAGGCTCACGGAGCTGGGCCACGATGTGGCGGTCGCCAACTCCCGAGGACCCGAGACGTTGAAAGACTTGACCGAGGAGACGGGCGCGACGCCGGCCACGGCCGCGGACGCGGTGGACGGGGCGGAGCTGGTGGTGGTGACCATCCCGGAGGGCAGGGTCCCGGAGCTGGACCCCGCCATCTTCGACCGCCGGGCGGAGGGCGCCCCCATTGTGGACACGGGGAACTACTACCCGGAGCGCGACGGGCGCATCGCCGACATCGAAAACGGCATGGCCGAGAGCCGCTGGGTGGAGCAGCAGATCGGCCACCCCGTGGTCAAGGCCTTCAACACCATCTACTACCAGCACCTGCTGAAGCGTGGCCGTCCCGGCGGCAACGGCCACCGCATCGCCCTCCCCATCGCCGGCGACGACGCGGACGCCAAGCGCAAGGTCATGGAGCTGGTGGACGAGCTGGGCTTCGACGCGGTGGACGCCGGCGGGCTCGACGAGTCCTGGCGCCAGCAGCCGGGGACCCCCTGCTACACCGCGGACCTGGACGAGGGGGCGCTGCGCCAGGCCCTGGCCGAAGCGGAACCGGTCCGCGTGGGCTGAGGAGAGCGCGGCCGCCGCCGCGCAGACAGCGTCACGAGTGACGTCGCCGTCACCGAGGCAAGGGAAGGTGCACCATGCGCGCAGTGAGATTCAACGAGTACGGCGGCATCGATGTCCTGAAGGTGGTGGATGTGGCGCCGCCGGTGGCCGGGCCCGGTCGGGTCGTGGTCAGGGTCAAGGCGGCGGGCATCAATCCCGGCGAGGCAGGGATCCGCCAGGGCAGGTTTCACGAGCGGTGGCCGGCCCACTTCCCCGAGGGCGAGGGCAGCGATCTGGCCGGCGTCGTGCAGGAGGTGGGTGAGGGCGTGGAAGGTTTCGCCCCCGGGGACGAGGTGATGGGCTTCACCCACGATCGGGCGAGCCACGCCGAGCTGGTGGCCTGCGACGCGGACAAGCTGACCCCCAAGCCCGGCAATGTTTCCTGGGAGGTGGCGGGTGCGCTGTTCGTCGCCGGTACCACCGCGTACGCCGCGGTGCGGGCCGTCCGCATCCGCGAGGGCGACACGGTCGTGGTCTCGGCCGCCGCGGGCGGTGTCGGCACCATCGCCGTGCAGCTCGCCCGCCACGCCGGGGCGAGGGTGATCGGCCTTGCCGGCGAGTCGCACCACGGCTGGCTGGACGACCATGGGGTGGTGCCCATCTCCTACGCCGAGGAGGGTGTCGCAGAGCGCATCAAGGCAGCCGCCGGCGGGGGCGTCGACGCCTTCATCGACGCCTTCGGGGGCGGCTACGTCAAGCTTGCCGTGGAGGATCTCGGCGTGGCCCCGGAGCGCATCGACACCGTGGTCGACTTCCCGGCCGCCGAGACGTACGGAGCGAAGACCGAGGGAACGGCCGCGGCGGCCAGCGCCGAGGTGCTGGCCGAGCTCGCGGGCATGATCGCGGACGGCCGGCTCGAGGTCCCCATCGCGTCCGTCTACACCCTCGAGGAGGTGCGGGACGCCTACCGGGAGGTGGAGCGGCGCCACACCCTGGGCAAGATCGTGCTCCGACCGTAATGGTCTTCCGGTGGAGGCCGCGGACGGCGGCGATATCCGCGCGGGCGACGGGTACACTCGACCCGTGGCGAGCGTGTCATCGGAACGGCTGGAGGTGGTGTGCAGCTCGTGCGGCGCCCGGCTGGTGGTCGGGCCTGAGGCCCGCACGGCACGCTGTGCGTACTGCGACTCCCCCTATGTGGTCGACCGACCCGCCTCCGCCAACCGGCCGGACCCCGTGTTCGCCATCCCGTTCACGGTGGGCGCGGACGACGCGGCGACACGACTTCGGCGCTGGCTCGAGCGGAGGCACTGGGCGCCCTCCGCCCTGCGGCGGGCGGCCGCCGACCGGGTGCGAGGCGTGTACCTTCCCGCCTACCTGTACTCGGCGACGTCGGCGACCCGGTACGGCGCGGTCATCGGAGAGGACTACTACGAGACGCGCATCAGGGGCAAGTCGACCCGCAGGGTGAAGAAGAGCGAGCATCGGACGCTCGAGGGTCGCCACGCCTGCTACCTCTCCGACGTGCTGGTGACGGCCTCCGCCGGCATCCCCAACCGGGAGCTGGAGCGGGTCGAGCCATTCGACCTCGGCGCGTCTGCGCCGCTACGACGCCAGGCTCCTCGCGGGCTGGCACTCGGAGGAGCCTTCCCTGAGCGGGGAGCGGTGCCTGGACCTCGGCCGGCAGGAGGCGCGGGCCGGCCTCGAGCCGATGCTGCGCCGTTTCATGCCCGGCGACTCCTGCGAGGAGCTTCGCTTCCACGCCGAGCTCGGCGACGAGACCATCGATCTCACCCTGGTGCCGCTGTGGGTGTTCGCCCTGCGTTACCGGGAGGATCGGCCGCCGGTGCGCGTGCTGGTCAACGGACAGAGCGGCAAGGTGGCCGGCGTGACGCCGGTGTCATGGCTCAAGGTCGGCCGTCGCGGTGGCGATCGGCCTGCTGGGGTTGCTCGGCGGGGTGGCCGCCCTTCTGGGGTGGCTGGGATGAGCACGGCGACCATTGCCTGCGCGCGCTGCGGCAGCGCCCTTGAGCGGGACGACTTGCGCTGCGCCATCTGCAACCACGCGGCGCCCCCCATCACCGAGGACCTGCCGGAGGCGCGGGTCGAGGTGCTGCGCTGCGCCTCCTGCGGGGCGTCCATGACCTACTCGGTAAAGGACCGTGCCCCGACCTGTGCCTTCTGCGGCTCGGTGCTGCACCTGGAGCTGCCCGAGGATCCCCTCGAGCAGGCGCGGCACTACCTGCCCTTCACGGTGGATCGCGAAACGGCGACGGCGGCGCTGAGACGATGGCTGTCGGGTCTGAGCTGGTTCCGGCCCGGGGATCTGGTCGCGGAGAGCCGGCTCGAGTCGCTGTGCGCCCTGCGCTGGGTGGGCTGGGTGTTCGACGCCCAGACGCTGGTGAGCTGGACGGCCGACTCCGATCACGGGGCGGGGCGGGCATCCTGGGCCCCCCACGGCGGGCAGCTCGCGCTCGAGTTCGACGACGTGGTGGTCCCGGTGTCGCGCGGCCTCAGCACGGCCGAAACCTCTCGCTTGGTCCCCAGTTACGACCTGGCGTCAGCCGTCACCGCTGCGGACATCGAGGAGAGCGAGGTGGTTGTGGAGCACTTCGACGTGCGCCGTTCGGCGGCGCGCCGGACCATTGTGGCCGCCATCGAGGGAATGGCGCGCCGACGGCTGGAGGGGAGCGTGATCCCCGGCCGGCGCTTCCGGAACCTCCACGTGGCGATCCTTCTTCGTCGGCTGACCACTCGCCGTTGCGCCTTCCCCGTCTACGTCCTGGCCTACCGCTACCGGGACAGGCTCTACCGATTTCTGGTCTCCGGCCAGGACGCGGCGTGCCTGCTCGGCCAGGCGCCGTACTCCGTGACCAGGATTGCGGCGGCAGCTCTGGCGACCGGCGTCCTGGTCGCGCTCCTGGCCCTGCTGGTGGCCGTTCTGGTCTGACGACCCGTCGACCCGGCGGTGGAGTGGCAGCTCGGCGCCTTCGTCAACGGCGACCGGCGGCGACCTTCTTCCAGCAGGACCAGTGGCAGTCCCACGGCTCGAGGGAGGCGAGCTTGGGGTTGTCGCACTGGACGCTCACCAGCTCGCGATCCTCGCCCGACGACGACCACTCCACGAGGAGTCGGGCGCGGCGGCCCTCCTCGGCGCAGTCGATCTCGAGGGTCTCGGTGACGGTCTTGACGCGCGTCATCTTCCGCTCCCAGCCCCGGCACCGACGAGAAGGAGGATCGTGGTGCCGGCTACCGCACCAGAGTACCAGCAACCGTGGGTGTCGGGGAGCACCCCCGGGATTGGATTTCTCCTCCGGGCGTCGGTGTGCCTCGGCGGTCAGCGCGCGCGGCGGCGAGGGTGCCAGCGGTGAGAACTCGGCGCCGAGCATTCCGTACACATCGGGAAGGTCCGTCCATCGCGTCTCGGAAGGGCGCGAGCTCGCGAGGTGCTCCATGGCGATGAGTTTTGGCGGGGAGTGGGATCGGCGGCGCTTCCTGGCCACCGGTATCGGCGGCCTGGTGGGGGCGGCGGCGCCCGGGGTTCATGGGTGTGTTCCCGGGCCGTGCATGGGCGGCGCCCGCGTCCACGGCTGCGAGCATCCGGACGATGGTGCGGCCTCCGACCCTCTTCGCCGGCATCCGCGCCCCCATCACGGAGCGGGCCGAGCTCGTGCCTCGCATCGTTGAGGCGGAGAAGGCGTGCGGTGACCGGATCGTGGGGCCGTTGACTCACATCTACCGCTTCGACACCGGGGTCGAGGGCTTGGACTCGGAGGTCGGGTTCCCGGTGTCGGCGCCGGTGGCCGCCGGCGCCGTCGCGACCCACACCTTGCGTGAGATGCACTTCTTCACCCGCGTCCACCCGGGGCCCCTGGAGAGTGTGCGCGACACCGCGAAGGCGCTCTATGAGTACATGAGCACGACCGGCCTGTCGCCGGAGCTGGAGCTCGTGGAGGTGTTCCGCGATCGTGGGGGGGACGGTCCCTTCGGCACCAGCGTCGAGGTCATGGCCTCGTATCTCGCCTGGCCCGAGGTGTACCGGGCGCAGCTCGACAGGGTGTTGCCCCCCGAGCTCGCGAACACCGTCTTCGAGGGCGGTGAGCGGCTGTCGCCCCACACCCCGGTGGACGAGCGCTGCACCTGGGTGGGTGCGTCCATCGACCGTTTGCAGGGCTGCACCGACGCCGACCAGCAGTTCGACATCCTGTCCCGCGTGGCACTGGTGCGGCCCCAGGAGGACATCCTCCCCCTGAAGGCGGTGTACGAACGCACCGGCGACGTCGAGGCCGTCTTCCGCGCCCAGGAGGAGAAGCTCGCGAAGAGCCCCACCGGCGGGCACGTGGACCCGCCGCGCTTCGACGGCAAGGTGCTGCACCTGAGCAAGGTGCCCCGGGACGGCGCGGCCTACGCGGCCGCCGCGACCCAGCGCGAGCGCCGCAAGGCGTACTGCTTCTGCGCCCTCGTCCGGGAGGCTCGGGAGCCGCGGGTCGACCCCATCTTCTGCTATCGCGCCGCCGGCTGGGCGCGGCAGCTCTGGGAGCCCGATGCTCGGCCGGACCTTCACGAGGTGCACCATCACCCACTCGATCCTCGCCGGCGACCCGTTCTGCGCCTGGGACTACCACCTGTAGACGCGATCAGCGCCCCGGAGGCATGGCCGCGATGCGCTCCAGGGCGGCCCGGCCGTTGGCGTTGCCGGGGTTGAGCTCGAGCGAGCGCCGGTAGAGCTCGGCGGCGCGCTCGCGGTCGCCGGCGGCGAGCCAGGCCTCGCCCAGGCTGTCGGAGACGTTCCAGGATGTGGGGAAGGCGTCGGCGTTGATCTCGAAGACGGCGATCGCCTGCTCGACGTGTCCCTCACCGAGGAAGCGATAGCCGAGGAGGTTGAGCGCGGCTTCATCCACGACGAAGTCGCCGGCGGGCAGGAGCCGGATGGTGTCCTCGAGGTGCAGACCCTCCGCCTCCGCGTGCTCCACCGCCGGCCACAGCCAGGCCAGGTAGTCCCGCATGCCGGTGAGCCGCTCCCGGGGCCGGATCTCGTGCTGGCCGATGACGTAGGCGAACTGGTCGCGGCCCAGCTCGGCTCTCGTGGCCGCGCGCAGCAGCCGGGCCATGGTGGGGGAGTGGCCCGGGTCCACCAGGACCAGGCCCTTGTCGGGCCATGTGCATGGGGGGACGTACGGCGGCACGCCGCCGGGGTTCTAGGGAACGCGGTTCACGAGGAAGAGGGTGCTCAGGTCGCGGCGGTAGCGGTAGAGATAGTGCTCGCCGCCGGGCGCCAGCAGGATGTCGCCGTAGAGGACGCCCGTGGGATCGCCGGGCATGATCTCGAGAGCGAGCTCCCGGGCACCGTCGTCGACGCGGACGCGATGGATGCGGGCCGGGAAGGTACGGTCCCACACCAGCAGGGAGCGTCCGTCCAGGGACCACTGCCGCGGCTCCTCCCCGGGCTCGATGCCGGGCACCTCCCGGGGCTGACCGCCGGCGACCGGGTAGATGGTCACGACGCCCTCGGGCCCGATCGAGGCGACCCGTGAGCCGTCGGGAGAGATGACGGCTCCGCGGGTGCCAACGGGTCCGATCGGACGCACGGTGCCGCCGCGGACGTCGAGCACGTAGATTCGAGGCCCGAGACCGCCGGCCATTCCTATGAACGCCGCGCGCTGCCCGTCGAGAGAGCAGGTGAGCGGGCCGGACGCGGAGCCGACCGCTGTCACGCCGCCCAGGTCGATGGTCCGCGGCAGGCCCGGCCCGGTGGGGAGGAGGGTCAGCTTGGAGCGGTCGCCGGTCAAACGTTGCGTGAACACCCACGCGCCGTCCGGGCTCATGCCGATGACGTCGCCGAGGCCGATCCGCACCGGCGCCGAGCCGTCTGCGTGGCGGACGAAGACGGTGTACTCGCCGTCCACGTTCGATGCCTGCTCGTTGCCGGCAAAGACGCTACCGTCGGCTGCCAGGCCGCCGATGGAGTCGTCGTTCCAGCCCTCGTACCGGCGCTCCCGGGTTTGCCCGGCCAGCAGGCCCGCGATCTCGGCGCGCGAGTCGCCCGCCACCAGCAGGGCCCTGCCGTCGGAGGCGACGTCCTGGATGCGCACGGCCACCGGTGATCGCAGCAGCTCGCGCGGCGCGGATCCGGGCTCGACGCTCCAGACCACGCCACCCTTGCCGAAGACGAAGGCCGAGAACCAGATGGAGTCCCCGTGCGGCGACCAGGCCAGCCCCTGCAGGCTGTCCGATATGTCGCCGCTGAGCCTGGTCACCTTCCCGTCGCCGTCCACCAGGACGGCGAATCCACGGTCGTCGCCGTAGAAGGGGTGGTGCAGGAAGGCCACGCGTTCGCCGTCGGGTGCGATGCGTACGTGGCTGATCCAGCCGTGGGTCTCGAAGAGCACGCGTCCGAGGGGGTACTCGAGCCGCTGGCTGTGGCCGACCTCGTGGACGACCGCCATGCGCGTCCCATCCGCCGAGATGTCGCCGTCGTTCACGCGCTCCAGGATGGGGCGCGGGGCCCCGCCGGCGAGGTCGGCGGCGGCGAGGGTGCCGACCCGCACCCAGGTCCCCTCACGGTGGACGTCGAGGAGGAGCGCCATCTTCCCGTTGCGCGAGATGCCGAGGACGTCGGCCGAAGGGAGATCGAGGGCGGTGGACTCGATGCTGTCGGACCGAGTCGACAGCAATGTCAGCGGCCGGTCGCGGGTGGCGATGGCGTAGATGACGGTCTCCCCATCGGGGGCGAAACGGGCGGATGCGACGTGTCCGGACCGGAAGCTCAGCGCCCTGTAGGTGGGGGACTGGCCGGGGGGAAGACGGGAGGAGAGCAGGATCGCAGCAGCGGCCAGGCAGCCCGCCACGGCCGCCAGGCCCAGGCCCCAGCCGAACGCGTTGCGCCTCGAGACTCGTTTCGTCCGCGCATCCGGGACGACCTCACGGTCCTCCTCGAGCTCGATGCGCACGTCGACGATGTCGTGGAAGCGCCGGGCCGGGTCCTTGGCAAGACACCGGCGCAGCACGTGTCTGGCGACGGGGTCGAGGTCGGCTGGGAGCCGCTCCCAACCCGGCTCGTCCTTGAGGATGGCGGCGACGGTGTCGGACACGGTGTCGCCCGCGAACGCCTTGCGGGCGGTGAGCATCTCGAAGAGCAGGCATCCGAAGCCCCAGATGTCGGCGCGGCGGTCCACGGGCCTGCCGCGGGCCTGCTCCGGGCTCATGTAGTTGGCGGTCCCCATGATCCTGCCCAGCTCGGTGTGGTGGCTGGTGATCGTGGGGGACAGGGAAGGGTCGCTGTGGGCCGCGGGCGGCTGCCAGGTCGTGGCCAGCCCGAAGTCCAGCACCTTGACGGTCCCGTCGGGACGGACCTTGATGTTGGCCGGCTTGAGGTCGCGGTGGACGACGCCCTGATCGTGGGCGGCGGCGAGGGCGTCGGCGACCTGCAGGGCGATGGGGATGGCTTCATCGACGGGGATGGGCCCCCGCGCGATGCGTTCGTCGAGGCCCTCGCCTTCCACGAGCTCCATGACCAGGACCCAGGCGCCGGACGACTCGGCCTCGCCGACGTCGCGCTCGGCGGACGGCGGCAGGGGCAGCTGCTCCAGGCCGTAGAGCAGCGCGATGTTGGTGTGGTTGAGGCCCGCCAGGACTCGCGCCTCGCGCTGGAAGCGAGCCATCCGCTCGGGGTCCGAGGCCATCGCTTCCGGCAGCGTCTTGAGCGCGACCTCACGGTCGATGCGTGGGTCGAGCGCGCGCCACACCTCACCCATGCCGCCGGCGCCGAGGAGAGAGAGGACCTCGTACGGCCCCACGCGGACGCCTTCAGCCAGGGGCATGGCAGCCTCCCCGCTGGGACGTCCGCTCGGGGACGCAGGAGCTGTGTGCAGACTTCATGTCCGCACAGTGAACACAAAACGCCTTCTCAAAATTCTGCCCCGCGGCACCGATCTGCGGTGATCCGAACGGAGTCACCTCGATGGCGGCGAGCCCACTCCACCGGCCTTCAAGAAGGTCCCCTGCCGCAGCTCGTCGAAGGCCTGCTGCAGCTCCTCCTGGGTGTTCATCACGATCGGGCCGTACCAGGCCACCGGCTCCTGCAGGGGCTTGCCGGAGACCAGCAGGAAGCGGACGCCCTCCTCTCCGGCCCGCACCGTGACCTCGTCGCCGCGGTCGAAGAGCACCAGCGAGCGGTTCTCCGCCTCGGGGGACGGCGCGGTGTCGACCACCAGCCCACGCCCTCGGTGGGGACGGCCAGCGGCCCGGAGGCGTTGCAGAATCGCCCCGATCCGGCGAAGACGTAGGCGAAGGCGTGGCGAGTGGTCTCCACGGGCAGGGTCTTTGTCGTGCCCGGCGGCACGGAGACGTCGAGGTAGAACGGGTCGGCCGCGATCCCGTCCACCGGCCCGGTCACGCCCCAGAGACGGCCGCAGACCACCCGCGCCCGGGTGCCGTCGTCGTCGGTGACCTCGGGGATGTCCGCCGCCTTGACCTCCTGGTAGCGCGGCGCGGTCATCTTGAGCGCCGCCGGCAGGTTCGCCCAGAGCTGGAAGCCGTGCATGCGGCCCGCCTCGTCGCCCTTGGGCATCTCCTGGTGGATGATGCCGCTGCCGGCGGTCATCCACTGCACGTCGCCGGCGCCGATGGCGCCGCTGTTGCCCAGGCTGTCGCCGTGCTCCACGGTGCCGGCCAGCACGTAGGTGATGGTCTCGATCCCGCGGTGGGGGTGCCAGGGGAAGCCGGCCAGGTAGTCCTCGGGGACGTCGTTGCGGAAGTCGTCGAGCAGCAGGAAGGGGTCGAACTCCTCGGTGTCCGAGAAGCCGAAGGCCCGGCGCAGGTGCACCCCCGCGCCTTCCAGCGTCGGCCTCGCCTCGCTCACGCGCTTGATGGGTCGAACCGTCATGCTCTCCTCCCGGGCCGAGGCCCTGCTTTGCGGTGTGGGCTCTCCCAGTGGCAACAGTGCCGTCCCACGGTTGATTCGACATTTGCAGCCGGCCGTGGTGACGGGTACCATCGGCGACAACATCTCCGAGCGAGGGTGGCGGCCATGGCAGACACGCTGAACGAGCGGTTCTTCCAGATCGTGGATCGGCGCGGTGACGGCACCGCGTTCGTGGTCAAGCGCGCGGGGATCTGGCAGAGGCTCTCCTACCGGTGGGCGCTCGAGCGGGTGCAGCGGACCGCCTTCGGCCTGCGAGCCCTCGGCTGTGCACCTCAGACCCACGTCGCCATCCTGTCCGAGAACCGACCCGAGTGGGCCACCACCGACTACGGGGCGATGATGGCGGGGTGCGCCCTGGTCCCCCTCTACACCACCCTGATCCCCTCCCAGGTGGAGTACATCCTGCGCGATGCCGAGGCGAAGGTGGTCTTCGTCTCGTCCGAGCAGCACCTGGACACCGTCCTGGAGATCATCGACCGGGTCCCCACCCTCGAGAGGGTGATCACCTTCGACGTCGAGGATCCGCCCGAGGAAGAGCGGGTGATGGACCTGGAGCGCCTGCTGGCGGCAGGCGACGGCCACTCCCGGCAGGAGCTCGAGGACATGGCCGCCGCGGCGCGCCCGGAGGACGTGTCGACGTTGGTGTACACCTCCGGCACCACGGGCAGGCCCAAGGGCGTGGTCCTGACCCACCGCAACTTCATCGCCGAGCTCGCCGCCGTGGAGCCCCTGATCAAGGTCGAGCCCGACAGCGTCCTGATGTCCTTCCTTCCCCTGTCCCACATCCTGCAACGGGTCGCCGACCTCTTCAGCTTCATGTACGGCATCGCCATCGCGTACGCGGAGAGCCTCGACGCCCTCGGCGACAACCTGCGCGAGGTGCGGCCCACCAACATCGTCGGCGTGCCGCGGGTCTACGAGAAGATCTTCGCGCGGATCAACGAAGGGGTGGAGAAGGGGCCGGCGCTCAAGAAGCGGCTCTTCGAGTGGGCGGTGGGCGTGGGCCGCCGCTACCGCGCCGCCGAGGCGACAGGGAAGGTGGGTGCCGGGCTCGCGGCGCAGCACGCCGTGGCCGACCGGCTGGTGTTTTCAAAGATCCAGGCCGCGACCGGCGGCCGGATGCGGATGTACGGCTCCGCCGGCGCGCCCCTGGCCGCCGACCTGGCCGAGTTCTTCCACGCGGTGGGGATCAAGATCCTGGAGGTGTACGGCATGACCGAGCTGACGGGCGCCGTCACCGTCAACACCGACCGGGCGTTCCGCTTCGGCAGCGTGGGTAAGACGAGCCCCGGCGTGGAGCTGCGCATCTCCGACGAGGGAGAGGTCCTGGTCCGGGGCGACGTGGTCATGCAGGGCTACTGGAACATGCCGGCCGAGACGGCCGAGACCATCGACCCCGACGGCTGGCTGCACACCGGCGACGTCGGCCTCATCGACGACGACGGCTTCGTCCGGATCACCGACCGCATGAAGGAGCTCATCGTCACCGCGGGCGGCAAGAACGTGGCCCCCCAGCCCCTGGAGAACGCTCTCAAGGCGGACAAGTTCATCGCCCAGGCCATGGTCATCGGCGACCGGCGCAAGTTCATCTCCGCCCTGGTGGTACCGGCCTCAGACGTGCTCGAGCCGTGGGCCAAGGAGCAGGGGATCGCAGGCGACCTGGCGGCGCTGTGCGCCGACCAGAGGGTCGTCGACCACTACCAGGCCGTCGTGGACGCCAAGATGGGAGACTTCTCCCGGTATGAGCGCGTCAAGAAGATCGCCCTCCTGCCCAACGAGCTCACCGAGGAGGCAGGCGAGCTCACGCCGACGCTCAAGCTCAAGCGCCGGGTCATCCTGAACAAGTACGCCCCCCTCATCGACGACCTCTACGCCCAGCCCGTTCCGCCGCGCGAGCCCGCCCCCTGACGGCCTGCGCGCCGCACGTGGACCACGGTCGCGTCGAGAGCCTCAGGGCTGCAGTGTGAACGTCGCCGTGCCCCCGGCCGCCACCGAGAAGCCGTTCCTGACCTCGATGGAGCCCGTGGCGAGGATCTCCAGCACACCAGTCGCCTCCACGCTCACCGCCGGCCCCACGATCACCGGTCCGCACCAGTCGATGGTGCGGGTGTCGGAGATGGTCTCGGACTCCAATGTGAGCGGATCGGAGCAGGTGCCGACCTGGAAGACGAGGTCGTCGGAGCAGCCGCTGGCCAGGTCTGTGGCGGACACGGTCACCGTCTGGACGCCTCCGGGCGCCGTGAAGCTCGCCGCGTAGGTCCCATCCCCATGATCGGTCACCGAGCCCAGCGATCCGGCCGTCGCCGAGAGGTCTAGGTCCAGGCCGGGCAGGGCCGCGCCCCGTGGGTCGTCCACCGCGATGTCCAGAGTCCCGACCTCGCCAGAGGGCAGCGGGCTCGGCGTCATGCCGAGCTGGAGGGTCGGGCACACGACCTCCACCAGCAGATCGACGCCGCACTCGAAGCCATCGACGGAGACGGACAGAGTGGTCGTCTGCGCGGTCCCGGGGGCGGTGTAGGCCGCAGTGTACGAGCCGTCACCGTCGTCACTGAACGCGCCCAGGATCCCGGCGGAGGCGTTTCCAAGGATGGTCAGGGTGGGCAGGGGTTCGCCTGCGATATCGACGACGTTGGCCGTCACGCTGCTCATCTCGTTGGGCATGAGGGGCTCGACGCCCAACGCGGCGGAGAAGGCGCCGCATTTGGGCACGCATGCGAGCTCGAGGGTGTCCAGGTAGGCTCCGTCCGCGACGAAGGCATGGCTGCCGGCGACCGCGACTTTCGCCTCCATAGTTCGTGTCTTCCGTGCCCATCCAGTGATCACTGGCGTCGCTGGGACGGATACGTCGACGATGCTGAGGCCATAGGGGTCCGCAGCCACGAGGGTGGAGTCCCAGACAGTCAAGCTGCTGATGAGGTACGGTGCGTCGACCGAGCCGACGATGGTCGGCACGCTGGGGTCGGAGACGTCGACCACCTGCAGGCTCCCGCCCCCGACGTACAGAACGGAGTCCGACGCGGCCAATGCGGTGCCGGGTATGCTCAGCGATCCAATGATCGCCGGCGCGCCGGGGTCCGAGACGTCGACGACGTGTAGCCCGCTCCAGGTCTTGACGAAGACAGTGGACTGCGTGACCGCGACGTCCCCGAGTGAGTTCAGGATCTCGAGCCATCCGACGAGGAGGGGCGAGGTGGGGTCCGAGATGTCCACCACCGCCAGGCCCTCGTAGTTTACGGCCAGATACGCGGTCGACCCTTCAACGGCCAGCCCCGTGACATCGAAGAAGCCGCCCAGCGAGCCGGTGATCCTCGGTGCGGTCGGGTCAGAGACATCCACCAGGGACAACCGGTTGTCGTAGGGGGCCTCGCCACCGCCGACCACGACGGCCGTGGATCCCGACAGCTCGACGTGGTGGGCGTGCTCCGGGATGTCGACTGATCCAAGGTCGATGGGAGCGGTTGGGTTCGCCACATCCAGGACCTCCAGCCCGCGATTTCCGTCGGCAACGACGGCGAGCGATCCGGCCACGTCCACGTCCTCGGCCCATCCCAGGGTGTCGGTCACGCCGACGATGGAGAGGGCGGTGGGGTCGGAGACGTCGATGACGTGCAGGCCGTGCGAGCGGACACCGAGGTACACCTTGGAGCCCGCCACGGTCAGTCCGCCTGGGCGATCCGGTGTCCCCACCGAGCCGACGATCGTGGGCGCCGCGGGGTCGGAAACGTCAACGGCCCACAGGCCTGTCTCCCAGGTGTATCCGTTGTTGCCAGAGCCCGCCACGAACGCGGTGGAGCCCGAGACGGCTACGGGGATGATGCCTACCGGGGCGCTCATGGACCCGGTGACAGTTGGGGCGGTCGGATCGGAGATGTCCACCACGTGGAGATCCGTGTCGGTGACATACGCGTTGCTGCCGGAGACCGCAACCATCTCTGCGTGACCCGGGGTTGACGCCGAGCCGACGATTGCAGGCGCCGCGGGATCGGCAATGTCTACGACCAGCAGTCCGTCGTAGCCGCTAGCCACGACGGCGTACGAGCCAGACACGGCCACCCAGTAGGCGCCGCCCGGTGTGTCGACGGAGCCGACGATCGCCGGTGCTGCTGGTGTGGAGAGGTCGATGATGCGGACGCCGCTGCCATCGGCCAAGATCGCCGTGGAACCTGTGACTGCAACATTGAAAGAGAAAGGCCCGGGTGTATCCACAGACCCGACCACAGAGGGCATCGTGGGGTCGGATACGTCGAACACCTCCAGGCCCGTGTACTGCGTGGCAAGCACCAGAAGATAGGGACCTGCAAACGCAACGCCCTGACCGCGGGACTCGCCCTCGACCGTGCTCAGTCGTACTGGGGAGGTGGGGTCGGAGACGTCCCACAGCGTGGCGCCGTACTCGTCGGCGGTGGCGAGGAGATCGCCGCTGACCGCGGCATCGAGGACGTCGCCGCCGTTCAGGAAGTCCATAGGGTAGCCCGTGAGGGGCTGGGTGCAGGACGCCGGCCTGCCGCTGCTGGCGCCACACACGGCCTCCGAGCGGTCGGTCTCTCCTCCGCAGACGTCGCTCGCGCTCACCTGGTAGCAGTGCTCGGTTCCGGGGAAGATGTCCGTGTCGGTGAACGTCACCGTCGTGCCGGCCCCGATCGTCCCCAGGACCTGGCCGTCGCGGTACACGGTGTAGCCGACCGCGCCACTCGAGACGTCCCACTCGAGCGTGATGCTGCCGTCGGTGATGGACGTGACCTCGAGGCCGCTCGGCACATCGGCGGCCCCGCCGGCGCACACCACCTCGACCTCGCCCGTCGTCGTGCACGAGTCGCCGTTCACGCTGAGGTTGATGTGGGCGGTGCCGGACACCGACCCCGAGGTGAAGACGGCGTCGTAGGTGCCATCGCCGTTGTCGGTGAAGGAAGTCACCGTCCCCAGGTCGCTGGTTCCCGATACGAGCTGCCCAGACAAAGCGTTGTCGAGCAGGTCGTGTACAGTGACCGTCACAGTGGTGGTGTCGCCGCCGGTTGTGACGCTGGCGGGTATCGCCTCCACATCCAGACCGGCGCAACCCGCGCACCCGAGCGCCATGGCCTCCAGGATCGGACCGCTCGCCACCCATGCCGTGCCGGTCGCGTCGGACAACCCGACGCCGGCGGCGGATCGTGACGTGGGGATGCGCTCCAGAATCCTGGGTGCGGAGGGCGTTGACACATCCACCACGATGAGACCACCGGAGGAGTCGGCCACCAATGCGTTGGATCCGGAGACGGTTATTGAGTTTGGGACATCAGGGAGGTCCAAGGAGCCGGTAACGGTGGGCGTGGTCGGATCCGCAACGTCTATGACGTAGAGGCTGTTCCGCCAGAGACCATTGATGGCTGAGTCATAACCGGTGCCGAGCAGGACGTGAGAGCCGTAGACGGCGACGGCCCTGGCAGCTGCGTCAGATTCCATGGTTCCGATGACGGTGGGCGCGGTCTGGTCCGTGGTGTCAAGCACGACGAGCACGCCGTAGTCCGGGCCCCCACCACCCGCGACGAATGCCGTTGTACCCTCGAGCGCGACGTCGTTAGCGTTCCACCAACTGCTGAGAGAGCCGAGAGTCTCGGGTGTGGTGGGGTCAGAGACGTCGATGATCTGCAGGCTCCCGACGGCAGCGAACAAGGTGCTACCCGCGACGAGGAGCCGCTCGCGGTAGTATCCGTAGCCGTAAGCCGTCGTGGACCCGACGACGGTGGGAAGAGCGGGGTTCGACGCGTCCACGACCTGCAGGTCCATGCCGAGGCCGGCGACGTACGCCGTGGAGCCGGAGGCGGCCACTGCCCACGTCCTCCAGCCGGTGTCAACCGATCCGAGCAGGGCCGGGGCCGCGGGATCGGCGATGTCGATGACCCGCAGACCGCCCTCCCAATCCGCGACGAAGGCGTAGGAGCCCGACACCGCCAGATCCCGTGCATCGCCGCGCGGATCAAGGGCCCCAACCGATAGGGGCGCGCCGGGCTCTGAGACGTCCACCACCGCAAGGCCGGCGGGGGCATGTTGGATCATGACCACAAGAGCCCCCGCCACCGCGGTGCCGATGGTCGCTTGCGCATCGGGGACATCGACGGAGCCGATCACGGACGGTGCTGCAAGGTTGGAGATGTCCACGATCTTGAGGCCGGCGAGGGCATCTGCAACATAGGCGGTGGATCCGGAAACCGCGGCCGAGAGTGGCTCGTCCGGGAGACCCACGGACCCCACCGTGATTGGTGCGCCGGGGTCCGAGACGTCGACGATATGCAAGGAGGTTCCGGAGCCGGTGAGTAGGTAGGACCCGGATGTAGCGAAGCCGACGGCGCGCCCGGCTACCACTCCGACCACAGTTGGAGCCCCGGGGTTGGAGAGATCGAAGATCTCCCCGCCGCAGTAGGCGTGAGTCCCGGAGAGCACCACCGCACCCTCGTATGTGGCTGTACCCACAATGCCGCGAAGTGTCGGAGAAGCCGGGTCCGAGACGTCCACCACCTGGAGGGCGCCTTGGGGGTCGATGCTGTACACAGAGGTGACGGTGATTCCCACCACCGCGAGGGTCCCCGAGACCGCCACGTCGCGCGCGACGCCCGGGGTCTGGATCGATCCGACCTCGGCGGGCGCTGTGGGGTCCGAGATGTCGATGACGTGGAGGATGCCGCTGGCGTCGGCGACGTAGGCCATCCCACCGGAGAGGGCGATGCCGACGCCGTCGTCTGGGAGCAGCACCTGGGCGACCGGGGCCGGGTGCGTGGGGTCCGAGAGGTCGTAGACGGTCAGCCCGTAGGTGTCGGCGGTGTAGGCGTAGTCGCCGTCCATGGCGACATCGTCGGGCTCCTGGTTGTACTCGTCGAAGTCCTCGACGCCGACGACGCCCGGACAGGTTTGTGCGGCCGCCGGCATCACCAGGAACGTGGCAAGCACGGCCGCTCCGAGCCGCTCGGCGATCTGCATCGCACCTCGCATCGCCCACCTCTCGATTCTCGGCCGGGCGGCCGGCAGGCCGGTCGTGGCCCGGGCATCAGACCAAACAAACGTAGGTGGCGTCCTTTGCACGCAATGTGGACAGTCAAGGAATAGCAGCCTGAGGCTCGAGCGTCAAGAATGCATCGCGAATCGAGAAGACGAATCACGCGGAGGAGTTCGCGCTCGCGATGGGTGGTAGCGCCAAGAGGTACGCGTGATCGCGCGCACCCAGCCGCAGCCGTCGGGGCGTCCCACGCGCCGCGGCCGTTCAAGGCGACAGCGAATCGGAGGCGCGTCGGCTGCGGGCTACAATGGGGTGCCGTGACGTCCGGACAGCCGAGCGGCTCCGAGGAGAGGGGGACCGGGCCCGTGTACGAGCTCACCTTCGACGAGGACCTGTGCGCCACCTGCGCGACCGGGGACTGCCTGGTGAAGTGCCAGTACCTGAGCTTCGACCCCGACGGGGCCAGGGAGGAGATGGCCAGGATCGCCGCCGGCGAGGGCTCGTCGGTGCTCACGGACTGCGTGACCTGCTACGCCTGCGAGGAGTACTGCGGCCGGGGCAACCATCCCTTCTACCTCATCGCCCGCCAGCAGGAGGCGTTGGACCGGGAACCGCTGCCGAGGCCCCTCATCACGCTGGGGGAGCAGATGGCGGTGCCCTGGCGGGGGGAGCTCAAGGTCAGGGAGGTCAGCGAGCCGGTGCTCTCCCTCGGGGTCTTCCCTCAGCTCAGATCATTGATTCAGGGCAAGCTGTTCGAGGGCGTCGACGTGATCTCGGAGGACCGGCGCACCTCGTTCCACCTGTTCTGCCAGCTCATGTACCTGCACTACGGGCGGACCTCGCTCATCAATGAGCGCCTGCCCGGGGTCATCGACAAGCTGGCCCGCCACGGAGCCCGGGAGGTGATCTTCCTCCACGACGAGTGCTACGGCACCTACACCCACTACGCCCGGGCCTGGGGCATCGAGGTTCCCTTCAAGCCGGTGCACCTCTTCGAGTTCCTGCACTCGGCGGCTCGCTCGAGCTCCGCGACCAGGTCACGCCGCTGGGCTTCAAGGTGGCGTACCAGCGGCCGTGCTCGTCCCGGCTGTCGCCGCAGATGCAACACCACGTGGACGACATCTTCGACCTCATCGGGGTGGAGCAGCCAGAGCGTGAGTACGTGGGGGAGAACGCGCTCTGCTGCGCGGGGGTGATCCGCGGCCTCAAGCAGCCGGGCAGCGTGCAGCGGGCGCGCGAGATCCAGCAGCGCAACATCCAGGACATGGTGGACGCCGGGGCGACCCTGTGCGTCATGAACTGCCCCGCCTGCATGGGCACCCTGGCCGGGCCGCTGCTCGATCGCGGCCTGATGCCGATCTTCATGAGCGACCTGTGCCGGCTCGCCGTCGGCGAGCAGCCGGCGGGGAGGTGAGGGATGGGCGCGGTGCTCTCCGCCCTGCAGGGGATCGTGGGTGAGGACTTCGCCTCGGCCGGCCCCGAGGAGCTCTACCTCTACGGCCGCGACCTGGGCACGGCCGAGCCCCATGAGCCGGCCTTCGTGGTGGCGCCCAGGACCACCGAGGAGGTGCAGGAGGTGGTCCGCCTCGCCAACCGGGAGAAGCTGCCCGTGACTCCCGTGGGCGGCGCCCTCTCCCTGACCGGCGTGGCGGTGCCGCTCGAGGGCGGCATCTGCATGGACATGAAGCGCATGGACCGGATCCTCGAGGTCAACGAGCGCTCCCGCTACGCGCTGGTGGAGGCGGGCTGCTCCCAGGGCAAGCTGGCAACCTATCTGGAGCGCCACCATCCCACCCTCATCCACTCCGAGCCGGGCGCCCCGCCCCAGGCCACCATCGGCGGCAACGTGGTGATCCACGGCCAGGGCGACCTGGCGCTGTACGGCTTCAACTCGGCGATGGTGGCCGGCATGGAGGTGGTGCTGCCCACCGGCGAGGCCTGCCTGGTGGGCTCGTGCGCGGTCTCGCCCTCCTGGTACGCGCGGCCGCCGCTGCCCGACCTGGCCGGGCTGTTCCTGGGCTGGTTCGGCACCACGGGGATCATCACCAAGATCTCCCTGCAGCTCTACCCGCGCCGGCGCACGCGTGACGTGGAGATCTTCGTGGTCGACGACGCCGAGCTGGTGCCCGAGGTCGCCCACCGCCTCACCCACACCCAGGTGGGCGAGGACCTGGTGGCCTGGTCCCAGGAGGTGCCGCCCGCCTACCGCGGCCTGCACAGCGTCAACATCGTCTTCAGCGGTGACTCGGCCAAGGAGCTGGAGCTGAAGCGGGAGCTCCTCTGCGACACGCTCGAGGAGTACGTGAGCCGGGGCGACGGGGGGTTCCTGTCCCTGGACTACCTGGCCAAGAAGGAGGTCCTCAAGCGGCCGCCGGTGGACCGCATCACCGCCGACATCAAGAAGGGCGGCGGGTTCGAGTACGTGGGGGCCATCATCCCGGTGGACCGCTACCCGGACTGCTGGCGGCGCGGGGTCGAGATCTCCCACCGGCACGGCATTACGTACACCCTGCTCGGCCGGGTGATCGGCCCCTGCCACGCCATGATGTACTCCTGGACGTACGCCTTCAACCGCGCCGATCCCGCCAGCGTCGACGCCGCCCGCTGTGCCCTCCACGAGTCCGACGAGGCGGTGCTGGAGCTGGGTGGGGTGCCCTGGAAGCCGGGCCTCTACGCCCAGGGGCTGATCGCCGGGGTGATGGACCCGGGCACCCGCGAGCTGATGCGAAGGGTCAAGGCCATGCTCGACCCCAACCGGATCATGAACCCGGGCAACTGGGAGGTGTGAGGTGGCGCTCGCCGAGTACGCGGACACCATCCACCGCTGCTTCCGCTGCGGCTACTGCAAGTACCCGCCCGACTTCGCGGACCTCGACGCCTGCCCGGCCTACGCCCGCTTCCGCCTGGAGAGCTTCTCCCCGGGCGGCCGCCTGTGGCTGCTGCGGGCCTGGTACGAGGGCGACCTGGAGTACTCGGAGCGGCTCGCGAAGATCGTGTTCTCGTGCACCGCCTGCGGCAACTGCGCCGCGCAGTGTCCCTACCGCTTCGGCGAGCAGGTCCAGGCCATGATCCGCGCCGGCAAGGGCGAGATCGTGGAGCGCGGGCTCGCCCGCGGCACGGTGAAGCGCTTCCTGGAGAACGTCACCCGCTCCGGCAACCCCTACGGCTCGCCGCCCGAGCAGCGCGCGGACTGGGCGGCCGATGACGGCATCGAGCGCTTCGCCGGCCACGAGTGGCTGCTCTACGTGGGCTGCGTCGCCTCATACGATCCCGTCGCCTCCCGAGTGGCGCGGGCCCTGGCGGCGGTGTTGCGGCGCGCGGGCGTGTCCTTCGGCATCCTCGGCGTCGACGAGGTCTGCGACGGCAACGAGGCGGCGGCGGTGGGCGAGGAGGGGCTCTTCGAGCACCTGGCGGGGATCAACATCGAGCGCTTCCGGGAGCGGGGGGTGAAGAAGGTCCTGACCCTCTCTCCCCACGCCTACAACGCCATGCGGAACGAGTACCCCCGCCTGGGAGGTGACTTCCAGGTGGTGCACTCCAGCCAGCTCCTGGCCCGGCTGGTCAAGGAGGGGCGGCTCCAGCCGGCGGGCAAGGGGCCGCTGCGCGTGACCTACCACGACCCCTGCCTGCTCGGGCGGCTGAACGGCGAGTACGAGGCGCCACGCCGGGTGCTGAAGCGTATCCCCGGTCTCGAGCTGGTGGAGATGGCGCGGACGAGAAAGAGCGCCCTGTGCTGCGGTGGCGGGGGCGGCAACGCCTTCACCGACATGCTCGGCGGCGGCGAGGACAGCCCGGCCCGGATCCGGGTGCGCCAGGCCCGCGACACCGGCGCCGAGGTGCTCGCCACCGCCTGCCCGACCTGCCTGGTGATGCTCGAGGACGCAGCCAGGAGCGAGGGGTTGGGGGAGACGCTCGCGATCCGCGACATCGCCGAGCTCGTGGCGTGGAGGTGCCCCGGCCACCACTGATCGTCGCCGCTGACGGCTGCCGCCGCAGCCTGTCACCGATTGCTGTTGCTGCCCTGTCGGCGACCTGGTCTCCTGGAATCTCGGAAGGGCCCCGAATCAACCCCCCTGACGTGGGCACGTCAAGCTAAGTATTTACGGCAAGTGTGGTTATCTTGCGGAATTTCGGGGAGGGGTCGGCTCCTTGCACAGGGGGAGAGCGGCGAAAGCGAGGAGCACCATGGCCGTCAAGACAACACCAACGGAGAAGACCGCCACCGGGATCCTGAGCCCGGACGAGCTGGAGAGCATGGATGCCTACTGGCGGGCGAGCCTCTATCTCTGCGCGGGGATGATCTTCCTGCGCGACAACCCGCTCCTGCGAGAGCCGCTCGAGATGGAGCACATCAAGAAGCGGCTGCTCGGGCACTGGGGCTCCGCCCCCGGCCAGAGCTTCGTGTGGGTGCACCTGAACCGCCTCATCAAGGAGCACGACCTGAACATGATCTTCATCTCCGGGCCGGGGCACGGGTCGCCGGCCATGCTCGCCAACACGTACCTTGAGGGGACCTACTCCGAGGTCTACCCGGAGAAGGGCGAGCACGAGGCAGGGATGCAGCACTTCCTCAAGCAGTTCTCGTTTCCCGGGGGGATCGGCAGCCACTGCACGCCCGAGACGCCGGGCTCGATCCACGAGGGCGGCGAGCTGGGGTACAGCATCTCCCACGCCTACGGGGCCGCCTTCGACAACCCGGACCTGATCGCGCGTGGTCGTGGTGGGGGACGGCGAGGCCGAGACCGGTCCCCTGGCGACCTCCTGGCACTCCAACAAGTTCCTGAACCCGGCCCAGGACGGGGCGGTGCTGCCCATCCTCCACCTCAACGGCTACAAGATCGCCAATCCCACGATCCTGGCCCGCATCGACCACGAGGAGCTGGAGAGCCTGCTCATCGGCTACGGCTACGAGCCGTACTTCGTCGAGGGCTCCGATCCGAAGACCATGCACCAGCGCATGGCGCAGACGCTGGAGGAGGTGCTAGCCGAGATCCGCGCCATCCAGCACGAGGCGCGGACCAACGGGGTCACGACCTACCCGCGCTGGCCCATGATCGTGCTCCGCAGCCCCAAGGGCTGGACCGCGCCCCACGACGTGGACGGCCATACGCGTGGAGGGCTTCTGGCGGGCCCACCAGGTGCCGTTCAAGATCCACGACAAGCCCGAGCACCTCCAGCTCCTGGAGGAGTGGATGCGGGGCTACCAGCCGGAGAAGCTCTTCGACGAGAACGGGACGACTGATCCCGGAGCTGAAGGCGTTGGCGCCGGAGGGCTCCCGGCGCATGAGCGCGAATCCGGTGGCCAACGGCGGCCTGGTGCGCAAGCCGCTCTCCGGCTGCCGGACTTCCGCGACTACGCGGTGACGTTCGAGAAGCCGGGACAGACGCAGGGTCGAGAACACCCGCGTCCTCGGCGGATTCCTGCGCGACGTCATGGCGGCGAACATGGACAACTTCCGGCTCTTCGGGCCCGACGAGACCGCGTCCAACCGGCTCGAGGCGGTTTACGAGGCCAGCGAGAAGACCTGGCTGGGCGAAGATCATACCGGAGGACGACGACGGCGGCGAGCTGGCTCACGACGGGCGGGTCATGGAGATGCTCAGCGAGCACACCCTGGAAGGGTGGCTGGAAGGCTATCTGCTGACCGGACGCCACGGCTTCTTCGCCTCCTACGAGGCGTTCGTCCACATCATCGACTCCATGTTCAACCAGCACGCCAAGTGGCTGGAGAAATGCCAGCGAGCTGTCCTGGCGGGCGCCCATTGTCGTCCCTCAACCTGCTGATCACCTCCACGGTCTGGCGCCAGGACCACAACGGCTTCAGCCACCAGGACCCGGGCTTTCTGGACGTCGTCGCCAACAAGAGCCCCAGCGTGGTGCGCGATCTACCTGCCGCCCGACGCCAACTGCCTGCTGTCGGTGGCGGACCACTGCCTGCGCAGCATCAACTACGTCAACGTCATCGTGGCCGACAAGCAGCTCCACCTCCAGTACCTGGCCATGGACGAGGCGATCGCCCACTGCACCAAGGGCATCGGCATCTGGGACTGGGCCAGCAACGACGAGGGTGCCGAGCCCGACGTGGTCATGGCCTGCTGCCGGGGACGTCCCCACCATGGAGTCGCTGGCCGCCACGGCCCTGCTGCGCGAGCACTTTCCCGACCTCAAGGTCCGCTTCGTCAACGTCGTGGACCTGTTCAAGCTGGAGCCGCCACACCGAGCACCAGCACGGCATGACCGACCGCGGACTTCGACAGCCTGTTCACGGCCGACAAGCCGATGATCTTCAACTTCCACGGCTATCCCTGGCTGATCCACAAGCTGACCTACCGCCGGACCAACCACCCCAACCTCCACGTGCGGGGCTACAAGGAGACAGGGCAACATCAACACGCCGCTGGAGCTGGCGATCCGGAACCAGATCGACCGCTTCAACCTGGCCATCGACGTCATCGACCGGGTGCCCAGGCTGCAGGCTCGCGGGAGCCCACTTCAAGGAGTGGCTCAGGGACCAGATCATCGCCAACACCAACTACGCCTACGAGCACGGCGAGGACATGTCCGAGCACGCCAAGTGGGAGTGGCCCGGTTAGCGCTGTTTCACCCAGAGGGCGGCCCGGCCGCGTCCCCGGCACGAGATCTCGCCCCGTTGCCGCAGCCGGGCGAGCGCGGAGCGCAGCACGGTGACCTTCAGGTCAGGGAAGGCCCGGCGGAGGTCGGCCATGGTGAACTCCCCGGGGAGCTCCTCGCGCACCGTACGCAGGATGCGCAGCTCGGCTCCCTGGTCGGCGGTCGGGGGCGCACCGTACAGCGCCAGAGTCTCCTGGACGCTCTCCGGCATCCGGTCCTCGCCCTGGGCGTTAACGGCGGCGAAGAAGGCCCGGGTCCACTCCATGGCCAGCTTGCGGTTGCCGGCGTACACCACCTGCAGCGTCGGGTGGAGCGCCGAGATCTCGGCCAGGGCGCGGCTGGTGTAAGGGACGTTGAGGGGCTGGACCCGCCCCGGCTTGAGGAAGTCCGCGTACGTCGCCTCCACCACCAGGGCCGGCGACGGGTGGGCGGCGAGCTGGGCGAGCTGATGGTGGAGGACCCGCAGGTCTGACAGGTCGCGGAGCAGGTTGTCGAAGGTCTTGCGCTCCACCACCGCCACGGGATCTCCCCGTCTCAGCAGGGCGTAGTCGCCCACCGCCAGTCGCATCCGCTCGGTGTGGCAACCCGGGAACGTCCAGGGGTAGCGCTCGTCGGAGGCGACGACGACGTGGAGGCCGTGCAGGCCGCGCCCGGCCACGAAGCGGGCCCGGGGGCGGCGCTCCCGCAGACCCTTCTGGGTCTGCCAGAAGATCTGCTCGTACTCGGCATCGCCGTTGAGGTAGTGCTTCTTCAGGAACAGGAGCTCGCAGCGCTTGCGGGTGGGGCGGTCGAGGACCACGGACAGGCGCTTGCCGAAGCGGTGCAGGGACACCACCGGAACCCGCTCCAGCTCCTCGGCCGATGGGCGCAGGGCGGCGGGGTCGGGCGGGCGCAGGCAGAACGCGTTGCCGTTGCCCCCCGGCCACCGGTCCTGGGTACGCAGGGCGAGCAGCAGGTCGTCGCCGCGGCGGATGGTGAGCAGGTAGGGGAAGCGTCCCTGCCCGACACGTTCCATGACCCAGAGGGTGGCCGGTGCGCTCACCCCGTGATTCTAACGCGCGTCAGGGTCGCCGTTCAGGGAGTCCTGGGTGCCGTGGCGGGCTCCGGGCGATGCGCCTCGGTGGGCGCGTCGACCATGCGGGACCACACCGCGAGGCCTACCAGGCTCGCGAAGAAGAGCATGGCGAAGGCCTGGTCCAGGGCCAGGTAGATCCAGTGCACCGGCCGCAGGATCGAGATCCCGCCGATCACGGCCGGGACCATGATGAACACGATGGACATCGCGCAGTACATCCAGAGCCTTCCCGGGACCCGGAAGGAGCGGACCAGGAGCGCCAACATGGTCAGGAAGACCAGCAGGACCAGCGTGCGGTGGGACCACTCCCAGAACACCAGGGGTGTCATCTCCGGCACCACACGCCCGAAGGCCAGGGGCCAGTCGGGGATGGACGTGCTGGCGCCGGTCACGCGCACGATCTTCCCGAAGACGATGACGAAGAAGGTCCCCACGGCGGCGATGGTGGACAGCACGCGGATGGATCGCATCAGCTCCTCCCGATCCTGATGTTGTCGGCGCACGCGGTCATGCGTCGCAAATATGGGTCCTCAAATGTAACAGCAGCCGATGAGAATCGCATTCGCGTCTGGCGAGGGAGCGACGACCGCCGGGCTTGGGGCGGCGACGTCTCGGGGCCTCCCCCATGGAGGAACGACCTGCGGTCGCATAGGATGCGAGCGCCAGATGAGAAAACAGCTTGTGGGGTCACGTTCCGGAGAGGCGTGACGTGGTCGGGGGCGCCCGGCCGAGCGGGTGCGTCCCCGGGATTGGAACCGGAGGTGGATCCCACGGGGGAGGGGTGCGATGACGAACCACGACCCGGAGCTCGAGCACGGTCTGTCGCCGTGGTGGCGGCGCGGATTTCTCATCATCGTCTCAGTGGAGTTCGCGGTCCTGATCTGGATCGCTCTCACGTCGTACACCGGCCGGGTGGGGCCGCCGATTCCGCAGGGAGTGGTGGATCCAACCGGGAACCTGGTGTTCAGCGGCGAGGACATCCTGGCGGGACAGCGGGTGTTCTTGAAGTACGCGCTGATGAACAACGGCACCCTGTGGGGGCACGGGGCGTACCTGGGCCCCGACTACTCGGCCACGCACCTGCACGCGGTGGCCGTCGCGGTGACCGATGCCGAGGCCCGCGCGGAGTACGGAGTGCCTGCCGAGCAGCTCTCGAAGGTGCAGCGGGTGGCCCTGCGGGGCCGGGTCGGGGACATCTTGGCGGAGAACCGCTACGACGCCTCGACCGGTATCCTGCGCTTCACGGCGCCCGAGGTGGCCTCCTTCTACGACCAGCAGAAGGAGTGGACGACCTACTTCGCGGGCTCCCGCGCCAGCCACGGCCTGGCGGGCGACACCATCGAGGACCCGGAGGAGCTGCGGGTGCTGACCGCGTACTTCGCCTGGGCGGCGTGGGCGGCGGCCGCCCACATCCCCGGCACGACGCACTCCTACACCAACAACTTTCCGTACGACCCGGCCATGGGCAACGGACCCTCCGGGGAGGCCATCCTGTGGAGCGCCCTGAGCCTGATCGCGCTGCTCGCAGGCACCGCCGTGATCCTCCTCGCCTTCGGCCGCTTCAACTACCTTGGCTGGCATGGCGCACCCCCGGGAGGGCCGCCGCAGCTCATGCCCGGATCGACCACGGCCGGCGAGCGGGCGACCCTGAAGTTCTTCGTGGTGGTCGCCGCGCTCCTGCTGGGCCAGGTCCTGGTGGGAGGCGCCATGGCCCACTACATGGCCGAGCCCGGGGGCTTCTTCGGCCTCGACCTGGCCAGCGTCTTCCCCACCAACATCCTCAGGACCTGGCACCTGCAGACCGCGATCCTGTGGATCGCCACCGCCTACGTGGGCGGCGGCCTGTTCCTGGCGTCGGCCATCGGCCGTCGCGAGCCCAAGGGGCAGGCCAGGGCCACCAACGTCCTCTTCGTCGCCCTGGCAATCGTGGTCTTCGGCTCCTTGGCGGGTGAGTACCTTGGCGTGCGGCGGCTCCTGGGCGACGTGTGGTTCTGGTTCGGCAACCAGGGGTGGGAGTACCTGGAGATCGGCCGTGCCTGGCAGATCCTGCTCGCCGTCGGCCTCATCTTCTGGGTCTTCCTGCTGGTACGGGCGGTCGGGCCTGCGCGCAAAGACCCCAAGCAGGGGCGGATCCCGCAGCTCTTCCTGCTCGCCGCTTTCGCCATTCCCTTCTTCTACCTGCCGGCGTTCTTCTTCGACAGCAACACGAACTTCACGCAGGTGGACACGTGGAGGTTCTGGATCATCCACCTCTGGGTGGAGGGGTTCTTCGAGCTCTTCGCCACGGTCATGGTGGCGGTGATGTTCATCAGGCTGGGGCTGGTGAGCGTGCGCACCGGCACCCGGGTCATCTATCTGGACGCGATCCTCTTCTTGGGCGCTGGCATCCTGGGCACCGGTCACCACTGGTACTGGACCGGGCAGAGCACCGCCTCCATGGCCATCTCCGCCGTCTTCTCGGCCATGGAGGTCGTGCCGCTGATCCTGCTCACCCTGGAGGCCTCCGACTTCGTGGGTCTGATGCGCTCCGGCACCGATCCTGATGGCAACAAGGTGCCCTTCCCCCACAGGTGGACCTTCTACTTCCTGATCGCGGTGGGGGTCTGGAACTTCATCGGTGCGGGCATCTTCGGTTTCCTCATCAACCTGCCGGTGGTGAGCTACTACGAGGTGGGCACCCAGCTCACTCCCAACCACGGCCACGGCGCCCTCATGGGGGTGTTCGGCATGCTCGCCGTGGCCCTGACGGTCTTCGCCCTCCGCCAGGTGAGCACCGACTCGATGTGGCAGAAGACCGAGAAGTGGTCAAGGTCTCCTTCTGGGGCCTCAACATCGGTCTCGCCGGGATGCTCATCCTGCAGCTCTTCCCCATGCGGGGTGCTCCAGCTTGCGGACGTGATCCGCAACGGGTACTGGCACGCCCGGAGCCCGGCCTTCACCGAGAGCGCCCTGGGCACGATCTTCGGGTGGGCGCGGCTGCCCGCCGATATCATCTTCATCCTGTTCGGGGTCCTGCCCTTGCTGGCCGCCACGGTGCTGACCTACCTGTGGGCCCGGAAGCCGCCCGCGGAGTCCGGGGTTCAGTAGAGGGGAGGCGACATGCGCAAGGTACGACTCGGCAAGACCGGCCTCGAGGTCTCCGCCATTTCGTTCGGGACCTGGTCCTTCGGCGGCGACTGGGGCGACTTCGACGTCGACCAGGCGAAGGCCACGGTCCATCGCGCCCTGGACCTCGGGATCAACTTCTTCGACACCGCCCAGGCGTACGGCTTCGGAGCGGCCGAGAAGCTGCTGGGGGAGGCCCTCTGGGAGCGCGTGGGTCGGGACGAGGTCATCGTCGCCACCAAGGGAGGCCTGCGCATGGAGGGTGACACCCTCCTCCGCGATGCGAGCGCGGGCTGGCTGCGGGAGGGCGTCGAGTCGAGCCTGCGCAACCTCCGCACCGACACCATCGACCTCTACCAGGTGCACTGGCCGGACGGAGGGACGGCCGCCGAGGAGACTGCGGGCGTGCTGGAGGAGATGGTCCGGGAGGGGAAGATCCGCCACGTCGGGGTGTCCAACTACAGCGCCGAGCAGATGGCCGAGCTGGCCCGCCACGGGCGGGTGGAGACCCTCCAGCCCCCCTACAGCATGCTCCGGCGCGACGTCGAGGAGGAGGTGCTCCCCTACACGGCGGAGAACGACATCGGCGTCCTCGTGTACGGCGCTCTGGCCCACGGGGTCCTGTCCGGGAAGATGACGGCGCAGACCACCTTCGAAGAGGACGACTGGCGGAGCGGAAGCCCGGACTTCGAGGGCGACGCCTTCCGCACGAACCTCCAGGTCGTGAGCCGTCTCGAGGACTTCGCGGCAGGGCGCGGCATCACCATGCCCCAGCTCGCCATCGCCTGGACCCTTTCCCATCCCGCGGTGCACGTGGCGATCGTCGGGGCGCGAACCCCCGCCCACCTCGAGGAGTCGGCCCACGCTGCCGAGGTGGAGCTGTCCCGGGGGGATCGACGGGAGCTGGAGCGGATCATCGGCGATGCGGTCCCCCAGACCGGGCCCTCCCCGGAAGCGGTCTGACCGCGTCCGGTGGGCCCGGGCGTTCCCTGGCCTCGAGTCGTGCCGGGAGGCCGTCGCGTCAGCCGGCGCCGCCGCTGTCGGCAAGAAGAGCCGGTCCGCTGCCCGGATGGGCCAGTCCCCGACCCCCGGCGCACAGTCTCGAGGCGTCGTGGCCCCGGCGCGAGCGGTTCTGGCTCAGTGCTCCGCTGGGGGGGCGGTGCCCGCCTGCCGGGTGAGTCTCATGCCGCACTCGGGACACGATCCGTCACCCCGGTCCAGGCTGGCGTAGTGCACGGTGCCCATGTCGCAGTACCAGGCCCCGGGCGGAATCTGGCTGGGCTGCACCGGCGGGTCGAAGCGGGTCCCTTCCGGGGCCACCTCGACCATGGGCAGATCCCCCTGTGCACTGGCCTGCCCGGCCTCCATGGCGTGCTGCACCTTCTGGGCCGCCACCTCTTCCGGCCGCGGGGCCGTCTGCTTCTGTCCGCACGCCATGGTGGTCCCCACAGCGAGGGCCGCCACCGCGATCAACCACGTCCTGTGCATCATGACCTCCCGTTGGCTCCCCACATTATGCACCGCCGCGTCCCTCACAGGGCATGGGGGAGGGCCGCGCGGCTGACCTCGGGGTCGTCGTCTCTCAACAGCTGGTTCGCCAGCGCCCGGGGCCTCCGGCCGGCGAAGATCCCGAGCCGACTGGCCACTGCGAGGCGCACCCTGGCGTCCCGGTCCCCGGCGAGGATCTCTGCGAGCGCGAACGCCTCGTCCACGTCGAGGCGTTCGCCGGCGGCGAGGTCCGCGACCTGGCGGGCCACCGCGAGCCGCACCAGGGCGTTGGGATCGTGGGCGCGGTGCACCAGGGCCCCGACACCCTCCTTCGTGCCCGACAAGGCGAGTGCGCCGGCTGCGGTGTCGCGGACCCCGTCGTCGGGATCGCCGAGATGGACGACGAGGGCGTGGACCACCGGCTCGCCCATGCGGGCGAGCATGGATTCCACCGCCTGCCGGGTGCTCAGCCCCCCGGACATCGCCTTGCGCACCCCGGCCATGACCTGGGCGGGGTCGCTGCCGATCTGCATGCCGGTGATGGGGTCCGTCCGCACGGGCCGCGGTCGAACGAGGTCCAGGAGCGGCGTCACCGTGCTCGGTTCGGCCAGTGTCACCAGGCAGTAGCTGGCGGCGGACCAGTCCTTCAGACTGTCGGTCGGTCGGGTGTAGTCGTCGAGGTAGGTCGCCAGCTTGGCGGGCTCGCAGGGTGCGCTCCGGGTGGTCAGGGTCGGGGCCGTGAGGATCGTGAGGTTGTGGGCCCGGCGCGCGCGGACTTCCCGTCGATCCAGGTGGAGCTGCCGGTGCGACCACTGGAGGGCGCCGAAGACCAGGAGGGGGATCATCACCAGGACGACGCCGAGCACCCCCAGTCGACCCCGGCGCAGCCCCTCTCGGAGCCGTGGCGTGATCCGAGGCCCCGGCGGCTGTGGCAGCCGTGTGGAGGCGGGCTCCCGGGCCAGCTCCGCGAGCCTCGCCCGCACTTCCCGGGGTCGGATCCATCCGAGGCCCCGGCGTTGCAGGTCGCCGAGCAGTCCCTGCAGATCCTCCGCGCCCCAGCGTGGAGGACCACCCTCGGCGGGGGTGTGCTGGGCGAGGAAGACCTCCAGATAGGGTCGGGCTGACGCGTCCCAGTCGGCCGTCGGGCGCACCTCGGGCTGCCAGTCCAGATATCGCACCCGGATCGTGCCGTCCGCGCCGGCGCTCAGGAGGCGGCGGCCCTCCGGGGTGAACGCGACGGCCGCCAGGGCGCCGGCGTGGCCTTCGAAGAGGCGCAGGAGCCGTCGGGTTCTGAGGTGCCACAGTGCGACGCGACCGTCCGTCCTCCCCACGGCGGCGAAACTGCCGTCCGGCGTCAGCGCCGCGCACGTGGGACTGTCGTGCTCCCCCTCGACGGTGCGCAGGCAGCGGCCGTTGACGACGTCCCACAGGCGGACACCGTCACCGCCGGCAGACAGCAGGGTTCGGCCGTCTGCGGACCACTCGAGATGGCCGATGGAGGAGCCGTGGCCGTCGAGCTGGCCGGCGCTCCGGCCGCTCCAGGTGTCCCACAGGAGGAGCGTACCGTCGTCGCCGCCGGTGGCGGCCGATCGGCCGTCGGGGCCGACCGCACAGGCCAGCACGCGGCCCACATGCCCCTCGAGCACCCACCGACAGGTGCCTTCCGTGGGCGCCCAGAGTCGCGCGGTGCCATCGCTGCTGGCGCTCACGAGCCACCGACCCAGAGGATCGGAAGCCAGGCTGTGCACGCGTCCCCGGTGGCCTTCCAGGGTGCCCGCCGCCACCCAGCCCGCGCCCTCGAAGAGCCGCACCACACCCTCCACGTCCGCTACCGCCACCTGCGTGCCGCTTCCCACCATGCACGCCGCCACGGGCAGCCACGGCACCTCGACCTGGCTCGCGACCTCTCCTCGCCGCCAGTCCCAGAGGACGAGACGCCGATCCCTGCCACAGGACACGGCGTGGTCCCCCGAGGATGCCACGGTCAAGGCGGTGACCGCGCCGTCGTGCCCTTCCAGCACGCGCTCCTCCCAGCCATCCACGAGGTCGGCTCGGGGGAAGGGGGCACTCGCCTCGGCCATGGCTTCCAGGCCCGCCGGTGCGCGCTCGTACCCGGGGATCCCCCGGGCGCGCCCGACGATCTCCAGGGCCGACGCCGACTCACCCCGGGCGACGTGGGCCCGGGCGTCCGCCAGCAGATCGCGGAAGCGTCGCTCCCGCTGCGCGGCGTCGGACGACGTCACGAGGTGGGCGACGGCCCACGCCGGCTGGTACCGCGGGAGCTCGTGCATCCGATACTGGCTGAGGGTGGTGCCATGGGAGGCCGCCACCACCGACCAGTCCGCCGAGGCGGCACCGGTCGTGACTGGGCTGTTCACGCGCTCGGACTTCGCCGTGCGGCCGGTCGTCAGGTCCCAGTGCCGGAGGGTGCCGTCCGCTGCGCCGCTGAGGGCGCGGCTGCCGTCCATGGCTACCGCGACGAAGGTGACGGCGTCGCCATGGCCGGCGAGGGTGGTCACCCGGGCCGCCCGCCGGAGATCCCAGAGGTGGCAGCAGCCGTCGGCGCCGCCCGAGAGGGCGAGGCCGCCGTCCGGGCTGACGGCGACGGCCCGCACGCCCTCCGGGTGGGCGGTGACGGTCGCGGTGATGCGCTCAGTCGCGGTGTCGAGTACGGTCAGATTGCCGTCGACGCCGCCGCTCACGGCCAGTGCGCCGTCCCCGGACAGGCTGACGCAGGTGGCGAACCCTGCGTGGGAGGGGATGACTGCGGTTCGCCGGAGGGTCTCAAGGTCCCAGAGCACGATCGCTCCGGTGGAACCGGCGCCGGCGGCGAGGCGCTCGGCGCCGTCGATGCTGAGGGCGTTCAGGTACCCCGGGTGTGCCTGCAACCCCCGGCGTTCCCCCGTGGCCAGGCCCCAGGACGTCACCGGCTCTCCATCTTCGGCGACGATGGCGACACCGCGGCCGGCCGCCAGCGCGACGGCCCGGATGCGCCGGCCCCGTCCGCGCAGGGTGCGGACATCCCCCGTGGCCGGATCCACGACGGCCAGCGCTCCGGCCTCGGTGCCGAAGGCGGCGGTGGTTCCCCGGGGGTCCACGGCGACCGCCGTGATCCGTCCCAGGGGCAGGTCGGTGCGACGGGTGAGCTGGGTCCCGGGCAGGAACGTGGAGGCGGCGGCGTCCAGGGAGGGGAGGGACTGGTCGAGATGACGCTCGGCCTCGGCCCAGAGACGGCGGCTACTGTCCCGGTCGCCCTCGTGGCGCGCCGCAAGCGCGTCACAGACCAGCAGGTCCGGGTCGCCTCGCAGGGCGGTGCCGGCCCCCTGCAGGATCGTCGCGATCTCGCGCCACGACGCATCGTCCCCGTTCTCCCAAGCGGTGGCGCAGACCGCGAACACCAGGTCACGGGTCGCCTCGGCCGCCCGGCCCGAGGACGCGGCGGCGCGCAGACATCGGAGGGCCTCGTCGTAGCTGCCCAGGGCCAGCAGCAGGCGTCCCGCCAGCAGATCGGGTCGCCAGTCGCCGTCGCCGCCGCGGCGCAGCTCGGCTAGTCGACCCAGCACCTCGTGATCGGTCGCGCCGCGGTGCTGCCACTCGGCCAGGGCCAGGTTGCAGCCGGCCTCGGGGTGCTGGGGATCGACGGCGAGGGCCTGCCGCCAGGCGTCCTCGGCCCGCTGGCGCTGACCCAGGCAGGCGAAGGACACGCCCCGGTTGTTGAGGGAGTCGGCGGGGAGTGCCACCTCCGCCACCGGTTCCCGCGGATAGGGGCGACCCGTCAGCCGCGGATAGGCGGCCCGGAGCCTCGTCCCCACCTCGGCGAACGACGCGGGTCGCCCGCCCGGCTCCTTGACCAGGCAGGCCAGCATGAGCTCCGCCAGGTCCAGGTCCAGCTCGGGCGCCAGGGCCCTGGGGTCGCGCGGCGGTTGGGAGACGTGCGCCTGCCGCCAGGCGGCGACCTGTGCGCGAGGGTCGGCCTCCCGGTACCGGGGGTCGAGCTCGAAGGGTCGGCTGCCGGCCGCGAGCTCGTACAGGAGGCAGCCGAACGCGTAGATGTCTGCGGGCCGCCCGGCCAGGTGGGCGCCGTCCCACTGCTCCGGCGGCATGTACGCCGGCGACCCCATCACCCGGCCCGCCAGGGTCATGGTGCGCCAGATGCTGGTGATCTGCGAGGCGCCGGTCTCCAGCGGTGGCGCCTCCGGTTCCCGGGTGGCGGTGGCGGGCCGAGGGGGCTCCGCGCCGGGCACCTCCGCCTGGAGGTCGCGTCCAACCAGGCCGAAGTCGGTCACCTTGGCGAGGCCGTCAGCTCCCACCAGGACGTTGGCCGGCTTCAGGTCGCGGTGCACCAGGCCCCGCTGCTCGCGCCCTTCCTCGTCGCTCCAGCGGAAGGTGTGGGCGTGCTCCATGCCGGCGGCGATCTGAATGGCCACGTCCAGACGCTCCTCGAGGGAGGCGTCACGCCGCCGGCTCAGCCACTCCTCGAGGCTGCCCCCGTCCACGTACTCGATGAAGAGCCGCGGCACCCCACCGATCTCGCGCACGTAGTAGGCGGAGCAGATGTTGGGGTGGAGGCCGAGGGCGACCCACGCCTCCGCCTCGCGCAGGAAGCGCTGGCGGCCGGCCTCGGTGGCGAGGGCCCCGGGCAGAGGCGTCTTGACGGCGATGTCCAAGCCGAGCTCGCGGTCGTGGACGAAGTAGACCTCGCCCATCCCCCCACGCTTCGCGCCGCGCACCTCGTAGCGGCCCTCGATGATTGCCCCGTCGGCCCAGCGGCCGACCTCGCGACGGCGCGCGTCGGAAGGAGGCGGCGCCGCGACGTCTGCGGCTCCCTCGCGGAGCGTGGTCCAGACGGGACCGGCCGCGCGCGAACCCGGATCGCCGCTCCCGGCGACCGCGGTCGGGCCGGGTCCGGGCCGCTCCGCCTGCCGGGAGGAACCACCGTCGGCGTCCGTGGGCGGGCCGTGCGAGCTGCCGCCGGCCTGCACGGCGGGCTCCGCCTGCCCGTCGACGAGCGTCGCCTCGACGCCGCGCCGAGTGTCGGGCGTGACCCGGACCTCCCCGTCGGACAGGGTCGCGGGCACAGGGGGAGATGCTGCTTCCCCTGTGGTCTGAGCAGGGCCCGGTGCCGCCGAGGTCAGGGTCTGGAGCCGGTCCACGAGGTCGGCATACCTGTGGTCACCGGGCGCCAGCGAATGGGCCCGGCGGGCGCACTTGAGGGCGCCGGCGAGGTCGCCGGAGCGCTCCAGGCAGGTCGCCCGTACCCACCACGGACGGACCTGGTCCGGGAAGCGCCGCGTCCAGTCCGCCAGGAGCGCGGCCGCGTCAGCCCATCGGCGTTGGGCGACGGCATGCCGAATCTCCTGCCGGCGTCGCTGCAGCTCGAGGTCGCTCACTGCAGACCCTCACGGGCGGCGGCCTCGGCGAGCCGGTCGCGGAATGCGGCGGCGGTGGATGGGCGGTGCCCCACCTCTTTGGTCACGGCGCTGTCGATGATCTCGGCGATGGAGGAGGGCAGGTCGGCACGCCGCTCGCGAATGGGGATCGGCTCGCCCTCGATCATCGCCTCGAAGGGGCTCCACCTCTGCTGAGCGGGCACGGTCCCGGCATCGAGCTCCACGTAGGAGTGGATGGGGGACTCCACCGTGAACCTGCCGGTGAGCAGGAAGTAGAGGGACGCGCCCGCGGCGTAGACATCGGCGGGAGGTCGCACATGCCGGAAGTCCAGGATCTGCTCTGGGGGCATGTACATCATCGAGCCGGCGGCCTCGTTGTCCCGGGTGAGGTCGAACAGGGAGTGCCCAACGTCCTCGAATGGCTTGGCGAGGCCGTAGTCGGTCACCTTGGCGGCTCCGAAGCCCGCCTCCGGCGGCCGGCTGAGCAGGATGTTCTGGGGCTTGAGGTCGCGGTGCACGAAGCCGGCGGCGTGGAGCGCGGCCACGCCGTTGAGGACGTCGAGCCCGATGCGCACCGCCAGGCTGATGGGCAAGGGCCCCTTGAACACCTCGCGTACCAGGGAGCCGGCGTCACCGCCTGCGAGGTACTCGGTCACCAGGTACGGTCGCCCGTCGACATTCCCGTGGGTCAGGAAGCGCGCCAGGTTGGGGTGGCGCACGCTGGAGTGGACCGCGATCTCGCGCTCGAAGAGCCGGAGCCGGCGGTGGTCCAGGTCGACCTGTGGGATCGTCTCCTTGACGGCCACCACGCGCCGTGTGGCTTGCTGGAGCGCCTTGTAGACCACGCCCATGCCGCCCCGGCCCAGCTCCTCCAGGATGCGGACCCCGGGGGGTTGGCCACCGTGATGTGCGGGGATCGGAAGCGGCTCCTCGCAGGCGCTGCAGAGGTAGGTGGCGTCGGGCAGCTCGGTGGCGAGGCCATCGCTGAGTGCGGCGGGACCGATGTCGGTCCCGCAGGATGCGCAGTGGACGGACGCCCGGTCGACGGCCGGTCGTCCGACCACGGGTGGGGCCCAGCTCCCCGTGGTGTCCGGAGGTCGCCACTCCGACTCGTGGGCGTCAAGCGCAGCGTCGGCGGCGGCGGGGCCGAGCGGTTGGCCGGCCGATCCCGCCACCACGCGGATGCGGGTGCGGCCGACGCGGATCTCGTCGCCGTCCCGGACCTCGCTCCGGGTGACCCGGCGACCGTTGACGAAGGTGCCGTTGGTGCTGCCGAGGTCGTTGAGGAGGATGCGCGGCGGCCGGATGTCGATCAGGCAGTGGACGCGGGAGACGTAGCGATCCGCGTGGGGGTCCAGGACGAGGTGCCCCTTGGGCGAGCGACCCACGAGAAAGGAGCTCGCCGCCTCGAAGGTGAAGACCCGACCGGTCTCCGGACCGTCCACGATCACCAGGCGGGTGCTGGTTGTGTCGTCCACCTCTCGATTATCGCAGCGACCGGTGCCGCCGCCCCCGGGAGGTGTGGGCCTCCGACGGGAAACGACCCCCGGCCGGGCCGGAGGTCGTCCCCTGGAAGGAGGTGGAGGGGTCAGTCCGCGGGCGGGGCGTCGGGTCCCCCGGGGCCGAAGGGACAGTCGGACCGGTATCCCTGACCCGGGCCACGGAGACCGCGGCCCCCGGCCCGGCCCCTGAATCCCCGTTGCTGTCCGCAGGCCTGGCGCATCTCCGCCATCTCCTCGAACTTCTCCTGCTGATCCGGCCGCAGCACGGCTGCGAAATCGCTTCGCGCCTTGTCGCGGGCGGCCCGCATCTTGTCGCCCAGCTCGTGCTCGGCGATGGTCAGGCGGCCGACGGTGGCCGCATCGGGGTTCGGGGCGGCGAGGGCGTCCCGGAGCTCGCGGAAGGTGTCGCGTCGCTGCTGGGCGAGCCCCTGCATGGTCTCGTGGAGCGTGTCCTGGATGCTCTCCCAGGCGGTCTGCTGGCTCTCATCCAGATCCAATGCCTGCATCACGCAGCCGGCACGGGGACCGACGCCGGGCCCTGCACCGCCGCGCATCCCGGGGCCGAACCCCGGACCGAAGCCCCCGGGCCCCTGAGCGAGGGCCGGGAGAGTGACCAGCATGGCCGTACCGACGAGGATTGGGATCGAAGTTCTCATGGCGGCGTCTCCTTTCGTGTCCCAGTGTCGGGCGTCGGCGCCGCCGAGTCTTCAAGCAGCGGCAAAGAGTCTGTAAGACATGTAAAGACGACGCTACCCCACGAACTTGTAGCCCATGCGGTGGACGGTGACGATCAGCTCGGGCTGCGAGGGGTTGGTCTCGAGCTTCTGGCGCAGGGACGCCACGTGGACGTCCACGGTCCTGGTGTAGGGCGTCGACTCGTAGCCCCACACCTCATCCAGGAGCTGCTCCCGCGACACGACGACACCGCGGTGCTCCACCAGGTAGCGCAGGAGCCGGAGCTCCAGGCTCGACAGGGAGACGGGGCGACCGCCCTTGGCGACTGCGGCGCTCGCGAAGTCCACCCGCAGGTCGCCGAACACGTAGCTGGACGACGAGGAGGTGGAGGGACCGCCGGAGCGGCGCAGGAGGGCCTCCACCCGGGCCATGAGCTCGGCCATGGCGAAGGGCTTGACCAGATAGTCGTCGGCCCCCAGCTTGAGACCGACCACCCGGTCCACCACGTCGCCGCGGGCCGTGAGCATGAGCACGGGCATCTCGAGGCCTCGCCGGCGCAGCTCACGGCACACCTCGAAGCCGTCCATGCCGGGGAGCATCACGTCCAGCACCACGAGATCGAAGGGACCTTCAGCGAGGAGGCTCAGGGCGGTCTCGCCGTCCCCGGCCGGGTCCACCTGGTAGCCCTCGCTGACCATGCGGTCGGTGAGCGTCCGCACCAGGCTGGGCTCGTCCTCGACGAGCAGGACTCTGCGGGTGAGCCTGCGGGTCGTACCGGCCGGCGACTGTTCAGCGCGCCCCATCGTCGTCCTCTGCGCTCCCCACGGGCAGATGAACCGTGAAGGCCGTGCCTCCCTTCCCCGTCTCCACCGTCACGCGACCGCCGTGGCCTTCCACGATCTGCTTGACCAGGCTCAGGCCGAGGCCGCTGCCGCGGGCGCGGGCCGGGCCGCCGCGGCCGCGGAAGAAGGGCTCGAAGATGTGCGGCAGGTCGCGGCGGTGGATGCCCTGCCCCCGGTCGGAGACCACCAGGAGCAGCTCGTCGGTGCCGCGGTCCGCCCTCGCTCTGATGGCCACCAGGCGGCCGGAGTCGGCGTGCTTGGCGGCGTTGTCCACCAGGTTGGCGATCGCCCGGCGGAGGGCGTCGGGGTCCCCCGGGACGGACGGCAGGTCACGGGGCAGGTCGAGCTCGACCTGCATGTCGTGGGCGTCCAGGGTCCAGCGGCAGTCATCGACGGCGCCTGCGACGAGGAGCTCCACATTCACGGGTTGTCGGGTCAGCCTGGTTCGGCGCCCCTGCAGGCCGGCCAGCTCCAGGATCTCGCCCACCATCCGTCCCAGCCGGCGGCCCTCGCGGTCCACGAGCCGGCCGTACTCCCGCACCTGCTCGGGGTCCGCCACGACGCCTTCGGCGAGGTTCTCCGCGGCCGACTGGATCGCCGCCAGGGGTGTCTTCAGCTCGTGGGAGACGCCGGCCACGAACTGGATCTGCCGGTCGGCCAGTGCCTGGGCGCGACGGGTCGAGAGCACGATCATCACCACGCTCGCACCCAGCAGGAGAAGGATGGCGCCGCTGATGGCCAGGTTGCGGCGGCGCAGCGCGGCCACCGCCGCGTCCACGGATCCGGCCCGGTAGGCCACCACCAGCCGCCAGGCGCCCGTGTCCGTCTGCGCCCGGCGCAGCTGCTCTCGCCACAGCCGCCCGAGACCCCGGCGTGGAGCGGTCGGAGGGAGGACCTCGTCCAGGTGCTGCGCCAGCGCCGCTCCGGCGGCGCCGAGCCCGAAGAAGGGCACCTCCACGTCGCCGCGCACGGAGCCCCGGTCGGTGGGAGCGGGGTGGTTCGTGTAGACCGGGGTGTCGGCCCGGGGGCCGGCAAACACCCAGACCGTGCAGTCCAGGCCGCTGAAGTCCTCCTCCACCAGGTCCGGCAGCACCTGAGTGGTGACGACGCCCCGATCGAGCTCGATGATGAGGCGGCCTGGCCACGGCGGGGGGCGCATGGCCATTCCCGGCCGGGGCGCACGGCGGCCCAGGGGCAGCACGAGGGCAGGCACGTTGGGGTCGGTGAGGGCGGGTCGGTGGTCGTGGCCGAGGCTCTCGATGAGGACCGCCACGTCTCCCGTGGGACGACAGGGGGCGAGGCGGTCCGTCGAGAGGTCCAGGCAGCTCACCTGCTCGACGCTGGTTTCCACCACCACGACGCCGCGCACGAGCCCGGGGTAGGCAGCCTGCTCCTTCCACCGCAGGTAGCGCTGAGGCAGCCAGGCGGCGGGCTGCTGACCGGCGGCGGCCATGCCCGGCAGGAAGGCGACGAAGAGATCGGCGAGCTGGCGGTCGAAGTCGCCCGCGAACCGTTGCGCCGCCGAGCTCAACGCCGACCGCAGCCGGGCCTGATCCGCCCTGCTCACCTCGCCGATCCAGCGGTACTGGAGCACCGCCATCACGATCAGCAGGGCGACGAGCCCGACGAGGAAGGGCCAGGTCCAGCGACCCATGACCGCATGGTAGCAGCCGTTCGCCGTACACCCGGCGGCTAAGCGACAGATCTTACATCCCTTACATGGGGCTGGAACGACCGCTCGCGACGGACTGCTGCCGGTGTCCCGCGCCGTGGCCCGGGTGGGCAGGAGCAGCTCCACCTGCTGGAGGGCGCCGGCCGTCTCCTCCCCAGCGCCCGACGAGCTCGCGCAGGGCGCGGCCCCTCACTCGGTGTCGTCGGGCGGGTCGGCGCCCGGTGTGCCCGACCCCTCCGGGCCCGGCCCGCGGCCCGCCGGTTGGAGGAGGCGGGCGTAGTACGAGCCGCTGGTGTACAGGGCGGCCAGCGGGTTGTGGCCCAGGACGCGGTCCTTGACCGCGAGGACCGTGCATGGGGCTTGGGCGTGGCGCAGGAAGAGGGCGTCGTGACCCACGCAGAGGCCGAGGAGGACGTTCAGGTCGGTGGCGGCGCCGTTGAGCAGCTCGGCCTGGGCGATGGGATTGCACATGGGCTCGAAGGTGCCGGGCCGGATCTTGTCCGCATCGGCGAGGCCGAGCTCCTCCTTGGCCACCGCGCCGACCTTGCAGACCGCGGAGACCACCTGGAACCCGCGGGCCGTGAAGATCCGGTCCAGCGCCTGCGCCTCATCGACGAGGCCGGCGCAGAACGCCAGACCCAGGCGGTGGAACCCGGCGCGGTCCGCGAACTGGCAGACCTCCTCGATACGGGTCAGGTCCGGTGTCGGGGCGTGCGGCCGGCCGCGGTACCCCGCCGCTTCCTGGCACGACGCCAGGCGAGCGAAGTCCCGCACCGCCTCGTCCTGGTACCGTTGCCGGGCGGCCTCGAGCTCGTCGTGGGCAGACCGGGTCGGACACCCGCGGGGCGCTGCGCCGTCGCGGCTGTCACAGGCGCGGCGGCCCTTCGGAACCGGGCACCGCGCACACTCAGGGGCGATGTTCTCCATGCTCTCGACCTTTCCGCTCAGGGGTCCCGTGTGCGGGGAGGCCCGACACGACCGTGGATCGAGGCGCGCTCCCTCGGCGGGGCGGCACCAGTCGCAGACTACTCCGCTCCCTCCCCGGACTCGTCGAGCCGACGCAGCCGCTCCCTGAGGAGGCGCAGCTCGGCCTCCAGGGACTGGATCTCGCACTCCAGGGCGTCGCGGTCGTTCCTGAGGAAGGACTCGTCGTCGGTGGAGGGTCGCCGCCGGCAGGACCCGCGCTTTGGGCGCGGCCAGTGGGGCCAGTGGCCGCGTCCGGGGTCCCGACCGCCGTGGTCGATCCACGGCCCCCGGCAGCGTGTCCAGCTCCCCCAGCCCGCGCCTCTGGTTCCGAACGGTCCCTTGCCGTCTCCTGAAGGCATTCCATCCCTCCTCCGGGTCGGCGCCGTGGGCGCTTCCCCCGGCGTCAGCCTATCGCATCGTCGCCCGGTTGTGTCGACCTTCCTGTCGACGCCAGCCACAACAGTCGGGAACATCGCTGAGATGTTCCGCCCGGCTCGCTTTCCCCACGATGCGCCACTCAAGCGGCGCTCCCGATCAGGTACGGCCGGGGCGAGAATCATGTGTGGGATCGGGTCCGGCGACGAACCCAACGGCCGAATGTGCGTATGGACTGGTCGTGGCATACTCGCCGCCGCCCCGGCCTGGCGCCGGTGCGGTGGATCCGCGGAGGAGGATGTGGTGAGGAACCTACTGCGAAGCTCGTGTCTCCTGCTGGCCGTCCTGTTCTCGGGCGCCGGCGTCATCGTCGCGGCCGACACGCCGCCCCTACTGCTGGAGAGCCCCAGCATCAGCGCCACCCAGCTCACCTTCGCCTATGGAGGCGCGATCTGGATCACGGATCGCGACGGTGGCGTCGCCCGGCGCCTGGTCACCGGCAGCGGGCTGTTGAGCGGGCCCATCTTCTCGCCGGACGGCAGCATGGTCGCCTACACGGGCGACTACGACGGCAACCTCGACGTCTACGTGGTGCCCGCCGCCGGCGGCGAGCCACGCCGCCTCACCTACCATCCCGGCGACGACGTGGCGCTGTGCTGGACGCCGGACGGCGCCCGCGATCGCGTTCCGCTCGCCGCGGGAGAGCTTCGCCGATCCCGAGCAGATGTACACGGTCGCCGTGACCGGGGGCTTCCCGACCGAGGTCCCCCTGGCGCGGGTGCAGGAGGCCTCCTTCTCCCCGGACGGCACCCACCTGGCCTATGAGCCGAACTTCCAGTGGCAGCCGGCCTGGAAGTCCTATCGCGGCGGCCAGAGCAAGACCGTCTGGATCGCGGACCTGGCCGACTCCAGCGTGGTCGGGATCCCCCAGGCCGGGGGCTCCAACGACCGCAACCCCATGTGGGTGGGCGACGAGATCTACTTCCTCTCCGACCGCGAGGGCCCGGTCGCCATGTACGCCTACGACCTCGCCTCGAGGCAGGTCCGCGAGGTGGTCTCCAACCACGGCGTGGACTTCCAGTCCGCGTCCGCCGGCCCGGGCGCCATCGTGTACTCCCAGCTCGGCGCTCTTCACCTGTACGACCTCCGCACCGGGGCGACGCGCCCCATTCACGTCACCCTGGCGGCCGACCTGCCCGAGCTGCGCCCCCACTTCCTCGAGCTCGACCCCGGCGGTGACGTAGTCAACGCCGCCATCTCGCCCACCGGCCAGCGGGCCGTGTTCGAGGCCCACGGGGAGATCCTCACCGTGCCCGCCGAGAAGGGGGACATCCGGGACATCACCCGCACCGTGGGCGCGGCCGAGCGCGATCCGGCGTGGTCGCCGGACGGCAAGTGGATCGCCTACTTCTCGGACGAGGGGGGCGAGTACGCCCTCTACCTCAAGACCCAGGACGGCCTCGATGAGCCGCGCACCATCGACCTCGGCCGGCCGCCCTCCTTCTTCTACCACCCGGTGTGGTCGCCCGACAGCACCAAGATCGCCTACACGGACAAGCGGCTCAACCTCTGGTACGTGGACATCGACGATCCGAAGCCCGTCCTGGTGGACACCGACACCTACGACAGCCCGCTGCACGAGCTGGACCCGACCTGGTCCCCGGACGGCCGGTGGCTGGCCTACACCAAGCTCCTCCCCAGTCAGTTCCACGCCGTCTACGTCTGCTCCCTGGCAGACGGCAAGGTCAGCCAGGTGACGGACGGCATGAGCGACGCCCTCTACCCGGCTTTCGACGCCAGCGGCAAGTACCTCTACTTCACGGCCAGCACCGACGTCGGCCTCAGCGCCGGGTGGCTGGACATGTCCAGCCTCGGCCACCCGCAGACGCGGAGCGTGTACGCCGCGGTGCTCGCCGCCGACCTGCCCTCGCCCCTGCCTCCCGAAAGCGACGACGAGAAGGTGGAGGCCGCGCCCGGTCCGGACGACGGCGCCGCGAAGGCGGCGGCCAAGGGCAAGCGGCCGGACAAGAAGGCGGCGAAGGAGGGCAAGGACGGGGAGGAGAACGCGGAGGAGATCACGGTCACCATCGATTTCGCCAACCTGGATCAGCGCATCGTCGCCCTTCCCATCCCGGCCAAGAACTACCAGGGGCTGTGGGCCGGCGAGGCGGGCAAGATCTTCCTCGCCGACGCGCCCGTGGTGCGGGTGGGAAGGGGACCGGAGGGGCTCTCCGTCACCACCTTCGACCTGGAGTCGCGGGAGACCGAGCCGTTCCTCGGCGGCGTGTCGTTCTTCGCGCTGTCTGACGACGGCGGCAAGGTCCTGTACGAGCAGGGCGGGGAGCTGGCACATCGCCGACGCCGCCAAAGCGCCCTCGCCGGGCGACGGCGCCCTGCCCATGGACGACTTCCAGGTCTGGGTGGACCCGCGCGCCGAGTGGCGGCAGATGTACCACGAGGTGTGGCGCATCGAGCGTGATTTCTTCTACGACCCTGGCTACCACGGCCTCGATCTGGCAGCCGCCGAGAAGGCGTACGCACCCTACCTGGACGGCGTGGGCAGCCGTGCCGGCCTCACCATGCTCTTCGAGGAGATGACCGGTAATCTGAGCGTCGGACACACCTTCGTGCGCGGTGGGCTGACGCCCGAGGTGGACGAGGTGACGGTGGGTCTGCTCGGCGCCGACTACGAGATCGAGGGCGGCCGCTACCGCTTCGCCCGGATCTTCGACGGCGAGAACTGGAACCCGAATCTCCAGGCCCCGCTCACCCAGCCCGGCGTCAACGTCAAGAAGGGTGAGTACCTGCTCGCCGTCAACGGCCGCGAGCTCGACGGCGGCGACAACCTCTTCAGCTTCTTCCAGGGTACGGCCGGCAAGCAGACGGTGATCCGGGTCGGCCCGAACCCCGAGGGCAGCGACGCCCGCGACGTGACCGTGGTGCCGGTCGCGGACGAGCACGGGCTGCGGCACCGCGCGTGGGTGGAGGCGAGCCGTCGCCGTGTGGACGAGCTCAGCGGCGGCCGGGTGGCCTACGTCCACCTGCCGGACACCACCCTGGGCGGGTTCACCAGCTTCAATCGCTACTTCTTCGCCCAGGTCGGCAAGCAGGCGGTGGTGATCGACGAGCGGTACAACCACGGCGGCCAGCTCGCGGACTACATCGTCGACGCCCTCCACCGCCCCCCCATGAGCCGGGTGGCGAGCCGCGAGGGTGACGACTACACCGAGCCGGTGTCCTCCATCTACGGACCCAAGGCCATGGTCATCAACCAGTTCGCCGGCTCCGGCGGGGACGCCCTGCCGTGGTACTTCCGCAAGGCGGGGATCGGGCCCCTGGTGGGGGTCCGTACCTGGGGCGGCCTCGTGGGCATCGGCAACTACCCGGAGCTGATGGACGGCGGCACGGTGACCGCCCCCCGCTGGGCCATCTACGGCCTCGACGGCGCCTGGGAGGTGGAGAACCACGGCATCGCTCCGGATGTCGAGGTGGAGCAGGACCCGAAGCTGGTGCGGGAAGGGCACGACCCGCAGCTCGAACGCGCCGTGCGGGTGGTGCTCGAGGAGCTGGAGAAGAACCCGCCCCGCACCTTCGAGCGGCCCCCGTACCCCGTCTACCACCATCCCCTGCCGCAGTGGTCGGAGGGAGGCCGGTAGACGGGGCATCCGCGGCAGGGGGCAGCGGAGTCCGCGACCGCGGCGGCGGCAGCGACGGTGATCGGCGACTGCGGCAGCGACAGTTATCAGCGACCGCGGCGGCGTCAGGTGTCGGCGGCGGACAGCGGGCGGCGATCAGCGCCCCCAGCGCGTCTCTGAACGTGGCGATGGTCAGACCTTCGGATTGAGAAGACGCCAGGTGATCGCCCGCACCCACTTCGGGGAGGTCAGAGACGGAGCCAGGCACCGTTCAGGAAGTGGCGCACCACCGTCTGGCAGCGGGCGACCCGGTGCCTGGCACCGGCTCGCGAGTCGGGTACGCCGGAGGCACTCGCTTCGGGAGCACCAGAGAGGGTGCCTGGCACGCCGTCTTGATTCGACAGGACGTGGATCGCTTCATTCGAAAGCGTGCCTGGCATCCGCTCTGGCGCACCTTGCGCGTCTCAGGTTCGCCGGCACCGCTTCTGGCCGATCCGGAGTGACCATGCCGCCGAACGCTGCCGCCGAACGCTGCCGCTGCCGCTGCCGCTGTCGCTGCTACCAGGAGCTGGTCACACCCACCAGGTGGTTGGTGGGGCCGTGGCCGTGGCCGATGGCCGGACCCTCCTGGATGGCCCGGGTGATGTAGCGCTTGGCCTGCTCGATGGCGGCCAGGGGCTCCCGCCCCCTGGCCAGGGAGGCGGCGATGGCCGAGGAGAACGTGCAGCCCGTGCCGTGGGTGCTGGTGGTGTCCACCACCGGGGCGGTGAGCTCGTGCATCCGGTGACCGTCGTAGGCGACGTCCACGGCCTGCCCCGAGGCCTCGACGTGGCCGCCCTTGACCACCACCCACTCGCACCCGGTGTCCTTGAGGCGCGCGGCGGCGTCCTTCATGTCGGCGACGGTGAGGATCTCCATGCCGGTCAAGACCTCGGCCTCGAAGCGGTTGGGCGTGATGACCCGGGCCAGGGGAAGGAGCTCGGTCGCGATGGTTCCCTGCGCCGCCTCCGACAGCAGGGGGTCGCCGCTCTTGGCCACCATCACCGGGTCCACCACCACGTTGGCCAGGTGGTGGCGGCGGACGCTCTCGGCCACGGCGGTCACGATGCCGGGGTTGGAGAGCATGCCGATCTTGACGGCGTCGGCGCCGATGTCCTCGACACAGCTCGCGATCTGCTGCACCACGAGGTCCACCGGCAGGTCGAAGACGGCCTGCACGCCCACGGTGTTCTCCGCCACCACCGCGGTGAGCGCGGACATGCCGAACACGCCGAAGGCGGTGAAGGTCTTGAGGTCGGCCTGGATGCCGGCTCCTCCGCTGCAGTCGGACCCGGCGATGGTCAGTGCCTTGTGCATGGCTCCTTCCCTTCCTGAGGACGGCTCCCGCGAGCGGCGGGACGGCGATGAGCGCCCCACCTCACGCCGGCACGCACTCCGGCCACGACGAGCGCTCCCAGGCCATCTGGAAGAAGAGCAGCTCGAAGCGCGTGCTGGTCTCATAGAGGCGCCGCCAGCGGTCGCGCTCGGCGAGGGAGCTGCCCGCGGCGTGGCGGTCGAGCTGGCGACCCAGCCAGCCGGCCACCTCCACCATGTCGGCGGAGGCATAGGTCTCGATCCAGTCCCGGTAATGCGGGTCGTCAGGCAGGCCACGGTCGCGCAGGCGCTCCGCGACCTCCACGTAGCCGGCGGCGCAGGGCGTCAGGACGGCGACGATGTCGGCGAGGGGCCCCTCGTAGCAGGCGCGCAGGAGGAACGCCGTGTAGGCGCTCGTCACCAGGGCGGGCTGGGTTCGCTCCAGCTCCCCGGCATCGATGCCGAGGTCGGCGCAGGTCCGGCGGTGGAGCTCCATCTCCTCGTCGAGGGTGGCTTGGGCGAGACCGGCGAAGAAGCGCATCTCCTCCAGGCTGTCCGCCTTGGCCGCGGCCAGGGAGAGCACCCGCGCGAAGTCCACCAGGTAGGCGTAGTCCTGCCTCAGGTAGAACTCGAAGCGGTCGCGGGACAGGGTCCCGTCGCCGATGCCGCGCACGAAGGGGTGGCCGTGGATGGCGCGCCACAGGCCGTCGCTGCGGCTCCGCGCCTCGGCTGCGAAGTCGGGGGGGGTCATGCCGGCTCACCGCCCTTCGGAGGCCGCCCGCCCGAAGGCCGCCCAGAAGGGGTCGACCTCGGGGTGGACCAGGTCGTGCTCCCGTCCGTTCTCCGTATAGCGCACGCCGGCCGCGGCGTCCAGGACCTCGCCGACGATGGTGGTGGGGATGCCCGCGTCCTCGAGGCGACGGCGCACCTCCTCGGCCTTGTGGGGGCGACAGGTGATGAGCAGCGTGCCTTCGCTGATGGAGGTGTACGGGTCGATGCCGAACAGGTCGCAGACCTTGGCCACCGCCTCCTGGAGGATGATGGCGTCCTTGTCCACGATCATGCCCACTCCGGACGCCTGGGCGATCTCGGCCAGCCCGCCCCAGACGCCGCACTCGGTGGCGTCGTGCATGGCCGTGACGCCGTCGTCTCGCACCCCGACCGCTGCCGCGGTGAGTGCATCGTCCACCACCGACATCTGCCAGAAGATCTCCTCGGCCCGGCGGGCGAGGTCCTCGCCGTGGGCGGCGGCGACCCGGTCGGGGAAGGTCACGGCGAACAGGCCCGAGGCCTCGATGGCGGCGCCCTTGGTGACGAGGACCCGGTCGCCGGGGCGGGCCATGGTCGGCGTGACGTAGCCGTCCTCGGGCCCGATACCGAGGACGGTGGCGCCGCCGATCATGGGGAAGTCGCAGCCCTCGTAGCGGCCGGTGTGGCCGGTGATGATGCTCATCCCGATGCGGTCGCACTCCCGGTGGATGGTGCCCCACATGGCCTCCAGCTCCTCGCGGGTGGTGGAGAGGGGCAGGTTGAGGTCGAGGGTGATGTAGCGGGGGGCGATGCCCGACGTGGCCGCGTCGGAGGCCAGGATGTTCACCGCGAACCACGCCGAGCGCTCCCAGCCGTAGGGGGGCACCACGAAGATGGGGTCGGTGGTGGCCACCATGACCTGACCGTTGCCGATGTCCACCACGCCGACGTCGACGCCGTTCTGGGGCCCCACCACGACGTCGGCCCGTTTCCGCCCGAGCTGAGGGCGGATCACCTCCTCGAAGACCCTGGCCGAGATCTTGCCGATGGCCGGTAGCTCTGTGCTCATGGGTGCCTCCTCCGGTGGACCCGACTCACGCGGTGACCCGCGCGCTGACGGCCACGTAGCCGCCGCGCGTGCAGCCGAGAGTCGGCTCCTCCACCGCGTCGTCGGAGAACTTGGCGTGGGTGGTCAGGGTCTGGGCGAACTCCAGGTCCGAGAACCCGGCGTGCTCGAGGGCGGCGACGATCTCGTCGGTGGTCCGCCAGTTGGCGGCCCGCACGAACTCCACCGGATAGGGATGGGGCGGGGCGACCTTGCGCAGGGAGGGGTCCTCCCAGGTGCCGATCATGCCGGCCATGCGGTACAGCATCCCGTAGGAGCTGGAGGCGGGCACGTCGCCGATGACGATGCGGCCCCCGGGCCGCAGCACCCGGCGCGCCTCGGTGAGGGCCGCTCCCAGGTCGTCCAGGTAGGCGGGGATGCCGTTCATCAGCACGGTGTCGAAGGAGCCGTCGTCGAAGGGGATGCTCTCCGCTCCGGCGATGGTCACCTCCATGCCCCGGGCCCGGGCGATCTCGGCCATGGCCTGAGACGGCTCGATGCCGGTGGCGATCACGATCCCGTGGTCCCTCGTCAGGAGGAGCTCGAAGAGGCCGCTGCCGCAGCCCACGCTCAGGGCCCGCCCGGGTCGGGCCAGGAAGTGCTTGATCAGGAGCACCTCGGACGCCAGGACGTTGGGGTTCTTCATGAACCACCCGTCGTACCTCTCGGCGTGCTCGTCGAACGCGACTCTCGCCATCTCGCCCACCTCCGCTCCGGCCCGTGTGCCGGGTGCCCCGTGCCGGCCGAGCGCCGGCGGGCGGCGGGTCGCGGCGCGGATCGCCAGCCGCGAGAGGAGACCAGACCGATCGCGATGGGAAAGGGAGGAGGCGGGTCGCGCCGCTGCCCTCGTGTTTCCCTCCGCCGGTGTGACCCGGATCAGGTTCCAGGGGTCTGCTCTCAGCCCGGCGCCAACCGCACCGAACACCCCCAACACGGGCAGCCGGATTCTAGCAGAGTGTGGGGGCCCGCCGGCATCGGGAACGGTGTCCGGCGGCGGCCTGTTGCTCCAAGCTGGCAGGGAGGCGCCATGAAGGCCGTTCGCTACCTGGGGCCGGGACGCCCGTTTCGCATGGAGGACGTGCCCGAACCGGAGCCGGGTCCGGGGTACGTCTCGATCCGCATCCGCGCCGCGGGAATGTGTCACACCGAGCTCCACTTCGAGTCCGGGCTCCTCGACCTGGGGGTGGCCCCGGTGACCATGGGGCACGAGATCGCGGGGGTTGTCGAGGAGGTGGGTGAGGGGGTGGACCCCGGTCGTCGCGGGGAGCGGGTGGTGGTGCACTACTACGCCGGCTGCGGGCGCTGTGAGTGGTGCCGCAGAGGGCTCGAGAACCTGTGCGGCGAGCTCCGTGCCGAGTACGGCTTCCTCTCGGACGGCGGCTATGCGGAGCACATCACCGTCCCGGCCGCCAACGCGGTCACCCTCCCCGTCGGCATCGAGCTGACGGACGCGGCGCCCATCGGCTGTGGGGTGACGACCGCCGTCCACGCGTCCTCCATCGCCCATGTCGGCGAGGGTGACGTGGTCGTGGTGTACGGTGTCGGCACCGTGGGGTTCGGGCTGATCCAGGTCTGCCGCCTGGCGGGCGCGAGGGTGATCGGGGTCGGCCGCAGCCGGCGCAAGCTGGAGCTGGCCCAGGAGCTGGGGGCCGAGGTCATCGACGCCTCGGCGGTCCCCGACGTCGCCGCTGCGGTCCGGGACGCCACGGGCGGGCGCGGGGCCGACGTGGTGTTCGAGCTCGTGGCCACGGCAGCCACCATGGATGCCGCCGTCGCCATGCTGGCCAAGCGCGGCCGCCTGGTGTTCATCGGCTACTCGAAGGACAGCTTCGCGGTGCATCCCATCCGCCTGGTGATCTCCGAAGCCGTGGTCACCGCGTCGGTGGGCAACACCCTGGCCGAGCTCGAGGAGGCGGTGCGCCTGGTGGCCTCCGGCGCCGTCCGTACCGTCGTCGACCACACGCTGCCCCTTAATCGCTGGTCGGAGGGGATGGAGGCGCTGCGACGGGGCGACGCCGTGGGTCGCGTCGTCCTCACTCCCTGACCATCCTCACGACCGGGGCTCAGGGACATCCAGGCGGACCGTGCGGGAGGGGCGTCACGCCTCGCCGGCAGGGGCTTGCGCGGAGGCGCCCCCCGCCCGGTCACGGGGAGCATGGATGACGATCCGGGTCCCCTCCCCGCGGGCCGAGTTGAACTGGAGGGTGCCCCCCATCATGCCCAGGCGCTCGCGGACGGCGAAGATGCCGAAGCCCGCCGTGGATCCGGCCTGCAACGCCGTGGCGTCGAAACCCGCTCCGTGATCTCGGACCACGACCTGCACCAGATCCGGGTCACCATCCACGAGACCCATCCGCACCTCGGCGCGATCCGTGCGGGCGTGCTTGACCACGTTGAAGAGGAGCTCGCGGACGGCCTGGAAGAGGACCACCGACGTGTCGATGTCCGTCGGGTCCGCCGCAGGATCCGCGACGACATCGACCGCCAGGCCGTACTTCTTGGCCTTGTGCTGCGCGAGCCATTCCAGGGCGGCAGCGAGACCGGAGCTGTAGAGCACGGGGGGGCTGAGCTCCACGGTCAGGGAGCGGGACTCGGCGATGGCCTCGTTCAGCCAGTCGACGGTCAGGTTCAGGGAGCCGCGGACGGCCGCGTCCTCGACGCCGTGGGTCGCGGTCTCCACCTGCAGCCTGGCTGCCACCAGGAGCTGCTGGAGGTGGTCGTGGAGCAGGAGCGCGAGCCGGCGGCGCTCCCGCTCCTCGCTGCGGGTGATCTTCCAGGCCAGGGAACGGAGCTGGGATGTGGTGCGCTCGAGCTCGGCGGTGCGCTCCGCCACCCGCTTCTCGAGCAGCCCGTTGGCGCGCGCCAGCTCGTTCTGGGCGCTGCGGATCCTGCCGGCGATCCGGTTGAAGGTGACGGCCAGCTCCTGGAGCTCGCGAATGCCGCCCACCTCGGTGCGGTGGTCCAGGTCTCCCCGTCCCATGGCCCGGGCATGGTCGCGCAGGCGATGGAGAGGAGCGATGATGCGCCGGCTCAGGGTCGCCGCCGCACCGACCGACAGCATCGCCACCAGGATGTTGAGGCCGATCACGAGCCAGAACGCCTTCCGCACCTCGGCCATGGCCACCGACAGCGGTCGGCTCGCTCCGGCGACCCAGCCCAGACGGGGAATGGGAACACGGGCGGCGATCTGTGTCGTATCGTCGAGGGGTGAGCGGAAGGTGCCCGTCTCCTCCGTGCCGCCCGCCAGCACGGCATCCAGGAGCGGATCGTCATCCGTCCAGTCGTCGTGACCTCGAAGGCGGGCGGGGCTGCCGTAGACCAGTCGCCCGCGACCGTCGAAGAGCGAGATGGAGCCCCGCTCGCCGCGGTCCCGCGCGCCGATCACCTCGCCCAGAGCCCGAGTCTCGATGGTGGCCGCCACCACCCCCAGGAGACCGCCGTCGGGACGAGTGATCCGCTGCGTCACCATGACCGTGGGTCGCCTTGGGACCGCCGGCCCGTCGATGACGTCGACGTGGGACGGGTGACCTTCCGTGAGGGCCGCGGCGTACGGCGAGCCGAGCATCGCGCGGCCCACCGTCGTGGTCTCGCTGGAGGCCAGGACCGTGCCCGAGGGATCGATCCAGGACCACGAGCTGATGAGGGGGTACTGTGCCGCGGCGGTGGCCAGGAAGCGGCTCGCCTGCAGGGGGGAGTACGGTTGCAGCTCTGAGAGCGCCGAGCCGATGGCGAGCTCGTTGCGGATGACATCGCGGATCGCGGTCTCGAAAGCGGAGCCCACGGCCCGCCCGAGCTCCAGGTTCGCCTGCTCTTCCTCCACGCGGCGGCCATGGAACCAGGCCCAGCACACGGCCATCTGGACCACCAGGAGGGGGAGCAGCACCACACCGACCAGAATGAGCAGGGCGCGGCGCATGCTGCCGCCCCGCACCTTCCCCCCTGAGATTGGCATCGAGGGATCGGTGGCGGCCGCCGGTACGTCGGTTCCAACGCGCTCTGAGCGGGACAGGGCCGTGGGGATGGTCTCTCTCCCCTGCTGTCTGAACGTCACCAGCACAGGGTAGCATCGTGGGTGATGGCCTGGGGGATGCCCCGGCCGGACGCCCCGGGGAAGGGTCAGCCCTTCGCGTTGTGGCGGTAGGCGATCACCCGGACCCTCTCCAGGGTCACGAGCCCCTCCCCGATCATGGCGTCCAGCTCGGGGAGGAAGGCCTCGATCTTCTCCTCCGCGTCCACGATCTCCACCACCACCGGCAGGTCCTCGGACAGGCGCAGCACCTTCGACGTGTGGATCCTGCTGTTGGCGCCGAAGCCGAGAAAGCCCCGCAGCACGGTGGCGCCGGCCAGGCCCCGTTGCCGGGCACGCTCCACGATGACCTCGTGCAGGGCCCGGTGGTCGAGCTGGTCGCTTGAGCCGATGAAGATCCTGAGCAGCATCGATTGGGGGGGAAGTGTCATGGCGATCTCCCTCAGATCACGCGGCCGAGCATGGCCCCGACGATGAGCGCCACGAAGCCGAGGCCGTTCTCCAGGGCCACGTTCGCGACCGCCCGCAGCCACTCGGCGTCCCGGAGCAGGGCGCCCGTCTCCAGGATGTACGCGGAGAACGTCGTGAACGCTCCCATGAACCCGATCAGGACCAAGGTCCGGGCCTGGGCGGAGACGGGCCATCGGGTCTCGAACAGGACCCACAGCATCCCGGCGACGAAGCAACCCACCACGTTGACTATCAGCGTACCCCAGGGAAAGGCGGGACCGGTGAAGCGATGCACGAGCCCCGCCAGGCCGAATCGCAGCAACGTCCCGCACGCTCCGGCCAGGCCCATCCACAACAGCTTGGCGACCATCTCGATGTCCTCCCCGCGCCGGCGGGAGGTGGGAGGCGGACGTCATGTGCGCGAGCACCGCCCGTCGTTTCACTCACCTACCCGTTGTTCCTCACGCGCCAGGAGTCATCATCCCGAGGTGGGCGGTTGTGGGGGACTCCATCCCCGGTGCAGGCGGAATGTGCCAGAGCCGGCCTGGGAGGTCAACCCGGGTCGTTCCGGCGACCCAGCGCCGGGGAGCGCCCCAGGGAGCTACCCCACGCTGAAGGGCCAGGGCACCGGGATGGCCACGAACATCAGGGTCGAGCCCAGGAGCCCCAGGTTCTTGGTGAAGTTGATCATCTGGCCCAGACGCTCCTGGGGATCCTGCACGTTCCAGAAGTCGTGCATCACCGGTGTCACCCCGACGAAGAAGAGCATGATGAGCCCGATTCCCACGTGGGGCCAGAACCCGGTGAGGATGCTCAACCCGCCGCCGAGCAGGAAAACCCCCGAGCCGAGGACCGCCAGGGCCGGCGCCGGCACCCCCTTGGACCCGGCGTAGGCCGCGCGTCCCTTGAGCTGGAAGAAGTGGCCGGCGGCGCTGTAGATGTAGTACAGCCCGACGATGATGCGACCGATGACGAAGGCGATGCCCATGTGCGTCTCCTTGTTCGCCGTTCGAGAGGGAAACGGCCCGTGCAACACCTTCATTTCGGGCGCCTTTTTGCGGCTCTGGGCCGGCTGTGGAGGTGCGGAGCGATGGGTGGCGGGACCTTCTCTGCGGATTCTCAGCGACACTGTCTCGGAATGCTTCCGGCTTCAGGACACTTCTGTTTATGCGGAGGAAATCATGACCCAGACCGCACGAGGGAGCGTGACCTTGGCGGTGCTGTTGTTGCTTGTGGCGGCGACGGCGCGCGCCGATCGTTGGATCATTCCTGCGGGAGCCCACAACACGGGAGCAGAGAGCACGGTGTGGCGTACCGACCTGCGTATGGTGAACCCCACTGACGAGCAGGTCGCGGTGACCGTGTACCTGCTGAAGCAGCGGCGAGACAACACGGCGCTCGACACCTCGGCCTTATACACCGTGCCGGCCATGGGGCAGGTGGTTGTTGGCGACATCTTTGAATCCGCTTTCGGATTCAGCGGCAGTGGCGCGCTGCTGGTGGACTGCATCGAGCCCCACCTGGTGGTCACAAGTCGGACCTACAACCTCCTCGGCGACGGCAGTACCTACGGACAGTTCATCCCCGGCGTGCCGGCGGCCGACGCCCTCCACGATGGGGTGGACGGCCAGATCATCTACCTCGTCAAGTCGGCGGACTACCGGAGCAACCTGGGCTACGCCGCCGCCAGCGACCAGGCTGGCAGCGTGACGGTACAGATCTACGGCGCGGACGGGACGCTGCTGGGCAGCAAGACGAGGAGCTTCGCCGGCTTCGAGCAGTACCAGTTCAACGACGTCTTCGCCGCCGCCGGCGCGCCAGCGACGCCGGTGGCGCGTGCCGTTGTGCGGACTACGGCACCGATCGTGGCGTATGGCTCTGTGGTAGACAACAGGACCGGCGATCCGGTGGCGATCATCGCTGAGGGAGCGGGGGATGCCGCGACGTCCCTCGTCATCGCCGCCGCCGCCCGGGCCACCGGCACCCATCACAGCCTATGGCGGACCGACGTCCGGGTGTTCAACCCCAACAGCCACCGAGCCGCGGTGACCTTGGTCTACCACGCCAAAGGTGCTTCCGCAAAGGCTCTGTCCAGCACCACGCAGACCGTGGGCGCCCACTCCATCCTGTCACTGAGCGATGCGATGATGTCGGCGTTCGGGATGAGCACCGCGAACGGCGGACTGGAGATCTCGTCGGATATGCCGGTGATGGTGTTCTCGCGGACATACAACCAGAGCGACACCGGGACCTTCGGTCAGTCCATCCCGGGGGCGCCCCTGCCCCTCGCATTGGGCGCGGGCGACAACCGCGTCTATGACGGTCTCAGCAACTCCGGCTTCAGGTCGAATGTCGGCTTCTTGAATCTCGACGGCTCCCCGGTGCGACTGACGTTGACCCTGACCGACGGCGGCGGCGACGTGGGGGAAGCGGCACCTTCGACCTCGGTCCCGGGGAGATGAACCAGATCGACGACGTCTTCTCGTACCTCGGCGTGAGCGGCACCCCTGTCGGCGGCTGGTGGCTCGGCATCGAGGGCGACGGCAATGTCGCCTCCTACGTTTCGGTGGCGGACAACCTCTCGAACGACCCGATCTTCGACGGCGGGGTGCAGATCGCCGGCGCAGCGCCGCCGGGCCCAACCCCGACGCCGACCTCGCCTCCCGCGACGCCCAGTCCGACCCCGACGTCACCTCCCACCACGCCGACTCCGACTCCCACGTCGCCACCGGCGGGAGCCTGCGTCAGCGTGCCCGCGCTGGCGGACGGCAGCCGCTTCAATGTCGACACGACCGCCGTTATCAACGGCAGCACCTTCACCGGCTCCGGCGTCGTGGACGTGGTGTCCACTACGGCGACGGGCGATGACAGGGACAGCCACTACGAGCTGCAGCCCCTCAACATGGTCATCGACATCTCCCAGCAAAGGCAGTTCCACGTCGAGGGTGAGTTCCGGGTGCTGGAGCAGAATCACACCTACACAGCGCTGACCCTCAACGGTGCGTCTCAGCCCGGCTACCCGTCCGAGGTGACGACCGACTACGATCCGGCCCGCGTCGATGAGCCGACATCGTTCTGCACCGGGGCGACCTGGCAGGTCCCGTCTGTGAGTCAGACCGTCGTGACCAACGGGGGTCCGCCGATCGCCGGGATGTCCGCGGCTCAGGAGGGGGTCGTCCACGCGGTCGACGAGCCCGTCACCGTGCCTGCGGGGACCTTCACCACCGTTCACACCACAGTCACCACCACGTCGGGTTCGGATGCCGGTGCGAAGATCGAGACGTGGACGGACGTCGCGACGGGCATCCAGGTGCGCACCGAGGAGTATGACAAGAACGGCCTCCAGACCCTGTTGACCGTGTACACCGGCGCCGCGAAGCGGTAACTGGCGACCGGAGCGCTGCGGGACGGCCACGGCGGCATTCTCGACACGGGGTCAGCCGTCTGAGGTCTGGGGCGGTCCGACGCCCAGCGTGCGGGCGACTCCCGCCTCGCCTGCGTACCTCTCGAACGCGGCCCGGTCTCCGGTCCGCTCGAGCAGGCTGAGGAGGATCTGGTAGCCGAGGAGAGCCGATCGCTCCTTGGGGGCTGCGTCGATGCCCTCCCTGCAGAGCCGGATGGCCTCCTGGAGGTCGCCCGAGCTGTCGCGTAGGTACCTGGCGACCATGAAGTAGGGCAGGTTGAAGCGGGGGTTCGCGTCGATGGCCATGCGGCCGTAGCGGATGGCATCGTCATAGCGTCGGCCCTCGCCGAGGATGGCGGCCGCCCGGAAGGCTGCCCGGAACTCCCGCGGGTTGACGTCGAGCTCCTGCTCGTAGAGCTGTAGAGCCTCGTCGGGTCTCCCCTGTCTCTCCGCGACCTGGCCGAGGAAATAGCGGGGGCCGGGAGCGCTCGAGTCCAGCGCCAGCGCCCGCGCAAGAGCCGCTCGGGCGGCCGTGAGATCGCCCTGGATGACGTGGATCTCGCCCACCTTGGTGAGCGTGGGGGCGGCGGGGTCGATGGCGATGGACGTCTCCAGCTCGTCGAGAGCACGGTCGTAGCTGCCGGCCGCGAAGAGGGCGTCGCCGAGCTGCCGGGAGGACCGGACACCGGGGAAGCGACGGCTGAAGTCCGTCCCCCGCTGAATCGCCTCGTCGGTGGCGCCCAGGTTGAGCAGGCAGCTCATGACGTCGATCATGGCGAAGTCCAGACCGGGTTGCATGGTGAGGACCCGGTCCAGCTCGGTCAGGGCGTCCCGGTACCTGCCGGCCCGCTGGCGCGCGTTCGCGAGCAGGAGGTGGGCCTCCAGCAGCCCCGGCTCGTCGCCGATGACTGCCTGGGCCGTGGTTGCCGCCTCGGCGAGACGGCCCGCCTCCATGGCCGCTCCGGCGTCGGCCAGCCGGTTGAACACCCCGATCCTGTCCTTGGGGTCGGCCAGGTTCGTCGCTCCGGACGTGTCCACCGAGGAGGTGACGTATCCCAGGGCTCGCAGAGCCGCCGCATCCTCGGCGCTGACCGTCGCCGTGCCCGCCGCCAGGGCACCGCGGGCCTGGCGCATTTCCTCCTCTTCGAGCGTCCGCTCCATGGCGGCACGGCGCTGAGCGTACGCCGGGTCGGTAGCCAGGTTGACCCGCTCTCCCGGGTCCGCGCGCAGGTTGTAGAGCTCCTCCCTCGGCGCCGCGACCAGCTTCAGTTCTCCCCGGTACAGGGCCTTCAGGTCCGACCAGCCGTAGTGCGTCCGGGGATAGTACGTCTCCGTGTAGGCTGTCGCTCCGTCGCCGGTCGTGCCGCCCGACATGACGTCCATCAGCGATCGTCCCTGATAGCTGGAGGGGATGGGCGCTCCCACGGCGTCGAGGATGGTGGGTGCAACGTCCACCAGCTCCACCAGCCCGTGCCATCGGGTGATCGGCAGGGGGAAGGGGGCGCGGGCGATGAGGGGGACGCGGGTGGTGGCGTCATAGACGAAGAACCCGTGCTCGTGCTCGCCGTGCTCGCCCAGGCTCTCGCCATGATCGCCGGCGACGACGATGAGGCAGCGATCGAGGAGACCCTCCTTCGCCAGGAAGGTGAGGAGCTGACCCACCGCGTGGTCCGTGTACTCCACCTCGCCCCGGTAGGGGTGGCGCGGATCGTGGTCGAAGGGTGGGGGAGGGTCGTACGGAGCGTGGGGGTCGAAGAGATGGATCCAGGTGAAGAAGCGCTCGTTCCGGTGGCCGTGCAGCCACTCCTCGGCCGCCGCCATCACCTCCTCGGCCCGCTTGGAGTTCTGCAGGAGCAGGGTCTTGAAGCGTCTCCGGTCGAAGGTGTCGTCGTAGTGGTCGAAGCCCTGGTCCAGCCCCCACTTGGAGTGCAGGATGTACGCCGCGACGAACGCCGATGTGGCGAAACCGCGGTCGTGGAGGACCTCGCTGACCAGCTCGAGCTCCCCCGGCACCACGGAGCCGCCGTTGTCGCGCACGCCGTTGAAGGCCGGGTAGGTGCCGGAGAGGATGGTGGCGTGGGAGGGCAGGGTGAGCGGCGTCTGGCTGATACAGCGCTCGAAGACGACGCCCTCGCGAGCCAGGCGGTCCAGGTTGGGGGTCTGGGCGTCCCCGCCGTAAGCGCCCAGGACGTCGGCGCGCAGTGTGTCGATGGTGATGAGGATGACGTTCAGCGGGCGCAGCTTCTGTGCAAGCGACGATGTCGCGGCCGCAGCGCGCGAGGCTGGCAGCAGGAGCGCGAGCACGACCAGGAAGGCCGCGGGGTGCAACCACCAGCGCCGCCGCCCCGCCGGACCGGGGTGGGTTGCACAGCAGACGGTCGGCGGGGTTGCCACCGGAGTACGGTAGTCGGGAGCCATTCGCGGTGTCAACGTTCGTCGGCCAGCTTCGATCGCCGGTGAGCGACCGCGCGGGGCCCCCTCGAATGAGGCCCGGCGCGCATCTCGGGGAACAGCCGCCCGGGCCGACAGGTTGGTCATTGCGACTGGCGGCGCCGATGCGAGTGGGTCCGCCCCGAGGTGGGGGGGAGGCCGCCGCAGCGCCCGGGCACTCCCATCCAGGGGGAGTGTCTCGCCGATGAGCGTGGACGAGGAGGGACGATGTGCAGAGCACGAGGTAGATACGCAGCCATGGTCATGGGGCTCGCAGTGGTGGTCGCGGCTGTCACCATCGCGGCCGCTCGACCCCAGGCGCCGCTGACGCCGGGGTACGGGCTCCGCGTCGACATCACACGCGACCTGCAGGCGGCCACCTACCAGCTCACGGCGGTGGTGACCGACCTCCGGACGGACCGCGACGTCACGGCGCCGCGCATCGCGGGGGAGCTCGGCCGGGAGGCCGAGTCCCAGACCACCCTCGGTCAGGGCGGGGACCAGGTCGAGATCACCCTGAACGTGATGGTCGACGAGCACACCGCCCGCTATGAGCTTCTGGTGACCAGGGGTGACGAGGTCCTCAGCCGGCAGTCGGCGACCCTGGCGGAGAAGATCCTCTAGGGGACCGTCCCCGCCGTTGCGGACCCGTGGCCGCGATGGGTGACGGGTCCCGCGATCAACTGTCTGATACAGGGAATCAGTGTTTGATTTAAAGGAATGTCTCAGAAACAGGGGGGAGTTGTAGCTAGACGACGGCCGCCCGAGCAGGTGCCGAGGCGGCCGAGCCCACATCCGAGCAGGCGGACCGCGCCGGCGGGATCCGCCCCGGGGAGGAATCATGAGAATGTTGCTCGCCTCCGTGCTCCTCGCGCTCCTGCCCACCCCCCTCGCCGCCCAGACCGGAAGCACGCTCCTCCAGCCGTGGCGGCACCCCGGAGCCGACATGATCAAGGACAACGGCTATGACGGCCCCGCGACCTGCGCCGCCTGCCACCCCGACGCGGTGAAGGAGATCACCGCCACGGCCCACTGGCTGTGCGCATCTGAGGTGCACAACGTCGCCGGGCTGCCGGACGGTACCTGGTGGGGCATGGTCAACCGGGAGTGCGCCCTGGCCGGGACCACCGCCCTCTCCAACTGGACCGCCGCCACAAATGGACGCGCCACCGCCCAGGCGGAGGGTTGCGGGATGTGCCACATCGGGTCGCTGTCCCATCCCCCCCTGCCTCCGGGCAAGGCGCCCACCGCCGCCGAGGCGGCGACTGTCGACTGCCTGGTCTGTCACGCGGCCGACTACGACATGAAGGCGCGCACGACGCTGGTGAACGAGGCGGACGGCTCCACCCACTGGGGCCAGGACAGGTCGCTGAAGGCGGCGCTCTCCATCACCAGGGTGCCGACGGCCGAGGCCTGCCTGCGCTGCCACGAGCACGCCTTCTCGGATGACTACAAGCGCGGGACGCCCTACACCCCCGCCAACGATCGCCACGCTGCGGCCGGCGTCCCCTGCACCTCCTGCCACGTGACGCGGCATCACAAGATCGCCAAGGGCCTGGCGGAGTCCGACATGCTGGCCAACGACCTGCCCGACCAGGTCGTGGCGTGCAGCAACTGCCACGGCGACTCCCCGCACCGGGGCGAGCACGCGGCGACCCTGAACGCCCACGGCGCGCGGGTGGCCTGCCAGACCTGCCACATCCCCACCGCCAGCGGCGTCGTGTCCGAGGACTGGGGGAAGCCCGTCGCGGACGACAGCAAGGGGCGGTACAGCGCCCTCTCCAAGTACGACGGCATCCCGGCCATCAAGGGCCTCTGGGTCCCCGAGCTGAGCATCCAGCGGGGCCATCCCGACTACATGTGGCGGGTGCCCAACGACGGGAACCACGCGGATGCCCAGAGCTGGATGGCCTTCGCGACGTCCAGCCGCAAAAGCGACGGCGCCCGCATCTACCCGGTCCGCGCCCTGGCGCAGACCCTGCTCTTCGACAAGAAGATGAAGATGTGGCAGGCGCCGGGGATGGCCTTCTTGAAGAACGAGCAGGGGATGGCCGACTTCCCCCTCCTCCTGGCGCCGAACCGGGAGGTCTACAACGCGACGGGAGACGTCAAGAAGGCCATCGATGCCGGCATGAAGCCGTACGCCCAGATGGGGCTCACCTGGAGCGGTGAGTGGATGGCCATGCAGGTGCCCGGCACCTCCTACATCTCGGTCAACCACGGCGTCAAGCGCATGGGCCTGTCCTGTACCGATTGCCACTCGCCCCACGGGGTCCTCGACTTCGCCGCCCTCGGCTACAGCCCCCAGGAGGTCGAGACCCTGCAGGCCCCTCGCTGACGGGTCCGGTCACCGCCGCCCCGCGGCTTCCGGGGTGCGGGCGGACGTCGCCCGCACCCCGCCCTCGGACGTCGCTCCCGTGGGCGCGGTGTCTCGGGGTTGACGGAGAGGGCGCTTGAGCTATCATCCCGTCAACGCGGGAACCCAGGATGCCAACCATGTGATGAGCCGCTGCGCGCCGCTTTCCGAGGGCGCGCCGGCCGTCCGCGAGAGGACCAGGAGGAGATGATGGTGGAATCCAGAGCGATGTGGGGAGATCCGAGCCCGGCGGGCCTGTTCGCGATCGGAGCCGGCACGACGGGGGTGTGGGCGGTGCTCACCGGGCGCGTCGGCCTCCAGGACCTGCCGATGCTCACCGTGTGGCTGCTGGCCGTGGGCTTCGTCCAGACCCTGGTGGGGCTCATCCACCTCCGCAACGGCGACGCCGTGGGCGGCAGCCTCAACCTGTCCTTCGGCATTCTCTTCTTCGGCGCGCCGGGCCTCACCAACGTGGTCCTGCTGTGGGGCGGCCGGCCCCTCGAGGAGGCCGGCATCACCGCGGCGCCCGGCTATGCCATCAACGGTTGGGTGTTCCTCCTGCTGGGGTTGATCCTGGCCTCGTTCCTGCCCATCCTCGCCCGACACAGCTGGCTGTCGACCCTGGCCGTGACGGCGTTCGTCGTGGCCATCTGGCTGCTGGCCCTGTACTACCTGCAGCCGGCGGCGGCGCAGGGGACGCCGGGCTGGATGTTGGTCACGCTCCTCGCCGGCTGGGTGATCGGGATCGCCGGGCTGACCATGGTCTACCTGGGCATCGCGCAGGTCCTGGCCGTCGGCCTCGGCCGGGCGGTGCTGCCCGTGGGTGGGCCCCTGGTGCGCGGGGGCGTGCCCGGCGCCGCGCCCCACGGAGCGTAGTCACCGACCTGCGACGAGCTCCGAGAAGGCGGAGTGATACCTCACCGAGATCGGTGTTGCAGCGGCAGCAATCCGCGCCCCCGGCGCGTCTCTGAGCTTGGCGATCGTCATGCCTTCGGGTTGAGGAGGCGCCAGCTCATCGCCCGCACGCGATCGAATCGATCGAGGGTGGTCTGCGTCGCGGCTCGGCTGACGGCTCCAGTTGCGGTGAGGAGCCGCAGGTGGCTGTCCACCTCCTTGGCCGACGCATATGCGATCCGCCAGAAGTGCAGGCGGTCCCGACCGGACCGACCGTGGCCCTCGGCCAGGTTCGCGGGCACCGAGCTCGCGGACCGAATCACCTGATCGCCGATCGGCTTCAGGGGAGCTGGAAGCCTCATCACCAGCTTGATGGCGGCTCCCGCGGCTTCGAGGGCCTTGCTGTGGGCAGCCAGACCGGGCTTGGGGATCGCGTTGCGCTTCTCACCTCCGGGTCGTTCATGCTCTCTCCTCCAAGCCGGTGGCCGGCCCATGTCAAGGGTGCGAAGCACCGGGCTCCGAGCCCGGCTTGCCCTTGACATGGGCCGGCCACCGGCTACGTTCTCGGACGAACGACCCGGAGTGACCATGCCGCCGATCGCAGCCGCCGATCGCAGCCGCCGATCGCAGCCGCCGATCGCAGCCGCCGATCGCAGCCGCCGATCGCAGCCGCCGATCGCAGCCGCCGATCGCAGCCGCCGATCGCAGCCGCCGATCGCAGCCGCCGATCGCAGCCGCCGATCGCAGCCGCCGATCGCAGCCGCCGATCGCAGCCGCCGATCGCAGCCGCCGATCGCAGCCGCCGATCGCAGCCGCCGATCGCAGCCGCGGACGCGGACGCGGACACGCTGCGGTCTGGGTCAGGGGCTACGCCTGCGCCGGGTCGGGTGCGTTGTCGAGGGCAGCGGCCGCGCGCTGCACCACCTCCCGGAGGTCCTCCACGTGGAAGGGCTTGGCCAGGAAGTCGAAGGCCCCCTTGTCCATGGCCTCGCGGGCCAAAGACATCATGGCGAAACCGGTGATGATGATGACCTTGGTGCGGGGCGACCTCTTCATGGCGTGCTCCAGTACCTGCACGCCGGTGGCCTCCTTCATGACCACGTCGGTGACGATGATGTCGAACTCCTTCTCGTCGATCCGGTAGAGTGCCTGCACCGGGTCGGTGAAGGTCTCCACCTCGCACCCGATCTTGGCCAGCGCGGGCGCCAGCCGCTTACCCACGGTGGGCTCGTCGTCCAGGACCATGACCTCGAGCGTGTCTGACATGTTGACCTCCGGTCGGTGGGCGGCGGGGCTGGGTCGAGGCTGCTCCACGATGCCTCCCCGTCAACGCATGGAGAGGGCGGCCTTGGTGAAGACATCATCGATCAGGAGGACCTCCACGTCCTCCACCCGGGGCACGGCCAGGGCCCTCTGCTTGAGGGTCGCGGCGCGGCCGGCGTCCTTCCCGGACGCTTTGGACTCGATGTGGATGGCGCCGTCGGTGGCGCGCACCACGACCTCGGGGTCGACCCCCACGAGGGCGGCGCGCACCGTGCTGGCCAGGGCGAGATCGCGGAGCTGGCCCCGGGAGTAGCTCATGGGTCGGAAGCGGCGCTGGCGCGCGGTGTCGGCGATCATGGCGGCGGACTGCTCGGCGTTGGTGAGGGCCAGGTCGACCACCAGGTCGAAGTGGGCCGGATGGTCCTCATCGACCCCGAACAGCGAGGCCACCCAGCGCCGCCGCCGCTTGTCGAGCCGGTGGACCAGCTTGCGGGCGGCGGCCGCACTCAGCCCTTCGCGTTCGGCGGCCACTGCCACTCGCGTCTCGAGGGGCACCGCCAGGCGGACCTTGACGACGTGGGAGATGCCGGTCACGTAGAGGTGGGCGGCGAGGTCCGCGCAGACGCAGTCACCCTCCAGGAGGCGGTCCGCCAGGGTCGCCTGGATGAGGGCGAGTCGGATCCGACGGTCTCTGGCCGGCATCGAGCGCCAGCCCGAGGGCCCGTCCAGCGCGTCGACCAGCGCGTCGCGCGAGATCTGGTACGCCCCGGCTGCCTCGCCGAGCACCTTGTCGCGATCCAGGAAGCTGTAGCCGAGTCGCTCGGCCGCGCGGGCGGCGATCTCCTCGGTCGGGCTGTAGGCGGCGGCTGAGATGATGACCACTGACATGGGTTGCTCTCCCTCGTCGTCAGGCCATGGCCTTCCGGGCCAGGCCCCTCACAACCGGGCCGGAATCGTGGTCACCGGCAGGTGGACGATGAAGGTGCTGCCGGTGCCGACCGTGCTGCTGACGCTGATCGTGCCTCCGTGACGGGCCACGATGCCCTGGGAAACCGAGAGCCCCAGCCCGGTTCCCCCGCGGTGGCCCTCGTCATGGTGTTTGGTGGTGAAGAAGGGGTCGAAGATGGAGCCAAGCAGGTGCGGCGGGATGCCGCGCCCGCTGTCGGTGACCCGGACCGACACGTACTTGGGATCGGCGTCCGGCTCCGCCGCAAGCTCGATGCGCCCGTCCCTGGAGGTGGCGTCGAGGGCGTTGAGGAGCAGGTTCAGGAACACCTGCACGAGCTGCTTGGCGTCACCGTGGATGCGCGGCAGGTTGGGCTCCACCACCACGTCCAGCTTGACTCCGCTCAGGTGGACCTGGTTCTGCGCCAGCCTGACCGTCTCCTGCACCAGCACGCCCAGGTCGAGGGGCTCGCTGCGGGCCTCGGACTCGCGGGCGAAGTCGAGCAGGTTGCTGATGATCCTGTCGCAGCGCTCGGCCTGGTCCACCACGTCGTCGATCATCTCCAGGCGTTCCTCGGGCGCCAGGGTGGAGAAGTCCTCCTTCAGGACCTGGGCCGTGAGGAGGATGTTGTTCACCGGGTTGTTCAGCTCGTGGGCCACGCCGGCCGTGAGGGTGCCCAGGGCGCGCAGCTTGTGGGTTTCGACCAGGATGGTCTGGTGGTTGTCCAGCTCCGAGGCCATGCGGTTGAGGGCGACTGCGAGGTTGGTGAACTCGTCGCGGTAGCGCCGGGCGGGTTCGATGGGCGTGAAGTCCCCGGCCGCGATGCGCGAGGTGTAGCCCACGAAGCGGTTGAGGGGGCGGACGATGCGCCGGACCAGGAAACGGGTGGTGAGGACGATCACCACCAACAGCAGGGCCAGGAAGTACACCGGGAAGGTCCGCGACCAGCGCAGCATGGAGTGCACGGCCTGCCGTTCCCGTGCCACCAGGTCGGTGGCGGACTGCACCACCGACGCGCCCACCGTGCGGATCTCGGCCTCTGTGTCGGCCACCTCCTCAGGGGAGGAGCGCCCGGCCTGGGCGGCGGCCGAGAGGTCCTCGAGCAGCTCCAGGTAGCGGGCCGACCGCGGCCGCATGGTCTCGAACCGCGTCTCGCCCATGGCGCTGCGGAGCTGCTCGGAGTTGGCCATGAGGAGACCGTGGGCGACCCGCATGTGCTCCAGGGAGTTGCCGAGGCCGGTGCGGTAGAGGAGGAAGTTCTTCTCGTAGCGCCGTGCCTGCTGGATCTCGAACAGGTAGCTGTCGGCAATCTCGAGGAAGTGCAGCTTCTCCTGCACCCTCAAGGTGGTGGCGATCCAGAGGGCGTTCACTCCGAGGGCGGCCAGGAAGTACACCGTGAAGGTGGCGATGATGAGGTTCCGGACGGTGAAGCGCGGCCTGGACGTGAGGGCCTCTCCCTGGCTCGCCGGGTCGGAAGCCGGGGCCGCGGCCCGGGCAGGATCCGCGGTGGCGGCGCTCCCCTCAGACATCCGTGACGGTCTCCTCCCCCGGGTCGGGCAGCTCGAGGGTGGTGCCGATCTGAGACGCCGCACGCGCGATCATCTCCCGGAGCTGACCGGGCTTGAAGGGTTTGGCCAGGAAGTCGAAGGCGCCCTTGGCGAGGGCCTCCCGGGCCACCTCCATGGTGGCGTAGCCGGTGATCATGATCACCTTGGTGGCCGGCGAGCGGCTCAGGACCTTCTCCAGCACCCGGATACCGTCCACATCCTCCATGCGGATGTCGGTGACGATGATATCGAAGGCGCACTCCTCGATGCGCTCCAGGGCCTTCTTGGGGTCGGTGAAGAACTCGGTCTCGCACCCCATCTTCGCGATGGCCGGGCCCAGGCGCTTGCCCACGATGGGTTCGTCGTCCAGGATCATGATGCGCAGAGCCATCTGTGTCCCCTCTCTCGGCGCCGGGGTCAGCTCGCCGTGGACGGTGCGCCGGCCAGCGCCATGGTGCGTTGCAGCCGGCGGCGGCGCCGATAGGCGCGAACGACCTGCACCAGGATGAGACCGGTGCCGGAGAGACCGCTGGCGTACAGGATCAGCTCGCTGGCGTTGTTGAAGTAGGCGTCCCACCCCTGGTTGAAGGAGACCATCCCGAGCTGGCGCAGGTACATGGGGATGGCGACGCCGCGGCTGATGACGCACAGCAGGATGATGACCGCCGTCACCATGCGGATGTAGCGCTCGCTCACCACCTTCACGCCGTAGGCGCCGAGGTGGATGCCCACCAGCGAGCCCAGGTACATGAGCAGGGTGAGCCGGATGTCCACGAAGCCTGCGAGGGCGTAGTTCAAGGCCCCGAACGCGCCCATGAAGACCGCCGTGTAGAGCTCGGTGCCGGCGGCCACCGCGGTCGGGATGCCAAACACGTAGATCATGGCCGGTACCCCGATGAAGCCGCCCACGCCGATGGTGCCGGCCAGGTAGCCGGTGGCCAGGCCGACGATGAGCACGATCCACAGGGACACCTTCACGTCGGCGACCTTGAAGTAGATCATGGGTGGCAGGTTCAGGCGGGCGAGGAAGTCGGCGATCTTGCGCGAGGGACCGCCCACCTCTCCCCCTTCACCGCCCCCGCTCTTGAGGTCGCGCAGCATGGACAGGGCCACGACGGAGAGCACGCCCACGAAGACCAGGCTGATGTAGAGGTTGGCCCCGGCCCCGCTGCCGGGCGAGTGGGAGTCCACGCCGCCTTCGAAGAGCAGCTTCGACACGACCACCGCCAGGCGGATGCCCGCGAAGGCCGTGATGAGCAGGACCGCGGCCAGCTTCTTGTCGACGTTGCCCATCTTGCCGTGCTTGCGCGAGCCCACCATGGCCTTGCCGAACTTGTGGGTGATGTTGCTGCCCACCGCGACCACGCCCTGGACGCCGAGGTTCATCATGCCCGGCGTCATGAAGAAGGCGCCGCCGCTGCCGATGAAGCCGCTCAGGGTGCCCCCCACGAAGCCGAGCAGGATCACCTGGATGGCGGTGAGGGTGTCGAGTTGGATGAAGACTCCGGCGATCGGCCAATCCATTGCTCTTTCCTTTCTCAGCGCGACGGGCTGTGCATACCCGGAAGCCCCGTCATTCGAACTTGAGCCACTTCAGGACGAGGTCCGAGATGCCGCCGTACAGATAGGCCACGATCGGTACCGTCACGACCACGGCCGCGGTGGCGGCGATGCGCCACCCCTCCCAGTCGGCGCCTCCCAGGAAGTTGAGGATCTCCTTCTGATGGGTGAAGACCAGGGCGTAGATGCCGCCGGTGACGGCACCCGAGGTCACCAGGCGCAGGATCTGTCGCTTGTCGAAGAGAAAGCTCTCCCGCAGCTCCGAGGCGCTCAGGACCGGGACGCGGGTGCCTTCGCGGATGGTCCCGCACAGCTCCCTGGTGAGCCGGATTCTGGAGGAGGATCCCTTGGAGACGAAGACGTCGCCCACGACCACCAGGGAGTATGAGGGTCGGCCGCGCAGGGTCGTGACCACCTGTTCGGCGCCCCCCACCAGCACCCGGCTGCCGCCGAAGAGGCTGTCGTGGATCAGGTTCTCGGCGGTCATGCCGAGACCGCCGTCCGGGCCGGAGACGGTCTCGGCGACATCCTCCTCGATACCTGCCGTGGCGTCGTCGGCCTTGGGCACGTAGGTGGTGCCGGCGGCGGCGTTCTCCGCTCCCCCAGCCTGGCGGAAGGACTCGGGATCGCCGGCCGTCCCGGGTACGAGGCGGCCCAGCTCCACCGCCGCGCCCCAGCGGTGGGCGAGGTCGGTGATCTCGGCGTAGGCCTGGGAGCGGGGGTCGAAGCTCTCGGCGATCCAGAGCAGGTTCGTGGTCGCCATGGTGGACACGAGCTGGCGGGCGCCTCCGAGGCCGTCCAGGACGGCGGGGATCGCCGGGCCCACCTCCGCCTGGGCCGGCATGTAGGTGACCGTCACCAGCCCCTCGCGGGCGGAGACCGTCAGATCGGTGGCCGCGGTGCGCTCGTCGTGGCCCAGGCGCACCCGCGCCCGGGCGGCCAGGCAGAGGTCGTCCATGATCCGCCGCGAGGCCGGCGTCGGCTGGAACTCGGGAAGCTGGGCCATGGTGCAGGCGGTGGCGCAGGCGCTGGAGAGGCTGATCTGCTCGAGGTTGAGCATGAGGTCGTAGAGCCGGGGCTCGTTCATGTCGACGCTGTGGGAGAAGCGCACCCAGTTGGCGACGTCCTGATCGAGCTGGGACACGTACTCGAGGGCCTTCTCGCGGCTGAGGTTGAGCCGCTCGGTGATCCGCGCCAGCCGTTGCTCCGGGTTGGGCACCACACGCACCCTGAGCACGTGGCTTACCCCCTGCAGGAGCATGTTGGCGGCCCGCCCGTGGTACACGAGGTTGTCGTGCTTGGTGGATTCCTGGCAGATGGCGGCGGTCACCGCGGCCAGGTACTGCGCCTTGTGCCGGGCCAGCCGCTCCTTGGGGACGCTCTGCTTGAGCACCGCCATCTCGAGCCTGCCCACCGGCACGCCGGACTCGGTGGCGCGCTCGACCAGCTCCTCCCTGCTCAGGGCGGGGCAGTCCAGCTTGCGGGCCAGGTTGTCGGCCAGCTCCTTGCGGGTCCCTTCATCGACGCTGGTTATGATGACGATGGCCATCTCTCACCTCTCCACGGGAGGCGGCGCCTCGACGCCGCCGGTCTCATGCTCGGCAAGGAGCGGGGCCTGGCGGTCCCGCCGTGGTCGCACCGTGACGAGGACGCAGCCCAGACGCGAGCGCAGGGACGTCACCTGCTCGTCGACCTGGGCGGAGGCCCCGCTCCCGGAGTCGGGTAGGGCCACCACGACCCGTGATACCCGGTGGTCTCCGGCGAAGGCCGCCACCTGATCCACGTAGTCGCCGCTGGTCACGTAGGTCGAAACCGTGAGCCCGCGCAGCCGGGCGCTGCTGATGGCCAGCTCGAGCCTGCGCGCGGCCTCATGGCTCCGGGCCGCCGCCTGGGCCGGTGGCGATCCTCCCTCGGGGCTCTGGCCGAACATGAGGAAGAGCACCCTGGTGCCGGTTCGTTTGGCGAACTCGAAGGCGAAGTGCACGGCGTGCAGGGAGAGCTCGCCGTCACCGTCGGAAGGTACGAGGATGCTGTTCATGCTCCCCTCGGCGGGGGCCGAAGCAAACCCCGTTCCAAAACGGAAGTGTCTTGATTTCAGATACTTGAGTGATGAGCCGCGGAGTCTGCCGACGCGTGACGTTTCAGAATGGAATCATCGCCTGTCACTGTTCTGTGTAAGTCTTTTATATTTAGTTGCTTGCTGTCAGACGCGCGGTGTTCCGCGGGCGGCCAGCCAAGTTCCACTATGAAACGTCCCGTGAGTCTCCCTCGTCCTCGAGCCCGTATCTCTTGATCTTGCGCCACAGGGAGGTCCGCGGCACCTCCAGCAGACGTGCGGTCTCCGTGCGGTTGCCCCCGGTGGCCCGCAGCACCGCGGCGATGTACGTCTTCTCGTTCTCTTGGAGCGACACGAAGTGGTCTCCACGGCCGAGGGTGGTGACCTCCAGCTCGTCGATGTCCGCCGGCAAGTCGGCAGCGACGATCAGCTCCGAGTCGGCCAGGGCCACCGCCCCGCTGACGATGTTCTCCAGCTCCCTGACGTTGCCGGGAAAGGAGTAGCTCATGAGGATGTCCAGGGCCTCCCGGGCGATGCCGCGCACCCGCTTGTGGTAGGCGAGGCTGTACTTCTCGAGGAAGTGCCCGATGAGGATCGGGATGTCCTCTTTGCGCTCTCGGAGGGGAGGCACCTCGAGCTGCACCACCTTGAGCCGGTAGTAGAGGTCGCGGCGGAAGCGGCCCGCCTCGATCTCCCGCTCGAGCTCCTTGTTGGTGGCGCAGATGATGCGGATGTCCAGGCGGATGGGGGTGGTGCCGCCCACCCTCAGCAGGGTGCGCTCCTGGATGACGCGCAGCAGCTTGACCTGCATGGACAGGGGCATCTCGCCGATCTCGTCGAGGAAGAGGGTGCCCTTCTGGGCGGCCTCCATGAGGCCGATGCGGGTGGTGTCGGCGCCGGTGTAGGCCCCCTTTTCGTGGCCGAACAGCTCGTTGGCGACCAGCTCCTCGGTGAAGCCGCCGCAGTTGAAGCTCACGAAGGGTCCGCCGCGCCGTGGGCTGTTGCGATGGATGGCGCTGGCGAGGAGCTCCTTGCCGGTGCCGCTCTCGCCCTGGATGAGCACGTTGCACTCGATGGGCCAGACCTTGGCCGCCGCCTCGTGCAGGGCACGCATGCGCGGGCTCAGCCCCAGGATGCCATCGAACCCCTGCTGGGAGGCCGCCTCCTCACGGAGACGCCGGTTCTCCGCGGCCAGCTCCAGCCGCTCCGCCGCCCGGCCCACGATGAGCTCGATCTGCTCCGGCGTGAACGGCTTGGCGATGTAGTAGAAAGCGCCGTGCTTGACCGCGCGGACCGCATCCTCCACCGATGCGTAGCCGGTCATCATGATGACCTCGGTGATGGAGGCGCCGCTGCGGACGCGCTCCAGGAGCTCCATGCCGTTGATGTCCGGCAGGCGGACGTCGAGGAGCACCAGGTCGAAGGGCTCCTCCTCCATGCGCTCCAAGAACGGGGCTCCGAGGGAGAACGTCTCCACCGTGTAGCCCCGGTCCGCAAGGCGACGGGCGAGGCGGCGGCAGGTAATCTCCTCGTCGTCCACCACGGCGATGCGGAGCAGCGAGCTCACCAACCGCCACCTCGGGGCGAAGAGCCCGCGGCCCTGGGAGTGATCGAGGTGGTTGCGGGGTGCTTGAACATCCTGAGCGTCGCCCTCCCGGATCGGCGCCTCCGGACCGTGTGCGCACGCCGCAGGGTGGTGGTGGAAACCGGCGACGCCGCGGCGCACCCCGAGCATAGCAAGGCGCCACTCGCACATCAACCTGTAGACACGTCTCGATTTATGCCCTCGCACCGTGGTGCGTCGGTGGGGACGTGAGCGGGGACCACCCCCCGGCGTCAGGTCCGGGCCGGCGCCTCCTCGCCCGCCCGGTCCGACGGTCGGCGGCCGAGGCGGGCGGACACCAGCTCGAGCACCAGCTCCGTGGCCAGTTCGAGCCCGACGGCGCTGGTGTCCACGCACAGGTGGTGGACGCAGGCGTCGTCCCAGTCGCGGCCGGTGAAGGTGCGCACGAAACGCGCCCGCTGCGCGTCGGAGCGCCGGATGAGGTCGCGGGCGGCTCCCTCGTCGGCGATGCCGTAGATGTCCATGGCGCGGCGCATGCGCCACACCTCGTCAGCGTGGACGCGGACGGAGATGAGTCCTGGATGATCGGCCAGGACGTGGAAGCCGCAGCGGCCGACGACCACCGCGTCGAAGCGCCCGGCGACGTCGCGGATGATGGTGCTCTGGAGCTCGAACAGGTCGTCCCCGTACACCACCGGCACCGTGGGTGGCAGGTAAGGAGCATCCGGTCCGCCGCCGCCGTAGGTGCGGAGGAAGAAGCTCCAGAAGCCGTCGGCCCGCTCCTCGGCCCGTGCCAGGTCGGCCGCCGACACGCCGGCCTTGTCCGCTGCCTGCTCGAGGATCTCGCGGTCGGTATAGCGCAGGCCCAAGCGGGCGGCCAGGGTCTGCCCGATGTAGGAGCCGCCGCTCGCGAGCTGCCTGGAGATGGTCACGACCGTGGTCGTGGGCCGACCCATCACCGTCTCCCGTTGCCCGTTGGTCGCATTCGGCCGTCGCCTCCCGTTGATTCTACCCCTGACGGAGGAGTGATCGAAGCGGAGTGACGCCGCCGAGCCGAGTGTTGCTCAGGACAACGAGAGCGACCTCCTCGCCGGAGGAGGGCCGGAGGGGAGCTCATGCCCAGGCATCGGCTACGGCGCGGGGTCATCGTCGCGGTGGTGTCGATGGCGGTGCAGATCGGGGCTCCCGCTGCCTTCGCCCAGAGCGCACGGCCGGCCGTGCCCCCTCCGGAGGACCAGCCGGGTGCCCTCACCCCGATCCTGACCAACATCGCTCGCGACTACCGCACCTTTTACTCCAGCGACTTCGTGGTGCGCAGGCTCGCCGCCTACGCCGGCGCGGGGCTCCTCGCCAACACCGATCTCGACGGCGACATGCAGAGCTGGTACCAGGACCATGTCCGCAGCGCGGGCACCGACGACGTGGCGCGGGTGGCGAAGGTGTTCGGCGAGGGAGCGCTGATGATCCCGGTGTCGGTGGCGGGCGCGCTCGCCGTTCCCCACATCACGGCTGCGGGCTCGTCCTCGCCCGTTGCCCGTTGGGGTGTGCTGGCCACGCGCTCCTACGTCCTGGGGGTGCCCGAGCTGCTCCTCGCCCAGGTCGCAACCGGCGGCTCGCGGCCCACCGAGGGCGGTTCGGGCTGGGCCCCGTTCAGCGACAACAACGGGGTGAGCGGGCACGCCTTTATCGGGGCGGTGCCCTTCCTGACCCTGGCCCGCATGGAGCGGGATCGGCCCGCCCTGCGCCTCGCCGGCTATGTGCTGTCACTCCTGCCCGGGCTGTCACGGATCAACGACGACGATCACTACCCGTCCCAGGCGGCCATGGGCTGGTACCTGGCCTGGCAGGCCACGGGGGCCGTGATGGAGCATGACCCGGCCGGGGCTCGACCCGTGGCGGTGACCCCCCTGGTGAGTGGGAATGCGTGGGGGGTGTGGGTCGCTTGGCGGTGGTGAGCGGGGTCCTACGGGGCCCGAGGAGGACCGGAACATGGAGCACAGGCACTTCCACATCCCACCCGACGAGGAGCGGCGGCGGTGGCAGGACCCCGACGGCATCCTGGCCGCCCTGCCGGTGGGCGCGGGCGACACCTTCGTCGACGTGGGCTGCGGTCACGGTTTCTTCGCCCTGCCGGCCGCGCGCATGATCGGCGGGGCGGGGCGGGTGATCGCCATCGACATCGACGAGGGGCGGTTGCGCACCCTGCGCGAGCGGGCGGCCGCTCAGGGGCTGGGCAACATCGAGACCATCCTCGGCAGCGGCGAGAGCGCGGTGCCGTGCCGCGGCTGCGCCGACATCGTCTTCTTCGGGACCGTGCTCCATGACTTCGAAGACCCCGTCCAGGTCATCGGCAACGCCCGCCTCATGCTGAAGCCCGGGGGGCGGCTCATCAACCTGGACTGGCGCAAGGAGGAGATGGAGATGGGCCCGCCGGTGGAGATCCGGTTCGACGAGGAGCAGGCCGCGGACCTGATCAGCGGCGGTGGTTTCGACGTGGTGTCGGTGCAGCCGTCGGGCTCCTACCACTACATCGTGGTTGCCGTGCCCCGACCCTCGTCGGCCTGAGCGACACCACACTCGGGCGTTCAGCGGTCGCGTGCTTCGGGAACGTCAGAGCGCTTGCCGCGCACCCTGTCTCGTGCTCCCGGAGTGTTTCGTTTAGGCACCTCCCTCGGGTGTGCCGTCTCCGACGATCTTGCGCAGAGGCGGATGAGGCTGCCCTCGGCCGATGGGCCTGCTGACCGAGAGCGGTCAGGTCTATCTCCTCCTGGCCGACCATCAGGATGCGAAGCCGTTCGAGGAGGCCAAGACCTACGCCGCCGACCAGGTGGAGGTCACGGGTCCCATCGCCGAGAAGGCCGGGATCACCGGGCTCACCGTCCTGTCGGTGAAGAAGATGTAGGCGAACCCCCTCCTCTCTTCCCGTGCCCCGCCCCCTCCGGCGTGGGCGGCACGACGTGCCGCCCACGCCGCCCTTCTGCCCGAGCAGCTCGCCGCGACGCGACCCGGCGACGCGCTCCCGCGGGCTCGAAGGAGCCCCACCCGGTCATCGGGCGCTGCCCGATGGGCCGCGACGCGGCGATCCGCTGTGATGGCCTCGGACAACGGGGGTCCGCCCGCGGGCGGGCTGCACCTTCGTCGACGGCCCCGACGGTGCCTCTTCGCCTCGCCCGCCGAGCCCGCGTGATGGCGGTGGCGTCGACGGTCGGAGGAGCGTCGCGACGGGCCCGTCGTGGGAGGGGGCGTGGGCGGTGGAGTCGACACCGGTCTCCGACGAGCAGGCGAAGAAGCAGACTGTCGAGGAGCTGTTCGGACGGCTCTCCAGCGGCGCCGAGGGCCTGGGCGCCGAGGAGGCGGCGCAGCGGCTCGAGCGCTATGGCCCGAACACGCTGGTCGAGCGGAGGCGCAGCCTTCTCCTCCAGTTCCTCGGGTACTTCTGGGGCCCCATCCCGTGGATGATCGAGGTGGCGGTGGTGCTCTCCGCTGCCGTCGGCCACTGGGTGGACCTGGGCATCATCCTGGTGCTCCTCGTCTTCAATGCGGTGGTGGGGTTCTGGCAGGAGTATCAGGCCGCCAACGCGGTGGAGGAGCTCAAGAGCCAGCTCGCCCTGGAGGCGCGGGTTCGTCGGGACGGGAGCTGGGGGCAGGTGGCCGCGCGCGAGCTGGTGCCCGGCGACGTCGTGCGGCTGCGCCTCGGCGACGTCGTCCCGGCCGACGTCAAGCTCTTCGACGGCGAGTACCTGAGCGTGGACCAGTCGGCGCTCACCGGGGAGTCGCTGCCGGTGACGCTCTCGGCGGGCGACGTCGCGTACTCCGGCTCGGTCGCCAAGCAGGGCGAGATGGTCGCCCTGGTGGTGGCTACCGGTGGCGACACCTACTTCGGCAAGACGGCGAAGCTGGTGTCGAGCGCCGCCCCCGTGTCCCACTTCCAGAAGGCCGTGCTCACCATCGGCGACTACCTGATCTACCTCAGCCTGGGCCTGGCGGCGGTCCTCTTCGTGGCCATGCTGTTCCGCGGCGAGAAGGCCCTCGACCTGCTCCAGTTCGCACTCATCCTGATCGTGGCCGCCATTCCGGTGGCCATGCCCGCCGTGCTGTCCGTGACCATGGCCATCGGCGCCGTGGCCCTGGCGCGGATGAAGGCGATCGTGACCCGCCTGGAGTCCATCGAGGAGATGGCCGGCATCGACGTCCTGTGCTCGGACAAGACCGGCACCCTCACCGAGAACCGGCTCACCCTGGGCGAGCCGGTGTGCTTCGCCGCCGAGGACGCCCAGGAGGTGATCACCGCGGCGGCGCTCGCCTCCAAGGCCGAGGACAGGGACGCCATCGACACCGCCGTCCTGATGGGCGTCGAGGATCAGGACGCCCTGGCCTCGCACACCCAGACCCACTTCACCCCCTTCGACCCGGTGAGCAAGCGCACCCAGGCCGACGTGGCGGGCGCCGACGGCGCCACGTTCACCGTCACCAAGGGCGCGCCGCAGGTGGTCGTCGACCTGTGCCGGCCGGAGGCCGAGGTGGCCGAGGCAGCGCGGCGGAGCGTGGACGAGCTGGCGGCGAAGGGGTTCAGGACCCTGGGCGTGGCCCGCTCCGACGACGGCGAGCACTGGCGCTTCCTCGGGCTGCTCCCTCTCTTCGATCCTCCCCGCGAGGACTCGGCCGAGACCATCGCCGAGGCCCGCAAGCGGGGGATCCGGATCAAGATGGTGACCGGCGACAACCTCGCCATCGCCACCGAGATCGCGTCCCGCCTGGAGCTCGGCACCGACATCCACGCGGCAGACGAGGTGTTTCCGAACGCCGACGACCACCAGGAGCTGTCCAGGAGAGCCGTGCAGACCGTGGAGGAGGCGGACGGCTTCGCCCAGGTGTTCCCCGAGCACAAGTTCGAGATCGTGAAGGCCCTGCAGGCCGCCGGTCACATCGTGGGCATGACCGGCGACGGGGTGAACGACGCGCCGGCGCTCAAGCAGGCCAACGCGGGCATCGCGGTGTCGGGCGCCACGGATGCCGCCCGCGCGGCGGCGGCCCTGGTGCTCACGGCCCCCGGTCTGTCGGTGATCGTCAGCGCCGTCCAGCAGGCCCGCATCATCTTCGAGCGCATGAACAGCTACGCCATCTACAGGATCACCGAGACCATCCGCATCATGTTCTTCGTGACCCTGGCCATGGTGGTGTTCGACTTCTACCCCATCACCACCGTGATGATCATCCTGCTCGCGGTGCTCAACGACCTCCCCATCCTCACCATCGCCTACGACAACACCTGGTTGGACCCCGAGCCGGTGCGCTGGAACATGCACCGGGTGCTGATGCTTTCCACCGTCCTCGGGCTCATCGGCGTCCTGGAGACCTTCGGGATCCTGGTCATCGCCAAGCTGGTCTTTGCTCTCCCGGCCCACCAGATCCAGTCCTTCATCTACCTCAAGCTGGCGGTGGCGGGCCACATGACGCTGTTCGTGGTGCGGTCGAGGCGCAGCTTCTTCAGGCGCCCCTACCCGGCCCCGGTGCTCCTCGGCGCCATCCTCGCCACCCAGGCCGTCGCCGCCGCCCTGGTGGGCTTCGGGTTGTTGGTGACGGCCATTCCATGGCGCTACGTGGCCTTCGTGTGGGGCTACTGCCTGGTCTGGATGTTCATCGAAGACCTGGTGAAGCTCCACGTCTACCACCACCTCGATCTCAGCGGCCCGCATCACCGCTCGTTCCTGGACAGGGTGACGGAGGGGTTGCACCCGCTGCACGGCATGAGTCGCCGGTAGCCGGGTTTGGGGGGATCCCTCACCGGCGCTGCGCACGCTCAGGAGGCTCCATGGCGATCTCCGGCTACTACCTGATACCACCGCTCCCGGAAGGGCTGGAAGGGCTCGCCGAGCTGGCTCTGGACCTGCGCTGGTCGTGGAGCCACACCACGGATCGGCTCTGGGAGCGCATCGACCCCGAGCTCTGGGAGCTCACCCGCAACCCGTGGCTGATCCTGCAGACCACGTCCCGGACCCACCTGGAGGAGCTGGCCCGTGACCCTCAGCTCCGCCAGGAGGTGGCGGAAGCCGTGGAGGACCAGCGCCGCGATGTGGCGCGCGACACCTGGTTCAGCCATGCCCACCCCTCATCGACGGTCAGCATCGCGTACTTCAGCATGGAGTTCGGGCTCAGCGAGGCGCTGCCCATCTACTCGGGCGGTCTCGGCGTGCTGGCGGGAGACCACCTCAAGACCGCCAGCGACCTCGGCGTGCCGGTGACGGGGATAGGTCTGCTCTACCAGCAGGGGTACTTCCGGCAGGTCATCGACGCCGCGGGCGGGCAGGTGGAGTACTACCCGTACAACGATCCCAGCCAGCTGCCCGTCCTGCCGGTGCGGGACTCGGACGGGGAGTGGCTGGTCATCGACGTTCCCTTCCCCGGCCGCACGGTGCGGGTGCGCGCCTGGGAGGCGCAGATCGGGCGGGTGAAGCTCTACCTGCTGGACACCAACGACCCCGTCAACAGCCCGGCCGACCAGTGCATCACCGCCGAGCTCTATGGCGGCGGCCCCGAGATGCGGCTGCAGCAGGAGATCATCCTCGGCATCGGCGGCTGGCGCCTCCTCGAGGCGCTCGGCCATCGGGTCGACGTCTGCCACCTCAACGAGGGCCACGCGGCGTTGGCGGTGGTCGATCGCGCCCGCTCCTTCGTGGCCCAGACGCGCCAACCGTTCGCCGTGGCCCTCGCCGCCACCCGCGTCGGCAATGTCTTCACCACTCACACCCCGGTGGAGGCGGGCTTCGACCGTTTCCCGCCCTCCCTGGTGGCCCAGTACCTCGGCGGCTACGTGAGCCGGGAGCTCGGCATCGGCCTGCCCGACTTCCTGGCCCTCGGCCGCCGCGCTTCCGACAACGACGAGGAGCCCTTCAACATGGCCTACCTGGCCGTGCGGGGAGCCGGCGCGGTGAACGGCGTGAGCCGCCTCCACGGCGAGGTCAGCCGCCGCATCTTTCAGCCCCTCTTCCCCCGCTGGCCGCGGGCCGAGGTGCCCGTGGGGCACATCACCAACGGTGTGCACGTGCCGTCCTGGGACTCGGCGGCGGCCGACGAGCTCTGGCACCGGGCCTGCGGCGCCGACCGCTGGCGCGGCGCCATGGTCAGTGTCGAGGCGGACTTCAAGGGGGTCGACGACGAGACCCTGTGGGCCTTGCGCAACCAGGGCTCCCGAGAGCTGGTGGAGTACGCGCGCCAACGCCTGGCCCGCCAGCTCGAGGGCGCCGGCGCGCCCGAGGAGGAGATCCGCCGAGCCAAGGACCGCCTGGATCCCGACGTGCTGACCATCGGCTTCGCCCGCCGCTTCGCCACCTACAAGCGGCCCAATCTCCTGCTCTCGGACCCGGATCGCCTGCTGCGCCTCCTCTCGCATCACGCCCATCCGGTGCAGCTGCTGGTGGCCGGCAAGGCGCACCCTCGCGACGAGGAGGGCAAGGAGCTGATCCGCGCCTGGGCCCGGCTCAGCCGCCGCCCGGACGTCCCGGCGCGGGTGATGTTCCTGGCCGACTACGACATGTCCCTGGCCGAGCACCTGGTGCAGGGCGTGGACCTGTGGATCAACACCCCGCGCCGGCCCTGGGAGGCGAGCGGCACCAGCGGCATGAAGATCCTGGTGAACGGCGGCCTCAACCTGTCCGAGCTGGACGGCTGGTGGGCGGAGGCCTACCGGCCGGACGTGGGCTGGGCGCTGGGGGACGGGCAGGAGCACGATGACGATGCCCGGTGGGACGCGCACGAGGCGGCGCAGCTCTACAGCCTTCTCGAGGACGAGGTGATTCCCTGCTTCTACGACCGTGACCACCGCGGCATCCCCGTGCGCTGGGTGGCGCGGATGCGCCAGAGCATGGCGGAGCTGACACCGCGCTTCAGCACCAACCGGATGCTGCGCTCCTACGTGGAGGACCTCTACCTGGCGGCCGCCCGCGCGTACCACGAGCGGAGCGCCGACGGGGGGGCGGGGGCGGCGCGCCTGGTGGAGTGGCGGCGGGCCCTGGCCGCTGCCTTCACCGGGATCCGCTTCGGCGAGCTGGAGGTCCGGGAGAGCGACGGGAACTACGCGTTCAGCCTCCCGGTCGCCCTGGGCGACCTCGCCCCGGACGACGTGCAGGTGCAGCTCTTCGCCGACCCCGAGGGCCGGGGCCAGCCGGAGATCCATCCCATGCGGGCGGGCGCCGAGCGGCAGGGCCCTCCCCGGGGGCGGGTCTACACGGCCGTCCTCGCTGCGCGCCGCCCCGCCTCCCACTACACGCCGCGGGTCATCCCGCGCCATGAAGGGGCGCGGGTCCCCCTGGAGGCGCGCCAGATCCTCTGGTACCGGTAGGCGCGCACGGTTCCTTCTCCCACGGCCGCGTCCGTGCCCGAACCGGGACGCCCCTTCGAATGCAGGGGCAGCGTCCGCGGCAGCTGTCAGTGGCGGCGCACAGTGTCGGTGATCCGCGGCAGCGGGAGTGATCAGTCACAGCGACCTGCGGCCGGGCGCGGCGCCTGCGATCCGCGGCGGCCGGATCGCCATGCACCAACCGTCACGGCCGGGGATTGAGCAAACGCCAGGTCATAGCCCGCACCTGATCGAAGCCATCCAGCGCGACCGCGGTCTCGGATCGATCGACGGCTCCCGCCGCGGCGAGAAGCCGCAGGTGGCTGGACCTCTCACTCCGGGAGCACCAGAGAGGGTGCCAGGCACCGCCGCAAATGAGGCGGAAGCGTCGTTCGAACCGTCTTCGACGGTGCCTGGCACCCCCTCTGGCGAACCTCACGCGTCTCAGGTTGGCTGCGACAGAGCTGGCCGAGCGGATGACCTGGACAGCGAGCGCCCCGTGTGGGTACGCTGAGCCCAGTCGACCAAGGAGAAACGGGTCATGGGTCATCTCGTGGGCAAGGACCTGTACCGCCAGGTGGGACGCAAGATCGACAGCCTCCCCATGCGCGCCCCCTGGAACGACACCCTGCGCGCCATCGTCGAGGAGCTGTACTCGCCCCGCGAGGCGGAGCTCTTCGCGGCCATGCCGACGTCCATGGCGACGATGAAACGGATCGCCGCCATCGCGGGGCTCGACGAGGCGACGGCGCAGGACCTCCTGGATGGGATGACCGACAAGGGGCTGGTGCTGGACATCCATGTGAACGGGCGCTCGCTGTACATGCCGAGCCCCATGGTGGTGGGCATCTTCGAGTTCACCATGATGCGCACCGGCCGCGACGTGGACCACCGCAAGCTGGCGCACCTCTTCCACGACTACTTGTTCGAGGGGGGCATGTTCGCCGCCAACTTCGGGCCCGGCAAGCGGGTGAGCCCGTTGCGCACCCTGCCCCACGGCGAGGTGATCACCGACCACGTGGAGATTTTGGACCACGAGCGGGCTGCGGCCATCCTCGAGGATCGGCGCCGTTACGCCCTCGGCATCTGCTCCTGCCGCCACGAGAAGCTGCATCTCGGCACCCGCGAGTGCTCGGGGCCCCTGGAGGTCTGCCTGAGCCTGGACGGGGGTGCGGACTTCCTGATCCGCCACGACATGGCGCGGGAGGTCTCCCACGAGGAGGTGCTGGACAACCTCGCCCAGGCCCGGGAGCAGGGGTGCGTCCTGTCCACCGACAACGTGCAGCGCAACGTCGGCTTCATCTGTCACTGCTGCTCCTGCTGCTGCAACATCCTGCAGGGGATCCGCCACCACGGCTACCCCAACCTCATCGTCACCTCGAGCTACCTTGCCGGCTCGGACCTCGAGCAGTGCCAGGGTTGTGGGGACTGCGCCACCGCCTGCCCCATCGAAGCCATCACCATGACCCCGGTGGAAGGCGCCGAGGATCCCGACGAGCAGGTGCCTGTGGTGGACACCGAGATCTGCATCGGCTGTGGGGTGTGCGGCCTCGAGTGCGCCTACGGTGCCATGCGCCTGGAGCCCCGGGAGCAGCGGGTGCTGCACCCGGAGACCACCTTCCGTCGCGTCATCCTCCAGGCCCTGGAGCGGGGGACGCTGCAGAACCAGATCTTCGGCGACCCCTCCCGTCTGTCACAGCGCGCCATGCGCGGCATCCTCGGGGCCTTCCTCGGCCTGCCGCCCGTCAAGCGGGCGCTCATGAGCGACGCCCTGCGCTCCCGCTTCCTCTCCGCCATGGAGTCCGCCGTCAAGCGCGGCGGCCGGGGCGCCGTCCTCGACATGTGATCGCCACCGGGCTGCTATCCTGAGCTTCTCTGAGCACGGCGCCACGGGCGTCCGACGGGATAGGAGGAAGGCAGTGCGGAGAGACGGCGAGGCAGTGGTCCGGGCCATGGCCCGGCGTGCGGGTGCGTGGGCCGTGCTCGTGGCCCTCCTGGCCTGGGCCCAGGCGGCTGCGGCGGCGTCGGTCCCGGTCTACGGGCGGAACGGCATGGCGGCGTCGGCGGAGCCCCTCGCCAGCCGGGTCGGTGTCGAGGTCCTCCAAGCGGGCGGCAACGCCTTCGACGCCGCAGCGGCCATGGGCTTCGCCCTGGCGGTGGTCTACCCCCGGGCCGGCAACCTGGGCGGCGGCGGCTTCTGCGTCGCCCTCACCGCCGACGGCGAGACCTGGGCCCTGGACTTCCGCGAGACAGCGCCCGCCGGTGCGACCCGGGACATGTTCCTGGACGCCGAAGGCAACGTGGTGCCCGGGCTCAGCCTGTCCAGCTACCTGGCGGTGGGCGTGCCGGGCTCACCGGACGGGCTGCTGCGCATCGCTGCGCGGGGCAAGCTGGAGCGCGCCGAGGTCCTGGCCCCGGCCATCCGCCTCGCGCGCCAAGGATTCGCGGTGCCCAAGCCCCTGGCGGACGCTCTGCGCTCGTCTGAAGAGCGGCTCACCCGCTTCCCGGGGACGGCAAAGGTCTTCTACGAGGGGGGCGAGCCACCGGCCTTCGGCGCGGTGCTGAAGCAGCCGGACCTCGCCACCACCCTGGAGGCCATGGCCCGCGACGGCCGGGCCGGCTTCTACGAGGGGCGCGTGGCCCGCCTCATCGCCGGCCAGATGAAGGCTCACGGCGGGCTCGTCACCCGCGCCGACCTGGCGGGCTACCGGTCCGAGGAGCCGCCGCCCTTCGTGTTCGAGCGCGGCGGGCTGGAGCTGATCACCATGCCCCTGCCGAGCTCGGGCGGAGTGACCATGGACCAGATCCTGGGCCTGGTGGACCTGGACGCCCTGCGGGCGGCGGGCTGGAACTCGGCCCACTACGTGCAGCGGCTGGTGGAGGCCGAGCGCCTGGCCTACGCGGACCGCAACTACTTCCTGGGCGATCCCGACTTCGTCGACGTGCCGGTCCAGCGTCTGGTGTCGCCCGCCTACCTGGCGCGGCGCCGCGCGCTCATGCCCACCGATCGCGCCGGCTCCAGCGCGGGGGTCAGCCACGGCCGCGTGGAGGGCACGGAGACCACCCACTACGCGGTGGCGGACCGCTGGGGCAACGTGGTGGCGGTGACCACCACCCTCAACGGGCCCTTCGGCATGGGCGCCGTGGTGGACGGGGCCGGCGTCCTGCTCAACAACGAGATGGACGACTTCGCGGCCAAGCCCGGCGTGCCCAACATGTACGGTCTCACCGGCGCCGAGGCCAACGCCATCGCCCCCGGCAAGCGCATGCTCTCCTCCATGACCCCCACAATCGTGCGCCGGGACGGCACGTTCTTCTTCACCACCGGCAGCCCGGGCGGGTCGACCATCATCACCACCGTCCTGCAGAGCATCCTCAACGTGGCCCTCTTCCAGATGAACATCCGCGACGCCATCGACGCGCCCCGCTTCCACCACCAGTGGCTGCCGGACACCGTCATGTACGAGGAGCGCGCCCTGTCCGCGGACACCCGGCGCGTCCTGGAGGGCATGGGCTACCACCTCGACGAGGTCGGCGGCCTGGGCCAGGCGGCGGGCATCATGGTGGATGACGACGGGACCCTCACCGGGTGGGCCGATCGACGCGGCTATGGCGCCGCCGTGGGCTACTGACGGGGAACCGCGGGCGGCGGCAGAGACGGCGGCAGCGGTCAGCGTCGGCGGGCCGGGACGGCGTCAGTCGACAGCGGCAGCAATCGGCGTCGGTGCCCAGCGGCGGCAACCTCGGGAACACGCCTCGAGAGCATCCCTGCGCCCGGTCCGGGCGGTGTCTTGTGGGATGACGCGCAGCCGCGCGGAGACGGTGGAACGTCCAAGTTGCCTGTCATTCTGAGCGAGGGTCGATCCGCCGGAGCGAGTCGAAGAATCCCCCGAGAGCATTAGAACCGGGCCATTGGCTCGCCACACCGGAGACATCGGGGGACCCTTCTACTCGCGGCCCAGGGCCGCTCGCTCAGGGTGACAGGAGAAAGCCATGTCATTGGGAACGAGGGTCGGTCCGCCGGAGCGAGTCGAAGAATCCCCCGAGAGAACCAAGGTCGTGCGTGGGAGGCGTCCCACGGGCCTTCTGGGGATGGTTCGACTCGTCGCTCGCCGCGGACGACTCGCTCCTCGCTCACCATGACAGATATGGGGCACGTCATGAGGAGAAGAGCTCCTCGACGTAGGCGACGCGCTCCCTCGCTCTCAGAACTCGGCCCGCTTCTCGATGAGGAGGCTCTGCAGGCCCACCCCGACCATGGCGGTGGTGTCGAACAGGCGTGACGACGTCATGCCGGCCCCCAGGGGACCGACGTCCGTCCGCGCCTCGAGGGCGATCCACTCCCCCGCGGGCGCGCGCAGCAGGTGCACCGTCAGGTCGGGGTTGATGAAGGTGTAACGGAAGAAGTCGAGCACCATGCTGATGCCGTTGCCCGAGTCGGCGGCGGCCATCACCCGTTGCAGGGGAGAGGGGTCCTCACCCGGCACGAGCGGCCGCCGAAGGCGGATCCACATGGTCGTCGGGCCCTCGGCGAAGGTGCCGGCGGCGAGGCGGGTCTCCACCGCCCGGTGGTAGCCCACGTCTCCGGTCACGAACGGCAGCTCGAACGGCGCGCACTCCTCGGGAGGCCTGGGCGGCGCCGGGACGTCCCGGTGCGGCCCCTGCTCGGGTAGGGGGACCTCCTCGGCCCGCAGCGCCAGCGCGGTGGCGCGGACCACCTCCACGCCCCCCGCGGCGATGGAGCCGCGCAGGGTCCCGGTCCGCCGTCCGGCATGCTCCAGCTCCGCCGCGACCGTCAGGCGCGCGATGGGCACCGGGCGCGGCAGGCTCAGCGTCATGCGCACGATCTGGGGCAGCCCGGCCGCCGCCGCGACGGCCTCCAGGGACCGGGCGAGGAGCGCCGCCGGGGGGCCACCGTGCTGGAAGGCGGGGTCCCACGGTCCGCGGGTCCAGGGCGTCGACTCGAAGACGTGCTCGTCGACGGGCCGGTAGAGGGCTTCAGTCTGCTCGGGCATGGGCGACTCCATTCACGGCGCGTGAGGGCCTGGGCGGTACGCCCGCGATCATGCCAGAAACCCAGGACGGGGGCATGGCTTCGGGGGTCGACAGAACCCTCGACTCCGGGCGCTGGGCTGCCGTACCTTGGGGTGGCGACGTTCCCTGAGATGGATCGAGGAGGCCGACATGAGGACCCTGGTGAGTGCAGCGTTGGTGATGATCGTGGGTCTGGCCCTGGCGCCGGCCCTGGCGGACGAGCCCCAGGCCGTCGTGGTGACCAACTTCCCGGAGGTGCAGAAGATCGACGGGGCGGTGTCCATCTCCGGACCCCTGGCGACCGCCTCCCTGCGCCGCCAGGGAGGGATCGTGGTGTCGCCCGTGAGCCGCGCCGCGGCCCTCAACCAGAGCCCCCAGTGGACGGTGGACACCGACGGCTTCACCTCCCTGGTGGTGAGCCTGGTGGGGGAGGTCCAGGGCCAGGTCACCCGCGAGGGAAACCTGGGCGTGGTCCTGGTGCCGGACGACGACCTCATCGTGCGCGCCCTGCGCCAGGACGGGGCCGTGCTGTTCCCCCTGGAGACCAGGGTGCCCATCCCCGCCGAGGCCCCGGCCTGGCTGGGCTCTGAGTCGGAGCGCTTCAACATCGCCTTTCCCCGGTACCGCGTCTACCTGTACAACACCGGCGACAAGTCCATCTCCGCCAGCGTGTACGTCTACCTCACCAACTCGTAGACGGCGCAGTCCCTCCGCGGCGCTCCCGGGCGCGGGGCCTGCACGCGGCATCCTGTTGCGTTGGGGTGCGGCAGGATATGCTGTCTTCATGATGTGGGTTGCGAGAACGGCAGTTTCGGCACCCGGATGCGAGTGATCGCAACGTCGGGCGTCCCCGCCGGCGGAGCGCATTCCATGGGCGCCGCAATCGTTCTCAAGGAGCTGACGTATGACCGCTGAGACAGAGCGCCTGCTGTGTCAGGTCTGTGGTTCGGTGCTCGAGAAGGGATATCTGAGCTACGGCTCGGGAGCTGTGTGGCACCGCGAGGAGCCACGCGGGCTGGGGCGCCTCTTCCTGCGCGCGTTCTGGAGTGGGGAGCCCGTGTTCGGGAGCCTCCTGTGCTCTCCGGTCGTTTCGTCCGTCCCCGCCTTCCGATGTTCGAGCTGCTGCAGCGTGCTGATACCCTGTGCGCAGCCCGAGCGGGTCCGAATGCCGCGTGCGGAATCGATCCGTTGCACGACACCCTCGTGAGCCGCGGACCCCGGCAGCTCGCACATGAACCCACTCCGTGACGTTCGCGCAGCATGCTTCGACTGGGGCGGGACCCTCATGTCCGAGGACGGCCCCGAAGACATGCCCATGGCTCAGTGGCCCACGGTGAGAGCCATCGAGGGCGCCGCCGAGTGCCTCGAGGCGCTTGCCGGGACGCTCACGCTGGCGGTCGCCACCAACGCGGCGGTTTCGACCCGCTCGATGATCGAGCTGGCCCTCGGTCGGGTGGGGTTCCGCAGCCACTTCAGTCACATCTTCTGTTTCACAGACCTAGGGCTCCGCAAGAGCGAGCCGGAGTTCTGGGAGGTCGTGGAACGCGACCTCGGAGTGCCCCTCGGACACGTTGCCATGGTCGGCGACTCCTACCTACACGACGCTCTGTGGCCCCGCCGGTTCGGGGTGCAGGCCGTCTGGTTCAACCATCGAGGCAAGGCCGAGCGGCGTGAAGTGACGGTCCCCGTGGTCGAGCAGCTGTCGAAGTTCGCAGACTGGATACTGCGCGCGATCGCCGACTGTGCGACGCACACGTCGAGCAGACCAACGGCGGAGTGAAGCAGCGTGACGGGCACTCTTTCGCGACCGCGACCCGACGAGCTTCCCCGACCGGGGGTCTCTGCATCGTCTCCGGAGCGCTGCCGATGCACGTAGAGTCACTGAAGCTGGTCTTTTTCTCACCCACGGGATCAACCAGGTCCGTTGCCCAGGCGATAGCGGACGGTGTCGGTCAATACAGGACCGAGCTGACGGACATCACCAGGCCGGACGTGCGGAAGCCGGGGATGCAGACGTCGAGGGACGAGCTGCTCATCATCGCCGTGCCGGTATACATGGGAAGGGTGCCGGCCCTTCTCGGTGAATGGCTGCATGCGCTCGAGGCCGACAGCACACCTGCCGTGTGCGTGGTCGTCTACGGGAACCGCGACTACGAGGATGCTCTGCTCGAGCTCAAAGACGTCGTGAGCGAACGCGGCGCTGTTCCGATCGCATGTGCGGCGTTCATAGGCGAGCACTCGTTTTCGAGCTCCGACACACCCATTGCCGTCGCCCGTCCTGATGCGGCCGACCTGCGTCGGGCGAGAGTGTTCGGCCGCCAGGTCGGAGAAAGGCTGCGCTCGACGTCGTCCCCCACCGACCTCGCCGATGTCGCCACACCTGGCAACCACCCCTACAGGGATCTTCCGGCCCTGTTCTCCGTGGACTTCATAGACGTCGGCGACGCGTGCATGCAGTGTGGAGTCTGCGCAGAGTCCTGCCCGGTGGGTGCCATTGATCGTGGGGACAGCTCCGCACGGGACAAGGAGAGGTGCATCCTGTGCTGCGCCTGCATCAAGCGGTGTCCCGAGGGTGCCAGGACGATGAAGGCCGGCATGATCAAGGACATTGCCGAGCGGTTGAGCCGGACCTGCCGGGATCGGAACGAACCGGCGTTCTTCTTGTGAGGCCACAAAGGCACGAGGCGAACGCCGTCATCGGGGTGAGATACGACGCCACCGAGGTTATGAGCGGGGTCAGCGAGGTCCTGTGCTATGGCACCGCGGTCACCGTCACCAGGGACTCCGCCTGACCGGACCGTGGACGTTTCGAGTTGAGCGACAGCCTCGTACAAGGACGGAAGGCCGGACCTGGTGCTGGTCTTCCGGGCGTTGTCTGGCGTGCACCATCACTCGAGCCTCGCGACAGGCTCGGTTCAAATCCACTCCGGTTCTTCCACTGTCTTGTCACCGCCGGCGTTCCCTGTATTGACCGTCGTAGCCGGTTCGAACAACAGAACATGGACTTCGTGTGCGGCGCTGGGGCAGTGCTCCACGCCGCGAGGCACGATGACGAACTCTCCTTCGTCGACCGTTACCGTCCTGTCGCGAAACCGCATGTCGAAGGACCCCGCGACGACCATGAACATCTCGTCCTCTGATTCATGGGAATGCCAGACGAAATCTCCCTGGAACTTGACGAGCTTCACGTGCTGCCCGTTGAGCTCGCCCACGATCTTTGGATCCCACTGCGTGGCGAACAACGCGAGCTTGTCTTTCAAGTTCACCTTGTCGCTCATGGTCTTCCCTCAATCTTTCCAATCGTGCGCCCAACGGTTCCGAGCTGACCGGCCGTGACAGGAGTGGCCATCCGGTTCAGCGGGGTGTCACGTGGCATCTCTGTACACCTCACGACGGTGGCCCACCTTCACGAGGTACACATAGAGGTCTTCGTCCACGATCTCGTAGAGGATGCGATATGGTCCCTGCCGGATTCGGTAGCGGCTGAATTTGCCCGACAGCTTCTCGCAGCCCGGTGGTCGCGGTTCCGTGGCGAGCCTTTCGATTCTTCTGACTATCTGCTGACGCGTCTTCTTTGGGTCGATCGACTCGATCTCCCCGGCCGCCGACCGTTTGAGTATGACCCTATATCTTTCCACGACGCTTCAGAGACTTGACGAAGTCATCGAAATCGACGGTCGGTTCGTCGGCTCGCTCGTCGAAGACGGCAAGGTCTGCGGCATCCTCAGCAAGGACCGCCCGCACTGCCTCATTCACCATGTCGGATATCGAGCGATCAGTGACGGCAGCTCTCAGCCGGAGGGCCTTGTGGACCTCGGGGTCGAAATACACAGTCGCGCGCTTCGAGTCGCTCATGGAGTCATGATAACGTCAAGACGCTATGACGTCAAGACGACCGCCCAGCGCTGGAGTTCAGCGGACGCTAACCGCCGCTTGGGTGGGTGGGTGTGTGGCAGCGGCGGGTGCGGACCGCTGCAACGACTCGTTAGGCGCCGAACGGTGAACTGAGAGGATGCGACTACCCCCGCACCCATTGAGCAACCCACTGGGGCAACATGCCGCCCACGTTGAAAAGCGCGTGCACCAAGATGGCTGGTACCAGGCTGCCCGTGGATTGGCGGTAGTAGGCGGCGAGGAAGCCAAGGAAGGTCGTCATGATGATGGGCACGAAAGCTGCTGGGCCCATGGACGGGATGAGAACCAAGTGCATTGCGCCGAAGAACAGAGCGCTGACGACGATAGGCATGGTGAGCTTCTTAGTTCTGGAGGCTCGAGGGCTGTCGCCGGCGACGAGTGTTTGCAGGAGGCCCCGAGTGAGCACTTCCTCGCACACGCTCGCGTAGATCCACACGAAGAGAACGAGCTGCAGCTGGCTGAACCCGGCCAAGGGACCTGGAAGCCTGGAAGAACCTGGAGCAAAGAGCGCCACTGAAGAGAGGACTGCGGTTGGAAGTACCCAAAGGAGGATTGTGGGCTTGAATCGGTAATCCCGTGTGGTGAAACCGAAGTCAGCACATGAGGCTTTCGGAATGACCCAGATGATGAGCAGGGACAGGAGGAGCATAACCGAGTGAATGACGAAGGACGATGGTACGAAGCTCGACTCTGGTATCGGCGCTGAATGTCCGAGGTAGAGAGCGACCAAGTCCACCGCGGCAGCGACAACTAGGCCGAGCGCCACTCGGAGAACTGGGTTTCTGATCTTCCACATTGGCAGGTCGCTCCAATCGAGGTGCCTAACGGTTCCGAGCTGCCCGGCCACCACGTTCGGCCCCTGGCCGACCTGGCGCGCGCCGTGCGGGGGCCGGGTGGTGGGCTGCACAGCGCGTGACAGGGGTGGCGGTCCGGTTCAGCGAGCTGTCAGGTGCTGTCTTCACGCTGTCGTCCGCGGCGACAGAAGAGTATTCAGCTTCGCGAGCACCTCGAAGATCACGGAATCTGGCGCTCTGCCTACCGTTTCAGCTTGGCGAGCAACCCAGTCGAGGCTCTTGACCTGGTCGGCCAGCACTACGCCTGTGATCGGAAGATCACTCGGCAGCTTCACCTCAAACGGATACCCCTTGACCTTTGCTGTGATCGGACACAAGAGCGCGAGTCCGACTCGGCTGTTGTACTGCTTCGGAGACAGGATCAGGGCCGGCCGCCTCCCCGCCTGTTCATGCCCGGCCTGCGGCGAGAGAGTGATCCACACGAGATCGCCACGGGCTGGAGCATCCACGGAGTTCACCACTCCTCTCGACCAACGCTCGGCCCGAAGTCACTCTCAGTGTGGACGTTCTCCTTCGTCACCTGCTCCAGCAGCTCGTGGAGGTCGTATCGGACCTCCGTCGAGGGGCGAACGACCAGACAGCCGTCCTCCAAGTCGAGTTCAACGGCTGAGTCCTGGGCCAACCCAAGATCGGCGGCAAATGCCTTTGGGATTCTGACCGCGAGGCTGTTTCCCCATTTTTGGACTTGTGTTCGCATGGCGCCTCCGTATCTACAATGAAGATACATTGCGGGGCGTCTGATGTCAATGGGGAATTGCACCTGACGCTGGAGTTCAGCGGCGCGGGAACCGCCTCCGCCGGATTGACCTGTTAGGCAAAACTAGCCTCCACAGCCGGTACTACGTCAATATGACCGCTACCAGCCGGAAAGTTAAGTAGAATCCGGTTATGGTGAGCAACAATTTCGGCCGCTGAGAGGTGCTCTTGATCCAACGTGCTGTGAGCGTCCGACGCAAGTTGGACTTGATAGCCCAAGGAAGCAGCGCGCCTACAAGTCGTGTCGATGCGGCAGTCGGTCTGCATGCCATACACTATCAAATTCCCGAGACTAGCTTCCTGGAGGCGGGCGTGAAGCGGTGTGCCCAAGAACGAATCGCAGAAGTCTTTGTGTATAACGACATCACCGGGCTTCCGTTCGAGGCTGGAAGTTATCTGCGAATCCGGTTCAACGCGTGTATCGCATATGAATATGACCGGGCTGCTCGCGGACGGTGCACGGCGTATAAGGATACTAACGTGTTCTAACAGCGGGTTCTCTTGCCATGGCCCCTCATCAAGAAGGCCGACCTGCATGTCGATAACGAGAAGTGCGGTTGCCATGTTGCCGATCTCTTTTGCCTAACGGCGCTATTCAGCGGGCGCGACTTCTTGCGATCCGCTGAAATAGCTTTGTTAGGCAAACTATTTACGATCGATACTGATCTATCCATCGAATTCTATTGTCCAGGCTTCAGATACCGATTTCCCCTTGCCGATGTCGTCCACTACCAAAATCACTTGATGATTGTGATCGCTGTAAAGGACTTCGATATTTACTCCAGCGTCCGCCATACGGCGGGTTAACATCCCTAGTTGCCCGGGTACGTCCTGCTTTAGACGTTGCACCAGAACATCATTTACCGCCAATACTTTGATGCCAGCCGCTTCAAGGGCTTCTTTAGCCGCATGGCCATCAGCAAACAAAAAATGTGCGATGCCAACAACATTGTCTACAACCCATGCACCTCCACCTTCCACACTTACACCAGCATTACCCAGTACCTCGCCTATGTCGGCGATGGAGCCTGGCCGATTCTCGAGTTGGATTGCTAAGTCTTTCATGATTCGACCTCAGAATGTAAATAGTGGATTCATTGCGATCTGCTCATTCAGGGATTTCGGTAATCACATTAGTTTTCACTGAGTTAGCTATGAAACACTGCGTGTGTGACTGATGATGCATTTGTTTAACCTGCTCTTTGGATGGCTGTTTGTCACCTGAAAAGACTATTTCTGGTCGTAATACGACTTTAGATATCGACAACCGCCCATTTTCGTCTTGCTCCATTCTGCCGATGGCATTGTCAATATATGTATCGACCACAAACCTTCTCTTTGCAGCGATCGACAAAAACAAAAGCATATGGCAGCTTGAGAGTGCGGCGACAAATGCTTCCTCGGGGTCTACGTTAGCTTCGACTGAATATGGCAGGGGCACGATGTGTGGGGAGGACGATGCGGGAATAGTTGTGCCCCCATCAAAAGACCACTCATGACCACGGCTATATTTAGACTGAACGAATTCCTCGTCTATTTGCCTGTGCCAAGTAATCTTCGCTTTGTATTCGGACATTTTTGAATTTTCTTAATCTCTGATTCACGATTAACGCCTGAGTTCACCGGCATTTGAGGCGATGCCTGTTTTTCCGGAAGCAAAAATGGGCAGCGGGTCAAATGTCCGGTGGAACGATTTGTTGGGCGGCAACTGCGCCGATCTCCAACCGAATCTAGCTACTGGCATCTAGCGCGGCTTTGTATAAGCTTTGCCTGGGCGCAGCCATGACCCGCCGAACCATCGGAGCGAACAGGTCTAGCGACAATTCGGGATGCGAACTATCAAAAGCGAGGTTGTCGTACTTAGCAATGAAGTGCGCCGTCTGCTCGTAATACTCCGAATCTTTGAATTGGTCTCGCATATCGCGATCCATGCCTAGATGGTGAAAGAAGTTGTAACCCTGGAAGATCGCGTGGTGCTTGACCATCCAGTGATTCGCTTCCGAAATAAAGGGCTGCAAAATTGCTGCAGCCACATCGGCATGGTTATAACTACCCAAGGTGTCACCGATGTCGTGCAGCAGGGCGCAAACTACATATTCATCATCTTCGCCAGCATCTGCAGCCCGTTCAGCGGTCTGTAGGGAATGCTGCAACCGGTCAATCGGGAAACCACCGAAATCACCCTTGAGAAGCTGCATATGAGCCAGGATACGATCCGGCAGCCCGGACATAAACTGCTTTTGCTCCCCGACAATAATTTGCCAGTCTTCTTTGGTACTTTCTGAAAAAGATTTGAAACTTGTTCTCATTGGTTCCTCCCAATTTTTCCCGTACAACAGATCAACGCCCCGCCTCAAGAAGCCTACGATGCTGACTTGCCGCCCAACGACAATTTGACTGCCAAATGAAAAATCTCAAGTCCTGTATATACAGGAGTCTAGCACGACCGGCCGCCGTGATCGTGGGTGCGGCCAACTTCCAGAGAGAAAAGGGTTGCGGGATGAACACGGGACGATTGGTCGGGGAGATAGACTGCAGGATCTGCAGTCTAGTACGAATCGGGATGTACTGCAGGAGTCGAGATGACGGCTCATGACCTCCAGAGCGAGGGCGTCCGGGAGCAGATCGGAACTGCAAACCCGCTGCAGAGTATCGGGCAAGCTCTCGACCCCACACCCGTCGCCACGCCGATGGGGGCGACAGGCACGAACAAAGACGGAAGGACGGAGCTGGCATGGTGGGGGGAACTCGGATCGGCGCAGTTTGGGACACGGGGTGGGGGGAAGGGCTCGATCACGACGTCGGCAGCGATGGTGGACCTAGCCGGGGGGGTCGGTACGAGGGTGGGGGGCGGCGTAGGGCCACTCGCTGGTGACGGCGGGACGAGTCCCCCCTACGAGCGCGATCCGACGTGAATCACTCTGACGAGTGCAGAGACAACGAGTGGAGTGGTGCGAAAGGGGGGACTCGAACCTCAGTCAAGTGACTGGCCCTGGCCTCGATCGACGCCGGAGGGTTGTTCGCCCAGGTTGAGGATGGGGAAGGCTAGGGGCTCGATCACGGCGTCGGCAGCGATGGTGGACCTAGCCGGGGGGGTCGGTACGAGGGTGGGGGGCGGCGTAGGGCCACTCGCTGGTGACGGCGGGACGAGTCCCCCCTACGAGCGCGATCCGACGTGAATCACTCTGACGAGTGCAGAGACAACGAGTGGAGTGGTGCGAAAGGGGGGACTCGAACCTCAGTCAAGTGACTGGCCCTGGCCTCGATCGACGCCGGAGGGTTGTTCGCCCAGGTTGAGGATGGGGAAGGCGAGGGGCTCGATCACGGCGTCGGCAGCGATGGTGGACCTAGCCGGGGGGGTCGGTACGAGGGTGGGGGGCGGCGTAGGGCCACTCGCTGGTGACGGCGGGACGAGTCCCCCCTACGAGCGCGATCCGACATGAATCACTCTGAGGAGTGCAGGGACAACGAGTGGAGTGGTGCGAAAGGGGGGACTCGAACCTCAGTCAAGTGACTGGCCTTGGCCTCGATCGACGCCGGAGGGTTGTTCGCCCAGGTTGAGGATGGGGAAGGCGAGGGGCTCGATCACGGCGTCGGCAGCGATGGTGGACCTAGCCGGGGGGGTCGGTACGAGGGTGGGGGGCGGCGTAGGGCCACTCGCTGGTGACGGCGGGACGAGTCCCCCCTACGAGCGCGATCCGACGTGAATCACTCTGACGAGTGCAGGGACAACGAGTGGAGTGGTGCGAAAGGGGGGACTCGAACCTCAGTCAAGTGACTGGCCCTGGCCTCGATCGACGCCGGAGGGTTGTTCGCCCAGGTTGAGGATGGGGAAGGCGAGGGGCTCGATCACGTCGTCGGCAGCGATGGTGGACCTAGCCGGGGGGGTCGGTACGAGGGTGGGGGGCGGCGTAGGGCCACTCGCTGGTGACGGCGGGACGAGTCCCCCCCTACGAGCCCGATCCGACGTGAATCACTCTGACGAGTGCAGGGACAACGAGTGGAGTGGTGCGAAAGGGGGGACTCGAACCCCCACGCCCTTGCGGGCACAAGAACCTGAATCTTGCGCGTCTACCAATTCCGCCACTTTCGCACCTAACGCGCCAGGGCCAGGATAGTAGGTTTTGCGCGTGATTCCTGTCAAGGGGTAGGTGGGGGGGGATGGTGCGGACCGCCGACCCGCGGCACGGGGTTGGCCCCACACGGCAGCGGGATCCGGGCCGGCCGACGTAGAATCGGGGTCCCATGAAAGACACCCCCGAGAAGAACGTACGTGCTGCGGTGACGCCGGAGGCGGTGGAGGCGGCGATCCGCCGCCGCGGGCGCAAGGGAATGACGGTGCGGATGCTGGTGGAGGAGGTGGTGGCCGAGCATCGGATCGGCCGCTCGGAGGCGCGCCATCTCCTGCGGCAGAGCCTGCGCTCGCTGCTGAGAGAGGGCAGGGTCGTGGAGGGGCGCGGCAAGCGCTACTTCGTGGCCGGGGCCTCGGACCTGCTCACGGGGGTGCTGCGCCGGCGCCGGGACGGCGACGTGGTGGAGGTCGCCGGGTCCCGGGAGGGCCCCGTGCACATCCCGCCGAAAGCGCTGCACGGCGCGCTGGACGGGGACCAGGTGCTGGTGCGTCTGGAGACGGCCGGCAAGCAGGCCCGGGAGGCCGGCTGGCGCGAAGGGGTCGTGGTGCGGGTGCTGGAGCGGGCGCGCACGACGGTGGTGGGACGTTGGGTGACCGAGCCCGGCCGGCCCCACGTCCGTCCCCTGGACGACAAGCTGCGGCTGCGCATCTACCCCACGGCATTCACTGACGTCGGCGAGCCGGCGCCGGGCGAGTTCGTGATGATCACCCTGGAGAGCGTGTCCACCCAGGGCAGGAGCGGGCGGGGGGCGGTGGTGGAGCACATGGGCAGGCTCGGGGAGCCGGGGGTGGAGGAGCGGGTGGTGCTCAGGGTGCACGGCATCCCCGAGACCTACCCCAACGCGGTGCTGACGGAGGCCGAGGCCCTGCCCGCGACGATCTCGCCGGCGGACCTGAAGGGCCGGAGGGACCTGCGCGACCGGCCGGTGATCACCATCGACCCCGAGACGGCGCGTGACTTCGACGACGCCATCAACGCTCGACGGGCCAGGGGCGACGACATCGTCGTCGAGGTCCACATCGCCGACGTCAGCCACTACGTGGCCGAGGGCAGCGAGCTGGACGCGGAGGCGCGGCGCCGCGGGACCAGCGTCTACCTGCCCGGCCTGTGTATCGCCATGCTCCCGGAACGGGTGTCGAACGAGCTGTGCAGCCTCCGCGAGGCGGAGGACCGGCTCGTCTACACGGTGCGCTACACGGTGCGCCGGGACGGCAGCCTGGCCCGCGTCGAGGCGGCGCCGGCGGTGATCCGCTCCCGCCGCCGCTGCACCTACGGTGAGGTGTTCTCCTGGCTCGAAACCCCGCGGGAGAGCTGGCCAGATGAGACGGCCGAGTTTGCTGACTCGCTGGCGGCGGCCGCCGAGGCCGCCGAGCGCCTCGGCAGGCTCCGGCGGCGCCGGGGGAGCCTCGACTTCGACCTCGCCGAGCCGGAGTTCTTGCTCGACCCCGAGGGCCGCGTGGTGTCCATCGAGGCCAGTGCCCGCAACCGCGCCCACCGCCTCATCGAGGAGCTGATGGTGGCCGCCAACCGGTGTGTGGCTCAGCTCCTGGTGGACGCGGACCAGCCAGCCCTGCACCGGGTCCACGACCGCCCGGACCCCACGCGGGTGGAGGAGCTGGAGGCGGCGCTGCTCGGAGCTCGGCTACCGCCTGGACGCCAAGCCCTCCGAGCTGCGCCCCATCGCCCTGCAGCGGGTCCTGGAGGAGGCCGCCGGAAGGCCGGAGGAGCGGCTGGTGGCGATGTTGGTCCTGCGCACCCTGGCCCGGGCGCTCTACAGCCCGGAGCCGCGGGGGCACTACGCTCTGGCCGCCGACGCCTATCTCCACTTCACCTCGCCCATTCGCCGTTACCCCGACCTGGTGGTGCACCGCATGCTGCGCCGCCTCGCTCGCGACAAAGGGCCGGTTCAGGGCGACGAAAGAGAGGGCATCGAGGCCGAGCTGGTCACCCTTGGCGAGAGCTGCTCGGCGGCGGAGCGGCGGGCCGAGGCGGCGGAGCGGATGGCGGTGCAGTGGAAGACCATCCTCTACCTGCGGGACCGTGAGGGCGACGTCTTCGACGGCACCGTGTCCGGCGTGACCGAGTTCGGGCTCTTCGTCCAGCTCGACGAGACCTTCGTGGACGGCCTCGTACATGTCTCCGAGCTGGTGGACGACTACTACGACCACGACCAGGTCGGGCATCGCCTGGTGGGGGAGCGCAGCGGCCGGACCTGGCGCCTCGGCGATCGCATCCGGGTGCGCCTGGTGCGGGTGGACCTGGACGCCATGCGCCTGGATCTGGCTCCCACGGGGGTGCGGCCCGACGCCCGGGCGCGACAGGCGCGCAAGGAGCGAAGCGCACCGTCCCGTCGGCCGAGCCGTGGCGGCCGCAGGCCCTCCCACGGGTCTGCCGGCAGCCGAGGGAAGACCTCGCGGGAGAATGATCACGGCCGGAAGCCGGCGCGGGAAGGCGGCAAGAAGAAGGGCTCGCGCCGCCGCCGCTGATCGCCGCCGGCCACGTCGGGCCTGCCGAAAGTGTGAACAGCGGGGCTTGACAATCGGCGCGGATGGCCTAGATTAAAAAGCGAACGTTCGTTTTGTAACATGAGTAACGGAAGCCGCATCAACGGACGCCAGGCCGAGCGGTCGGAAGCCGCGGTCAGCCGCGTGCTCGACGCCGCGGTGGAGCTCTTCTCCACCCAGGGTTACGGGGCCACGTCCATGCGTCAGCTGGCAGACGTGAGTGGTCTTTCGGTGGGCAACCTCTACCACCACTTCGGCTCCAAGGAGGCCATCTTCGAGCGCCTCATCGACGAGTACTGGCGGCGCTTGGAGGACCCGGCGAGCCCGCTGCAGGGCGTGTTCGGCCGGGCGTCGTTCCCGGATGACCTGGAGGAGATGGCGGACGAGATCGGCCGTACGGTGGAGCAGAACGCGCCCTACATCATGCTCATCTACATCGACGTCATCGAGTTCAAGGGCAAGCACATCCGCACGTTCTACGAGACCATGGCGGACCGCTTCGCCAAGGTCTACGGGACGACCTTCGAGCGCATGCGCGCCGAGGGGCGCATCGGGGACGTGGACCCGCTGGTGGCGGTCATGTTCGCCACCCGCTGGTTCTTCTACTTCTTCACCGTCGAGAAGTGCTTCGGAGTGCCCATGCACTTCGGGATGAGCGAACGGCAAGCGGTGGACGAGTGTATTCGGATCTTCCGCAACGGCGTGCTCCCCCGTCTGTCCCGGAAGGGCGACGGGGGGGCGCGGCCGAACCAACCGGAGGGGAGGACATCATGATGCGTCGAAACGTGTGGATCAGGAGGCTCGTGCCACTGCTGGCGGCGGCGCTGCTGGCGATCCCGGCGGCGGCCCAGGTGAGCACCGGCACCATCGAGGTGGTCACCAAGGACGCCGGGGGTGCGGCGCTGCCCGGGATCACGGTGCAGCTCCGCAATGTGGAGACCGGGCTGCAGCGGGTGGACATCACCGCGGGCGACGGCTTCGCCACCTTCGCCGGCCTGCCGCCGGGCGAGTACTCGGTGAGCGCCGCCCTGGAGGGCTACGCGCCCATCAGCGACCAGCGGATGGTGCTCAGGGTCGGCCAGACCGGCCGCTTCGAGTTCACCATGCAGGCGCAGGTGTCGGAGACCATCACGGTCACCGCCGAGGTGCCACAGGTGGATGTGCTCAAGATCGACTCCTCCACCAACGTGGTGCCGGAGCAGATCCAGCAGCTCCCCACCCAGAACCGCGACTTCCAGAATCTCGCCTTCATCACCCCGGGCGTGTCGCGGGAGCGCGGCGGCTACCGATTCATCACCAACTCGCCGGTGATCGGGGCCGCCGGCAACGCCAGCCAGGCCACCATCATGGTGGACGGCGTGGACTTCACCGACCAGGCTCTGGGCCTCTCCCGGGCCCGCTTTTCCCAGGACGCGATCCGTGAGTTCCGGGTCATCAACAACCGCTTCGACGCCGAGATCGGCGGCTCGGCGGGCGGCGCCCTGTCGGTGATCACCAAGTCGGGCACCAACCAGGTGCACGGCAGCGCCTTCGGCTTCTACCGGGACGACAGCCTGCGCTCCAAGGGCGCGCTGGAGGAGGGAGGCGGGAACTTCCGCCGCTACCAGGTGGGCTTCACCCTGGGCGGGCCCATCGTCCAGGACAAGACCCACTACTTCCTCTCGACGGAGTACATCGACGAGCACAACATCGCCATCTTCAGCCCGACCGGGATCTACGCCCCGCTGGCGCGGGACATCAATCATCCCTTCAAGCAGTTCCTGGGCTCCGGGAGCCTCACCTTCCAGCCCAACATCTCCAACGCCATCGCGCTCAGGGGCGTGTACGAGAACTACCGCGAGAAGAACTTCCGAGTTGGCGGGGTGGCCGACGAGTCCAGCGGCATGGAGCTGAACCGCGACAACTACAACCTCGTCGCCTCCCACACCTGGGTGCCGACGGACGACACCCTGAACGAGCTCCGCTTCCAGTATGGGCACAAGGAGTTCGCCGAGCCCAACAACTCCAACGCCCTGTCGGAGTACTATGCGTCCGGCTCGGCCCTGATCACCGGCGCCAACATCGTCGGCGACCAGACCATGAAGGGCGACTACATCGAGCTCAGCGACACCTACCACATCTTCACCAACTCCTCGAGGAGCAGCCACGACGTCAAGCTCGGCGGCTCGGTGAGCTACATCAGCGAGGACTGGTACTACCCCGTCTTCCCCCAGGGCCTGCTCTTCTACCTCTACGACTTCGGCGTGCCGTGGCGCTTCGACTACGCCGTGGGCCCCCCGGACCTCAAGGTCGACACGACGCTGATCGGGGTGTTCATCCAGGACGACTGGCGGCCGGCCGCCAACTTCACCCTGAGCTACGGCCTGCGGTACGACTACGACACCGACGGCAACAACCCCAACTTCAAGCACCCCCTGGTGGGTCAGCGCAGCCGTGACGAGAACAACTTCCAACCCCGCGTCGGTTTCAGCTGGGACGTCAACAACGATGGCACCAGCGTCCTGCGTGGCGGGGCCGGCCTCTTCAACGGCCGCTACCTGCTGGTGCCCTCCTTCATCGAGCTGCAGCAGAACGGCATCTCCGGCCGCACTCCCTACACCCGCTACGACGGCCCGATCCTGTGCCTGCTCAACGGGATCCCGGCAGCGTACTGCCCCTTCCCGGCCCTCGACCCGACGGACCTGTACAACAGCGGGGTCGTGGTGGCGCCCAACATCGCCCTGCTCCAGGACACCCTGCGGGCGCCGGACGCCCTCCAGGCCAGCCTGGGCTTCACCCGCCGGCTCGGCTCGACCAACCTCTACCTGGACCTTGAAGGCGTCTACATCCGCGGAGACAACGAGATCATCATCCGCGACGTCAACTGGGGCGGCAATGACAATCCCGTACGGCCCAACCCCGCCTACACCCAGATCAACATGTACACCAACGACGGCCGCTCTGAGTACAAGGCGGCGACCCTGAGCCTCAACGGAACCGTGGGCAACGGCAACATCATCACCGCATCGGTGACCTGGGGGGACAAGAAGAACATCGCCGACGACTTCAGCCCCAATCTCCTCAACTACCCCTCCGACCCGGCGGACATCGATGCCGAGTACGGTCGCAGCCGCAGCGACGAGGAGTGGCGGGTGGTTCTGAGCGGGGTCTTCAACGTGCCGTGGAACATCACCATCGCGCCCATCTACACCTACGGCTCTGGGCAGCCGTGGAACCGCCGGTTGGGATACGACTACAACGGCGACGGCCGCTTCGGCGACCGCGCTCCGGGCGTGCCGCGCAACAGCGAGGACGGACCCGAATTCAAGCAGCTCGACCTGCGCATCACCAAGACCATCACCTTCGGCGACGGCCGGGCGTTCGACATCATCGTGGAGGGCTTCAACGTCTTCAACACCGTGAACTACGACGTGGAGTCCATCAACACCGGGGAGTACACCTCCGGACCGACCCTGGCCAACCCGGCCCTGCCCTACGTGAACAACCCGGCCTACGGGACCTACACCGCGACCCTGCCGCCGCGGGAGATCCAGGTCGGTGCGCGGTATCGTTTCTAGTCGGTTGGAAGGAAGAAGAAGAAGTAAGAAGTAAGAAGCAAGAAGTAAGACGTGAGACGTAAGGAGTGAGGGGAAAGGGGTGAGGAGTTCCACCGCCCTCCCGCTGGCAGGCGGGACGTGCCGGGCGGGAGGGGGAACTTCTCACTTCTGACCTAACCCCTAACCCCTAACCCCTAACCCCTAACCCGAACGTGCTGGGAGGATCGATGATCGAGACGGGACTGAAGGACAAGGTGGTGATCGTGACCGGGGCGGCCGCCGGAATCGGCCGCGCCACGGCTCGCCGCTTCGCCGCAGAGGGCTGCCGGGTGGCGGCCTGGGATGTCAACGACAAGGTCGCCGACGAGCTCGTCGGAGAGCTGGAAGAGGCCGGCGGCCGGGGTCTGTTTCAAAAGGTGGACGTCTCCTCGAGCGCGGCGGTGGATGCTGCCGTCGAGGACGTGGCCCAGCGCTGGGGTGGCGTGGACGTGCTGGTGAACAACGCCGGCATCCTGCGGGACGCCCAGCTCGTGAAGTGGAAGGACGGCCAGGTGGCGTCGGTGATGACCGACGAGCAGTGGGACGCGGTCATCGGCACCAACCTGAAAGGCGTGTTCCTGTGCACTCGAGCTGCCGTGCCGCACATGATCCGTCGCGGCGGTGGCGTGGTCCTGAACGCATCGTCGGTGGCGGGCGTGTACGGCAACTTCGGCCAGACCAACTACGTGGCCGCCAAGACCGGGCTCATGGGCGTGACCAAGACCTGGTCGCGGGAGCTGGCGCGGTATCACATCCGGGTGAACGCGGTGGCCCCCGGGTTCGTCTCCACCGAGATCCTGGCGTCCATGCCCCAGAAGGTGCTGGACCAGATGGTGGCTCGCACGCCCCTGGGACGCATGGGCGAGACCTCGGACATCGCCGACGCCTACCTGTGGCTGGCCTCGGACGCGGCGAGCTGGATCACCGGCATCACCCTGAGCGTGGATGGGGGACTGGTCATCGGGACCTGAGAAGAGGAGCAAGAAGTAAGAAGTGAGAAGTGAGAAGTTCCCCCACCCACCCCCCGGTTTCACGCGTGATTTACCGGGCGGGAGGGGGGCTTCTAACTTCTAACCTCTAACTTCTGACTCGGTACGAGCAAGGAGCTGCAATGGATCGATTCGCCAAGATCGTGTCCACCGGGCGCTACATTCCCGAGATCGAGGTCTCCAACGACGAGCTGCGGGAGCGCTTCGCCCACATCCCCGACTTCGTGGACAAGATGGAGGAGTCGTCGGCGATCAAGACCCGGTGGTGGGCCCCCGACGACTGGGCGACCTCCGACCTGTGCGTGCCCGCGGCCCGGCAGGCTCTCGAGCGCGCGGGCAGGACCCCCGAGGACGTGGACCTCATCATCCTGGGCACCGACTCGCCGGACTACACCACGCCGGCGACGTCGGTGGTGGTCCAGCACAAGCTGGGGGCCACCAACGCGGGGACCTTCGACGTGGGCTGCGCCTGCGCGTCCTTCCCCACCGGCCTGGCCATCGGCGCCGGGCTGATCGCCGCCAACCCCAACATGCGCACCATCCTGGTCATCGGCGCCTACATGATGCACAAGCTGGCGGCGCCCGACGACCCCATGATCTTCTTCTACGGCGACGCGGCCGGGGCGGCGGTGCTCGAGCCGGACCTGGAGCCGGGCTTCCTGGCGGCGGCCTTCCAGGCCGGCGGCGAATACCACAAGCACTGGGGGATCTACGCCGGCGGCACCGCCGAGCCGGCCACCGAGGAGGCGGTGCGCGCCGGGCGCACCCAGGTGCGCCTGGTGGAGCGCTACCCCCCGGAGGTCAACCACGAGGGCTGGCCGCGCCTGGTGCGCCGGCTCGCGGCCAACGGCGGCTTCGACGTGGCCGACGTGGACTTCGCCATCTTCACCCAGGTCCGCAAGCCCTCCATCGAGCTGGTGATGGACGATCTCGGGCCTGCCCGTGGAGCGCACCCACACCATCATGGAGAAGTGGGGCTACACCGGCTCGGCGTGCGTGCCCCTGGCGCTCGACGACGCTGTCGAGCAGGAGCTGGTCTCACCCGGGGACCTCGTGGTGCTGGTGGGCTCGGGGGTCGGGTACAACCAGGCCGGGGTGGCCTTCCGGATGCGCGAGTGATCGGTGCTGTCGAGAGGATGAAGGCAAGAACGCAGAGGCGCAGAGGCGCAGAGCCTCCCGCCCGCTCGAGCTCGGCAGCGACGGACCTGGACCGTGTCGCTGTGCCCAGGGCGAGGAAGGTGAGCCGTTTCCGCGTGCGACATGGCGGTGTTCGTTACAATGTGCCCGCGGCGCGGATGTCCGGGACGGTGGTTCCGAAGCGGCGTCGCGCAATCGACATGGAGAGGAGCTGCGGCTCAGCGTTCCCTCCGTGACCCCAGGGACCATGAGGGGAGGATCCCAGTGAATGCGCGCTTCCTGCTGAAGCTGGCCATCGCGATCGCTCTCGCCGCAGTGGCGGTGCTGCTGCTGGGGGGAGGGTGGCTGGTGTGGAAGCGTCCGCTCACCGTGGACGCCTGGATGAGCCGGCTCGCCCTGCGGCACGCGGGGCTGAGGCCTGCGGAGGTCAGCGCCTCCGCCGGCGACATGACCGTCTGGGAGGGTGGTTCCGGCCCCCCCATGGTGCTCCTCCACGGCGCGGGCGACCAGGCCGGCGCCTGGGGCCGCGTCGTTGGACCCCTGGCCGCGCGCCATCGGCTGGTGATCCCGGACCTGCCGGGGCACTGGCACAGTCCGCCCACCAAGGGGCCCCTGCACGTCGCCCAGGTCCTGGACGGGGTGCGGGCGGTGATGGACTCCTGCTGTACCGACCAACCGGCGATCCTGGTGGGCAACTCCCTGGGGGCGTGGGTGGCGTTCCTGTACGCCCGCGAGCACCCCGAACGGGTGGCGCGGATCGTGGCCGTCAACGGCGGTCCCCTGATGGGGTCGAACACCAGCGTGAACCTCCTCCCCGCCGATCGCGAGGAGGCGAGGAAGACCATGCGGGCCCTCATGGGGCCCAACAGCCAGATGGTCCCCGGCTTCGTGCTCGACGACGTCGCCCGCCACGCCCGCACGGGGCCCGTGGCCCGACTGGCCGCCACCGCCGCCGAGATGCCGGCCTACCTCATGGACGGCCACCTGGACGAGATCCAGGTGCCGGTGGAGGTGGTGTGGGGCGCCGCGGACGGGCTCATGGACGTGAACTACGCGCGGCGGCTCGTGGACGGGCTGCCCTCGGCCCGCCTGCACCTGGTGGCGGGCTGCGGCCACGTGCCCCAGCGGGAGTGCCCGGACCGGTTCCTGAAGGCCCTCGGGGAGGCCCTGGACGAGCAGATTCCGCTGGCCCCGGAGGCCCCGGGACCGCCGGCGGGCGCCGCGGAGGAGACGCCATGATGCACGGCGACCTCTTGGGTGAGCGCTCGCGACTGTCCCCTCAGCGCACCGCGGTGGTGGATGCGGACAGCGGTCGGCGCTACTCCTACAGCGAGATGGACCGCCGTGCCGTGGCCTGCGGCCGGGCCTGGCTGTACGGCCTGGGGCTTCGCCACGGCGATCGCGTCGGGATCCTGTGCTCGAACAGGATCGAGCTCCTGGACGCCTTCTTCGCCGCCGGCAAGAGCTCGGTAATACTGGTGCCCCTCAACACCAAGCTGGCGGTGCCCGAGCTGGAGTACATCATCCGCGACTGCGGTCTGCGCGCGGTGCTCTACGACGACGAGCACCGGGGCGCGGTGAAGCGCCTGCGCAGTCGCCTCGACGTGGAGTTCTGGATCGGGCTGGACGACCCGCTGCCCGACGACCTGTCCAACGAGGAGCTGATCGTGACCCGAGGCGCCGGCAGCTCGGTGTACCGCCGCTGCCAGCCCGAGGACCCCTACTGCCTGCTCTACACCTCGGGCACCACCGGCCGCCCCAAGGGGGTGATCATCCCCCACCGCCAGGTGGCCTGGAACGCCTACAACACGGTGCTCTGCTGGCAGCTCACCGAGGATGACACCAGCCCCATCTTCACTCCCCTCTACCACGCCGGGGGGCTGGGAGCCTTCCTGACGCCCCTCATCGCCGCCGGCGGGACCGTGGTGGTGCACGGCCGCTTCGATCCGTCCGAGGTGTGGCGGACCATCGAGCGGGAGCGCTGCACGGTGGTCCTGGGCGTGCCCACCATCTGGAAGATCCTGGCCGACGCCCCCGAGTTCCAGGATGTGGATCTCTCCCACGTGCGCTGGTTTATCTCGGGCGGGGCGCCCCTGCCCAAGCACCTGATCGACGTCTACCGCGAGCGGGGGGTGGTGCTCCGCCAGGGCTACGGCCTCACCGAGGTGGGCGTCAACTGCTTCGCCATGTCGAACGAGGAGGCGTGGGAGAAGGCCGGCTCCATCGGCCGGCCCATGCTCTTCACCGAGGCCATGGTGGCCGACGAGTCGGGGATGGAGGTGGCGCCAGGGGAGGTGGGGGAGCTGCTCTTCCGCGGTCCCCACGTCTGCTCGGGGTACTGGAACAACCCCCAGGCCACGGCGGACGCGCTGGACAAGAAGGGGTGGTTCCACACCGGGGACATGGCCACCCGCGATGACGACGGCTTCTTCACCATCGCCGGCCGCGCCAAGGACATGTTCATCTCGGGCGGCGTCAACGTCTATCCGGCGGAGGTGGAGAACCAGCTCCTGCAGCACCACGCCCTGCGCGACGCGGCGGTGGTGGGCGCGCCCCACGACACCTGGGGCGAGGTGGGGGTGGCCTTCGTGGTCCCCGGTGAGGGCCAGCAGGTGACCCCCGAAGGGCTGGCCAGCTTCCTCGGCGGGCGCCTGGCCCGCTACAAGGTTCCGAAACGATTCGTGCTGGTCGACGAGCTCCCGCGCACCCCCTACGGCAAGGTGGTGAAGGCGGAGCTGCTGAAGCTCCTCGACCAGACCGACCCGAAGAACGACGAGAAGGAGTGATTGCATGAACAAGCCCATCTACATCGCGGCCTATCACCAGTCCGGCTTCGGCAAGCTGTTCGACATGTCGGTGCCCAAGATCGTCTGCAACGCCGTCGCCGGCGCGTGCGGCGAGATCGGGGCCGAGCCGGCCGCCATCGACGTCGGCTCCATCGGCGCCACCTGCAACTTCTCCCTCAACCACCAGGGCCTCCTGGCCGGTCTGGTGGCCATGGTGCCCGGCCTCGGGGCCAAGCCCATCGAGGCCGTGGAGAACGCCTGCGCATCTGGCGGGCAGGCGGTGGTGAGCGTCATCCAGAAGCTGCAGCTCGGCCTCGGCGACGTGGGCATCGCGGTGGGCTACGAGAAGATGCGGGACGACAACGGCAAGATGAACGGCGCCCTCATCGGCGAGGTCCTGGGCTACTTCTCCCACCCCGACGAGCGCGAGGGCAAGGTCTACATCTTCCCGCACCTCTTCGCCGAGGTGATGCAGGTCTACATGCAGACCCACGGCACCACCGAGCGGGACTTCGCCGAGATCTCGGCCCGCGAGTACGGCAACGCCCAGTTCAACCCCTACGCCCAGATGAAGGGCATCGAGGTGAGCGTGGACGAGGCGGCCAAGTCCGAGGGCCGCAACCGCTACATCGTCGAAGGCCTGCCCCTGAAGACCTACGACTGCTCCCAGATCACCGACGGCTTCGCGGCCCTGATCCTGGCCACCGACGAGGGCCTGGCCCGGCTCGGCGTGGCCAAGGCCGACTGCGTGGAGATCGCCGGCTACGGTCAGGCCACGGACCCCCTCAAGAAGGAGGGGCGCGACGTCCTCAAGCCGGAGGGCGCCTACAAGGCCATGAACACCGCCTACGAGATGGCCGGCGCCAAGCCCGCCGACGTCAACGTGGCCGAGATCCACGACTGCTTCACGGTCATGGGCGGCATCGGCACCGAGGTCATCGGCAAGGCCGAGTACGGCAAGGGCGTGGACTACTGGAAGGACGGCAAGGCCGCGGCGGACGGCGAGTGCGGCATCAACACCTCCGGCGGCCTCATCGCCAAGGGACACCCGGTGGGGGCCACCGGCGTGGCCATGATCGGCTGGTCCGCGTGGCAGCTCCTGGGCAAGGCGCCGGCCGAGCTCCAGGTCGCCGACCCGCGGCTGGCGGCCACCTTCAACATCGGCGGCCCCATCTGTGCCTCTGTCTGCACGGTGCTGAAGCGCGCCGAATGAAGAAGTAAGGGGTGAGGGGTGAGGGGTAAGGGGTAAGGGGTTCGCCCGCCCCTCCCCCGCCTTCGGCAGGCTCGCCGGGTGGGAGGGGGACCCCCTAACCCCTAACCCCTAACCCCGAGAGGAGTGCACATGGCGAACGAGGTCGAGCCCGACCGCAGCGGGCACCTGGACGTCGACGGGCAGGAGATCTGGTGGGAGTATCACGGACAGGGCGAGCGCGAGGCGGTGTGCCTGCTCAACGGTCTCGCCATGCACACCAAGGCGTGGTACGGGCTGCTGCCCCTGCTGCAGCCGGACCACGACGTGCTCCTGTACGACTTCCTGGGCCAGGGCCAGTCCTCCCAGCCCGACGTCCCGTACTCCATCACCGAGCTCGCCCGCTACCTCGCCCTCATCATGGACCGCCTCGACCTGGAGCGCCTCCACCTCATGGGCATCTCCTACGGTGGCTTCCCGGCCCTGGAGTTCGCCCGCCTCTACCAGGACCGGCTGCACACCCTGACGTTGTCTGGGATCTTCCTCGAGGAGAACCGGCAGTTCGAGATGTACGAGGCCATGTCCCTGCGCTTCTACCGCAGCACCCCCGAGGTGTTCGAGCTCTACACCCACTACCTGTACGAGAAGATCTTCGGTGAGCCCTTCCTCGAGGCCTTCCCGCCCGAGCGCCTGGAGGAGATGCGGGCCCGCTTCTACGACCGCTACGTCGACTTCCGACACAGCCTGATCCGCCTCACCGAGGCCCAGGACCCCTTCTTCGCGGCGGTGCCCGAGCGGATGCCCGAGTACCACGCCGTCCGCACCCCGGTCCTCATCCTGGCCGGTGAGCAGGACCGGGCCATTCCCCTCTGGCACCAGCGGCGCCTGCTGGACGTGTTCCCCTCCAGCCGCATGGAGCTCATCGCGGGCTGCGGTCACGTGGCCTACATGGAGAGCCCGCAGGCCTTCTTCGGGATCATGAAGCGGTTCGCGGCCGCCAAGCGCGTGGACTTCGAGCTCGACGACGAGCTCGCCGCAGCGCTCGTTCATTAGGGGTAAGGGGTTAGGAGTTAGGAGTTAGGAGTGGGGGGTTAGGGGTGGTGACTCTTCCGACGAGCAAGGCGTGGGGAACAACGGGGGGAAGGGTGGTGGAACCCTTTCCCCCTGACGGGGTTGGGTGGACGGGTGAGAAGTCACCCAATCTCCGCTTGCCGGGTGGGAGGGGGACCTCCTGACCCCTAACCCCTAACCCCTAACTCGTACGGGAGGCGAGAGATGCCACGTGACCACGACCTGCTCTTTCACGTCGAGCACGGTGACGGCGAGCCGGTGCTGCTGCTCAACGGCATCGCCATGTCGGCGGCGACCTGGGAGCCCGTGGCCGCCCCCCTGGCCGAGAGCTACCGCGTGGTCCGCTGCGACCTGCGGGGCCAGCTCATGTCCCCGGGGGAGGCGCCCCCCACCGTCCTCGGCCACGCCGCCGAGGTGGTGAAGCTCCTGGACGGGCTCGAGGTGGAGCAGACCCACGTGGCAGGCACCTCCTTCGGCGGCGCGGTGGCGGCCATGCTCGCGGCGCGCTGGCCGGAGCGGGTGTGCTCGCTCGTCTCCATCGCCTCCGGCGACGGCTTCGACGGGGAGATGACCGCCGAGGTGCAGCGCTGGCGGGAGGCCTGTCTCGCCGCCCAGGACGGAGGCGATCGCGGCAGGCTCTTCGACGTCCTGGAGGAGACCGTCTACTCGCCGGCCTGGCGGGCCTCCCACCGTGGGGACCTGGCCGAGCGGCGGCGCCAGATGGCGGCCCTGCCCGAGCGCTGGTTCCACGGCCTGGTCGCTCTCCTGGACACGGCCGACAGTGTCGAGCTCGGCTCCGAGCTGGGCGCGATCCGCTGCCCCGCCCTGGTGGCGGCGGCGGAGCTGGACGGCTTCATCCCCCGGGAGCGCTGCCGGGCCCTGGCCGACGGCATCCCCGGCGCCCGCTTCACGGTGCTGGAGGGCGCGGGCCACGCCGTGGTGGTGGAGCAGCCGGACCGCGTCGCGCAGCTGATCGGCGACTTCCTGGGGGACGTCGACTCGCTGCGGCGGACCTCCCCTCGCTCCCAATGACACACCCTTGTTCTGTCATGGTGAGCGAGGAGAGAGCCGTCCGCGGCGAGCGACGAGTCGAACCATCCCCCGAAGGCCCGTGGGACGCCTCCCAGCCACGACTCTGGTGCTCTCGAGGGATTCTTCGACTCGCTCCGGAGGACCGACCCTCGCTCCCAATGACACGCCTTCTCCCTGTCACCCTGAGCGAGCGGCCCTCGGCCGCGAGTCGAAGGGTCCCCCGAAGGCCCGTGGGACGAAGCGCAGGTACGGTCGTGGTGCTGGCGGGGGATCCTTCGGCCGCACTCGGCGGACCGAGTGCCGGCCTCAGGATGACGCTCGACTTGAGCGTTCCACCGTCTCTGAACGGCTCCGTATCATGCCGTGCGGCACCGCTTCGAAGGGGGCGTACGCGTGCTCACCACGGCCGAATTCGGTCGTGCCAGGTCGGATCGACGGTCTCCGTCAGACGCGGGGGGCATATCAAAGGCGCCGGTCGCGTCGCGCGTGCAGAAATCAGAAGCCGTAGCGCAGCGAGACCCGCAGGTTCCTCCCCGGCTCCGGCCTGTTGTTGAAGGGCTCCGCGTACAGCTTGTCGGTGAGGTTGCGCAGGGAGGCCACGATCCCGAGGCGGGCCGAGAGGTCGTAGCCGCCGCTCAGGTCGTACACCGTGAAGCCGGCGCTGGAGGTCTCGCCCTCGGGCACCCGGTCCTGCTTCGTGACCACCCGCAGCGCGGCCTCGGCCCACCACGCCCGCTCCTGGAAGCGCACCCCGAAGGCGGCCTTCAGCGGCGGGATGAAGGGCAGGGGCTCGCCGCTGCGGTCATTCTCGCCCCTGGTGTAGGAGGCGTTGGTGAAGGCCGACCAGCGCCGGCCGAGGATGGCCTCCAGGTCGAACTCGACGCCCCACACCTTTGCCTTGTCGATGTTCGCGAAGCGGGCGAGCTCGAGGCCCGATTCCGGGTCGGTGCCCAGGAACTCGTACGAGATGAAGTCGGTGACGTCGTTGTAGAACACCGACAGCCCACCGAAGTAGCGGTCGTAGCGGGCCTTGAAGCCTGCCTCGTAGTTGAGTGACTTCTCGGACTTGAGGTCTGGGTTCTGGACGATGAGGGTGTCGCCGGTGGTGACGATGCCGAAGTAGGAGCGCTCCTGGAGGTTGGGGGAACGGAAGCCGCGGGCCACCAGGGCGGTGAGGTTCACGTGGTCGGTCACGGCGTAGGTGAGGCCGAGGTTGCCGGAGAGCGCGCTGTCGGTCACGTCGAAGGGCTCGCCGGCATAGTCCAGGTCGTCGGTGCTCTTGAAGTCAAAGCGGTCGCCCCGCAAGCCGGCGTAGACGCTCAGGCGGTCGCCCACCTGGATCCGGTCCTGCACGTACAGGCCGAGGCCGGTCTGGCGGCTGTCCGGGACCGCCACCTCGGTGCTGGTGCCGAAGATCGTCTCGGCGAGGGTGTCGTCGTGCAGCGTGTCGCGGTAGAAGTCCACGCCGAAGATCAGGCGCTGGGCGGTCAGCTCGGCGGTGGACTGGGCGTTGAAGCCCACGGTGTCGATGTCCGAGCGGGTGAAGTTATTGGAGAAGAAGAAGGGCCCGAAGTCGAAGTTGCGCACGCTCTCCTTCACCACCTGCTGGTAGTAGGCGTGGAGGCTCACGTCCTCCAGCCCCCAGAGGGGACCGGAGCTCCACCCCAGGCGCAGCTTGTCGCGGTCGAACCTCGGGAAGGAGATGTCGATGCCGCTTGTGGGGTCGAAGCCGGGGAAGCCCACGTCGTCGGTGCGCACCGCCTCGAGGCCGACCCTGAACACGCCGCGCTCCCCGGTCTGGAAGCGGAAGCTGCCGTCGACGCTGGTCTGCTGCATGCCGCTGTTGTAGACGACGTCGTCCGAGCTCACGTACTCGGCGAAGCGGGAGGACGAGGCGGCGCCGGAGGCGGCGCTGTAGTCGCCGGCCTCCTGGTAGGAGGCGCCGATCTCGAAGGCGTAGCCCTTGCCGGCGCCGGCCACGAACGCCCGCGGCTGGTGGGACTCGGAGGCGGTGCCGTACTCGTACGCCACGTCGCCGCTGAGGGTGAACTCCTGGGCCCCGAGCTCGGGCTGACGGGTGATGATGTTGATGACGCCGCCGATGGCGTCGGAGCCGTACTGCACCGAGGCCGGGCCCCGCAGGACCTCGATCCGCTCCACCTGGGCGATGTTCACGAGCCCGGGCTGGATGCCGGCGAAGCTGGTGGACTCCCGGGAGTTGTTGAGGCGCTGCCCGTCCACCAGGATCAGCACCCGGTTGGAGGAGAAGCCCCGGATCACCGGCAGACCCCGGAAGGGACCCTCCCCGAACACCTCCACCCCCGGGATCTCCTTGAACAGGTCGGCCAGCTTCTCGGGCTGCTGCTCCTCGATCTGGGCGCGGTCGATGACCGTGATCGGGGCCGGCGTGGCGGCCGAGATCTCCTCGGCGCGGGAGGCCGTGACCACCACCCGGTCGCGGAACACCCGACCCTCGCGCTTGGCCCGGTCCTTGTCGGCCGCGTCCTTGTCGCCGGCGTCGTCCTTGCCCGTCTCGTCGGCGCTCGCCGGGCTCGCGGCGGGGCTGTTCTCGTCCTGGGCCGGCCCTGCCCAGATGGGGGTCGCGAGCAGCAGGGCCGCCAGGGTGAGCGGCAGTGCCATGGGTCGCATGATCGGCCTCCTCGAGCCTCGTTGTGGGTCCCGGTGCGGGACGGTGTCTCAGTTGAGGGTCCTCACTATAGGGCCGGGCAACGATCCTGTCTTCCAGGCCGGACGGATTTTGACGCTCCCATGACATTGAGGTCGCCCGAAGAGGAGAAGAACGCAAAGACGCTGAGCCCCCAGCAGCCCGAACCAGCGGCCGCGGGCAGCGGCGGCGATCAGCGGCAGTGGACCGTGTCAGCGAACCGCGACAGGTTCAGCGACGGCGATCCGCGGCCGGGGCAGCGAACCGCGGCAGCGTCCAACGGGCAGGGGCTCTGGACAGCAACCCGCCGCAGGCTCGCCCCTCTCATGACAAGCGCCTTCACTGTCATGCTCAGCACCCGCAGGTCCGTTCGGGGCGGTGCCACATGAGGTGATACGGAGCCGTGCGGAGACGGTGGAACGTCCACGTTGCCTGTCATTCTGAGCGAGGGTCGGTCTGCCGGAGCGAGTCGAAGAATCCCCCGAGAACACCAGACCCGGACCTTTGGCTCGCCACACCGGAGACATCGGGGGACCCTTCGACTCGCGGCCCGGGGCCGCTCGCTCAGGGTGACAAGGGGAAGGTATGTCATTGGGAGCATCCCTGCGCGCCTTCGGGGTGGCGCCACATGCGGTGATACGGAGCCATCCAGAGACGGTGGACCGTCCACGTTGCCTGTCATTCTGAGCGAGCGGAGGTCTGCCGGAGCGAGTCGAAGAATCCCCCGAGAGCACCAGAGTCGTGGCTGGGAGGCGTCCCGCGGGCCATCGGGGGATTCCTCGTCGCTTCGCTCCTCGGAATGACACGTATGCGCCTCGTCCCACGGGCCTTCGGGGGATGGTTCGACTCGTCGCTCGCCGCGGACGGCTCTCTCCTCGCTCACCATGACAGAACAAGGGTGTGTCATTGGGAGCAAGGTCGACCGCCGCGGCATGCCTCCCAGGAAACGCAAGCGGCGGCACGATGGCCGCCGCCCGCAGGTGCAAGGTGGAAGATGTCGCTTTCAGGTCTACCACATGGTGATGGCGACCTTGGTGCCGTCGTCGGCCTCCACCCGGACCAGGTCGCCGTGGTCGGCGGCGCCCAGGATCCGAAACGCGATGGCCGGGTCGACCTTCTGCCAGTCCCAGTGATCGAGGGCATCGAGGACCCCGTCCAGGGGCACCTGGCAGCGCACCTTGGCGTCGTCGGCGTCGACCCTGATGAGGAGGTTGTCGCCCTTCTTGCTGATGTCCACGTTGGCGTCGTCCGCCTCGACCTTGACGAAGGTGGTGTCCGGGGCGTCCAACAGGGTCCGCAGCGCGGAGATCACCGCTTCCTTCTGCGCGGTCACCTCGGGCGGGATGGAGGCTTCGTCGAAGGCGTCCTTGGGCACGAAGCTGGTAGCCACGCGCGCCGCGGCCACGGGGAACGGCACCTTGATGTGGAAGGCATCCGGGGCCGGGGTGCGGACGTCCACCACCACCCAGTCCATCAGGGCCAGGGCGGTGAGCGTCCCCGCCAGGGTTGCCAGCAGGATGCCGCCGATGGTGGAGAATCCTCGTTCGCGCATGGCTATTCGATCCAGACCCTGACGTTGGCCTCGGACGACTCCACGGTCACCAGGTCACCGTTGGGGAGGTTGTCGAGACCCTTCAGAAAGGCGGCCACGTCGATCTCGTTGTGGTCGTCCACGTGCAGGGAGTCGATGAGGCTGGCCGGCACCGTGACCTTCACGATGGCGTGCTCATCCTCCTTCTGGTTGACGTCGATGGTGACCGTCCCCGCCTTCTTGGACACCAGGACGTCGGCCTCGGGGGAGTCCACCTTCACGAAGTCGCCGTCGGGGGCGGTCTTGATGGCCTCGAAGACCTTCGGCCAGTCGACGTCGGTGTCGCCGATGTCCATGTCCACCTTGCCGCCGTGGAGCTGCTCCACGTTGACGGCCTGGACGAGCTGCAGAACCAGGTTCATGGGCAGGTGCACCTGGACCTTGGTCCCTTCCTCGTGCTCGGTGACGTTGACGTTGAGCCACCGGGTGTTCTCGGCGGCGAGGGCCGGGCCGGCGGCCGCCAGGGCGATGATGAAGAGTGCGACGACTGTCTTTCTCATGGCGCGTCCTCCGTGTCTGTCATCCATAACGAGCGCATCCACCCGGTATTAACGGGGTCGGGGGGTGGAAGGTTCTACTGCGGTTCGTTGGGCATCACCAGCCACAGGATGAGGTAGACGAGGATCCCGGGGAACCCTGCGGAGAGGACGGACACCAACACGTACAGCACGCGCACCGTGGTCGGGCTCCAGCCCAGCCAGCCGGCGAGGCCTCCGCAGACCCCGGCGATCATGCGGTGCGATCGTGATCGGTAGAGTGTGTGGTTGCCCGTGCTCATGGTCCTGTCCCTCCCTTCGTCCCCGCCGCCCCGTGTGAGATACGGGGGGCGACGGTGCGGGTTCAGACCGGCGGCGCCTGGCGCCGGCGGTCGATGTGCGCGGTGATCCAGACGTAGAGCAGCAGGAGCAGGAACGACGCCACGCCGACACCGGTGTAGGCATACCAGAGGTAATTGGCGTGGGCGTAGGCCTCGGGCATGGGGGCCTGGCCGGCCAGGGCCAGGGCGTGCTGCGCCTGCACCGCCGGCGGCAGGGTCGACGGCGCCGGGCAGTAGCGGGCGAGCAAGAACCCAGAGAACACGAAGGCGAACACCCAGGCGAAGAAGACGTTGACCTGGGCGAACCCCAGGAAGACGCCCTCCTTGCCGCGGGGCGCCTGCCGGGAGGCGTACTCGAGGTACTTGGGCGACAGGAAGCACTCGGCCACGCCCTGGATGGCGATTCCGAGGACCATCGTGGCGGTGATGGGGTGGACGGCCACCCCGAAGATGTGGAGCGGGCCGCTGAACCACGAGGAGGCGGCCATGGCCAGCGACGCGAGCGGGATGAGGGCCATGGCGAGCAGGATGGAGCGTTCCGGCCGCCAGCGTCGAACCATCTGGGTGACGGCCACCACCAGCAGCACCACCACCGCCGGGTTGACGTTGGCGTACCACTCCGGCTTGTAGGACTCCCCGGCCATGCGCAGCACGTACGCCGGCATGGCGGCGTAGAGCTGCCCCTGGATGGCCCAGAAGCCGGCGGTGATGAGGATCAGGGCGAAGAAGCGCAGGTTGGAGAGCGCCATCCACATGCCCTGCAGGGTCTCGCGGACCGAGCGGGGCTGGGCATCCTTGGCCTCTGGCGGGTGATAGATGAGGAGCACCAGGATCAGGGCGACGAGGGCGGCGCCGGCGGAGAAGTACGGCACCGTCTCCACCCCCATGCGGATGCGCATGGGAGCCACGATGGTCTTGCCGGTGAAAGAGCCGATGTTGACGATCATGTAGAAGATGGAGAAGGCGCGGGCGCGGTTGGTGGTGTCCGAGGTCTTGGACACAGTGCCGGTGATCACCGGCTTCACGAACGCGCCCCCTACCACCACCAGTGCCAGCCCCGCCAGGACCGGCCCCAGGGTGTGGAAGACGCCCAGGATGCCGTAGCCCACCGTGAGCAGGGCGAAGGCGAGGGCCAGGGCCCTGCGGAAGCCCATGCGGTCGGCGGCGGCGCCGGTGAAGAAGGGCAGCAGGTAGATCCAGCCCGAGAAGGCGCCGGCCACCACACCCGCCTGCACGTCGTCCAGGCCCACCACCCGGGTGAGGTAGAGCTGCAGGGCGATGAAGGTGCCGTAGAAGGCCGCCCGCTCGCAGAGCTCGGCGGCGTTGCCGGTCCAGAACGCGCGCGGGAAGCGCCAGGTGGTCCGTTCCTCGGTCATGCTCCTCCCTCGGGGTCGGGGCACTCTAGCACGCCGCCGCTTCTCGCCATCCCCGCGCCCGCCCACCCGGCGGAGGAGAGCAGGACACAACGCAAAGGCGCAAAGGCGCCAAGACGCAAAGCCTCAGCCCGCCCGGGGGAAGATGAAACGCAGAGACGCAGAGGCGCGGAGCCTCCGCTCGCCCCGGGACATGGTCGGCCGCTTCAACTTTGGTGTCATCCTGAGGCCGACACTCGGTCCGCCGAGTGCGGGCAAAGATCCCCGAGAGAACCAGAGTCGCGGCTGGGGGAGGTGCCCACCGGAGGCAGGGGGCCCGCTCGCGCCCTCCGGCGCTCGGGAGGGGGATCTTCGACTCGCCACGGCGCTCGGGCTCGGTGCCCGAGCGCCGCGCTCGCTCAGCATGACAGCGCGTCGAGGTGTGACGACGAGGAGGAGATCGCCGCCGCTCACTGCCGCCGACCACTGCCCCGGCTCGCGGACGCTGGGACCTGCCTTTCCGCCCGTCTGCCACGTGACGCCTCCCGAAGCGCGCCCACGATCGAGGCCTTCCCCGTGGTTGCCACCGCTGACACTTTCCCGACCCCAGCGAGCACCCGGTCCGCCCGCTCGTAAAAGTGTCACCAGTGGAGTCCTATATAAAAAGAAACGAGCACGGACATGGCTCTGCGTGCCTGCCTTCGTGGCTACCAGTGGTGCGCCGTCCGTGCTCGTAAGCCATGCGCGTCGCCTGATAGGGACCTCGCCGAGATGGCTGATAGAGGCTCGACGACACGCGGCATGGACATTGTATGAGAGGGGGAGAGGAGAGTGAAGGGGGACTTCAGGATCGTCGGGTTTGACTGCGGGGAGGATGAGCACGGAGCGGTGTTGTTGGGCACGGACGGGGAGGTGGAGAGAACGATCGAGGTGGTGAATCGGAGGGACGAGATCGAGCGAGTGTTGGCGGAGCTGATGCTGGCGATTGGGCCGGGCTCGCGCCTGGGGGTGGTGGTGGAGTCGAAGCGGTCGCACGGGCGGATCGTGGCCGACGTGGCGCAGGCGTTGGGCTGTCGGGTATGGCAGGTGAACACGGTCGCGCTGAATCACTCAAGGGCCTTGGAAGGTCAGCCGCGCAAGGACGACGAGTGGGATGCCTAC
>CAWJPY010000021.1:0-306580 GCA_963844865.1 uncultured Holophagae bacterium
CGCGGCCTCGGCCTTGAAGCTCGCGTCGTTCGGCTCCAGCTGCATGGCCTGCTCGAGATGCCGCAGCCCGTCGCGCTCGCGACCTTTCAGCCTGACCAGGGCGTAGCCATACAGATACTGGGCCTTGGCGCTCTCCTCGTCGTGATCCACGGCCGCCTTGAGCGGGGTGACGGCCTCGGCCACGGCGCCGGCGCGCAGGTGCTCCGCACCCTTGCCCAAGAGGCGACGCGCGATCTCCTTGCGATCCATGGCGGCGGTGGAAGCCGATGCCTGCGGCCTCCGCAACGCCATGTCCATGTCGTACTTGGCACGGCTCTCGGGCCGGCTGAGCACGTTGAACGCCTCGGTGATGGTCTGGAACCGTTCCTCGGCCTGCTCCCGCTCCAAGCCCGCGAAGCGGTCCGGATGGTTCTCGCGGGTCAGACGGCGGAAGGCGGCGCGGATGTCCTCCTCGTCGGCGTCGGGCTTGACCCCGAGAACGTCGTAATGTGTGAAGTGATGAGGCATACCGAATTCACCTGCGACCCATTTTCCTGCTCATCTGTACCATAGCCGTTGTCCCCGTGCAACGAGGTGATCCCCGTCTCTCCGCCCCGGGGCCGCACCGTCCGGGGCGGACGGCAGGTTCATCGGCGCATCCCCCGCATCTCCGCCGCACGCTTGCGCACGACGGGGTGGATGTTCCGATCCTGAGATGCCCGCGCCAGGTCGCGCGCGCTCAGGCTCGGGAGCAAGCGGAGGGCCCTGTCCAGAGGGGTCTTGGGGTTTTGCGTGAGCGCCACCTTGATGCCGTAGACCTGGAGCCAGCGCCGGTTCGACGAGATGACGCGGATGACCTCCTCGGACACGCTGCGGAGCTGGGCGAAGCGCTCCACCTCGCTGTCGGAGAGCTTTGGGCTCGACAGGACCGCATGGACCACCAGCCGGTTGCGGGAGTTGACGAGGACGGCGCGCTCCTCGCGGTTGCCCTTGAGCGCGCACACGATCTTCTCCTTGACGGACATCTGCGCGAGACGGCCGTAGGTCCCGCCCTCGTGCCGACTCGCCACCTCCTCCAGCTCCGGATCGTCGCTCCCCACGTAGGGCATGTCCCCCTCGCGGGGGATGTTGGCTCCGATGGCCCTGAGGGCCGTCAGCGCCTTCTCGATGCTCGGCGCCGATCCAGCCCCGAAGGTCGGGTCCAGCTCCTGCCGGCGCGCCTTGTCGATGAACTCCTCCTCGAACTCCCGCACCCGCCTCAGCACGGCGGGCGTGGCCTGAGGGTTCTCCTTCAGGTCCTCCAGGATCTCGAGGCAGTCCAGGATGCGCACCTGGTTGGTGATGATGATGTCCTGGACAAGCGGCGGGCCGTGGCGGGCGAGGACCCGCAGCGTCTGGTCAGACGCGGCGCTGCACCTCGCGATCTCCGCCCAGATGAGCTCGTCCGAGCGCACGCGGCCCAAGAGGTCCAACACGACGGGCTCGACCTCGTGCTCTCGGACCCAGGTCAGGAGCGCCTCCATCGGCTCCTGCGCGAGGGCGGCCGCCGCCGCCCCGGCGAGCTCCTCGTCCGGATCCGCGGACAGGATCAGCTGGAGCCGGTAGAGGTCCTCCCGGGACACTGGGAGGAGGCCCCGGGCGGCGAACAGCCGCACCTGCCGGGGGACCTGACCGCTGAGTATGCCATCGAAGAGCTGTTGTGCCGATGACGCCGCGCCGTCAGTCATACCGGGCTCCGGCACCTAGCGGTACCAGCCCCCTCTGACTCACCTCGGTGTGGACGACCTGTCCAGGCCGTCCGAGATCGTCGTACTGGGTGTCGCCGACGACGATGGTCACCGCCGCGGCGTTGCCCACCGTGAACTTCACAGGGCCGATCAGGTCCAGGCGCACGACGTCGCCGCCCGCCAGCAGGCGCTGCCCCGTCATGCCCTCCCCGTCCCGATATTGGATCCAGCACTCCTTGCCGTCATGCACGTGCACGGTCAGGGTCACCGGATCCGCTGCCTCTTCGGGCACGGCCGGCGGGACGTCGACCGCCCGTACGATCTGGTCCGTGGTCGGCGCCAGCGGAGGCATCGTCTGGACCCGGATCGGGCGCCGGGGATCGGGAAGGAGCGTGGTTTGTGGACCGTGGTCGGCCAGGATCACCGCGGCCACCACGGTCACGATGGCGGCAGCCACTGCGAGGGGCAACCAGAAATGCCAGCGGATGGGCCTGCCGGGCGGGGGTTCGTCCACGACGAAGGCGGCGTGGCTGCCCGATGTGAGCTGGAAGCGCTCCCAGGCAGCGTCGAAGCCCTCCACCAGATGGTCGTCGTCGCAGCCCACCGCGCGGGCATACTGCCTCACGAAGTTGCGACTGAACACACGGTCCGGCAGGAACTGGAACTTCCCCGCCTCCAGTGCCTCCAGGACCCGGCGCGAGATCTTGGTCTCGGCCGTGATGTCGTCGAGAACCAGCCCAGAGCTGGCGCGCAATCGCTGCAGCTCCTCCCCGAACGCGGCCGGGTGGGCGGGAGACCGTGCGTCGATGGTCATGCAGTCAGCATCTTATCATCCACGCAAGTGCCTATCGCCTTTTTCTTTGAGGGCCCGCGCCGCAGCGCGCACGGGGTCTGGAACGTCGGGGCGATCCGCGATCTCGACCAGGTCCCCCTTTCGGAGCTGCACCAGTGCGGCCAGGGCGATGGGTAAGGGCGTGCGATCGCACTCCACCAGCGCCCGGCGCACCCCGTAGGTGAGTCCCCAGCGCCTGTGGCGGGCGAGCTCTCGGTAGAAGGTCGCGGGGGCCCGAACGGTGTGCAGCATCACCAGAACGTCGTTCTCCGTCAGACGCGGGTTGTCCAGGAGAGCGCTCAGCACGGTACCGTCGGCGTGGGCCAGCAGGGTCGGCAGCAGCGGGCGGTGCACCCTGCGCGCCAGGGCCACCTTCTCTCCCAGGGTCATGATCGGCAGGTGACCGAGAAGCTTCTTCTCAGCGTGCCGCCTGACCATGGGGGCGGAGCGAGGGTTCTGCGCCAGGGCCAGCAACGAGGTCCACGGCAGGGTGGCGATGAGGTCCAGGGCTCGGGAGAGGGAGAGCCCGCGGAAGCCCGCCACGAGCTCGCGCACGACGTGGGAGGTCAGCAGCCGGGGCGACTCGGCGATGCGCCCGGCCAGCTGGACGGTACACTGGGGGTTGCGCAGCACCTTCAGCGCATCCCGCTCCGTGAGGCCGCCCTCGGCCACGAAGGCACCGAGCTCCCCCGCGGTCATTCGCGCGATGTCCTCGCTCATGGGTCCATCCTACAGCGGGGGGACGTATGACCGCCCGTCTGCGACAATCCTCTGACAGTTCTCCGGCCTTCAGTCGTCGTCGCGGACCGGCGGGGCGAGCATGCCCCGGATGCGGCGCCGGAGCTGCACCACCTCCAGCCCGGCGATGGGGACCTGCTCCGGCGGGAGGTGCTCGAGGGCATGGGTCCGGAAGGCCAGCCTGGTGATGAGGCGAGCGAGGACGGTCCGTTCGGAGCGCACCGGCCACCAGTCCGAACGCACGCGGCGACGATAAAATGGAAGGACGTCGGCAACCCACCGCGGCAGGACCCCGAGCTCAACCTCCCGCGTCAGCTGGCGACGCAGGATGTGGTGCTCGGCGTGGAGGAAGCCGCTCAGCGTGAGTGCATAGGCGACGTACAGCAGAGGCAGCGCCAGGGGCCATCCACGCACATGAAAGGCCCCGCTGTGTGACTGCGCCACGGCCAGGTTCCACGCCCCGTGAACGGCCACCGCACTGACCAGGCCGACCCCCACCAGGATGGCCCAGCGGAGCCGCGACCGCACGAGCTGGGCCGCGCCCACAAAGCCGCCGAAGGTCGCACCGGCCAGGGCGTGCACGCCGGCGGTGAACACCGTCCGCACGATCAGGAGAGACGCCACCGTCACCGCGCCACCACCGCTGCCCGCGAGACCGTAGAGGGCGTTCTCTGTGACCGCGAACCCGAGCCCCGCGGCGGTGCCGTAGACGATGCCGTCGGTGGGGTTGTCGAACTCCCTGGAGGAGAACACGACCGCCAGGACGGCCACCGCCTTCAGCGCCTCCTCCAGCGCCGGGCCGCCGAGCACGAGCCAGACCAGGCCGTTGTCCCCCGGCCAGCCGCCGATGCTGTTGTGGACCGTCCCGACGACGAGCGCGATCAGCGGCGCCCCCGTGGCTCCCCACAGGAACACCGCAGCCACGAGCTGCACGGGTTCGCGGTCGTAGCGGTCGAACCACCACACGGCGGCCAGCACGGTCAACAGCAACGTGGTGGAGAGGAACAACCCACCGGCCAGTGCGGCCAGGGTGCTCAGGTCCATGAAGGGGGCACCAGGTCGAGGTCCGCCAGGGGGTTGTCGTCGAACCATCGCCGCGCGGTCTCCACGTCGCGTTTGATCTGCGCCACCAGATGGTCGGCGTCGGCGAAGCGCTCCTCGTCGCGAATCCGGGCGCCGAAGTAGAGACGTACCCGCTCCCGGTAGATGTCCGCAGCGAAGTCCAGGAGATGACTCTCCACCGTGACGACGTGGCTCTCACTGACAGTGGGCCGCACACCGATGTTGGTGACGGCCTGGAAGGTCCGCCCGAACGAAGGGACGTGCACCGCGCCCACGTACACTCCCTTTGCCGGGTAGAGCTCGTTCTCGCACTCCAGATTGATGGTGGGGAATCCGAGGCTGCGCCCGACCCGGCGTCCCTCGAGCACCGTGCCGTCCACGTACACCAGCCGACCGAGAAGGCGCGCGGCCTCTGAGAGACGCCCCTGGGCCACGGCTGCGCGGGCCCTGGTGGACGACACCACGGCGCCATCCACCTCCACCGTGGGGGCAGCCGCCGCGACGAAGCCCAGCTCGCGGCCCATCCGGGTGAGCAGCTCCACGTCACCCCGCCGGTCCGCTCCGAACCTGAAGTTGGCCCCGATGTACACCTCACGCACCGCGAGGCGTTCCATCAGCACGCGGGTGACGAAGTCCTCCGCCTCCATCCTCGCCAGGCGATGGGTGAATGGGATCACGAGGGTCACGTCGATGCCCGTGCCCCCGATGAGCTGGAGCCGCTGCTCGAGGGTGGTGAGCAGTCGCGGCGCCTGTCGCGGACGCAGGAGCTTGATCGGGTGGGGATCCAGGGTCATGGCGGCGGCCACGGCGCCCGTGGCCCGGGCGCGCTCCACGACGTGCCGGAGGACGGCCTGGTGCCCGACGTGCACGCCGTCGAAGTTGCCGATGGACAGCACCGCTCCTCGGGGCGGAGCGTCGCGTCCCAGGGGGTCGCGCAGCACCTTCACCGGGGGCTCCTCATGGGCGCACCGGCAACGCCCGCATCGCCGTGCCTGGATCGGGGGGACGCAGCACGCCTTCCAGCCGACCCACGACGTCGTAGGGATGGGCCTCGGTGATCGTCACCTCCACCAGCGAGCCGGACGGCGCGGTGCCGTCGTTGATGAGCAGGGAGCCGTCGATCTCCGGCGCCTGCCGGGCGAGCCGAGCCTCGGTCAAGAGCTCCATCTCCGGCAAGGCGCCGGCGACCAGGGCGGGCAAGGTGCGCCCGACAAGGGCCCGGTTGTGCTCCAGCGCGATGCCCTGTTGCAGCTCCAGAAGCTCATGACGACGCTGTGTCTTGACCTGCTCCGGCACGGGATCGGCCAGTTCGGCGCCGGGGTTCTCCTCCTGCCAGGAGTAGGTGAAGGCGCCCAGATGATCGAAGCGCACCGCCTCCACGAAACGCATCAGCTCGCGGAACTCCTCCTCGCCCTCGCCGGGGAAGCCGACGATGAAAGTGGTCCGCACGGCGAGCTCCGGCACCACCTCCCGCGCCTCGGAGATCAGCCGGAGGTAGGTGGTGGCGTCACCACCGCGGCGCATCGCCTTCAGCACGCGACGGCTCGCATGCTGGAGAGGCAGGTCCAGATAGGGAAGGAAGCGGGGCTCGGAGGCCATGAGCCGGAACAGCTCCGGGTCGAGGGTGGCCGGGTACGCGTAGAGGAAGCGGATCCAGGGGATCGAGGTCCGCTCCAGCAGCTCGGACACCAGCCCCTGCAGGCCATGAGCCACGCCGAGGTCCTCCCCGTACCGGGTGGTGTCCTGCGCGATCAACACCAGCTCCCGCACCCCCTGCTTCTCCAGAGCGATCGCCTCGGCCACCAGGTCCGGGGCGGGCCGTGATCGGAAACGGCCGCGCATGGCGGGGATGTGGCAGAAGCTGCACGGGTTGTTGCAGCCCTCGGCGATCTTCAGGTAGGCGTAGCCGGCGGTCGAGACGACGCGGGGATGGCGATGGTCGTAGACGCGGAGGGCCCCCCGCTGATCGGGGATGCGGTCGTCTCTTTCACCGCGGACGGCAGCCACCACGTCCTCCAACTCGTCCAGTCCGATGAAGGCGTCGATCTCCGGAATCTCCTCCTTCAGCTCCACGGCATAGCCCTGCGCCATGCATCCGGCCACCACCAGCCGTCGCACCCGCCCGGCTCGTCTGGCGTCGGCGATCTCCAGGATCGCCTCGATGGACTCCCGTTTGGCATCGGTGATGAAGCCGCAGGTGTTGACCACGACGATGTCGGCGGCGGCGGCATCCGCCGTCAGGGCGACGCCCGCCCGCGCCAGATGGCCCATCATGACTTCGCCATCCACGAGGTTCTTGGCGCAGCCGAGGCTGATCATGCCCACCCTGACGGGGTGTCTGCGCTGAACCCTTGTCGATCCTGTCATCCGAACGCGTCCTCCAGGCCGGAGATTGTACCGCCGTCGCCCCCTCCCTCCCGACCCACGGGCAACTCCTGTCCGGGGGACGACGTCGCGCCCAACACAAGCGTCCGCTTCCCATGGTCCATTCCATGGGCCCCGGGGAAGCGGGGCCCGGGCGCCCGGCAGCAACGGCGGTGGCTCACTCCAGGTACCGAGCAACCGCCGCGGCGGCCCGTGCCGACGCACCGGGCCCGCCGAGCTTGGTGCGGACCTCCTCCAGGCCCTCGCGCTGCAGATCCCCTCGTCCCGCGAGCATCGCCCGTGTGGCGGCCAGGAGCTCCTCCGGTTGCCAGGTCCCTTGCAGCAGCTCCGGGACGAGTGCCCGGCCGGCGATGAGGTTGACCAGCGCGACGTGGGGGACCCGGACCAGCATCCTCGCCAGGGCATAGGTCAAGGGGTGGAGTCGGTAACCGACCACCATGGGCACGTCGAGCAGGGCGCACTCCAGGGTCGCGGTCCCCGAGGCCGCCCACGCCATACCGCAGCCGGCGAGACGGCGGCGCCGCTCGCGGCCCGACACCAGGGTCAACCGCGGGTCGACATCCGTCTTCGCGAGCACCTCTTCCACCACGGGCCCCATCCCGGGCGCGAGGAGCAGGACGGCCTCGGCAACCTCTTGTGCTGCCGCCGCGTTGAGAGCGCGCATCATGGTCGGCAGCAGCCCCCGCACCTCCATGGCCCGGGAGCCCGGCAGCAGCGCCAGCCGGTCTCGTCTGGATGTGCGCCCGCCACCGGCGAGGAGATCCTCCCCCACCACGTCGTCCACCAGGGGATGACCGACGTAGCGCGCGCGGACCCCGTGCGCCTGATAGAAGTCCGCCTCGAAGGGCAGGATGCACAGGACCTCCCGGGCCACTCGGCGGATGACTCGCACGCGGCCCCGGCGCCAGGCCCAGAGCTGGGGCGAGACGTACAGGACGACGGGGATCCCTCGCCGACGAAGGCGGGCCGCGAGCCGGAGGTTGAAGTCCGGCGAGTCGATGAGCACTGCGGCGCGAGGTGGGCGACGGTCCACCTCCTCGACCACCCGTCCCATGATCCTGCGGATCCGCGGCAGCTCACGGACTACCTCGGCCAGCCCCATGTGGGCCAGGGCGTCCGACGACGCTATACAGTCCAGTCCGGCCGCCTGGAGACGCTCGCCCCCGATCCCGAAGGCTTCGAGGTCCTTCTCCAGGACGCGCAGGGCCGGGAGCAAGTTGGCGCCGTGGATGTCGCCGGAGACCTCACCCGCCACCAGCAGCAGGCGTCGCGAGCTCATGGCGCGTTCGTGCCGCCCCGGGACCGTGCCAAGACCGCCAAACCCAGAGCCACGGCGACCGTGGCGCCGACGCAGTCCGCCGCGAGGTCGCTCACCTGGGGCGCCCGGGTCGGCTGCAGGAACTGGACGAGCTCCGTCAGCCCTCCGAACGCACCGGTGCCGAGCCAGGCGCCGAGCGCGCCGACCACGGGGGAGGTCAGTCGACTCAGGAGCGCCAACAGGAGCAGGGCCTGGAGACCGTACGCCGCCCCGTGCGCCACGACGTCGGGCACCCGCACTCCCAGCGGTGCGGGGACGTGGGGGATGTAGGCGAGCAGGACCAGCGCCATGGCGTAGACCAGGTTCGCCGCCACCAGCAGACCGGTGGAACCCGCCCTGGCGGCCGACGGAGCCTCACGGTTCGTCATGGTCAGGGAAACGGGTACATCAGCCAGCCGAGGGCGATCGCCCCGAGGACCATGATCAGGAAGGTCTTCAGGAAGAGGAGGCCCCGATCCCTCGGCGAACGCCGCCACAGAAAGGCGAAGAACACGGCCACCAGGAGCGCGTGCCACAGCATCAGGAGGAGGTGATCGACCATCTCAGTCCTTCTCGCCACGCGCGATGTCGGCCACGTCCAGCACCACCAGCAGGTTCATCAGGCCGCCGGTGTACAGGAAGGTGTTGCCGTAGGCGAAGCCCGCCGCCACGGGGTCGCCCCCTCCTAGGATGCCGTAGGGAAAGGCCCCCGAGAACACGCCGTGCAGGCCGTTCACCCACAGCAGACGGACCACGTACAGCAGCCCGTTCCCGAGACATGCCAGGGTCGCCAGCCAGGAGAAGGGCTCGCCCGGGCGAGGCGTCCCGAGCTCCCCCTGGATGAGGATGCCGGTGACGAACGCGCTGACGATGACCACGGCGAACACGACGGCGCGCACCCTCTTGCCCAGAATCCAGTGCCCCAGGCCCGGGATCAACCAGGCCGCGGCGAGCAGGAGGGGCGGTGCGCCGGTCACGGGCTGCGTGCCCTTGCCCGTCCTGTCCTTCGCATTGGTGCTCATGGCGCCCGCCTCGTGCACGACCGCACCGGGTCTTCCTCAGCCCATGCCTGCGGTGCCCCGGCGCCGCCGGTGTCGACGGACCCTTGTCGCATCCGAGGCCCGGGCCCGGAGCCCGAACACCCGAACCGCGACGGTGCGGAAACAGACTCGGTCACCACCACGGGTTACTGCTGGAGAAGCTCTTCCCTGAGATGCTTGCCAGGCTTGAAGTAGGGGATCTTCTTCGGCGGCACGTACACCTGCTCGCCGGTCTTGGGGTTGCGCCCTGTGCGCTGGCCGCGCTGCCGGATCCGGAACGAGCCGAAGCCTCGCAGCTCCACCTTTTCGTTGCGGTGAAGGGCCGCGATGATGCTCTCCAGAACGACCTGCACCACGTCGTCGGCCTGCGTGCGGGGCACGTCCGCGCTCTGAGCCACCACCTCCACCAGGTCGGCCTTGGTCATCGTCATCGGCGGTACTCCTTGCCCAGCAACCCCAGTGGATTGCAGCTCGTCACCGGGTCTCCTCCCGGGGGGCGGCGTTCGGTTTCTCGTCGTCGTCTTCCCCGTCCGGAGGTGCCGACTCGTCAGCCTCGTCGGCGGCGGACTCGGGCTCTGCGCTCACCTCGGCCGCGGCGTCCTCGGGTGCTTCTTCTTCTTCGCTCGCAGCCGCCTCGGCCTCGGCTTCCGTCTCGCTGCCGGCCTCTTCAGTCTCTTCAGTCTCGTCAGGCTCCTCGACGGCCTCGACCTCGGCATCGGATGCGGCCTCGACCTCGGCCTTCGCCTCGCTCACGGCCCCTTCAGTCTCTTCAGTCTCTTCAGGTTCCTCGACGGCCTCGACCTCGGCCTCCTCGATTTCGCCTTCCGAGACCGCTGCAACGTCGTCACCCTCCGCAGCGGCCGTTGCCGGCTCGGCCTCCTCCTCCGCTTTCTCCTCCACCACTCCTGCGGCGGCCAATGCAGCAGCCATCGCAGTCCCGGAGGCGGACGAGGCTTCGGCCGCGGCGTGCGCTGCTTCGACCTCCTCGACACGACCCTGATCGACGCCGTGCATGGACAGCCCGATCCGGTTCTCGTTCCAGTCGATGCGCAGGATCCGGCACGCGACCCGCTGACTGGGGACGAAGATGTCCGCCAGCGCAGCACCCTGCTCGCGGTCGATCTCCGAGATGTGGCACAGACCCTCGACGCCAGGCGCCAGCTCCACGAACACCCCGAAGTCGGTGATGTTGGTGACCGTGCCGGCAACCACGTCGCCGACGCTGTGGGAGTTGGCGTACTCCTCCCACTCGTTGGGCAGGAGCTCCTTCATGGAGAGGGAGATCCTCTGATTGAGGACGTCGATGGAGGTGATCACCGCCTGCACCTCCTCGCCCTTCTGGACGACCTCCGAGGGATGGTTGATCCGCCGCGTCCACGACATGTCGGAGATGTGGACCAGCCCGTCCACACCGGGCGTGATCTCGACGAAGGCCCCGAAGTCGGTGAGGTTGCGGACCACACCCTCGATGCGGCTGCCCACGTGATAGGTCTCCGCCACCTTCTCCCAGGGGTTCGGCTCGGTGGCCCTGAGGGACAGGGAAAGCCGTCGCTTCTCCGGGTCCACCTCCGACACCACGACCTCGATCTCCTGGCCCGGTTCGAGGATGGAACGGGGGTTCTTGATCTTCTTGGTCCACGACATCTCGCTGACGTGGACGAGGCCCTCCACGCCCTCCTCGAGGGCCACGAAGGCGCCGTAGTCCACAATGCTCACCACCTCGCCGGTGACCCGCTTGCCGACGGGATACTTCTCCGGCACCAGCAGCCACGGGTCCTCGAAGCGCTGCTTGTAGCCGAGGGACACCCGTTCCCGCTCGCGGTCGAAGCGGAGGATCACCACCTCCACCTCGTCGCCGACCTTGAAGTACTCACTGGGGTGTCCGACCCGACCCCAGGAGATGTCCGTGATGTGGAGCAGGCCGTCGATGCCTCCGAGATCGATGAACACGCCGTAGTCGGTGATGTTCTTGACCACCCCGGACACGAGCTTCCCTTCCTCGAGCTCGGCCATGGTGGCTTCCTTCATGCGCCCCTGGTGCTCCTCGAGCACGGCCTTCCGGGACAGCACGACGTTCGATCGCCGGCGGTCGAAGGCGATGATCCTCGCCTCGACCTCCTGATCGATGTAGTCCTCGAGCCTCCGGTTGGGTCGCAGGTCGACCAGCGAGCCGGGCAGGAACGCGCGCACGCCGATGTCCACGGACAGGCCGCCCTTGACGCGCTCCAACACCTTGCCGGTCACCGTCTCGCCGGCCTTGAACGCCTCTTCGATGGCGCGCCAGGTCTTGAGCTTGTCGGCGCGGTCCCGGGACAGTCGGAGCCGTCCCTCGGCCTCATCCATGCGCTCGATGAAGACCTCGACCTCGTCGTCGACGTCCACCGTGACCTTGCCGGTTTCGGGATCCGTGAACTCGGCGACAGGAACGGTTCCTTCGGACTTGAATCCGACATCCACCAACACTTCGTCGGCAGTCACCGCCACCACCGTACCCCGCACCACCTCGCCTTCGCGGGGCCGGTGCATGGATGTCTCTATCAGCTCCTCCATCGAGAGCTGCTCACGCTCCCCACCCTCACCCCTTTCGTCGTTGTCCATTCCCGGGTCCGTATTCAAGTCCGATCCTCCTCGCTGGACGCACCCTACGTGCGCACCTAGCTTGCGTCGTTTCGTGACCTTACGGCCTCCCGGCCGTTGCTGTCAAGCGCCCCCCGCCGTCCGCCTGAGCACCTCGGCGGCGAGCCGCTCCACAACGGCGTCCGGGCCCATGGAGCTGCTGTCCACGACCAAGGCGCCCTCCGCAGCCGCCAACGGCGAGTCGGCGCGCGACTCGTCCTGCCGGTCCCGCCTCTCCACCTCCCCCTCCACTTCCGCGAGCGTGACCTCAGCGTCCGCCCTCTCCATCTCTCGTAACCGGCGCCGGGCGCGCTCCCGCAGGGAGGCGGTCAGGTACACCTTCAGCAGGGCGTCCGGGAAGACCACGGTGCCGATATCGCGACCCTCCATCACGCCGCCGTGGAGATGCCCGAGCTCCCGTTGCATGGCCACCATCCGCCGTCGCACCTCGGACAGCGCCGAGACGGCGGAAGCCATCATCGACGCCCGGCGGCTGCGGAGCTCGGCGCCGGGATCTGAGCCGTCGATGAGGACGCGGCTCGCCCCGTCTCGGACCGCCACCGAGATCACGTGGTCACGCAACAGGTGTGAGATGACTCGCGCCGCATCCGGTCCGAGGGGCGTGTCCAACCCGGCGCGCAAGGCCAGCAGGCCCACCGCACGGTACATGGCTCCGGTGTCGAAGTACGGCAGGCCGAGACGGGTGGCCAGCATCCGCGCCACCGTCGACTTCCCGGCGCCGGCCGGGCCGTCGATGGCGACCACAAAGGGGTGCGGTGGAGTGCTCGTGGGGGGTGTCATCGGCGGTCCTCGCCGCCCTCGGGGCGACCGCTCGTCATTGTAGGGAAGATCCCCCGCTCCTCCAAGGCCCACGTGCTACCGTTGGCCGGTGAGGGGCATGAATCGCTCTCAGCTCTTGGCGGCCGAGCGACGCAGGATCCTGCTGCCGCGCCACGGAGCGCTCCGGGTCGGCATCGGCTATCCCAACACCTATCACGTGGCACTTTCCTCCCTCGCGTACCAGTGGGTCGTGGAGATCACGGTGCGCCAGCCGGGCGTCGCCGTGGAGCGCTTCATGACCGACCCCGCCTGCCGTGGAGTGACCCTGGACCGGGGCGTCCCCCTCGGCGAGCTCGACGTGCTCGGGTGGAGCTGCTCCTTCGAGCCCGACGCAGTCAACGTGCTCCGGACCCTGGACGCGGCGGGCATTCCCCGGCGCCGGCGGACGCGCTCGGCCCGCTTCCCGTTGCTGGTCCTGGGAGGGCCCGTCGCCTCCATCAACCCCCTCCCCCTGGCGCCGGCCCTGGACGTGTTCGTGCTCGGCGCCGCGGAGCTCTTGTGGCCACCCCTGCTGCGTCTGGCGCAGGAGCTGGATCGAGAGTCCCTGCTGGCAGAGCTGGCACGCCGCGATGGCTACTTCGTCCCGGCTCACCACCTGGACGACCGCCCCGCTCCCCGGCGCTGCCGCCGCATCGAGAAGCGCGACGTCGACATGAGCGACCCTCCCCTGCTGCCGGCCTCCCACGTCGTCACGCCGAACACCTCCTACGCCGACCGCGCGTTGGTGGAGATGTCGCGCGGCTGTCCCGCGAAGTGCCGCTACTGCTGGGTGAGCTACAACGACGGGCGACTGCGCACCTACCCGGCGGAGGCGATCCTCGCCCGGGTGCGGGAGGCGCGGTCCCTGACCCACCGCATCGGGTTCGTGGCCACCGCCGTGGGGGACCATCCGGACCTTCCGGCGATCCTGGCCGAGACCCGCGCGCTCGGCTGCAGCATCGCGCTGTCGTCCCTGCGCATCCCTGCCATGCGCCGGTCGGTGCTCGCGCCCCTGGCCGACTCCGGAGCGCGCTCCGTGACCATCGCACCGGAGACGGGGAGCGAGGAGCTGCGCCGTCGCCTGGGCAAGCCCATCTCCGACCATCAGGTCCTCGAGGCCGTGGCCGCTGCGCAGGCCTGCGGAATCCCCGACCTGAAGATGTACTTCATCCTCGGCCTGCCGGGAGAGACGGACGCCGACGTGGAAGCCATCGCGGAGCTTCTGCGGGCCTCCGTCGACATCCTCCGCGGCCACGGTCGGGCGAGGGGCCGCGTCGGCAAGGTGACGGCGGGGGTCAGCTTCCTGGTGCCCAAGCCCTACACCCCGTACCGAGGAGAGCCCATGATGGAGCGTCGGGAGGCCCGCCGCCGGCTCGACCTGCTGGTCCGGACGACCAAGAGCATCAGCAATCTGAGCATCCGCCGTCCCTCCTACCGGGAGGCTCTCTGGCAGGGGTATCTGAGTCGCGCCGAGGCCTCCGCCTTCACCGCTCTCGAGGCGGTTGCCGACGGGCGGAAGCTCGCCGCGGTGCTGGCCGAAAGGGCCACCGACATCGCCGCCGTCACCCGCGGCCGCCCGGGAGAGCATCCGTTGCCGGCGTTTATCTCTTCGGCGCCACCATCCCTCCCCGAGGTGGGGGGTGACTCCCCGGCCCCGCGCGCGCCTCGCGAGGGACCGGGAGTCGGGGTCGAGACCTGACCGGACGAGACCCGGTGCCCCTACGGCCCCGGAGTCCGCGTGGGTGCAGGGGCGTTGTCGGGGATGGGAACGACCAGCACGGGGACCTCCACCGTGGGCCGCACCGGGTCGTTCGTCGTGACCGTGAGGGTGCCGTGAACGACGGCGTGCACCCGGCCCGGATCCACACCCTCCTTCAGCTTCAACAGAACCTGGTGGGAGAGCTTGGGGACCTCGGAGTCCAGATCGACCTCCAGGAGGTCCGACGGGCTGGCCTCGACGGCGGTGATCTTGAACGGCCGGCGCGCCGGGCTGCTCACCCGCGCCCGCACCGCACGCTGGGGCGTGCTGCCGCTGGAGAGACGCAGGCTGAGCATGGCGGGGCTCACCATGATGGCGGGACGGGTCCAGACGGTGATCCGGAAGGTGAGCTGGGGTTGATCGGGCTGATTGGTCCTCACCGTCACCTCGCCCGTCTGGCGCCTCACCTCGGGTTGTGGCGGTAGCGTCGCCTCCAGGATGAGATCGCCCTCTTTCGCCGGGAGCCGGGGATCGTCGAGCTCCTTGCGCGTCGGAGGGTGCGCGTCGAGGAGGAGCTTCGCGGCCAGGCTGCTGTGCAGGTCGGACAGCTCCAGGGGCTTCCCGTCCGGTCTGCGGACCACGACCCGGGCCTGGATCTGCTGCTCCTCCACCCCGGTGAGGACCAGGTTCTCGTTGGGGAGCACGACGATCGGTGCCACGACGGAGAACGAGAACACGAGGCGCAGATCCTGGGCGCCCTCCTCGTCGGTATGCACCGTGATGCTCTTGGTGAAGGTACCGTTCTGGTTCTGCGACGTCTTGACCTTGCCTGTGATCTTTCCCGACCCACCTGCCGGGATGACCGAGTCGAACTCGGCGACGGTGCAGCCTCAGGAGGGTTTGGCGCGCAGGATCTTGATGTCCCGCGCGCCGTCGTTGTGGAGGACGAACGTGGCCACCGCCTCTGCGCCGGCCTTGACCTCGCCCACGTTCATACGGTCGTGCTCCGCGCGCAACGCCTCGCCGGCGACGCCCGGCACGGCCGTCAGTGTTGCCGCCGCGACCAGCAGCATCGCCGTTGCGAACCTTCGCACCATCTGAACCTCCTCGGTCTCGGTCGTCCGCCTCCCCGAGCGCGCTCGCGGCAGCGACCTTCGTTCTCCGAATTGTACTCGGTGTCCCGTGGTCAGGACGCTGCGCTCAGTCCCGTGTGCGCAGCATGGTCAACAGCATGATCGCGTCGCCCGGTGCGCGCAACGCGTGGGGAATTCCCGCCGGCATCCGCACCATCTCCCCAGCCTTCGCCCGTTGTCCGGTGCCCCCGATGGTCAGCTCGAGCTCTCCCTCCAGCACATGGACCAGGGCGTCGAAGGGCGCGGTGTGCTCCGACAGCTCCTGGCCGGCGGCGAACGCGAACAGGGTCACGGAGCCGCCTCCGGTCCGCAGCAGGACGCGGCTGACGGTCGCCTCGGGGGCGACCGCCACCAGATCCGTGGCTCGGACGGGCTGCACCGTCAGCGGGGTCTCAGGCTGCTTTTCGTCGGCCATGTCGTCTCCCTCTCTCGTTTGCGCGTCGTCGAACCGGCGCCCCTGAACGCACGGCAGCTCGCCGCGCCACTCAGGGGCCGGGCCCGCGGGGGTACACTGCCTCCCCCGCCATCAACGCCACCACCTCGCGCGGGTACTCCTCCCGCCAGCGCTCGATGACGTCGGCGGGATCGGTGACGCTCTCCATGCCGAGGCGAGCCGCGAGCTCCGGCTCCAGCCTGGAGTAGAGATGGACCCGGCACCGCCCGGTCTTCTCCAAGAGGCGGAGGGTGGTGTGCCCATACTGGATCCAGCCCTCTGCCAGGCGTCCGAGGATGCGCTGCGGATCCGGATCAGCCACGAAGGGCTCCATGTCCCGTGCACCCAGGCCCTGGCCGAGATCGGCCACGAACAGCGCCTCTCCCCCATCCGCCAGGAAGCGGCAGCCCGCGTCGAGGGCCTTGTGGGCCTGGATGAGGGTCGCGTCCGCGGGGTGTCCCCCGCCGGACAGCACCAGGAGGCGCTTGGGGGCGCCACCGTCCACCTCGAACCACTCGCGGGCCCGGCTGACCGCGGCCTCGAAGGCCGCCCGCCACTCCCCGGCGCCGGCCCATGCCATGCGCCCGTCGCTGCCGGGCACCAGGCAGAGCGCCATGTCCGGCGGAGCGAGCTCGGTCGCCGCCGCGATCTCCTCGGCCACCGGGTTCCCCGCAAGCACGCCGGGTTCGCAGCGGGGATGGCGGCGGAGCGTGTCCCCAACCACCTGGGCCACCCGGGAGTGGTTGCGCTGGATCTCCTCGTACCCGGCAACTCCCGGGAACACCATCTTCGGGCCTCCGCCGAAGCCGGCGAAGTAGTGATGCCGAACCGCACCGACCGTCAGCACCACGTCCGCCTCCGCCAGCACCCGTGCCAGACGTACCGTCAGACCATCGTCGAGGGAACCAACCGGGATCAGCCAGCCTGCGTCCCGGCTGTCGTGCTCCACGACGCGGATCCCGGACGGCAGAGGACCGAGATGGGCCTCCAGCTCCGCCGCCGCGGCCCGGGGGTGGGTCCCGGTCGCGACCAGCACGACGATGCCGCTCTCGGCCACACCACCGGCCCGGACTCGATCCACCAGGGTCGGCAACACGTCGGGGAGCTGGGCCGGGCGGGTGGCGTCGGGGACCACCAGCACCACCGTGCGCGCCCCCGCGCAGCGATCCACGAGAGCCGGCCCGGACAGGGGCGTGTCCACGGCCTCTGCGACCAGGGCGGCGCAGTCCGCGGCGCCGGGCGGGGCCGACGGCGCCAGGGGCCGCACCTGCAGACCGCGCAGGTCCAGCGCGCACTTGTCCCGCCCACGGGGAAGCTTGACGATCACCGGGTGAGGATAGCACCCACTGCGGGCTACCCCGCGTCGATCCCGAGCACCTGCCGGTGATACTCATCGAAGGAGGAGAAGGTGCGGAAGGGCTGGCCGCGCGCGGCGTCGGGGTCCGGCAGGGGCACGGCCCCGGAGATCTCCAGGAGACGTCCGAGCAGGTCGCGAAAGGCGGTCATCACGTCGCCGGCTCCCACCACGCGGCGTGGATCGAAGGTGGTGCTGAGCAGGCGCAGCGATCGCAGGGTCTGCCTCTCCGCCCACGGCGGATCGAGGAGCAGATCCACCACCAGCACCGGCCTCTGTGGTGGCCGTTGCACGCCGGCCACCGCGATCGCCTGGATCTGCGAGAGGGCGAGCCGTCGCGTGGTCCCCCGGACCTGGATGGTGAGGACGTCCTCCTGCAACGCCTCGGGGATCGCTTCCATGGCCTGCAGGGAGCGTGGCGCACTCACGGGCGACGCCATCTGCACCTCCTGCTCGACCCTCTCCGTGGGTGGCACGGGCTCCAGCGGCACGGGCGACGCAGGGCCGAGGGCCTCGAGCTCGGCGCGGACCTCTTCCGGCAGGTCCGGGGCGGCCATCGCTGCCGCCAGGAACGCCGCGGTGGCCTCGTGCCCGGTTGCGGCACCCAGCCGGGCGAGACGCGCCAGGACTCCGGCGGGCGTGGTGGGCCGCAGGCCGCGTGCTGCCGCGGTCAGGGTACCCGCGACGCCGTCGTCGTGCCCATGATCGTGCAGGATCTCCGCGACCCGGGCACCCAGCTGGGGATCCAGCTCGAGGGCGGGCTGAGCCTGCAGGAGCTCGTGCCAATGGGCGAGCACCAGGGACGGATCATCTCCGACGACGGCGCGTCGGATCGCGCGGAGCAAATGCGGGACGACCTCCGCCACGGCGCCGCTGGCCGTAGCCATGCTCCACCACGCCAGCGTCGCATCCACGTTGTCCGGATGGTCCCGCAGCTCCAGCCGGAGTCGGCTCGCGGCCTCCTCCAGCCGACCCTCCGCCCGCGCCTGCATCGCCTCCTCCACGCTCGCGTTGTCCAGGACCGTGACCTTGGACTCGATGGCCGGGTGGATGAAGCGCTCCTCGATCTTGAAGTACACCATCGCTGAGGCGACGGCGAGCCCGCATGCGAAGCCCCAGACGTGCGCCCAGTGGGCCACGCCCCCACCCCCAGGAGTGCCCGCGAGCACGTCGTTGCCCTGGGCGTAGAACAGCTCGCGCAGGAACCACAGGGGAAGCATGACCCAGGCCGGCGACGTGAACGAGCCGTACAGGGGCCTGACCGGGAAGAACCAGTACAGGAAACGGATCCTGGTGCTCCAGCCGCGCACCAGGAAGGCCCCCATCACCCCCGCCACCGCGCCGGACGCCCCGATGAGCGGACCCTCGAACGTGGGGTAGTGCACGGCGTACATCAACCCGGACACCGCGCCCGCAACGAGGAAGAACACGGCGAAGAGCGGCCTCCCCCACACGTCTTCGATGAACGGCGCCGCCAGGAACAGGAAGAGCATGTTGAAGAGGAGATGCCAGAACCCGCCGTGGAGGAACTGGTAGGTGATGAGGGCGTAGGCCTTGAAGTGGGCCGGTATGAGCCCCCAGCGGTAGAAAGGGCTTCCGCGGATCTTCTGCGACGCCGCGAGCAGGAGGTCCACGCGTCGCTCGAGCCCCTCCTGTTCATCCCGCAGGGCGCGCGAGCTCTCTGGGGGCGACCCTCCGATGTGCTTGATGGCCTCCAGACTGGTCTGGAGCTGCTCCACGTCTCGAGGCGAGAGCCGATCGCGCAGGAACTCCTCGAAGCGGGGATCCATCTTCAGGTAGGGATGGCTCGAGAGATACACCAGGACGTCCCGCATCCTCGTGACCACCTCCGCCTGTCCGTCATCCTCGACGGCCATGTTGGTGGGGATGAAGGCGATCACGCACAGCCCGATGAGCGCGAACGTCACCCACGGCATGCGCCGCACGGTGGACTTCTCGTGGCCGTACGGGATGATCATGGCAGCCTCAGGTCTCGCCCTGTAGTATAGCTGGACGATGCCGATGGGCGGGGTGGTCCTGGTCGAGCCGTCGCATCCCGGGAACCTTGGCGCGGTGGTCCGGGTGGCTGCCAACTTCGGCGTCGGCCGTCTCGAGCTCGTTCGGCCCCTGGTGCCGGTCGAGGACCCGGAGGTCCGCGCCCGCGGCCGCGGCGGCGAACGACACCTACGCCTCGGTCTTTGGGACGACTTCTCAGAGGCCACCGCGGGCTACCGCACCCTGGTGGGAACCGCCTCGGCGAGGGCGCGTCCTGGGCTTCCGACCATCGCGCCTCCCGAGCTCGCGCACGAGCTCGGGAGGCGCGGCCTCGGTGACGCGGCCCTGCTCTTCGGTAACGAGACCAGCGGCCTGCGCCGTGACCACCTGGACCGCTGCGATCTCGTGGTGACCATCCCCACGGTGCCACACTTCCCCGTGCTCAACCTGGCCCAGGCGGTGGCCATCCTCCTCGGGTACATCTGCATCCAGGGTGCGCCGGAGATCGAGCCTGCCCCCCGTCCGGCGACTCAGGAGCGGGTGGACGGCCTCATGGAGCACCTCGCCTCCGCCCTCCTCACCATCGGGTTCCTCGATCCCCAGAGCCCGTACCGGATCCTGCGCAAGCTCCGTCGCCTCTTCGGACGAGCGGCGATCACCGACAACGAAGTCGCCGTCCTCCGCGGCATCTGCCGGCAGATGGAGTGGGCCGCCCGCCACCCCCATTCCGAGCCGCCCGGTCGCAGCGGCAGTGACAGCGACGGCGGGCAGGGGTACTGATCAGGGATTCGCCAACCTCCGGCGCGACCGGGAGGGGCAGGATTGCCGCTTACGGCTCGACCCGTTGCCCGTCCTGATCCACGAAGACGAGGTTGGGTTCGAGCTCGGCCCCGCAGCGGGCCAGCACACGCTCACGGGCCACCCGGCAGAGGGTGAGCACGTCCTCACTCCTGGCCCTCGCGTTGGTGACGATCAGATTGGGCTCGAGCTCCGAACAGGTGGCGCCGCCGACGGCCAGGCCGCGACAACCGGCCTCCTCCAGAGCTGCCGTCGCCGTGCCCTGGGGGCTGTCGAGGAAGAGGGTCGCCGAGGTCCGTGGGCGCCATGCCACCGCGTCCGCGGCACGCTCGGCGCGTCGCTGGACCGCGGCCGGACGATCGGGCCGCAGTGTGAAGCGACCCCTCACGGCCACCACCCGGTCCTGGGCAACGGGGAGGCGCTGCCCGGCGTCATCCGTGGCGGGAGGAACGACCCGCATCGGCTCCGAGCCCGCCCGCGCCACCTCCGCCCACTCCACCAGGCCCACCAGCCCTCGCTCCCTCCCTCCGAGAACGGCCATCAGCAGTCCGCCGACCGACCCCCGTGTGCCAAAGAGGCGCTCGAGACCGGACAGACCGGCACGAGCCAGGGCCCCGCCGATGGTCCGGAGGCGCGCGCCCGCCGCGGCCTCCACGCCGTCGAGGTCCACGCTCCAGCCGGCGAGGTCGGCCGTGAGGTTGACCACCGGGACGCGCACCCCCTGGTCCGGCACCACGAGGCGGCTTCCGGCGCCCAGCACCAGCCATCGAAGCCCATGACTCGCAAGGAGATCGAGGACTTCCGTGAGGGCGGTCTCGGTGTGCAACCTGAGCAGCATGTCCGCCGGTCCGCCGACCCGGAGCACCGTCCACTCCCGGAGATCCACCCGTTCGTGGACCCCGACTCGGCCCGCCGACTGCAGCCGTCGAAGACGCTGGCGGACGCTTTCGGAGGGCGACGACCCGAGATTTTCCATCAGTGGGGAGGAACCTGAAATACTGGCATGTCGCTTGCTTGTTACGCGGAGTGCCAGCCGTTACGACGGACTGGACAACGCATCATACCTCCTCCTTCCTCCTGCGGACCAAACGGTCCGCTCTTTTTTCCTCCCGATGGCGGGTCAGCCGGACTCGTCCTTCAGACCCAACGCCCGGATCTGGTAGAGCAGCGCCTGGCGGGAAATCCCCAGCTCCCGCGCCGTCGCGCTGCGATTGCCCCGGTTCCGGCGCAGGGCCGCGCCCAGGAAGCGACGTCGATAGTCGGCCATCGCCTGGTCCCAGCGGCCGGCCGGCATCTCCATCCCATCCTCCAGGTGGAGGTGACGGGGGTGCACGGTGCCGCCGGCGGCCCGCACCATGGCGACCTCCACCACGTGCCGCAGCTCGCGCACGTTGCCCGGCCAGCGGTATCGTAGGAGGGCCTCCTCCGCGGCCGAGCCCCATCGGCACATGCGCAGCCCCTTGCCCGCAACGCCCTCCCGCTGGAAACGGGCGCGCAGGACCGGGATGTCCTCCAGGCGTTGTCGCAGGGGAGGGATGACAATCGGCATGGCGGTGATCCGGTAGTAGAGGTCGGCGCGGAAGCTCCCTTCCCTCATCCGCCGCTTGAGGTCGCGGTGAGTGGCCGCGACGATGCGGACGTCCGCCTGGCGGAAGCGGTCCGACCCCACGGGTCGTACCTCCCGGCTCTCCAGGAAGCGCAGCAGCTTGACCTGCAAGGGCAGGTCGAGATCGCCGATTTCGTCCAGGAACAGGGTGCCGCCCGCGGCCGCCTCCGCCAGACCCGCGCGACTGCGATCCGCTCCGGTGTATGCGCCCCGCACCGCTCCGAAGAGCTCTGCCTCCAGCAAGGCGGAGGGGACGGCCGCCACGTTGACCGGAACGAAACGGCCGCGCCTGCCGGACAGTGTGTGCAGGGCGTGGGCGGCCACCTCCTTGCCGACTCCGGTCTCCCCCACCAGCAGAACCTCCACGCCCGTCGGCGCAACACCCCTGAGATCGTCACGCAGCCGGCACATGGCCTCCGAGCGGCCGTACAACCCCGTCCCCTCCTCGTCCTCGGCGTCCGGCGTGGGCCAGTCCGGGAGCAGCAGCTCGAGGACGCCGGTGAGCAGCCGCCAGCCGTGGGCGGAGGCCGGTTGGCCCCCGAGGGGCGCGACCAGGAGGTGGCCACAGGTGGTCGAGCCCGCCGCGTCTCCCCTCCCCCACCGCCAGATCGCCGTGCCGCCGGCGACCTGCCGGACCTCGATGCCGGTGAGCCCCAGCGCGCCGAGCATCTTCTCCATCACAACGTCATCCACCCCCTCGGGGTTGCCGCGGTCCACGACTGCGGCGAGGCCACCCACCATGGCGTCCGCGGCGGCGGTCCACCCGGCGAGCTGCCGCCCCCAGCCGCTCAATCCTGCCCGCTCCAGCCTCCTGGTGGCGGACCGCCTGAGGTCGTCATCGATCCATGACTGCCTTCCCAAGAGGCGCTCGGTGAGCGCCAGCGCCAGGCTTTCTGGCAGGCCCGGAGGCCGCCCCGCGGGCACCAGGGAACGGGCCTCCGCCGGCCTTCCGGACACCGCGAGGCGTACCAGCGCGGCCGCCAATGGCAGGCCCCAGTGGTTCTCCCCCTCCTGCTCCTCAGGCTCCCGACCCTCCAGCCCCTCCAGAATTCCGAGCCACGGCCTTCCCTCGGCTCCACCCCGGCGAAGCAGCCTGCGGGCGCCGTCGAGCTCCCCGCCCAGGAGCGCTTCCACGCCGCGCAGCAGCGCCAACTGCTCCTCGAACCGCGCATCCACGGCGGCCATGGCGACGGGGAAGCGCGCCAACCGATGCCGGAAGGCGCCCTCGTCTCCAACCGCCAGCGCCAGGCGCACCCGTTCCCCGGTGACGAAAGGATCTCCCCCGGGGCTCGCCCGCCCCTCGAGCTCGTCCAGGCGTCGCTCTGCACGCTGCACCTCGAGCACGTCCACATCGCACACCGCGAGGTTGAAGAGCACCGCCTGTGTGCGCTGCTCGAAGCCAGCCGCCTCGAGCAGCCGGAGCGCGCGCAGGAGGTGGGTCGCGGCCACCCCCGTGCGGCCCACGTCCAGACCGAGATACCCCAGATCGAGGTGCAACAGCCCCTGCTCCCCCGGAGAGGTCGCTCCACGGAGGGCCCACCGAAGAATCCGCCTGGCCGCCGCCGCCCGCCCGAGCTCGGTGAGGCGCAGCCCCTGGAGGTGGAGACAGCGCCGCTGCAACGCCGGATGCCCCGCCACGACCCGCTCCCGCCACCCCCTGTCCTGGAGCCGCATCGGCTCGGTCATGGCCGCCGTTTCGAGCTCGAAGCGCCGCCGCAGCGGGCCGGCCAGAACGCGTCGACACGTCTCGATCACCTCCAGCGCGGAGTCCACATCTCCGGACCCGGTGCGGAGGGCGCGGCGCAGCACGGCGAGAGCGACCTCGGCGGCCGCCCGGGGAGCGGCGGCCACGGAGCTCGCCCCGGGCAACGTCGGCGCGAATCCACCAGGTGCGTCCACAACCTCCAGCCACGCCTTCCATGGCGCCGCCCGTTCCTCGTCCGCGCCCTCCAGCGCATTGCGCGCCCCGGCCAGGTCCAGCTCGCTCAGGCAGGCCTCGACCAGCAGATGGCGAACCACCTCGCCGAGGCTTCCCGGCGCGATGGGCGCCAACAGCTCACGCACCGCTCCCCCCTCCAGCCTGCTGAGCCGCTCCTCACAGTGCGCCACCAGCTCGCACGGGTCGCCGTCCGCCAGGGCGCGGTGGCGCAGGCGGCGGGGGTCCGAAGGAGCGAACGTCTCCGCCACTGCGCTGTGCATGGGATCTCTGGTGAGCGGCGCGGGCTGGGCAAGGCGCCAGCGATCCCCGTCCACGACCACCGCGGCATCCGGACAGGCATCGCGCAGCGCTGCGCCGCTGAGCCCCGTGTGCACCTCCACAAATCCCAGCGGGAGCCCATCAGGCAGGAGCTGGAGACACCGGGAGACGGGAGAGGCCCCGGCGCCCTCGCCGGCATCCTGGGGGACGTCCCAGAGCCACCGCGCCGCCTCGGTCAGCGCCACGCGATCCGCCTCACCCGCGGGGTTGAAGATGCCCTGCCGTCGTCGCAGCTCCTCGCGGCAACGCTGGGCCGCCGCCCCGGAGAGGCCCAGGTGCTGGGGCAGCAACAGCGGATCGAAGCCTCCTGGGGGCGGTGGCGGCTGCCAACCCGCCGGAAAGACGCCCAGGGCGGCGGCCGCGCAGCCCGGCTGCTCCGCCCACCGCCCCACCGCGGCCAGGTCCTCCTCCGAAAACCGACCGGCGACGAGCAGCACACCGCCGCCCGCGACGGGAGCCGCCGGACCCTCCCCCCTCCCAGCCCCTCCCCCGAGCCGCAGCCATGCCGGCCGACCCTGCGCTCTCAGGGCCGCCCACAGGGCCGTCGCCAGACGGCGCCCAATCCTCTCCGACGGCACCCGCCAGTACTGGGCTTCGCCCGGAACGGGAGCGGGTGGGAGGTCCCAGCGCTCCGCCCACAGGTTCCCAGCGGTCAGGGCGTCCAGGGGCCGCGGCTGCTCTCCGAGCAATGCCTCCAGGGCCCCCTCCAGACCGAACCCCGGGCCTTCCTCATCGACGCCGAAGGAGTCCTCCCCCACGCCGGTGCGTTCCATGATGGCCCGTCGTGCGGCACCGCGCATCACGTCCGCCGCCCGCTCGCCGCCCCCCAGGCCGCGATAGACCCGCGTCAGCGAGCGCGGAAAGCCGCCGACGACCGCCTGGAGACCGCTCCCGGTCTCGACGACGCGCGCGGCCATCAGATGCCGACGCCCGGGCCACAGGTCGAACTCGGCAAGGAGGGAGGTCAGGGCCGTCAGCTGACAGGCGAGCTGGATCCGTCCCCGGCGTCCGAGGCGCGGCGCCGATCCCGCCCCCGCCACCTCCGGCTGGACATGGTCACCGTCCACCACCGGCAGCGGCAGGGCCGGATGCTCCACGAGGAGGGAGGACGGCGCCGTCCACTGCACCATCGCCCCCGGCCTCAACCTGGCGCGCGCAGCATGTCGCTCCACACCTCCCAGAAGGTCGGGAACGACTTGCCGACGCACTCGGGCTCGTCGAGCTCGACGGCCCCCCGGGCGAGGGCGGCCACCGCCATGGCCATGGCCACCCGGTGATCGGAGGCGGCCGTCACCCGCACCGGGGCGGACGCTCCGCGAGGCAGGGCACGACGCACCGTCACCGTGCCGTTGCCGACCTCCAGCTCCGCGCCCAGGCGGGTCAGATTGTCCACCATCACCGCGACCCGATCGCTCTCCTTGTGGCGGAGGTGCTCGACCCCACGCAGCTCGCAGCCTGCTCCCACCACGGCGGCCACGGTCACCAGCGCCGGGAACAGGTCCGGGGTCTGCCGCACATCGGCGGCAAACGGACCCTGGGCGGGCCCCAGGACGATCACACCCTCCGTCCCCTCCTCCACCTTCACCCCCGCGGCCGACAGCATCCCGCACAACGCCCGGTCGCCCTGCCGGCTCGAGGTCGTCACGCCTTCGATCACCACCTGCCCTCCCCCCACCGCGGCGGCGGCGGCGAAGAACGCGGCGGCCGACCAGTCTCCCTCCACCCGGAAGCTGGCGCTCCGAACGCCGCCGGGCGGGATACGCCAGCGCCGGCTGGTGGGCGCGTGCTCCACCCTGACTCCGTACGCGGCCAGCACCTCCTCGGTGAGCGCCACATAGGGGGCGGAAGGCAGGTCCCCCTCCACCTCGAGCTCGAGGCCGTCCGCCATGAGGGGAGCCGCGAGCAGCAGGGAGCTCACGAACTGGGACGACACCTCGGGACGGATCGTCAGGTGCCCTCCCGCCAGGCGCCGCCCCTCCACCGTCACGGGAAGGAAGCCATCCCGGTCGTCAAGGGTGGCCCCGAGACGACGCAGGGCGCCGAGCAGCGGTCCCATGGGCCGCACGCGGAGACGATCGCCGCCGTCCACCAGGAAGCGGCCCGGGGTGGCGCTGAGGAGCCCCAGCAGCAGCCGGGCGCCCGTGCCCGAGTTGCCGAGCCAGAGCCGCCGCAGGCCGGGCGTCTCGGGGTGGCGGGGACCGACCTCGATCGTCCGCTCTCCCCAGCGCACCGGCCATCCCGCCTCCGCCAGGGCGCGCGCGAGCAGCCTGGTGTCCTCGCAGTCCAGAGGGTCCACCACCCGACCCCCGCCGGCGACCGCAGCCGCCAGGAGGGCGCGGTTGGTGAGGCTCTTCGAAGCCGGCACCTGAACCGTAGCCATCAGCTCGGAGCACGGTCCCGGCAGGATGGTTGCAGTCATGGTCGCCCCGTTGGGAGAGATCAGCCCATTGTCGGAAGGGCGTCCCCGGGTGTCAAGTTCTTCTCCACCCACACCCCGCGGCCGTCGGGCCGTACCGCGACGCCACTGGTCGTCTCGAGCCATGCCGGCACGACGAGGGCCAACCGGTCATCCCGGCGATACTCCCACACGCGGTGGAAATGGCCCCACAGGAGCACGTCCACGCCCTCCCGCCAGGCGCGCCGGGCCGCGCGCTCGAGGGCGGCCTCGGGGATCTTGTACCGGAACCGGAGATTGGTGGTCGCCAGCCTGGCCTCCATGGAGCGCACGATGCTCACTGCCAGGGACCGTGGAAGGGCGCGCGCCCACCAACGAGCGAACGTTGACTTTGAGAGGTGCGACCAGAACTGGTACTGCAGGTCCCGGAGGTTGATCCGGTCCCCGTGGACCAGGCGGTAGCGGGTCGGACCCGCCACGAACTCGTAGCAGCGGCCGCTCCAGTCCACGCGCTCCGCAAGCTCCTTCTCGTCCAGGAAGAAGTCGCGATTGCCCTCGATGAGGACGATGCGTACCCCGGCGCGCCGGGCATGCTCCCAGGCGCCCATGACCTCGCGGACTCCTCCTGTCCAGAACTTGGACATGCCGATGAGGTACTGAAAGGCGTCGCCCAGGTACACGACCTCGCCATAGCCGGCCAGGACCGCGCGCCGGATGAGGCCCGCCATCTCCCCCACGTCCCCGGACCGCTGCCCCACGTGGGCGTCGGCGATGATGAGCCGCATCACGGGGGCATGGTAGCGCGGATTGCTAGGATTCCCCTGCCGGCGTCTATACTGGAGGATCGGGACGAATCGACATGATGACCCGCACGTCACTCACGACGCTCGGTTTCGTCGCGTGCCTGGTGGTCTTCCCTCGCGTGTCGACACCCGCGGCACGCACGGCCACCCCGGCCCGCATGACGCCTCAGCTCGCAGCGGAGGTGCTGGCCGGGGTCACGAGGCTCCCTGTCATCGTGCCACTCCGGGCCCCGGCCGCTGCGCGCGTCCCCCTGTCCGAGCGCGATCACACGCCGGAGCTGAAACGGCGCAACGCCATCGAACCCCTGGTGAAGGAACGGCTGCGCGCGCTGCGGGCACGCGTCGACGGCGACGATCTCCACGTCGTACGACAGCTCCGGCTTCAACCGGCGGTCGCCGCCGTCGTGAGCCCCCGGGGCCTCGGTGAGCTGCTGCGTTCCCCTGCCGTCGAGCTCATCGAGCCGGACCTGCGGTGGCGGGTGCACACCGAGCAGGGCCTGCCGCTCATCGACGCCACCGCCGTGCACAACCTGGGGGTGACGGGAGAGGGTGTGGCCGTGGCGGTGATCGACACCGGGGTCGACGCCACCCACCCGGCCCTCGGCAGCAGCCCGGCGCCCAACTCCAAAGTGGTGTACGCCCTCGACACGGCCGACGGGGATGCCGATGCATCCGATTGTGGGGTGCACGGCACGGCGGTCGCCGCCGTCATCGCCGGCTTCCCCTTCCAGTGGAACCCGCTGCTGCGCTTCGCCGGCGGCGTGGCCCCCGGAGCCAGAATCCTCGCCTACAAGGCGAGCCCCGACGCCGAATGCGGCAGCTTCTCGCTGAGCGCGGTCCTGGCCGCCATGGAGGACGCCCTCCTCCACCGGAACGACGGCGGCACCACCCTGGCCGCCATCAACCTGTCGGTGGGAGCCGGGGCCTTCGCGGGCCCCTGCGAGGGTCTCAGCGCCAGCTACCGCCACGCCGTGTCGGATGCCACCGCAGCCGGTGTCGCCGTGGTGGCATCGGCGGGGAACGAGGGCCTCGCCGACGCCATGGCGGCGCCGGCGTGCCTCGGGCAGGTGATCAGCGTCGGCTCGGTGTGGGACACCGCGGCCGGGCGAATGGGCCACAGCTTCTGTCTGGATCCCGGCTGTACCACCGTCTGTGACGACCGCACGGCCACGGCCGCCACCGTGACCTGCTACTCCAACTCGTCGGTTGCCCTCGATCTCCTGGCCCCGTCCGAGTACCTGACCACGGCGAGGGCGGGAGGACAGACCCTGGAGTTCGGGGGGACCTCCGGCGCCGCGGCGTACGTGGCGGGAGCCATCGCCCTCTTGAGGGCCGCGTCCGCGGCACCCACCCCCGCCGGCTTGCGGGCGCTCCTCGCACTCACGGGACAGCCCATCCCCGACCGACGGAGTGGACGGGTCAGGTCGCTGGTGGACGTGGCGGCGGCCCTGGACCACCAGACCGTCGTCGTCGCCGCTGCGCCGGAAGAGACCGACGGTAACGAGAGCGGCCCCATCCTGTCGCGGTTGGAGATCGCCGAGCCGGTCGTCATCGGCTCGCTGCGGGTGCTCCTCCACCTCGCCTGTGACCGGCCGGAGCAGCTCGTGGTCCGCCTGGTCGCTCCGGACGGCCGGGCCGTTCTCCTGCACGACCGCGGACCGGGCAGCGTCCCCGACGTCGACGGCCTCACCCGTTTCGGGGGCCTCTGGGGCACCTACCCCGACGAGCTCGTCCCCGCGGAGAGCCTGGGCCGGTTGGGAGGGATCGAGGGCCAGGGCGTCTGGACCCTGGAGATCGGCGGCCCGAAGGGCAAGGGCACCGATGGGCTCCCCGGAACCCTGCTTGACTGGGCGCTCGAGATCACGCCGAGAGTCACCCCCTCCGCGCCATCCACGGTGATCCCGGCGGCGGCCCACCTGGAGGGTGTGGATCGCGCGCTCTGGACCACGGATCTCCGCCTGGTCAACCCGACCTCCGAGGCACGACGCGTGCGGCTGGTGCTGGTGCCGAGTGGCGCCGACGGGCGTCTCGACTTCTACCAGGGCGATCTGAGGCTCCCCCGGGGGGCGGCCGTGGACCTCCCCGACGTCGTGCGCACCGTGTTCGGGCGCGAGCAGACCAGCGGGGCGCTCTTTCTCGCCAGTGGCGATGGCGCCGTCCTCGCCAGCTCCAGGACCGCCACCATCGACGGTGGGGGGACCTATGGTCAGTTCATCGGTCCGGAGGATCCCAACGCCGCCTCCCTGGGCGTTGCCGAGCCCCCGCTGGTGATCCCCCACCTCGAGAACACGACCGGTTTCCGGACCAACCTCGGATTCGTGGAGACCTCGGGCAACAGGGTGAGCTTGTCCGTGCGGGTTGTCGACGGTGACGATGGAGGCCTCGTGGGCGAGCCTCTCGCCCTCGAGCTCGAACCGTTCTCCCACCTCCAGGTCCGGTTGCGGACGCCCACCCCGCGGCGGAACCTGTACGCCGTGGTGACGGCGATCGAGGGCGAAGGCAGGGTCATGGCCTATGCGTCGACCATCGACAACTCCACCCGGGACGCGTCGTTCGTCCCCGCCGCGCGGCCCGCTCTCGTCAGTCAGACCATGGTGCCCGTGGTGGCGTCGGCCCACGGTCGCGGCGGCACCAGCTGGCGCTCGGAAGTGCGCCTCGCCAACCTGGGGTCGCGGGAGGTCCTCCTGCGCCTCGAGTACAGGCCGCGCCAGGGAGAGCCCGGGGCCATGCGCGTGGTGGAGACCCGCCTTCCCGGCGGACGTGTCCTCCTCAGCGAGGATATCGTGGGCGAGCTGTTCGGTCTCACGGCGACCGCGGGCTCGCTCCGGATCGTCGTCGAGGACGGGCGGGCGACCCTCCTGGTCAGCTCACGGACCGCGAACTGGACCCCGCGGGGGTCGTTCGGACAGTACGTGGGCGGCGTCAGCCAGGGCCTCGCGGCGAAAGCTGTGGTCGTGGGCGTGGACGGCGGCCAGGACGTGCGCAGCAACCTCGGCCTGTGTGAGGTGGAGGGCGCGCGCCTGGAGGTGCGCTGCACGCTCCGCGACGCGCTGGGGAACGAGCTGGCACCTCCGGCGCTGTTCACGGTCGAGCCCTACCAGCTCGTCCAGGTCAACGACATCTTCGCGGCCTTCGGCACCGAGCCCCAGCACAACGCGCGCATCGACCTCGCCGTGGAGTCCGGGACCGGCGCCTACGCGGCCTACGCGTCGGTGGTGGACGCCGTCACGGGCGACGCGGTGTTCATCCCCGCCCAGCCCCTACCGGACTGACCTGCTGTTGCGCGCCGCCGGGCGCGGGGCTTCGGGAGCACCAGAGAGGGTGCCGGGCACCGTCGAATACGCTTCGAGAAACCCTCTCGCTTCATGTGCGGCGGTGCCTGGCACCCCCCTCTGGCCTACCCGACGCGCGGGGTCTCGGACTCAACCGTGCTCTTTCGCGAATCGCTCCATGAACTCGGCGAGAGCCTCGACACCTTCTGGTTCCATGGCGTTGTAGATCGAGGCGCGGCAGCCCCCCACCGACCGGTGGCCCTTGAGACCGTACATGCCGAGCTTGGTGGCCTCCTGCACGAAGGTCGCCTCCAGCTCCTCGGAGGGCAGCCGCCACACCACGTTCATGTAGGAGCGGCTGTCCGGCTCGACGGGGCAGCGGTAGAAGCCCGGATGGGCCTCGATGACACCGTAGAGGCGGTCGCCCTTGAGCCGGTTGCGGCGCTCCATGGCCTCGAGCCCTCCCGTCCGCTTCACCCACTCGAGGACGTTGCGGAGCATGTACACCGCGAAGCACGGGGGCGTGTTGTACAGGGACTCCTTCCCGAGGTGGGTGGCGTAGGCGAGCATGGTGGGCAGGCCGGGGTTGGCGCGCTCCACCCAGGAGCGGCGGACGATCACCACCGTCACACCGGCGGGGCCGAGGTTCTTCTGGGCTCCGGCGTAGATCAGGGCGAAGCGGTTCGCGTCGAAAGGACGCCACAGCAGGTCCGAGGACATGTCGGCGACCAGCGGAACCTCCCCGGTGTCCGGGAAGTCGTGCCACTGGGTCCCCTTGATGGTGTTGTTGGAGGTGATGTGCACGTAGGCGGCGGCCGGATCGAGCTCCAGGTCCTGCTGCCTCGGGATACGGGTGAAGCCGGCAGCCTCGGAGGTGCCGGCGGCCCGACCGCGGGCCACGATGTTCGCCTCCTTCAGCGCCTTCTGGGACCACGAGCCGGTGATCACGTAGTCCGCGGAGCCTCCCGGCGGGATGAAGTTCATGGGCACCATGGCGAACTGGGTGGAGGCTCCACCGCCCAGGAAGAGGACCAGGTGGTCGTCGTCCAGGCCGAGGAGCTCTCTGAACAGGTCCATCGCCTGATGGTGAATGGCGTCGTACTCCTTGGAGCGGTGGGAGGTCTCCATCACCGACATCCCGGTCCCTTCCCACTCCAACATCTCGTCCCGGGCGCGCTCCAGGGCCGCCAATGGCAGGGTCGCGGGTCCGGCGTAGAAGTTCCAGCTGCGGCTCACGGGTGTCCTCCTCTCACGCGGTGTGCTGCACGAAGTCCTCGAGGATGCGAACGATGATATCCCCGATGCGCAGCATGTTCTCGGCGGTGGATGCCCCCAGATGGGGGGTCATGATCACGTTGGGAGCTTCGTACAGGGGGCTCGCGTCGTCCGGGGGATCGGACCTGAACACGTCGGTGGCGTAGGCGCGGACCTTGCCCGAGCGCAGGGCGGCGACGATGTCCTCTTCCACGATGCACTTTCCTCGCGAGGTGTTGACGAGGACCACCCCGTCCTTCATGCCGGCCATGGACTGGGTGTTGATCATTCCCTCGGTCTCCGGGGTCAGCGGTACGTGGAGGGAGATGTAGTCGGCCTCGGCGTACACGGTCTCGAGAGGCACCAGGTCGATGAACTCGTGGTGCTTCAGCAACGGGTCGTAGGCGATGACCCGCATGCCGAAGCCGATGGCCCGCCTGGCCACCTCGGTGCCGATGTTGCCCGCCCCCACCAGGCCGAGGGTCTTGCCCATCAGCTCCGAGCGCTTGAGCTCTTTCTTCAACCAGACGTGCTCCCGCATGCCCAGGTGGCCCTCCACGAGGCGGGTCGGGACCGCGATCATCAGCGCGAAGGCGAGCTCCGCAACCGCCACGGCCGAGGCCTCTGCGGTGTTGAACACCTGGATGCCCTTGGAGCGGGCGTAGTCGACGTCGATGTTGTCCAGGCCCACGCCGCCGCGGATGATGAGGCGCAGCTTCTTGGCGCGATCGATGTAGGCCCGGTCGCACCTGGTCTTGGAGCGCACCAACACCACGTCCACGTCGCCCACCTGCTCCTTGTCCTGGGTGACCTCGCCGAAGGCGTGCAGCTTGTCGGGCAGGGTGCGGTCGAATGCGTCCGAAATCAGGATCTTCATGGTCTTCTCCTCCCCTCACTCCGCCAACGGGCGGACGATCAGCCCGGATCGGAGCTTCGGCTCGAACCAGGTGGACTTGGGCGGCATCACCTTCCCCGAGTCGGCGACCGACAGGAGCTGCTCGATGGAGGTCGGGTAGAGGGCGAACGCCACCGCCCAGTCCCCCGAGTCCACCAGCTTCTCCAGCTCGCCGAGGCCCCGGATCCCACCCACGAAGTCGATGCGCTCGTCCTTGCGGGGGTCTCCGATCTCGAGCAGGGGTGTCAACAGGTTCTCCTGCAGGATGGCCACGTCCAGTCCCCGTACCGGGTCGTCATCGGGGTAGGTCCCGCGACGGGCCGTGAGGCGGTACCACTCCCCCGCCAGGTACATGCCGAAGCTGCGCGGCCGCGACGGGCGGCCCTCGTCCACCGGCTCCACCTCGAAGCGCTCGCCCACCGCGGTCAGGAACTCCGCCGCCTGGCGACCGGCCAGGTCGCGCACGACCCGGTTGTAGTCCAGGATCATCATCTGGTCATGGGGAAAGATGACCGACAGGAAGTAGTTGTAGGGCTCCTGCCCGGTGTGGTCGGGGTTGGCCTCGCGGCGCATGGTGCGGATCCGCACCGCCGCCGCCGACCGGTGATGGCCGTCGGCCACGTAGAGGGCGGGCACCTCGGCGAAGGCCGCGACCAGGCGGTCCCGCTCCGCCGGCGTCGCCACCACCCACACGGTGTGACCGATGCCATCCGGGGCCACGAAGTCGTAGGTGGGCTCGCCGGCGGTCAGGCGTTGCACCAGGGCGTCGATCTCCCGCCGCGCCCGGTAGGTCAGGAACACCGGCCCCGTGTTGGCGTCGAGGGCGTCCACGTGGCGGGTGCGGTCGTCCTCCTTCACCGGCCGGGTGTGCTCGTGCTTCTTGATCAGGTCGGCCTCGTACTCGTCGACGCTGGCACCGGCCACGACCCCGGTCTGGACGTGGTCGCCCATGCGCTGCCGGTACAGGTACAGGGCCGGCGACTCCTCCCGGACCAGGACCCCTTCCTGCACCAGCCGGCCGAGGTTCTCAGCTCCCTTCGCGTACACCCGCGGATCGTAGTGGTCGATCTTCGGATCCAGGTCGATCTCCGGCTTGTTCACGTGCAGGAAGGAGACTGGGTTGCCGGCCGCCATGGTCCGCGCCTCGTCGCTCGAGAGGACGTCGTAGGGCGGGCTCGCCACCCGGTCCGCGAGCTCCGGCCGGGGTCTGAGCGCTCGAAAGGGCTGGATCCGTGACATGTTGTGCTCCCTGGGGGCGGTGGTCCGACCCACCTGCCGTGTGAAATCTATCACATGCCCTGACGAGCGACCAGATACCGGCGCATCCCTCAACACCCGCGGCGGCGGGGGATCGGTCGAGCGGTCGCGACTCCCGTCGGGGAATCCAGGAATCAATCCCCGTGTTAGACTGCGCACGATGGTTGGCCGCAGGCTCCTGACTCTGCTCACCCTGGCGACGGCGACAACGGCGCTGGCCGCGGTGCCGGCGCCCGTCTGCCGCCCCGGGTCGAGCGCCGACCATGCCTGCTGCCGGTCCCATGGCCAGCAGGCGCCGGAGAGTCAGGGGGTCGCCTGCAACCACGACGGCTCGACCTCGAGTGCAGCGGCGTCCTTCACCTGCCACTGCGCGCACGAGCCGGCGACACCGGCGGAGCAGACCACGCCCCCGGCGCAGGTCCACCTCTCGACGCACGGGGTCCACGCCACGTCCGACGCCGTCGCTGGCGCGACTGTGCCCGAAGGTCCCGTGCACGCGCGGCCCCTGCGCGTCCGCGAGGCAGCGGGGCCGCCGCTGTTCACCCTCGCGTGCGCCCTGCTCATCTGAGCTCTTCCTGAAGCGTGTCCAGGGACCGCCCGCGGTCCCTCTCGACAACCCGACTTCAGGGAGAAGCTCACGTGCAACCCAGAACACTGATCGTCGTCTCCATACTGCTGACGTGGATCGTGGCCCCTCTGGCCATGGCCCAGGACCGACCCACGCCTGCGCGAACCAACTCCACAGCCACCGGCGGACCAGCCGCGGCCATCGTGGCCTCCATCGCCGACCCTCCCCTCGCCCACCTCGTCAACGACGTGCTCGAGCGCAACCCCGGCCTCGCCTCGCTCGCGGCCAAGGTGCGGGCTGCTGAGCAGAAGGCCCCCCAGGCCAGAGCCCTGCCCGACCCCATGGCCAGCCTCACCTCTGTTCCCGCTGCCCCCCGAGACCCGGGTCGGACCCCAGCAGGGCACCCTCGGCCTCTCCCAGAAGGTGCCCTGGTTCGGCAAGCTCAAGCTGGCGGAGCAGGCCGCCGTCCTGGAGGCGGCCGCGGCCCGGAGCCGGGTCTCCGCCCGGCGGCTGCAACTGGTCACCGAGACCCGGCGCCTCTACTACGAGCTGGCCTTCCTCGACGCCTGGGTGCGCGTCGTGCGCGAGGACCGGGCGACCCTCGGCCACTACGAGGAGCTGGCCCGCGCCCGCTATGCGTCAGGAGTCGGCCTCGAGCAGGGGGTGGTCAAGATCCAGGCCGAGATCACCCGCGACGACACCCGTCTGCTGGAGATCGCGAGCCGGCGGGCCACCCTCCAGGCCCAGGTCAACGCCCTCCGCGACCGGCCCGAGAGCACGCCGCTGGAGGTCACCGGCCTTCCGACCCTCCCTCGGCTCGCGCCCGACGAGCACGAGCTGAGCGCCGACGCCATGGCCCGACGGCCGGAGCTGGCCGGGGCCCAGGCCGACGTCGAGCGCAGCGCGACCATGATCGAGCTGGCGAAGAAGGCCTCCAAGCCTGACGTGACCCTTGGCCTGAACTACACCCCCGTGGGCACTCGCACCGATCTCGCCGGACGCCAGAACCCGCCCCAGGACAACGGCCAGGACATCCTGGGCGTCTCCGCGGGCGTCAACCTGCCGATCTGGCGGGCCAAGCTCACGGCGGGCGTCGAGGAGGCCACCGCGAACCGCCTCGCCGCTGAGGAGGCCAAGCGCGCCGTCGCGGCCGGCATCGAGCAGTCCGTGGGCGATCTGACGAGCCGCATCCCCCTCATCTGGGACCGCCTCCGGCTCCTCGACGACGTGCTGAGCCGCCAGGCGGAGCAGTCCCTGCGTTCCGCCGAGTCGGCCTACGCCGCCGGCACCCTCAACGCCCTCGACCTCCTGGACGCCGAGCGCGTGCTGCTCGAGGTGCGCATCGCCGGCCAGCGCGCCCGCGCCGACTACGCGGTGGCCCTGGCGCAGCTCGAGGGTGCCGTCGCTGGAAACGTCGCGTCCACGACAGGAAAGGAAGAGCAGTGATGAACGACCTGCACACTCAGCATCCGACGACCCCCGGCGCGCCGTCCGACGGCCCGCGGCGCCGCGCCGCCCGTCCGCTCGGCTGGCTGATCGCCGGGGTCATTCTCGGGGCGGGGGCCGCCGTCGCCATCGCCTTCTTCACCCCCGTGGGCTCGCGGCTGCGGCCGGCCGGCTCGGAGAGCCCGGCGTCGGCCGGGGCCACCCGCCCCGAGCAGCACCAGCTCTGGACCTGCAGCATGCACCCCCAGGTGGTCGAGGACCATCCCGGCAAGTGCCCCATCTGCGGCATGAACCTCGTCCGCTTGCGGCGACACCGCCGGCACGCAGGGATGCGGCTCACCTGCGGCCGCGCCCGATTCCCAGCCGCATCCGGAGCCTCCGGCGATCGCAAGGTCCTCTTCTACCGCAACCCCATGGACCCCACCATCACGTCGCCGGTACCGCGGAAGGACGAGATGGGGATGGACTACGTGCCGGTGTACGCCGACGAGAGCTCCGGCAGGCGGCCGGACCGGGGTGCCGGTGGTGTCCATCGACCCCGCGGTGCGCAGAACATGAACGTACCAACGGCCGGTCACCGGCGTGACGTGTCTCGCGCGAGATCCGCACGGTCGGCTACCTCGAGTACGACCAGCAGAAGATGGTCTCGGTCACCACCAAGTACTCGGGCTTCATCGAGAAGGTCTACGTGAACTACGTGGGCGAGCCGGTCAAGCGCGGCCAGCCGCTCTTCGACATCTACTCGCCCGAGCTGGTCCAGACCGAGCAGGAGCTGCTCTCCGCCCAGGAGTTCGCGCAGCGCATGGAGAGAGGCACCGACGACGCCCGGGCGCGCGCGCCGCATCCCTGGTCGAAGCTGCCCGCCAGCGCCTCGCCTACTGGGACATCACCCCGGCCCAGGTCGAGCACCTGATCAAGAGCGGCACGGTTCACCGCGCCCTCGCCGTCACGGCGCCCGGCCTCGGGCGTGGTCATGATGCGCATGGACGGCCTGGAGGGCATGGCCGTCGACCCGGCATGGAGCTGATCCACATCGCCGACCTCTCCACCCTGTGGCTGTCCGTCGAGGTGTTCTCCGACCAGCTCCCGTGGGTGCGCGTGGGCAGCCCGGCCTCGGTGAGCCTCAGCTACGACCCCGGCGAGACCTTCACCGGCCGCGTCCGCTACATCGAGCCCTCGGTGTCCGAGAAGACCCGGACCGTCCAGCTCACCTTGGAGGTGCCCAACCACGGCGGCAAGCTCCGCGCGGGCATGTACGCCACGGTGGAGTTCTCCCCGGTCGCCGCCCGCAACGCCATCGCCGTGCCCTCCCAGGCGGTCCTGCGCACCGGCGAGCGCAACGTGGTGATCGTCGCCCTCGGCAACGGCCGCTTCGCCCCCCGAGACGTGAAGCTCGGGCCCGCCGGCGAGGGCTGGGTGCAGGTGCTGGACGGTCTGACGGCCGGAGACGAGGTGGTCACGTCCGCCCAGTTCCTCATCGATTCCGAGTCCAACCTGCGGGAGGCCATCCAGAAGATGATCGAGACCAAGCGCGCCGGCGCTGCCCCCCACCAGGCGGGGAGCTGACGGATGCTGTCCAAGATCATCGAGCTGTCCCTGCGCAACCGCTTCCTGGTCGTGATCGCCGTCCTGTTCGCCATCCTGGGCGGGGTCTGGGCCATCAAGGAGAGCCGCCTGGACGCCATCCCCGACCTCTCCGACGTCCAGGTGATCATCTACACCGAGTACCCCGGCCAGGCCCCCCAGGTGGTGGAGGACCAGGTCACCTACCCCATCACCACCAAGATGCTGTCGGTGCCCTACGCCAAGGTGGTGCGGGGCTACTCCTTCTTCGGCACCTCCTTCGTGTACGTCATCTTCGAGGACGGCACCGACCTCTACTGGGCGCGGTCGCGGGTGCTGGAGTACCTCAACGGCTTGGCCAACCAGCTCCCTGCCGGCATCGCCCCCCAGCTCGGTCCCGACGCCACCGGTGTGGGGTGGGCCTTCATGTACACCCTCAACTCCGACAAGCGCTCCCTCGCCGACCTGCGCTCCTACCAGGACTGGTACCTCAAGTACGGGCTGACCTCCGTCGAGGGCGTCTCGGAGGTGGCCTCGGTGGGCGGGTTCGTGCGCCAGTACCAGGTGCAGGTGGACCCGGTCAAGCTGCGCGCGTACAACGTGTCCCTGCACCAGATCAAGACCGCCATCCAGCGCTCCAACAACGACGTGGGTGGTCGCGTGGTGGAGATGGGCGAGCGCGAGTTCATGGTCCGCGGTCTCGGCTATGTGAAGGAGGTGAAGGACCTGGAGCAGGTGCCCCTGGGGGTGGGCCCCGGCGGCACCCCCATCCTACTCAAGGACGTGGCCACGGTGACCATCGGGCCCGAGATCCGGCGCGGGCTCGCCGACTGGAACGGGCAGGGCGAGACCGTCGGTGGCATCGTGGTGGTGCGCTCCGGCGCCGACACCCTGTCCACCATCGGCAAGGTCAAGGAGCGCCTGGCCGAGCTCAAGCAGGGCTTGCCGGACGACGTGAAGATCTCGGTGGCGTACGACCGCACCACCCTCATCCACCACGCGGTCGAGACCCTCACCCACACCCTGATCGAGGAGTCGATCATCGTCGCTCTCGTGTGCATGGTCTTCCTCTTCCACTTCCGGTCGGCGTTCGTGGCCATCTTCTCCATCCCCCTGTCCATCCTCATCGCCTTCATCGTCATGAAGGAGCAGGGTCTGGGCGCCAACATCATGTCCCTGGGAGGGATCGCCATCTCCATCGGGGTGCTGGTGGACGCCGCCATCATCATGGTGGAGAACGCCCACAAGCACTACGAGGAGTGGCGGGGCAAGCGCTCCCACTTCGAGATCATCCTGCGCTCGGCCCAGGAGGTGGGGCCGACCCTGTTCTTCACCCTGCTGGTGATCACGGTGTCCTTCATGCCGGTGTTCACCCTCCAGGCCCAGGAGGGGAGGCTCTTCAAGCCCCTGGCCTTCACCAAGACCTACGCCCTGGCGGCGTCCTCGATCCTGGCCGTGACCGTCATCCCGGTGCTCATGTTCTGGTTCGTGCGCGGCAAGATCCACAGCGAGGAGCGCCACCCGGTCTCCAGGATCCTGTAGCCGGCTCTACACCCCGCTGCTGAACTGGTCCCTGCGCTGGCGCTGGCCGGTGGTCATCGGCGCCGTGGTGCTGGTGGCGGTGACCGCCGTACCGATGCTGCAGATGGGCTCGGAGTTCATGCCGCCGCTGTGGGAGGGCGACCTCCTGTACATGCCCACCACCTTCCCCGGCATCTCGATCACCAAGGCCAAGGAGATGCTGCAGCAGACCGACAAGATCATCAAGACCTTCCCCGAGGTGGAGTCGGTGTTCGGCAAGGTCGGCCGGGCGGACACCGCCACCGACCCGGCGCCGCTGTCGATGATCGAGACCACCATCGTGCTCAAGGACCCGTCCGAGTGGCGTGCCGGGCATGACCAAGGACAAGCTGATCGACGAGATGAACCGGGCGATCCAGTTCCCGGGCGTGACCAACGCCTGGACCATGCCCATCAAGACCCGCATCGACATGCTCTCCACCGGCATCAAGACGCCGGTGGGGATCAAGATCGCCGGCCCCGATCTGTCCGAGCTGGAGCGCCTCGGCAAGGAGGTCGAGGGCGTCGTCAAGCCCCTCCCCGGCACGCTGTCCGCCTACGCCGAACGGGTCATGGGGGGCAACTACCTGGACTTCGACATCGACCGCGAGGCGGCCGCCCGCTACGGGCTGACCGTGGGCGACGTCCAGGACGTCATCTCCTCGGCCATCGGCGGCATGAACGTCTCCTGGACCGTGGAGGGGCTCGAGCGCTACCCCATCAACATCCGCTACCCGCGGGAGCTGCGGGACGACGTGGAGCAGCTCGCCGACACTCTCGTGGCCACCCCCACCGGCGCCCAGATCCCCCTCTCCCAGGTGGCCACCATCCGCCTCCACCAGGGGCCCGCCGCCATCAAGTCCGAGAACGCCCGCCCCAACGCCTGGGTGTTCGTGGACCTGCGTGGCATCGACGTGGGCACGTGGGTGAACAGGGCGAAGAAGGTGGTGGCCGAGGAGGTCAAGCTGCCGCCCGGCTACACCATCTTCTGGTCGGGGCAGTACGAGTACATGCAGCGCGCCAAGGCCAGGTTGATGACCATCGTGCCCATCACCCTGTTCCTCATCTTCCTGATCCTCTACCTCAACACCAAGTCCCTGGTGAAGACCGGCATCGTGCTCCTGGCGGTGCCGCTGTCGGCGGTGGGCTCGGTGTGGCTCCTGTGGGGCCTGCACTACAACTGGTCCATCGCCGTGTGGGTGGGGCTGATCGCCCTGGCGGGGCTGGCGGCCGAGACGGGTGTGGTGATGCTGCTCTACCTGGACCTGGCCTACGAGCGCTGGAAGCGGGAGGGGCGCATGGCCACCTACGCCGAGCTCGCCGAGGCGGTGGACCACGGCGCCGTCAAGCGGATCCGGCCCAAGATGATGACCATCATGGCCATCCTGCTGTCGCTGACCCCCCTCATGTGGGCCTCCGGCGCCGGCGCCGACGTCATGCGTCGCATCGCCGCCCCCATGATCGGCGGGGTGGTGACCTCGTTTGCGGGCGAGCTCATCGTGTTCCCGGCCATGTACTTCATCTGGCGGTCCATCGGCCTCAGCCGGGGCCCGCTGTTCGCGGACCGCCCAGCCGACGGGGAGCTGCAGGCCCGCGGCTGAAGGGAGCGATCATGAAAGAGATCAAGGCCTACGTCCGACTTTCCAAGGTCGACGGAGTCATCCAGGCGCTCCGCTCCAGCGGCGCTCCCGGGATCACCGTGACCCGGGTGCACGGAGTGGGCTACGGCTACGAGCCGTACCTGTTCACGCTGGCGCCCAGCGAGCTCAAGAAGACCCCGGAGGTGGCCAAGGTCGAGGTTCTGTGCGAGGACCACTGCGCAGACGAGGCGGCGGCGGTGATCGTCGGCGCGGCCCGCACCGGGGATCCCGGGGACGGCATCGTGTTCATCACGCCCGTGGAGCGGGCGATCAAGATCCGCACCGGGGCCGAGGGCCCCGGCGCGCTGACAGCCTGAGGAGGGCCCGGTGCGGACAGGTGATTTCGAAGTCGGCGCGCGGGCCTCGAGAGTGGAACCATCACCCAGTCCCGTTTCGGGGGTCGCCGGCACCCGCGGCGGAAGTCCCCCGGACAGGCGGGAGTTGTAAAGGAAGGGTGCGTCTGTGGCTCGCGGCGATGGCCGTGCGCAACGGTCGCACGCGCGATGCCACAGCGCGCCAAACGAAAGGAGATGCACATGTTCGTTCGACAGAACCGGTACCGTGCCCTGTTGATCGCTGTTGCCGCGCTCGGCCTGGCCACCGCCGGCTACGCCCAGTCCCCCGAGAACCAGGGGCAGAGCGGCACCATGATGGGCCAGCACTCCCAGATGATGGGCAACCAGGGGAACACCCAGGAGCAGGAGGAGAACCTGCCCCCCTGGTGGAAGCAGCAGCGCGAGTGGCATCAGAAGATGGTGCAGAAGTGGCAGGAGGCGGACCAGCGCCTCGACGCCCTCGTGGAGAAGATGAACGCGGCCACCGGTGACGCCAAGGTCGATGCCATGCAGGCCGTCATCAACGAGCTCGTGAAACAGCGCGACGAGTGGCAGCACTGGCGCGGCATGATGGGCCGCCACATGGGCTACGGCATGGGCTATGGGATGGGACCCGGCATGATGGGCCAGGGCATAGGCCAGGGGATGATGGGCTATGGCATGGGTTACGGCATGGGCCCCGGCCAGTGCTGCCCCTGCCGGCAGCAACCGTCCGAACAGGGCGGCGGTTCGAGCTCCGAGAGCGGAAAGTAGGGTCCGCGCCGCAGACGTGCCTGGACCGTGAAGGAACCGCCCCCGGCGACGACGCCCTTCGCGGCGTCGCCGGGGAGCTGGCCTGACGAACCGACGGCGAAGGGAAGTGCCTCCAGATGTATTACGGACACATGGCATACGGAGGGGGTTGGTGGATGTGGCTGTGGCCCCTGTTGCTCATCATCTTCGTGGTGATCGTGATCTGGCTGCTCGCCAAGGGCGCGCACTCGCGCGGTGACGGCGGCATCCACCGGCAGACGCCGGAGGACATCCTCAAGGAACGCTACGCCCGGGGCGAGATCGACCACGAGGAGTACCGCAAGCGGCTGGAGGAGCTGCGGCGTTGAGCGTGCCCACTCCGGATGTCCATGCACGGGGTCTCGTGACCCGACCTGGTTGGTAATCTGGGCTGACGCCGGAGGCCCCCGAGGCCTCCAATGAAGAGACTGGAAGGACGAGGAGAAGCCAGTGGACAAGCACAACCATCGCGGAGGCGGTGGCGTCGGGATGGAGTCTTCTGCCATCGACCCGGTGTGCGGCATGACCGTGGACCCCGCCACGAGCGAGCACCGCTTCGAGTACGAGGGGACCACCTACTTCTTTTGCTGCCCCCACTGCAAGGCCAAGTTCGAGGAGGATCCCGAGAAGTACCTCGACAGCAGCGAGCAGCGCGAGCACCACCACGAGCACACCCGACACGCGGCCCCGAGGCCAGCCACCGACCCGGTGTGCGGCATGACCGTGGACCCGGCGACGGCCGAGCACACTTTCGACTATCACGGCACCACCTACTCCTTCTGCTCGGCACGCTGCAAGCAGAGGTTCGAGCAGGACCCCGGAGCGTACCTGGGCACGAACGGGCGGTCCGGGCATCGCCACGGGCACTCGCAGCAGGCCACCCAAGCGGATGCCACGGCCTACACCTGCCCCATGCACCCCGACGAGCGGCAGGACGAACCGGGCTCGTGCTCGGTCTGCGGAATGTCCCTGGAGCCTCTGGTCGTCACCTCGGCCACGACGCGCACGGAGTACACCTGCCCCATGCACCCCGAGGTGGTGCAGGACCATCCCGGGAGCTGCCCCAAGTGCGGCATGGCCCTGGAGCGGCGCACGGTCACCGTCGACGAGGAGGAGAACCCGGAGCTGGTGGACATGCGGCGGCGCTTCTGGATCAGCGTGGTGCTGGCGGCCCCGGTGTTCGCCATCGCCATGCTCGAGCACGCCCCCGGCGTGACCATGACCGCCCTCCTGCCGCATCAGGTGTGGACGTACATCCAGCTCGCCCTCACCACGCCCGTGGTCCTGTGGTGCGGATGGCCGTTGCTGGAGCGCGGCTGGCTGTCTTTGAAGACGATGAACCTGAACATGTTCACCCTCATCGGGCTGGGCGTTACCGTGGCCTACGTGTACAGCCTGTTCGCGGCTCTCGCTCCGGGGTTGTTCCCCCCCGCCTTCAGAGGCGAGCACGGGCAGGTGGGCGTCTACTTCGAGGCCGCTGCGGTGATCACCGCCCTCGTGCTGCTCGGCCAGGTACTGGAGCTGAGAGCGCGCGGGCGCACCTCGGCGGCCCTGAAGGAGCTCCTGGGCCTCGCCCCCAAGACCGCGCGTCGCATCGCCTCCGACGGGAGCGAGGAGGACGTGCCCCTGGACGAGGTGCAGGTGGGCGACCGGCTGCGGGTGCGTCCCGGGGAGAAGGTGCCCGTGGATGGGGAGGTGCTGGAGGGCGCGGGCTCGGTGGATGAGTCCATGGTCACCGGCGAGTCCATCCCGGTCGAAAAGGGCCCCGGCGACCGCCTCGTCGGCGCCACCGTCAACGGCACTGGCTCCCTCGTCATGCAGGCGGAGCGAGTCGGCGCCGACACCGTGCTCTCCCAGATCGTGCAGATGGTGGCCCAGGCGCAGCGCAGCCGCGCCCCCATCCAGAGAGTCGCCGACCGGGTGTCGGCCTACTTCGTGCCGACGGTGGTGGGAGTCGCGTGCCTGACGTTCGTGGCCTGGGCCTTCCTCGGTCCGTCCCCCCGCATGGCCTACGCCATCATCAATGCCGTGGCGGTGCTGCTCATCGCCTGCCCCTGCGCCCTCGGTCTGGCGACGCCGATCTCCATCATGGTGGCCAGCGGGCGTGGGGCCGGGGCGGGGGTCCTGTTCAGGAACGCCGAGGCCATCGAGGTGATGCGCGACGTGGACACTCTGGTGGTGGACAAGACCGGCACCCTTACCGAGGGGCGCCCCCGCCTGGTGACGGCTGCGCCCGCGGAGGGTCTTGGGACCGAGAACCTGCTGCGGCTGGCGGCCGGGCTTGAACGGGCCAGCGAACACCCTCTCGCCGAGGCCATCGTGGCCGGCGCGAAGGATCGCGGCGTCGAGCCCGCTCCCGCCGAGGGCTTCGAGTCCCACACGGGAAGAGGAGTGACCGGCACCGTGGGGGGACATCGGGTCGCCCTCGGCAACCGGACGCTGTTCGAGGAGTTGGACATCGACCTCGGCGATCTCCCAGGCCGGGCCGAGGCCCTCCGAGGCGAGGGACAGACCGTGATGTTCGTGGCGGTGGACGGAAGGCCGGCCGGGCTCCTCGGAGTCGCCGACCCCGTCAAGCCAACCACACCCGGCGCCATCGCGAAGCTCCACGAGGAAGGCATCCGTGTCGTCATGCTCACCGGGGACAGCCGCGCCACCGCCGAGGCGGTGGCGTCGAAGCTCGGCATCGACGAGGTGATCGCCGAGGTGCTGCCTGACGCCAAGGCCGACGTGGTGGCGAGGCTCCAGGGTGAGGGGAGGGTCGTGGCCATGGCCGGCGACGGCATCAACGACGCCCCCGCCCTGGCCCGGGCCCACGTCGGCATCGCCATGGGCACGGGCACCGACGTGGCCATGGAGAGCGCCCAGGTCACCCTGGTCAAGGGCGACCTCACCGGCATCGTCCGGGCGCGCGTCCTGTCCCGGGCCACCATGCGCAACATCAAGCAGAACCTGTTCTGGGCCTTCGGCTACAACTCGGTGGGCGTGCCCGTCGCCGCCGGGGTGCTCTATCCCTTCTTCGGCATCCTGCTGAGCCCGATCATCGCCGCCGCCGCCATGAGCTTCAGCTCCGTGTCGGTGATCTCCAACGCCCTGCGCCTGCACCGCGTCGACCTGGACGTGGTCCCCACCCGCGGAGAGCCCGCATGATCCACGCCCTCGCCCACTTCATCGGCCTCCCCAACATCCATCCCGCGGTGGTGCACTACCCCATCGCGCTCGCCTTCACCGCCCTGCTGGTGGAGCTGGCCTGGTGGGTCTTCCGGCGGGGGCGTTGGCTGGAGCGGGCCGGGGCGCTCCTGTACGGGCTCGCCGCCGTCGCGGCCGGCTTCGCCTACCTGGCGGGGCGCGGCGCGGCGGAGCAGGTGGAACGGCTGGCCCCGGCGGCGGAGGCCGTGCTGGCCGAGCACGCCGACCTGGCCCTGTGGACCTTGCTGGTCCTCGGCGGTGCCGCCGTCCTGAGGCTCCTGGCCGTTCTCTTCGCCTCGTGGGACGCTCCCGTCCGACCCAACGCGTTGCACATCCTGGCCGCCCTCGCTCTCGTGGGCGGGTGCGGCCTGGTCGGGGCCACCGCCCAGCACGGCGGCGAGCTCGTCTACCACTACGGCGTGGCCGTGGCGAACCGGACACCGCCCCCCGCCTCCACCGCCCAGTCTCCGCGCGCCACACCGACTCCCGGCGGTCCACCCGAGACACGGCTCCACACGCTCCCCGGCGGCGGCGTGGACTGGCAGCCCGGGCCGACGGACGCGGCCGCGGTCGGCACCATCCTTCAGCCGGCGCCCGGCTCCACCCTGGACGCGGTCCGGCCGGCGATTCCCGAGCAGGGCAACGCGGGGCTGGCCCTCGCGGTGGACGGCCAGGCACTCCTCGTCTTTCAGCCCCCCTACGGCGACGTCGAGGTGGACGCGGAGCTGGAGCTCCTCGACTTCGGCGGGCGCATCGGACTGGCCAGCCACGTCCAGGACGTGGATCGCGCCGTGCTGTTCACCGTGGACACCCGCGGCCACGCTGCCCTCACGGCGCGCACGGCCCAGGGGCCGGAGAGCCTGGCCACCAGCCAGGCGGCCGTGACCGACGCCCCGTTCACCCTCACGCTGTCTGCGACGGGAAGGCACTTCAAGGGTTTCCTCGATGACCACCTGCTGGTTCACGGGCACGCTGACGCGGGCGACCAGGGCCAGGTCGGCCTGTTCCTCGATGGCAGTGGGACGGTGATGATCCAGCGGGTGCGGGTGATCCCCGCCGCGGAGGCGACCCCCACCCCCGGAAGCGACCCGGAGTGAGCCCGAGGCGACCAGGGCGGCACCCCCGGCGCCGACCTCCTCATGTCCACCAGCGTGGTGGCCGTGAACGCGGCCACTGGAGCGACCATGCGGACGTTGCCCCTTGACGGCGCACAGTGATCGGGAGGCGGTCATGAGACGCTCTGCAATCCACTCCATCGCCGTTCTCGGCCTGCTCTTCGCCGCCGGCGTCGCGTCTGCCGCACCCGGCCACCTCGAGGGTTACGTGCCCGCCGCGGCCCGCTTCCAGGGCAAGCTCGGCTCCTACTGGACCACTGACCTGTGGATCTGCGAGCAGGGGGCCACCGTCATCCACCTCTGGTTCAACCGCGAGGATGCGGACAACCGAACCAACGACCCCTCGTACCAGGAGGGCTTCAGGTTCGGCTTCTGAGGGACTACCCGGCCGGACGCTCTGTCGAGTTTCCCTGCAGTTTCTCGAGGTTGTGCACCATGTTCTGGTAGCCGGTCAGCATGGTGCCCATGAGGCCGTGCATCTGCTCCACCATGTCGTTGAGGGACATCATCTGCCCGTAGGGCTGGTCCCCCCTCATGCCCTGGGGCGCGTGCTGCCGTTGACCGTCGGCCGCTCGTCCCTGCACGCTCCTCGTCGCGACCAGAGGTCCCAGGATCAGCGCCGCAGTTCCCAGCACCACCATCATGTTCCGTCTCATGACCTTCTCCTTTCCGCTGTCCACAGACGAGGCCGACCTCTGGTCGGCCTCGTCTGAAACGTCTGAACAGGAAGCGTCAGCTCTCCTCGAGCACGCGCTCGCGCTCCTCGAACTCCTGCTCGCTCAGCTCGCCACGGGCGTCGCGTCCCTTGAGGATGTCGAGAGGCCGTTCGGATCCCTTGCCGTGGACGTCATCGTGCGGCCTCCTGTTTTGGTCAGCGACGTATTTCACTCCCCACAGGACCGCCACGATCAGTAAGATCCAAATCAGCAAGCCGATCCCCATCACCTTGATCACCTCCCTTCGTTGCAAAGGACCTCAGCGGCCGAGTATTCGGTGATCACCCAGCGGCGGAAGGGCACCACGCGCGCCATCGTTGTCCGCCGATGCGCCTGTCCCGTGCCGTCGCCGCCGCCCGAAGATGGCGAGGGCGCAGCTCCAGCGGGGCGAGGACATGGTGCTGCTGGTGGCGCCGGTCAGGGATGATCTCACGAGCCACGGCCACGACGAGGCAAGGCCCGAAGGCCGCTGAGGAGAGGTGCCCGCCGACCCTCAGTGCGTCTGCGACGGTTGTGCCTGGAGCTGCTGGAGGTCGTCCACCATGTTGGAGAAGCCGTCGAGCATGGCACTCAGGTTGAGCTGCATCCGCGCCATGGTCCGGGTCATGCCGGGCTGCTCCATGAGCTGCTGGTCGGCCAGGATGGTCTGCATCTCGCCCATGACCTCGCTCACGCTGTCCGCCAGGTCGTTCATGCTCTCGGTCATGCCGGCCATGCGCGCCTGAAGCTGCATCTCCCCCTGCCCCCGGACCATGGCGTGCCCCCCCGGCACCTCGGCCACCATGGAGGACATCTCCCGCGTCACGGTGCGGAGGCGGTTGTTCATGTCGTCCATGGACGCTGCAGGTGTCCCGGTCTGTGGAGCGGTCACGGCTGGTTCGGCGCCCTTGGAAGAGGCCCCTCCACTCGACTGCTCCGTGGTCCCCCCGCAGCCCACCAGCCCGATTCCGAGCATCGCGGCCGCGACAACGGTCCGCAGCTTCATGGCCATACCTCCCAGACCGGCGGCGGCCGGTCACCCGGACTCCTCATGGTGCAACCTGCCCGTCGACGACGGAATTCTGGCTGCCCGGCCTCTCGGTCAGGGAGTGGAGGGAGGCGCCGGCGAGCTCGGGGCTGTGAGCTCCACGCCCTCCCGGCGGGCGCGGGCGCGCAGGGCATCCAGCTTGGTCCGCTCCTCGGCGAGCTGCTTGGCCACCTCGTCGCGCTGCTTCTCGGCGTTGTCCACCACACCGGGCGCCCGAAACTGCGGGCTGTTCTGCGACTGCGGGTTGTGCGGGTCTCGCGGGGGCTTGGCGAGCTGCTCGTCGAAGTTCTTCACTCGCGCTTCGAGCGCCTCCACGGTGCGCTTCTGCTCCAGGTACCGGCTCACCAGCTCGTTGGCGGGGTTGACGTCGCTCTTCTGCTGGTTGCCGTCGGGCTCGGCGCTCACCACGGGCGAGCTTCCGACGCCGCCGCCCTCCGAAATCGTCCCCTGTCCCGCCACCTCACCCAGGTTCTGATTGGTGATGACCACCGGGCCCTTGCCCTCGTCCGCGGGACGGTGAAGACGGATGCGCGCCGCCGCCGCCGCCAGTGAGTTGCTGGGCGGTGGCGCCTTGCGAAGCTGGGCAGCCGGCTGTGCAGACTCCTGCCCGCTCTTCGTCTCCCCCGTTTCCTCCGCTGACGGAGCATTCTGCTGGTCGCCGCTAGATGCTCGGGCCTGCTGCTCGGCCGTCTCCTGCTGCCCGTCCTTCCGAGCCGTCTCCTGTTCGGCAGCCCGTGCCGGCGCGGGCAACGTCAGGGCCGCCGCCAGCACCGCTCCCAGCGCTCCTCCGGCCAGTCGCCATCCTCGTGCGCTCATGGTATCCCCCGCATGGATCTCGTTCGTCTCCACCATGATAGCCCCGATCCACCCGGGCTCTCCAGTGCCTCTCGTCACCAAGCCCGCCGAGAGAGGGCGTCGGCACCACGCAGGGGCTCCGGCAGCCGGTAGCGGGGGGAGCAGCGCAGCACCCACAGGATCGCCGTTTCGAGGGTTACCAGGTGACCCACCGAAACGTACACCGGGCGCACGCCGGCACGGGTGCGCACGACCGCTCCGATCACCTCCCCCTCGTGCACGATCGGGCGCCGCGCGCCGCGCTCGGCGGGCAGCTCCGGGTGCTCGCCCACGAGCAATGACTTCCCGACGCCGATGGTGGGCACGGCCAGCTCGAGGCCCAGAAAGCAGGCCAGACCGAAGCGACGGGGATGGGCCACTCCATGTCCGTCCACCAGCACGAGGTCCGGCGGAATCGACAGGCGCCGGAGTGCCGCCAGCGCTGCCGGCGCCTCCCGAAAGGTCAGGAGACCGGGCACGTAGGGAAAGCGCACGGGCTCCTCGGCAGTGGCCGACTCCTGGAGGGTCAGCGTGGCGGAATCGAGGAGCACGGCGGCGCCTCGCGCGGTGCGCCCGCCCCGGGGGTAGGCGACGTCGACGCCAGCAACAAGGCGCACCTCCCCGACCCGATCGGCCGTCCGGACCCGATCCCGGAGCTCGAGCTGGAGTGCCAGCGCCGCCCGCCGCGAGAGCGGCTCGCCGGAGTCCCATGGAAAGGCCGCCATCACGTCATGATAGGCCGCGTCGGACACCTTTGGCATTGGGCACGCCAGAGGCGGTGCCCGGCCCCCCTCCTGGTGCCCCCGAGGTGTGGGTCTCCTGCTACAGTGGCGGGCCGGGAGGTCTCTTCCTGGTGGATCAGTCCAAGCTCCTGGGGTTGGCGGTCCTGGTGATCGGCCTGGCGCTGGTGGTCCTCGCCGTTCTCCTGCTGACCGGGGGGATCTCGTGGCTGGGACGGCTCCCCGGCGACATCCGCTTCACCAGCGGCCGGACGCGGGTGTACATCCCCCTGACCTCCATGATCCTGCTGTCCCTCGTGCTCACCCTCGTCCTCAACCTCTTGCGACGCCTCTTCTGAGGAGGGACCGTGAACGCCGGTCGACCCGCGCCGGGCGAGGCCAACCCCCACCTCCGGCACTGGACGCTGGAGCCGCACCTCCTGTTCCTCAACCACGGCTCCTTCGGCGCCACGCCGCGTCCCGTGCTGGCGGTCCAGGACCAGTGGCGGGCCCGCATGGAGGCCAACCCGGTCCGCTTCCTGGCCCGGGAGCTGGAGCCGGCCCTGGACGAGGCTCGCCGCCGTCTGGCCGCCTTCGTGGGCGCCGATCCCCACGGGCTGGCCTTCGTACCCAACGCCACCACCGGCGTCAACACCGTCCTGCGCGCCCTTGCCCTCGGGCCCGGCGACGAGCTTCTGCTCACGAACCACGGCTACAACGCCTGTCGCAATGCCGCCCTGGAGGTCGCCCGCTCCCGCGGCGCGGCTGTCGTGGAGGCGGGCGTGCCCTTCCCAGTGGCCGGCCCGGCCGCGGTCGTCGCCGCCGTCCTCGGGCGGATCGGGCCACGTACCCGGGCCGTGCTCATCGACCACGTGACGAGCCCCACCGGCCTCGTCCTGCCCGTGGGCGAGCTGGTGCGCGAGCTGCACGACCGGGGCGTCACCGCCATCGTGGACGGCGCCCACGCCCCGGGCATGATGGAGCTGGATGTCGCGAGGCTCGGCGCCGACTTCTACGTCGCCAACTGCCACAAGTGGCTGTGCGCTCCGAAGGGGGCGGCGTTCCTGTGGGTCGACGAGGCACACCGGGCGCGCACCCGGCCCCTGGTGATCAGCCACGGGGCCAACGCCGCGTCCTCCGGGCGGTCGCGTTTCCGGCTGGAGTTCGACTGGACCGGCACCGACGACCCGACGGCGTGGCTCGCCGTTCCCGCCGCCATCGACTTCCTGGGCGGCCTCCTGCCCGGCGGATGGCCCGCGTTGCTGGACCGCAACCGCAGCCTCGTCCTGGAGGCGCGGCGCCTGCTCAGCGCAGCGCTGGGCGTCGCGCCGCCGGCGCCGGAGGTGATGATCGGCAGCCTGGCCGCGCTGCCCCTGCCGCCTCTCCCCGACGCGGAGGCCGGGCAGGCGTCGATGCACGGCACTCTCGATCCCCTGCAGCGGGCGCTGTACGAGCGCCACCGCATCGAGGTGCCCGTCATCCCCTGGCCCGACCCCGCCTCCCGCCTGCTGCGGATCTCCGCCCACGTGTACAACGCGCTCTGGGAGTATGAGGCTCTCGCCGCGGCCCTCGTTGCGGAGGGGGTCGCCCCGTGACCAGCGGCGGCGACCAGCCCGAGCCCACCTCCACGTCAGTGTGAGTCGATCGTCATGCGTCATGGCTTGGGGTTGAGGAGACGCCACGTCATCGCACGCACCTCGTCGAAACCATCCAACACGACAGCGGTCTCCGATGGATCAATGGCTCCCGCCGCAGCGAGGAGCCGCAGGTGGCTGTCCACCTCCTTAGCGGAGCCATAGGCGATTCGCCAATACTGTGCGCGGTCTCGGCCGGACCTGCCTTGGCCTTCCGCGAGGTTCGCCGGCACTGAGCTTGCCGAGCGAATGACCTGGTCAGCGATCGGTTTGAGTGGAGCCGGTATGCGCACGACGAGCTTGATCGCCTTGCCGGCTGCTTCAAGGGCCTTGCGATGGGCAATGAGGTCGCTGGTGGCGAGGACGTCAGGCATGTTCACCTCCGGGTCGTTCATGTCTTCCCTGAAAGCCGGTGCGGCAGCCCCCGTCAAGGGCGCGGAGCAAACCGGTCCTCGACCGGCTCGCCCTCGACGAGGGCGAGCCTTTGACATGGGCTGCCCACCGGCTATGTTCCCGGCTCAACGACCCGGAGGTGAAGATGCCGCCTCGCCGCCGCACCCGCCATCTGCCGGAGGCAGTGCCTCACAGGCTGGCGCAGGCACTGACCCTGCGGCTGCTACTGACGGCTGTCGCTGGCTCTGTCACCTGCCACTGCCGCTGTTGCTGTCTCCACAGCTGATCGCGGTCGCCGGTCCCTGTCGCTGGCTCTGGCACGTGCCGCCGCCACTGCGGCTGACGCCGTTTCGACGGGGACGCGGACGCGGGTTCGCCGACCGCCGACCCTACGCCAGAGCCGCGTCCACGGCGGGGGGCAGGATCTCCACCACGTCCCCCTCCAGGCGCAGGGTCACCCCGGCGACCTCATCGTGATCCGTGGGGCCGCGGTTGATGATCACGTAGGGCGCGCGGTTCTCGACGGCGAGGAGAGGAATGGCCGCCGCAGGATGCACCGACAGGGTCGAGCCCAGGGCCAGGACCAGGTCCGCCGAGCGGGCGGCGGCGAAGGCACGGTCCAGGACCTCCGGGCGCAGGCTCTGGCCGAAGCTGATGGTGGCGGACTTCAGGTAGCCGCCGCAGCGACTGCACTGCGGCGGCTCGCGGGTCTCGGCGAAGGCATCCATGTGCTCCTGGGGGTCCGAGCGGGCGCCGCAGGCGGTGCACTCCACCTCGAGAGTGGTGCCGTGCAGCTCCGCCAGCAACGCCGGCGAGGTCCCGGCACGGGCGTGGAGTCCGTCGATGTTCTGGGTCGCCACCAGGAGCACCTTGCCCGCGCGCTCGAGCTTCACCATCGCCTCGTGAGCGGCGTTGGGCGCCGCATCACGGAACTGCGGCCAGCTCTCGACCCGTTGCTCCCAATACTCCACCCGCGCCTCTCCTGAGCGCATGAAGTCCTGGTAGTACACCGGCTGCCGCCTCGTCCACACCCCCTGGGGTCCGCGATAGTCGTCGATGCCGCTGCCCGTGGAGATGCCCGCCCCGGTGAAGACCAGGATCCGGCTCCCCCCTCGCAGCAGGCGCACCAGCTCCGGATCGGGGTCCCTCACGCGCCCTCCGGCGGCGGCAGGAGCAGGGCGTTGAAGAGGAGCTTGAAGGTCGCGGGCGTGGAGCCCCGGAACTGGGGGTTGAAGCCCATGAGCACGAGCTGCCCCTTGCCGGCCCGCAGCCAGACCATCACCGCCTTCGAGGCCAGCAGCTCGGGATGCTCGGCATATCCGCTGAGGACGATGTGCTCGTCGGGGTGGCTCGCGATCACCCGACGATCGGTGTCCAGGAACGGGATGCTGGTCTCGAACACCCCCGCTCCCTCGGAGAAGATGCCCCCGGAGGACGGCATGCCCCAGGTGAGCGGGTTGCCGGGGGTCAGCTTCACCGCCAGCCAGGATCCGGGCACGTAGAGGCCCTTCGTGCGCAGCTCCTTGGCCACGTCCTCGGCCGGTAGCTCGAGCTTTTCCGCCGGCTCCTCCTCGCCGTCTTTGCCGGCCAGGGGAAGGCCGTCAAGGAAGAGGGCCGGCGACCGCCCCCAGGACACGACCACTCCACCACCCTCGATGAATCCTGCCAGGTGGCGCAGCCCCTCCTTGGAGATCGGCCGGCGGTACTGCGGCGGCAGCTCGCTGGGCCGGGCGTGTCCGTCACGGCCGGTGCGGACGCCCTTGGTGAGGAGCTCGGGATCGGCGCTCGGGAACACCAGCACGTCGAGCTCGCGGCCGAGGTCGATGCTGCCCAGCTCCCCCGGGCGGATCACCCGGTAGGGGATGCCCCACGTGTCGAAGAGCCACCGTGTCCAGCCAGCGTCCATGTCGTGGAAGTAGGTCTCGATCAAGCCGATGCGTGGTGCGTGCAGGGAGACCTCTGGCGCCTGCGGCGCCTGCCGGAGCACGACGGCCGACACGTTGGCCGCGGCTTCGACCCGGGACAGCTCCTGCGCGGGCCCGTGGATGATGAAGCTGCCTGCCTCGAGCTTCACGCCCCCGGCCTCTGCAGCCTCCTCAAGGCGCGCCACGTCCAGCTTGCCGGCCAGGGCGGCGAAGGCGGCCCGGAAGCCGTCGTTGTCGGTGGCGGGATAGGCGAGGCCCCACGTGTCCGGGGCCAGGACCCGCTCCGGCACGGCAAAAGCGTCGTCTCCGACCGGCTCCAGGTGGGCCTCTAGCTCGGGCGAGCGGGTCCGGACCTCCTGGTAGTCCAGGCCCATGTGGAGGGGCAGGGACCAGCTGGTCACGTCGTAGGGCTCGATGACCTCGCCCCCCGGAGTGTAGTGACGCACCGGGTACTCCTGGGGCTCCAGGGTCTCCTTGACGAACGTCCGGAAGGGCTGGGCCAGGGGCACGACCAGATCCCCCGCCTCGAGCACGCGACCGTCGAGCTGAACGGTCTCGGAGAGCACGAACTGCTCGACCCCGTGCTCGCCGAGCAGGCGCGACAGGTCAGCCAGGGCGCCCCGGTCGTGCTGGGCGCGGGGGAACACGAAGTAGTAGGGCGGCTCGCTCCTCCCCTTCTCCACCTCCTTGCGGCAGAGCTGGTTGCGGAAGCGCAGGATCTGCTCGCGGTTGCGCGAGGAGGTGTCGAGGAGGGAGTGCATGGACGCGAGCTCGTAGCGGACGATGTCGCCCAAGCGCCACCAGCCGCCGCGCCACGGGTCGGGCATGTTGACGCTCTTGGCGTACTCGGCCAGGCCCTTGCCCCACACCTTGAGCTCGGTGGGCTCCACAAATACGGGCGTCGCCAGGCGGCAGCTCGCCGCCTCGGTGAGGAGGGTGATGGCCCCTTTCCAGTGCGAGGTGGTGGCGGCCCCCGGCCAGTACTCGTCGAACCCCCAGTGGCTGACCACCCCGGCCAGGCCGGCGCCGGTCATGTCCTTGGCCAGATCGGCGCCGAAGACCGCGTTCCAGGACCACAGGCCCTCGTCCAGGTTCTCCGAGATGGGGTCGTGGTAGGGGGGCACGAAGTATCGCGGCCCGGTCTGGCCCATCTGGTGCTTGTCCACCACCACCTGGGGGAACCACTGGGCGCTGTAGAGCCGGTTCACCACCAGGCTCTCGGCCTGGGTCAGCATCAGGTAGTCCCGGTTGTCGTCGTGTCCGACGTAGCGGTGGTAGACCCCGGGCAGCCTGGAGCCCTCGTACGGCGTGCCCACCGTGTCCCGGTAGTGCTCGACCACCATGTCCATGCCGTCCGGGTTGTGGGTGGGCACCACCATCAGCACCACGTCCCGCATCTCCTGCAGGAGGGCCGGATCGTCGGTGGTGGTCAGCTCGTAGGCCAGCAGCGGCAGCGCCTGGGCCGGCGCCACCTCGCTGGAGTGCATGGACAGCATGGCCATCAGGAACACCCGGCCGCGCTGCACCAGGCCGTCCACCTCCTTGGCCGTCAGCGCGGGATCGAGCGCCAGCCGCCGGTTGACCTCGCGCAGCTCGGGCAGCCGCGCGATGTTCTCCTCGGTGGAGAAGAAGACCACGTACATGGGTCGGTCCATGGTGGAGCGCCCGATCTCCTCCATGGCCACCCGGGGCGAGGCGTCGGCCAGGAACTTCAGGTAGGAGGTGAGCTGCTCGTAGTCCACGAGGTGGCGGTCGCTGCCCGGTCGGAAACCGAAGGCCTCCTCCGGCGTGGGCACGGTGGTCGGCGCCGCCGCCGTCGCCAGAGTGCAGATGGTGAGAAGAGCGCCCGCCAGGCTCAGAGCACGTTGCATATCCAGTTCCTCCTGACGCGACATTGTAGCCTGTCGGCGGCAGGCGACGCAGAGGCCTCGAAGAGAGTACAGCTCCCCCAACCGACGCCCGCGCCCGCGTCCGAGTCCGATGACCACGACAGCTCCTGAGCCTGGCTCCTTCTTCTCCTTTGGCGCTCCCGAGGCGCGAGCCGGTGCCTGGGACTCCCCGGTCTTGCCCCGCGCGCGCACCCGCCGCGGCGGCACGTTCTCCCAGCGCGCCCCCCGTGGTTGCCCCCCCGACGATGTCTGCGACCCCATGGCCCGAGACCTCTTCTTTCCCCCCGCCCCGCAGAATCGTCGGAGAGGGCACGCCCGAGCGACGAGCTCTTCTCCGCAGCAACGTCGTCCCGCCCCGTCGCGGCGATCCGTCGCCGTCCGCTGACCGCTGCCGCTGAGCACAACCTCATGGCATGGAATCTCGGAGCAGCCGCCAACCCCACGGCCTGCGTCGCAAGGAACACGTCTCCCCGAAATGCGGGCGACGGGTGCCGGGTTGCAGCGTGCGGTGCGCGGTATCGAGCAGATCCCCGTCTTCTACGACGCGATGATGGCGGTGGCCGAGGTGTCCGGCTTCCGAGAGTGGAGGCGCGCCCTCGTGACCGGCGCCTCCGGGCGCGTCCTGGACGTCGGCTGCGGCACCGGCCGCAACTTCCCCTTCTATCCCCGGGGCCTGGACGTCGTGGGCGCGGATGTGCGCTTCGAGCTCCTCCTCGCGGCGCGCCGCAGGGCCCCCGCCCGTCCCCTGGTCCTGGCCAGCGCCGAGTCCCTCCCCTTCCCCGACGCCACCTTCGACACCGTGGTGAGCGGGCTCGTGTTCTGCTCGGTGCCGGACCCGGCCAGGGGTCTCGCGGAGGTGCGCCGCGTGCTCCGCCCCGGTGGGCTCCTGCGCATGCTCGAGCATGTGCGCTCCTCCCGGCAATGGTTCGCCCGTTGGCAGGACATCATCCAGCCCGCCTGGACCTTCATCGCCGGCGGCTGCCACCCCAACCGTGAGACCGAGGAGGAGGTGCGCGCGGCGGGCTTTCGGATCGAGGACGAAGGGTACCGGGCCAGGCGCAACGTGCGTCTCTTCTCCGCGCGGCCCCTCCCACCGGGGAGTGCTCCTCCGGTCGCCTCCCCAACAGACCGCTCACAGCCTCCACCCCAGTGCCGGGGGTGAGGCCGCAGACGGCGAGCGAAAACGTCCTGCGCATTGGCAAGTCTCGAAGTCCGGAGGATCCGCCACCGGCGCCGCGGTGCGGAAGATCCCAGAGGAGATCTTGGTTGGGGAAGGTGACGAAAGATGCGCCCGGATCTCAGCATTCGGCAGCGGCGGAGGCAGGCATGGCAGACAGCGCGACGGTGAGCGGGCTCGAGATTCGGGGACCGGCGGTCAAGGGGTCGGAGGAGATCCTGACCGCCCCGGCCATGGAGCTGGTGGTGGCACTCCAACGGGAGTTCGACACCACCAGGCGCCAGCTCCTCGAGATGCGCGCGCGCCGGCAGGCGGAGCTCGACGCCGGAGGCTCCCTGGACTTCCTGTCCGCGACCCGGTCCGTCCGTGAGGACGACTGGCGAATCGCTCCCCTCCCCCGACCTGCAGGACCGGCGGGTCGAGATCACCGGTCCGGTCGGACCGCAAGATGATCATCAACGCCCTCAACTCGGGCGCCCGCGTTTTCATGGCCGACTTCGAGGACGCCAACTCCCCCACCTGGTCCAACTGCGTGGGCGGTCAGCTCAACCTCCGCGACGCCGTCGACCGCACCATCACCTACTCCCAGCCCGGGCAAGGACTACTCCCTCGACGAGGAGACCGCCGTGCTCATGGTGCGGCCCCGCGGCTGGCACCTGCCGGAGAAGCACGTGCTGGTGGACGGTCAGCCGGTCTCCGGCTCCCTCTTCGACTTCGCGCTCTACTTCTTCCACAACGCCGAGACCCTGCTCGCCAACGGCACCGGGCCCTACTTCTACCTGCCCAAGCTGGAGAGCCACCTGGAGGCCCGGCTGTGGAACGACGTGTTCCTGCGCGCCCAGGAGATCGCTCGGCCTGGACCGGGGCACCATCAAGGCCACCGTGCTGATCGAGACCATCCTGGCGGCCTTCGAGATGGACGAGATCCTCTACGAGCTGCGCGACCACTCGGCCGGGCTGAACTGCGGCCGCTGGGACTACATCTTCAGCTTCATCAAGAAGTTCCGCAAGCTCGCCCGAGTTCATCCTGCCGGACCGCGAGCAGGTGACCATGACCACCCACTTCATGCGCTCCTACTCCCTGGAGGCGATCCGCACCTGCCATCGCCGCGGCGCTCCACGCCATCGGCGGCATGGCGGCCCAGATCCCCATCAAGGGCGACCCGGAGGCCAACGAGGCCGCGCTCGCCAAGGTGCGAGCCGACAAGGAGCGCGAGTCTGAGGACGGCCACGACGGCACCTGGGTCGCCCATCCCGGCCTGGTGCCCCTGGCCATGGAGGTCTTCGACGCCAACATGAGCACCCCCAACCAGATCCACCGGACCCGGGAGGACGTGAAGGTGACGCGCGACGACCTGCTCAAGGTCCCCGAGGGCACCATCACCGAGCGGGGCCTGCGCCACAACATCGACGTCGGCATCCAGTACCTGGAGGCCTGGCTGGGCGGCAACGGCTGCGTGCCCATCTACAACCTCATGGAGGACGCCGCCACCTCCGAGATCTCGCGGACCCAGGTGTGGCAGTGGGTCGCCCACCCCACCGGGGTGCTGGAGGACGGGCGCGAGGTGACGGCCGACATGGTGCGCGAGCTGATCCCGGATCAGCTCGACCACATCCGTTCCCTCATCGGCGACGAGCGCTTCTCGGGCGGCCACTTCGACGAGGCCAGCGCCCTCTTCGAGCGCCTCGCCACCGAGCCCCGGCTCGAGGAGTTCCTGACGCTCGTCGCCTACGACCACTTGGAGTAGGGTTGCCGATCACAGAGCCGACGCCGGGCGCTCAGTCGACGCACATCGCGACGTCAAGGCCGGTGCCAGGCACCCCGTCGACGCACTTCGCGACGTCAAAGTCGGTGCCAGGCACCCCGTCTTGATTCGATGGTACGGAGATCGCCTCATTCGAAAGGGTGCCTGGCACCGTCTCTGGCGTTCCCAACGTGAAAGGGTGCGCCTGGCGCCGTGTCCGGCCTTCCCGAAGCGCGAGGCGGCGCATCGCGACCTCCTCCTGCGCACGTGATGAGCGCGGATCTGCCTTGCGGCCGCCCCCGCCAGACTCCTATCATCCACGCACCTCGCGACGACTGGAGAACACCATGCACGTACACCCCTTCCACCCGCCCCAACGCACCCTCATGGGTCCAGGGCCCTCCGACGTCTCGCCGCGGGTCCTCGCCGCCATGGCCCGGCCCACCATCGGTCACCTCGATCCCGTCTTCGTGGATTTCATGGATCAGCTCAAGGAGCTCCTCCAGTACGCCTTTCGCACCTCGAACCCCCTCACATTCCCGGTATCGGCGCCGGGCTCGGCCGGCATGGAGACATGCTTCGTGAACCTGGTAGAGCCGGGGGACACGGTGGTGGTCTGCGTCAACGGGGTGTTTGGGCGCCGCATGGTGGCCAACGTGGAGCGCTGCGGCGGCGTCCCGGTGGTGGTGGAGCAGGAGTGGGGACGGGCCGTGGACCCGGCTGCGCTCGAGGCGGCCCTGGCCGCTCATCCCGAAGCCTCCCTCGCCGCCTTCGTTCACGCAGAGACCTCCACCGGCGCCCGCTCCGACGTCCGCGCACTCACCGAGATCGCCCATGCCCACGACTGCCTGGCCATCGTGGACGCGGTCACCTCCTTGGGCGGCATCGAGCTTGCAGTGGACGAGTGGGAGCTGGACGCGGTGTACTCGGGCAGCCAGAAGTGCCTGTCCTGCCCGCCGGGGCTGTCCCCCGTGACCTTCGGAACGCGAGCCGTCGAGCGCATCAAGGCCCGCACCCATCCCGTCCAGAGCTGGTTTCTCGACACCACCCTCATCATGGGCTACTGGGGCACCGGGCAGACCCGCTCCTACCATCACACGGCCCCCGTCAACTCCCTCTACGGCCTCCACGAAGCCCTGCTGATCCTCGTCGAGGAGGGGCTGGAGAAGGCCTGGGAGCGGCACCTCCGTCACCACCTCGCCCTGGCGGCCGGGCTGCAGGCCATGGGCCTGGAGCTGGCGGTGCCCGAGGCGGAGCGGCTGCCCCAGCTCAACGCCGTCAGCGTACCCGCCGGCATCGACGACGCCCGCGTCCGTCGCCGTCTGCTCCAAGAGCACAACCTCGAGATCGGGGCCGGCCTCGGCGCGCTGGCCGGCAAGGTGTGGCGGATCGGCCTCATGGGGCACTCCTCGACCGCCACCAACGTGTTCCGATGCCTCGGCGCCCTGGAGGCGTGCCTCATCGCCGAGGGTGCGACCCTGCAACCCGGCGCGGCCGTGGCCGCGGCCCTGGGCGCGCTGTCCTGAGAGCGCTTCTCTTCTGCTCAGCCCGTGGATGGCGGCTCGCCGGCCTCCTCGTCGCGGAGCCGGAGCTGCGCCGCCCGGCCCGAGTCCAGCAGGACCGCCACCCAGCGCAGGTCCTCGCTGTTCTCGAGCAGGATCTTGATGATCATGGTCAGGGGCACGGACAGCAGCATCCCCACCGGACCCCAGAGCCAGCCCCAGAAGACCAGGGAAAGGAAGACGACGAGGGTGGACAGGCCAAGGGTGCGCCCCATGAGGTTGGGCTCGACGATGTTGCCCAGCACCGTGTTCACCACCACGTACCCGATGGCCACGAGGAGGGCTTCGCCGACGCCGAGCTGCACCAGGGCGAAGAGTACCGCGGGGACGGCCGCGATGATGGAGCCGATGTTGGGGATGTAGTTGAGCAGAAAGGCCAGCAGGCCCCACACCAGGGGGAAGTCCACCCCCAGGATCGCCGTCCAGGCCGCGATGGCCCCCCCTGTGCCGAGGCTCACCAGGGTCTTGATGGCGAGGTAGCGCTGGACCTGGTTCACGACCCGGCGGAGCTGCCTCCCGGTCTTCTCCTGCACCCCGAAGGCGACCTGCAGCTTGACGGGAATCACCGTGGCCTCGAACAGCATGAACACCATGGTGAGGATGATCATGACGGTGTTCGAGAGGGTCGAGGCCAACCCCTTGAGGCCCGTGCCGAGCAGCCCCATGAGGCCCGAGGGGTTGAAGTAGTCCATGGCATGCAGGGACGGGAGATGGAGGTTCATGCGCTCCAGGAGCGCCGCCCAGGACTGCCCCAGGGACTCGATGCGGGCCTGGTACGACGGGATGGAGTCGATGAAGTCGTTCACCGACCCTCCCACCAGCGCCCCGACCCCGGCCAGGACCGCCAGCAGGCCCACCATCACCAGCACCACCGCCAGGAACGTCGGGACCCGGCGGCGTTGCAGCCACACCAGCGCCGGGGAGCAGATGATGGCCAGAAACAGCGCCAGGAGGAAGGGGATCAGGAGCGACTCCGCGGCCCGCAGCCCAGCCACGATGACCACCAGACCGGCCACGGTGAGCAGGGGGCTCACCCCCTCGAGCTTCGCCCTGGTCTCCATCGCCAGAGGATACCGACCGTGAACCTGCAGCACAAGCGAAGGCCCCGCAACCCTTGGAGGAGGGGAAGAGGTGTCGAAGGAGGCTGTAGGCCGGATTCTGTACCCCGGAGGGCGGCGTCCATTCATCTGGGCCGCGCGTCACCGCGCGGCTCGAGCGGCCTACCCGGGAGCCTCCCCCACGGCTGCGGGGGGCGGGGACGAACAACCCTCGACTCCCCTATTCGGCCTTGCTCCGCATGGGGTTTACCGTGCCCTCCCCGTCACCGGGCAGGCGGTGCGCTCTTACCGCACCCTTTCACCCTTGCCTCCGGCCGACCCGGAGGTGGTCTGCTCTCTGTGGCACTTTCCCTCGCGTTGCCGCGGCCGGGAGTTACCCGGCATGCCGTTCGTCTGGAGTCCGGACCTTCCTCCGCTCACGCAGCGGACGCCCGCCTCCTCCGACACCGCCCTCACTATACCGGCTCTCAGAATCCCTGTCATGCCCCGGGGTGGCGGCCCGGTCACCCCCCGTTCGGCTTGTTGATTCGAAGACGGCGCATCTTCTTGAACAGGCCGGCCCGCGACAGCCCCAGTCGCTGCGCGGCCTGGGACTGATTGCCGCCGCAGTCGTGGATGGCGCGGCGGATGCGCCAGCGCTCGAAGTCGTCGCGTGCATCGGCGAGAGAGCGGGTGGCCAGGACCTCCAGGTCGGGTGGGGGGACGGCCTCGGCGGTGAGTGCCTCGCCGATGTGTGGAGCGAGCTGCCTGGCTTCCACCAGCTCCCCCTCCCCCCACCGCCGCCAGCACCCTGAGCACCTCCTGCCGGAGCTCACGGACATTGCCGGGCCACCCATAGGAGGTGAGGGCCTCCAGGGCGTTGACGGTGAACCCCGCGGCTTCCCCCTGCTTCGAGCCGCCGTGCTCCCGTTGGAAGACGGCTATCAGGAGCGGGATGTCCTCGCTGCGCGCGCGCAACGGCGGCAGCTCCATGAGGTGGGGGCGGACGTGGGCGAGCAGGTCGCGGCGAAGGGCGCCCCGGGTCACGGCCGCCTCCACATCCTCCACCAGCGAGACGATCAGGCGGACGTCGCCGGAAGCGCCCCCCGAGCGGCCAACGGCGCCCAGAATCCGCTCCTGCACGTCGGTGGGGACGTCTGAGAGGCGCGCCAGATACAGCGTGCCCCCCGCGGCCGCCGCAAAGGCGCCCTGTCCACCGCTCCCCTCGCTTCCGCCGAACAGGGCGCCGCCGAGCGCCCCCCCGTCCACGGCGCCGCAATCCAGATTCACGAAAGGTCCCTCATGCCGTGGGGAGAGGTCGTGAATCACCCGCGCGAACAGCGCCTTCCCGGTACCCGCCTCGCCGGTGAGGAGGACGGGGCCCTCCCGCCGCGCCAGGTCTGCCGCCCGCCGCTTGCACTCGGTGATCCCGTCCGAAAGGCCCGCGATCCGCTGCAGCGGGCTCCCGAAACGCCGCTCCTCCTGGTCCCGGCGCTCGCCGGACGCGGCCATGAGCGACGCCGGGGGGTTCCCCGAGCACAGCACCGCCTCCACCGCCGCGATGAGCGCCCGGATGTCCCCGATCGCCGGGGGCTGCCCCGTGAAGCGGACGACGAGGACGTGGTCGCGCTGCATCGGCGACACGAGCAGGCTCTCCCCGAGCTCCACGATCTGCTGGATCCGGGTGCCGGCGCGGTAGCCCTTCTGCTCCCGCACCACGCGGGCCAGGGTCCCCGAGGAGCGCACCAGAGGGCCCATGTCCCCGGCGCTCGACACCATGGCCACGTTGTCCTGGGTGTCGCGGTAGAGCACCACCGCGGCCTCGAAGCCGAACCGCTCCACGGCCCAGGTCAGGGGCTCGCCCACGGCCCCGCGCCGCACCGCCGAGGCGGTGGTCACGAGGAGCGACACCATGTCCTCGGCCGAGGCGGCGCCGCTGTACCCCTGGGTGTCCTCCTGCGTCCCCTGGCCGGGGCGCCCACCCCTTCCGCCGACAAACGGGCTCACGCCGTGGGCGCCGGAGCCGGCCTCGAGCACCACCAGGCGGGCGGAGGATAGGTTCACCAGATCACCACATTCGAAGCTGGCGGCGGCGGTCCGACGACCGTTGATGTACGTGCCGTTCTTGCTGTTCAGGTCGGTGATGTGAAAGCTGGAGTCGCGGACCCTGAGGATGGCGTGGTGGCGGGAGACGTCCTCCTGCTCGAGCACGACGTCGTTGTCGGAGCGGGACCCGATGCGATAGCTGCGGTCGTTGGCGAGGTCGAAACGCTGCTCACCGCGGTCGGGGCTGGAGTAGACCAGAACGTAGCGAGCGGTCCCGTTCCTCATGCCACGACGTCGCCTCGGGTGATGAGATAGCCGGAGAGGGAGCCCGGCACGAACCTGTAGTGGAAGCGCCAGTCATGGTCCCGCACCTCCACCACGGCCGCATCCCCCCCCACGGTCCGGAAGCTGCGGCTGGCGCGGCTCAGCACCCGGGAACGCAGGAGATGGGACACCTCCTCCACCTCGTCCAGGTCCTCCAGCAGCACCGTGAGCCGCACCGGTACGTCCAGGACGGCGCCGGACTCCAGGATGGCGGCGTCAAACGCCTCCACCACCTCCTCCAGGGTCAGGCCCTTGCCCCGGAAGGAGCCCAGGGGCTCGGACGCCAGGGTCCCCATCCCCCGCTTGGTGGCATCCTTGAAGATCGCCAGCAAGCTGCGTCGTACGTCCCCCGGACGGCACGTCGGCTTGAGCTCGAAGTCATGGACCACCGCCTGATAGGTCCAGTAGGACTCGGGTCGACGTCCCCGGAGCACCAGGAACCGGCCCAGGGACAGGGGGCGATGCTCGCGGATCGCGACGTAGGCAGCGTCCAAGTCGTCCTCTGCATCCAGGTCGAGAACGCCTTGGCGGCCCATCACCAGATTGCGGTCTTCCTGGACCACCATGGCGTCCGGATGGAGTCGCCGTCCCAGGGAGTCGCGCACGTCAAGATCGAGTCGAAATGACCAGCCTTTTGCCAATGAGATCACCCGCGCCCATGCCACAAGTGTAGCGAAGACCTGGCGGTCTGAGAAGGAGCTCAGCCATTCCGTGACGAGATGGAGGACCGGACCATCGCCGCGTCCACGAGGAGGCGATGCCCCCCCTCCGGCCGCTCCTCGAGCTTCTCGAACCCCCAGGGATCGAACTCCAGCCGATTGATGATCTTGCCGAACACGGTGCGCAGGGAGCGCGCGCCGGTACGGCTGTTCCTGGCGGCCTCCTCGGCGATCAGCGAGGCGGCCAGGTCCTCCATCTCCAGGGCGATGTCCATCACCTCGAAGTAGCGCCGCGACCGGTTGTAGGGAGAGTCCAGCGAGTGCAGCAGGATCTCTCGCAGCACCTGCACGTCGAGATCGCGCAGCAGCACCACGTTGTCGAAGCGGGACATGAACTGGGGCACCATGCCGTAGTCGAAGAGGTCCTCGGGACGCAGGAAGTCGGCGAGCTCGAACCTGGTCTCGATGCGCACCTTGCCGTCGGCGGTCTGGATGGCCTCGGACTTCAGCTTCTCGCCGCTGCCCGGATTCACCACCCGCAGGTACACCTGGTCGTAGAGCTCCTCGAAGGCGCCACCGCAGATGAACATCATGTGCCGGGTGTCGATGTTGATGGTCACCGGCTTCTCCACGCCGTCCACGAAGGCATGGGTCCGGTAGGCCACCAGCTCGCCCTCCATGAGGGTCAGGAGCCCCTGCTGGAGCACCACGCCGATGGGGTTGGGTTTGCCGGCGACGATGGACGACATCTTGTCGATCTCGTCGATGCAGATGGTGGCCCGCTGCATGGTCTCGCGGAGCTCCTCCGGGGTCGGGCTGGACCCCACCAGGGCCCGCGCCCGCTGCTCCACCGCGGCGAACAACCGCGCCGGCTGGAACTCCAAGCGCTCGGCGTCCACCAGGAGGTTGGCGTTGATGATGGTCATGGCGCGGAAGGGCCGGTACTCCGGCAGCTCGTGGTACATGCGCTGGATGTTGTTCATGATGGTCGTCTTGCCGGTGCCCGAGTTGCCGATGAGCAGGATGTTGCCCGGCACCTTGCCGGTGGTGTGCTTGTACACCGCCACCGCCACGTAGCGGAGGGCCGTGTTCTGGCCCAACACCCCTTTGCGGAGCTCGCCGAAGATGTCAGGCGGCCGAATCGCGTCCAGATCGCGCAGTGGCTGCTCAGACGGCGTCGCCGTCGTGCTGTCGGTCATGGCTCCCTCCGGACAGGCCCCGAACGCGGCCGTGGTCTGAGCCGCGTCCCGAGGTCGTCATCTCTCGACGGTCCAGACGCCGTCGCGCGGCACCAGCCTGGTGCCGTCGATCTCCACGCGGCGGCCGCAGCCGCCGGGTCGAAAGTCGGTCACGATGTCCACGTGCTGGGCGGAGCGGTTGAAGACCCCGGCGTCGGCCAGGGCCGCGATGCGCGCCGCGCCGGCCTCGCTCGCGGAGTCTCTTACGAAGCAGTCCTCGTACGAGGCGCCGATGGCGATGTGCAGGGTCCCGCCCACCTTCTCGACGAACAGGGGGTGCTTGAGCACACGATCCAGGCCGGGGTTCATCCCCAGGGCGACCTCCCCCAGTCGGTGGGACCCCTCGTCGGTCTCCACGATCGCACGCAGGTGATCGCCACCCACCTCGGCCGCGTACTCGACGATCCTGCCGTGCTCGAAACGGAGATAGATGCCGCGGATGTCGTGGCCGCCGTAGTTCACCGGCAGGTCGACGAAGATCTCACCCTCGGGGCTGGAGGCGTCCGGGCTGGTGAACACCTCCCCGTCCGGGAAGTTCCGCAGCCCGTAGGAGAGCACCGGGCGGCTTTGGGAGAGGTCCATGGTGAGCGTCAGCTCGCGCCCGGCTCCGGGGTGCGCGGTCACCACCTCGAGGTGGCGACCCTCGAGGAAGACGGGCCCGATCCGCTCCTCGGCTTCCAGCAGCGGCCGCGGGTCGGTGGTCGACGCGCGCACGATGAAGCGCGTGTACTCCTCCAGATCCATGCCCTCGAGCTCGGCGTACGCCGGCGTCGGGTACAGGGTGATCACCCACGGCTTGGAGATCCGCAGGTCGGCGAACGGTCGGTCCGCCTTGGCCAGACCCCGCACCTGCTCCTGGGTCAGGCCCATGTACTGTGACGGTTCCTCGGCCCCGAGCACCTCCACGTACTTGGTCATGCTCTCGTAGCGCCGCCGATGCCACTCGGGAACGCGCTCGATCTGAGGAGCGGACGCCGCCCGGCCCATGGCCGCCGACCACACCCTCCCCCGCTCATTGTTGGGCGGGATCAGGTAGACGTCCGGCACGCCCCCGGCCTCGATCACCCGGCGCTCCAGCACCGCCATGAGTGGCCAGCAGATGCGCTCGCCCTTGATCATGACCCGGTCGTCCGCGGTAACTCCCTGGAGCGAGTGATCCAACAGGTAGCCGGCCCAGGTCTCCAGATCCTGCTGCGCAACCTTCGTTTCACGCACGACAACCTCCCGCCGTGGGCCACGGCGTAGACATTGTACCCATGCCGACGGGGCTCCACGACCCTCCCTCCCGGGATCCCTCGGGCCGCTGCGACGGCGGACCGCGCAGTCTGCTATGGTGAGGCGATCCATCCGACCGCGGAGGCGACCGTGAGGACACCCGCATCCATACGGGTCATGGTGGTGGACGATCATCCGGTGGTCCGCGAAGGGCTCGCCCGCATCATCGACGGCGAGGCCGACATGGACGTGGTTGGGGAGGCGGACGACGGTCCGGGCGCGGTGGCGGGCTGCGCCACGGCGAAGCCCGACATCGTCGTGATGGATGTGTCCGCCCCCGAGCAGGGCGGGTTGGAGGCCATGGCCACCATCCGCGGCACACAGCCCGACGTCCAGTTCGTCGTCTTCTCCGTCCACAAGGGGGAGGACGACGTCAACCGTGCCTGCCAGGCCGGGGCCAGCGGCTACCTCTTCAAGGTCGTCCGACCCGACGAGCTCGTGGCCGCCATCCGTTCCGTCGCCGGCGGCGGGCGCTACCTCCCGATCACCGTGGATGGACCGTCCCGGTCCCACGATCCCCGCTGACGCCGGCGCGGACACGGGGTATCCTGGCTCGAGCATGAGAGCCATCGTCCTGGACGGCTTCGGCGACGAAGAGGTGATGCGGCTCGGCGAGGTCCGATCGCCCGAGCTGCGTCCCGGGACGGTCCGGATCGCCGTGGAGGCTGCCGGCGTCAACCGCGCCGATCTCCTGCAGCGACGCGGCCTCTACCCCCCACCCGCGGGCGCGTCCGAGATCCTCGGTCTGGAGTGCGCCGGTCGCATCGTCGAGGTCGGTGAAGGCGCGGGTCCCTGGGCTCTCGGTCAGCGGGTGATGGCGCTCCTGCCCGGTGGGGGCTACGCGGAGGAGACGGTGGTGGACGCGGGCTCCGTCATGGCCGTCCCGGCGACCATGGCGCCGGCGGCGGCGGGAGGGTTCCCCGAGGTCTTCCTCACCGCCTTTCTGAACCTCGTGACCCTGGGCGGCATGGGCGAGGGCACCGTGGTCCTCGTCCACGGCGGCAGCGGCGGCGTGGGCACGGCCGCCATCCAGATCGGGGGGGTGCTGGGGGCTCACGTCCTCGTGACCGCCGGTTCGGACGAACGTTGTCGGCGTTGCCTCGAGCTTGGCGCCGCGGACGCCATCAACTATCGGACGGACGACTTCGTGGACCGCTGCCGGGCGCACACCGACGGCCACGGCGTGGAGCTGATCCTGGACTGCGTGGGCGCCGACTACCTGGCGCGCAATCTCCAGGCCCTCGCTCCGGATGGCCGGCTCGTGGTGATCGGCCTCATGTCCGGCGCCCGGGCCGAGGTCGACCTCGCCGACCTGCTCCGCCGCCGCATCGCCGTGATCGGCTCCAGCCTCCGTTCTCGGTCCACCGCCGACAAAGCGCGCCTCGTCGCCGCCTTCACCCACCGACTGGGACCGGCCCTTCAGGACGACCGTCTCCACCCCGTCGTCGACCGCACCCTCCCCCTCGCCGACGCCCCTGCCGCCCACCGCGCCCTGGCCGCGGGCGAGATCTTCGGCAAGCTCGTTCTGACCACCACGTGATCACGCCCCCCACAGCCCCTCGAAGCGAACCCGGAGATCCCGGACGCGCGCGGGGTCCAGCTCCACCGACGGCGGTCGTGCTCCGTAGCGGCCCAGCCCCCGCGCCCGTAGCAGGGCCTTCACCCCGGCGACGAGGCCGAACTCCTCCAGGAGCGCGCGCACGGCGTCCAGCTCCTCCTGCCGTTCGGGGTCGTGAGGGATGGCCGCCACCAGGCCCGGCGCCACGCTCGCCGCGGCGCTGATGCTCCCCGTCCCGCCGGCGGCCAGGGTCGCCGCCACCAGCCGGTCGTTCCCGACCAGGTAGGACCGCGAGCCGAAGCGGCGGAGCAGGCGCTCCATCTCGTCGACACGCCCCGTGGAGTCCTTGACCCCGGCCAGTCGGGGGTGGCCCTCCACCCGCTCCAGGAGGTTCTCGTCCAGAGGCACCCCGGTGAGCTGGGGGACGTGGTACAGGAGGACCGGCAGGCGTGCCCGGTCGAGCACCGCGCGCAGGAAGGCAGCCAAACCGGCCACCGGCGCGCCCCGGAGGTAGAAGGGTGGGGGCAGCAGTGCCGCCGCGTACCCGAGGTCTGCCGCGGCCTCCACCATGTCCAGCGCCTCCTCCAGGGCGCACGAGCCGATGCCCAGGAGCAGGGTCAGGGCTCCCCGGCTCGCCGCCGCCGCCTCGGCGACAGCCAGGCGTTCAGACAGCGTGAAGGACGGGAACTCACCGTTGCTGCCGAGCACGAGGGCGCCGTCGAGGGGGGTGGAGGCGAGCCAGGCGAGATGCGCGCCCAGGGCCTGGGGGTCGAACCTCCCCACCTCGTCGACGGGGGTGGGGACTGGAGCGAACGATCCTCGGATCCTCATGCCGCCTATCCTCGCACGGGTCCGGGCCCAACGGTGGCATGCTCCGGCCCGTAGTAAGATATGCAGCCCCGGGGCGGTCGTGGTCCGCCCTGTTTTCATTCCTTCTGGAGGTACCATGAGGGGAGCGCTCACGTTGCTGTCGATGATCGCCCTCGCCGCCGCGCCGGCGGCGGCGGGCACCCTGGTCCTGCCGGTGTTCGCGCACAACGCGAAGGGCGTCGACGGTGCGAGCTGGAGCTCCGAGATCTACCTGACCAACCCGGGGGACCAACCCGTCCAGGTCACCCTGAGCTCGTTTCTGCCCGGCGCCATCGCCAAGCCCACCCCCTGCGATCTCTTCATGGCCCCGACCCGCGTGGTCCCCCCGCACTCCGCGGTGGTCTGGACCTCCTCCGGGCTGGCCACCGATCTCGGCTGTGCGCAAACCGCGCTGGGGGCGCTGCTCCTCTCCGCCGACGGACCGATCCGCATCACCAGCCGCATGGTCAACCAGCCCGGTGGCCTCAAGCAGCCGGCCCACGGGCTCCTCACCGGCGCCGGGCAGGCGTTCGAGGCGCAGGCGGTGTCTCATCTCGAAGCGGGCGACTACCTCCTGCCCGCTCTCCTCTGGCACCGCAACGCCTGCGGCAAGCCCGCCTTCACCACCTCCATCGGCTTTGCCAACCCGGGCAACGACCCCGTGACCGTCACCCTCGACCTGGAGGACGAGGGCGGCTCCGGCTGGATCCTCCTGGAGGACGAGGAGGTGGCCATCCCCCACACCCTGACCGTGGATGCGCGCTCCTGGCGCCAGATCCGTCTGCGCCCGGTGGACTCACCTGCAGGGGGCTGTCTCGATCCCGAGGCCTTCGTGGTCAAGGTCGGGGTGGACGGGCCTCTCGCCATCTACGCCTCGGTCGTGGACCGCTCCACTGGGGACGCCCGCACCGTCCGGCCGGTGCCCCTCGACTAACGCCGGCCTGCGGGAGCGAACCACGGCAATCAGCGTCCCACTGCCGCGGCACTGCGGCCTTCCAAAGAACGGCACCTCCCCCGGGCGTGCCACTGGTGACACGTTCCCGAGACACCGCGCTCCGGTTATTCGTCGCTACCGGTCGGAAAAGTGGCAGCGGTGGCAACCTCGGGGTAGGCATCGCCAGAACGGCGCGTCGCAAAAGGTCCCGCATCCCCTCTGATCTCGGGCTTCAGGCCTGCCGGGAGATGATGACCAGGCTGCGATCGTCGTGCAGCGGCGTGTTCCCGGCGAAGCCGTCCACGGCCTCCACGATGCGGTCGTGGACCACCGACGCGGAGCCTCCCGTCGCCACAGCGCGCCGCACGCGGTCGAACCCGAAAGCGTCGCCCCGCGCGTTCACCGTCTCCGGCACGCCGTCTGTGTACATGACCAGGAGGTCGCCAGGGATGATGTGGGCGGTCCCCGGCGTCGGTGCGATGGCCGTCCGCAGGCCCAGGGGCAAGCAGCCGCTGCCGAGCTCGACCACCTCGCCCGCGGCGTTGCGCAGCAGGGGGTAGGGATGGCCCGCGCAGGCATACTCCAGGCGCCCGCTCGACGGCTCCAGCACGCCGTAGAACATGGTCATGAAGGCCCGTGACCCGCCCGCCCCGAGCAGCGCCCGGTTCATGAGGTCGAGGACGGCGAGGGGCCTCGGATCCAGCCCGATGGCGAGCTGCAGCGTGGTGCGGGCGATGGCCATGAGCAGGCCCGCCGCGATGCCGTGCCCGCTCGCGTCGCCGATGACCACCGCCCAACGACCGTCGCTGAGGGGCAGGAAGTCGTGGTAGTCCCCCCCGATCTCGTTGGCCGTCCGGTAGGAGAACCCGAAGGTGTACCCCGCGATGTCCGGGGCGCGGTGGGAAGGAGATCGTGCTGGAGCTGCCTGGCCACCTCCAGCTCGTCCCGGACCAGGACCCGGTCCGCCAGCTCCAGACCCAGCAGGAAGACCAAGCCCGTGATGGCCACCGCGATCAGGATCGTCGGGTTCGTGGGCCCCACGTTGCGGACCGGCGCCTCGAACTGGAGGAGGCCGAGGGTCGCCACCACCAGGCAGAAGACGAAGAGTATGCGGCGGGTCGGCGACAGCTTGTACGAGAGCCCCAAGAAGACGATTCTGGCGCGGTGCCAGAGGCGGCGGAGTCGTCCCGCAGGCTCGGCCTCGGCGGCATGGTCGCGGGTGAGGATGGAGTAGGCACGGGAGGCGTCCCGGCCGAGCTCCGCGGGCGCCTTGCGCACGTCCAGACCCGCCGTGTACTCCCCGACGAAGCTCCGGAAACGCTTGAATCTGCTCTGCCGCTTCACCCCACCCCGCTCTCGCTCGAGTCGCTGAGCACACAGGACCGCCACCCACCCCACCCACCATCCATCAGATACGTGGGGCGGAGGGTGGAGTTCTCCTTGCGTCCGGGATCCGTCCCCCTCTCGCGCAGACCGGGCTTTCGCGGTAGGATGACGTCATGCCACAACCGGAGACCGTGTTCGACAAGATCATGGCGGGAGAGATCCCGTGCCACAAGGTGTACGAGGACGACCACGTGTTCTCGTTCCTCGACATCGGCCCGCTCAGCCGTGGCCACACCCTCCTCATCCCCAAGGAACGGAGGGCCTACCTGCACGAGCTGAGCCCGGAGTCCGGGGCGGCCATCGGTCGGGTCTTGCCGAAGCTGTGCCGCGCGGTCCTGGCGGCGAGCGGCGCCAAGGCCTACAACGTGCTCCAGAACAACGGCAGCGAGGCCCACCAGGTCGTGATGCACGTCCACTTCCACATCATCCCGAAGATCGGCGACGCCGGCCTCGGCATCGGGTGGCGGCCGACCTCCCTCTCCGCCGACGAGGCCGCCCACCTCCTGGAGCGCATGCACGCCGTCCTGGCCGAGGAGGAGTGAGCGCGTCCCGACCTGGGGCGACACCACCCCCGGCGTCGTCAAGGATGACGTGCAGGTTGTGGCGCGACCGGCTCGGTCCGCCGCCGCGAGCCGCCTCGCTCAGTCGCCCTTGTACTTGAAGGACACCTTCACCCGCGCGCGGTAGGCGCGCACCTTCCCGTCCTCCAGCTGAAGATCGAGCTCGGCGATCTCGGCGATGCGCAGGTCGCGCAGGTTCTTGGCGGCCTGATCCACGGCCGCCGAGGCCGCCTTCTCCCAAGACTCCGGGCTGGTTCCCACGAGCTCGATGACCTTGTACACGCTCTCCGCCATGTCAGCCTCCTCTTTCCGGATCCCCGACTCCACCCCACGAGCAGGTGCCGCGACGCCGTGGGCGCCACCGGCGCGCCGAGGCGGCTTTCGGGACCCGGATACATGATGCGTCATGGACAACTGTCGCCGAGCGGAGATTAGTCCCACAGGGCCTGAGCAGCCCATACGAGACCGGCGCGTGACCGCGGAGGGTCACGCGCCGGTGAGATGTCCTCGGTCGCGAACGGGGCGCCCCTGGTCAGGACCCCGATGACGGTGTCGGCGCGGCCGCGGGCGGCGCGGAGCCTTCGCCGCTCTCCGGCGGGGTCGCGACCTGCTGGATGTCCGCCTTCTCACGCAGGCTCTGCAGGAGCTTGCCGACCTCTTCCCCCACCTTCTGGTTCACGAGGGCCTGGCGCAGCGGGTCCATGACCTCCTGCAAGGTCTCGGTCCTTGCGGGTCGACGCTCCTCCACCTTGATCACGTGGTACCCGAATCGGGTCTTGACGATCGGCGAGATGGCGCCGGGCTCCAGCGCGAAGGCGGCGCTCGCGAAGGGCTCCACCATCTGGTTCTTGGAGAAGAACCCCAGGTCGCCGCCGTCCTCGGCGCTCAGATCCTCGGACAGCTCCTTGGCCAGCGCCGCGAAGTCCTCGCCGGACACGGCACGCTGATGCGCCGCCTCGGCGCGCTGCTTCGCCTGCGCGTCCTGCTCGGGGGTGGCTTCCGGCGGCACCTTGATCAGGATGTGGCGGGCGTGGACCTGCTCCGGGCGCTGGAACTGGTCCGGATGCTCGTCGTAGTACTTCTGCAGCTCCTCGTCGCTCACGGTGACGGTGGGCCTGATGTCCCGCTCCACCAGGTCCAAGGCCAGCTGCGACTCCTGCACCGCGCCCTCGAACTCCCCGTAGGTGACCCCGGCGCGATCCAAGGTCCCCTGCAGCGACTCGCGGCCCCCGGCCCGGCGCTCCATGTCCGCCAGGATCTGGCTCACCTTGGAGGTGTCGAGCTCGACGTCGCGCCGCCGCGCCTCCTGGGCCAACAGCGTGCTGTCGATCACCTGCTGGCTGGCGGCCTGCATCACCTGCTGCTGATCCACCTTCTGGCCCTGCCGGCGCATCTGGCTGACCACATTCTGTACCGCCAGTCGCACCATGCCGGCGTGCACCGGCTCGCCGTTGACCGTCAGCAGCACAGGATCCGGCGGGGGCTGGGGGGCAGGCATGCTCGTTGCCGTGGCAGAGCCCTCGGCGCCCGTCGGCGCCGGTTGCGCCGTGGGGGGCGTCTGGGCAGCGGCGACCGCGGCACACAACACACTGACCACGATGGGCATCGTGACTCTCATGGCTACTGGTCCTCCTGGGTGGGGCTCGACGACTGTCGTGTCGGCATCCGCGCTGACCGAATGGGTCAACCTCCAATGAAGGTCGACCACCTACAGCCGCCTTCCTCGGTCAGCCTATCACAGTGCCTCGCAGGCCGTTGGCTGGCTCGGAACGGCGAACGATGCGGCGGGCCCTCGCCACCGGGCATCCCCTCTCAACGGGGTCCCCCGGTGCCCGGCGCCGTGATAATGTTTCCTGGCGTGGTGCGTGCTCTCAAGCATCCCGCAACAGGAGGACAGCATGAGGTTGGAGCATGCAGGAGCTCTGCTCCTGGTGGGGTTGGCGGCGATGGCGGCCGGCGGCGCCGAGGCCGCGGCGCCTCGCGGCGGACAGGCGTGGAATGCCGCCCGCCGCCTGGAGGTGGATGCAGGGGATCGTGCCCGGGTCACGTTCAGCCCGGTGACCGGGACCGCCGACCTGGTGGTTCTCGAGCCTGGCGCCATCTCCCTGTCCGGCTCCACGCCCACGGCTCGTAGCCTCGACTTCATCGCGCGCTACAAGGAGCTGTTCGGGAACATCGAGCCCTACACCGACCTGGAGCCGTCGGGCCGCCTCGTGGACGGCCTCGGTCGCACCCACCTCCGATACCGGCAGCTGCTGGACGGGCTGCCCGTGTTCGGCGGCGAGCTCCACGCCCACTTCGACGGCGCGGGACAGCTCACCTCGGTGAGCGGACGGCTGCTCCCCGACGTGCAGGTCTCTAATTCCTCGCCCACCCTCTCCGCGGCCACGGCCGAAGACATCGCGGCGACCGCCCTCGCCAAGAGCAGCGGCCGTTCCGTTGCCATGCTGACGGTGTCGCCGGCGCGGCTGCTCGTGTATCGGACGGGGCTCCTGGCCGGTCGGCCCGGTGCCGACCACCTGGCCTGGGCAATCACGGTCGCCGCCGACGCCGCGACCGCGGAGACGGTGGTGGTCGACGCCCACGACGGGGTGATCCTCGAGAGAATCCCCCGCGCCTACGACCTCACCCGCTCGGTGGCCAAGACGACGCCGGGCAACGTCATCTGGAAAGAGGGCGACCCCCTCCCCTACGGCGGCGACAGCGCCGACGCCAACCAGGAGATCAACCAGCTCATCACCACCGCCGGCGAGAGCTACCAGCTCTTCGCCAGCCTCAGCGGCGGCACCTTCCTGTCGTGGGACGGCCACGAGGCCGCGATGCCCACCCTGTACGACCCAAACGACGAGAACCTGGGCGACACCGAGTGCCCCAACGCCTTCTGGACCAGCGCCGACCGGCGCATGACCGTGTGCACGGGCATGGCCACCGACGACGTGGTGGCCCACGAGTGGACCCACGCCTACACCGACGCCACCGACGGCCTGGTCTACATGTGGCAGTCGGGCGCCCTGAACGAGTCCTTCTCCGACATCTTCGGCGAGACCCTGGATCAGCTCAACGGGCTCGGCATGGACAGTCCGGACCGGCATCGCACCGACGGCGCCTGCTCGGCCTACGGCTTCGGGCTCGCTCCCGAGCTCACCATCGACTCGCCCGCCTCTCTGGCCGGCCCCTACTTCTCCGGAAGCGCCCAGTTCAACCCCGCGCCACCGTTCTCCGTCACCGCCCGGGTGGAGCTGGCCAACGACGGGACCGATCCCACGGGAGACGCCTGCGAGCCTCTGACCGGCTTCACGCCGGGTCGCATCGCGCTCATCGACCGGGGAGACTGCAACTTCGTCGACAAGGCCCGGCGGGCCGAGGACGCGGGTGCGGTCGGAGTCATCGTGGCCAACAACCAGGGGGACACCCTCCTCAACATGGCCGGATCCGACGGATCGACTCTGAGCATCCCGTCGGTCTTCATCACCGAGAGCGACGGCGACGCCATCAAGGCCGCCCTCGGCGGCAACGTCACCGCCACCATCGCCCTGGACGTCGCCGCCAGCGACCAGTCCGTGCGCTGGCTGGTCGCAGAGGGGGCGCAGACCGGCGCCCTCCGCGACATGTGGAACCCGGACTGCTTCAACGATCCCGGCCGTGTCCGGGATCCCGACTACTCCTGCTCCTACGACGACAACGGCGCGGTCCACAGCAACTCCGGCGTTCCCAACCACGCCTTCGCCCTCATGGCCGACGGCGGCGCCTACAACGGACGCACGGTGCGCGGCATCGGCCTCGTCAAGGCCATCAACATCTACTGGCGGGCCATGTCCGTCTATCAGATCCCGGTCACCGACTTCGCCATGCACGCGGACTTCGTGCAGCAGAGCTGCCGTGACCTGGTGGGGGCCCCGCTGCCGGATCCGACCACCGGGGCGGTCTCGGGCCAGGTGATCTCCGCCGACGACTGCGCCCAGGTGACGAGCGCCATGATCGCCGTGGAGATGAGTGTCCCCCCCGACCAGTGCAGCTATCCGCCCCTCCTCAAGACCGCCGCGCCCGCCTTCATCGGCAACCGGATCGCGTTCTCCGAGAGCTTCGACCAGGGCCCGCCGACCGGTTGGAAGCTGAGCAACGAGGGTGTGTACGCCGAGTACACCCCCCGGAACTGGGCGTGGACCGATCGTCTGCCCAGCGGCGGCCGGGGTGGCGCGTACCTCGCTGCGGACAGCCCCACGGTGGGCGACTGCGTCGCCGGCAGCGACGACCAGTCCGGCGTCATGCGCCTGACCAGCCCCGAGATCGCGATCCCCGCCGGTGCTTCGCCCACCCTCGCCTTCGACCACTGGGTCGCCACCGAACGACGCTTCGACGGGGGCGTGGTCGAGATCAGCGTCAACGGCGGCGCCTTCCAGACCATCGACCGCGAAGCGTTCACCTACAACCCCTACAACCTGCTTCTGGAGGCAGCGGGCAACGGCAACACCAATCCTCTGGCCGGACAGTACGCCTTCACCGGCACGAACACCGGGTCCTCCCAGGGCTCGTGGGGCCAGTCCCAGGTCGACCTGTCCGGGCTGGTGAGCGAAGGCGACTCCGTCCGTGTCCGCTTCGAGTTCGGCGTCGATGGCTGCGGAGGCGTGGTCGGGTGGTACGTGGACAACGTCCAGGTGCGCACCACCGACCTGACGCCGCGGGACGGGCATGCGCGCATCCGCCCCTGAACGGCCCCCCGTCCGGGGCGCGGCCGCCCCCTGAGAGCGACGGATGCTGCAGCTTCGCCTGCTCGGCATTCCGGTGCTGATCCAACCCTGGTTCTTCCTCACCGCCGCTCTCATCGGCCCCCGCGACCTCCCCGGTCTCGCGCTCTGGGTCCCGGTGGTCCTGGCCGGCGTGCTCGCCCATGAGCTCGGACACGCCCTGGCGGCCCTTCGCTACGGGCGCAGCCCCACCATCGTGCTGCACGGCTTCGGCGGCGCCACCAGCTGGGGCGGCGCGAGGCTCTCGCCGGGACGGCGCATCGCGGTCACTGCCGCCGGACCTGCCGTGGGCCTCGCCATCGGCGCCGCCGCCCTCGCCGCCGCCCATGGGCTCTCCCCAGTCGGGACGCCGGCGCGGCTCCTGTCCGATCTCGTCTGGGTCAACCTGGGCTGGGCGGTCCTCAACCTGCTCCCGATCCTCCCCCTCGACGGCGGCGCCATGGTCGCGGTGATGACCGAGGCGTTGTGGGGGGCCCGCGGCCTGAGGATCGCCCACCTGCTGTCGCTGGTGGCCTGCGTGGCACTGGCCGGCGCGGCCCTGTGGGTCGGGTGGTGGTGGTCGGCGATCATCGCCGGCATGCTCGCCCTCGCCAACGTCCAGGCCCTGCGCGGTGATGGGCGCCCACGGCCCCTGGGCTGACCCGGGGCGCCGCGAGTGGCGTTCGGCCGTGCGCGCGCCCCGAGGGAAGCATCTGCCCCGCTCCCGACCCCTGCCGTGCCGACAGTGGTACCGTTAGCGCAACGGGAGGACCGGTTCATGCGCAGGAAGGCCAAGACCGACGTGCTGGTAGTGGGTGCAGGTCCGGTCGGGCTGCTGGCGGCCCTGGCGCTCGCGCGCGCCGGCGTCCGGCCCACCATCATCGACGAGGAGGAACGGGCCGCCATCCACGGCTATGCGTTGGTGCTCCACCCCGCGACCGTTGAGCTCCTGGCGAGGCTCGGCATCCAGGACGAGGTGGTGGAAGGGGGTCGTCGCATCGACACGGTGGCGTTCTACGAGGGAGGAGAACGGCGGGCCGAGCTGGACCTCTCCCGCCTCGACAGCCCCTTCCCCTTCGCCGTCGCCTTCCCCCAGAGCACCCTCGAAGACTGTCTCCGAAGCCACCTCGAGGAGGCCGGCGTGACGGTGAGCTGGCGCCGGCGGCTGGCCGCCCTCAGCAGCACCGGCGCTGGCGCGGTGGCCCGCGTGGACCATCTGGACCGCGTTTCCGTGGGTTATCCGGTCGCGGACAGCAGCCAGGTGGTCACACGCACCGAGGAGGTCCGGCCGGACTTCGTGTTCGGCGCCGACGGCCATCGTTCCCGGGTACGCCGCATCCTCGGCGCCGACTTCCCCCGCCTCGGCGAGGGACGGATGTTCCTGGTCTTCGAGTTCTCCAGCGACGGCGCCACCGTGGACGAGGCGCGCGTGATCCTCACGGACGGGCTGGTCACGGGCCTCTGGCCCCTGCCCCAGGGCCGCTTCCGCTTCAGCTTCGAGCTCGGTGAGCCGTCCTCCCTCCAGGCCCGTCCCGAGGAACGTCGCCTGGTGCGACGTCTCGGCCAGTCCGCCTATCCCCACGTCGCCGAAGAGCGGCTGGCCGAGCTCATGGCGGAGCGGGCGCCGTGGTTCGAAGCCCCCGTCGGCGATGTCCACTGGTCCCTGGCGGTGCGGTTCGACCGACGTTTGACCGACACCATGGGCCGTGATCGAGTCTGGCTGGCGGGTGACGCCGCGCACCTCATGCTTCCCGTGGGCATGCACAGCATGAACGTCGGGCTCCTGGAGGCCGGGCGTCTCGCCGCCGCCACCGCGCAGCGTCTCCACGGGGAGGAGAGGTCGGCGAAGGCGATGGAACCCTACCCGTCCTCCCACCTGCGGAGCTTGCGAGCTCTGCTCGTGCCGGAGGAGGGGTTCGCGGTCACTGCGGGCGCCGATGCCTGGGTGAATCAGCACCTCGCCCAGGTGGTGACCGCCGCGCCGGCGACCGGCCCCCACCTGGATGCGCTGCTGGCCCAGCTCCAGGTCGAGCGGCGGGCCCCGGCCGGCGGAACCTCCCCGTGAGACAGGACCGTTCGGGGTGCCTGTTCCGCCTCGAGACACCGCCCGGCCTCCGAGGCCGCGCGATCGGGCACGGCTCTTGCTCTACCCCTCGGCACACGCCCGCCGCGGGCGTCAGGAGGTGACCCATGGCAAGCCACCAGCCGCTCCCGCCCCCCCGCGTCCAGGAGGCTGACGCCGCCACCTCCTCACCGGAGCCGACACCGCTCCACGTGCTCGTGGCCAGTGAGCACCAGGACCTGACCTTCGCCATCTTCGAGGCCCTCCGGCCCCTCACCGAGGTCCGCGTCACCGGTTGCCGCGACGTCGCCCAGACCCGATACGTGTGCGCCCTCGACCCCCCACGGGTCGTGGTCCTGGACATGGACATCCTCCACCAGGACCCCCTGGCGCTGGTCAGTCTCGCCAACACCGCCCGTCGCCACACCCACATCGTCGCGCTCAGCGACCATCCCGTGTTCGACGTCGGCGCCCGCTTCGGCCAGGCCCGGCTGAGCTTCGTCCAGAAGCCCGCCTGCCCGGAGGACCTCGTTCTCCTGCTGCGTCTCCGCCTGGACGAGGAGCCGTCCCTGGCGAGCCACGTTTGTTGACATCGATTCTCGCGTTCTCTACCCTCCGTGCGTGTCGATGCTCCAGGGAAATCTGACGTGAAGCTGGACGAGCTCGGCGAGTTCGCGTTCATCGACCGCATCGCGCGAGGTGCTCCCAAGGACCTGGGGGCACATGTCCTGTGCGGCATCGGGGACGACGCCGCGGTGGTCGAGGCGCCGCACGGGGTCCAGCTCGTCACCACCGACATGCTCATCGAGGGCGTCCACTTCCTGCGCGACGTGATCACCCCCCGTCAGCTCGGCGCCAAGGCGATCACCGTCAACCTCTCCGATATCGCCGCCATGGGCGGCATCCCGCGGGACGCCCTCGTCTCCATCGCGGTGCCGCCCGACACCGACGTGGCCGAGCTCGATGCCCTGTACGAAGGCATGGGAGAGGTCGCGCGACGGCATGAGGTGATCCTCCTCGGAGGCGACACCACGGCCTCGCCCCGCGACCTCTGTCTGAACGTGGTGGTGCTGGGTCACGCCGCCCCGGAGGAGGTGCTCTACCGGTCCGGGGCGCGCATCGGCGACCGGGTGCTCGTCACGGGCACCCTCGGCGACGCCCGCGCCGGTCTCGAGATACTGCTCGGACGCCTCGACCTCCCCTCCACCCAGGCGGAACCCCTGGTGCGCGCCCACCTCGAACCGACGCCCTACCTGGCGGAGGCGCGCATCGCGGCGATCTCCGGGGTCGCCCACGCCGCCATCGATCTCTCCGACGGTCTGTCCTCGGACCTCGGCCACGTCTGCCGGGCCAGCTCCGTGGCAGCGGTGGTGAACGCCGGCGACCTTCCCATCAGTGCTGCAGTGCGCGCCGCCGCGGAGCGCCTCGCCGTCGATCCCGTGAGCCTCGCGGTCGGCGGCGGGGAGGACTATCGCCTGCTCCTCACGGCCGCCCCGGATGGGGTGGAGGCGCTTCGCGGCCGGATCCAGGAGACGAGCGGCTGCCCCCTCTACGACGTGGGAGAGATCGTCGCCGGCCAGGGCGTCCGCCTGCGCCGGTCGGACGGCACGCAGGAGGAGCTCCGCGCCACCGGGTGGGACCACTTCCGCGCTCCCTAGCCCGCGCCGGCCCGGGGCGGCGCCGGAGCGGGCGCCGATGGACTCAGCGGAGCTCTTCCACCAGCCGGTCGCGCAGCGAGCTCAGGGAGTCCGAGATCGCGACCTCGTACGGGGGATCGGCCGGCTCGAGCGCCCGCACACTCTCCGGGAGCCCCGCCAGCTCGCTGCGCGCGCGCGAGCGCACCGCCTGGAGGTCCTCCACGGCGGAAGGCACCCGCCGCCCGGAGCGCATCGCAGGTCGGAGCTGCGGCTCCCCCGGGAGATCCTCGGCGGCGAGCCCGATGGTGTCCCCCACCAGCCGTCCTTCCCCGTCCCTTCGTCGCCACACCTGCTTGATCCCGGGCAGCGTGGCCTTGTCCGTGGACAGCTTGAGGAGGGGGCGTTCGTCGTACTGGGCGAGCTTGTACACGATGTCCAGGTTCGGCGCGTCCTGGGAGGTTCCGAGGCGCGTGCCCACGCCGAAGGCGTCGATGGGGGCGCCCCCGCGCACCAGCTCGCGCACCCGCCACTCATCGAGGTTTCCGGAAGCGAAGATCTGCACCCTCTCGAGCCCTGCGCCATCCAGCTTCTCCCGGGTCGCCGCCGCCAGCGATGCCAGGTCCCCGGAATCGAGACGCACGCCCCGCACCCGGAAGTCGGAGCCCAGCTCCGCGGCGAGATCGATGACCAGGTCCACGCCCCGCAGGGTGTCGTAGGTGTCCACCAGGAGCACCGTGTCCGGGAACACGCGGGCGAAGGAGCGGAAGGCGTCCTCCTCCTCCTCGTGGAGCTGCACGAAGCTGTGCGCCATGGTCCCGGAGATAGGGATGCCGTAGAGCTTGCCGGCGAGCACGTTGGACGTGCTGTCGAAGCCCGCGATCCAGTGGGCGCGGGCGCCGCTGGTCCCCGCCTCGGCTCCATGGGTCCGCCTCAGACCGAAGTCCGCCAGCCCGCGACCGTCGGCCGCCAGCACGACCCGGGCCGCCTTCGAGGCCAGGGTGGTGGCCAGGTGCACCTGGTTCATCACCAGGGTCTCCAGGAACTGTGCCTCGATGACAGGCGCAGTGACCCGTAGGAACGGCTCCCCCGCGAAGGCGATGGACCCCTCCGCCATGGCATCCACGTCCCCCGAGAATCGGAACGTCTCCAAGACGTCCAGAAACCCCTTTCCGAAGATCCCGGTGGTCTCCAGGTAGGAGAGGTCGTCGGACGTGAACCGCAGGCCCTCCAAGACCTCCAGGAGGGGACCCAGGCCGGCGGTCAGGAGGAAGTTGCGCTCGTCGGGGAGGGCGCGCACGAAGAGGTCGAAGGTCGCAGTGCCGGAGATTCCCTGGTGGTGGTAGGCCTCCATCATGGTCAGCTCGTACAGATCCACCAGGAGTGCGTCTCGGACCATTGCCATGGGCTCCCCCTCTTCCCAGTCCAATTTCGGGTTCTCGGCGGACCTGGACGCCCACCTATTGACAAAATGCTTAAATAGTCATATATTATCCCTAGCCGAGCTGAACAGCAGCTCACGTACTCGCACCACGACGCCCAGTGTCCCTAATCTCACCCCACTATTCCCACCACACACGACCCACCGAAATTCCCACCAACTACCCACCGACCAACTGGCGCGGGGCGAGTCATGTTCTGAAGGGCACCCCAGCCGCCGTACCGGTTACCATGCTAGAAGCTCTGTTGGCGGCTGGGGATCCGCCCGGAGGAACCGTGAGAAGCAGGCTCGTGACAGTCCGTGCGACCTTGGCCGCCGCCCTCGTGGTCGTGGCGATCTCCTCCGCGGCCGCCCCGCCGGGGGACGAGCCGGACTGGCTGGCGCTCTCCACCACCCACTTCCTCCTCTTCTCAGATGCCGGCGAAACCGTCACCAGAGGCATCGCGGATGACCTCGAGGAGCTCCAGGCCACCCTGGCCGACTACGCCGGCGACGACGCCGATCCTCCCCATCCCACCTACGTCTACATCTTCCGGAACCACGCCCGTTTCGCTCCGTTCAACCTGCTGTATGAGGGCCGGCCGGCCGCCAGCTCCGGCTACTTCACCGCCACCGACGATGCCGGCTACATCGCCATCGACGCCGACTCCGCGTGGGACGCCCGCGCCATCGTCTACCACGAATATTTCCACCACTTCGCCGCGTCCCACCTGCCCGGTCTCCCCCTGTGGTTCGAGGAAGGGCTCAGCCAGCTCTCGCAGAGCTTCCGCAGGTCCGGCGCGAAGGTCCAGATCGGCCTGCCCGACGCCGCGCACCTCGGCCGTCTCAACACCGCGCCCCTGATCCCCCTCCACGACCTCTTCCGCGTCGACCATCAGTCGGCCCTGTACAACGAGCCCGCCAGCAAGCCCATGTTCTACGCCGAGTCCTGGGCGCTGGTGCACTACCTCCTGGTGGGGAGCGAACAACGCCGCAACCAGGCGCCGCGCTTCATCGCCTTCCTGATCGCAGGCATACCCCAGGAGGAGGCTCTGGCAACCGCATTTGCGACCGATCCCGGGGGGTTGCAGGACGAGCTGGACCGGTACGTGAAGGGTCCCGTCTTTCGCTCCGTGGAGCTCCCCGCACCCTACCGACGCGAGGGTACCGGCGTCATCCTCCCCATGTCGCGCGCGGCGGTCCGGTACCGCCTCGGCGACCTGCTGGCCCATCAGCCGGGCCGAGAGGGCGAGGCTGCGGCCTACTTCCGCGCCGCCCTCGAGGCACGACCCACCCACGCCCCCACCCTCGCCGGTCTCGCCCTCCTCGCCGAGCGTCAGGGCCGTTGGAAGGAGGCCGCGCGCTGGTACGAGAGGGCCGCCGCCGCCGCCCCCACCGACGCGGACATCCAGTACCGGCTCGGCGCCTTCATGTTCCACCGGGGCTCAGACATGACGCGGGCGATCCGCGCACTGCAGCGCAGTACAGAGCTCGCGCCCGCCTCCGGGCCCGCCTGGGGCGAGCTCACCCTCGCCTACCTGGCCATGGGCCGCGAGGACGAACGTGCGCTGCAGGCGGCGGCCACCGCCCACCGCCTGGTCCCCGACCGCGAAGACGTCACCCGCTCCCTCCTGCGCCTGTACCTCCGCACTGGCCGCCGCCCGGAGGCCGTCGCGCTGGTCGAGGGTTGCAGCCCGGACGCCGGGCTCACACGAGCCCGCGGCCTCGCCATGGTCGCCGCCGACGATCTCCACGTTGCCAACGAGCTCGTGGCCCGGGGTGAGCTCGAAGCCGCCGCCGCCCGCGCCGACCTCGCCGAGGAGGCGGCCGCGACGGCTGCCGACGGGCCCGAGCTGCGGCAGCGCCTCGCCTTCCTGCGCAACGAGATCCTGCGGCGCCGCATCTCCCGCACCTACAACGCCGCGGTGGCGAGCTACAACCGCGGCGACGTGGACGAGGCACGGCGCATCCTCGCGCACTTCGGGCCCCTCCCATCCGGTCCCGAAGGCGACGACCTGCGCAGCCTCGGGGAGCTCATCGCCCACCCCGGAGGCACGCCGCCTCCCGGCATACAGATGTTCAGCAGCATCTCCGAGGACCAGATGGGGCGCCTCAACCTCCTCCTGGGGCGGGGCGACCTCGCCGGCGCCTCCGCCTACCTGGACGAGCTCCGCGGCCTGGTGGGAGCCGAGCAGGCGCCCTGGATCGACGCCAAGCAGCGCGAGATCCACCGCGTCCTCGCCCACAACACGGCGGTGGCCGCCTACAACCGCGCCGTGGACCAGTTCAACGCCGCCGCCTACGGAGCCGCCGCGGCAACCCTCGAGGAGCTCCTGGCCTCCGACCCGCCGGACGACGTCGCCGGGGACGCCCGGGCCCTTCTCGAGGAGTCACGCGCCGCCATCCACTGACGTCCGTCGCGCCCGCCCGCAGGATCGAGACCCACGACCGGCCGTGAGGCGACCCATCGGGTCAGAACAGGGTGTAGATGAACGGAGCGGCGGCGGTGCCCGAGAGCACGATGAGCAGGGCCACCAGCAGCAGGACCAGGATGATGGGCGTCAACCACCACTTCTTGTTGGTCATGAGGAAGTGCAGGAGCTCGGCGACGAGCCCCGGCTGCGGCGCCTGGGCCTCGGCTTCGAAGGCGCTCTTGCGCGGCGAGTCGTTCCCCCGTTGGTCGTCCATGTCCACCTCAGAACTGGCGGAAGTACCGCCGCTCGTCGTCTGTCGGGCGCTCCCGCACCTGCCAGTAGCTCTCCGCCTCGGGGTCCAAACGCCGCTGCATGGGATCGTAGCGGAAGAGACGGAGCAGCAGGCCGGCGGGCGTCACCACCAGATAGTAGACCACAGCCAGTACCAGGTGTGACACCGCGAACCCGATGGGCCAGGCGGCCAGGGACATCCCCACGAAGATGGCGCGCATGAAGGAGGGGACTACCCGGCCCAGGACCGGCACCGCCACCGCGGCGGCCCACAGGACCGCCGCCGCGGTGGTGCTGCCGCTCCTCACCAACGCGACCACTCCTGCGGCGGCGAAGAAGACCAGCCAGATCAACCCGAACTGGCGCAGCTCCCGGAGGCTGGGATGGCGGTTGACGGGGACCACGGTCTCCTTCTCCTCCCTCAGTCCAGTGCGAACTGGGCCAGGTAGTCGTCCAGTGGGATCTCCGAGGCGCCAGGCTGGTCGGCCTTGAGCAGGAGCAGGTCCTCCATGACGAGGGCGTCCATGTTCGTGGCCATGAAGCAGCGGTAGGCGTGCTCCGGGGTGCACACGATGGGTTCGCCGCGCACGTTGAAGGAGGTGTTGATCAGCACCGGGCAGCCGGTGCGGGCGGCGAAGGCCTCCAGCAGGCGGTGGAGGCGGCCGTGGCGCTCCGGGTCCACGGTCTGGATGCGCGCGGAGCAGTCCACGTGGGTCACCGCCGGGATCTGGGAGCGCACCACCCCGAGCTTGTCGAGGCCAGAGGAAGCGTCTCGGTTCCCTTCCACCCGCTTGTCCTCGGCCACCGGGGCCACCAGCAGCATGTAGGGGCTCTCGACCCCCCCGAGCTCGAAGAACTCGTCCGCACGATCGGCGAGCACGATGGGCGCGAAGGGGCGAAAGGACTCACGGAACTTGATCTTCAGGTTCATGGTTCTCTGCATGTCTCGGCTGCGGGCGTCGCCGAGGATGGTGCGCGAGCCCAGCGCCCGCGGTCCGAACTCCATGCGCCCCTGCAGCACCCCCACGACCTTGTCCTCGGCGAGGAGCCCGGCCACTCGGTCCAGGAGCGCCGCCTCGTCGTCGAAGCGGCGGAAGGCCGCGCCCCGCTCCTTCAGGTAGGCCGCGATCTCCGGGGTGGAGAAGCGGGGGCCCAGGAGGGAGCCCCGTTGGCTGTCCGCGGCGAAGGGCTTCCGCTCGCGGGCCAGGAGCTGGTGCCAGATGAAGAGGGCGCTCCCCAGCGCGCCGCCGGCGTCTCCCGCGGCGGGCTGGATCCACAGGCGTTCGAAGGGGCCCTCACGCAGGATCCGGCCGTTGCCGACGCAGTTGAGGGCCACGCCCCCGGCCAGGCAGAGGTTCCGCATCCCGGTCTCGGCGTGGAGGCGCCTCGCCGCCCGCAGCATGATCTCCTCCGTCACCTGCTGGATCGACGCCGCGAGGTCCATCTCGCGCTGCGTCAGGGGCGACTCCGGCCGCCGGGGCGGCCCGCCGAACAGGCGTGCGAACCGGTTCGAGGTCATGCGCAATCCGGCGCAGTAGTCGAAGTATCGGAGGTCGAGGCGGAAGGAGCCGTCGTCCTTGAGGTCCAGGAGGCTGTCCAGGATCGTGCCGGCGAAACGGGGCTCGCCGTAGGGCGCCAGCCCCATGAGCTTGTACTCGCCCGAGTTCACCTTGAAGCCGCAGAAGTAGGTGAAGGCCGAGTAGAGCAGGCCCAGGGAATGGGGGAAGCGGAGCTCGTGGGTGAGCTCGACCCGGTTGCCCCGGCCCCAGCCGAAGCTGGCGGTGGCCCACTCCCCCACCCCGTCCAGGGTCAGGATCGCCGCTTCCTCGAAGGGCGACGGGAAGAAGGCACTGGCGGCGTGGGACTCGTGGTGCTCCGTGAACACGATGCGCCTGGTGAACCTCCCGTCCAGGCCGCCCTGGATCTCCCGCGGCAGGTGGAGCTTCTGGCGCAGCCACAACGGCATGGCCTTCAGGAAGGACGCGAACCCCCGGGGCGCGAAGGCCAGGTAGGTCTCCAGGATGCGCTCGAACTTCAGAAACGGCTTGTCGTAGAAGCCCACGTAGTCCAACTCGTCCGGCGCGATCCCCGCCTCGGAGAGGCAGTAGGCGATGGCGTTGGTGGGGAACGAGAAGTCGTGCTTGATCCGGGTGAAGCGCTCCTCCTGGGCGGCGGCGACGATCTCCCCGTCCCGCACCAGGGCGGCGGCGGAGTCGTGGTAGAAGGCCGAGATCCCCAGGATCGCCGTCATCGGCTACTCCGGCTCTCCCAGGTGCTCGAGCAGGAGAGCCTTCTTGGCCTCCCTGAGGGGGGCGGTCCGCGCCTCCAGGACCAGGCGCAGCAGGGGCTCGGTGTTGGAGGGCCGCACGTTGAACCACCAGTCGTCGTACTGCACGGTGATGCCGTCCAGGTAGTCGATGCGGCCGTCGGCGAAGGCATCGGCCAGGTGCGCGATCATGGCCTCCTTGTCGGCGACGTGGAAGTTGATCTCGCCGGTGCCGAAGTAGCGGTTCAGAGGAGCGATCAGCTCCGACAACGTACCGCCGCTCTCCCGCAGCCGGTTCAGCACGTAGATCAACGTCATGATGGAGGAGTCTGCCGTGAAGTTGCGGCGATAGTAGAAGTGACCCGCCAGCTCCCCGCCGAAGGGTGCATTGTGGGCGCGCATGGTGGCCTTGATGAAGGAGTGCCCGACCCGCTCCCGGATCGCCTCTCCCCCGGCCTCCTCGATGGCCTCCTTGGTGGCCCACGACGACCGCAGGTCGTAGATGATCGCCGCCCCGGGCTCGTCCGCCAGGAAATGCGGCGCTAGGAGCCCGGTGATCATGTCCGCGCTGATGGCGCGGCCCTTTTCGTCGATGATGATCGCCCGGTCGGCGTCGCCGTCGAAGGCCACGCCGAGGTCGCAGCCGTGCTCCACCACCGCCCGCTGCACGTCCACCAGGTTCTCGGCCTTGAGCGGGTTGGCCTCGTGGTTTGGGAAGGTGCCGTCGAGGGTGAAGAAGAGGGGCACCACGTCCGCCCCCAGTCTTCCCAGCATCCCCTGATACAGGGTGGACATGCCGTTGGCGGCATCCGCGGCGAGCCGCAAACGGGGCTCTGTCCCCTCCAGGACCGCCAGCACGTGCTCCTGGTAGGCGGCTGCCACGTCCACGGAGCGCTCCTCCGCCCGGGGCGGCGCATCGGTGGCCACGGTGGACGTCGTGACCAGCCGTTCCAGGTCGGCGATCCCGGTGTCCCGGGACACCGGGATGGCGTCGCGGCGCGACATCTTGAACCCGTTGTAGACCGCGGGGTTGTGGCTCGCGGTCACCTGGATCCCACCCGATGCCTTCAGGTGCCCGATGGCGAAGTAGTTGCGCGGCGTGTCCGCGAGGCCGATGTCGATGACGGCCACCCCTCGGGCCCGCAGGCCGCGGGTCAGGGCGTCGGCCAGGGGGACCGAGTGCTCGCGCATGTCCCGGGACACCACCACCACGGGGCCAAGGGCCTCGTCCTCGGCGTCCAGGAGGTCACGGAAGTGGTACCCCACCTTGAACGCGATCTCCTCGTCGATCTGATCGGGGTAGGTGCCCCGGATGTCGTATGCCTTGAAGATGCCGGACATGTGTCTCTCCTCTAGGGTCGGTCGGGGGCCGGGGCGGGGTGCGGGGTCGCGAACACCTCGTTGGCCAGGAAGCGGTCCAGCTCCCAGGGGGGCTCCCCGCCCCCCAGCCAGCGGTGAAACCAGTCCAGGTGCGCCAGGTAGTAGAAGGCCATGTCGTACAAGCCCGGCCAGTGGCTGGCATCGGGGAGCACGATCAGCCGTGACGGCACGCCCTGGACCTGGAGGGCCGTGAAGTACTGCAGGCTCTGCGTGTACGGAACCCGGAAGTCCCGCTCACCGGTGATCACCAGCGACGGGGTGGAGAATCGCTCGACAGAGCTCGAGGGCGACCAGCGGCGGTACTGCTCCGAGGTCCAGGGGGTGCCGCAGAGATCGTGCTCGGGGAACCAGAGCTCGTCGGTCCCGCCGTAGATCGAGCTCAGGTCATAGACGCCCCATCATGGAGGCGATGGCCTGGAAGCGGTCGGTGTGCCCCTCGAACCACATCATCATGTAGCCGCCGTAGGACCACCCCATGGCGCCCATGCGGTCGGCTATCCACGTAGGGGAGCTCGGCCAGGGCGTCGGTCGACCTTCATCAGGTCGTCGTACACCCGGCCGCCCCAGTCGCAGGCTGATGGCGTCGATGAAGTCCTGGCCGAAGCCCGTGGAGCCGGTGGGGTTGGGGAAGGCGACCACGTAGCCCTTGCCCGGGTAGACCTGCCAGTCGCCGCGATAGCGGTCCTGCCACGGGCTCTGGGGGCCGCCGTGGACGTTGAGGATGAGGGGATACTTCTTCGGGTCGGGTCGAAGTCGTGGGGCTTGATGACGAAGACCTGGACCTTGTAGTCGCCGGCGCCCTGCACCCACATCTCCTCGGCCGGGCCGGATGTCGACCTCGCTCTCCAGGTCGGCGTTGAAGTGGGTGAGCTGCTCCGGCTCTGCGCCGGCGCGGGACGGCACGGTACAGACTCGGGCGGCTGCCCCACCCTGGTGCGCCGGTGTAGACCACGCCCCTTGCCGTCGGGAGTGACCGTCCAGCCCGTCGATGGTGCCGTCTGTGAGGACTGCGGGACGGGGCGCCGCCCTCGGCGCCGATCCGATAGAGCGGGTGTGCGCCCCTGCTACATCGGCCTGGAAGAGGATCGGCGGCCGTCCGGGGCCCAGGCGAGGGCGGTCACCCAGTTGTCGAACACGGCATGGTCGGTCAGGTAACGCGACCTCGCCACCCTGGCGGTCGACGCGGGCGAGCCGGTAGAGGGCCGACTCGTAGCCGGGGACCGCCTGGCTGCGGTAGGCGATGAAGCGGCCGTCCGGGGAGTAGTGCGGGGCGCCGTCCCATCCCTTGTTGACCGCCGTCAGGTTGCGTGGCTCGGGAGCCGGCGTCGCCGCCGCAACGGGAACGGTCCAGAGATCCGCGTTGGTGGACCGCGCGGGCTCCGGCATCGTGGTTCGAGACGTAGCAGAGCTCCCGAGAGTCGGGGGAGAAGGCGTAGCCCACCTCGTGGGCGAGGGAGAACGTGGGGCTGTCCCACCGGCCCGGGGTGAGGTCCCGGGCCACCTCGCCGGTGGAGGCGTTCACCAGCAGGATGTGCCGGAAACGGCCGTCCCGCCAGTAGGTCCCAGTGTCGGTAGAGGAGCTCGTCGGCCACGTGGGCCTGAGGGGGCCTGCCTCGCGATCCGGTATACAGCGTGCCGTTGCAGTCGGCATCGCCGCCGCACTCGGGGTAGACCGCGGCTGGTGACCGCGATCCACTTGCCGTCCGGGGAGAACACGGGGTCGGACAGCGCCAGGGGGAAGCTCGTGAGCTGCCGGGCCTCGCCGCCGTCGACCCGCATCACGAAGAGCTGGGTCTCCTCCCCTGCACGGTCGGAGACGAAGACCAGACGCTCCCCGTCCGGCGAGAACACGGGCATGGTGTCGTGGTGGCGACCGAAGGTGAGCTGGCGCGCCCGCGTGCCGTGCCCTCCCATGGTCCAGATCTCCGACCAGTCCACGGCCCCGGGCAGATCGTAACGGGTCACCGCGACCGCGATCCTGGTCCCGTCGGGCGCCACCGCAGGGCTCCCCGGGAACGCGGTCCGGTAGTAATCGGCGATCTCGAACGCGCGCCTGGGAGCCGCCACCGCGGGCAGCGCCAGGAGGCACGCGGCAAGCGCCAGGATCCGTCTCATGGCCACCTCCGTCAGGCCGTCATCTTACCCGACCAGAGGCATTCCCCGCCCACGGGGTCGCCCCCAGATCGCCACCGGGGTCGGCTGCGCCCTCATGCCGGGCTTTCGCGCTCCCCAGGACGCGCCGTCGTCCGTTCGCTCGGTCCGTCGCGACACCCTCCGGGTTCGGCGCCCCCATGCCCATCCCGGCCAGATCTCTACACGGCTCCTACCCGGCCCACACCGGATGCGGGCGAAGTCGGAGCATGCCTCTGGCCCTTCCGGGTCCAGGGCGTGGTGGTATAGTCATAGGCAAGAGAGATGAATCGCGAACACTCCTGGAAGTGTTTTCATGTACGCCAGGGCATCCCGGACCGGTCTCTCTGGCTGTCGCTGACCCTGCCTCATCGCAGGACCAGGACAGAAACGGGCGTGAGCAGCACGCCGGGGAGGCTTGCGGCCCGAGGGTCGCGCGGCCGGCCTCCACGGGGTGCTCGGCAGGCCCGGCGGGGGCCCGGAAGGAGGAACGGATGGGCGCATCTTGCTGGCGGAAGTTCACCTTGGGCACGTTGATCGTGATCACCGTGTCCCTGACCGGCACCATCTCGGCGGGTACACAGGAGGCCCGCACCCCCGACCCGGGCACGGCGCCCGGGACCGTCGTCCACAAAGGGGACAGGGTGACGCCGGCCGAGCGCCGGAGCGCTGCCCACCACAATCGAGATCTCGGGCTGCTCCCCGGCATCGCGGGCGCGTCCCCCACAGCCACGTCTCCCCTCGGGGTACCCCACTACTTCGGCCCCTATGCGAACTACGCCAGACAGCCCCGTCCCCGCCGGCAGCGTCACCACCGTCCGGGTCGATGCCGCCGGCGCCGGGTACACCACTCCCACGGTCGCGATTCTGGACGCGTGGGGAACGGGCAGCGGGGCCACGGCCACTGCGGGCGTCGACGCATCCGGAGGCATCTCGGACATCGTGGTGACCGCTCCGGGCGCCGGCTACACCGCGCCCATCGTCGTCATCTCCGATGCCACGGGCGCCGGCGCCGCTGCCACGCCGGTCCTGGGTGGACTGACCGGCGGTATTCACAAGTTCGTCGACACCATGCCCATCGCGAGCACCGATCCCCTCGCCGTCAACGACCTGGGCCAGCAGGTCCCCATCGCCACTCCCGACACCACCACCTACCCGGGCGACGACTACTACGAGATCGCTCTCGTGGAGACCGAGGAGCAGATGCACGCCGATCTGCCGCCGACGAGGCTGCGCGAGTACGTCCAGCTGTCGACGGCCACGGTCCCCGGTCAGCAGGTACCCCTCGCCAGCCCCCGACGGCTCGCCAATCCTCCTGCCCGACGGCACCCAGGCCCACGGCGTCACCGCGCCCCACTACCTGGGCCCCACGATCGTCTCCCAACGCGATCGGCCGGTGCGCATCACGTTCTACAACCTCCTGCCCACCCAGGGTCCCGGCAACCTCTTCATCCCGGTGGACTACACGTACATGAGTGCCGGCCCGGGCCCCGCCGCCCCTCCGGGCACGGATTGCTCCGTGACGCCCAAACCGGCAGTCTGCTACACCGAGAACCGGGGCGTCGTCCACCTCCACGGCGGCCTGACGGCGTGGATCACCGACGGCACCCCGCGGCAGTGGACCGCCCCCGTGGGAGAGACCGGGTCCGACTACCTCAAGGGCGTGAGCGTGGGCTACGTCCCCGACATGTGGTACCTCGATGGCCACCTGATCCCGGACACCGCGGGCGTGACCACGCCGCCGCAGCCGGGGGCGACCAACAACCCCGGTCCGGGCATGCTGACCTACTACTTCAGCAACCCCCAGAGCGCGCGCCTCCAGTTCTCCCACGACCACGTGTACGGCACCACGCGCCTCGACGTGTACATCGGTGAGGCCGCGGTCTACCTCATCTCCGACCAGGTGGAGAGTGACCTCATCAACGGAACCGACGCCTCGGGCGTCAACCCCGGCCTGGAGCAAGGTCCTCCCGGACCTGGGCATCCCCCTGGTCATCCAGGACAAAACCTTCGTGGATGCCACCACCATCCTGGCCCAGGATCCCACCTGGCGCTGGGGCACGGGCACCGTGGACCCAGCTACCGGGGTGCCGGCGCCCAATACCGGTGACCTCTGGTTCCCCCACGTCTACATGCCGGCCCAGAACCCTTGGGATATCACCGGCGACCAACGCCTTCGGCCGCTGGATGTACGGCCCCTGGTTCTGCCCCCCTACCACCGACCCGCCTCCAGCCGGTGGCGAACCCCTACTACGACCCCACCTGTGACTCCGCCAGCCACTGGTGCGAGCCGCCCATGATGCCCGCAGGTCCCCGACCCCTCCTCGGGCATGGAGGCCTTCAACGACACGCCGATCGTCAACGGCACCGTCTACCCGACCTCGATGGTGGAGCCCAAGGCCTACCGCTTCCGCATCCTGAGCATCGCCGACGACCGTTTCTTCAACCTGCACTTCTACGTGGCCGCCGACAAGAACTCGCCCACCACCGCGGGGACCACCGGCACGGTGCTGTGTGACGGCTCGACAGCCATCCCGGCCACCGACTGCACCGAAGTCAAGATGGTCCCCGCGGTCGCGACCCCCGGGTTCCCGGCCACCTGGTCCAACGACGGCCGCGCGGGGGGCGTGCCCGGATCCGGCGACCGCCGGCCCGCCGTGGATCCAGATCGGCACCGAGGGCGGCTTCTTGCCGGCGCCGGTGGTGGTGCCGCCGCCAGCCCATCAACTGGAACGTACGAACACCGACCGCCTTCAACGTCGGCAATGTCACCGACCACTCGCTGCTACTGGGGCCGGCGGAGCGGGCGGACGTGATCGTGGACTTCTCCGCAGTATGCCGGCAAGACGCTGATCATGTACAACGACGCGCCGGCCGCCTTCCCGGCCCTCGACCCCCGCTACGACTACTACACGGGGCGACCCGAGCCAGATGGACTCGGGTGGCGCCCCCACCACCCAGCCGGGCTACGGTCCCAACACCCGCACCGTGATGCAGATACGGGTCGCGGCAGACGCGGTACGACGAGCAGCCCATCGCGCCCTACGACGTGGCCACGCTCCGGAGTCGTGTTCGCCAAGACGACCGCGCCACCGGCAAGCGCGGCGTCTTCGAGGTCTCGCAGGCCGCCGCTCATCGTGCCCCAGGCGGCCTACAACTCGGCCTACGACACCACCTTCCCGGCGACCATCCCCGCGCAGTACGTCCAGATCATGGACCTGTCCAAGACCTTCACGCCCATCGACGCCACCACCGGGTTGGCCACGATGCACGCCGGTGGACATCACCTTCGAGAACAAGGCCATCCACGACGAGATGGGTGCGGCCTACGACCACGTACGGGCGGATGAGCGGCCTGCTAGGGCCTGGAGGTACCCAACGTCACCAACGCGTCAACAAGAACATCCTGCTCTACCCGCTATGCCAGCCCGCCCACCGACATCGGAGTCCAGGTGCTGTCGACCTCCGTGGAGCCACGGAGGACGGCACCCAGATCTGGAAGATCACCCACAACGGCGTCGACACCCACCCCATCCACGTCCACCTGTTCAACGTCCAGCTGATCAACCGGGTCGCCTGGGACGGGGCCCTGCATACCGCCCGACCCCAACGAGCTGGGCTGGAAGGAAACCTTGCGGGTGAACCCCCTGGAGGACACCATCATCGCCCTCCGGCCGACCACCCCGCAGCTGCCGTTCGAGGTGCCCAACAGCATCCGCCTCATCGACTCCGACCATGCCCGAGGGCGCGCTCGCTGACGGGCCGCCCGGCGGCTTCACCGACTCCGCACGGCCAACGCCGATCACCGATCGTACAACCACTATGTCAACTACGGGTAGGAGTACATGTGGCACTGCCACATCCTGAGCCACGAAGAGATGGACATGATGCACACCTTCGCCCTGGCGGTGCGACCCCGGGCGCCGGACGCCCTCGAGCTCCGGATCGTCGACACCGGTGCGGCGCACCGCGCTCGAGCTGAGCTGGAGGGAACCGCTCGCAGAACGAGACCGGCTTCGAGGTACAGACCGCCGCCCAGCCCGAGGGGCCGTGGACCACCATCGCCACCGTTCCCGCGACGGTGGGCGCCGGGTCGCGGGTGAGCACCCTGGACACGAGCTACACGGGGGTGGGCGCCTACTACCAGGTCGTCGCCGAGAATGTGGTCGGGGACACCTTCGACTACGGCGCGGGCACGGTCGGCTTTCCCACCAGGACGGCCGTCTCCCCGCCCTCCAACGTGGTGGACTCCACGGGCCTCATCTTCATGGACGGCTTCGAGACGGGCAGCACCGCGGCGTGGACCGCGGCCTATCCGTGATGGTGACGACCATGCCTGAGACCACGACTCCGACGGGTCCTCAGCCCCACCTCGACGGGAGGTCTTCGCTCATGACACAGCTTCGCTCCGTCATTCACCGTGCCCTGATCCCACCGCCCCTTCCCGCCCGGGCGCCGCGCCGTCCGACGATCTTCGTGATCGTGCTCATGCTCGTCGGCGCCGGGCTTCCGGCGTGGGCCAGCGGGCTTGCCGTCAATCCCGCGTCCGCTCAGGAGGGGAGCTTCGGCCTCGAGGTCGACACCGGCTCCATCTGCGCTTCGTCCCAGGACGTGGTCGTACCCGCCCAGACGGTCACCGGCGCCCTCGTCGAGCAGGCGTGCGACGCCATCACCGCCGGATCGGGCGTGGTCATCTCCAGGACCGGGTCGGTCGACCTTTCGGCCGGCCACACCGTGGTGCTGGACAACGGGTTCAGCGTGCAGCAGGGAGGGACCTTGCGCGCGGGCCTCGATCCCTCCCTCGCGGGCGTCGCCTACGTGGAGGACGACTCCCCCTCGTCTGAGACCAGCTACAGGGCGGAGTTCCACCTCGACGCGGACTCCCTGACCCTCGGGGCCGGCGACCGGTTGGAGCACTTCGTCGCCTACGACGCCCTGGGAGACCCCACGGTCCGGGTCGTGATCATCCCGGGCCCGGCGCTCGTCCTCGAGGTCCTGGACAGCACCGGCGCTACGCTCACGAGCCCCGGCATCGCCCTCGCTCCCGGCTAGGAACTCGGTCACCCTGGACTGGTCGGCCTGGGCCGGCGGCGGCGGTCTCGCACTCCGTCAACGGGTCCGGCGAGCAGGACGTGGGCGGCACCAGCACGCGCCGAGTGGACGCCGTGCGTTGGGGCTCGGTGGATGGGTCCATGACCGGGGTATCCGGGACGGTGATGGTGGGCGCGTTCACCTCGTCGCGTTCGGTCGCGTGGTGCGTCTGGCACCTGTCGCGGCGCGTGGGCGGCCCCCGCGCGCCGCGGCGATGCTCCCGGTCAGTCCGTCGACCGCTCTCCGGCCACCATCTCCATGGCCCGATCGATGGGGATGTGGACCACCCCCTTCGCCTGGTTCACCCAGCCGTAGCTGTTGAGCCGCTCGAGCTGGTCGGCGTCGAGCTGCTGCAGGGCCTGGTACGGCTGGGAGGTGACCTTCTTCGCCGTCTCCTTGCGCTGCATGGAGTAGAAGAGCGCCTGCAGGCCCACGATGACGACGAACAAAAGGACCGCTCCGACGAGGCCGACCACCGCCGACAGGGGCACGTTGGGATCCTCATAGCGAACCATGGTGTGCCTCCCTCATGCGCCGTGGAACGCCAGCGACTCGTCCAGCCTCGGGTCGCGCTCGGGGACCAGGGAGGCCCGCCGGAGCTGGAACCCGAGCCCCACCACCCAGACCGCACCCATGGCCACGAAGCAGAGCACGTCCAGGGCGCCGAAGCGGGCTCCGGCGGGGCTGAACTCGGGCACCGCCAGGTAGTAGATGTCGAGCCAGCACATTGCGAGCATGTACGCACCGGTCACGGCCAGCAGGCGCGGCCGCCGCTTGATGAAGCGGGACACCAGGAGGAGGAACGGCAGCACGAAGTGCCCGAACAGCAGGATGACGCTGATCCACGTCCAGCTCCCGGTCTGCCGCCGCAGGTACCAGCTCGTCTCCTCGGGGAGGTTGCCGTACCAGATGAGCAGGTACTGGGAGAACGCGATGTAGGCCCAGAACACGATGAACGCGAACAGCAGCTTGCCCACGTCGTGGTAGTGCTCGACCGTCACCACCCTGCCCAGCAGCCCCCAGCCCTGCACCACCACCATGAGGATCGGCAGCAGGGCCAGGAAGCCCACCGCCGCCGCCGCGAAGTAGTAGACCCCGAAGATGGTGCTGAACCAGTGCGGGGCCAGGGACATGAGGAGGTCGAAGGCGGCGAAGTTGATGGTCACGGCGAACAGGACCAGCCCCGGCGCGCTGCGTCGCTCCATGCCGATGGTCAGCTCCGGGTCGCCGCTCGCATCCTGGGCCAGGGAGCGGCCTTGGAAGTAGCGCGCGAGCAGGATCCAGACCGCGAAGTAGAGCACGATGCGGACCACGAAGAAGGCCGGGTTCAGGTATCCGGCCTTGCCGGCGAGGACCGGATCGGCGGCCACCTCGGCGGCGTGGGTCCAGTGGTACAGGTGGTGCATCCAGATCAGGATGGGGAGCGCCAGCGGGACCATGACCACCACGGTGCCGGCCACGCCCTCTCCCAGCCGGCGCACCACGACGCTCCAGCCCGCTCGCGTCACGTGCTGCAGCATGACGAAGAACAGACCGCCCAGGGACAGGCTGAGGAAGAATGAGAAGCTCACCAGGTAGGTCTGCAGCAGGTGCACCCAGGCGCCGGTCGCGGCGGCCAGCAGGAGGCCCGCGGCGGCGGCGGCCACCCCGCCCCCGGCGCAGGCCCGCATCACCACCGTCACCCGGGCGTCGAGGAAGCGGGGCTCGGTGGAGATGTCGATGGTCCTCATCCGGGCTCTCCTAACGCAGGGACGCCCGAACGTCGGGCGGCACGTCGCCGATGCCGGCGTCCTGGCTGCGCTGCAGGGCGCGCACGTAGGCGACGATGGCCCACCGGTCGGGCACCGGGATCTGCGCCCCGTAGGAGGGCATGTTGCGGATCCCGTTGGAGATGGTGTTGAAGATGTGGCCGTCGGGCCGGCCCCTCACCAGGTCGGTGTGGTAGGAGGAGGGCGGGGTCCAGGTCCCCTCCTGCAGCGCCTCAGCCCGCTTCGCCACCATGCCGTCGCCGTATCCCACCAGGCCGTGGCAGGGGGAGCAGTAGATGTCGTACCGCTGCTGCCCCCGCTCCAGGAGACCCATGGTCACCGGCACCGGGATCGTCTCCACCCAGTCGTCGCCCACCTTCCCCCGCCAGTACGCATCGTCGGAACGGAGCTCGTCCGTCGCCACCGTGCCGGAGACCGGCGGCCGCATGGCGCGGCGGTCCGCGAACAGGCGGTTCGAGGCCTGGGCCTTGAACTTGGGCTGGTTGTCCATGTCCGGAATGAGGTGGATCCGGGGCGCGGTGGACGTGACGGTGCGGGCCCGGGCGATGAGCACGAGCGGCACCCACGACAGGACCACCAGCACCACCAGGAGGTAGATCAGCCAGCGCGGCATGCTCATGTCCGCACCTCTTCGATGTGGATGCCGCCCAGCTCCTCCATCAGCTCCCAGGTGCGCCCCCGGTCGAACAGGGGGTCGGAGGCCTGGATGCTGATGAAGAACCGGTCGTTGGTGGCCCGCCGGAAGCGCTCACTGGTGTGCAGGGGGTGGTAGAGCTGGGGAAGGCCGTTGGCGATGAGCATGCCCAGCAGGGAGCCGAAGGCCGCGAACAGGATGGTGAGCTCGAACATCACCGGGATGTCGGCGGGCAGGCTGAAGACCGGCTTGCCGCTGATCACGAAGGGGTAGTCGAAGGCATTGGTGTACCACTGCAGGAGCAGTGCGCAGGCGGTGCCTGTGAGGCCGCTGGCGAACACGAGGTAGGGCAGCCTGGTCTTGCGCACCCCCATGGCCCCGTCCAGCCCGTGCACCGCGAACGGCGTGTGGGCGTCCCAACGCGTGTAGCCCGCGTCCCGCACCTGCTCGGCGGCGGCCAGCAGGGTCTGGACGTCGTCGAACTCCACGAGGTAGCCGTACAGCGTGCCCCCGGCGGCCCGTTCCGTCGCGACGGCGCTCACGAGCTCCCCCCTCCGCGCTCGCTGTCGGCCTTGGCCATGGTCATCACCCCCTTCACCTCGGCCATGGCCACCATGGGCAGGAACCTCAGGAAGAGGAGGAAGAGGGTGAAGAAGAGGCCGAGGCTGCCGGCCAGGGTGAGGAGATCCACCCAGGTGGGCTTGTAGTACCCCCAGGAGGTGGGGACGAAGTCACGGCTCAGGGAGGTCACCACGATGACGAAGCGCTCGAACCACATCCCGACGTTGATGAGGATGGAGGCCACCCACATCACCACCATGTTGGTGCGCATGCGCTTGAACCAGAAGAGCTGGGGCACGATCACGTTGCCGGTGATCATGATCCAGTAGGACCAGGCGTAGGGCCCGAAGGCGCGGTTGAGGAAGGTGAAGCCCTCATAAGGGTTCCCGCTGTACCAGGCGATGAAGAACTCGGTGGCGTAGGCCAGGCCCACCATCATCCCGGTGGCCAGCATGACCTTGGCCATGTTCTCCATGTGGCGGAGGGTGATGATCTCCTGGAGCTTGAAGTAATGCCGGGTCGGGATCACCAGGGTGACCACCATGGCGAAGCCCGAGTAGATGGCACCGGCCACGAAGTAGGGCGGGAAGATGGTGCTGTGCCAGCCGGGCAGGATGGACACCGCGAAGTCGAAGCTCACCACGGAGTGCACGGACAGCACCAGGGGGGTGGCCAGGGCGGCGAGCAGCAGGTAGGCGGTCTCGAAACGGTGCCAGTGCCGGTTCGACCCCCGCCAGCCCAGGCTGAGGACGCCGTAGATGGCCCACCGGATCTTGCTGGTGGCCCGGTCCCGGAAGGTGGCGATGTCGGGGATCATGCCCATGTACCAGAAGAGCAGAGACACGGTGGCGTAGGTGCCCACCGCGAACACGTCCCACAGCAGGGGCGACCGGAACTGCGGCCACATCTGCATCTGGTTGGGGAAGGGGAAGAGCCAGTAGGCGACCCAGACCCGCCCCACGTGGATGCCCGGGAACATGCCGGCGCAGACCACGGCGAAGATGGTCATGGCCTCCGCGAAACGGTTGATGCTGGTGCGCCAGCGCTGGCGGAGCAGGAACAGGATGGCCGAGATGAGCGTGCCGGCGTGGCCGATGCCCACCCACCACACGAAGTTGATGATGGCGAAGCCCCAGGCGACCGGGATCATGAGCCCCCACACCCCGACGCCGACCGTGATCAGATAGGTGATCATGGCCAGCAGGATGGTGGTGAGGGTCAGGGAGATGGCGAAGGCGATGTACCACGCCTTCGGGGTCTTGCGCTCCACCACGCCGCTCACGGTGTCCGTGATGAAGCCGTAGTCGTCGTGACCGATGATCAGGGGCGCCCGCCGCCGCGGGTCGTCGGTGGTGTTGTCCAGGGACGGCAGGGCTGCTGCTGGGGTGGCCATGACGTCAGGCGGACTCCTTCCCGTGGGCTCGATCGGCGTTCCCGGTCTCCCCGTCGTGGCCGGCCTCCACCGGGTTCTGCAGTCGGCCCAGGTAGTGGGTCCGGGGGCGGACGTTGAGCTCGCCCAGGATCGTGTACGCCCGGGGATCCTGACGGAGCTTCGCCACCGCGCTCTCCGGGTCGTTGACGTTCCCGAAGGTGATGGCCCGGGTCGGGCAGGTCTGGGCGCAGGCGGTCACGATCTCGCCGTCCTCGATGGGCCGGCGCTCGTTGTGGGCCGTGATGCGGACGTTCTCGATCCGCTGGATGCAGTAGGTGCACTTCTCCATGACGCCGCGGCTGCGCACCGTGACCTCGGGGTTCATCTGCATCTTGGACAGCTCGGCCAGGTGGCGGTGGTAGTTGAAGAAGTTGAAGCGCCTGACCTTGTACGGGCAGTTGTTGGAGCAGTAGCGGGTGCCGATACAGCGGTTGTAGGCCATGGCGTTGAGGCCGTCGGGGGTGTGCTGGGTGGCGCCCACGGGGCAGACCTCCTCGCAGGGCGCGTTCTCGCAGTGCATGCAGGGCACCGGCTGGAACACCATCTCGGCGTCGTCCACATCCGCGGGACCCACCTCGTGGGGGGTCTTGAAGTAGCGGTCGACCCGGATCCAGTGCATCTCCCGCTGCCGGATGACCTGCTCGCGGCCCACCACGGGGACGTTGTTCTCGGCCTGGCAGGCGACCGTGCAGGCGTTGCACCCGATGCATGCGTTGAGGTCGATGGCCATGCCCCACTGCTCGCCCTCATAGGGGAACGGCTCCCAGAGCTGGGAGAGCGGCGGCTGCTCCACCATCTCGGTGAAGACGGCGGGCTCCTCGCGGAACCGCTCGACGGTCGCCTCCCGGACGAGCTCGCGGCTCCTTTCACTGCGTGCCTCGAAGCCCAGGGTGTCGATGGCCCAGTGGTTCTGGGTGGTGGCGAGGGTGTGGTGACGCCCGGTGCGTTCGAGCGTCACCCCGGTGCGCAGGTGCATGGCCCCGCTCGAACGGAGGGCGTAGGCGTCCACTCCCACCCCGTCCCCGACCTTGCCGGCGGCGGTGCGGCCGTATCCCAGGGCGAGGGTCCCACAGTAGGCGGCCACCCCCGGCAGCACCCACACCGGCGCCTCGACCGCATCCTCACCGACCCGCACCCGGACCACGTCGCCGCTGGCAAGGGAGAGGTCGCGGGCGGTCCGCGGGGACAGTACCAACGCGTTGTCCCAGGTGATCTTGGTGATGGCGTCGGGCAGCTCCTGCAGCCACGCGTTGTTCGCGTAGCGGCCGTCGTAGACCTTGCTGTCCGGCGGGAGGACCAGCTCCAGGGCTTCCGCCGTGGGCTCGGGCATTCCGAGACGGTCGCCCAGGCTGTCGGCGGCCTGAACCAGGCCGGCGCCGTCGAGCCGCGCTGTCACCTCGGCCCAGGCCGAGCCCACCGCCGTACCGTCGTGGAGCAGCTCTCGCCACGGCTCCTCGGCTGCGGTCTCGGGCAGGCGCTCGGCCACCGCCGCGCGCAGCAGGTCGTGGCCGTCCACTGCCTGATCCCCGAGCACCGTCGCCACCAGCTCCGTCGGCGACCGGCCCGCGAACAGGGGCGCGATGAGCGGCTGCTGGAACGTCCAGGTGCCGTCGAAGGCGTGCCCGTCACCCCAGGCTTCGAGGTGGTGGGCCCGGGGAAGGTGCCAGCCGCAGCTTCGTGAGGTCTCGTCGTCGTAGAGGCCGAGGTGCACGGACTCGCCGACCTTGGCCAGGGCCTCGGCGAAGCCCAGGTGCCGCGGGGCGTCATAGACCGGGTTGCCCCCCAGGACGAGCAGAGTCTTCACCTCGCCCGAGCCCATGCGCCCGACCAGCTCGGTGATCGCCGCCTGGTGGGTCGGTCGGTCCGGGTCCAGCTCCTCGGTGTAGGTCACGCCCGCCCCCGCGTTGCCCAGGGCGCCGTTGAGGGCGAGGGCCAGCGCGTGCACCTCCGGCGCCTGCCGCGGGCCCACCAAAATCACGCCCTCCCCCCGGTGCTCCGCCAGGTCCCGGGCCAGGTCGCTGATGAAGTCGGCATCGTAGGACGCCCCGGCACAGGTCCGGCGGAGGGGCTCCGGCAGGCGGATGTCGTGGGCCTCGGCCAGACGGCGCGCCACGGCAGCCAACGCGCGCGGCACCTGGGACGACGGCAGGGCGAGCCGGCGGTCGGCCCGCCCACCGGTGAGGCTGTGGACGCTCTCCGCGACCCACAGGCGCGGCATGAGGCCCCCCTCGGGCCGCCGCGCCTCCACGAACCGGCGGGCCAGGCGCAAGGCGGCAGGATGCTCGAAGAAGGGATCGGCGTCGAAGCAGGCAATCACCCGGACCCGGTCCAGGTGGGGGTGGATGCGCAGGGGGCGCCCGAAGGCGAAGCGGGTCCCCTCGCGCTCGTTGTCCCGGGAGAGGGGGTCGTACTCGTACCAGCGGGCCCCCGTCAGCCTGCTCAGGAACCGCTTCCGCTGCCCCCGCAGGGCCTCGGAGGACGAGGGCTCGGCGAGCACCGCCACCCCCTCGCCCGAGCCCGCGAAGCGCTCCCGGGCGAACGCGCCGAACTCCTCCCAGGTCTTGACGTACTCCTGCCCTCCCTTGCGGTACAGCAGGCGCCGGCTGCGGTCGGGGTCGTACATCTGGAGCACGGTGCCCTGGGCGATGGCGGAGAGTGCGCCCAGGCTGTCCGGATGACGGGGGTTGCCCTCGGCCTTGATGGGGCGCCCGTCGAAGGAGGTCACCACCATCCCCAGGGCCACGCCCCCCAGCTCCATGGAGGTGGCGTACTCGTTGGGGACCCCCGGCGTGCGGTCTTCGGGGCGGTGCGCGAAGGGCACGATCTCCTGTTTCGGCCACCGGCACGCGGTGAGGCCCGCCAGGCCCAGGGAGGCGCCGATCACCTTCAGGAACTGGCGCCGGGTCGCCGGCGGCAAGCGGTCGAAGTCCTCGCCGGGGAACTCGCGCTCCGCCATCGCCCGGAACTCGGGCGTCTGCGCCAGCTCGTCCAGGCTCCGCCAGTAGCGCACGCCCGCTCCCTCCCTTAGCGATGACATGTGTAGCAGTCCGTTCTCGGGTTGATGTTGTACGTCTCCCGGAGCCGCTTCCCCAGCGCGAGCTGGTCCTCCTCCGGCACCCAGTCCAGCTTGGTGACGAACTCCACGGGCCGGAGGTAGCGCTCCGGGTTGCGGTGGCAGTTGAGGCACCAGCCCATGCTCAGAGGCTGCGCCTGATACACCACCTCCATGGAGTCCACACGGCCGTGGCAGGTGACGCAGCCGACGCCGCGGAGCACGTGAGCCGAGTGGTTGAAGTACACGTAGTCGGGCAGGTCGTGGACCTGGACCCACTCCACCGGCATGCCGGTGGCGTAGCTGGAGCGCACCGGGATGAGCTTCTCCGACTGCGTGCGGATCGTGGAGTGGCAGTTCATGCACGTCTGGGTCGGCGGGACGGCCGCGAACGCCGCCCGATCCACGGTGTTGTGGCAGTACCGGCAGTCCAGGCCCAGCTGGCCGACGTGGAGGGCGTGGCTGTAGGGCACCGGCTGCTCCGGAGCGTAGCCGACATCCGTGGTCTTGGGTGAGAACCCGAAGTAGACGACCAGCGATACGTACAGGGCGCCCCCCAGGACCGCGACCGCGATACCCGGTCGCAAAATCCATGTCCACTCAGGGAAGACATAGAAATGCCTGGACTTATCCTCTGCCATGGGGTCGAATCCTAGCCACGCTCAAACGAGAAGTCAAGTGTCCCGTCCCGTGTAGAATGCGCCCCATGGACGCCTTTATCGACCTCCGATCGGACACCGTGACCCATCCCACCGACGCCATGCGCGAGGCCATGCGCTCCGCCGAGGTTGGCGACGACGTATACGGAGAGGACCCCACCGTCAACCGCCTAGAGGCCCGCGCCGCCGAGCTGCTCGGGCGTGAGGCGGCGGTCCTGGTGCCCTCCGGCACCATGGGCAACCAGATCGCCGTCCACCTCCTCGCACGCCGCGGGTCGGAGGTGATCGGGGAGGCCGGCTGCCACGTCTTCAACTTCGAGATGGGGGCCATGGCCGCCCTCTCCGGCGCCCTGCCCCGCCCCATCCCCACCGCCAACGGGATCCTCGACCCCCGGGAGGTGGAGCGCGCCATCCAGCCCGCCGCCGGGTACCGCACGCCCACCTCGCTCCTGGTGCTCGAGAACACCCACAACCTGGCCGGCGGCCGGGTCACCCCCCTCGCGCGCATGCGCGAGCTGGTCGCGGTGGCCAAGGGGCACGACCTCCACGTCCACCTCGACGGCGCCCGGATCCACAACGCGGCCGCCGCCCTCGGCGTGACGGCCGCCGACATCGCCGCCGGCTGCGACACCGTCATGTTCTGCCTCTCCAAGGGGCTCGCGGCCCCGGTCGGCTCACTCCTCGTAGGCGACGGCGACACCATGGACGAGGCCCGCCGGGTGCGCAAGATGTTCGGCGGCGGCATGCGCCAGGCCGGCATCCTGGCCGCGGCCGGGCTGGTGGCCCTCGACGAGATGCTGCCTCGGCTCGCGGACGACCACCGAACCGCCAGGCGCCTGGCGGAGCTGCTGGCGGACATCGAGGGCGTGGTCCTCGACCCGGCCGCGGTTGAGACCAACATCGTCTTCTTCTCCCTGGCCGCGGACGCCCCCCTCGGCGCCGCCGAGCTCGCGGCCCGCCTCGCGGAGGAAGGCGTCGGCGTGCACGCGCTGGGCCCGGACGCGGTGCGCATGGTCACGCACTACGAGATCTCCATGGACGACGTGGAGCGCGCCGCCGCCGCCGTGAAACGGGTGCTCTCCCCATGACCGGACCCTCGGCGTTCCCGGCCCGAGCGCGCCGGTGAGGCTCAACCCGAACGTCGTCGCCACCGAGCTGCCGCCCCTCCTGGAGCTGACCGCCACCGCAGAGCGCCTCGCCGCCGAGGGCCGCGACGTCATCCGGCTCGACCAGGGGGCGGTGGACGTCCCCCCTCCCCCGGCCTTCGCCGCCCGCCTGGTGGCCCGGCTCGCCGACCCGGACGTGCACGAGTACGCGCCCGATCCCGGACTGCCGGAGCTGCGGACCGCCCTGGCGAGGCACGGGACCGAGGCGTTCGGCGCGGCCTGGGACCCCGCCGAGGAGCTCATCGTCACCGCCGGCGCCAACCAGGCTGCCTTCGCGGCCATCCTCGCCCTGGCCGGCCCCGGCGACGAGGTCCTGCTGCCCGCCCCCTGGTACTTCAACCACGCCATGGCCCTGACCGCCATCGGCGCCCGCCCGGTCCCGCTGCGCACCGACCCCGACCGTGGCTTCGTCCCCACCCCGGACGCCGTGGCGGCCGCCATCACCCCGCGCACCCGCGGCCTCGTCCTGGTCAACCCGAACAACCCCACCGGCGTCCGCTACCCCGACCATGTCGTCCGCCAGATCACCGAGCTGGCGGTGGCCGAGGGGATCTGGATCCTCGCCGATCAGACCTACCACGAGCTCGCCTTCGAAGGCGGCACCGCCCTCAGCCCGGCGGCCGTGCCGGGTGCCGACCGCAGCGTGGTGACCGTGGGCTCCTTCTCCAAGTCCCTGGGCCTGGCCGGCTGGCGGGTGGGCTTCCTCGCCGGTCCGGCGGAGCTGGTGCGCGAGGTGCTCAAGGTCCAGGACAGCTCGGTGATCTGTGCACCCCGCGCCGCCCAGGTGGGCCTCCTGGCCGCCCTTCCTGACGCCCGGGCCCACGCCGCGAAGGTGCGCGCCCTCCTCAGCGAGCGACGGGACCGGCTCATGACCGCCCTGCGCGATGTCGGCCTCGACGGTTTCGCCGAACCGCGTGGGGGGCTGTTTCTCTTCCTGGCGCTGCCCGGACACACGGATGACTGGGCCTTCTGCCGGCGCCTGCTCGAGCGGGAGTGGGTGGCCGCGGTGCCGGGAGCCGCCTTCGGCCCCGGCGGCGGCGGCTCCATCCGCATCAGCTTCGGCTCCACCCCCGCGGATCGTCTGGCCGAGGCCGCCCGGCGTCTCGCCCGCGCCGTGGGCCGGCTATGATGGTGGTCGCCCATGCAGAGCCATGGACATTCTCATGTCACGCCCTTTTGCTGTCATGGTGAGCGAGGAGCTCACCGTCCGCGGCGAGCGACGAGTCGAACCATCCCCCGATGGCCCGTGGGGCGCCTTCCAGGCACGACCTTGGTGCTCTCGGGGGATCCTTCGACTCGCTCCGGAGGACCGACCCTCGCTCCCAATGACACGCCTTCCCCCTGTCACCCTGAGCGAGCGGCCCTCGGCCGCGAGTCGAAGGGTCCCCCGAAGGCCCGTGGGGCGAAGCGCAGGTACGGTCGTGGTGCTCGCGGGGGATCCTTCGGCCGCACTCGGCGGACCGAGTGCCGGCCTCAGGATGACACTCGACTCGAGCGGGCCACCGTCTCTGAACGACTGCGTGTCATCGCTTGTGACACCGGCACGAAGAGGCGTAGGGATGGTCAGGATGACAGTCGAAGTGGGGTGGCGGTGCGCTTCTCGAAGGCTCCGTCGTCATACCACCCGACACCGATACGTGGGGCAAACGGATGCTCCCAATGGTCGTGATCAACGTGTCAAGGAGATGGATGTGAAACGAGGCATCGTGTGCATGGTCGTCCTTTTCGTCGTCATCGCCGCCACGCCCGCCCTGCCGGCGGCCGAGCCGACCCCCGCCAAGGTCGAGGCGGTGCAGTCGGTCGAGCGCCACCAGGCGGAGCTGGTCCACATCTCGGACCAGGTATGGGCGTTCGCCGAGACCGCGCTCAGGGAGCACCGCTCGGCGGCGCTGCTGGCGGACTTCACCGAGGCCCACGGCTTCACCGTCCAGCGGGGCGTCGCCGGCATGCCCACAGCGTTCGTGGCCAGCTTCGGAAGCGGCCGGCCCGTCATCGGCATCCTGGGCGAGTACGACGCCCTGCCCGGCCTCTCCCAGAAGGCGCAGCCCACCAAGGCGCCCCTGGTGGCCGGCGCTCCGGGCCACGGCTGCGGCCACAACCTGCTGGGCACGGCCAGCCTGGGGGCCGCGTTGGCCATCAAGGAGCTCATCGCCGCCGGCACGCTGCGGGGGACGATCCGGTACTACGGGACCCCCGCCGAGGAGGCAGTCGGCGGCAAGCTGTACATGGTGCGTGCGGGCCTGTTCGACGACGTCGACGTGGTGATGGCCTGGCACCCGTCGGACGAGATCGAGGCGGACACCGACTCCAGCCAGGCCATGGCCGACGTCATGGTCAGGTTCGAGGGGAGGACGGCGCACGCCGCCGCCGACCCGTGGAACGGGCGCAGCGCCCTCGACGCGGTGGAGGTCTTCACCACCGCCGTCAACCTGATGCGGGAGCATGTCAAGCCCACCGTGCGCATGCACTACGTGATCCCGGACGGCGGCGACGTGCCCAACGTCGTGCCCGACCACGCCAGCGTGTGGATCTGGTTCAGGGACTCCAAGCACGACGGCGTGGACGACCTCCTCCAGCGCGCCCGCGACATCGCCAAGGGGGCGGCGCTAGCCACCGGCACCACGTCCACCTTCACGGTGCAGAGCGGCGACTGGGAGACGCTGACCAACTTCACCGGCGCCAAGCTCCTCCACGGTAATCTGGAGTGGTTGGGACCGCTCCAGTTCACGGACGAGGAGCAGGAGTTCGCGCGCACCATCCAGCGCGAGACCGGCACCAAGGACGAGGGCCTCAAGGGGGCGGTGAAGCCCCTCGACCTGGACCCCGGTCCGCCCAAGGGGGGATCGACCGACGTCGCCGACGTGAGCTGGCAGGTGCCGACCATCAACCTCTCGGTCACCACGGCGGCGGCGGATGCCCCCTGGCACGCCTGGCCGGTGGTGGCCACCGGCGGCTCCTCCATCGGTCACAAGGGCATGCTGTACGCGGCCAAGGCCATGGCCGCGACCATGGTGGACCTCTACCAGCAGCCGGACGAGCTCGCCGCGATCCAGAAGGAGTTCAAGGAGAAGACGGAGGGCGTGGAGTACCACGCCTACCTCCCCGAGGGCCCGCCGCCGATCCCCGAGGACTGACGTTCGGCGGCAGCCACTGCCCTGCACTTCGGCGAGGCAAGAGCGCGAGCCAGGCACCGTTGAAGCGCTGACGATCGAGCTCCTCCGCGAGTTCTCGACGGCGCCTGGCACGCCGTCTGATGCTCCCGAAGCGACTTCCCCATCAGCGCCCTCTGCTCGGCACCCGCTCTGTCTTGCCCCGAACGAAGGACGCGACGGTGCCAGGCGCGTCAGATCACGCCGGTGGCCCGCAGCGCTTCCAGGTCCTCGGGGCTGAAGCCCCAGTCGGCCAGAGCCTCCTCGGTGTGCTCGCCGGCGGCCGGCGGCGGTCGGCGGACCGCGCCGGGGGTGCGGCTGAAGCGCGGCGCAGGGGCCTGCTGGGTCACGCCGGCGACCTCGATGAAGGTGCCGCGCGCCCGGTTGTGCTCGTGCTCGATGGCCTCGGCCATGGTGAGCACCGGTGCGAAGCACGCGTCCGAGCCCGCCATCGCCTCGCACCACTCGTCGCGGGTCCTGGTCTTGAAGACCTCGGCCAGCCGTCTCCGCAGCTCGGGCCACCTCGCGAAGTCCCACTGCTCGGCCAGCTCCGGCTCGGAGATCCCGGTCCGCTCCAGGAGGGCGGCGAAGAACTGCGGCTCCAGGGCGCCCACGGCCACCCACTTGCCGTCAGCCGTCTCGTAGGTGTCGTAGAAGGGAGCGCCGCCGTCGAGCAGGTTGGCGCCGCGGGCGTCGTCCCGCCACATCCCGGCGGCGCGCAGCCCCCAGAAGAGGCCCATGAGCGCCGCCACGCCGTCCACCATGGCCGCGTCCACCACCTGGCCGCGGCCCGAGCGCTGCGCCTCGAGCAGGGCGCACACGACGCCATAGGCGAGGAGCATCCCTCCCCCGCCGTAGTCGCCGAGCAGGTTCAGGGGCGGCGGAGGTCCCGAGTCGGGGCGGCCGATGGCGTGCAGCGCGCCCACCAGGGCGATGTAGTCGATGTCGTGCCCGGCCGCCCGCGCCAGGGGCCCCTCCTGGCCCCAGCCGGTGACGCGGCCGTAGATCAGGCGCGGGTTGCGTCCGAGGCAGGCCTCGGGCCCGAGGCCGAGGCCCTCCATCACCCCCGGCCGGAAGCCCTCGACGAGGGCATCGGCCCGCTCGATGAGTCGCAGCAGCGCCTCGCCGGCCCTGCGGCTTCTTCAGGTCGAGCATCACCGAGCGCCGCCCCCGGTGCAGGACCTCGAACCGGGGCTCGCCGACCTGCCACGGGGCGTCGCGGCCGGTCGACCCGGAGCACCTCGGCCCCCATGTCCGCCAGCATCATGGCGGCGAACGGCCCCGGGCCGATGCCCCCCATCTCGATCACCCGCACGCCGTCGAGAGGTCCCAAGTTCCAGTCTTCTCCGGGAGGCGCGGTCAGCGCGGCAGCGGCTCGAAGTGGCAGCTGAAGTGGCGCAGGAACTGGGGCTCGTGGGTGATGCGGTACCCGGGCAGGCCGCCGCGGTCGCGCCACACCTCCTCGATCACCTCGATGGCGTAGTCGAAGTGGCTCTGGGTGTAGACCCGGCGCGGGAACGCCAGGCGCACCAGCTCCATGGGCGCCGGCTGCTCCCGGCCCTCCTCGTCGCGATGCCCGAACATGACGATGCCGATCTCCACGCCGCGGATGCCGCCCTCCAGGTAGAGCGCGTTCACCACGCTGATGCCGGGTACTGCGAGCGGCGGGCAGGTGCGGCAGCATGCGCGCGGCGTCGAGGTACACCGCGTGGCCGCCGGCGGGCTGCACGATCGGCACGCCGCGGCCGTGCAGGCGCTCGCCCAGGTACTCCACCGTGGCGCGATGCGGTAGCGCAGGTAGTCCTCCTCCAGCGCCTCCTCCAGGCCCACGGCGATGCGCCTCCAGGTCGCGCCCCGCCAGCCCGCCGTAGGTCGGGAAGCCCTCGGTGCAGGATCGAGCAGCGTTCTTGGCAGCGCTCCGCCCAGCCGTCGTCGTTGCAGCGCCAGGAAGCCGCCGATGTTGGCCAGTGCCGTCCTTCTTGGCGCTCATGGTGCAGCCGTCGGCGTAGGAGAACATCTCCTGGGCGATGTCGATGCACGGCTGCGGTCGCGCATAGCCCTCTTCGCGCTGCTTGATGAAGTACGCGTTCTCGGCGAAGCGGCAGGCGTCGAAGAACAGCGGGATCGCCGTAGCCGGTCGAGCACCGTCCTTGACGGCGCGGATGTTGGCCATGCGACACCGGCTGTCCGCCGCCGGTGTTGTTGGTCACGGTCACCATGACGAAGCGGGATGCGATCGCGCCGTGCTCGCGCGATGCAGCCGCTCGCAGCGCCTCCACGATCCATGTTGCCCTTGAAGGGATGGTCGGCGTCTGCGGTGTCGGCGCCTCGGCGGATGACCAGGTCGAGCGCCTCGCGCCCGCGATACTCGACGTTGGCGCGCGTGGTGTCGAAGTGGCGTGTTGTTGGGCACGACGTCGCCCGCGTCGACGGACGGACGCTGAAGAGGATGCGCTCGGCGGCGCGGCCCTGGTGGGTGGGGATGACGTGCTCGAAGCCGGTGATGTCCCGCACCGCGGCCTCGAAGCGCGTAGAACGACCGGCTGCCGGCGTAGCTCTCGTCGCCCTTGCATCATCGCCGCCCACTGCTCGCGGCTCATCGCGCCGGTGCCGCTGTCGGTCAGCAGGTCGATGCAGCACGTCCTCGGCGTGCAGCAGGAACACGATTGTAGCGCGGCCTCGCTCGAGGGCCGCGACCCGCTCCTCGCGGGTGGTGATCGGATGGGCTCGACGGTCTTGATGCGGAACGGCTCGATGATGGTCTTCACGTGCACCCCCTCCAACCCGTGCTGTCGCATGCGCTCGGCGGCGGCAGGAGGCCACGATAGCCCAGCCCGATCCGCCGTGTCATCCCCGTCCCGGCGCGGGTATCATGATCACCACCGATGCACGCATCGTCGAGAACCGAGGCAGGGTCGAGGTCGCCGTCCGCACCGGGCTGAGCCGCCCCGGCCCCCGCCACGCAGATCAGCCGACGCCTGCAGGCGTCTGAAGGGACCACCCCATGACACCTTCGCATCACCGGACACCCGGCCGCGCCGGCCGCCGCCTCGCCCTCCTCGCCGTGGCTTCCATCGCCACCATTCTGGGGGGCGCCTGCTCCCGGCCCGCCTCCTACGACGTGATCCTCCGCGGCGGCACCATCTACGACGGCAGCGGCGGCGAGCCCTTCGTCGCCGACGTCGCCATGTCGGGGGACCGGATCGCCGCCATCGGCGACCTCGACCGGGCGCCCGGGACGCGCGAGCTGGACGTCTCCGGCCTGGCCGTGGCGCCGGGCTTCGTGAACATGCTGTGCTGGGCGAACGAGACCCTCATCGAGGATGGGCGGTCTCAGAGCGACATCCGCCAGGGCGTCACCCTGGAGGTCGTGCGGCGAGGGGGACTCCATGGGGCCCCTCAACGACACCATGCGGGCGGACATGGTCAGCTGCCAGGGCGACATCCAGTACGACGTGCCGTGGACCACCCTCGGCGAGTACCTGGAGCACCTCAGGACCGGGGCGTCTCGCCAACGTCGCTTCCTTCGTCGGCGCCACCACGGTCCGCGCGTACGTGATCGGCTACGCGGACCGCCCGCCACGCCCGCGGAGCTGGACGCAATGCAGGAGCTGGTCCGCGAGGCCATGCGAGGAGGGCGCGCTGGGCGTGGCCTCGTCGCTCATCTACGCCCCGGGCGTTCTACGCGAAGACGGCCGAGCTGATCGCCCTGGCCAAGGTCGGCGGCGAGTACGACGGGATGTACATCTCCCACATCCGCAGCGAGGGCGACCGCAGCTCCTCGAGTCCGTGGACGAGCTGATCGACATCGCCCGCGCGGCCGGCATGCCGGCCGAGATCTACCACTTCAAGGCGGCCGGCGAGGACAACTGGCCGAAGCTCGACGCGGGCATCGCCGAAGGTCGAGCCGCCCGTGCCGAGGGCCTGGACATCACCGCCGACATGTACACCTACGGGGCCGGCGCCACCGGGCTGGACGCCTCCATGCCGCCGTGGGTCCAGGAAGGCGGCTACGACGCATCGGTCGGCGCGCCTGAAGGACCCCGCGATCCGCCGGCGCATGGCGCGCGAGATGCGCACGCCCACGGACGAATGGGAGAACCTCTACCTCGCGGCCGGCTCGCCCGACAACATGCTCCTGGTCGGCTTCAGGGCCGACTCGCTCAAGCCGCTGACCGGCAAGACCCTCGCCGAGGTCGCCGAGATGCGCGGCACCTCGCCCGAGGAGACCGCCATGGACCTGGTCGTCGAAGGACGGCAGCCGCGTCGGGACACGATCTACTTCCTCATGTCCGAGGACAACATGCGCGAGCCAGATCGCGCTGCCCTGGGTGAGCTTCGGCTCCGACGAGGCTCGCTCGCCCCCGAGGGCGTCGTTCCTCAAGTCGAACCCGCACCCCCGCGCCTACGGCAACTTCGCCCGCGTGCTGGGCAGGTACGTCCGCGACGAGCAGGCACTCTCCCTCGCCGAGCGCGATCCGCAAGCTCGCCGTCGCTGCCCGCCGCGAACCTCAAGCTCGACCGGCGCGGGCGCCTCGCGCCGGGCTACTTCGCCGACGTCGTCGTCTTCGACCCGGACACGATCCAGGACCACGCCACCTACGCGGAGCCCCACCAGTACGCCACCGGCATGGTGCACGTCTTCGTCAACGGCGTGCAGGTCCTCAAGGACGGCGAGCACACCGGCGCCACGCCGGGGCGCGTGGTGCGGGGGCCGGGGTGGACCGGCGCAGGCGCCCAGAGCTGACGACGCGGGGAGGGACCTGTGCGGGACATGATCAGACGCATCGACCACGTGTCCATCGCGGTCCGCGACCTGGAGAACGCCAAGCGCTTCTTCTGCGGCGTGCTGGGCGGCCGTGAGCTCTACACCGCCACCGAGGCCGGCGAGGGCTTCCGGTGGACCGCCATCGGTCTCGGCAGCTCCTGCGCGCTCGAGCTCATCGACCCGGTGGGCGAGGACAGCTTCCTGCACCGCTTCCTGGACCGGCGCGGCGATGGGGCTCATCACGTCACCTTCCAGGTCAACGACCTGGGTGATGCCCGCGCGACCCTCGAAGCGCGGGGCGTTCCGACCTTCGGCTACAACGATGCCGACCCCAACTGGAAGTACTTCTACGTTCACCCGAGGCACGCCTTCGGCGTCCTCCTCCAGTTCGCGGAGCTGGATCCCGGAGCGTGGACCGAGGCGCTCGCGCCCGCCATCGCGGCGACGCCCCAGGGCACCGTCACGAGCAGCGCGCAGGAGTTCACTCCCGAGCAGATCGCCGAGCTGACGGCGCTGGTCGAGCCCGATCGGTTCTCGGTCGGGGCGTCGAACCGGGAGCTGCACGCGCGGGACATCTCGCCGCACCGCGGTGAGCTGCCGGCGGGGGTGATCTGGCCGCTGACCACCGGCGAGGTGTCGGCGATCCTCGCCTGGTGCTCCGACAACGACCTGCCGGTGACGCCCTGGGGCGCGGGCAGCAGCCTCGAGGGCAATCCAGTGCCGGTCCGCGGCGGACTGGTCGTGGACCTGACCCGCATGGACCGCGTCCTGGACATCAGGCCCCAGGACCTCCAGGTGGACGTCCAGCCCGGGGTCCTGCGCAAGGAGCTGAACCGCCGGACCGGCAGGCACGGCCTGTTCTTTCCGCCCGACCCGGGCGCCGACGCCACCATCGGCGGCATGATCGCCAACAACGCTTCCGGCGTGCAGACGATCAAATACGGCGCCACCAAGGATTATGTGATGAGGCTGGTGGTCGTGCTGCCTGACGGCGGGTGATCCATACCGGCGGCAGGGCCCACAAATCCTCGTCGGGCTACGACCTGACCCGGCTGTTCGTGGGTTCGGAAGGCACCCTGGGCGTCGTCACCGAGGCCACCCTGAAGCTGGCCGGCATCCCCGTCGCATCACCTGGCGGCCACGGTCACCTTCGAAAACCTTGAGGCGCCTCCCAAGCCGTGGCGGTTTTGATGGGCTCCGGCCTGGAACCGGCGGCGCTTGAGCTGCTGCCGCCGGTATTCATCGCGCTGATGAACCGGGAGACGGCCTCGGATATCGCCGAGATGCCGTCCCTGTTCTGCGAGTTTCACGGCGTCAGCAAGGCGGCCCTGCAGGAAACCGCCGACCTGACCGCGGAGGAGCTGTGCGAAGAGTGCGGCGCCACCGAGTTAAATTCGGCATCGAGGAAAAGGACCGCCGGGAATTGTGGCGCGCCCGGCACGAGGCCTGGGAGACCATTCACCGCGCCCATCCCGGAAAGGAAACCCTGATCGTGGACGTGGCGGTGCCCATCTCCACGCTACCCGAGATGGTGGTTTTTTCCCAAAAGCATGTGGACGCGCAGGCGTGCGCCGGCTATCGTCTTCGGCCATGCCGGGGACGGCAACTGCATGTCGTCATGGTGGGCGACCCGCCGATGCAGGACGAATGGTGCGGCCCTGAGGAAATCAATCAGTCGGATCGTGGCACGGGCGCTGGAGGTCGGCGGCACCTGCACCGGCGAGCACGGTATCGGCATCGGCAAGCGGCGTTTCATGGCGGCGGAGCACGGGTTAGGATACGAGCTCATGCGGCGGATCAAGGGGCTCGTCGACCCCAAGGGGATCCTCAACCCGGGCAAGATCTTCCCGGACTGAGCCCTCCACGACGTGCTCAGGAGATCTGGAGCTCGGCGGCATCCCGGGCCGCCCGTTGCGGCGCGGGCCACGCCCAGGTCATGGGGTCGTCGTCGAACTCCGGGAGATCGGGGCTGCGCCCGGCCGCGGCGCCGTCCCGCCAGCTCCACAGGATCGCGTACTTGAGGAAGGTCCCGTACGCCTGCAGCGCGCACAGCGTCAGGCCCCGGACGCCCTCCAGGAAGCCTAGCTGGAGCAGGTACGTCCGCACGAAGCGCCACACGGGCCGCACCGCCACCTGCCATTGGCCGGCGCGGCGGCCGTCCCGCCACAGCTGGGCCGCGCCCCATAACGCGTAGCGCTGCACGCGGCTGGCGTACTCCGAGAGGCTGACGATCATGCCGTGCTCCAGCGGAGCGGACAGCCGGGCCGGCGGCTCGACCGTCTCCATGTCGGCGTGGACTCGTCGATCGGGGTAGCGGGCGCCGTCGCGCCGGAACAGCCGCACCACCCGATCGTGCTGCCACCCGGAGAAACGCACCGGCCGGCCCCAGGCGTAGGTGCGGCGGGGGACCGAGAATGCGCACGCCGGGGCAGGCGCCGCCAGGACCTCTTCGATCTCGTCTCGGAGCTGCGGCGTGACCCGCTCGTCCGCATCGAGGATCAGCACCCAGTCGTTGCGCAGGCGATCGATGCCCCAGTTCTTCTGGGAGGCGGCGCCGAAATAGCGCCGCTGCAACACCCGGACTCTCGGGAACCGGCTCGCGATGGCGACGGTGTCGTCCGAGGAGAAGGAGTCGACGACGAGGATCTCATCGCACCAGCGCAAGGTGTCCAGGCAGCCGGCGATCCGATCACCTTCGTTGTAGGTCGTCACCAGGGCCGAGAGCGGTCGGCGGCCGAGCACCCGACGCGGCGGGGCTGCGGCGTCCTCCGTGATGGAAGATGGGTCCCGCGCTGGCGGGACCGGTGCGGGGTACGCCGTCATGTGTCCTCCGTCCGCCCGACCCTGCGAGAACGCGGTCGGACGTGATTGCTTCACCATGCCTACGTTTGCAGGCTCGTAATCATCCAGACGCCTGTCGCGCAGACGCGCTCATCCGCGCTCGGTGAGGGCGACGCCCACGATGACCAGCACCGTGCCCACCAGCAGGTTCACAGTGATGGCCTCGTGCAACACCACCGCTGCGACCGCCGCCGTGAGCGGCGGGATGGTGTACAGGTACACCCCGACCTTCTGGGACTCGGTGCGCTCCAGGGCCGTGAAGTACAGCAGCACCGCCAGGAAGTTGCAGCCCGCTCCCAAGAACGCGACGGCGGACCACCCCGCAGGCGTGATGCTGGCCAGCGAGAACCCCCGGCGGTGCATCTCCAACCAGCCCACCGGGGCCATCCAGGCGGCGCCCATGACCGTCACCGCAGCGGTCACGGTCAGGGCCCCGAGTCGCTCGGTGAGCGGCTTGCCGAACACGGTGAAGCCGGCCCACAGGACGATGCTGCTGATGACCAGCAGGTCGCCGATCACGTGCGCCGGCAGCCGGAAGCCCGCGAGGGTCCCCATCCCCATCACGACCAGCACGCCCACCACGGCCAGGATGATCCCCAGCACCTTGCGCAGGTTCAGCCTCTCGTGGAGAAAGATGACCGCCAGCAGCAGGATGGTGATGGGGCCGGTGGCCACGTACAGCGAGGCGTTGGAGGCGCGCGTGTACTGCAGACCGACGGTCTGGAACGAGTAGTGCAGCCCGGCGCCGAGCAGGCTCAGGCCGAACAGCCCGGCCAGCGTCGCGCCACCCCAGATCCGCCTGATCCGGTCACCGAGGAAGAGCAGCGGCAGGAAGCACACCGCGCCCACGAGCAGGCGCAGCGACACCACGGACAACGGCGGGATCGCCTCCAGGGCGATCTTGGTCGCCACGAAGGACACCGCCCACAGCGAGCAGGCTCCCAGCAGCGCGGTGCGGGTCGCGGCGGTCATGACAGCGGATCATACTCCTGGCTCGGCCTCTCCGGCCCGACGCACGCCGCCACGCCAGAGCCGCTGCCAGGCACCGGCTTTGGCGTTTCCGCAGCACAGACTTGGTGGGTCGCTCGCACGAGGGCCCCGATCCCGACGAAACGTGGACCTCCTGCAAATTGGCTCAGTCACTGTAAAATGACGATGTGAAACAAGATGATGAGTACCGTGGCAGCCTGCAGGACCGGAGCCGGGAACGGCGTCGGCGACTGGTCGTGCACCGGGCGTCCACCTTCGAGGAGGCCGAGCGCTGGGACCTGGAGTTCTGGCAGGCTCAGACCCCCGAGGATCGGCTGTCGGCCCTGGTCGCCATCCGCCGCGATGTGGCCCTCGCCGAGCAGGCGCGGCGGAACGCGCCCCCTTCGGAGCCCTGAGCGATGGAGACGGTCCCGGACTTCGAGGACTTCCTCGAGCTCTTGGACCGCCACGACGTGCGCTACCTGATCGTCGGCGGCCTGGCCTTCATCTTTCACGCCAAGCCCCGCTACACGAAGGACATGGACATCTGGCTCGGCTGCGACACCGAGAACGCCCGGCGCGCCAACAGTGCGCTCTCGGAGTTCGGCGTGCCCGAGCTCCTGGACCCCGGCAACCCCAACGAGATCCTGCAGCTCGGCGTCGCACCCAATCGCATCGACCTCCTGCGCGGGATGATCGAGCTCGACTTCGGCACCCTGTGGGAGCGGCGGATCGAGAGCCGCTATGGAAGTGCGCGCGCCTGCTGGGTCGATCTGGACGGCCTCATCGCCATCAAGAGCCGCATCGACCACCCCCGCCACCGCGAGGACGTCCGGATCCTGGAGATGGTCCGCGCGGGGCGAGGTGTGGACGAGTAGCCGCTTCCTAAAGTCAATCGACGGCCGCCCCGAACCGCCACCGCAGAGGGTCGGCAAACGTGGCGGAGCCCTCATCGCTGATCCCTGCGACCGGCCGCCGCCGGCCGTCCCGATTGCCACCGCTGCCGCTGGTCCCTGCCATCCGGGACGGCGAGACCTAGCCTCCGTGATGGGCGTCGATGGCCCTGCGCAGGGCCTGCACGTGCTCCGGGCCCGTGCCGCAACATCCGCCGATGATGCGCACCCCCAGGTCCACGAGCCGAGGCACCCGTCGCGCCATGAACTCCGGGCTCTCCGGGTAGACGAGCTCGCCGCCGACATGCTCGGGCAGGCCGGCGTTGGGCTGGATGATCACCGGCAGGCTCGTGTGGGCCACGAGCTCCGCCGCGACCTCCACCATCGTGTCCGTGCCGTTGCCGCAGTTGGAGCCCACGACGTCGGCGCCCGCATCCTCCAGCCCCGCACACGCCTCGGCGACGCTGGTCCCCATGATCGTGAAGAACCCACGGGGGATGCGGTCGAAGGTCATGGTGGCGATCACCGGGACCTGGGTCGACACCGCGCGGGCCGCCTCGATCGCGAGCCGCGCCTCCGCCAGGTCGATCATGGTCTCGATGCAGATGGCATCGGCCCCGGCCGCCACCAGGGCACGGATCTGCCGTTCGAACGCCGCTCCGACCTCTTCGGGCGCGGTCTCCCCGTAGGGCGCCAGGAGCGCGCCGGTGGGCCCCACCGACGCCGAGATCAACGCCCGGCCTGCGGCGACGGGCCGCACGGCGGCGACGGCGGCGGCGTTGATCTCCTCGGTCCGCTCCTCCAGTCCGAAGGCCGCCAGCTTCAAAGGCGAGCCGCCGAAGGTGTTCGTGGTGAGGAGCTGTGCACCGGCGGCGACGTAGCGCTCGGCGATCTCGGCCAGGACCTCGGGGTGGGACAGGTTCATGGCTTCGGGGCTCTCCCCCGGCGCGAGACCGCGCGCCATGAGCATGGTGCCCCAGGCACCGTCCCCGCACAGGACCTCGCCCTGCCGCAGCCGCGCTCGCAGGTCCATCATCTGGTCACGCCCGTGAGTCGCTTGACCAGGGTCACCGCGTTGGCCGCGTCATACCCGTAGCCGTCGGCACCGATCTCGTCCGCGAACTCCTGGGACACGGGGGCGCCCCCCACGATCACCTTCACCCGGTCCGCCAGCCCCTCCCGCTTGAAGAGCTCGACCACGTCCCGCATGCCCGCCATCGTGGTGGTGATGAGCGCGGAGAGCCCCACCACCTGCGCGTCTTCCCGTCTGGCCGCCTCGACGAAGGCGCCCGCCGGCACGTCGGTTCCGAGGTCCACGACCTCGAATCCCGCCCCCTTGAGCATGACGCCGACCAGGTTCTTGCCGATGTCGTGGAGATCCCCCTTCACCGTGCCGAGCACCACCTTGCCCCGGGTCGGCGCCTCGCCGGCCGTCAAGAGCGGCTTGATCAGCTCCATGCCGGCGTTCATGGCGCGCGCGGCCAGCAGCACCTCGGGCAGGAAGATCTCGTTGGCGCCGAACCGGCGGCCCACGACGTCCATCCCCGCCAGGAGGCCGTCGTCCAGGATCGTGTCGGCGGGCACGCCCGCGGCGATGGCCTGCCGCGTCAGCTCCGCGACCTTGTGGTGATCGCCCTTCTGCAGGTTCTCCCGGATCTGACTCACCAGGTCCATGACGTCCTCCTCCTCTGCCGTGGCCGCGGGCGGGGGCCAGGTCACCATGGCTGGCGTGGCGGTGGTTGTCAACCGCACCACGGCCGGGAGGGTGCGATCGTCGGCCGTCACCCCACCGTTCCCGCCCCGGGCAGGGTACCCTGGGCCCGCGCGCCAGCCGGCCGCGCGGACGGCACGTGGGAGCTGAGCATGGAGTTCGTGGTCCTGGACGGCATCGACATGGCGATGGACCTGGACGGTCTCCGGGCCGAGCTCGGCCCGAGGGGCGCCTCGGCGCCTGCCGCTGCCTCCCTGCGTCCGCTCCTCGACGAGGCGCTGGCCCTGGCCCGGCCCAGGGCGGCCTGTCGCCTGTCGTCCTGTGACCCGGGAACGGGGTCCACCGTCCTCGTCGATGGCATCGCGTTCAGCAGCCGGATCCTCTCGACCCATCTCGCGGAGACACACCGCGCGTTTCCCTTCGTGGCGACCTGCGGCCCCGAGCTCGCCGCCTGGTCCGCCACGAAGGGTGAACCGCTGGAAGGGTTCTGGGCGGACGCGATCATGGCGCGGGCCCTCGCCGCGGCCGTACGCGCTCTGGAGAGCGAGCTCCGACGACGCTTCGGGCTGCGGGAGATCGGCACCCTCGGCCCCGGCTCCCTCGGGGACTGGCCCATCCAGGATCAGGTCCCGCTGTTTCGCGTCCTCGGCGATGTGGAGGGCGCCGTGGGAGTCCGCCTCACGACAGGGCTCATGATGGACCCGGTGCACTCCCTGTCGGGGATCATGTTCCCCACCGCCGGCGACTTCGACCAGTGCCGGCTGTGTCCCCGCGAGCCCTGTCCCTCGCGGAGCGCACCGTACGAGGACCACCTCTGCGGGACCCGCCACGGTCGTGGCGCCACGACCTCGGCCGACTGACGTCTCGCCCCCGTCCCGCGGCGCGGTATCAGCCTCTTCGCGCACGCCCTCAGGTCGCCTTCCGGCAGCCTGCCGACGGGAGTGGTGCCCCGTGTACGTGCGTGGTATAACCATCCCCCACGGCCGACCCGGCCTGGCGATCAGGAGGCGGCCGAATCTCCAGTCAGGGCGGACACCATGACCGATCACGCCACACCCAAGACCTCACCCTCGGCCACGGCGATGGAGCGATTCCTGGCCCAGGCCCCAGGGCTGCGCAGCCCCCAGCTCGCAGTGCCCATCCCGGGCCTCCCCACCCTGCCCGACCTGAAGAAGCTGGCGCGCGACCGCCGGGCCGCCGGCCACCCGGTCATCGACCAGTCGGCCGGTGACATCGACGACGTGGGGCAGCCCCTGAGCGCGGACTTCGGGGCGTGGATCGAGGAGGCGCGGGACCGCATCGTGGCCGCCGGCAGCACCGAGCTGCGGCGCACCTCCGGCGACGCCTACGGCTTCCCGGGCAACTACCAGCAGCAGTACCCGGCGGTGGTGGAGACCCTGGTGGCGAGCTGGGGCGTGCAGAGCACACCGGTGCGCACCATCCAGACCGTGTCCGGCCGGACGGCCATCGACTTCGTGCTCCGCGGGCTGCTGGCCCGGGCCGACAAGGCGGGCAAGAATGGTCGGCGTGCGCTCATCTTCGACACCCTGCAGTGGTCGGGCTACGAGCCCCTGGCCACCGACCTCGGGCTGGAGATGGTGCACTGCCCGGCCATCCCCAGGCACGGCCTGTCCAGCTCGGCCGAGGGCCTGGCGGCGGCCCTGGAGTTCGCCCGCGACCAGAACCTGACCCCCATCGCCGCCATCCCCATCCTGCCTTCCAACCCCACCGGCGTGGGCATGGACCGGGAGGAGCTGGCGCGCTACGTGGAGACCGCCGCCGCCGCCGACCTGCCGGTGATGATCGACGCCTTCTACTCGCCCCTCGTGCCCGAGGGCCACGCCGCGGCCGTGCCCCTCGACTTCCTGGAGAAGGAGCTGGCGCCGGAGGCGCTGGCCTACCTGGGGGTGCTGGTGGGCGAGACCAAGGTCACCAGCTCCCAGAACAAGACCGGCACCATGATCTGGATGGCGCCCGAGGGTCACGACGCGGTGGCCAAGGCGGTCATCAACACGGCCCTGACCCGGATGCGCTCCGTCAATGGCTACCCGCGCCCCCAGGAGGCCCTGGTGGCGTACGCCCTGCACACCTTCCCGGGCGGCGTGCACGCCGCCATGGGGCCCCGCTACAAGGCCCTGGACGAGACCCGGCGGGCCATGCGCGAGGCTTGCGACGCCTACGGCCTCCCCTTCTCCATCGGCGGCTCGTTCTACGGCACGGCGGCCCTCGTGGACGGCGACGGCCAGAGCCTGTTCCGGGACGCCGACGGCCGGCCCATGACCGACGCCAAGAAGATCTCGGAGATGCTGATCGGCCAGTTCGGCCTGGTGGGCGCGCCGGGAGGCATGTTCACCCCGGCGCCCGAGGGCGCCTCCATGGTCCGGCTCACCGCCGCGGTGACGCTGGAGGACGTCCGCAAGGTGCGTGACATCTTCGGCCAGCTGCTCGAGGCCGTGCGCTGACGACGACGACAGGGTCCAGAGACATCAGGGAGGGGCCATGACGGAAGAAAGGTACAGCTACGGGAAGCCAGGATTCGAGGAGGCCCTGGCGGGCCGCTTCGACGACGACGTCGCGGAGGCCGTCAACCTCTCCGCCCGCCTCTGCTCCCTGCCCGGGGTGACGGTGCCGGCCTCTCCGGAGGGTCTGGCCGAGGTCATCCGCACCGCCCGCCTGGTGACGCAGTGGGCGGAGCAACGCGGCCTGAAGGTCTGCCAGCGGGCGCCGGCGAAGGACGTCCCGTTCCCCTTTCTCGTGATCACCTTCGCCGAGCACGACCTGGACGCCTCCCCTCCCTCGCAGGCCGTGGCGCTCATCGGCCACCTGGACGTCGTCCAGGCCAAGTCCGCGGGGCAGTTCGAGCCCTTCGTCGAGGCCGACGACCTGTACGCCCGCGGCGCCACGGACATGAAGACGGTGGTCGCCACCTTCCTCGTGTGGATGGCCCGCCGCCAGCAGCGCTCCGGACCCAAGCCGCCGGTGCTCCTCACGCTCTCCTGCACCGAGGAGAACGGGAGCCCCGAGCCCCACAACAGCCTGTCCACGTTCAGGTGGTTGGAGGACGCCAAGGGAGTGGCCATCCGCTTCGCCGTCGTCGGTGAGCGCACCGGCGAGCTGGAGTGGATGGACCCGCCGCCGGTGGTGGGCCCGGTGTGCGCCGAGAACCGGTCGTGGCGCTGGTTCCGAGTGGAGAGCGACGGCGCCCGCGGCATGAGCGCCCTGAGCCAGATCGCGGACGCCATCGAGCTCGGCCGCACCACCGTCGCCACCCTCAACGCGGTGCAGACGCCAGCGGCCAAGACGGAGCGCCAGCCGGGGGTCCGCAGCGGCTTCGTCAACCCCTTCTGCCTCATCGCCGGCGACCCCGACGCCGCCGCCGGGGACGCCGTGTGGGTCACCGCCCAGCGCATCCCCGGCGCCGCCATCCACTCCGCCCAGGCCAAGGCCTCCGACCTCAGCCTGCTGGAGAGCTTCGCCTGGATCGCCGGTCGCGCCGCCGACACCTTCGGCGAGGATGCGGTGCGCCTGGGCGGGGTCGAGATCGGTCAGGACCGCAACTTCAACACCTACGACGGCTCGGGGCTGATGAAGCTGGCCGTCCACGGCGCCGATGCACAGGCCGTGACGAGCTGGGCCGAGGGGCTCGACGCCGGCGGCATCCAGCTGGAGGTCTCCTCGGCGCCCATCCCCGCCACCGGAAGCCCCACCATCCTCGGCGTCGACATCCGCGAGCTGCTGGACCACAAGCAGGCGGTGGAGGAGCTCATCGACGAGATGCGTCAGCGCCTGGAGTGGGGCCGCTTCGAGATGGTGAACGACCTGCCGCCGTGGCGCTGCCCCGACGACCACCGCGACCTGGTGGCCCTGCGCGAAGCGTGGGAGGACGTCGTGGGCGGCCCCTGCCCGGACCTGGTCAAGCTCCACGGCAACGACGGCGGCCATCTGGCGGCGATCCAGCAGGGCGCGGACCCCGAGGCAGCGCAGCGGGGCATCGGCCACGCCGTGGTCTTCGGCCAGGTCGGTCGCGGCCCGCACGGGCCCAAGGAGTCGGCCCGCCTGACCAGCATCCGTCCCTACCTGGACATCCTGGACGCCTGGGCGGACAAGCTCTGACGTAGCCAGACTGACCACGCCGTCCCGCGTCCGCGTCCGCGTTCCGGGTTCCTCGCCCGAGACCGTATCCCCAACCGGGGCAGCGGCAGCGATCAGCGGCAGCGGCTGCGGCGGCGATCAGCGGACAACGATCCGCGCCGGAGCGTACCAACGCAGAGACGCGGAGACGCAGAGCCGCCCACCCTTCCCGGGGAAGAGAACGAACGCAAAGACGCCAAGGCGCGAAGGCGCGAAGCCCCCACCCGCCCGACTCTGAGGCGGCGATCAGCGGCAGCGTCACCCCCGGGTCGTTCCGCGGGGGCGCACCTACCCCGTGTCAACCCGAGCGTGGGCACGCCCCTTCGGGGTGGTGCCTCGTGCGATGACCTGGGGCCGCGAGGCGACGGCCGGCCGCCCACTCCCCCTGTCATCCTGAGCATCCCTACGCCCCGTCGGGGCGGTGCCGCATGGCATGACACGGAGCCGCGCAGAGACGGTGGGCCGCCTCGCCTGAGTGTCATCCTGAGCGAGCGGAGGTCTGCCGGAGCGAGTCGAAGGATCCCCCGACAGAACCAGAGCCGTACCCGGGAGGCGTCACACGGGCCTTCGGGGGATGGTTCGACTCGTCCCTCGCCGCGGACGGCTCGCTCCTCACTCACCATGACATCCCCCACGCTGTCATTCCGAAGGAGCTTGCGACTGAGGGATCTGGACGGGGGCAAAGCCGAGGCATCTCTGCCCCCCCAGACTTGTCCTGACGAACGAAGTGACGCACGATCTTTCGCTCAAGGACTGGCTCCTCGGAATGACAGCGTGGCGTCATGCCAGCCGGCACCGCCCGGAACGGGCGTAACGCCGCTGACCACGACGGCCCGAGGGCGTGTCATTGGGAGCGCGGGCCGCTGACTGCGGTCGCTGATTCCTGCCGCTGATTACCGACGCGGCTCGCCGCCGCTGTCCGCTGACGCATCGGACGCAAACGCGGGCGCGGGAAATACGCCACTGAGCTGCTACGCGCTCACAGGTCGAAGTAGGCCACCCACTCCTGGGGATGCGGCCGCACCTTGACGTCGATCAGCTCCCCCTGCTTGACCTGCAGCCAGGCGTCGATGAGCTCGTCGGCGAAGGCGTCCCCCTGCTTGAGGAAGGCGCGGTCGCCGTCGAGGGCCGCCAGGGCGGGGCCGAACTCGGTGGGGATGTCCTTGATCTTGGCCTGCTCCTCCTCGGGCAGGGCATAGACGTTGACGTCGTAGGGCCCGAAGCCCATGGCCGTGGGGTCCATCTTCCTGGTCACGCCCTCCAGGCCGGCCAAAAGCTGGGCGGCGATGATCAGGTACGGGTTGGCGGTTCCGTCGGGCATGCGGTACTCCACCCGGGCCTCGCGCTCGTTGATGGCGTAGCCGGGGATGCGCAGGGCGGAGGAGCGGTTGCCGACCCCGAAGAAGAGCTTCATGGGCGCCGCCAGGTTCGGGGCGAAGCGCCGGTAGGAGTTGGTGCTGGCGTTGCCGAGGCCCATCAGGGCCGGGGTGTGCTCCAGCAGCCCCGCCAGGTAGCTGAGGCCCATCTGGCTCATGCCCCCGTAGCCCTTCTTGTCGTAGAAGAGGGACTTGCCGCCGTTGGTGAGGTACTGGTGGAAGTGGATGCCGTTGCCGGCGTGGCCGTGCAGGGGCTTGGGCATGAAGGTGGCGAGGCAGCCGTCCTCCACGGCCGTGCACTTGATCATGTACTTCATGACCATCATGGCGTCGGCCGAACGCAGGGCGCTGTCGAACAGGACCTCCACCTCCATCTGGCCCGGCGTCCCCAGCTCGTGGTGGTGGTACTTGACCTTGATCCCGGTCTCCTCGATGCGGGCCACCATGCGCTCGCGGACGTTGGCGTAGCGGTCCAAGGGCTGGTCGATCTGGCCACACTTGGGGAGGCCGATGCGGTACAGCGGCTCCTCGCTCTCGGTCCACCCGGCGGCCGGCGCCTCCACGGTGAAGTAGGAGGCCCGGGCGTCGACGCCGTAGTTGGCGTTGTCGAAGATGTAGAACTCCATCTCGGGGCTGAAGAGCGCCTCGGCCTTGGGCACCACCTTGCCGAGATAGGCCTCCGCCTGCTGGATCACGTAGCGCGGATCGCGGACATAGCGGCTGCCGTCGTTCATGTGCATGTTGCAGATGAACGAGAGCGTCGGGTACTCGTGGAAGGGGTCGAGGAACGCCGTGGTCACGTCCGGGATCACCTTCATGTCTCCCGACTCGACCGTGCGGTAGCCCGGATAGGGAGACAGGCTGATGCCGGTGCCCTCCTCGAAGAGCCGCTGACCAACGTTCGCCGCGGAGTAGGTCATGCGCCGCCAGCGCCCCTGGAGGTCCCCCACCTTGACGTCGATCTGCCGGATCTCGTTCTTCTTGATGTACTCGAGCGCTTCCTTGATGGTGCCGAACATCACGCCTCCTCTACGGCCTCGGATCGCGGTCCGAGGGTCTGATCGCAGGGCGGGAGTATAGCGCTTCGCGAAGGATCGGCCAGCTCAGCGAGGAGATGCCTCGCTGTCCACCGCCGCGCTTTCCGGAGAGCCTTCCACCGCCTCGTCCTGGACCGGCTCGGCGCGCGTCATGCGCTCGAGCAGCCAGGGACCCAGAAGGACCGCGGCCGCCAGCACCACCGCCCATTGCACCAGCATGTTGCCGATGCCTTCCTGGGAGAGGAGGGGCAGCTCCCGCACCTGCCAGAACCACCAGCCGATCATGATCACCGCCAGCGCCACCACCAGCCGCACGGACCACTCCCACCAGCGCCCGATGCGGAAGCTCTGGTAGGCGGTGTTGACGAGCTTGGTGCGGAAGCGGCCCACCCCCCACCGCAGCACCGTGACCGCGAAGAAGAGCCCCGACACCATGAGCCCCACGCTCCACACGAAGTCCTGGTTGCGGAACACCGGAGCGCTCAGGGACGACGGCACGCCGGCCAGGAACAGGAACAGCGAGAACCCCACGACCATCCGTTTCCTCTGGAAGCCGAACTCCTGCAAGGTCCGCACCCCGACCTCGAACATGGCCACCAGGCTGGTCCAGGCGGCGAACATCAGTGCCAGGAAGAAGAGCACCATGAACACCCCGCCCGCGGGAACCTCATCCAGCAGACGCGGCACCCAGATGAAGGTGAGCCCCTCGTTGCCGGCGCCCACCACCTGGCTCGCCGCATGGGGCATGACCGAGAACACCGTGCACAGCACCATGATCCCCGCCATGAGCGAGATGCAGTTGTTGCCGATGGCGAGCATGAAGCTGTTGAGGTTGGTGTCCTCCTTGGCCCGCGAGTAGATGGCGTAGGTGAGCACCAGGCCCCAACCGGCTCCGGTGTCCCACGCGTTCTGGGCCAGGGCCTCGAGCCAGATGCGGTAGTTGGCGAGGTCGCTCCAGTGCGGGGTGAATAGGAAGCGCAGGCCGCGGCCGGCGTCCGGCAGGGTCAGGGCGCGGACCATGAGCACCACCACCAGGACGATCAGGCTCGGCATGAGCACCCGGGCGATCCGCTCGATCCCACGCACGCCGAAGTAGACCACCGCCGCCGCCATGGACACGGCCAGCGCCTGGAAGACGAGGGTCTGTGGGGTGAACGAGAACGACTCCCACAAGCGCGCCGAGGCGCCGCCTCCGAGGCGGCCCCTGAGCGCTTCGAGCAGGAAGCGGATGGTCCATCCCATCACCGTGGCGTAGTAGGCGGCGATGGCCGCCACCACCCACGCCACCCACATGCCCATGAAGGCGAAGCGATCACCCACGAAGTGGCGGAAGGCCGCGATGGGCGCGCGCCGCACTCCCTTTCCCATGGCCCACTCCACCAGGATGAGGGGGATGGACCACGCAAAGAGGAAGACCACCCAGGCGATGAGGAAGGAGCCGCCTCCGTTGCTGGCCGCGATGCGCGGAAAACGCCAGATGTTCCCGGTCCCGACGGCCATGCCGAGCATGGCCAGCATGAGGCCCCAGCGACTGGTGAAGGTCTTCCTCGCCACCTGCCCTCCTCGCACCGTCCCCGGCAGGGAGACTAGCAGAGCGGCGGCGTTCGGTGGCACCGTCATCCCCGCGTCGTTCCGCAGGGGCGATCCTCCTCCTGAGCCATTCTCACCATGACGGCGCAAGGGCATGTCGTTGGGGCAACGACCGCGACGCGGCCGCTGACGGCGGACGCAGAGCGCTGACGCCGATCGCAGTCGCTGCTGGCCGCTGCGGTGCCCGGAGGTCGGCCAGAGCCCACGGCCTGTGCCCGGTCCGAGCTAGGATGCTCGGGCGCCGGGCACGCCGCGCGCCCGTCGCACGGAGGACGAGCCATGAGCGAAGTCGAGCCCTGGGGCCTGGCCGACGGCGGCCGCCCCGCCACTCCGGAGGACCTGTTCCGCCGCCTCGAGGAGCTGGGGATCCAAACCCGAACGGTACACCACCGCCCGGTGTTCACCGTCGACGAGGCCAAAGCCCACCGCGGTGATCTGGCCGGTGGGCACACCAAGAACCTCCTGCTGCGCAACAAGAAGGGCACCATGTGGCTCCTGGTGTGCCGCGAGGACCTCGTCATCGACCTGAAGGCACTCGGGACGCGGCTCGGGGCCGGGAGATTCTCCTTCGGCAGCCCGGAGCGGCTGATGAAGTACTTGGGCGTGACCCCCGGAGCGGTCACCCCGTTCGCCGTGATCAACGACCACGATCGCAAGGTGCAGGTGGTGCTCGACCGTCTGGCGCTCGAGGACGAGCCCCTGCACTTCCACCCCCTCGACAACGCCATGACCACCGCCATCGCCGCCGCCGACCTGCTGCGCTTTCTCGAGGCGGAGGATCACCCTCCGCAGCTCATCGATCTCTGAATCTCGTTTGGCGACGGCCGTCCACGAACCTCCTGATGACACACCCTTGTTCTGTCATGGTGAGCGAGGAGCTCGCCGTCCGCGGCGAGCGACGAGTCGAACCATCCCCCGAAGGCCCGTGGGACGCCTCCCAGCCACGACGCTGGTGCTCTCGGGGGATTCTTCGACTCGCTCCGGCGGACCGACCCTCGCTCAGAATGACAGGCAACGTGGACGTCCCACTGTCTCCGCACGGGCCCGTGTCATGCCATGGGGCACCGCCCCGAAGGGGCGCAACGATGCTCAGAATGGCTGGTGGAACGGGACGGTGGGCCGCCTGTCGACAGCTCCCTGTCACCCCGCCCTCACCGACCCGGCGGGCGCCTCACTCCGGCTGGTGCTGCCTCCGCGCGAGCTCGTCGCGGAGCTCCGGGATGTCGAGCTCGGAGATGGAGATGATGCGCCAACCGACGGGCTCCTTGCGCCACTGGAGCGTGGCCGTGCAGGGCTCGTCCAGGCTCCCGATGACGTAGCCGCGCGTGCTCTCGTAGCTGCCCCACAGGATGAACCGCAACGCCGTGGACGCCTCCTCCCCGTGGACCTCCACAGTGAACGGCTCCACGTCCACCTGCAACCCGTCGTAGGTGTCCATCACCTCCCGCATGTGGCCGGCGAGGCTCTCGTAGCTCATCCCCCAGCGGTCCCGGTATGCCCGGGAGACGGGTCTTGCGGCGCCCAGCATGCGCTCCTGCTCGAAGGCCGCGATCCCGGCCCTCAGGCCGCGCCGGATCACGTTCTCCGGCGCCAGGTAGTGGCGCACCCACAGCCCCACCGCCAGCATGCCCGCCAGCAGCGCGAAAACCACGATCCTTCTTCGGTCCATCCTCTCGAGTGTAGGCGATCACGACGCGCTTCTCGCTCGCCCCCATCGAGCGCGGTGGGTCTGGGCCCCTACCAGGTGCGAGGGACCCGCCCCAGGCGACGGTCCATGGCGGCGCGGTAGAGGTCCACGTAGCGTACTGCGGACTCGTCCCACGGGAAGCGCCTGGTCATGGCCCGGCGGCGCATGGCGAGCACGTGCTCCGGGCGGTGGTGGTACGCCCACAGCGTCCAGCCCACGGTGTCGTAGATGGCCCCCGGGGTGAGCTGGTCGAACACGAATCCCGTCCCCTCGCCGGTCGCCTCGTCGTAGTTCTCGACGGTGTCCGCCAGCCCACCGGTACGGCGGACGATGGGCAGGGCCCCGTAGCGCAGGGAGTACATCTGGTTCAGCCCGCACGGCTCGTAGCGGCTGGGCATCAGGAAGAAGTCGCTGGCCGCCTCGATGAGGTGAGCCAGGCGGTCGTTGTACTCCAGCCGCACGGCGAGGTTGGGCAGCTTGACGGCCAGGGTCATCAGCTCCTCCTCGCACCAGCGCTCGCCGGTTCCGAGGATCACGAACTGCAGGTCCAGGTCGTGGCACATGTCGTAGAGCCTGCCGTGGGTGGGGCCGCAGAGCTCCCCGAAACCCTTCTGCTCCACCAGTCGGCTGATGATCCCGTACAGGGGCACAGTCGGGTCCACCTCGAGACCCAGCTCGCGCTGGAGTGCGACCTTGTTGTCGGTCTTGCGACCCACCGTCCGCGCGCTGTAGCGCAGCGGCAGCATGGGGTCCGTCTCCGGGTCCCAGATCTCGTAGTCGATGCCGTTGAGCACGCCGAACAGGTCCGGAGCGCGGTGCCGGAGCAGACCGTCCATGTCGAACCCGAAGGCGGGGGTCTGGATCTCCCGGGCGTAGGTGGGCGACACGGTCGTCAGAAGCTCGGCGTTGTGCAGGCCCGCCTGGAGCAGGTTCACCTGGTCGAAGTGCTCGAAGCCGGCGCCGTGGAAGTGCTCCCAGGGCAGGCCCAGGTGGGGGAACTCGCCCTTCGGGAAGACTCCCTGGTAGCCGAGGTTGTGGATGGTGAGCACGCTCGCCGTGGCCTTCAGCTCCCGCGACCGCTCCAGGGTCTGGAGATACACCGGCACCACCGCCGACGGCCAGTCGTGGCAGTGCACGACGTCGGGGATGAAACCCAGCATCTTGGCGAGCTGGAGGGCCCCGCGGGAGAGCAACGCGAACCGGCGCAGGTTGTCCGGAAATGCGGGTTGGGCGCGGGTGCCGTAGATCCCGTCGCGGCCGAAGAGCCCCTCGTGATCCAGGAAGTAGACCGGCACCTTGGACCCCGGCAGGCGGCTGCGATAGACCGCGCACCACGCTTCTCCCCCGTCCACGGGCACGCCGAGAGGCGGCTCCAGCCTCTCCAACCTCTCCGGCGAAATGGAGTAGTAGCGGGGCAGGACGATGCGCACGTCGTGACCGAGCGCGGCCAGCGCCGGCGCCAGCGCCCCCACCATGTCCCCGAGGCCCCCGGCCTTGGCGAAGGGCACCACCTCGCTGGTGACCATCAGCACCTTCAGTTTCGACCTACCCACCGAGCCTCCCATTCGCGGACCACCATGGTAGCGGATGAGACGCGCCGCAGCGCGCCCCCAAATGGCGCACCCTTGTTCTGTCATGGTGAGCGAGGAACTCGCCGTCCGCGGCGAGCGACGCGTCGAACCATCGCCCGAAGGCCCGTGGGACGCCTCCCAGGCACGGCTCTGGTTCTGTCGGGAGATCCTTCGAGTCGCTCCGGAGGACCTCCGCTCGCTCAGGATGACACTCAGGCGGATCGGCCCACCGTCTCTGAACGGCTCCGTGTCATGCCATGCGGCACGGCCCGGACCGGGCGTAGGGATGCTCCCGATGACACCGCGGTCTGCAAATACAGCCTCCGTCCGCGTCCGATGGAATGCCGGGATTCGGGTACCGGCGCGGACTCGGACGCGGGGCCCTCCGCACGCACCGGCCCCCACGGAGTGACGCCTCCCGCGGCACGCCTGATCTGTCGCCGCGCACCCCGCGGTCGCCACCGCTGACACTCTCCCGGACGAAGGCGACGCGGGACCGGTCACGCCGGAGTGCGGCGCCACCCCGCCCTGGGGGAAGACCCCATCGCGGCCTTCAATCCCCGGGCGAGGAACGCTACACTCGGGCGCGGTCGCCGTCGCAGGAGGACACATGACAGCGAGAAACAGCGCCCATCGCCTCACCACCCGCGTCGTCCATGCCGGACAGGAGCCCGACCCCGCCACCGGTGCGGTGTCTCCCCCCATCTACCAGACCTCCACCTTCGCGTTCAGCGACTGCCGTCAGGGCGCCGACCGCTTCGCCGGCACCGAGGAGGGCTTCATCTACACCCGCATGGGCAACCCCACCCTGGCGCGTCTCGAGGAGGCCGTCGGTTCACTGGAGGGGGGTGTCGACGGCCTCTCCACCTCGTCGGGCATGGCGGCGCTGTGCACGGTGCTCTTCGGCCTGCTCGGGGCCGGCGATCACGTGGTGGGGACCGCCTCGGTATACGGGCCCTCGCGCGTGGTGCTCGAGCGGGACTTCAGCCGCTTCGGGGTCCAGTCGACCTTCGTCGACACCTCGAGCCTGGACGAGGTCCGCAAGGCCATGCGCTCCACCACCAAGCTGGTGCTGGTGGAAACCCCAGCCAACCCCACCATCGTCCTCACGGACCTGGCGGGAGTGGCGTCCATCGCCCACGACCACGGCGCCCTCCTCGTCACCGACAACACCTTCGCGTCCCCGGTCCTGCAACGGCCCATCGAGCACGGCTCGGACATCGTCATCCACTCCATGACCAAGTTCCTGAACGGGCACACCGATGTGGTCGCGGGCATGATCGTCCCTGCGACCTCAGAGCTCCGCAGCCGCCTCGCATCCGCCCATCACTACCTGGGCACCTGCATGGACCCCCACCAGGCATGGCTGGTGCTTCGCGGGCTGCGCACCCTGGCCATGCGGGTCCGCACCGCTCAGGACAACGCCGCCCGCCTGGCGTCGTATCTGGAGGCCCATCCGGCGGTGGAGTGGATCCGCTACCCGGGTCTCGCCAGCCATCCCCAGCACGAGCTCGCCCAGCGCCAGATGGACGGCCCCGGATCCCTGATCTCTTTCGAGGTCCGGGGCGGCGTCGATGCCGGCCGCCGCCTACTCGACCATGTCCAGCTCATGACCCTCGCCGTGTCCCTTGGCGGCGTCGAGACCCTCATCCAGCACCCGTCGAGCATGACCCACGCCGCCATGCCGAGGGCTGATCGCCTTGCGGCCGGCATCACCGACGGGCTCGTGCGGCTCTCCGTCGGGTGCGAGGACGCCGACGACCTGATCGCCGACCTCGAGCAGGCCTTCGCTGCGGCCAGCGCCGCCGCCTCCACGTAGGCCCTTCCCCCGCGGCCGCGTCCGGCAGTGATCCGCGATCAGGGCCAGAGCGCGAGCCAGGCACCGTTGAAGATGAGACGGTCATACATCTCCACGAGGCCCCGGCGGTGCCTGGCACGCTCTCTGATGCTCCCGAAGCGAGTGCCTCGCGCGTATCCAACTCGCGGGCCGGTGCCTGGCACCGGGTCTTGCGCTCACAGACGGTGGTGCGCCGCATCCCGAACGGTGCCTGGCACCACCTCTCGCGGAGGGGGCAACCACGGGGAAGGCGGCGACAGCATCGGAGCGTCCCGAGACGCCGCCTCCCGCCTCGGCTAGATCAAGGATCCCTCGGAGGCGCCGACGCGGACCACCTCGATGCGGGCCGGGTCGCTGACCCCGATCCCGTACCGGGTGTCCGCGTACAGGATGTGGTGGGGATCCGGTCGGATCGGGCTCGGCCCGCCGAAGTGCAGGTCCCGACGCGCCTGGATGATCCGCGCGCCGGTGGCGTCCACGGCCACGGGATCGACCCCCACGACGAGGCCGCGGTACGGCCACACGAAGTCCGGGGAGAAGCTGTGCGGGCCCACTCCATGGAACTGGGGAGTCAGCATCACCAGGATGTTGAGCCGCACCTTGCCCGCCACCTGGGGCAGCTTCCAGATGGCCCCGAGTGAGGCGCAGGTGTCGCCGTGGTACTCCGGGGGCCGGGGCGTGAACATGATCATGTTCTTCAGGCAGGTGCCCAGGCCGGACCAGTCGTGGGTCCGCATGGGCCGCACGTTGATGAGCGCGGTCGCCCTGGCGAAGACCGGGTTGGAGCGCACCCCGCGGTCGTCCACGGAGACGTCGGCGTCGCGCACCCCCGCCGCCGTCACCTCGGCCCGGATCGCCTCCTCCAAAGCCTCCGGCGTCCTCAAACGCCGCCAGTGGTTGCTCTTGACCCCCACCACATCCCCGGGACCCACGATCCGCCTCCACGCCGCCGCTGCCTTCTCTTCGTCGAAGAGCGCGGCAACCGCGCGGTTCAGCATGTCGTGGACCACCTCCGGGTCCGCCACTCCGGTGTCGTCGAGCGCATCCAGGTCGCGGACCAGCACCACCCGGCTGCGCGGCCCGTCCGCGGCCTCCCCCACCCCCTTCGAAAGGCCCAGGACCCGGGCCATGGCCACGCCCGCGCCGCCGCGGATGAGGTCGCGGCGGCTCACGCCGCGCTCAGGTTTCATCATGGTCGCCTCCCGGGGATGCCTCCTCGAGCAACGACGCGGCGAGCTCGGAGCTGTCGGCGTCAAGCACCACCGCCAGCCGCCCGCCGCTCCCGGCCACGGCGTACCAACCACCGTCGCCCAGGTCCACCGGTCCGTCGCTGCGGCCACCAAGCATCCGTCCCGCGAACTCTTCCTCGGCGCGCTGCCGACGCTGCACATCCGGATAGTCCACGAGGAGCAGGTAACCTGAACCGTTCTCGCGCTTGTACCGGGCGACCACCGCCGCCGTCTCGGGACTCAAGAGCAGCACGTTGTCCTCGCTCAGGAACAGCTCGGTGTTGAGCGTCTGCTGGTCGTGGAGGTAGCGGACGGAGCGCGGCACCAGGCCGCCGGAAGGCAGGTCCGCCACGAGGCCCGGCCGCTCCCCGGCCTCGGGAATGGCGGCGGCGACGGCCGTGCCGAGCTCGAGCAACGCCGCACGCGCCCCCTCGGCCTCGCCCTCGGCGTACACGGACACGAAGTACGGCCCCTTCCACAGGGACAACCAGCCGTGCCGCAGAAGGGCGTCGTTGCCGATGGCCGTGGGCTCTCCCTCCTGGTCGTGGGTGAACACCCCGTAGGCGTCGGCCGGGGTGGCCAGCTCGAAGATATCCACCACGATGCCGGGGCCCTCCGCCGTCCCCCCATACCGCTGCGCGAGGCAGCGGCGCATGCCGTAGGCCAGGTACACCTCGGCGTGGCCGTCGATGTAGGAGTAGATCGAATCCTGGTCGTAGAGCTGGGCCGGACCGTCCTTCGACCAGCCGCCGACCGTCTCCGGCAGGGCCCCTCTGAGCGCATCCATGGAGCGGGAGCCGGCGCGGCGATCTCCACAGCCCACCAGTGAGATTGCCAGGAGCATCACGACCATCATCCCTGCGGATGAGTGCCCAAGCTCGATGCCTCGAATCATTGGTCGCATTATAGTGCTGATCCTCATGGGTATCGGCCCTTCCACTGCCGACATGGGGCGCGCCGGTCCAGGCACTGTACCATTGGCCCGCTCCACGGGTCGTGTGACCCCCTCGGGAGCCAAGCGAGGATCCACGTGGCAGCCGCAATCCTGACGCCTCTCCTGTACCTGGCCCTGGCCGCGGCCATCCTGTGGCTGGCGGCGGCGACCGTCGGGCCCATCAGCCGGCGATCGATGGCGGTCTTACTCCTGCTCCCCCTCTGCTTCACCGGCCGTGCCCTCCTCACCGGCCGGGTGTACGGACCCATCGACATCCCCCATCTGGCAGCTCCGTTGGCGGCCCAGGCCGCGGCCAACGGCGTCGACGGCGTGCGCAACGGCTCCCTCATCGACGTCGCCGGACAGCTCATCCCGTGGCAGGCAGCGGTCCGCTCCGCATGGGCCCACGGCCAGTGGCCCTTGCACAACCCCTTCAGCCTCACCGGCGACGCTCTGGCCGGAGGGGCGCAGGCAGCCCCCTACGATCCCGTCCACCTCGCGGGGCTGCTGCTCCCCCTCCCCCACGCCCTCACCTTCCAGGCCACCATCGTCCTCTTCCTGGCCGCCCTCGGCATGTTCCTCTTTCTCGTGGACCTGGGCTGCCGCGACCTGGCGGCCCTCGTCGGCGCGGCGGGATGGGCGTTCTCCGGCTTCCTCGGCTTCTGGCTGGAGTACCCCATGGGGTCGGTGGTGGCGCTGCTACCCCTCGTCATGCTCGGAGTGCGTCGGATCGCCCGACGCCCGACCGCCGGCTCCTGGGCGCTGCTGCTCGTCGCGTTCGTCCTCATCATCCTGGGCGGGCACCCGGAGTCCACGCTGCACCTCGTGGCCATCGCCGCGGTGTACGGCCTCTGGGAGCTGGTCGCGGCCCGAAAGGGCACGCGCTTCAAAGCCGTCCTCCTCGCTGCGGCGGCGGGGACCTGCGCCCTCATGGTCAGCGCCGTGTTCGTCCTACCCATTGCGGACACCATGGGTCAGACCTGGCAGCACGCCCTGCGCCGACAGGTCTTCGCCAAGTCCGACCGCAGCCTCGACCTCCGCCAGGTGCCCCTCGCCATGGCCCCCAGCCTGGTGCCCTTCGTCGTCGGCGTCGCCGGGTCCGAGGTGGTTCCGGCCGACGCCCTCCCCCCGCGCACCCACCCGTGGACCAGCGGTTACGCCGGCAGCGTCCTGCTGGCACCCGCCCTCTTCGGGCTCTTCTGGAGCCGCTGGCGGGGACGGTGGATCATCGCCGGGATCGGGCTCTTCGGCCTGCTGGCCGGCGCCTCCGCACCAGGGGTCAGCGAGCTGCTGGCCAGGCTCCCTCTATTCGACATCTCCCTCAACGATCGGCTCGTCTTCGCCGTGCCCTTCGCCATCGCCGTCCTGGCCGGTCTCGGCCTGGAAGCGTGGGCCGACCGGCCCCGCTCTTCGGCCCTCGGCTGGCTCCAGCTCGCCCTCCTCTTCGGGGTGGGCGGCGTCATCCTCGGCTTGTGGTCCTGGATGCGGGGGGCGGGCCTCTCCCGGGAGTTCCTCATCACCCAGGCCGGCCTCGAGCTCGTGCCCATGGCCGTGCTCGCGGTGGTGTACCTGGTGCGCCGCACCCCCACAGCCGTGGTGCTCGGAGCGGTGCTCGCCGTGCTGCTCGTGCAGCGGAGCGCCGAGGGCGGCCCCACCTACCCCACGCTTCCCGTGCGTGCCTTCTACCCCGTGGTAGCCCCCCTCGACGCCCTGCCCCTCAGCGCCCCGGAGCCGTATCGAATCGTCGGGCTCGACTACGTCCTGCCGCCCAACTACGCCACCATGTACGGCCTCGAGGACGTGCGCGGCAACACCCCTCTGACCTTTCGCCCCTTCAGAGAGCTCTACCCGCTGTGGTGCAAGCCCCAGCTCTGGTTCAACCTCGTCCACGAGCTCGACTCCCCCATGCTGTCGTTCCTCAACGTACGCTTCGCGCTCGCCTCGCACGGACGCAAGCACCCGCCGGGCTGGCAGCGTGTGACCTCCGCCAACGGCGTCGTCGTCTGGGAGAATCCGCGGGTGCTCGGGCGGGCGTTCGTCCCCGAAGCGGTCACCATCGACCTGGATCCGAAGCTGGTCCCGAAACGCATGGCGGAGGTCCACTCCCTCGCGAGGCGGGCCTGGATCGATTCCGGTGCGACCGGCGCCGCGCGCTCCTTCCGGCGCGAGGACAACGGGCCCGGGAAGGTTTCCATCCGCCGGGCGGGTCTCGGCTACCTCATCGACGCCCGGATGGAGAAACCCGGCTGGGTGGTGGTCTCGGAGAACGCGTGGCGAGGGTGGCGGGCAACGGTCGGTGGCCGTTCGGTGCCCCTCCGCCGGGCCGACCACGCCTTCCTGGCCTTCCACCTCGACGCCGGGCAGCAGGTCGTCCGCCTCACCTATCGGCCGACCTCGTTCGTCGTCGGGGCGGCGATCAGCGCCTCCACGCTCGCTCTCCTCATCCTGGGTAGCGCGATCCTCCGGTCACGGCAGCGCATGCGCCGCTGAGAACCCCGATTCCGGACCGGCGGACTTCGGCAATCCGAGCAGCTTCGCCACGAGCTCGGCCAGCGCCTCGCCCGCGACCCGGTTGCCGCGGGCGTTGAAGTGCGTGTCGCGGAGGTGGTAGACGTGGCGGAGGCCGTCGCCGAGGGGCGGGACCGCGCGCAGGAGGGGGTACAGGTCGAGGGTGGGGAACCCGTGGTCCTCCAGCCAACGGCGGGTCAGCGCCAGGCTCGCGAGGCGGTCCTGCTCCGTCGCTCCCGGCGGGCGCACGGCCTCCCAGAGCTGGTCGTTGACCTGCATTTCGTCCGGGATCACCATCACCGCCACGGGGATGCCGCGGGCCGCACGGCGCAGGGTGAGCAGGGGCTGGAGCCGGCGCGCGATGCCCTCCCGATCGAGCTCCGCCAGCCTTTCGAAGCGCGTCCGTTCCACCTCGAGATAGCTCCGCTCGTTGAACGTCTCGTGCTCCAAGAGCGGATCTGCCAGCCAGGGCAGGCGACGCAGAGCTTCCGCCCGCCCATCGAAGACGTCGCCGGTATCCCCGCCCCCCTCCCCGGCCAGGCCGTGACGGACGCCCTCGCCCTCTCGGGCCAGCTTCGCGAGGCGCCGGGGCACCTGGAGGAGCAGGATGTTCTGACGATCCAACCAGGCTCGCGCGACAACGTCCTCCGCCGGCGGCAACGGATAGCTCACGTCGTTCCCGAGGTACAGGTCCACCACCACCGCGTCCGGGTGCAGGGGCAACGCCTCGTGGAGGAACAGGTACAGGTACCCGGGGGGATCGATCGCCGGCACCCCCATGTTGTCGATGGTGACTGCGCCCTCCAGGCGGCGCTCGGCAACCGTGGTGAAGTGGAAGAAGTGAGGGACCACCCCGGCGCTGAACGAGTCGCCGATGGTCACCACGAGCCGCTCTCCCGGCCTCTTCGGCACGAACTCCTCGTCATAGTGCCCCGTCGAGTTCACCGGGAAGCCGTAGCGCACGGTGCCTGGCGGGTAGCGGCCGGCCGCGACCTGGGCCTGGCCCAGGTCGTTCGGACGCGCCAGCAGCACCGACGGCCGGACCTGTGCCAGCGTCCGCAGCCCCACCTCGCCCCCCACGACCAGCACCAGGAGATAGAACGCCGCCAGGTCTGCCGCCCTGACTGCCGGCGCGGGCAGCACCTGCACCAGGACCGGCGCCGCCAGCAGGAGAAGCGCCCACAGACCCAGGGCCACCGCCGACAGCCAGACGAACGCGAGTGGGACGTATCCGTCGAAGAGAACGAGGTAGGCGAGCCACCCCCCCACCGCGCAGTACAGGAGCACACGGAAAGGTGCCACCGACATGTCCTGCCAGCGCCCGTCCCGCCACATACGCAGGCGCAATCCCAGGGCAGCGGCCGCACCCACGAATGCCAGGATGGCGGTTCCCAGCACCGCCCAGCGCCAGCCGCCCACGGCGCCCGTCACGCCAGGCCAATGCTGCGCGAGCCCCGCCAGCGCGACCACGCCCCGCCAGAGGGCCAAGGCGAGGACGAGCACCACGAGGCCGTGGTGCACATCCTTCCGTCCCACCGTCACCGGGAGCCTCCCCTCATCACGACCCGCGATTCTATGCAGCCTGCCCCGGAGCCGCAACGCCTCATCAGCCGTTGTCGGAACAGCACGCCGCTGATAAGGTGAGCCGACCCGGACGCCGGGCCTGGATCCAGATGTTTCGATCGCTTCCCGCCGCACTCGTCATCGCATGCGCCGCCGTGGCGTGCTCGCCACCCGGCCGAGCCCTGCAGGCTCCGCCGGGTACGGCGATCCTTCCTCCCCTGGAGCAGGCCCAGGGCCGGCTCGTGAGCTCGCGCCCGGTGGAGGTCGTCGCCTCGCCCAACTGGGTGCCGGCCCAGGAGCAGGCACTCTGGGGCTTCGCCCACTCGGCCGCGTTTGCCGTGTGGGTGGGCACGTCTCCCAGAGAGCCCCTGCTCGTGAGCCTCACCCTGGACCGGGGGGACGCCTCGACCCTCCGCTACCGCTGGGATGGGGACACCGTCCGGGACCGTTGGATCCGGCGCGAAGGAAACGTCATCCGCCTGGAGGTGCCGGCGGCTGGGCTCACGCCCGGCGTGCACTCACTGGCCGTCGTCCGCACGACCTTCGACCCCACCAAGACCTCCAAGCACACCCTCGCCTTCAGCGACATCTCCTGGGCCCTGGGCGGGTCCGAGGAGCGCATCGATCCCCAGAACCCCTACCGGCAGTTCAGGATCGCCAGGTTCCTCCTCGACGGCGTCGTCGCGTCCGAGACCACCGAGCACCTCGGCGGCATCCTCTTCGACGGTCCCGGGGCGGCCATCCTGCCCACGGGGGAAGAACCCCATACCGCGCTCCACACCAAGCTCCAGAACGTGTCCTCGCAGCCGGCGACATTCACCATCAGGGCCGGCTCGTCCACCTTTGAGAAGGTCGTGGAACCCAACGCCACGGAGACGCTCACGGCACCCCTGGGCGATTCCAACGGGACCGTGGTCCTCGAGGTGTCGGGCGCGGCGGGCGGCCTCTACCTGTGGGGCGCTCCCTACGTGGAGCACGAGACCGCGCCTGCCCTGACGCCGATCATCCTGGTCACGCTGGACACCACCCGGCGCGATGCGGTCCCGCCGTGGGGCGGCAGCAGGCGGCTGACGCCGAACCTCAGAGACCTCGCGCGGCGCGCCACCGCCTTCGAGCGCGCGGTGTCCACGGCGCCGTGGACCCTGCCCTCGCACGCCTCCATGTTCACTGGCCTGTACCCCTCCCACCATCTGGGAGGTGCCACCCTCCAGGCGCTGCCCAGCCGCGCGACCACTCTCGCGGAGCTGCTGGCGAAGCACGGCTACGTCACCGCGGGCTTCGCCGGCGGGTTCTTCTGCTCGTCGCGGTTCGGCGTCAGCCAGGGCTTCATGGTGTACCACGAGCCCGAGGACTGGGAGATCTCCGGCGACCGTTTGACCGACCTCGTGCTCGACTTCCTGGACGGCATGGGAAACGCGTCGCCCTTCCTCTTCGTCAACCTCTTCGACGCCCACGAGCCCTACCGGGCGCCGGCTTCCTTCCGGGCTCGCTCGGGAGCGGAACGGCTGAGCTCCCGCAGGACCTTCCGCCCGCCCTGGGACCGGATCGTCGGCGGCGAGCCGGGGGCCTGGGTGGCGGCGGTGAAGCGTGACATCCCCTACCCGCCCGCCGCGCTCCGCGCGCTCCGGGCCGAGTACGACGCCGAGGTCTCCTTCGACGACTTCCAGCTCGGGCGCCTGATCCAGGCCCTACGCACCCGCGGTCTCTATGACCGGTCGCTCTTCGTGGTGGTCGCCGACCACGGCGAGTTCCTCGGCGAGCATCGCCTGCTCGACCACGGCGGCCGGCTGGATCCAGAGCTGATCGAGGTGCCCCTCCTCGTCAAGTTCCCGGGGCAGCGCACCTCGCGCACCGTGTCCGACCTGGTGTCGACCCTCGACCTGTATCCCACGGTGCTGGAGACCGCGGGGATCCGCCCCCCGGCCTCGGACGGCATCTCTCTGGTTCCGCAGAATGAACCGCGCCTCCAGTCGCGTCCTGTCGTGTTTTCGGAGGAGCATGAGATGGGCATGCACACGCCCATCGGCCGCCTCCGGATCGACCGCCACGTCTACGGCGTGGAGAGCCTCGCACGGCGCTCCTTCGCCTGGAGCGCCGGTGAGGAGTGCTTCGAACGCTTGGACAGCGCGTGGCGAGCCGCCACCTGCACCGCCCCCGGGGCCACCATGAGGCTGGTGGAGGCCACCCTGGGGGGGCCGGGCCTCCTGGATGGGGGCGCGGGCGTGTCACTCTCCGCCTCCGACATGGAGAAGCTCAAGGCCATCGGCTACATCCACTGACCGGCCCGCGGCTCCACAGTCTCGGCGGTGCGGTGTCACTTCATGGAACACCGCCTCGGAGGCGCGTGTGGAAGCGCGGAATGACATGGGATCGGCGCGCCCCACAGTCTCCCTACGGTCGCGCGTCAGCTCGCGAGACATCGCACGGAGAGAGGGAACGATGCTCAGGACGAGCCGGACCAGTGGTGCCGCGAGCCGCGCTCACCCGTCCCCCACGCGCACCGCGAGGACGTCAGCGTACGTACCCGAGGGCTTGGAGACTGCGCCTCTCGTCCTCACTGAGCTGATCCGCCGTCGCATGGTCGCCCGGCTCCGCCACGGTGATCATGCTTCTCACCAAGGGCTCGCGGTCGTGCCAGGTCCCCGGACAGGGAACGCCCAGCCATCTCGACCCGGCCAGCTCGGAGCACTCGATCCCTCCTTGCCACACGACCTCGCGCCGACGCAACATCTGCAGACCGAAGACTTGCTGCGCCACCATCATGTGCTCGATCAAGGGGTGGATCCGGCTCTGATGCTCTTCGATCAGGACCAGGGACCGGTCCGGTGCGTGCCCCTCTGCCACGGTGGCGAGCCCGATCCCGTCCCCGGGCGGAGCCGACAGCCCGGCCATGTCGAGGACCGTGCGGAAGATGTCGACCTGCGAGACCAGGTCGCCGACGCGACGGCCGTCCCTCTGGTGCGGCCACTTCACGATCAGTGGGATCTCCACCAGCTCGGGATCGAGCCGGCAGCCGTGGGAGAAGTAGCCCTCCTCGCCCAGGAGCTCTCCATGGTCGGCCGCCATGATGATCAGTGCGTCATCGTAGAGCCCACGCCTCCTCAGGCCGTCCAACAGGCGGCCGATCTGAGCATCCATGTACGAGACCTCGGCTCGGTAGGCGGCCCGGAGGTAGGCCATCGCCGCGGCCGTGGCGGGGACCTCGCCCCCCACCACCTTCCGCCACGCTTCGTTGTCACCCGCCACCAGGTCCTTCCACACCGGCAGCGCCCGCAGCTTCTCGGCCAGCGCCGGCACGTCGAACCGCTGGTCGAACTTCTCGGGGGCGCGGTACAACGCGTGCGGATCGAAGTAGTTGACGAACAGGAAGAGGGGGTCCTTCCCATGGCGCCGGATCGTCTGCAGTGCGCCATCGGTCAGGCGGTCGCCCCGGCTTTCGAACCCTTCCGGGTCTCGATACTCCAGGAAACCCTGACCGACCCCCCATTGGGACGAACACAGCTCGCCCCCGGCGAAGCCGGCGGTGAAGGCCCCGGCTCGCGCCAGCAGGTCCGCCAGCGTCTCTCGGTCGAGGCGCAGGTGATCGTCGGCCACCCCCGCACCGTGGTGGCTGGGATACAGCCCCGTGAACATCGAGGCGTGGGAGGGCAGCGTCCACGGCGCCGTGGCGTATGCCGCATCGAAGACGGTCGCGTCCTGGGCAAAGCGCTGCAGATTCGGCGTGTCCGCGGCCGGGGCGCCATAGGGGCTGAGGGCGTCGCGGCGGGTGGTGTCCATGGAGATCAGGACGATGGGGCCGGGGACACTCCGTTGCCGGCGGGACACGAACGGAGCGCCCCACAGGAAGAGGCCATCCTCCGCCCCATTCACCGTCATCCTGACATCAGACTGCCCATCTCCGAGGCGAGCCGAAAGCTCGCCCTGCTGCTCGGGCGCAACGTCCACCTGGGCGGGCTCGCCATCCACCTCCAGGGTGAATCGCGCCCGGCTCGCCGAGTGATTCTCCACCCGGAACGAGAGCGCCGCCTGCACCCCACCCTCGAGTCGCAGGTCGGCGGAGTGAGGCCCGTCGAACAGGGTCCCCGAAAGCTTGTCCCGCCCTTTCCCCGTGACCCCGAGGGTGAAGAACCAGTCCAGGTACCGGTGCCGATCCCGCTGTCGGGTGCTGAGCCGCACCCGGTCTCCGCCGAGCTGATACTCGATGGCCGAGAAGCGGTTGTCGTAGTGCTCTCGGTCACCATCGGCGTCGGCTCGGTACACCCGCTGAAGGGTCAAGCGGTGGATGCCCGCCGTGATCATCGCAGCAGGGATCTCCAGCTCGCTCCCCTCCGGCGACGGCTGCGCGGGTGCGGCCACTACCGGCCGTTCATCCCAGCTCACAGTGAAGTGCAGGCGCGTGGTCTCGTCGTCCGGGACGAAGCGGAAGCGAAGCGGCTCTTGCAGCCCTTCCGGGGCATACACCAGCACGTCGGCCGAGGTCCGGAACGACCACCCGCGGTCCGCCGGCTCCACCGTCCAGTGCCGATCGGGGACCACCAACAGGGTGCGTGAGGTTACGAGACGACCTGCAAGTTGTGCGGCGCTGCCGAGGTTCCCAAGGTCCACTGAAGGGCCCCGCGCGGGACCGCACCCTGCACACCCGACCACCAGCACGAGGACCAGCAGGGCCGCCTCCAGCCGGATCCCCATGATCACGGCCAGCCCCTCAAACCAGCTCGTTCCGTCACGCTCAGCACCTCTCACAGTCTCTGGTTCGCTTGGCGAAGAGCCCAGCCATCCAGGACATGGAACGTACAACCCACGGCGGCAATCCTACCCCACCCTCGTGGTGACCACCTCACCCCCTGCCTGCGCCGGCCGATCAGCCCGAGCCGCCTGGTGAGCCACCGCGCGCTGGGCTATGGTAGGCAGGAGCGAGATGGCCCGGCGCTCCGCCGCGCTGTTTCGACGTCCGGACTTTCGGAGGTGCCCGCTGGCGTCACGTCTACGGACCGCACTCAACGCGTTCCTGGCCGCGGCCGTGGTGGCCGCGGGTTCGCTCCTCGTAGCCGGTTGTCCCCCGCGGCGCCCAACGGCGCCCGTGGCCTCCCCCGCCGGGCCACTCAACGTGGTGGTGATCGTGGTCGACACGCTGCGCGCCGACCACATGAGCGCGTACGGGTACCAACGACCGACGACACCGAACCTGGACTCCCTGGCCGACGAGCTGATCGTGTTCGCACGGGCGCGGAGCCAGGCGGCGTGCACCTTCCCATCGGTCAACTCCCTCTTGACCTCACGCTATCCTGCTCCGTTCATTCGCCAGGGCAAGGGAGAGATGGGCATCCCACCGGAAATCCCCAGTCTCGCGGATCTCCTGCACCGTCGCGGATACGCCACGCTGGCGGTTTCCGCCAGCCCCATCGTCCGGTCCACGCCCTCGAAGGAGAACCCACTTGGAGGCTTCGGGAGCGGCTTCGACGCCTTCGACGAGTCCCCGCTGTGGCGCGAGGGGGCCTTCGTCAACCACATCGCCCTCACCCGCCTCGCGTCGCTGACCGAACCCTTCTTCCTCTACCTGCACTACATGGACGCCCACGATCCCTACCGTCCGCCGAAGACGTGGACCAGGCGATTCGCCACCCGGGACATGGGGCCCGAGTTCATCCGCCTCGGCGACCCCAACCCCATCGCCGCCATGATCTACGGCAGCGGCCCCCCCGTCACCGCCTCCGCTGACGACATCCAACACCTGGTGGACCTGTACGACGACGAGATCGGCTATGCCGACCTCCAGATCGCCAAGCTCATCCGTCGTCTCGAGGCACGCGGTCTCGCCGACCACACCATCCTGGTCCTCGCCGCCGACCACGGGGAGGAGTTCATGGAGCACGGCCACGTGAAGCACTGCCGGGTCCTCTACGACTTCCTCGACCCGTGTGCCGCTCATGCTCCGCATCCCCGGAGTTCCGGGAGGCAGGCGCATCGAGGCCGCCGTCCAGAACGTCGACATCGTCCCCACTGTGCTCGACTACCTCGGGATGCCTTCGCCACCCGCTCGGTTTGACGGGAGATCGCTGCGCCCGCGTCGTCGAGGGGCGTCCTCAGCGCCCGCCGTGGGTCGCGTTCAGCGGCCAGGGGAAGTGGCGCAGCGCCGATGACGGCCGCTACAAGGTCATCATGGACGGCGTGACCCTCGACGAGCAGCTCTTCGACCTCCGCGCCGACCCCCAGGAGCATCACGACCTGTGGGCGGCTCACCTACGAGAGGCCTCGGTGCTCGACCGGCGTCTGAGGGAGTGGCTGCAGGAGACCCTCCGCGGCTTCGGACGAAAGAGAGCGTTGGAAGCGGCGCGGAGCAAAGAGGAGCAGCTCCGCGCCCTCGGATACCTGCAGTAGGGGGGACGGCGTTCACCCCACCCTGCAGGCACCGCGCACAACCCGCCGCCCCCATCAGCCCCGCGGATCTGTCTGACGAGCGCGCAGTCGGCGCACGCCTCGGCAGTGCCCCTCCACACCGACAGCACGAGACCCGGTTCCCGCCTCCTCTCCCCCTGCGCGGAAGCTGCGGCGCTGTGTGCCGGAGCGACCCACCGCTTCCAGGATGACGACGTGCGGAGTCTCGGGACTGTCGACGTACCGCTCGTGGCGCTCCAGGTTGCGGAGCTCGGCATGCCGGCTCTCTCCGTAGGCGACCTCGGTGATCGTCGAGAACCCGGACTGCCGCAAAGCCTGCACGAGGGTCTGGCGGTTGTACAGGAAGCGGTGGCCCCAACCATGGAAAGCCCGGTTCATCCAGAAGCAGTCCCGGATGGCTTCGCGATCATCCAGCCACGCTCCCCAGTGGTACTGGTGTCGCCACACCCAGTCCAGGTTGGGTGTCGACAGGCGGAGGACCCCGGAGTCGTCCAACGCGCGCCGGCACTCCATGAGGAAGCGCAGACCGGCGTCGGCGTCGAGATGCTCGATGAAGTGCTCGGCGAAGATCAGGTCCACACCGTCGAATGGCAGCCCCGCTCGCACGTCCAGCACCAGGTCGACCCCGGGCAGGTCCGCGATGTCGATGTTCACCCAGCCCGGGAGGGCGGCGGTTCCGCAGCCGACGTGGAGCTTCTGAGGGTTGCCCATGGTCTCTCTCACTGGATACGTGGCATCCGCCCCCTCCGTCGTGGCTGGGGTACACTCCCCGGCCACGGAGGGCGCATGTACTCAGAGGATCTGAGCTTTGCCAGGGACGCGGTGGAGGAGGCCTGCCGGGTGGCGCGGCGGGTCCAGGAGGAGCTGGTGACGGGGCGGGACCGCCTCACCAAGGAGGACCGTTCCCCGGTCACGGTGGCCGACCTCGCGGTGCAGGCCCTCATCACGCGTCGGCTGGCGGAGAGTTACCCAAGCGACGAGCTACTGGCCGAGGAAGCGTCCGGTGTCCTCCAGGGGCAGCTGGAGGTCACGCAACGGGTCCTGGAGGTGCTCGCCGAGCACCTGCCTGGCCTCGACGCCTCCGCGCTTGCCCGGCTCCTCGACCGGGGCGACGCCACGGGCGAAGCCGGCCGGCGGCGCTGGCTCCTGGACCCGGTGGATGGAACCAAGGGGTTCCTGCGGGGAGACCAGTACGCCATCGCCCTGGCCCTCCTGGACGAGGGTCGGGTGGTGGTGGGGGTGCTCGGCTGCCCGAACCTGCCGGTCACGGCAGAGGATGACGAGGCCCGAGGCTGCCTCTTCAGCGCCGCCCTCGGCCATGGCACCTCGCTCCGCCTCTTCGCCCGCGGGACCGAACGTCCGGCCGTCGTCTCCCCCACTCAAGATCCCTCGGAGGGGATCCTGTGCGAGTCGGTGGAGGCCGCCCACGCCGACATCTCGGACCAGCACGCCATCGCCCAACGGCTCGGGATCCACCGCCCCCCGGTGCGCATGGACAGCCAGTGCAAGTACGGCCTCCTGGCCCGCGGCGACGCCTCCATCTACCTCCGACTCCCCCGCAGCGGCTCCTACCGCGAGAAGGTCTGGGACCACGCCGCGGGGACCCTCGTCATCGAGGAGGCCGGTGGCCGGGTCTCGGACCTGACCGGCGCTCCCCTGGACTTCTCCCATGGCGCCTTCATCCCGCGCCAGGGAGGCATCGTGGCCACCAACGGCCACCTCCACGACGTCGTCCTGGAGGCCTGCCGCGAGGTGCTCGGCAGCTCCTGAGCGATTCCGTACGAGAGGGGGAGCCAGGCACCGTCGAAGATGGTCCGAGCACCCGTTTCGCTTCATGTGCGGCGGTGCCTGGCACCCTCTCTGGTCCTCCCAAAGCCTTTCGTCATTCAACAGTTCAGCGCTCACGCTGCCGCTGATCACCGCCCCCGGGTGGGGGCTTCGCGTCTTCGCGCCTTGGCGTCTGTGCGTTGGTTCTCTTCCCCGGGAGGGTGGGCGGCTCTGCGTCTCCGCGTCTCTGCGTTGGTACGCTCCGGCGCGGACCGTTGTCTGCTGACGCTGTTTGCGGTCGCTGAACCTGTTTGCTGACGCGGTCGCTGTCGCTGAGCGCCGCTACGACGCGACGGGGGGAAGCACCTCGCCCGCGTACTCGAACTTGACGGCCCGCTGGCCGGTGGTGCAGGCCATGCAGGCCGGAGCGCCCTTGAGCACCTTCTCCCGGTACACCTCCACCGGGAGGTAGAAGAGGGCGTCCACGCCGAGCTCCGTGGCCACCTCCTGGCTGTCCCGGTTGAACCGCGCGCCGATGAGCTCGTTCTGGGTCGGCGTGTTGATGCCCTGGAAACAGGAGTCGATCACCATGGGCCACAGGGTCCCGAAGTAGACCTTGCCCGCACCCGCCGCGCGCAAAGCTCGGACGATGCGATGGGCGTTGGTGCCGCGCACGATGCTGTCGTCCACCAGGAAGATGTTGCGCCCCTCCACCGCTTTGCTGTCCACTCGGAAGTCCAGCATGGCCGCCTGGTCCCGTGCCTCCTGGCTCTCCTCCATGAAGATGCGGCCGCCGAAGCGGTACTTCGAGACGGGAGTGGCGTACTGGATGGCGGTGGACTCGATCTCCTTCTCCAGCTTCTGGGCGAACGCCTCGGCCCCCGGAATCGGCGAGTGCGGGATGGGAACGACAAGGTCGATGTCGCCCACGATCTCAGGCGCCCGCTCCAGGACGTGGAGGGCCAGCGCCCGGCCTGCACGCCAGCGGAACGAGCGGATACGGTCTCCCATCATGGAGGACTCCACGTCCGCGAAGTAGATGAGCTCGAAGGCGCAGGGCAGCGGATCGCGCTGGAGCAGGATGCGCTCGTCCACCGCCAGGCTGCGATCGATGAACATGGCGGCGCCGTGGGGCACCTCCTCCTCCACCTCGTACCCGTTCTGCTCCAGCGCCAGGGTCTCGGAGGCGATCATCACCGCGGGGGGGCTGCCGCGGCGCCCCCGCACCATGGGTCGGAAGCCGTGGGGGTCCCTGAAGGCGTAGAGGCCGTCCGGGGTCACCGCCACCGCCGCGAACGCCCCCGTGACCCGCTGCTGCACCTCGGAGATGGCCCGGAACATGAGCTCGCGCTCGGCTCCCTGCGGCTCCCCGCGCCGGAAGTGCTCGAACCACAGCCCGAGCACCCGCAGGAGCACCTCCGCATCGCAGTGATTGCTCAGGTCCTGGCCGCGGTCGTGGAGCTCCGCCGTGATCTGGGGGACGTTGGTGATGTGGCCGTTGTGGGCCAGGCCCAGGGTGGCGAAGGGATCGTAGAAGGGCTGCGCATTGGCCGCACCGCCCTCGCCGTAGGTCTTGTAGCGCGTATGCGAGATCCCGATGTCCCCGCGGATATCGCCCAGGGGCTTGAAGATGTCGTCCGCGAGACCTTCCCCCTTCTCCAGCGCGACTCCACGGTGCACCGGGTCGAACACGAACAGACCTGCGTACGCAGGCCCCCGATGCTGCAAGAAGTGTGCGCCGTTGCCCAGGTCCTTGACCACCGGGCGGCCGTCTCCGCTGATGACGCCGACGATTCCACACATGTCGTTCCACCCACTCTCTGAAAACACCACGCCCGGCCGGCCCGTCGACCCGGCCGCGCCCGTGCTGGCTGCGAATGATCAGTCCTCGTGCCGCTCGGCCTCGCCGGTCATGGGCACGAAGCGCACCGGTATCACCGACCGTTCCTCGAAGCTGTCCCCGGCGCGGGTGATCACCTTGAGCTCCTGGTAGAACTCCCCCACCGGGATGACCATGTGGGCGCCCTCCGCGAGCTGGTCGAGCAGGGGCTGCGGGATCCGGGACGGCGCCGCCGTCACGATGATACCGTCGAACGGCGCCTCGCTGGGCCACCCCCCGTAGCCGTCACCGCAGCGCACGTGGGCCCGGTGGTAGCCGAGCTCGGACAGGGTGGTGCGCGCCCGCTCACAGAGGCGCTCCTTGATCTCGATGGAGTACACCTCCACGCCCATGTCCGCGAGAACCGCCGCCTGGTACCCGGAGCCCGTGCCGATCTCCAGCACCTTGGAGCCCGGGCCCACCCCCAGCAGCTCGCTCATCAAGGCGACGATGTAGGGCTGTGAGATGGTCTGGCCTTCACCGATGGGCAAGGGGGAGTCCTGGTACGCCCCGTCCCGGTACTCCTCGGGCACGAACAGATGGCGGGGGACGGTGCGCATGCTCTCGAGCACCCGCGGGTCCTTGACCCCCCGCGCCTCGATCTGGTTCTTCACCATGGACTCTCGCTGTGCCGCCCAGTCCGGATCATCCCGGACCGACGGTTGACTTCCCACCGGGCTACAGGCGGTCATGAGCGCCCCAACCACCAGCATCGTGATCGTCACACGTAAGGTTCTTGCCGCGGTCGCAGGCATCATACTCCGTCTCCACCTTCGCCGTCCCGGCCTTTCACCCCGCTGGCATCACCCCACCGGCGGGGGGGTGACCCACTCTCACACCCGCCGGCACCGCTCCACCACCCTAGCAGATTTCGCAGGCCGGACGTCGCATCGACGGGGCGTGTCGCGTAGCTCGCGGCGGGATCGGGGACGACCAACGATGCCGATGGTGCAAGAGCCGTTCCCGACCCTCCTGGTTCCAGGCCCGCTTCGCCGCGCACCCTGCCTTTGAACGCAGCACCACACCCCCGGGGTCATGTCCTCGAAAGAGGACGCCCACCGCCCCGTGTCGGTGGCAGCAACTCACCACACGGCGCACTTCGGGTCTCTCCTCCAAACCGCCGACGGACCCGCGCTCACCGGGGTTCTCAACGCGTCGGAGCGTTCCTGGCACGGTGGTTGCTGAAGAGGAGGGCGCAGCTGGAGCCCGGCTCCGGCTCAGGGAGGGACGATGAGTACCAGACAACGCCGGATCGTGGTTCTCCTTTCGGTCGTGATCAGCCTCACCCTGCTCGCCGCCCCGGCGCGCAGCGCCGACTGGTTCGGAGTCCACGTGGGCAGCGACGGCTTCGGCGTGTCCATCGGGAGCTCCGACTGGTGGGTGTACGGGCAGGCGTGGCGCGACCCCGTCGGGTACGGCAGCTATGACAGCGCCCTGGCCGGTTACGGTGCGTGGCTGCAGGTCGACGGCCTCGGGCGATGCTGGCGACCCTTCGTGACCGTCGACTGGCGCCCCTACACCTACGGCCGCTGGGTCTACACGCCCCTGGGCTGGACCTGGGTCGCCTACGAGCCCTGGGGCTACTTCCCCCATCACTACGGTGCGTGGGCCCTCACCCCGGCCGGCTGGGTATGGGTGCCGGGCTACGAGTACTCCCCCGCCAACGTCGTCTGGGTCCAGGCCTCGGCCTACGTCGGCTGGTATCCCCGGGGACCCAGGGGGTGGAGCCACGCCGCCCGCAGCTTCGAGCGCGGGTATCGCCGCGGTTACGACCGTGGCTACGACCGCGGGTATGGCAACGGCTACGACGACGGGTGGCGGGACGCGCAGTACGCGACCTACGTCCAGTGGCGCCATCTCGGCGACGCCGATGTCGCGCACTACTCCGTGTCTCGACAGACCGCGTTCCCCACAGCCGGACGCGCGGCGCCGCGGGTCTCTTTCGACGCGCCCAGCCGCACGGAGGTCCGGCGTCGAGCGGGCATCGACGTCCCCGAGGCCCGTGTGTCACGCCGTACCGTGCGCATCGGCGGCCGCTCGGTGACCGCCGTTCGGCCCGAGGGCGTGGATGCCGCCGTGCGACGCTACGCCCCGGAGACTGCCCAGCGGGTCCTGGCGCCCGAGGTACGGCACCGCGCCGCCCCGGAACGCCCTGTTGCTCGTCCGGCTCCTCGCGCCGCGCCGTCACAGCCGATAGATGGCCGCTTCTCAGCGGAGCCCCCACGGCCCCTCATGACGGCACCCAGGCACATCGAGCGTCCCACCTACAGGGCGAGGACCACTCCGCCCGCGTCCGCCGCACCCCGTCCCGCGCCGGCGCCTGAGGCACGCCCCCTCGTCCAGAGGCGGATCGCGCCATCGACGACGCGGAGCCCCGACGAACCGCGGGTGCGACCCGGGGTGAGCACCCGTGCCCCGTCGCCATCGTCCACCCACCGCGTCACGACACCGCCGACCGCCTATCGGAGGGGGTCAAGCCCGGCGCCGGCGCCGCGTACGGCCACCCGCCGGAGCGACAGCCGGCACGATTCCGCAACGGCCAGGAAGGCTCCCGAACGCCATGAGGCCGGCAAGGAACAGACGAAGCGCCGACCCACCAGCAGAGCGCAGGCCACGGGCCAGTCCTCGCCGGACTCCAGGAGGCGGCCGGACCGTCGCTGATCCAGATCGGGACCGCGACCCGGCGGGGGCGGCCGAGATCTCGGCCGCCCCCGCGTTCCCCACCCCCGCAACGTGTCCCCCCATGCCGTGCTGCTCTGCTAGCATGATCTCGATGGTGCGCACACCGGCCGACGACCGACCGAACATCGCCGCCCGCGTCGAGCGGACGCTGCAGCGCTGCGTGGACTGGAGCCAGCAGGGTCGGCACCGCAAGGTCCTGGCCGAGGTGGAGCGCCTCCTGTCCCTGGTCGAGGGGGAGCCCCGGCTCGAAGCCGAGCTGCTCATCTGGAAGGCTCAGGCCCTGCTCTCCATGGGATGTGCGGAGCGAGCGTTCGGGGCGGCGTCCCGCTCCTGGGACCTGACCTCCAGCCCGCACTCCTGCCACCTGATGTCCATGGCCCTGCATGCGCTCGGCAGCAGCGGCCAGTCCGAGGAGCTCCTGCGCATGGGGCGGGAGCTGTTCCCCGATGCGGCCCACCTCTCCATGCAGCTCGCCATGATGCTGGCCGACCAGGGGCGTCTCCCCGAGGCGCTCGATCTGCTCGACGACATCTCCCCCGATCTCGACCTGCCGGGGGATCTCCAGGTCTTCCTGCTCGGTCTGCGGGCCAATCTCCTCGCCAGCGTCGGGCGCTGGAGCGAGGCCGAGGACGTCCTGGAAGACGGGCTCGGGCGGCATCCCGGCTCGTCCCTGCTCCTCGAGACGAGTGACTCACTGCAGCAGCAGCGCGACCGGCGCCGTGCCGAGGAAGAGCTCGCGGCTTCCTGGCGCTCCACCCTGGCTTCCCTGCAGCGCGCTCCCGGCGAGGTCGATGAGGCCGTGATCAACTGCGGCGCCATCATGGAGCTCCCGGAGCTGGTGGTGCTGGCGGCTCGCCGGCTGTGGCGGGCGTTCCTCGCCAGTGATCCGGTCCACCCCCAGGCGCCCGACGCGTGGGCCGCCGCCCTGGTCGTGGTCGTCCTCGAGCTCGACGGACAACGGCCCGCGGCCGCCCCCATCGCCCGTGGTCTCCGCGCCAACCCGTCGACCGTCCGCACGATCGCAGCTCGCGTGCGCGCCTTCTTGGACGGCATGGACGTCGAGATTGCCCGCCGCGCCTTCGCAACCTCCGCCAACCCGCGGTTGCAGGAGCCTCCACTGCCCGATCCCCTCGTCCACGGTGCTGCCATCGTGGTCCCGTTCCGGGCGCCGTGAGCTCCCTTCCCGTGGGCCCGCTGCGAGGCATGTCGCTCTCGATCGTGCTCCTCCTGTGCCTGCTGGTCACGGCCTCACCCCTCAGAGGCGCGGAGCGTGCCCTCGACACCAGTGAGCGCTTCCCAGCGACGGCCGGCAAGCGGCTGGTCATCGATGCCGGCACGGTGGACGTCCAGGTCCGTGCGGGCGATGTCGCCGGGTTCGTGGTGGAGACCAGGCTCCACATCGCCGGGGTCGGCCAGCACAAGGCGGAGAGCTGGATCTCGGCCCACACTCCGGCGACGACAGACGGAGAGGACGCCCTGCGGATCACGGTGCCATCCGATGGCGCCGGTTTCCTCGGCCTGGGGTACCTCACCGCCCGGGCCCATCTCGGCGTTCTCGCTCCCGCGCAGGCGATCCCGGACGTGACCACGACGACAGGGAGCATCGTGGTCCGCGGCGACTTTCCCTCGGCCGAGCCGCTCATGCTCCGAACCGCGGGGGGCGCCATGTCCCTCGAGGGCGCCTGTCCGGCGGTGGACGTCCGCTCGACGGGCGGCGACGCCACCCTCCACGTCGTCCGCCCCCTCGCCCGCCTGGTGGCTCGCACGTCTTCCGGCAGCGTCACGCTCGTCGGAGGGGCGCGGCACGTGGAGATCGATACCGCCTCCGGTCACGTGGAGCTCGCCAACCTGTCCGGCGCCGCCGACGTCCAGACCACCACCGGCAGGATCACGCTGAGCTGGGACCGCCTGGATCCCGGAGACCAGGTCACGGTGCGATCCTCCTCGGGGCCTGTCGAGCTGGCGCTGCCCCCCGGAGTGGGTGCGCGGGGAACCCTCACCACCACGACCGGGACCATACGCTGCGCCTTGCCGGGCACCCTCAGCGAGGACACGCACACCGTGACCCTGGCCGGCGACGGTCCCACGGTCCTGGTCGAGACCGCCTCCGGCGACATCGTGCTCCGAGCGCGGTCCGACCTGGTGGAATGACCCCGCCCGAGACCGGAACCTTTCCGCACGGATTCCGTTTACTGATGCAGGCTGCGGGAGTCGTTCCTCCGCAGCGAAGGGACAGGGACATGCGCACCTACCGGCACCACGCTCTGCTGCTCGTCGTTGTGACCTCCTGGGTCGCCGCCTCGGCCGCCGCCGGAGACGAGAGAAGCCTCAACGCTTCCTACCCCGCGTCGGGGATCAGGCAGGTCGCCATCAAGGCCGGTGCGGGCGACATCACCATCGTGGCCTCGCTCAACCCCACCGTCGCCGTCGACGTGTCCCTGACCCCACGCCGTGGCGGCATCTTCGCCTCCCTGGTCCAGGCCGAGCAGGAGGTGGACAAGGCCACCCTGGAGAGCACGACAAGCGACCACGTCCTGACACTCACCGTGACGCCCACGGGCAAGGATCGGCGGTTCGAGGAGGACTGGACCGTGCACATGCCCCCCGACCTCGCCGTCGCCCTCAAGCTCGGCGTCGGCAACGTGACGATCCAAGGTCTCGGTGGGGGGATGGACCTGGATGTCGGCGTCGGGGACACGACGGTGACGGCGCCGGCCGGTGACGTCCACCTCAAGCTCGGCGTGGGTGACGCCGACCTCACCGCACCGGCCGCGATGTACGGGCCGGTGAAGGCGTCCGGCGGAATCGGCGACGCCACCATCCTCGTCAACGGACGTTCCATTCAGGGCAAGGGAATGATGGGCCGCACGGTTTCCTGGACCGGCCAGGGCCCCCACACCCTGAAGGTCGAGGTCGGGGTAGGCGACGCCCAGGTGACGCTGAAGTAGGGCGCGGAGCCGGCCTCCCCCCGCGCCAGCGCTTGATCCTCAACAGCGACAAGTCGCTCCGCCATTGGGTGCATCTCGATCAGGCAATGCTACCCTGACGGCGGAGGAAGGACATGAACTCACCAGGCAAGAGCGGCAAGGTGCTGCCGGAGAACGCGTTTCGCGAGCTCGCCCCGGGCGAGACCTATCAGCCGGTCGTCCCCGGGCGGGAGAGCCCGCCTCAGGTCACCCTCCGGTCCGTGACCCTGGGCCTGATCATGGTGGTCATCTTCACGTTCGCGGCCGCCTACATCGGGCTGAAGACCGGCAACGTCATCGAGACCTCGATCCCCATCGCGATCCTCGCCGTGTTCATCGGCACCTTCTACAACCGCAGGAACGGCCTCCTCGAAAACGTCATCATCCAGTCCATCGGACAGGCATCGGGAGTGGTCGTCGCCGGGGCCATCTTCACCATCCCCGCCCTCTACATCCTCCACCTCGAACCATCCTTCATCCAGATCTTCCTCTCCTGCCTGCTGGGCGGAACCCTGGGCGTGGTCCTCCTCGTCCCCCTGCGGCGCTACTTCGTCAAGGACCTCCACGGTCAGCTCCCGTTCCCCGAAGGAACCGCCATTACCAACGTGCTTGCCACGGGGGAGCGCTCCTCGGGCTCCGCCGGCAAGGTCCTGCTCATGGCCTTCGGCGCCGGCTTCCTCTACGACCTCCTGGCCGAGTTCCTGCACCTCTGGAACACCCACCTGACCTCCAGCGTCCTCTTCGGACGCTTCGGCCGCTTCATGGCCGACCGCCGGTTCGAGATCAGGCTCAACGCCACCGCCGTGTACTTCGGGCTCGGCTACATCATCGGTCCCCGCTACGCGGCGGTGATCGCCGCCGGCTCGGTCCTGTCCATGCTGGTCCTGGTGCCCCTGGTCTACTTCGCCGGCCACGGGCTCGCCGCACCGCTCACCCCCCCGACGGTGGGCGCCCTCATCGGCGACATGACCGCCGGCGAGGTGTTCGCCAACTACGTGCGCCCCATGGGCATCGGCTGTATCGCGATCGCAGGGATCATCGGCATCCTCAAGATGAGCAAGATCATCGTGTCGTCCATCTCTCTGGCCTTCAAGGGCCTCCTCGGCGGCGGCGGCGCCGGCGCCGCAGCGCAGGTGGAGCGCACCGATCGCGACCTCACCCCGCGCAGCACCCTCCTCATCCAGCTCGCCGCGGTGGTGAGCATGTTCCTGCTCTTCTGGCACATCAGCGGGAGCCCCGTCACCGCTGCGGTGGGCACCGTGATCACCTTCGTGCTCGCCTTCCTGTTCACCCCCGTGGCGGCGCGGGCCATCGCCATCGTGGGCGTCAACCCGGTCTCGGGGATGACCATGCTGACCCTCATCATCGCCGCCTTCGCCCTGGTCGCCACCGGCCTACGCGGCGACGCCCTGGGGATGTCGGTGGCCCTCATCGTCGGCTGCGCCGTGTGCACCGCCCTCTCCACCTCGGGGGCGTTCATCACCGACCTCAAGGTCGGCTACTGGCTGGGGGCCAGCCCGTTCGAGCAGGAACGCTGGAAGTTCCTGGGCATCCTCGTGGCCTCCGCATCCGTCGGCGGCGTCATCTGGGTGCTGGCCAACTCCTACGGCTTCCTGATCACCAACCCCCTCGGCCAGCAGGTGGTGAACCCCGACCTGCCGGCGCCCCAGGGCAACCTGATGGCGGCCATCGTGTCCAGCGTCATGGGGGGGGAGCAGCAGGCCGTGATCCTGTTCGTCCTGGGAGGCCTGGTGGCCGTGCTCCTCGAGATGGCCAAGGTCCCGGCCCTGGCCTTCGGCCTCGGCATGTACCTGCCCATCGAGATCAACATGGCCGTGCTCCTCGGCGCCGTGACCGGGCACGTGATCTCGAGCACGGGCCGCACCGAGCAGGAGCGCTCGGCCCGCCGCGAGCAGGGGACCCTGATCGCCTCCGGCCTCATGGCGGGGGCGGCCATCATCGGCACCATCGGCGCCATCCTTCTCCTGCCCCAGGTGGGCGAGCCGATGCGCTTCATCGACATCCTGTACCGCTCCGAGGCGGCGGCGGGCGTCTTCGCCTCCTGGTATCAGGGCATCGGTGGTGAGCTGGTCAGCGTCGCCGGACTTGCCGCGCTGATCCTGGCCTGCTACCTGCTCGCCCGCAAGGGGGCGCAGTGGCAGATCGAGGAAGAGCGCGCCGTCATCACCGGCATGTCCGGCGACGACGACGAGGGCATCTCGGAGCGGTGACCTCCCTGACCCCGGGGGCATCCGGGTGCGGTGGTGATCACCGCGCCCGGAGCTCCCGCTCGAGCTCGGCCAACAGGACCTGAGCGTCGTCGAAGACCCGTGGCATGGCCAGGTCCGAAGGACGGGTCTGTTGGATCCGCCAGCTTCGCCAGCACCACACCCTGACCCCCGCCTTCATGGCGAGAGCGATCTCCGACAGCGTCCCCGCCTCGCCGCCGATGGCCACGCACAGGCGTGCCGACAGCACGTTGAAGACATTGCGCGCCATGCCGGCCCCGGTGTAGATGGGGATGCGCACCCAGGGGTTCGGATAGTCCGGTGCCGCTCCCTCCGAAGGGAGGATGCCTACCGTGAGGCCCCCGGCAGCCACCGCTCCCCGGCAGGCCGCGGCCATCACTCCGACCCCCCCTCCGGTCACCACGACCCAGCCGCTCTCCGCCGCCAGGCTGCCGACACTCGCCGCGACCTCCTCCTCCTCCTCAGACGCCGCAGATGGCCCAAGCACAGCCAGCAGTGGCAACCGCGAGGACTCCTCCATTCCCCCTCCTCGACTCACGTTCTCAGCCAAGCGGCCGGGAACGCACCACGGAGGCTCCTCCTCGTGCCGCGCCCCAGGCCGGACAACGACGGAGCCCGGGCCTTGCCGGTCCGGGCTCCGCGATGATCGAAATGAACGAAAGGTCGGGCTCGGCTACTCGAGGACCACCAGGGTCACGCGGCGGTTCTTGGCGCGGCCCTCGCGGGTGCTGTTGTCAGCGATGGGCTTGTACTCGCCGTAGGAGATGGCATTCATCCGGCTGAGGGCGATGCCCTGCTCCATGGCCAGGTACCGCATGACGTTCTCGGCCCGGTGGAAGCCGAGCACGAGGTTGTAGCTTCTCGGTGCCGATGTTGTCGGTGTGGCCCTGGATCTCGATGTACACGTTCTGGTTCTCGCCCTTGAGATTGTTGGCGAACTGATCGAGAGCGGCCTTGGCCTCGTCCGACAGGTTGTACTTGTTGAAGCCGAACTTCACGTCGTTGTCGGTGAGGGTCACCTCATACAGGAACTTGCCCTTGGCGAGCTTGCCGGCTTCCTTGGCGCGCTCGAGCGCGTCCTGTGCCGTCTCCGACAGCTTGGCGATCTTGCCCTCGAGCTCCTGGTCGGTCGCCTGCAGATCCGAGATCGCCTTCTGGTTGGTCTCGACGGGAGCTCTGCACCTCGCCGATCTTCGCGGCGTTGCGCTGCTCACCCGCCTGGACCTGCTCGTCGACGTACTTCTTAGTGGCGCATCCGGACAGGGTCAGCGCGGCACCGACCAACAGCACGAGCGCCGGAGAGAGAAACTTCCGCATCTTCCACCTCCAATTCCTTGTTCCCATCGTGTTTCGACCCGTTTCCAGTTAACCGGCGGTGAATATAGCACAGTGCATACAACAAGGCGGGGCGTGGCGGAAAATTTCAGGTCGCCCCCCAGCTCTCGACCGGATGTTTCCCCACTCTACCACTGCAGACACGTGGGGTTCGCGGCGCTCACCTCGGCCGCGCACTGCACGACCCCGTCAGAAAGGCGGACCAACACCGGGGTGTTCAGGAACCAGTCGACCCCGTCGGGGAAGCTCCGCGGTCCCGCACCCGGTGCACGGAAACGACAGGGCGTGCTCCGGGAACCCGGCCCGCTCGGGAACCGCGACGGCCAGCGTGGGCGCCGGCAACGACTCCGAGAAGTACACCTCCAGGAGCTCGTGGCAGTGCTCGCAATCCTTGCGATAGAAGAGGACGTAGCTCGTCCCGTCCAGCGTCACGGCGTCTTTGGGCCGGATCCACGACGCCATGGGAACGGACTGCCACTCCTTCCCGATCCACGACGCGTAGTCCGGCATGTAGTAGCCTTCCGCCGGCGCGCCGGCCGCCGCGGACTCCACGCCGATAGCGGCCGCCTCCGTGGACGACGCAGGCTGCCCCGTCAGGGCGAAGGCCACCACGAAGCTGGCCACCACCCACAAACCCGCCGCCAGGACGCGCGGGGTCGCCTGGTCCGACCGCATCTCCAGGGCGGGCACTCCCCTTCCCAGGAACAGCAGACCCAGGAAGAAGGCCACGTCCAGGGTCAGGGTGATCGCCGGGTGCACCTCCACCGCCCCGAAGCAGCCACAGCTCGACGCGCCCAGGAGCACGTCACCCACCAGCACCGGCAAGAGCAGCCCGAGCATCGCGACGCCCACGACGCGCGCCAGGTTCGGCAGCAGCCACATCACACCGACCACGGTGAGCTCGACGGCGATTGAAAGCTGCAGCACCAGCATCAGGTTGACGCCGAGACCGCCTGCGCCCTTGATCAGGGCCGCCGGAAGATGACTGGGGCTGGCGTCCGCCAGCTTCAGCACCGCCCCAACCAGGAGCCACAGGGGAACCACCACGCGGGCCAGCAGCACCGCCACTGTCGCCCCGGCCCTCCTCCCGGCCTCCAGTCCGTCCTCAGCTCGTGTCGCCATACGCCTCCCTCGGTGGTTCATATCCTACCGGCGGATCGCGGCGGCGGTTGTGCCCGGCGCCCCGTTCCGACACCTCTTTTACGACTCCTTGACCTCGCCCTCGCGGGGGCTCGTCAATCGCTGCCAGACCGCCCCCTCGACGTCGCCGGCGAGACGGGTCGTCTCTTCGGCCGCCACCCGGGCTCGGCGCCGCATGTCAGCCGCACGGTCATCCTCCATGTCGCGAAGGTTGATGGCCACGTTCATGGCCGCGCCCACGGCGGCGGCGCGAGCCATGGCGGCACCCACCCCCGCATCCGAGACCGAGGCCGGCATACCGATCTCCCCCGCCCGGGCGCACAGCCGGGCGATCTCGGGGCATGATTCCGCGACGCCAAGGGGCACCTGGGCGGCGCCGATCGTGGCCTCGTGGAGGGCCCGCGCCCTCTCCTCCTTCGGGGCCCGTCCCGCCGCCATGAGCTTTTCGAACGCCCACGTGTCCTCGTCCACGGCATCGAGCAGCCTCTGCTTGAGCTCCTGGGCACGCACGGCGATGGCCTCCAGCTCCTCGCGGACGGCTTCCCAGGCGGACTTCGGGTGCGGGAGGTTCGCCACCATGGCGGCCAACGCCGCCGCGGCCGCGCCGGCGAGGGCCGCCACCGATCCACCCCCCGGGGCGGCAGAGTCCCGCGAGGTCTCGTCCACGAAGCTCTGCACGCTGCGCTCCACCAGCGGGCGTCGGGGAGCCAGAATCTCTTCGATGATCTTCTGCTCCGGCTCGAACGGCGCCACCTCGGTCAGCCCCAGCGAGCGCACGGCCGCGTGCACGATGTCCGCCTCCGGCACGCCGCGGGAGCGCTCCATGCGGGCGAGATAGTGCGTGCCGGCGGCGAGGATCGCCCCTTTGGGAACGAGACCGACCAGCTCCGAGCCCGTGACCCGGATCCCCCTTCTGCGGGCCGCGTCCTCGCAGGCGTCGAAGGCCTTGTGCAGGGGCGTCACGTCCAGGTCCACCAGGTTCATCGACACCTGTGAGCAGCCGTACTCCGGGATGGTCCAACCCACCGCCCGCACCGCCTCCAGCATCCCCGGCTGCGCCTCCTTCTCACCCTCGGGGCCGACCACGGTCCGCCCCTTCTCGCGCACGTCGAAGGCCACGCGGTTGGCCCAACGCTTGTCCATCACGTTGAGGTTCACGTTGTACGCCACCAGGAACTTGCGGGCGCCCACCACCACCGCTCCGAAGGACGGAACGAAGGTCGCCGGTCCGAAGTCCGGCGCCCACTGCGGATCCCGCAGCTTGTCCGCGAGGGCCTCGTACTCGCCCTGCCGGATGCTCGCCAGCGACCGCCGCTCCTCGCGGGTCGCCGCGTACTCGTACAGGTACACGGGCACCTCGAGCTCGGCGCCGATGCGCTCCCCCAGCCGGCGCGCCAGCTCCGCGCACTCCTCCATGGACACGCCCGCCACCGGCACGAAGGGCACCACGTCCGTGGCGCCCATCCGGGGATGGGCCCCCTCGTGGCCGCGCATATCGATCAGCTCGTAGGACGCGCGGACGAGCCGGAAGGCCCCGTCCAGAACCGCCTCCGGCTCGCCCACCAGGGTGATCACGGTCCGGTTCGTCTCTTCACCGGGGTCGATGTCCAGCACCCGCACCCCCGGCACCGATCCAGCGGCCCGGGCGATCGCCTCATAGACATCGGGCCGACGGCCCTCGGAGATGTTCGGTACGCACTCCACGATCCGCATCGTCGTCCTCCGCTTCAGATTGGAGCCCTCGGTGGCCGCCGGCGGAGAGGGTCAGCCGGCCCGCGCGGCGCCCAGGTCCGCCTCCACCATCATGGTCACGAGGTCCTCGAACCCGACCCGCGGCTCCCAGCCCAGCGCGTGCCGCGCCTTGGAAGCGTCGGCCTTGAGCAGGTCCACCTCGGCGGGCCGGAAGTACCGCTCGCTGACGGCCACCCGAACCGCCCCCGTCGCCCCGTCGCGACCGACCTCCTCGACGCCCTCCCCTTCCCAGACGAGCCCCACGCCGACGCGCCGGAATGCCACCTCGCACAGCTCCCGCACCGAGTGGCTCTCCCCCGTACCGACCACGAAGTCGTCGGCACGGTCGGCCTGCAGGATCCGCCACATGGCGTCCACGAAGTCGCCGGCGAAGCCCCAGTCACGGCACGCATCCAGGTTCCCCAGCACCACACGCTCCCGGCATCCCGCCGCGATCTCGGCCACCGCCCTCGTCACCTTGCGGGTCACGAAGTTCTCACCCCGTCGTGGTGACTCGTGATTGAAGAGGATGCCGTTCGCCGCGAACATGCCGTAGGCCTCGCGGAAGTTGACCGTCGCCCAGTAGGAGTAGAGCTTGGCCACCGCGTAGGGGGACCGGGGATGGAACGGGGTCGCCTCGGTCTGGGGCACCTCCGCCGCCTTCCCGAAGAGCTCCGAGGAGGACGCCTGGTAGAACCGCGCCTCCGGAGCCTGCTGGCGCACTGCTTCCAGGAGCCGCACGGTACCGAGACCGGAAACCTCCCCCGTGTAGGTGGGCATCACAAAGGAGATGCCGACGTGGGACTGCGCCGCCAGGTTGTACACCTCGTCCGGGCGCGCGAGCTGGAGCACCCCCGTCAACGACTCCGAGTCCCCGAGGTCGCCGTAGTGCAGGAAGAACCGATCACGGGCCGCTCCGCTGCGGAGGTGGTCCACCCGCTGCCTGTTGAACGTGGAGGCCCGGCGGACGATCCCGTGCACCTCGTAGCCCTTGTCCAGGAGCAGCTCCGCGAGGTATGAACCATCCTGGCCCGTGACGCCTGTGATGAGTGCGCTTCGCATCTCGCGGAGTCTAGCAAAGTCCGCGGCCGCGGCAGCCATCAGCATCAGCGGCGGCCATTCGGGGCAGGGGGCAGCAGCCATCGGCGACGGTGAGCAGCGTCAGCGATCAGGGTTCGCCGATCACCGATCAGCCCCGGTTCCACGGCGCGTCAGCGAACGTCGCGATGATCAGGGCCCGGGATCGAGCAATCGCGACGTCATCGCCAATCACTCGCTTCGGGAAGGCCAGAGCGGGTGCCAGGCACCGTCGAAGACGGCCCGATAAGCCCTCTCGCTTCATGTGCGGCGGTGCGTGGCACCCCCACCACCCGCTCGTCCGGAATGTGCGAGCAGCAGGGAGCCGCAGATGGGTGTCGACCTCCTTGGCCGACCCACAGGCAATCCGCCCGAGGTGCGCGCGGTCTCGACCCGATCTCCATTCACCTCGCTCTAGCGCTGGTCGACGCGATAGTTGGGCGCCTCTTTTGTGATCACGACGTCGTGGGCATGGGACTCCCGCAGCCCCGCCGCACTCACCCGGACGAACTGCGCGCGCTCGTGCAGCTCGGGAATGCTCGCGCACCCCGCCAGGCCCATGCCGGCTCGCACGCCCCCCACGAGCTGCGTGACCTGGTCGGCCAGGGGGCCCTTGAAGGGGACCATGCCCTCGATGCCCTCGGGCACCAGCTTGGTCAGGTCCTCGCTCATCTGGAAGTAGCGCTCGCGGGCGCCCTCCCCTTCACGCATCGCCCCCAGGGAGCCCATGCCCCGATAGGCCTTGAACGCGCGACCCTGGTACAGGATCTGCTCGCCGGGCGACTCCTCGACGCCGGCGAACAGCGACCCGATCATGACCACGTCCGCCCCGGCGGCCAGCGCCTTGGCGATGTCTCCGGAGTAGCGGATGCCGCCGTCCGAGATGAGGGGCACCCCATGCTCGTGCGCGGCGCGCGCGCAGTTCTGGATGGCCGTGATCTGGGGCATCCCGGCGCCGGTCACCACCCTCGTGGTGCAGATGGACCCGGGGCCGATGCCCACTTTGAGGCAGTCCGCCCCCAGGGCAATGAGGTCGCGGGCCGCCTGCTCGGTCGCGATGTTGCCGACGATCAGCGGCACCTCGGGGTAGTCGGCCTTGATCCGCTCCACCGCATTCAGGACGCCGCGGGAGTGGGCGTGGGAGGAGTCGAGGCAGAGCACGTCCACGTGCCGCTCGAGGAGGGCCGCACAACGCTCCGCCAGGTCGTCCCCGACGCCCACGGCAGCCGCCACCCGCAGTCGGCCGAGGTCGTCCTTGCAGGCATCCGGGTACTCCTGGGCCTTCTTGATGTCCTTGACCGTGATCAGACCCTTGAGGCTGCCGGCGTCGTCCACCACCAGGAGCTTCTCGATCCGGTGTTTGTGGAGCAGCAGCTTGGCTTCCTCGAGGGTGGTCCCGACCGACGCGGTGATCAGGTTCTCACTGGTCATGAAGTCGGTGATGGGCCGGTCCAGCTCGGTGCAGAAGCGCAGGTCCCGATTGGTCAGGATGCCCTTGAGCTGGCCGTGCTCGTCCACCACCGGCAGGCCGGAGATCCGATACCGCGCCATCACGTCCAGGGAGTCCCGCACGAGCTGGTCGGGCCGGATGGTGACGGGGTCCACGATCATCCCCGACTCCGACCGCTTGACCTTGTCCACCTCCTCGGTCTGGCGCTCGATGGGCATGTTCTTGTGGATCACACCGAGGCCCCCGTGCTGGGCCATGGCGATCGCCATGTTCGCCTCGGTGACGGTGTCCATGGCCGCCGACACGATGGGCAGGTTCAGTCGCACCCCGCTCTTGGTCAGTCGGGTGCCCACGTCCACGAGGTTGGGGTGGATCTCGGAGCGGGCCGGTATGAGCAGCACGTCGTCGAAGGTCAGACCCACGAGCGGACCGTCATCCAGGCTGTGCACCGAACCGACCGAAGGATCACTGGCCATGCATCAACTCCCGACCGTCGTGGTCGCACCGTGGCAACGCTTGTACTTCTTCCCCGAGCCGCAGGGACACGGGTCGTTGCGGCCCACCTTCGGCTGCTGCCTGCGCACCGTGGCCGGCCTGGATTGCCCCACCGGGGTGTTGGCCGCCTGCTCCTGCTGCGCATGTGAGGCCGCCAGGGCCTCCATCTCGGGCCGATACTCCTGGACTCTGACCTGACGGCGCCGCTGCTCGAGGTCCTCTACCGGCTCCGCGTGGAACAGGAACTTGACCACATGGTCCTCGATGCGCTCCCACATCTCCTCGAACAGCTCGTACGACTCACGCTTGTACTCCACGAGGGGGTTGCGCTGGCCGTACGCGCGCAGGCCGATGCCCTCCCGCAGGTGATCGAGGGCCAGCAGATGGTCCTTCCACTGGCGATCCACGGTGTCCAGGAGCAGGTAGCGCTCCAGGCGCTCCAGCTCCTCGTCCCCGAATCGCTCCGCCCGCCCCTGGTAGTGCTCCTTGGCGGAGGTGATGAGCTTCTCCTCGAGATCCGGCCGGTTGATGGTGTCCCAGTCGATCTCCAGCTCGGCCACCGCGATGCCGAAGAACTGGCGGTACTCGTTCTCCAGCGCCGCGGTCTCCCAGTCGCCCGGGTCCACGGACTCCGGGCAGAACCGATCCACCAGGCTGGCCACGATGTCCTCGACGACGCGCAGGATGTAGCCCCGTCCCTCGAGTCCTTCCAGGATCCTGCGGCGGAGGCGGTACACCGCCTCGCGCTGCTTGTTCATGACGTCGTCGTACTCCAGCAGGTGCTTGCGGATCTCGAAGTTGCGGGCCTCGACCTGTTTCTGGGCGCGGGCGACGGACTTCGTGACCATGCGCGACTCGATGGGGATGTCCTCCTCCATCCCCAGGCGGTCCATCATCTTCCGCACCCAGTCGGAGGCGAAGATGCGCATCAGGTCGTCTTCCAGCGACAGGTAGAAGCGGGAGGAGCCCGGATCGCCCTGACGTCCCGAGCGTCCCCGGAGCTGGTTGTCGATGCGCCGCGCCTCGTGGCGCTCGGTCCCCAGGATGTGCAGCCCACCGGCGTCGAGGACCTCCTGCTTTTCGGCGACGCACCGTTCGCGATGCTTGGCCAGTGCGGCGGCGTACGCCTCCGGATCGGCCTCCGGATCGGCGTCGATCCTGGCCAGGCCCTCCGGGTTGCCGCCGAGCACGATGTCGGTGCCGCGGCCGGCCATGTTGGTGGCGATGGTGACCGCCCCCTTGCGACCGGCCTGGGCGACGATGTCCGCCTCCCGCTCGTGATACTTCGCGTTGAGCACCACGTGCTTGACCTTGCGCCGCTGCAGCATGGCCGAGAGTCGCTCCGACTTCTCGATGGAGACCGTGCCCACCAGCACCGGCTGCCCCTGCTGATGGCACTCCACGATGTCCTCGATCGCGGCCCGGAACTTCTCCTTCTCGGTCTTGTACACCACATCCGGGCGGTCGTCGCGGATCATGGGCATGTGGGTCGGGATGACGGCGACGTTCAGGCCGTAGATCTTCTCGAACTCCTCCTCCTCGGTCTCGGCGGTACCGGTCATGCCGGCGAGCTTGTCGTACATGCGGAAGTAGTTCTGCAACGTGATGGTGGCCAGGGTCTGGTTCTCCGACTGGATCTTGACCTTCTCCTTGGCCTCCACGGCCTGGTGCAGCCCGTCGGACCAGCGGCGTCCCGGCATCAGACGTCCGGTGAACTCGTCGACGATGATCACCTCACCGTCCTTGATGATGTAGTCGCGGTCCAACTGGAACAGGGAGTGGGCGCGGAGACCCTGGTTCACCGCGTGCAGGATCTCGGTCTGGGACGGGTCCCACAGGTTCTCCACGCCGAGCAGCTTTTCCACCCGGCCCATCCCCTGCTCGGTGAGGGAAGCGGTCTGCGCCTTCTCGTCCACCAGGTAGTCCCCGGTGATGGTCTTGTTGCCGTACTTGTCCTCGGTCTCCTCCCCCCGTTGGAGCTTGGGGATGATGGCGTCGACCTGGTAATACAGGTCGACGGACAGCTCCGACGGACCGGAGATGATGAGCGGCGTGCGCGCCTCGTCGATGAGGATGGAGTCCACCTCGTCCACGATGGTGTAGACGTGGCCGCGCTGCACCATGCGGTCCAACGTGAACTTCATGTTGTCCCGGAGGTAGTCGAACCCGAACTCGTTGTTGGTCCCGTAGGTCACGTCGGACCCGTAGGCCTCCTTGCGCTCGTCGTCGCGCATCTGGTTCTGGATGCAGCCCACGGTCAGACCCAGGAAGCGGTAGATCTGCCCCATCCACTCGGCGTCGCGGCGCGCCAGGTAGTCGTTCACTGTGACCACGTGCACGCCGCGCCCGGTGAGCGCATTGAGGCTCACCGGCAGGGTGGCCACGAGGGTCTTGCCCTCACCGGTCCGCATCTCCGCGATCCGGCCCTCGTGGAGCACGATCCCGCCGATCAGCTGCACATCGAAGTGCCGCATGCCCAGGGTCCGCTTCGAGGCCTCGCGGACCAGGGCGAAGGTCTCCACCAGCTCCCCGTCCAGGATCTTCTGGACGAACTTGGAGCGTTCCCGCGTGTCCTCGGGGAGGTCAACGACCGCTTCCCGCGTCCGCTCCCGGATCACGGCGAACCGGGCCCTCAGATCGTCGTCGGATAGCACCTCGAGCTCCGGCTCGAGGGCGTTGATGGCTGCGACCAGCGGCCGCATCCGCTTGACGTCCCGCTCATGCTTGGTGCCGAACACGGCACCAACAGCTTTCTCAATGAAGTCCATACGCAATCCTCGACTCGATGAAGCGGCTTCGTGGAGTGCGAACCGCGCCGGCACGGCACCGCTGCCCTCTCCCCCCACCACGGCCGCCTCGTCGCCGGCTGCCGGCAGCGTAGATGATGCCGCCGATCATTGCAACGCCTGCCCTGGCCGGCGTATTCGTCACCTGCACGCGTCCGCGTTCGCCTCCGCAACCGCCATCAGCGGCAGCGTCCGGCGGCAGCGTCCGGCGGCATGGTCACCGCCGCAGTCGCCTTTCACTGACGCGGTTGCTGAGGCTGAATACTGCCGTTGAGCACGGCCGCAGGTGTTGTCGAATCTTGGTCGCGCGATGACGATCAGTAGGCGTCGAGAATGTAGTAGAGGGGATTCACCGCCCGCCCATCCAGCTCCACCTCGTAGTGCAGGTGGGGTCCCGTGGACCGCCCCGTGTTCCCGAGCAGACCGATCTCGTCCCCGCGGTGCACCTCCGTGCCGGCCTCGACCTCGATCGTGTCCAGGTGACCGTACACGGTGGTGTAGCCGAACCCGTGGGAGATGCGCAGGGTCTTGCCCAGTCCCCCGTTGCGCCCCGCGAAGACGACGACGCCGTCGGCCGGTGCGTGGACCGGAGTCCCGCGGCGGGCGGAGATGTCGAGACCGCGGTGGAACGACCGTCGACCCGTGAAGGGATCGGCGCGACGGCCGTAGCCGTCCGTGAGCAGGCCCAGGACCGGAGCGATGGTGGGGGTCGCGGCCATCTTCTCGTCCTGGTTGGTGAGCCGCTCCTCGACGAGGTCGAGGCGGGAGGAGATCCAGTCCCCCTGGAGCTTCAACGTCAGCGGTGACCCTGGCAGCCGATCGTAGGGACCGCCGCTGCCCACATGGTCCCCGGTCAGCGGGCGATCCTCGGCGCCTCCGGAGCTGCCCACCTGGGAGTCCATCCCCGCCGCGAGGGCCAGCCGGGAGGTGCGCTCCTCGAAGTCGTCCAGACGGTCCTGGACCTCGGCGATGGTCGTCTCGAGCTGCCGATTCACCTCGGCCAGCTCTCGGTTCTCCGTCTGCAGCTGCGCCACCTCGGCGCGGCGGCTGACAGCGCTGCCCGTGTAGGAGATGGCGATCACCGACAGCAGCAAGGCCACCACAGCCACGCACGCCCCGATGACCAGGGCCCGCGTCGAGAACGAGATCTTGAAGAACTTCGCCTTACTGTGGGGAACGACGATGATCGTGTTCAGACGTCGCGGCATCTCCCCCTTCCTCCTCCGAAGATAATGCCGCCAGAGCGGTTTTCGGCTGCCTGATGATTCTGCCATCCAACAACCCTCGTGTCAAATCGCTGTTCGATCTCGTCAAAGAAGTCTCGACACATGGTGTCTGCGGTCACTCCGTGCCCCTTGTCGCCTCATCCCACGAGTGCCTCGCCAGGGGCGCCCGCTCCCCCTCCCGCATCGCTGCCGTCCCTGTCGGCGCCCCGACCGGCTCGCCGCATCAGGAGCGTCATCTCGTCGAGGCGACGCTGGCAGATGTCGTAGATGCTGTCCTCGCTCCAGCCTTCGCCCTCGATGAGGGTGCCCGCCGGCCGGCCGGTCAGAAGCTCGATCCCCTCGGAGATGGTTCCCACCGCGTAGAGGTGGAAACGGCCTTCGCCCACAGCGCCCAAGACCCGCTCGTCCAGCTGCAGGTCGGCGACGTTGGCGGCGGGGATCATCACACCCTGGGACCCCGTGAGGCCCCTCCCTTCGCACACCCGGAAGAACCCTTCCACCTTTTCGTTGACGCCGCCGATGGCCTGGATGTCCCCGTACTGATCCACCGATCCCGTGACCGCAACGTCCTGGCGGATGGGTGCTTCGGACAACGCGGACAGGATGGCGTAGATCTCCGTGGAGGACGCGGAGTCGCCGTCGATCCCCCCATAGGATTGCTCGAAGGTGACCGAGCAGGCCATGGTGAGGGGCACGTCCTTCGCGAACGTGCCGCGCAAGAAACCGGTGAGGATGTTCACTCCCTTGTCGTGGGTCGGCCCTGACAGGCCCGACTGGCGCTCGATGTTGATGACCCCTTCACGGCCCAGCCCCACACGGGCCGTGATCCGGCTCGGCTTGCCGAAGCGGTGGTGACCGAGGTCGTACACCGCCAGCCCGTTCACCTGCCCGACCGCCGTTCCCTCCGTCGCCACGCGGATGATGCCATCCGATATCAGGTCCTGGGTTCGGTCCTCCGTGAGGCTGTGGCGCTTCCGGTTGGCCACCCGCGCCGCCCGCACATGCTCGCGGTCGATGCTCGCGGCGCCGGCCTGCTCGGCACGAAAGGCCGACTCGCGCAGCAGATCGGCGAGATCCGAGAACCGGGTCGAGAACCGGCGGTGCCAGCGGCTCATTCGGACCGCCTCCTCGAGCATGGCCGCCATCCCGCCTCGATCCATGTCCAGGAGATCCTCCTCCACGCTGACCTTGCGCAGCACGCTGAGGATCTCCCGCGCACTGTCCCTTCCGGACGCCATCACCGAGTCGAAGTCGGCCAGCACCTTGAAGACCTTGGGAAAGTCCGAGTCGTGACGGTACAGAAGGTCATAGATGGTGCGATCGCCGATGATCACCACCTTGACGTCCAAAGGCACCGCCTCCGCCTTGAGCGAGGATGCGCCGAAGACCACGTTCTCCAGGGACTGGATCTGCGCCCGCTGGTACTTGAGGGCACGTTTGAGGCCCGGCCACACCCGGGCTTCAAGAAGGACATCATCAGCGTTGAGCACCAGGAACCCGCCGTTGGCCCGCATCAGGGATCCGGCCCGGATGCTCATGTGGGAGGTCTCCACCTCGCCGGCGTTGCCCAGGGAGCGTTCCACCGTGCCGAACAGATTGGTGTAGGTGGGCTCCGACTCCAGGATGACCGGCCGCCCCTGGAGCCCGCCGTTGTCCACCGCGAGATTCACCCGCCAGCGGAGGAAGGGATCCTCTCCCTCGGTCTCGGAGACGAACAGCTCGAAGTTGTCCCTCAGGTCCTCGCGGACGGCGCTCAGATACGCGTCGACACCCTCGTCGCCCACCGCTCTCCGGCACCGCTCCACCAGCTCATCGAAGGTCGGTTCGAGGAGCGTTCGACGAACCTCCTCCACCCGCTGCGCCACCTTGCGCCTGAGCTCGGCCACTCCCTGGAACACGTCCTGCAACTTCTCGGTCAGGACCCGGTACTGCTCCACCAGGCGCGCCCCCTCGTCGTCCGAGAGCTCACCCCGCTCAACGAGCTTCGGCACCTCGTCCACGCTCACCGGCTTGTCGCCCACCAGGGGCAGCGCCTGCGGTCTCGACACCGGGCCCGCTTGGATGTTCACCAGGGAGAAGCCCGCCTCCTGGACCTCCTTCTGGAACGCGTCGACGAGCTCGCGCTCCTGCTGCTGGAGATCCGCCACGGCCCCCTCCACCCGCTGCCGAAACTCCTTGTCGCTGAGAATGCTGGGGAGGTTGTCCGCGAGCTCTCTGACCAGCCGGTCCATGGACTCCGCGAGACGGCGGCCGGCCCCGGCTCCGAGCACCAGGGCTTTGGGCTGGTCGGGCCTCCGGTAGTTGTAGACGTAGCACACGTCGCCCGGGGGGTGCTCGGCGTCTGCCTGTCGGTCCAGGAAGCGCTTGATGGTCGTCAAGCGACCGGTACCGGCGAGACCGGTGACGAACACGTTGTAGCCGATGCCCTTTACCGCCAGGCCGAAGGCGATGGCCTCCACCGCCCGCTCCTGGCCCACGATCGACGTCGCCGCCTGCACCTCGGACAGCTTGCCCCACGGCAGCCACTCATCGGGGCAACGCCACGCCATCTCCTCCAGCGCCAGCTCTCGCATGGTCACCTCTCCCACCCCCCGGACGCCGGGTCGGCGTCGCGTCGCGCCCAGCGTGCGGTAGCCACGGTCGGCCCGGCCGCCGGAACCATCACTCCGCCGTCCTCCGCCCGGCCACCACGCGCCAGTTGGAGACAAAGTACACGACCAGGGAAATCAGGGTCAGCGCCAGGGCCACCCACAGCGCCACCTGGCTGAGCACGCGCCAGTGCCCGAGCTGCCGGCTCACGATGAGCAGGCACACCGCCACCACCTGGCTCAGGGTCTTCGCCTTGCCCCACTGGTTGGCGGCGATGGCCACGCCGCGCTCCAGCGCGACCATGCGCAGTCCGGTCACGGCGAACTCCCGCCCGACGATGCAGAACACCATCCACGCCGGCGCCAGGGCGAGCTCCACCATGGAGATGAACGCCGCGCTCATGAGCAGCTTGTCCGCGATGGGATCGAGCATCGCCCCGATCACCGTGATGCGGTTCGTGCGGCGGGCTATAATTCCATCAAGAAGGTCGGTGAGGGCCGCCAGCAGAAAGATGAACAGACCCCAGAACTCCTTGTCCGGGAACTCGGTGAGCAGCACGACGACCAGCAACGGCGCCAGCACGATGCGGAGCATGGTCAGGGCGTTGGGCAGGTTCCACATGTGTGAACTCCTCTCGCTGAGGCCATGCCCGGGTGGAAATGACCGGCACCCCGATTCTAGCCCGACCCGGCCGGTGCGTCATTCCGCGTCTCCCTCCCCTGCGGCCGTCCGCGACCGCTCCCTCACGTGTCCCGCGACCTCCCCCCGCACCTGCGCAACCCTCACGGCACCGTCTTGATGCGGGCCTCCTCCCGCTGCTCCGTCCACCCCTCCAGGGAAGCGCACCTCCGTTGTCGGTCGTGCGGGCGCTGGCTTTGTGACGGCTGCGCCCAGCACTGGCGGGACCGGGTGTGGTGCAGTCGGACGTGCCGCGCGCGCTGGGTCGTCGACCGCGCGGTCGCCCTGTTTCTCGGGGCTCTGCGATCGCCGGTCCACCCGGCCTTGGCCATCGCGGTCTGTGCCGTGGCGGCGGGGCTCCTGCTGTCCGCCGTCGCCGTCCAGGCGAGCCGGCTCTTCGAGGAGACACGGGAGCTCGCAGCCCTGGAGGCTGCGGCCACGATGCGTGCCGCGCGGCCCCTGAGTGCCGAGCTGACCATGAGAGACGGGGCATACGATCTCGACCTGACCGGTCTCCCCCGCGGGGCGGTCATGATCCTCGGCGACGGCATCGACCCACGGATCGTGGAGCTCGACGGCAAGGGTCGAGGAAGCCTGCGCGGCGTGCGTCTGCCCGACGGCGTCGACGCTCTTCGACTGCTGCCCGTCGACGTCAGGGAGACCCTGGTCCTGGCCCTTCCGTCCCCCACGGCGACTCCCACCTGGCCCCCGAGGCCCAGCCCGTCGCACACCGCCGCCGCGGAGCCCACGTCCACGCCCACACCATCGCCTCCTCCTTCGCCGCCGCCCTCCCCCACGGAGCCGGGGACCCCGATCCCCACGACCTCACGAGACGTCCCCTCCCATTCCGCCTCGTCGCGACACCCAAGCGCGGAAATACGCTCCACATCCAAGCTCACCCCCACGGCTGCCGTCCGGCGCCGCGGCGGGGGCCCCTCTCCGCAGCTCACCCCGCCCGTCCTGCACCTGATCGCCGACGCCGGCAACCGGATCGCGCTCACGTTCGACGGCGGCGAGGCGGCCAACGGCACCGGCGAGCTCCTCGACCTCCTCGACGAGCTGCACCTGAAGGTGACCCTGTTTGTGACCGGCGAGTTCATCGATCGCCATCCCGCCCTGGTGCGGCGGGCCGTGTTGGCGGGGCACGAGGTGGGCAACCACACCTACTCCCACAGCCACCTGACAACGTACGCCGCCAATCATCGTCACCGCCTCCTCGATCAGGTGAATCGAGAGTGGCTCCATGACGAGCTGCGCAGGACCGAGGAGGCGTTCATCCGCGCCACCGGACGACCCATGGCGCCGCTGTGGCGTGCGCCCTACGGAGAGGAGAACGGGAACCTCCGCGGCTGGGCCATGGAGCTCGGCTACCTGCACGTACGCTGGAGCTCGCTCGGCGGCAAGTCCCTGGACTCCCTGGACTGGGTCAATGACGAGCACTCCTCCATGTATCGCGACTCCCAGCGCATCGTGACTCGCCTCCTGGGCTTCCCACGACTGGCGGGCGGCATCGTCCTCATGCACCTCTCCACCGAGCGCGACCTCCCCCCGTGGCGCGAGCTGCCGACGCTCCTCGATCGTCTCAGGGAACGTCACCTGAAGGTGGTGACGGTGGAGGAGCTGCTCAGCGCCTCACCGACCTGGCGGACCTGGCTGGAGCGAGCTCGCGACCGCCACCGCGCGGCCTATGGAGACGCCGCCGAGAGCCTGCGCTGAGGCAAGCCCAGGAAATCCCTCGCCGCCACGCGACCGGCCTCCACCAGGTCCTCGAATCGATCCCAGTCCGCCCACGTCGTGACCCCCACCTCGGGCCGGATCACGGCCGTGGCCTTGGCCAGCTGCGCGCGACGGAGGAGACCCGCGGTGATCATCTGGGCGCGCACCATGGTGTCCAACACCACGTCATCGTCACTGAGCGGCGGCAGCTCCATGGAGACGTCCACACCCACGACCGGCCACCCGATCTCCAGCGCCGCCGCCACCGGGACCTCGGCCACCACTCCCCCGTCCACCAGCGGCCTCCCGTCCAAGGAGACCGCGGGCAACAGGCCCGGAATGGAGCTCGACGCCTGCAGCACTTCACGCAGTCGGCCGCTGCGAAGACGGACTTCGGCGCCGGAGGCCAGGTCCGTGGCCACCGCCACGAACGGACGCGACAGGTCCGTCACCGCGACGTCGGGCACGAGGAAGTCGAAGGCCTGGGTGATGTCGCTCTCGTCCATCACCGTCGTGCGGTTCACCGCGAACGCGACCACGATCTGGCTCCTGATCCGGCGCGCCGCCTGCACTAACGGGTGCTCCTTGGTCCCCGCTTCAGGGAGCGCGCGCATGGGTCGAATCGGCGGCACCATGTCGCTGGCGATACCCTCCCTCCAACGCTGGATGGCCGCTTCGGCTGAGCCGTGCGCCAGGTACATCGCGCCCACCACCGCCCCCATGCTCGTGCCCACGACGGCGCGCACCGGAATCCCGGCGCCATCGAGGACCTCGAGCACGCCCAGGTGAGCGAATCCACGAGCACCGCCCCCGCCCAGCGCCAGCACCGGGGGGCGAACGGACCATGACAGGCGACGCGTCAACGCTCTGGCCCAACCCATCGCTGCTCTCCCAGGCGCCGCTCCGACGCGGCCCTGCTATCCGGCGGCGCGTTTCTCCGGCACCAGGTGCACCAGCCCGAGGAGCGCCTCGTGGACACCTTCCGCCACACGGTGTGACTTGTCCGAGATGTGGTCCAGGTCATCGGTCCGGCCGCGAGGGTCGACGTCGGAGATGCGGTCCCCAGCCTTGACCGGTACGCCGTCCCGAAGCAAACCCCGAATGACTCCCGAGATGCGGGCCGTCACGGTGTACGACGCGTCCACGGGGACCCCCCGCCGGAAATCCTCGACGCCGTACACGCTGACCACGGTCCCGATTCTCTCCCCCGCTCCACCTCGTCTCCGATGTCGTGCTGCGTGAAGAAGATCCCGTCACGAATCGCCTTGGCGATCCGTTCCTGGGAGAACCCCATGATCGCCGCCGGTGGCTCGTTCTCGAGGTATTCGCCTGTATCGTCGATGACCGCGCCCACCTGTGGCCCACGCACCGTGTCCACCACTGCATGGCAGTCCTTCTTGGCCACATAGCCGGGGCCGAGCGCGATGACAACGGGGGCCGCGGCCGGCGACAGGCCCCAGTTCCGGCGGAGCATCGCCGCCTCGATGAAGATGTCGGGCTGCCAGAGCTTGAGCGCGTCCTCCACGTTGAACACCGCCACGGCGATCTGGCGACGACGGTGGATGTCGTCCACGGCCGCCAGGCTCGAGGCGAAGCGCGCCGCCACGCCCTGGATCTCTTGCGCTCCCTCCAGGATCGCCTCCGAGAAGCAGACGCGACGACGAACGGCCTTCGGATACCTGCGGTCGAGCATCAGGATCCGTGTGAATCCCTGCCGGTGGAGATGCTGCGCCGTGGCCGAAGCCAGCTCGCCTGCCCCACGTATCAAGATCCGGTGATCACCGGGAGCCATGTTCCCTCCACAGCCCGCGCGTGTCTCTCCCCCTCACACCCCACCACGCTCCGCGGCCGCATTCTACCAACCTCTCCGATCGTCGGGCCGAACCTGAGACGACGATGCAGAATAGGCGCCCGTCCCACGGCCGGACAACGCCCACGGACCAGCGGCGGGCGGGCCTTTCGGGCCTCGGGGACTCTCGACGTGGACGCCGTTCCCCCCGATCTGTTGTCCAATCGCCGGGCACGTTGTATGCTACGCGGAAATGGAGCAGCCCTCTGTGCACGCGCTGAGCGAGCGGTTCACCCGCCTTTCCGATCGATTCCGCTCACTCTGGACCTTCTACCAGTTTCTGAGCGGCGTCTACAAGCACCGCGGCGAGGGAACGGTCCCGTTCACCTACGACTTCCAGGCGCTGTATCGGCGCGTGCAGGAGCTGGTGCCGCGCATGGGCGTGGACGAGAGCCAGCAGGCCGAGCAGGACTTCAACCAGCTCTCCCGGGAGCTCGACCGCATTCAAGGGGAGATGGTTCAGATCGAGCATCGCTTCCCGCCCTCCCTGCTGCGTCGTTTCTTCGACCACCTGAAGCGCCAGGACGAGAAGATCCTGTACGCTCTCGTCAAGTTCTACCTGCTGAGCACCGACTTCGCGCAGGACACCCTCGACAAGCTGGACATTCTCCTGACCCGCATTGCCGAGGCCCCCCTGGAAAGCGGTCGCACCATGGCCCGCGACCCAAGCGAGCTGCGTCCCATCTTCCAGCGGCTCGCCGCGTACGCGCAGCTGCCGCCCCTTCCGGAGGCGGACGCCGGGCCCCTCGTCGAGGCGGTGCGGGACTTCCGCGGGGAGCTACGCACCGCCGGGACCTTCGACACCCTCATCGACTCCCGGGTCTTCGACCGCTATCGGCAGCTCAAGCAGCAGCTCGGCAAGACCTTCCTGAACCCGCCGATCCTGGTCGAGGCGGTGATCACGAACATCGAGGCGAGGAACCAGTTCGACCGCCTCTTTCGCGAAGAGGAGGCGCGTATCCTCGAGCAGACCAACCGGGTCTTCGAGATCGAACGCTTCCTGGAGCGCAATCCGGACGTGGACCACGCCACGCTACGCAGCCAGATCGAGGACTTCCGCACTTCCCGGATGCGCCTCGACAGCAGCCGCAGAGAGGACAACGTCAAGCGCGAGGACATCGTCGACCTGCGGCGCGCCATGGACGCGGTCCTCGAGTCCTTCCGCGCGCTCGGCTTCGACGAAGGGCCGTCGTACGCCGCCGCACCCACCCCCAGGAGGCACGAGGGGGCAGCCTTCCCCACGGCCCCGCAACGCCGCGACGCGCCGTCGCGGGCCCCCGCGGCCGACCCCTTCCCCGATCCAGACGACGGCGCGGTCGCCTCCGAGCCGTCGTCTTCGACCCCGTCCATCACCGAGATCCTCCCATCCGACCCCCTCCTCACCGAGCCTCTGCACAAGATCATGTTCGCCATCGAGATGGTGGCGTGGGATCGATCCCCGGACCGCGTCGTGCAGGCTCCGGAGCTCCACAATCTCCGCCTCGAGCCCTGGGAAGTCGCCAGCTATCGGGAGCTCGTCGAACGCAAGGAGCCACGGGGGACGACGAAGTGGGAGCTCGAGGCGTTCTTCCTGCGCAGCGCCGCCCTTCGCATCAAGATGGAGGAGGAGCGCCAGGAGATCCAACGTCTCCACGCCACCGACAACGACGAGCGCGCGTTCGATCTCCTGGAGCGGTCGGCCCAGAGCCTGGAGCGGGCGCGAGACATCGATCGACGCTTCCAGTGGTTCATCGACGACATGCTGTACAGCGGCGACACCGAGCAGCTGGAGCAGCTCTACCGCTCGCGATTCCGCTTCCTGCACGCCTACTCAGCCCTCTGGCTCGAGCACCAGGCGCGCGGCGGCTTGACACCACTGTGAAAATGTCTCCATGGACGACGACGAGCTGCGCCCAGGCGGGACGCCTAACACATCGACGGACCTGAATCATCTCCGCTCGGCAGGCATGACGAGGCGAGCGCTCGCCACCCTCCTGGACATGATCGTATTCTGTGGGCTCTGCGTGCTCCTGGCGTATCCGGTGGCCCGCTCCGTGAGCTGGAGCTCCCTCCCCGCCGACTTCGAGCAGGTGGCCGCAGTGGTGACGGATCCGTTCTGGGTGGGCCGAGCCGCGGGCATCCTGGGTATGTGGGTCGCGCTGTGGTGGAGCTACTTCCTCATTGGATGGGGGCTGCTCGGGGCAACACCCGGCAAGTGGGCGATGGGGCTGCGGATCATCGACCACAAGCGGCGCTTCCCCATCGGCGTGTCCCGCGCCGCCCTGCGCCTGTCAGCCTACGCGGTGAGCTCGATCACCCTGGGTGCCGGCCACGTTCTAATCCTGTTCCGCGACGATCGCTGCGCCCTCCACGATCTCCTGGCGGGCACGCGCGTGGTGACGAGATCCAGCCTCACCAGCCTCAGTTGAGGTAGCCGACGAGGGACCGGGTCTTGTGCGACCTCCGCAGCTTGTTGAGGGCGCGGCTCTCGATCTGACGCACCCTCTCCCGCGACAGATCCATGATGCTCCCGATCTCCCGCAGGGTCTTGGGCTGGTCGTCGTGGAGGCCGAAGCGCAGCTCCAGCACGCGCCGTTCACGATCGGGAAGCTCGCTCAATGCGTCGCGCAGGGCCTGCATGAACGACTCCTGCAGAATCCGTTCGTCCGTGTCCGGAAGCACGGCCTGCTCCAGGAGATCCCCGAGCTCGGAGTCACCATCGTCATCCACGGGCTCGTTCAGCGACAGCGACGTCTGGGATGCCTGCACCAGCACCCGAACGTCGTTGACGGCGATGCCGAGCTCGTCCGCCAGCTCCTTCTCCGAGGGCGCGCGCCCCGAGCGCTCGAGGATGAGCGCACGGACGCGTTCCAGGCGGTACAGGGTGTTGGCCTGCTTCTGCGGCAGCCGGAACGAACCCGCCGACTCCGCCAGGGCGTGCAGGATGGCCTGGCGGATCCACCACACGGCGTACGTGATGAACTTGACGTCCTGACCTTCTTTGAAGGGGTCGTACTTCCGGGCCGCCTGGATCAGGCCCAGGTTCCCCTCGTGGATGAGGTCCAGAAAACCGATGTTGGGGTTCCGATAGCGCTTGGCGTAGGCGACCACGAAGCGTAGGTTCGACTCCACGAGACGACGCAGTGCGTCCTCGTCGCCATCGTGGACCCGTCTGGCCAGCTCGATCTCTTCGTCGTGGTCGATGGTCGGATACCGTGCGATCTCCTTCAGGTAGCGGCGGAGGGTGGCCGTCTCGGTATCCGAGGGGCGCCCCGACCGTCGCGTCATTCTTCCTCGACCACCTGGATGGAGCCGCTCTCCACCCGCACCAGGGCATGGTAGCGGGGCACGCCGGACCGGCTCTGCACCGCCTGACGCACCATGTCGGTGAGCACCTCGTTCTCCGCCTGCAATCTCTGGATCTGCTCCTTCAAGTTGAGGATGATCTCCACTCCCGCCAGGTTGACCCCCATGTCCCTGGTCAACGTCAGGATCGTCTCGAGGCGCTGGCAGGCGGTCTCGTCATACAGACGCGTGTTGCCACGCGACCGGGCGGGCCGCAGCAGGCCCTCCCGTTCCCACAGCCGGAGGGTCTGCGGGTGGACGTCATACTTCTCCGCCACCCACGAGATCATCCGGTATCGCGGTTTCGTTTTCACGAACCCTCCCCGGGGCACGCCCGACCGGAAGGCTGGACCATGCCCCCACTGTACCATCGACGCCGGCGCGGGTGCCGCCGCCAAGGGCGGCGGCACCGCGCCCACCGGGCCACGCGCGGCGTGTTGCTCAGCGCGACTCGTCAGCGTCGACGTCCACGTACTCGGCGTCGATCACGTCCTCGTCGGTGGACGAGGCGGGTCCCTGCTGGGGGCCGCTCGGCGCCTCGGGCCCCGTGCCCGCCGGCTGCTCGCCCCCTGCGTTCTGGTAGAGCACCCCGGCGATCTGGTGGCTGGCCTGGGTGAGCTGCTCGTAGGCCTGCTCCATGCGGTCGGTGCCTCCCTGCTCCAGGGCCGCCTTGCCATCGGCGATCACCTTCTCCGCATTGGTGCGATCCGCCTCGGAGAGCTTCTCCCGGTTGTCGTTGACCAGCTTCTCGGTGGAGTAGATGAGCCCGTCGAGCTTGTTCCGCGCCTCGACCTCGCGCCGCTTCTCCTCGTCGTCCGACGCGTGGGTCTGAGCTTCCTTGACCATGCGGTCGATCTCGTCCCCCGACAGACCGGACGAGCTGGTGATCTTGATCTTCTGCTCCTGCCCGGTCCCCCGGTCCTTGGCGGAGACGTGCAGGATGCCGTTGGCGTCGATGTCGAACGTGACCTCGATCTGCGGCACGCCCCGCGGCGCCGGCGGGATACCGATCAGGTGGAACCTGCCGAGGGTGCGGTTGTCCCTCGCCATGGTCCGCTCGCCCTGGAGGACGTGGATCTCCACCTGGTTCTGGTTGTCGTCGGCCGTGGAGTAGACCTTGGACTTGCGGGTGGGGATGGTCGTGTTGCGCTCGATCACCACATCGGCGACTCCACCGAGCGTCTCCACGCCCAGGGACAGGGGGGTCACATCCAGGAGCAGCACGTCCTTGACCTCGCCCGCCAGCACGCCCGCCTGCACCGCCGCGCCCACGGCCACCACCTCGTCCGGGTTGACACCCCTGTGGGGCTCCTTGCCGAAGAAGTCACTGACGACCTTCTGCACCATGGGGATCCGGGTCGAGCCGCCGACCAGGACCACCTCGTCCACGCTCTTGGCCTCCAGCGAGGCGTCCTTGAGGGCCTGACGGCACGGATCGAGCGTGCGCTGGACCAGGGGCTCGATCATCTGCTCGAGCTTCGACCGGGACAGCCGGATGTTGAGGTGCTTCGGGCCCGAGGCGTCGGCCGTGATGAACGGCAGATTGATGTCGCTCTCCATCGTGGAGCTGAGCTCCATCTTGGCCTTCTCCCCCGCCTCCTTGAGCCGCTGCAGGGCCATGCGGTCCTTGGAGAGGTCGACGCCCTGGTCCTTCTTGAACTCGTCCACCAGCCAATCGACGATGAGCTGGTCGATGTCGTCGCCCCCCAGATGGGTGTCGCCGTTGGTGGACTTCACCTCCACCACGCCGGCTCCCACCTCCAGGATGGAGATGTCGAAGGTGCCGCCACCGAAGTCGAAGACCGCGATGGTCTCGTCCTCTTTCTTGTCCAGCCCGTACGCCAATGCCGCGGCCGTCGGCTCGTTGACCAGACGCAGCACCTCCATGCCGGCGATGTGCCCGGCGTCCTTCGTGGCCTGGCGCTGAGCATCGTTGAAGTAGGCAGGCACCGTGATCACGGCCTGCTCCACCTTCTCGCCCAGGTAGTCCTCCGCCGCCGCCTTCAGCTTCTGCAGCACCATGGCGGAGATCTCGGGGGGTGAGTACACCTTGCCCTCAACCTCGATGCGGGCCGTGTCGTTCTCCCCCTTGATCACCTTGAACGGTACGGTCTTCATCTCCTCGGTGACCTCGTCGTAACGCCGGCCCATGAACCGCTTCACCGAGAACACGGTGTTCTCGGGGTTGGTCACGGCCTGGCGCTTGGCGACCTGCCCCACCAGACGCTCTCCGCCCTTGGCGAAGCCCACCACCGATGCTGTTGTGCGATTGCCCTCTTGGTTCGGGATGACCGTCGGCTTGCCGCCCTCCATGACGGCGACAACCGAGTTCGTGGTACCCAAGTCGATTCCGATGACACGAGACATGCTTAGGTCCTCCTCAACCTTCACGGTCGAGAAGAATGATAAAACCTGAGTTGTGAATTGTCAAGTCTTAATCGAGCAGGCGCACTCCTGCTCGTCCCGCAGCCACTGGCCGGGAGCCTTCGCCGTCCCACGCCAGGCTGGATCGCTCAGACAGGGCATCCACCGCGTCCCCCGCGGCATCCGTGCCACTCACGATCAGTCGCTGATCCGAGGTCGTCAGCCGGTAGGGGCGGCCCCAGGGATCCGTGAGCAGGGACAACGCGCTCTCCCCCACCAGATCGCTGATGCTCTGCGGATAGACGCCGTGCAGGAAGAAGTGGGCGTGGGCGAGCCGGGTCAACTGCTCGAGACGGAGTCGCGAGACCTCCTCGTGCACGAAGGGGTCCCAGATGGTCGAGACCAGACGAAGAGAGGGGTTGCTGGGATTGCGCGGGAGGATCGACACGGAAAACGCCAGCAACACGGCGAAGGGGATGGCCAACCAGGGGAAGGCGAACGAGCGCTGCGGCGCCTGCGCGGGCCGGGTCTCCCGGGCGAGCTGCCGCACCACCTCCTCCGGCGTGGCCTCCCGGATCAGTCCGCGATCGATCAGATCGGCGAGCGCCTTGCACGCTTCGAACTCGATGAACGGGCTCTCCATGATGATCTCGTTGACGCTGTTGCGCCCGTTCACGAGCTCGTACACCGTCATCTGATTGGTGGAGATCCGGTCCTCGGAGACCTCCACAGGGCTGCTCTCCTCCGGGGAGTCCGTGAAGCTGAAGCCGATCTCGTCGAAATCGTCGTCCTGCTCCTCGACCACCTCGAACTTGCGCGCCGGATCGACCTTGGTGAACACGGCCTGCCGGTCCGTAATGCGCTGATCGATGAAGGGCCACTCATCGGTCATGCGCGCGCCCTCCATGATGATGGAGTCCGCCGCCATGGGCCTGATCAGGTCCCGGTCGTAGTCGATGTCGGTCTCCTGGGAGAAGTGGTACTCCCCGTCGGACCAGCGGAATACCCGAAAGACGATCTGCAGGATCTGCTGCTCCAGCGCCTCGCGCAGGGTCTCCGCCGGTACCACGTGGTAGTCGATGAGGATCCGCCCCAGGCGCTGCAGCGTCTCCTCCTGTCTGCGCAACGCCGCCTCGAGCTCTACCTCCGTGATCTCTCCCCTCTTCAGCAGGATCAGGCCGATGCGATCCTCTGTGTGCTGGCTCAGCGACGACGAGCCGACGATGCAACCATCCAGGAACGAGATGGTGACCAGCTTGTCCTCGTGCTTCAGCGTCAGCACGCCGGTCTTGCGCTGCAGAGAGATGAGCTGCAGGATGTCAGCGAACGAAAAGTCCCGGAGCGTTCCCTCGAGGGCCATCTCACCTCCGATACCACGCCACCACAGCCGAACGCACCCAGACCACGGCGGCGACCGCGCCCAGGGCCAGCTGCACCGGCAGCAACTCCACGAGGGGCTCCACCGCCGGCAAGGCCCGTGGTGCCCAGTACACCGCGCCGAGCGCGGGCACCCAGGCGAGCAGTCCAACGACCACACCGAGCGCCGCGGTCCCGTCGAAGAAGTGATAGCTCCCCGGGACCAGCACGCCCAACCCGCGCCGCCCCGCAGTGGACCACGCGGTCCAGCGCTGGATCTGCTCCAGCTTCGCGGCCTGCTGCTCGATGGAGACCAAGTCCCTCTTCAAGAACACCGAGATGCACTGGCTGCAGTAGCTGGCGCTCTCGGTCGCCGACTTGCAGCGAGGGCAGAAGACCTTGCCGCACTTGCTGCACACCTGCGCCCTCCACATCCAGTGCCGGCGGACGAGCAGCAGCAGCAACCCGATCGCGCCCATGATCCAGAACACCCTCGAGGTCGGCGCCAGGAGCTCTTGAAGCGGCCGGCTGGCGAAGGCCGTCGAACCCGTGCCGTCGAGGAGGTCGTCCGGCGCCTCTGCCACGAGGCGGTCGACCGCCGACGCGTCCAACCTCGGATAGAGCAACCTGGGGTCTCCCCCCCGCACGCCCAGGTGGTCGGTATCGCCGCCGGCGAGCTCCCGCGCCTTGTTCCGCGCGGCGTCGCCCTCCTGGAACCGGCGGATCTGATCATAGGCCGCCGACAGGTTGTGGTAGGCCAGGGCGAATCGCGGGCTGAGCTCGATGGCGGCGTCGTAGCGCTGAATGGCGCGGGGAACGTCCCCCTCCTCCATGGACAGGTTCCCCAGGAACACCAGCGGCGTCGGATCCCCGTCATCCTCGAGCGCCACCTTCTGGAACTCGAGGCGGGCGCGATCGTTGTCGCCGCTCATGCGCAGCAGCTCGCCCAGCACCAGGTGATAGGGGGCCACCGTGTCGAGCTGCGGCTCCAGGGCCGCCAGCTCGCGCGTGGTCATGGGGTCGAGTCGCCGCTCCTCGAGGACCGTCGCCACCCTGGTCGCCAGCTTCGGCGACCGGAAGGCGACGCCCTTCCACGCCGCCAGCGCCGGTACCAGCAACGCCAACACACAGCAGGTGACGATGGCAGTGGTCCGCTGCTCGCCGTCCATGTACGCCCAGGTCAGGACAAACAGGTAGGTGATGAGCCAGATGGGCCCCAGGCCGGCGAACAACGGCAGCCCGAGGATCACCACCGCCAGCACGATGGCGTTCGGCTTGCGGAACTGACCGGCGGAGAGCTCCACCGCATCGTGGGCCATCTGCCGTGCGTACCGCACCACCTGCACGACAACGGCGACGCCAAGGGTCCAGCCGATGGCGAGCAAGATCCAGGATCCGAGGGACGCGCCCAGCGCCTGCGCCGACGACCTGGAGGCGAGCACCGCCCACCACCCTCCCAGATAGGCGCGCGCCGACGCGGCATAGTGTCCCGCCTCCCACTGCCAGCGGGCCGTCAGGAAGTAGGGGCCGGGGAGCTCGGGGTCGAAGGCGCCGGCCCTGGCGACCACCGCCCGGCCGAACCGCCCAGGGTGGTCCTGGGCCCAGATCGTGAGCGCCGATGCATAGGGCGTGAGCCGCTCCACGCCGAAGTCTCCCGCCGCCTCCTGGAACTCACGGACCCGTTGCTCGAAGAGCTCCGGATCCGCCGCCGCCAGGGACTGCTGGACCCGGACCCAGCCGTCCGCGAGCACCGACCGCGCATCCGCCCCCGCAGCGGCGCAGAGGATGAGGAGAACCAGGACGCTGCGCCGGATCATGAGGTTCTCTTGACGTAGAGCGTGCGCAGCTGAAAGACGACCTCAGCCAGGGCCTGCTCCTCCTCCCGCGACAGGTTCCCCTTTGTCTTCTCCTCCAGCACCGACAGGTAGTCGATGACTCGCCGCGCCTGATCGGGCTGGGCGGGGAAGCCCTCCGCGCCTTCGATGAGCAACGCGGCCTGCTGGGCGAGATTGTCTACCAGCTCGACGAACAGCGGCGCAGTGGAGCGCTCACCTGCCGACCCGCGGGATGCCTCGACCGTTTGTCGTGCTCCGCTCGGACGCGGAGTCTCCAGCGGCCGCGATGGATCAGCCGGGGGCGGCGTCTGAGCCGGCGGCGCCGGAACCGCCCCACCGGGCTCCGGGCGCCCCTCGGACACAGGCTCCCGATCCGGCCGCAGCTCGCCGTCCTCCGTGAACCTGCGACGGTCCACCACCTTGATCTTGGGGTCCTGCTCATGCGGGTCGCTCACCCCTCGCACCTCCGCCCACGAATTGCCTGTTCTCCACTTACGATACTACGGCGGGGCGCAGGGGGGATCAAGCCGGAGCCGCCGACACACGGTCCGGTCGACGCCACCCTGCCGGTGGTGCACAACTACTTCAGGGACCCGGTGCGGTTCGGAGCGCCGCCGGCGCGATCAGCCGATCACGGCCCTCCATCCTTCCCGTGCGGTGCCGAGAGCTCCGGGGACCCGTCCGCTCGCGCGCCTTGCGGGTGGCGCACCGAGCTCAACGCGCTGGCCCCGACGATGCGCCGGACCCCGCCGTGAGCCGATGTGACAGGCCCTCGCACAGCGAGGTCAGCCGCGGCCGTCGTCTCAGCGGCCCAGCAGCCCTTCCTTGAGCCCTTCCGACGGCGGCTCGTGGCCCAGCCACACCTTGAGCAGCGCCTTCGCGAAGTCCGCGCCCTCGATGGTGCCCTTGACCTCGCCGTTGAGCGCGGCGGTCGTCCCCTCCCCCGGGATGATGGTCAGCTCGATGACGTCGCCGTCCTTCATGTCCGGGAACAGGCCAGCGAAGGTCTCGACCCGCGCCTTGAGCTGCCCGAAATCCTGCGGCGAGTTCTTCTCGAACCCCTCCATCCAGGCCGCGTCCATCTTCTTCTTGGTGGCCTTGTTGGTGAGGAAATGCATGTCGATCCGCTTGATCTCGTCGGCATCCACGATCTCGGTGGCGTCATGGGAGGGCTGCTCGACGTACAGGCCCGCCACGTAGACCTTGATGATGAACTTCTTGCGCAGACCCATGCCGTTCAGCTTCAACGTCTTGCCCGACACGGTGACCTCGTCCGGCATGGTCACGCCGGCCAGGGTCGCCGCATACAGAGCAGGGGCCACCACCAGTGCCGCCAACATCGCCACGATCACAGGAACACGACGCATCGCTCACCTCCAACTCGGCATACCCGGTTCGTCTCCGCTCTCGGCCTCCCCCACCGGCTCGGGGACCGCTCGCTCCCGTCGCGTTCGGTTCCCTCGAGACGTCGGTGAGCCCGAGAGGCTTCCGATTCAGTGCTCATGATCTTTATGGAAAACCGGTCCCGGCACCGGCGTATGCCCATCTGCCCGCTCACTCCCCGATCGAGGAGAGGAGCCGGAGCCACCCTGGAGCCCCTCCGAGATGTGCCGGAGCAGCTGCATGGAGACCGCACGGTCGCCGATGTGCCCGACCCGGATCGTGACCAGGGTGCGGTCATCGCCCAGGGCCAGCAGATCCACCCGCACCTTGGTCCCGGTGCCCATGCGGGCGTCGATCCGGGCGCTGCGCCCACCGTGCCCAGCCACGATCCCGACCAGACCCAGCTCGCCACAGGCGCGGCGGGTCGCGAGCTCCGTCTCCGGCAGCGGCGCGCCGACGGCGGCCGAGAGCTCCCCCCGCACCCACCCGTAGCGAGCGCTCGTGCCCCCCGGCCCGGCCATCGTGCTCGCGCAGGCCGCGGCCAGCACGATCAGTGCGAGAGCCAGCATCGTTCTCTGCATGACGGCAACCCTAGCCAGTCCGCCGGCCGTTGTCGAGACCCGGCGGCGGCCCGGAAATCCGTCGTCGTCGGGGCTTGATTTCCACCCACCGAGACGATACCCTCTGGGATCAGTTGGCCATCGAGGATCGCAAATGAACACGAACCGAACAGATGTGGCGTTGCCAACTCCTGACGTCCGTGGAGCATCCGGCTCCACGCCACGGGGAGTCATCGACACCGGCCTTCCATGACCGTCGCTGGGAGCTCCGGCTTCCAACGACCCCTGTACCGATCCCTTTCTCTCGCCGGGTCCCACAGACCCGGATTTTTTTGTGTTCTACCTTTCTTTTCAATGACTTAGGGCTCCGTACAACTCAATTTGTGATTTCGTGCAACCCCGCGCTACCACTCCTCTCGCGGCAGCTCCCGCCACCGCTGCCCTGTCCAGAGCTCCACGCCCAGCCACCTCGAGACGGGGATCGGCTCAAGCGACATTCTCCACGCGCGATTGTCGGCGCGCAGGGCCGCCTGTTCGACTTCCCAAAAGTGCCTCCCGATCTTCGAGACGCGCCCGCGCTCGCAATACTGCTCCCAGCTCAGGGGAGCGGCCTTGGGGTCTACCTCTACTCGAATCACGCGCCCGCCCCAGCTCGGCAAGCTGTCGGCGTCGAGCCGCTCACCGTACTCGGCCGCGTAGTGACTCGCCCCGGGCTCGAATCGCTGCTCCACGCTGCACCAGACGGCGGGCCGCTGCGCGCCGAACGTGCGCTTAATCCACGGGTCGAACAAGCGCGGGCGCTCGTCGATCCACTTATCCAGCGGCGAGCCTGCCCCGGGGGTGCGACTACGGCGAATGAACCAATCCCGCCGCGCAATGTCCGGAATCGCGCCCGGGGTCGCGCCCACTTCGCCCATGAGGGTAGCCAGCAGCGCGCCGCTGTCCAGGATGGCCGGCAGGCGGCAGCGAAGGCCATAGTTGAAAACCCGCTTCCCGGTCGGTGCTGGACGGGGGCGCTTCGCCTCCGCGACCTTCAAGCGGACCCACTCTTGTGTGTACACCGCGTCCAGCATCTCCGCAATTAGCTCGGGGTCGGTCGTGGGCAACCTTCGCGGCCGAGGGGCGCGCGGGGCCATGCCCACGTTGCCGAGCATCTGTTGAATCAGCGCTTGCATATCACCTCCCCATCTATGCGAAAGAACGGGGGGCCGAAGCCCCCCATCCCCCATCAAGACGCGCGCTCAGCTCAACGCCGAGCATGGGCCACCAGGTCGACCGTCCGTCGCCGGCCCGGGGCGACGGCTGGAAACTCGCTCAGCTGACAATGGCGCTCGGCAAGGTCGAACCCTTGTACCTCGGGATTCCGAGGAAGAAGATTTCGCAGACGTCGCCGGCCGCGCCGCCCGAGTCGGCCAAATAGACGCAGGGGTACCCGTCCGACAGAATGGACGGGTCGATCTCCATCACCCACACCTGGTCGCCCGACTCGCTGACGTCGATGGTGATCGCGTAGGCGTCGGCCTGCCGCACGAGGGTGTCAGAGGAAGTCCCGGCGTCGGTGTCGGCGTACACGGGGCACGCGACGGTAACGGCGGCGTTGCTGGACGCGCCCACGCCCATGGCCTCATAGAGACTCAGCACGAGGTCGCCCGTGCCGCCGCTGCCGGAGTAGCTGATGAGGAAGGCCCCATGCTGGAAATTGGACATGTCCACCACGTCGCAATCGACGGCGTTCCCCGCTGACGAGTTGAGGCGAGTGATCTTGAAGGTTTCAGAGAAGTCCATGCTTCACCTCCCCTACGCTCTCTCGTCGAGCTTGACGAACGGCGAGAGGGTGTCGGTTCCGTTCACCGGGGTAACGGCAGAGTCGAGGAGCGGCTGGCCGTCAATGCGAACGATTGCGCGATACGCTGCCCGATCAGTGGTCCAGTGGACGTGTTCGCTGCGGTCGATGCGGACTTCCTGAGCAACGGCAGCGCCGTACCAGGACAGGTCCGCAAACCACACGTCCCCGGTGTCGCCGAGCGGCTTGCACTTCTCGCTGATGATTACCGGCCTGTTGTAGATCAGCAGGCCGCCGCTATCCCGCATGATGGGGTAGGCGCTGCCGCCGGTGCCGACGGTGAGGCTCAGGGTGAGCAACTCAGGAATGGTGGAAGGGTGGACAATCCACACGGCGTTGGCGACGCTCGCCGGCAGCATTCGCGAGTACATTTTCGCGAGATTCGTAAGCGTCAAAGTATCCGCAAGCTGCGAATCTTCCTTCGCTACCGACACGACGCAATCGCCATTCAGGATGCCGAGCGGCCGGCCGGCGCCGCTGCCCTCGAACATCGCGAGATCGATGTTGAAGCTGATCGCCTTCGCGAGAGCGCCGCGCAGGTAACCCGCGTAGCCCGAGAAGCTGTCCTGCTCCAGCTCCCGCGTTACCGAGGTCGCGATGACGAGCTTGTGCGGCTTGAGCTCCACCTGGCGCATGTCGGCGTCGCTCTCGGAGATGGTGCCGCGCTCGGCGGTCCAAGCTGCGGTGAAGCCGCCATAGAGCGAACTCGAGTGATCGGAGCCGTTCCACCCGGGAACCTTGAGGCTGCCGGCGTTGGTGATCGGCCAAACCTGGCAGCGCGGCCGGATTACCTCGGCCTCGAGCCCGGGATCAAGCATCTGGGCAGCGAACGCCTCGGGCACGAGGAATCCGCCGTCACTTCCCGGGCTGGTGCCCATGCTGCGAAGGTCGCGCATGCGGCGGTCGCTCGGGTCGTTTTCAAAATGCCAGACGAATTGCTCCCAATCATCGAAGCCGTGACGGTCCAGCTCGCGACCGTCGCCGGCGAACATGCCCGCCCAGGTGCGCGACTCGGCAGGGCCGACCACGGAGTCACGAGTTGCCGGAACGGCCAGCTCGTGGCCCCGGGCGAAACCGCCAAACCCCGCCGGGTTGGGACAGTTTTGGAGCGCCTCCTCGCGGGCGATCTCGTCCTTGAGTGTGCGCGTCCGCGCCACCAGGTCATCGAATTCCGCCGTGGTCTCAGACGTAAGGCCGGCGTCGTGGATGTCTTCGAGCCGTCGAACGGCCTCGCGGTACTCCCTCCGGAGTCTTTCTAACTTGTTCACGGTAGGACCTTTCCGCCGGTCCGGAAACGCAAAGCGCGACGGACCGACAAGGCACATCTGCAGCGTTCGCTCAGATGTGGTTGTCGGACCCGCCGCGACTCCAGCCGGGGCAGTCGGCCCTACAGGTTCAAGGTCGGGGCGGTGCTTGGCTCCTGCCGCTTGCCGCCCCCGAATCGACTTGGCCGCTTACCCGGGGCTCCAGCCCTCGGGGGTCACAGCCAATCAGCGATGTGAGGCGACCGCCGGGAGGAGACCCGCAGTCGGTGGAGAGGAGCGAGCCATGAACGAGCCCGCCGCCGGAGGTACATCACGGCGAACACCGACGCGGCACCGGCATTGCCTCACGAGGATCAGGTGATGGAAGGGGGCGAGTCGCCCCGCCCCCAGCCCGACACCAGACCCTACAACCATTTTCCCACGGGGTGGGATTTACTCAAGCCCCACAGGGGGCACGATGCCGCATTGCTTCATGAGCGCCCTGTCCTGCCGACGGTCCATCTCGGCAGCAACCTCACGCATGAGGGTCAAGAGTTCATGGATCAGCTCGCCGTCGTCGTCGGCCTCGGCTTCCCGCAGCACGGCGCGCAGATGCCGCGATGCCGCGATCAGCTTCCTGTTGGAGAAGGCTTTCACGTCAAGGTCACTCATACAACACCCCCGATCCCGTGCTCGGCGAGGACCCGCTGCCGCTCGGCTGCGTCTTCGGGCTCATGGCCCAGGCCGGAATCGAAGTACCACCAGCAGGCCGGCATCTGGCCGGGATTGCACGCGGCAATCACCTCGTCACGGTGCGCCTTCCACAACTCGCGGTACTCGGCGACACGCTCGGGGGTCATGCCCTCCGGTGAGGAGCACAGCAGCTCCAGCAACCACTCGAACGTCAAAGGCGACGTCGCATTGGCCCTACTAATCAACCTCATCGTCTCCCCCTTCAATGGGCGGCTCGCCGTGGATTGCCACGTACTCGGCCCGGGTCAAGCGAACACCCTTCCCACGAGCGCCGCCGGTCCAGAATTCACCTTCCCCGGGCTGATCCAACAGCATTTTTTGCCAGAACGTCAGCTCGGCCCATCCCGGGACACCGTCGTCATTCTTTCGGAGTTTCACAGTAGGCCCTTCCCCCCCGGCCGGCGGCCGAGTGGCTTTGGTGGCTCGGGCTCTTCCAGCCCCAACTCGCGGAAGAGCATTCGAAATTGGCTCCGGGCGTCACGCTCGGCCGCGAGGAGAGGATGAGCGCGGCTCTGGTCAAAGCGATCCAGGACCACCAGCCCCTCGGCCTCGATCACGGCGCGGCACTCCTCGGCCCGATCCAGCGCCCGGCATGCCTGCTCGAGTACATCGAGTGCCGGGTCGGGCACGCCGTAGGCACCCGTGATTCGGCCCCAGAATCGGCGTCCAGGAACCCCCAGGCCGGCCGGTGCGCGTGGTTTCTTGTTCGGCATCACACCTCCAAATTTCTCAAAGGCTTTTGAATTCATTATTCGTGTTCCCTCAACGCGCCGCTCGCGGGTCGAGGCGCTCGAACACTTGACCGGCCCCTTGCCCTACCACGCATCGCCGTTGTCCTCGCCGTCCAGCTCGCCACCGGTCGGCCGACCGTCCGCACGCTCAAGCGTCGCAGTCGGCCAGCAGTTGCACACCTCGCCATCGAACACCGCGCAGTCCTTGCGGTGCCTCACCACGACGCGCACCCTGTCGTTGGGGTCATCCACCCACTCGCTCATGTCGCCCAGGGCAGCCGCCGGGGGGGCTCGCTTGAATCCTTCATCGTTCATTCATCACCTCGTCATCGTCCACCCCAGGCCGGGGCGGGGGGGAGGAGGGGGTGCGGGGGTATAGGGCAGGGTCTACTAGGTCCAGGTCCCCGTCGCAGTCGGTCTCCTCCTCATCCAAACCATCTAGGTCATCCTCGGCAGGCGGGGTAACACGGTGCCTACGGTGGGTCTCCCTGCGGTCCTCGGGCAGCACCACGAACCGGCGTCGCTCCAGAGGCTCGTCCCGGGGTTCGATGCAGGCACGTACCAGGGCACCCACCAGCTCCGGGCGGTGAACCGTATGCCCGTTGTAGGTGCTCATCGGGTCCAGGCTGCGCACCATGCCCCGGATCGCCGCGCCGGCGTCCTCGTCTTCAAAACTGTCCACCACCTCAATCACCGCTTCCATGAAAGAGCGGGGCGAGCGGCAGCCGAGAAGGTCGATAGTGTTCTCGCCGTCATAGAGCTCACCCCTGATGGGGATGAGTCGCCAGCATCCGAAGGTGGGCGGTTCAGCCACGGGTCTTCCCCTTTCTCGCCAGGTGTGCGCCGAGGGTACGCCGCAGCAGCGCGGCCCCCAGGAGGCGAGACTGCGCGTCCTGCACAGCGGGGACGTCTCCGGTGCGCTCGCCGGCCCTGATCCGCCACATCAGTTTCCGGCAGTGCCAGTCCAGGGTTGCTATCCAGTGGGAAATACTCAGGGTGTCACGCATGGGGGCCTCCTGTGCCCGCGATGTTTCGGAACCGGAGCCGCGACCCGTCCCAGGCGATACGCAGGCGGCCGCATGGCCCTTGCCTGTTCTTCGCCACCGTCAGGATGGCTGTATCCGACTCCTCGTCTTGTTCGATCAGCAGCACGGCGTCGGCGTCCTGCTCCAGCGCCCCCGACTCGCGGAGGTCGGACAGGCTCGGCCCACGTCCGCCTTCCCGCCGGCGAAGCTGACTCAGCGCCAAGACAGGAACGTCAAGCTGCAGTGCGATAGCTCGCAGGCCGTGGCTGATCTCGCTCACTTCCTGCTCGCGGGTGCGGTTGCGACTCGTGGGGGTGGCGAGCTGCAGATAGTCCACCACCAGCAGGCCGAGCCCTTGACGGGCCTTGAGCCGCCGAGCGTGCAAGGCCAGGTGGGCCACGGTGGCGCCGGATGCCTCTAGGAAGTAGACGGGCAGGTCCGACAGCGCGGCCCCGGCCTTGTCCAAGGCCGCTACCTCGTCCCGGGTGAGCTGCCCACGCTGCAGCCGTGGAACCGGCGCGACCCGTGCGGCGAGCGAGCGATAGGCGAGCTGTTGCGGGCTCATCTCGTACGACGCGACTAGCACCGGCTGCCCACCCGCCGCGACGTGCTCGGCGACTTGGAGCGCCAGCGCCGACTTCCCGGAGCCCGTGTCGCCGGCGAGCACGGTCTGCGTCCCAGGGGCGATGATGAGCGTTTCGTCTAGGACGGTGAGTCCGGTCAACACCTGGCGGGGGTCGCCCTTCCCGGTGGTGTGCCGCTCGCGGATGGTCTCGGCGGCCTGCCCCACCACCTGCCCCATGGTCTGCAGCCCATCATCGGCAGCGGCCATCTCGAGGTCGGCGAGGCGCGCCTGCAGGCTGGGGATCAGCTCGGCCGCGGTGCGGGTGCTGCCTAGCGCTGCCTGCAGGATGTCATTCACCCGCCGGCGGTCGTGATGGTCGCGGACGATGGCTGCGTAGTGGAGCACGTTGGCGACGTCGGGGAGCACGTCCACCAGGTGCGACAGGAAGGCGGCACCGCCCGCGCGCTCGGCCTGCCCTTGTGCCCGCAGGTGGCTGCTTAGGCTAACCAAGTCGGGCGCGATGCCGCGCTGGTGGAGTTCCAGGCACGCGCCGTACACTGCGCGGTGCTGCTCCAAGTAGAACGCTTCCACGGGCAGGCGGTCGGCCACCTCCGACAGCGCGTCGGGATCCAGGAGGATCGCACCCAGGACCGCGCCCTCGGCATCGGGGTCGTGCGGCACCAGGTCGGCGAGCACAGGCGCGCTCATGCCCCACCCCCATCGAGCCACGGCAGCTCACGGGCCGGCCGCTCGGTCTGTTCGTCGGCGAGTTCATCCTCCCAACAGCGGCCGTTCAACCACGTGCTCGCGTGCGGAATTTTGTCCTTCGGGCGCGCCTGTCGCTTCCACAGCGCGGCGTGGTCAGGGATTGCCGCCAGTGCGGCATCTTGCATGTCGTTCGTCAAGCGCAGCCACACCTCGGCGGCAGCCTGCTTACTCACCTTCCGCGGATACAGCGCCCAGAAGGTGGCAAAGCACTCGCCCGCCTCGGCGGCAAAGTCGCGCCCTGCCTTGGGGGTCTTCTTCTTCGCACCAGACACGCTCGGTCGCCCGCTAGGGTGATCATGTGTATTGTCCGTCCGTACGTCCGTCCGTTCGTACGTAGGCGTGGACGTCCTTCGGACGTCCTTTGGATGTCCTTCGGACGGGATGGGGACGTCCTCCGTGGTGCTCTGACGCTCCACACGCTTGCGGTCGCGGTCCCGCCGGCGGCGGTCTACTAGGACGGCTTGAGCCTCCCAGCCAAGCACCTCGAGACGCCCGTCAACCTCAACCAGAGCACCAGCATCAAGGGCAGCGCGCAGGAACGTGTCGGCGTCTCCCGACCACCCAGCCGCCCGAGCGATTGCAGCGTGCGACAGCTCGGACAGGTTGCCGTCAGGGGTGAAGCGGGCAGCCGTTCCTGTCAACCTGACGATGATTCCCAGCGCCGCGACGTCATCAACGCTTAGGCGCTCGGCGAGGTCCCAGATAGCAGGATGGTCTGGGAGGTCGCAGTCGATGCGTACCCACGTCATCGACCACCCCCAGGCCGACGCCGCCAGGCGGGATACTGCCCCACCGGCTCGCTCGTTGCCTCCCATCGTGGACAGGCTGGAGCCTCGGGATAGCGGAGCAGACGGGCACGGTGGTGCTGGTGGTCGCCGTCCTCGTACTCGAGGAGGCTCAGACGACAGACACCTGGCTGCGATTCGTCACGGTCGCCGAGCCACCATGCACAGCCGATGCACACCTTCGGCTTTGTGGTGGTCGGTGGTCTCCAGCTCGGCCAGGTGTCCGACTTGCGATCCCTCCCGCAGCAGATGCGGGGGACGGTAGACATACCCGCCCCCTATCGCTGCGAATCGCCGTCGGTCGCGGCCTCCGGGTCCTGTCGCTTGGACTCGAGCCAAGCGCGTACCTCGGCGACGTCATAAAGGCACCGCCCACGTCGCCCGCCAGTGCGGTAAAATGGCGGCCCTAGACCGCGGCTGCGGTCACACCGAATGGCGGTCTGTGACTTCCTGAGAATCTTGGAGAGTTCTTTGGTTGTAATGAGGGTCGGATTGTCGGGCATCGGTCCTCAGCCTTCCCCAGCATCACACTTGCCGTCGCCCCGCTCCCGGCGGCCCCTCCCAGGATGCCGGAAAGGTTGTGGTTGCCGATGCCGACGCGTGATTGAGCGGGAATCCGCGCCGTCGTTGTCTCCCGCGGCCCTGGGAACCGGTCCGCAGGTCCGGTCAATACCGGTCAATTCCAGTGTGACAAACTGTGAAGTCCCGCGTCAAATCGAGAGAACACAGGATTTAGTGTGTTTACACACGATACTGTGGCTCAGTTGTAAAGAACTTGTAAAGGTGTCGGATCGCACCCACGGGCACGAAAAACCCTGGCACTCGCCGGGGCATGTTCGAACGTTGATGTCGCGGTCTACTGCGCTGCTCGATGTTCCCGGCATCGCACCTCAAGCTCACGCTCGAGGAACCGTGCCCTTTGCGCCATGCGCTCGGCGATACCCTGCACCTCAGAGGCGAGCCGCTGAATCTCGGTTGTCTGATACAGCAACCGCCCGCCCATGCCTTGCGATACAATCGGGCCGAGGACCGCTTCACGGTGGGCCTCAAGGTCGTCGGCGTTGCTTTGACGGGCGCGCCGGCGACCGCTTGTTTTCGGAAACTCTCTCATCCGCTGGTGGTAGAGACGGGCGCGGGCATCATCACCGCAGATATGAGCGATCCACCTCAACCACCATGCCGGACCGTCTTTTCGGTGCCCGGTCATGATCTGCCCCCAATCAGCGCCCCGTCGATGGCCTGCGTTGCCGCCCGGATCGCCTCCTCCCGCTTGTGCAGGATTCGCGCGATGGCCTCGAGCTTGTGCGCCAGCTTGGCGGCCTCGGGCCACTCGGCGTACACAGCGAGTAGGTCGGCCTGCGCCCCCAGGGCGTCGGCGGCCGAGTTGATCTCTCCGAGTTGGTCATAGATTTCTGCGTCCATCGTTCCTCCCGTGTCGTGCGGCCGGAGCCGCGTTAACCGTGTACGGTCACGCACCGGTGCCACCTCCCTCCATCACACCCAGCATCGCCCTCGCCGCCGTCTCCGCTGCCGCTCGGGCCATGGCGAGGTCGGCAAGGGCGTAGATGTCTCCTGTGATCGTTCGCCGCTTGTGGCCCAGCCAAGCCGCGATAGCCTCCTCGGACGCGCCAGCTCCGAGAGCCCACGTCGCCGCCGTGCGTCTCAGGTCGTGGGGTCGGAAGTCCTCCAGATTTGCGGCGAGAAGAATCTCGTTCCACCCGTGGGCGTGCAGGTTGCCGTCCCAACCTCGCTTCCCCCACAGGGCAGGAAACACAAACGGCCGGCCATGACCGCGCCGCCGCTCGATGATGGCGGCAGCCTCATCCACGAGGGGGACGTCGTGCTCCCGCTTGCCCTTGAATTTGTTCCTCGGGATGGTCCACAGCTTCTCATCGGCGTCCACCTCGGCAAACTCCATCGACAGCACGTTGCTCTTTCGCTGCGCCGTCAGCAACAGGAGCAGGGCCGCGTCGCGTGCAAACTCGCTGTCCGAGTCGTACACCGCCCGCAAAAACCGCTTCATCTCCGACCGCGACAGGTAGCGCTGACGCGCCTGTTCGGTGAACCGGCGAACGCTCGGGACGGGGTTGGCGAGATCGGTGTGCCCCTGCTCCAGCGCCCACCGCCAGACCGCCCCCAGGAGCGTACGAGCTCGGTTCGCCGCCACAGGCCCCGAGGAACGCCTCACGTCGTCCATCCAGCGCCGCACGGCAGGCGGGTTGATGGCTGAGAGGGGTTGCCCGTCCAGCCGCGACAGGTGTAAGCGGTGAAGCTGTTCGTCCTTCGCAGAGTCCCGCTTGCCGGGTGTCACATCGAGACGGTATGCCTTCCAGACGTCGGCCAGTGTCGCCGTGGTGGGGTTGATGACGGTGGCGGTCGGTGCCTCGCGCTGGAATGCCCCGAGAACGGCCACAGCGGCCTCTCTCGCTGCGTCCGGATCCATGCCGGGCCAGTCCCCGAGTTTGACCCGCCGCACGACACCAGCCACCTTCCGGACTACGTAGAACGCCATTGCACCCGACGGCTGCACCACGAGGTTAAGGCCGGGTTGCCGGGCGTCCCTGATGTAGTATCGCCGTGATGACGGTTCGAGCTTCCGTATGAACGTCTTTGTCAGCTTCACAGGTTCCATGCCCACCCCCGGTGCAACCCGTGCAACCCTGCGCCGTTTTTCGCGGTTCGTGTCTGTGTTGCATCACGTGTCTAAGTTACTCTCAGGGATGGGAGATGTCAACGTATTGAGGAAAACAGAGGAACGGAGAAACATGGCATGACGTGCCCCACAGACCCGGATTTTTTTGGCTAGACTGCGGCTATGAGTGCGACCGAGCCCGGCACCAACGACGAGTCCTCCGAGCCTGCCGCCGCACCCGGCCGCGGGGGCGCTCAGCTCGCGGACTTCCTGCCACCCGGCGGGACCATCTCCAGCGATGACATCCTGGATCGCTTCCTCGAGTGGTGCTCCGCCGCCGGCTACGACCTCTATCCCGCCCAGGAAGAGGCGCTCCTGGAGGTGATGGCGGGCCGGCACGTGGTCCTGAGCACCCCGACCGGGTCCGGCAAGTCGTTGGTCGCCCTCGGCCTCCACTTCAAGGCCATCTGCGAGGGCGCGGTCAGCTACTACACCTCGCCCATCAAGGCGTTGGCCAGCGAGAAGTTCTTCGCCCTGTGCGACCAGCTCGGGCCCGATCGCGTGGGGATGCTCACCGGCGACGCCGCCATCAACGCCTCCGCGCCCCTGATCTGCTGCACCGCCGAGGTGCTGGCGAACCTCGCGCTCCGCCGCGGATCCCTGCTGAACGCGCCCTACGTGGTCATGGACGAGTTCCACTACTACGCCGACCGCGACCGTGGGTGGGCCTGGCAGGTCCCGCTGATCAGCCTGCCGGCGACCCGGTTCCTGCTCATGTCCGCCACGCTGGGCGACATGAGCACCATCGCGGGCCACCTCACGCGCAGGAGCGGAGTGGAGGTGGCCACCGTCACGTCCAGCGAGCGCCCGGTCCCCCTGGACTACGAGTACCGCCAGACCCCTCTCCACGAGACCGTCGAGGCCCTGGTCCGCGAGGGCCGGTCCCCGATCTACGTGGTCAACTTCACTCAGCGCGCCTGCGCCGAGGTGGCTCAGGGCCTCACCAGCATGCAGCTCACCACCCGGGAGGAGCGGGAGGCGATCCGGGAGGCCACGGCCGGCACCAGGTTCGACACGCCCTACGGCCGCGAGTTCCGCCGTTTCCTCTCCTTCGGGATCGGCGTCCATCACGCCGGCCTCCTGCCCCGCTACCGCCTGGAGGTGGAGCGGCTCTCCCAGCGAGGTCTCCTCAAGGTCATCTCCGGCACGGACACCCTGGGCGTCGGGGTCAACATCCCCATCCGCACCGTCCTGTTCACCGCCCTCGCCAAGTTCGACGGCCGCCGCATCGCGCGGCTGAAGGTCCGCGAGTTCAAGCAGATCGCCGGACGCGCCGGGCGCAAAGGCTTCGACGAGCAGGGCAGCGTGGTCTGCCAGGCCCCCGAGCACGAGATCGAGCGGGCGCGGGAGCAGGCCCGGGGGGGGGAAAGAAGCGCCGCGGCGGGACCAAGACGGCCCCCGCCAACACGCCCTCGTGGTCCGAGGAGACGTTCCGCAACCTCATCGACCGTCCCCCCGAGACGCTCACGTCGCGCTTTCGGGTCACCTCGGGCATGATCCTCGACCTCATCCAGCGCGATGCGGAGCTCAACGACCCCGAGGCGCCCAACTTCACCTCCCTGCGCCGCCTGATCGGCGACTGCCACGAAGATGACGGCTCCAAGCAGCGCCTGCTCCAGCGCGGCGGCACAACTGGTGCGCTCCTTGTATCGCGCCGGAATCATCGAGACGGCGGCCGACGTCGACACGGGCTACCGCTGGGTGGTGGTCCGCGCCGGCCTCCAGGCGGACTTCTCCCTCTTCCACACCCTCTCCCTGTTCCTGGTGACCGCCCTCGCGGACCTCGACCAGGACCACGAGGACTACGCCTTCGACCTGGTGAGCGTCGTCGAGTCGGTGCTGGAGGACCCGGTCATCATCCTCCGCAAGCAGGTGGACCGACTCAAGCAGGAGCTGCTCGCGCAGCTCAAGGCGGACGGCGTTCCCTACGAGCAGCGGATGGAACGCCTCGACGAGGTCACCCACCCCCAGCCCTGCGCGGACTTCATCTGGTCCGCCTTCGAGCGCTTCCGGGACATCCACCCCTGGGTGGGCGGTGAGATCATCCGCCCCAAGTCCATCGGCCGGGAGCTCCTCTACGAGCTGGTCACGTTCGGCGAGTACGTGCGCCGCTACGGTCTGCAGCGCTCGGAGGGGGTGCTCCTGCGCTATCTCTCACAGCTCTACAAGACCCTCGAGCAGAACGTCCCGGACTGGGCCAAGAACGAGGCAGCCGAAGACCTCATCGCCCACCTCCGCGCCACCCTGGAGCGGATCGACACCAGCCTCATCGAGGAGTGGGAGAGCCTCCTCCACCCCGAGCTTCGCTTCCAGGGCATCGCCGACAGCCACCAGGCCCACCGCCTCCTGGTGGTCGAACAGCTCCTGAGCGACCCCGGGGCCTTCACCTCCCGGGTGCGGGCGGAGCTGCACCAGCTCCTCCGGCTGCTGGCCCGTCAGGACTGGGAGGAGGCCGCCCTCGCCGTCCGCCAGCCGGCGGACGATCCCTGGCCCGCCGAGCGCATCGAGCAGGCGATGGCCCCGTTCCTCGCGGTGCACGAAGCGCTCGCCTTCCACCACCAGGCGCGGCTCGCCGAAGCGACGCGGACGGTCCGCACGGGGGAGCGGAGCTGGCAGGTCGTGCAGGTCCTGCACGGTCCCGACGGCCCCACGGAGTGGTACCTGGAAGGCCGGATCGACCTCAGCCGGGTGGAGGACCTCGACGGCCCGCTCATCGCGCTCGTGCACATCGGGACCTGAGGACGACGCAGCGCGGGAGCGGTGGTCAGCGGGCGGCGGCGCCCACCTCCCTGCGCGACGGTGCCGCGGCCAGGGCGGCGTCCAGGATGGCCATGGCCCGGGTCAGGGTCGCGGCGTCGTACATGAACGCGATCCGCACCTCGTCGACGCCCAGGCCGTCACTGACGTAGAACCCCGCCCCGGGGGCCAGGCACACCGTCTCGCCGCCATCCTCGAAGTCGCGCAGCAGCCACAGCGCGAACTCCTCGCAGCTCGAGATGGGCAGGCGCGTCATGGTGTAGAAGGAGCCCTCGCTGCGGTGCGGCGTCGAGCCCGTCGATCCGCGCCAGGCCGTTGTAGACCGCGTCCCGCCGTCCCTCGTACTCCGTGCGCAGGCGCTCCGAGTAGGCGCGCCCCTCCTCGAGCATGGGGACCACCATGAGCTGCTCGGCGGTCGCCACCGACAGCCTCGCCTGGCACATTCTCAAGGCCACGTCCAACACCTGCCGGTTGTGGGACGCCATGCAACCGATCCGCACGCCGCAGGCGTTGAAGCGCTTGGAGACGCTGTCGACCACGATGATGCGGTCCTCCAGCTCGCGGAAGCGGCTGAACGACCGGACCTCGCCGCCGTCGTACACGAACTCCCGGTAGACCTCGTCGCAGATCACGAACAGGTCCGCCTCCACGGCCACCTCGGCCACCGCTTCCAGCTCCTCGAGTGTGTAGGCGGTGCCGGTGGGGTTGGAGGGGTTGCAGAGCAGGATGGCCCTGGTCTTCGGTGTCAACCGGGCGCGCAGACGCTCCGCCGAGCCGAAGTGGTAGCCCTCCTCCACCCGCAGAGTGATGGGGGACAGCGTGACGTCCGCCTGGGCGGCAAAGCTCAGGTAGTTGGTGTAGCAGGGCTCGAAGACCAGCACCTCGCCGCCGCCCCCGGCGGTCACGCCGAGGGCGAAGGTGATGGCCTCGCTGGCGCCCGTCGTGACCAGGATCTCGTCCGGGGCGAACGAGATGCCCCAGCTCGCGAAGAAGGCGCTCCACGCCTCCCGCGCCCGGGGCAGACCCTCGCTCGGGGCATAGGCGAGGCGGTCCAGGGCGAGACCGTGCAGCTCGGCGATCATCTCCGGTGGGGTCGGCATGTCCGGCTGCCCGATGTTCAGGTAGATCACCTTCGTGCCCCTCGCCTCGGCCGCCCGCGCAAAGGGGGCGAGCTTGCGAATCGGTGACTCCTGAAGGGTGACGGATCGTGGGGAGAGTCTCGGCATGGCCACCTCGGCGGCGGGTTGTCCGCTGCGGGCACGATTGTAGCGAATCGCCGACGTTCGTGCCGCTGATGACCTCTTCACGGCCCGAACCCCGTACAATTCCCTCTCGAGATCCATGACCGCGCTCGGAACCCGTCTCCGCGCCCTCCTCAAGCCCCGCCTCCTGTGGGACCTGTTCATGGTGTGGGCGGCCCTCATCAACCTCTACCTGATCGGCTTCGACCTCACCTACTTCTGGCTGCGGCCCACCTACCTGCGCGTGGTGCCGGTGGTGACCCGGATCTACGATCCCGTCAAGGGGGTGGAGCCGCAGCCCCTGACCAGCGATCTCCTGGACCAGATCCGGTCCACCCGCCAGCTCGTTGCACAGACCCCGCCGCCGGGCGTCGTCCGGAAGCGGGCCGAGGAGCTGCGCACGCTGACCCGGCGGGTCATCGCCGACAATCCCTTCGCCCGCTCCGGACAGAACCACAGCTACCGGCTCCTGGTGAGTCAGGTGGCGCGCGCCGGCGGCCTCCCCTCCGCCGCGCTCCGCAATCCGGCGGACCTCGACCGTGCCGTGCGGGCCTTCTGGCCAGGCTCCCTGTCGGCCCTGCGCCACCGGCTGGCCACCCTGGATCCTCACATCGAGCAGGCCCTGGCCTCCAACTACTACCGGGAGTACGACCGCAGCGGCCACCTCACCGACCACTTCTGGATCATCGATCTCCCCTTCCTGGTCCTGTTCTGGATCGAGTTCGCCGTCCGCTGGATCCTCGCCCTGCGCCGCCACACCTACGCCCGGTGGTTCTTCTTCCCCATCTTCAACTGGTACGACCTCCTCGGCCTCGTTCCCGCGTGGTACTTCCGGGTGTTCCGTCTCCTGCGCGTGGTCTCCATCTACATGCGCCTCCGCCGCAGCGTCTACTCCACCGTGGGCCAGGACGTTGTCAGCCGAGCCGTGGCGTACGTGTCCAACATCATCACCGAGGAGGTCTCCGATCGGGTGGCGTTGAGGATCCTGGGCGAGCTCGAGGAGGAGATCGCCGCAGGGACCCACATCCGCATCGCGCGCTCGACCTTCGAGCCGCGTCGAGGAGAGATCGAGCGGGTGGTGGTGAACCAGATCCGGCAGATGCTCACCGACGACAACACCATGGAGCACCTCCGAAGCCTCCTCCGTCTCAACCTGGAGACCGCCGTGGCCCAAGCGGAGGCCCTGCGCAGCGTGCCCCTGCCCGCCGCCATCGTGAAGCCCGTGGTGCGGTTCACCGGCGAGGTCATCCTCGACACCACTCTGGAGACGGTCGCCGCCACCCTGGACTCCGAGGCCGGCCGACAGGCGGTGGACGAGATGGCGGCCGCCGTCCTGGACGACCTCTTCTACGGACCCGGCCTGGTCGAGATCGAGGTCGTGGCCAAGGAGATCGCGCTCGGCGTCCTCGCGCGCATGAAGGAGGTGGTCGCCATCAAGAAGTGGGCGCGGCCGTCCCCCGACCCGATGGATGTCATGGGCGGCGCGGAGCACCCCGACCCGACGGCCTCCACCAGCGCCGACGACCTGGGCGCCTCAGACGATCGGGGACCCACTGACGCGGCACCTCCCACGCCCCCCGACCACGAGGATGCGGCGGACGACGAGGAGCCTCGACGCCGAGGGTGACCAGGTGCGGCGCCTCAGAGCCGGTGCCATGCACCCCGTTTCGACTCGATAGTACGCACGTCGCCCCATCCGAAAGGGTGCCTGGTCCGTTTCTGGCGAGCCCGACGCCAAAGGGCGCGCGGCATTGGGACGCGCATTGCGGTACGCTCGGGGCGTGACCGCCGTCCGGCGCATCCTGCACTGCGATATGGACTGCTTCTACGCGGCGGTCCACACCCGCGACGAGCCCGAGCTTCGCGGCCGTCCGGTCGTGGTCGGCGGAGACCCCCACGGCCGCGGCGTCGTCGCCGCCGCGAGCTACGAGGCGCGCGCTTTCGGCATCCACTCCGCCATGCCCGCCGCCCAGGCCCTGCGCCTCTGCCCCCAGGTCGTCTTCCTGCGCCCCGACTTCCGCCGTTACCGCGGCGAGTCGGAGAAGATCTTCTCCATCTATCGCGACTTCACGCCGGTCATGGAGCCCATGTCCCTGGACGAGGCATATCTGGACGTGACCGATCACCTCGGTGAGCTCGGGAGCGCCACGGCCATCGCTCGCGCTATCCGCCACCGGGTGAGCAGCGAGCGCAGCCTCACCGTGAGCGTGGGAGTCGGCCCCAACAAGCTGGTGGCCAAGATCGCGTCGGACTTCGACAAGCCGGACGGCCTCACCGTGGTCCCTCCCGCGGAGGTGGAGGCGTTCCTGGCCCCGCTGCCGGTGCGCCGCCTGCACGGCATCGGTCCCGCCACCGAGCAGGCCCTGGCCGAGCTGGAGGTGGCCACCGTCGCCGACCTGCGAGCCCTGTCCCTGGATCGGCTGTTGGCCCGTTTCGGGTCCTGGGGGCGGACCCTGTGGGAGGCGGCACGCGGCATCGACGAGCGTCCCGTCCAGACCCACCACCGCCGCAAGAGCCTCAGCGCCGAGCGCACCTTCCCCAAGGACATCCGCGCCATCCCCCCCATGGAGGGGGTCCTCGCCGAGCTGGCCCAGGAGGTGGCGACGGGGCTGGGCAAGCGCCGCCTCGCGGCCTGCCGGGTGACCCTCAAGGTCCGCTACTCCGACTTCGAGACGATCACCCGATCCCACACCCTTGCCGCGCCCATCGCCAGTGCCGCAGACATCGCGACCTGCGCCTGCCAGCTCCTCCGCCGCACCGAGGCCGACCGGCGTCCGGTCCGCCTCCTCGGCGTCGGCGCCGGCGCCTTGCTCCCCTCGGATCTGCGACAGCTCAGCCTCTTCTGAGGATGTACCCTGGAGCCGGAGGGCGATGGAAGGAGTGGCCACGAGGGTCGACAGCAGGGCGCGGATGTGGCTGTTGGCCACGGCGTTCGCCGCCGCATCTTTTCTGGCCGGCGCCGTGCTGGCGCCCCTGGCCGCCGGCCGTCTTGGCGGGGCCGGCAGCCTGCTGCGGCTCCTCTATCGCCCGGTCTGCCACCAGATCCCTTCCCGCTGCTTCGACCTCGGGTGGGGGCCGCTGGCGGTGTGCGCCAGGTGCACCGGGCTCTATCTGGGCGCCACGGCAGCACTCTTCGCCGCGGTCATCACCGCGCGCACCTTTCGCCCCCGCTGGCCGTGGCTCGTCGCCGCGGCGGCGCCCTCCGTGATCGACTTCGGCTTCGGGTTCGTGGGCCTCCCCAGCCTGGGCAACTGGCCGCGCTTCGCGCTGGCCCTCCCCTTCGGCGCCCTCTGCGGCGTCTACCTCGCCGACGCCATCGCTGACATCGCGTCTCGAGACCGCTCGAGGAATCCCCTACAATGACCACATCCGGCGAAGGAGGAGAAGATGCAGGCTCAACCCCCCTCGATGCTGAAGCCCGCGCTCGTGTCCGGGACCGTGTTCGGCGTCGTCGCAGCCATCCCCGTCGTCAACTGGATCAACTGCGCCTGCTGCGCGCTGATCATCGGCAGCGGGTTCCTGGCGGCGTACCTCCTGTCCCAGCAGCACAAGGCCGCGGATGTCACCTTCACCCCATCGACGGGCGCCCACGTCGGGCTCATGTCGGGCCTGGTCTACGGGGTCGTCACCAGCATCGTCTCCACCATCCTCAGCTTCGTCTTCGGGTTCGGTGACTTCGACAAGATGCTGGAGCAGATGCGCCAGATGGGCACCGTCAACCCCGAGACCATGCAGCAGATCACACACTTCATGCAGTCAACCGGACCCACCGTGATCCTGCTCTTCGGCGTCTTCATGTCGCTCCTGCTCGGCGCCATTTTCGGCACCCTGGGAGGCCTCATCGGCGGCTCGCTGTTCCGCGTGTCCCCCGCACAGCCCCCGGATGCCTCGCCCGAGCTGCCGCCACCGCCACCGCCCGTCGGTCCAGGAGCCTGAGGGACCTCCACGGCACCGCCGTCGACCATGCACGGGTCCGCTGCACGTGTCGTGCGGATCCCCGCCAAGGCGCCCAGCGCCCGGTGCGGCCCACGCAGCGGCAACCCCCTCGAGCCTCGGCCGACCTTGCGCAACGCAGGAAGGAGAACCGATGCACTCTCCGATCCCGCATCGATCTCCCGCTCTCCGTCGCTCCAGGTCCGACCCGTCGTCCTCCGACCTGCTTGCTCCCCACATCGGGACCCACGAGGACCATCCACGGTGTTGATCACTCGCACTCCTCGTGGTACGAAGATGGGGAGCACATCAGTTAGATGACAGCACCAGTGGCGACAGTCAACGCGCTGTTTGATCTTGATGGCACTCTTACCGACCCCGGCGACGGGTTCGTGAGCTGCGTTACGCATGCACTTTCAAGGCTCAACTGCTTGAGTTACTCGCGATCCGAGATCAGGAGACATGTTGGGCCTCCGCTCGAAGAGACTCTCGGAAGATTTCTGAATGGTGACCACACCAAGGTGCAAGCTGCAGTCGCGCTCTATCGAGAGCGATACGGGAGCCAGGGATATCTAGAGAACGCCGTCTACCCTGGCATCGAAAGAACGCTCGAAGAACTGAGGCACAGAGGCATTGCGCTATTTGTCGCAACGTCAAAGCCATCACTCTTCGCCAAGCGGATCCTAGAACACTTTCGATTGACCCACCTCTTTCAAGGCATATACGGAAGCGAACTTGACGGTACTCACTCGAACAAGACGCACCTGATTGACTATATTTTGAGAGCGGAGTCCCTTGCTCCGGCATCCACCGCCATGAGTGGAGATCGCGCACACGACGTTATCGGCGCACTGGCAAACGGTGTCCGCCCCATCGGGGTGTTATGGGGTTATGGGACCAGGGAAGAGCTTGCGAATGCCGGTGCCACTGCGCTTTGCGAGCATCCGTCACAGGTGACCGAAGCCCTGTCATCTAACCCCTTAATGCAGCCGACCGGCCGCGAGCGGCCGGCGGCTGATTAAGAACGTTAGCTAGCGTGCGCAGCGCTCTCCTTGACAGGTATGCACGATCGTACATATATTGAAGACGGTGGATTTCGAGTGGGACCCGGTCAAGGCGAAATCGAACCTCGCGAAGCATGGAGTTGATTTCGCCGACGCGGCGGTGGCGCTGGAGGATGACCTGGCGCTGACGATCCTTGATCCGGCCTCTGACGAAGAAGATCGCTACGTCTCGCTTTGCCGGGATCCGCAGGGAAGAGTGGTCGTTGTCGCGTTCACGTGGCGCGGCGACAGAATCCGCATCGTCTCCGCGCGGAAAGCTACGCGCAGGGAGATGCGTCAATACGAGGAAGGCGCATGAAGAAGGAGTATGACTTCAGCGGTGGCAAGCGGGGCCCTGTTGTTCCCGTGCCCAAGGGAAAGACGCGGATCACCATCCGGCTTGACGATGACGTGCTCGAATGGTTCAAGCAGCAGGTGAGCAAAGCCGGAGGTGGGAACTACCAGTCCCTTATCAATGCCGCTCTCCGCGAGTACATCGCTTCCCGGGACGAGCCACTCGAGGAGACGCTTCGGCGAGTCATCCGTGAGGAACTCAAGAACGCCAGCTAACAGCTCGCTGAACCGGACCGCCTCTCCTGTCACGCGCCGTGCAGCCTTCCGCCCGTTCCCCGCACAGCGGGCCAGGCCGGCCTCTGGCCGAACGTGGCGGCCGGTCGGCACGCTGTCCTTGGGCGCAGCGTCTTGGAGGTTGTGAGTTGAGTGGATTCATAACCGCCGTTCTCATCATGGCGGCAGCGGTGGCGCTCGTCTCATGGTTTGCCACCGTCGCGGAGTTCGTTGCCCTCGCCAGGTTTTCGTGGTCCCTGTTCGGCATTGGACCTGTGGTGGTCCGAGGTCGGTTCACGCTCCCGCCGATCACCACCGTGATGGAAGGGAAGACGACCCGGAGCATCGGACACTCGAAGCTGCGGCTGCACGACGACAACACCGTCCTCTCTCGTCCCAAGCTCTTCCCCTTCTCCACCCCTTTTCCAATCAAGAGCACGTTGACTTACACAGCCGACGGCGCCCAACTTGAAGGGCGCGTACCCTTCTTCTCCACGGTCTTCTTGGCTGCGTGGACCACGGCCTGGGTCGTTATCTTCGGTTTCTTCTTCCACTTGGACCATGCTGCGCGATCCCTGGTCTCCCTGGTGCTCGGCCTCGGTGTTGTCGCGGTGATCGCTGGTGCGTCGCTGTACGTGGAAACGCGCCGGACACGCGAGGTGATCGAGATGCTGAAGGTGACCGATGCGGACCACATGCCATGAACCTGGTATTGACGCCTGGCAGCTCGCTCGTAGGGACCGCCGCCCCTGACACACGCGGTCCTGTCCGCCGACCGTCCGCCCATGGCATGCGGCATCTCGGCCCACGCCAGAATGCGGCGGCCAGTCTGTCCTGAACCCTCTACCACCCTCGAGAGCCGCACACCGAGAGTCGAAGCCAACGAAATCGCTCATCCAAAGATCTCGCCGCACCCGAGCGAGCGCTCCGGCGGCTGTCGGGTGACGATCGTGCCGGGTAGCTCCTCCAGGTCTTCGATGCCCTCGTCATCGATCCGCCGCCGCGGCCCCCGTCCCGCAGTACAATGCCGTCAGAGCTCGAGCGACAACACGGGAGGTTGCCATGACCGGGACGGAGCCGGCCGAGATCCGCCTGGTGTCGTGCCTGGACACGACGCTTTCCTTTGACGACGCCGCGTTCCAGCTCAGCCCCCACCAGGACGGGGTGCGGATCGCGGTCGACGACGCCAACTACTCCATCGTGCGTCGGATCTCGCAGCGTGTGCCGTGCGAGGGCAAGATGTTCGGCGACCACATCCCCCAGGCCTCGCGGGTGGGGACCATCGACTACGAACGCTACTTCCTCGTGGACTGGGACGACGAGGCCTCGCTGCCGCGGGTCACGTTCACCGTGCCTCCCCGTTCCGTCGAGCGTCGCTACGCCAGGGGGCAGTCCATCGAGCTGGGCCTGGAAGAGGTCGGCCGCTACCGGGTGCGCTACAGGGACGGAGTGGAAGCGGAGTTCGTCCGGGTCACCTCCCAACACTTCGAGTTCCGCTTCAGCACCGGCTTCTACGGCTCCTTCTGGAAGGACTCCGACGCTTCCTACACCCTGAAGTTCCGCGGCGACCGCATGGAGCCCACCGAGGACCCCCAGCGATCGCAGTCCAAGTTCGTCGTCTCGCGCTGCAAGTACTCCGGGAACCTGCTCCTGATCCTCCAGGATGACGCCGTCGTCACCGTGAGCTGACAGCGAGGCGGCCGCTCCCCGTCACCGGCACACTCGTTGCCAGGCCTGTGGTCTCGCAGCCCCAGGGCGGCTCTGCACTCGTCCCGTCCCACTCCCGGCCCCACCCCGGGCCCGCAGCGCGAACAGCGCCCGACATCGAGCACCCAGACCAACTGCACGCCGGCCGGATCCTCGGGCCTCCAGAGCCGTCCATCAACTCCTCGTCTTCGACCTCCCGAGCAGTTGGACGAGACGCCACGCGCCCTGGTTCCTCCGCCCGCGCGTCGCCGCCCCGGCCCCGGGTGGCCACGCTGACCGCCCAACCCTCCACAGCCATCCGCGGCGGCCGCAGCTACTCTGATCTCTGCCGCCGACTCCACCTCGACCACGGAATCCCCAGCCCAACGTCCGATCGAGGCGGGGCCCAAAGGTCACTGCCGGGGCTCGGTACCTCGAAAGGCCAACCATCCCTACCGTATGAAGGCAGCGGCAGCGGGCCGACCGTGCGAGCCACGGCCGGTGACCCGGGCCCGGGTGCTCATGCACGAGGGGCGTGTAGCATGTCCCCAGCCGATTCGGGAGCCGCCCGAGAGGGTGTGCCGAACCGTTGGAGGCACAGTGGTTCGTGATGACTGAGGAGCTCTCCCCCACCCGCGGAACGACGGAGCCGCCACCGGTGCTCGGTGCGGACCGGTTTCACACTGCCCGGTGCATGGCCACTCCCTTTCGGCTCCCTACGCGTCGTCGAGCCCGCGGACATCGTCCTGCAACGCCATGCAGCCCAACCACCCACCCCAGCAGGGAGCCATGATGCACGAGATCCTGTACCTGTCGCGTCGCGACGTCGAGGCCGTCGGCCTCGGTATGGCCGAGGTCATCGAGGCGCTCGAGCAGATGTTCCTCGAGAAGGGCCACGGGCGGGTGGAGATGCCGCCGAAGCCGGGCATCCACCCGCGGCCCGACGCCTTCATCCACGCCATGCCGGCCTACATCCCCAAGACCGGCGCGGCGGGCATCAAGTGGGTCGCCGGCTACCCCCAGAACCAGGCCCGCGGTCTCCCCTACATCACCGGTCTCCTGATCCTCAACGACGCCGACACCGGCATCCCGGTCGCGGTCATGGACTGCGCCTGGATCACGGCGATGCGCACCGCAGCCGCCACCGCCGTGGCCGCCAAGCACCTCGCCCGCGGGGAGAGCTCGTCGGTGGGCATCCTGGCCTGCGGCGTCCAGGGCCGCACCAACCTCGAGGCCCTGGCCTGCGTGCGCAAGCTGTCCTCGGTGCGGGCCTTCGACGTCGTCCGCGACGTCGCCGAGCACTTCGCGGACGAGATGGGCTCCGCCCTCGGCCTCCCCATCGACGTGGTCGACGAGCCCCGCGCGGCGGTCGAAGGGCTGGACATGGTGGTCACCAGCGGACCCATCCTCAAGGACCCCGACCCGCCCATCGCGGCCGGCTGGCTGAAGCCTGGCTCCTTCGCCAGCCTGGTGGACTTCGACTCCTACTGGCAGGCCGGGGCCCTCGCCGAGGCCGACAAGATCGTCACCGACGACATCGCGCAGATGGACTACTACCGCACCGTCGGCTACTTCCGCCACACCCCACAGCCCTCCGCCGACCTCGGCCAGATCGTCGCCGGCCTCGCGCCCGGCCGGGAGCGCGACGACGAGCGCATCCTCGCCGTCAACCTCGGCATCGCCCTCGACGACATGGCCGTCGCCCCCATCGTCCTGGAACGCGCCCGCAAGCTGGGCCTCGGTACCACGCTGCCGCTCTGACCGGGCCGACAATCTGACGACTGTGCTTGTTTCGGGGCGCGCAGTCCCGAGCCGCCATGCGTGGAGCGTCGATGCCACCTCGAACATGACGCCCAGTGCGTCTGGTGCACTTGGTGACATGAGGAATCGAGTCAGCGATGCTCCTCCTCGTCTGCCTCCATGCGGCGCCGGGAGGACCGGCGCGCCCGTTTCATCGCCGCCGCTGTCCACTCACTGAGCTGCCCATCCAACCGGTCCATCTCCTGGGAGAGACCAACGCCCTCAGCGGTGCCTCGACGGCCGCTCCACAGTCACGGAATGGCGCCCGTGGCTGCTTCAATCGAGGCGGCACCTGCCTGAATCGATGTCACAATGGCCCATGCCTTCAGCGACCCCATCCGACCGGCGGACCCTGGGCCTGCTCGGCGCCACCGGGGTCGGGGTCGGGGCGATCGTGGGCGGTGGCGTGCTCGCGCTCGCAGGGGTGGCGTTCGCCACCACCGGGCCGGGTGCGATCCTCGCCTTCGCGCTCAACGGCGGCATCGCCGTCATCACGGTGCTGTCCTTCGCCGAGCTCGCCTCCCGCTTCCCCGAGTCCGGCGGCACCTACACCTACGCGCGCAAGGTGCTGACCGTCGAGGCCGCGTTCGCGGTGGGCTGGGTGGTGTGGTTGGCCTCGGTGGTGGCGGCGGTGCTCTACTCCCTCGGCTTCGCGGTCTTCTTCGTGCCGGTCCTCGAGCAGGTGGTGCGGGCCGCCGGCGGCACGCCGCCGGGCTGGCTCGGCGCGCGCTTCGCGATGCTGCTCTACGCCCTCGGCGCGGTGGCCGTCTACACCTGGCTCCTGATGCGGACGGCGGCGGGGGGCGGGCGCTGGGAGACCATCGGCAAGGTGGTGATCTTCACGATCGTGATCGCGGGCGGCTTCTGGGTCCTGCTCGTCCACCCGCCCGGGCTCCACGAGCTCGGCGCACGCTTCCGCCCCTTCCTGCACCGCGGCGGCCAGGGCCTCGTACAGGCGATGGGGTACACCTTCATCGCGCTGCAGGGCTTCGACCTCATCGCGGCGGTCGGGGGCGAGGTCAAGCAGCCGGAGAAGAACATCCCCCGGGCGATGATCCTCTCCCTCGCCGCAGCGCTGGTGATCTACCTGCCGCTCCTGTTCCTGGTGGTCGCCGTGGGCACCCCCGGCGAGCCCATCGCGGCGGCCGCCGCCCGCAACCCCGAGACCCTGATCGCGGTCGCGGCCCGGAGCTTCCTCGGGCCGACGGGCTACTGGCTGGTGGTGGTCGCTGGGCTGCTGTCCATGCTCTCGGCGCTGCAGGCGAACCTGCTCGCGGCCTCACGCTTCGCCCGCGCCATGGCCACCGACCGCACCCTGCCGCGGCGCTTCGACCGCCTCGCGCGAGGGAGCGGGACCCCGATCCCTGCCATCCAGCTGACGGCCGCGACGGTCGCCTTCCTCCTGGTGGCGATTCCCGACGTGGCCGCGGCCGGCGCCATGGCGAGCCTCGTCTTCTTGGCCAGCTTCGCGCTCGCCCACGCCCTCGCCTACCTGGTCCGCCGCCGCGCCGGCAGCCCGAGCCCGTTCGCCACCCGAGCGTTTCCGGCGGTGCCAGTGGTCGGCTGCGTCGCGTGTTTCGCGCTCGCGCTCTTCCAGTCGGTGGCCGTGCCGTCGGCCGGCGCCCTGGCGGCGCTGTGGCTGGGGCTGGGCGCGGTGCTGTACGTGACCCAGCTCGCACCCCATGCCGCGGTGGTCGACGCGTCCGCCGAGGCGAGGGACCCCGAGCTCCTGCGCCTGCGCGGCCGCAGCCCCCTGGTGCTGGTGCCCATCGCCAATCCCGCGAGCGCGCGGAACCTGGTGGCGGTGGCCGACGCCATCGCACCACACTCGGTGGCGCGAGTGCTTCTCTTGTCCGTGGTGCGCCCGCCCGAGGCGTGGACCGGGGACGAGCTCCCCCAGCAGCTCGTCGACGCCCAGTCGGTTCTCGGGGGGGCGCTCTCGGCCGCGTTCGCGACCGAGCTTCGACCGGACGCCCTGATCACGGTCAGCGGCGACCCATGGCGCGAGATCTCGCGGGTCGCCGAGCACTACCGCTGCGAGAGCCTGCTGCTCGGGGTCGGCTCCCTCGGCACGTCGCTCATGACCGGACCCGTGGAGGAGCTCCTGGGGCAGGTCGAGGGCGACGTCGTGATCCTGCGCGCGCCCTTGTCGTGGAGGGTCGAGCAGGTACGCCGCATCCTGGTCCCCGCCGGTGGGCGTGGCGACCAGAGCCCGATCCGCGCCCGCCTGATCGGCAACTTCAGCCGCAGCGCGCCGCGCGAGGTCACCTACCTGAGGGTGATGCCTGCGGCGACGGACAGCGCGACCGAACGGGCCGCCCGGCGCGAGCTGCGCCGGCTGGCGCGCGACGAGGCCCCCGGCGTGAGCACCACGGTCGTGACCTTGGGCGACGACATGGTCGGCGAGGTGGTCGCTCGCACCGCCGACGCCGACCTCCTCATCCTCGGGATGCAGCGCCACGGACGCCGCCGCAAGGCCTTCGGCGAGACCGTCCTCGGCATCGCAGAACGCACCGCCTGCCCGCTGCTGATGATCAGCCGGCGGAGCTGAGAGCGAGCCGCGCCGTGACCGGTCAGATCGGGACGGTCTGGCCGCCGGTGCCCCTCACGACGCCGTTTGGAACGGTGTGCCCGCAGTCACAGGGCCGATCCAGCCCGGTTCCTATAGTGCAGGGATGCACACCCAGCCAACGTGGAGATTCGAGGTTGTCCGGAGCGTACGGTCCGTCCTTCTCCTGGTGGGACTTCTCGCACTGGCCGCAGTCGCCGGGTACGCCCAGCACGGCAAGGCGCCTCCCAAGGTCCCCCCTGGGCTGGCGAAGAAGGGTGGGCTGCCTCCCGGTCAGGCCAGGCGGGGCGCCCTGCCCCCGGGCCTCGCCAAGAAGCTGGGTCCCGATGCCCCCTCCAGGCTCTACGCTGCGGTCGACCCCGAGCACACCGACCGGATCTGGTTCCTGATCGACGGCCGATGGGTCCTGAGGACCGGCCTCCAGGTCGACGCTCAAACAGAGCTGAAGATCGAGCTCGGGCTCGACATCCCCCCACCGCCTCCGCCGCCGGTCCCGCCTCCCAAGACGGGGATCCAGCTCACGGTCATGTTCTTCAGCGAGTGAACCAGCGCGAGCGCGGCCTCGGCACCACGCTGCCGCTGTAGGTCGACCGACAGTCCGGCGATCCCGGTCCCTTCGAAGCGTCCGATCTTCCATCATGTCGCCTGAGCCGGGCTCGGGAGAGCTCCTCGTGCCACCCGTCGGCCACCTGCCCCCGGGCGCCCTTCCGGATGGGATCGAGCGCCGCCGAAGGGTCCGTGGCTCCGGATCCCTCCCCGAGCTCGCCCTCCCTTCACCCCTCGACGGGAGACGGAGGCGACGTCCACCCCGCGCTGCGGTACACTGCCGACCGCTGCGAGCCAGGACATGAGCGAGAGGATGACCAGACGGGACAAGCTCCAGGAGCCGCCCTCGCGGCGCGCCGGGAACGAGGCCGCGGCGCCGTCTTCGGGCGAGCGACCCGACCACGACGAGATCGCCCGCCACCGCGACCTGCTGCAGCAGATCTTCGACCACGTCCCTGTGCTGCTCGTCGTCTGGGACCCGCGCCTGTGGTCCTTCACTCTGAACCGGCACGCCGAGACGGTCCTCGGCTGGTCGACCGAGGAGGCCAACGCCTGCGACTTCCTGGCCGAGGTCTACCCGGACCCCGATTACCGGGCCGAGGTCGCGGAGTTCATGTTGTCCCTGGCCCAGGGCTTCCACGAGTGGACCGTCACCACCCGGAGCGGCCACCCCGTGCCCATCCAGTGGGCCAACGTCCACCTCGCCGACGACGCGATGCTCGGCATCGGCATCGATGTGCGCCGGCGCAAGCAGGCGCAGGAGGCCCTCCGGCGCTCCGCCGCCGAGGCCGAGGCCGGGGCCAGAATGTTGACGGCCCTCATGGACCACGTGCCGGACGGCATCACCGTCGCCGATGCCGACCTCAACCTCATCCGGGTCAGCCGCCACGGGCAGGAGCTGCTCGGCGCCCACGAGGGCAGGCCCCTGGAGGCGCTCGTCTCCCAGGGGATGGTCTGCCAGGCGGACGGCACGACGCCCATGGCCCACGAGGACATCCCCCTGGTGCGCGCGGTCCGGGGCGGCGAGACTGTCCAGGACGTCGAGATCGTCCAGGTGGACACCCACGGGCGCAAGCTCCCCCTGCTGTGCAACGCGGTCCCCATCCGCGACGCTGAGGGCACCATCACCGGGGGCATCGTCGCCTGGCGCGACATCTCCGAGCGCAAGCGCTCCGAAGCGGCCCTGCGGGAGAGCGAGGCCAAGTACCGCTCCCTCTTCGAGTCCATGGACGAGGGCTTCTGCATCGTCGAGGTCATCTTCGACGGCGCGCAGCGGGCGACCGACTTCCGGTTCCTGGAGACCAATCCGGCGTTCGAGCTCCACACCGGGATCCAGAACCCCCGCGGCAGGACGGTGCGCGAGCTCGTCCCGAACGTCGAGGAGGGGTGGTTCGGGACCCTGGGACGCATCGCCCTGGGCGGCGATCCGTTCCGCTTCGTCGGCCACGCCGTCGGGCTCGACCGCTGGCTGGACGTCTACGCGTGGGGCCACGGCCCAGCCGAGCTCCGGCAGGTCGCCGGCGTGTTCACCAACATCACCGAGCGCCGGCAGGCCGAGCGCGCCCTCCGCAAAGCGAACGAGGACCTGGAGCGCAAGGTCGAGGAGCGCACCTCCGAGCTGGCGCGCCGGGCGGAACAGCTCCGGTGGCTGGCCTCCGAGCTGACCCTCGCCGAGCAGCGGGAGCGCCGCCGGCTGGCGGAGGTCCTGCACGACGACCTGCAGCAGCTCATGGTGGCGGCCAAGCTGCAGCTCACTCCACTGCGTCGGACCTCCGACGAGAAGGTCAAAGAAGCTGCGTTGCAGGCCGAGGAGCTGATCGACGACTCCATCCAGAGATCGCGCTCGCTCAGCGGCGAGCTGAGCCCGCCGATCCTCTATCGAGGGGGCCTGCTGCCAGCGCTGGAGTGGCTCGCCGTCTGGATGAAGGACAAGCACGCTCTGGCGGTGAACCTCCAGACCACCGACGACGCGGCCCCCGAGTCCGAGGACGTGACCGTTCTCCTCTTCCAGTCGGTGAGGGAGCTCCTGTTCAACGTCGTCAAGCACGCCGGCGTGGGCAGCGCCCGCGTGGTCCTGGCCAGGGACGGCGACCTCGTCCAGCTCACCGTGGCCGACGACGGCGTGGGCTTCGATCCCGAAACCTTGGAGCTGGACGGAGCGCGCCCTGCGGGGTTCGGTCTGTTCAGCATCCGCGAGCGCCTCGACCTGATGGGCGGGTCCCTCGACATCGACGCTTCCCCCGGTCGGGGAGCGCGCTTCACCGTCACAGCCCCCATCGCGGCGCCTGCCCGCGACGGCGACCAGCCGCCCGATGTGCTCACTGCCGTGAAGGTGTCCAGAGTGGGAGCCCCCAGCAACGAGGCCGCTGCGCCGGCCTGCGGTGTGGGCCGCCGCATCCGCCTGGTGCTCGTAGACGACCACGTCGTCATGCGCCAGGGGCTCGCGTCCATGCTCAGGGCCGAGCCCGACCTGGAGATCGTCGGCGAGGCCTCCGACGGGGAGACGGCTGTCGAGATGGTACGGCTGCTCCGTCCGGACGTGGTGACCATGGACGTCAGCATGCCCGGAATGGACGGGATCGAGGCGACCCGGATCATTCACTCGGACCTCCCCGGCGTGCGGGTGATCGGCTTGTCCATGTTCGAGGAGGCCGAGCGGTCGCGGGCCATGCGCGAGGCCGGCGCCGTCGCCTACCTCACCAAGAGCGGTCCCGGCCAGGCCCTCGTGGCCGCCATCCGGGCCTCCATGGGCACCGGGTCCGTAGCTCCGTAGTCATCCAGGTGATCCGTCATTCAGCGTGGGCGCCGTTCAATCGCGGAATGACAGGCACCACACCTCGTAGCTTCGCCCTGCGCGAGACATCAACGAAAGCCTTCGCTTGCTCCGGATTGGCAAACACGGACTCTCCGCTCGCGAACCGGTTGTCCACGTGGTACACCCTGCCCTCGACAAACACCGGCGGCCGCCTTGGCGACTCTGGTCTCCGGCGCCGGCTCCGCCGCAACTACGGAACTACGGACCCTGGCACCGTCGCTGGCATCGCTAGTAATAGTAGACGCGCACCGCGTACAGCCGATGCGACGCCCCCAGCAGACACGTGGTCACGTAGTACGAGTAGTAAGGGTACTCCACAGCGGGGTAGTTCATGGACGCTTCAAACGGCGTGACGATGCTCGCCTGCGCCCCGCTGGTCGACACCTCGCCCATGATGGCGGTGACTCCGGTGGAGTTGTCGACGCGCCACAACTGCACGTAGATGTCGTTCGTCGCGTCGTTGTCGTAGAGGGTCGCGACCATCTGGTAGACCTCAACCCCGTCCGGCAGATAGGCAGGCGCCGCCATGCAGCCGTCCCCGCCGCTGCTGGACCCCATCTGATACCCCCCTGAGAAGCTGAAGAAGTGGCTGTCCGGGAAGGTCCCATCCGATGCGAACGCCGCCCCCGGAATCACGAGTGGGGCCGGGCCCGCCGTCAGCACCTTGAACCCCTGGACCCGGATCTTGGAGGTCGCATCACCGGCCTTGGCCACGGCCCCGGCCTCGTACCGCACATCGGCCGGGAACGGCGGCTGCAGGTCGAGACGGAAGGCCTCCGGCGCCCGGTTCCCGCGGTACCCGTGGGGGTCGAGCTTCCCCTTCTCCTCCAGCATCCTCTTCAGCGCGTCGGCCACGTCGTCCCGCTCCAGGAGCTCCGAAAGAGTGCTCAGCGCCTCCTCGAGCTGCGGCGACGGCGCCTCCCGCGCGTGCTGCACCTGCCGCACCTCCTGCGCCGCTGATGGGCCTCCCCCCAGGCCGAGAGCTCCAACAACCACAACCACGACGCAGACACCCCAACCCCTTCGCGCCCCACTGTCCAGCATGTTTGCCTCCTTATTGTGCAGAGCGATCCGTACCCGGTCGATGCTCGTCCTGTATGGTCCGGGACTCTACCACGGGGGGCCAAACAGGGGTGCCAGGGTCCCTAGTCCCGTAGCTAGCGGGAACTCACCGGTCATTTGACGTGGTCGTCGTCGGCAAACACGGACTGTCCGCTCGCGAACCGGTTGTACACGTGGTACACCCCGCCTTCGACAAACACCCGCGGCCGCCCTAGCAACTGTGATCTCCGCCGCCGGCTCCACCACAACTACGGAACTACGGAGCTGAGACTCCTCTAGAAGGCTCCCCCTTCGGCGAGCGGGTTACGCTCGTCGTCGGGAGTGAGTCCCCGTGTTGACGCACGGGAGAAGGAGGAGCCCGATGGCACTGTACTGCGGAATCGACCTGCATTCCAACAACAACTGGGTGGTGGTGCTCGACGGCGCGGAGAAGGTCGTCAAGGAGGTCAAGCTGCCCAATGACCTGCTGCGGGTGATCGGGGAGCTTGCGCCGTTCTTCGACGACCTTGGCGGGGTGGCGGTGGAGTCGACGTGGAACTGGTACTGGCTGGTCGACGGGCTGATGGATGCGGGGTTTCCGGTGCGCCTGGCCAACACGTCGGCGATCAAGCAGTACGAAGGCCTCAAGCACTCGGACGACAAGCACGATGCCCGGTGGCTGGCCCACCTCCAGGCCCTGGGGATCCTGCCGGAAGGCTACATCTACCCGAAGGAGGACCGACCGGTGCGGGATCTTCTTCGCCGGCGGATGTTCCTGGTCCAGAAGAGGACCTCGCTGCTGCTGGCGATGCGGGGGGCCTTCGAGTGTCGCACTGGCACCAGGGTCAGGGTCGACGACATCAAGAAATGGAACGAAGAGGACATCCTGGGGCAGATCGAGGATCCGCTGGCGGCGCTCTCCATCTCCTGCCTGCTGGAGCCCGTGGCGGCACTTACTCGCGAGATCAAGCTCCTCGAAAAGCATGCACGATCAAAGGCCAGGCTGCGCCCCGAGCTCGAGCAGCTGCAGACGGTGTGGGGCATCGGCCAGACGCTGAGCCTGGTGATCCTTTGCGAGGTCGGGGAGATCTCTCGCTTCCCCAGGGTGGGTGACTTCGCGTCCTACTGCCGGTTGGTGAAGTCGGGTCGTTTCAGCAACGGCAAACGGAAGGGCTCCGGGAACCCGAAGAACGGCAACCGCTACCTCTCATGGGCGTTCCACGAGGCCGCCCACCACGCCACACGTCACCATCCCGAGGCCAAGGCGTACGTCCAGAAGAAGACCGCCAAGACCAACGGGATCATCGCCATCAGAGCGCTCGCTCACAAGCTCGCTCGCGCGACGTACCACGTGCTGCGAGACAAGGCGGACTTCGACGGCAGCAAGCTCTTCAGATGACGTATCGGGCCGGGACGGATCCCGGATTGGTGCCTGGACCAACCACGGGACCTGAGTGGGACCGTCCCGGCCCGGCTCTCAGATCATGCGCCGCGCGTCGACTGTGAGCCACGTGGTGTTGGCGCCCTTCGGGGTAGCCCGCCGTCTGTTATCCCGTCTTGTTGGACGCAGTCGGCCGAGCTCGAGGACTTTCTGGGGCACGAGGACGTGCCAAGGGCAGGGGCGCCGCCCGGTGACGCCCCACCGCCTCAATCCTGATGGGTGGCTAGTGCGAAAGACCGTCCCCCGACACGCAAACCACCGAAAGTCCGGCCGCGTGGAATGCTGACCTGAGGGCCCTCAATTCCACTTCGTCTACCTCTGATCGCTACGAATCGGAGCAAACGCCCTGTGCCCACTTGACACGCCGCTTCTAATGGGTGGCACCTATGTTACAAGTGCAGGTACCCATGCCTTCCATCTGTACTCAAACAGGAAAGGGCTGCGCTAACAACGCCAAGTACCCCAAAGCCGCACAAACCTCCACTGCAGTCCCCAACCCCACCGCCTCTTTCGTAAACTCCGGCAGTCCTGCCTGTTGTCGCATCTCCCAAAGGAACCAGACTGCGGTTGCGACCTGCCCAACACAACAGCTAATCAGAACAACCACAAACACATCATATGCACCGGGAAAGCCAAGGCCGCCAACGCTACCTACGATAACAGAGAAGATCACCAGTACTCCTATCGCTACTGCGAAAATCACCCAACAAAGAAACGATCTGCTGTCGAGAAGCCGATCCACTGCCATTGCGTGTCCTCCGGGAATCCCTACTCTCTCAGGCTCCAGCCACGTGCCCAGACCTCCTGGTATCGATTGACACATCCCGCCCATATCATATCCGCAACAGCGAAGGCGAGATTAAGCCCCCGCACACAGAGCGGTCATCCGTAAGTGCGCCCACAATTCTCTCGTTCACGCGCAACACCATACTGCAACCAAATTGTTGGACTCGTATCACTCATGGAACCCGTCTCATGAGGTCTTGAATCCTCACTCGCTGCCCAACGAATGCAAGAAAAACGTACTTCACTGTGGCGAGACGACAACCATTTGATCGGAATGCTCTTCGATTCCGTCGCCGAGTTTGCCTTCTTCCAGGTCCAATACAAAGCGCGACTGCTCTTCCGCTCTGGCATCGAAGACGTACCTCCAATATGGGTCAACAATCAATATATCATAGTCAAGATAGACCAAGAAATCCTCAGCTATGATCTTCTTCCACATTTGCACTCTGGAAGCAAGGTCACCAATGAATGCGAAGCCCTGTCGAAGACGCCAACCGATCATAGGCCACGAACGAAACGGTGCGTAACCCCGGTTGCTGGCGAATGTCGTTAGCGTTCCGTAGAGAGCTTGTGCAGCATCCATGGCCTTCCTTGGGTTAAGGAACGGCAAGTCAGGATAGTGTCCGGCATCCGCATGTCCAATCAGGAATGGTCCGCCGATTCTACGATTTCTGAGGTCATACGCTGCAGTATATCCCTCATGGGAGTACGTGTCAGCGAGAGAATGCAGGGCAATTCCTAGAGAAATCAGGCTGGAGGTGCCAAGAGATCGACGTGTATTGAGGACGGCAATTAGGTTCCCCGGGGTGACGACCTCCCCAGATGCCGCCAAGAAGTGAAATCCGTAGAGAGGTTGGCGGTTGAACGCGAGGCGTCCGAAATTTGCCGGGGATGTAAACGGATTGTCATCAACATATTGAGATGCCCACGCCAATTGACAAGCATCATCATGAGGAAATCCAGCGGATCTTGCGAGATAATATCCCGCATAGAAGTGAAAGTCCTTTTCATACAGTCCGGATGGATCACCATGATTCGGCGAATTCCAGCGAAAAACTGCGAAGGGACTCTGACTACTGACATAGCCCAGAGGGTCTCGCGACAGGAAGGACCCTGCTGACGAGATTGACCACCTCGCCCTGAGATAGTGCAGTCCGAGGTCGGTGTGCCACGTGCGGCCCTGGAAGAGGCTGGTCAGGCCGTACCGGCTTTCAGCGAGAGATCGGGTGGCTGATGGTTCGGAGTAGGTCAAGAGTGCCTCGGGGAGCTCGCTCGCCAGATGCGTGAAGGAGATAGGGAGCGGGGTGGTGGACACAGCAGTGGCGGTGGATGAGAGATCCGTGAGCCGGGCCGCCGTGACCTGGTACTCACCGCCGATCAGCCAGTCGGCCGCCCTCGTGGGGGTCCACTTGAGAAGCTGGGAGGAGATGCGGGAGGTGGAGCCGGCTACCGGTGCGCCGCCGCGCTCGACGGTGATCGCATCCTCCAGGGCGACCCCGGATGCCGGGACCACCGGTTCGTCGAGGAGCACGTAGAGGCCATCTGCGGAGTCGAGGACGGCGAGGATCTGCGGCGCCACGTCATCCTGCAGCACCTGGTACGCGGCGAGGTCCGTGATAGTGAAGCTGACATCTAACGGCCACATGGCGTTGCCGGCGCGGTCCTCGAGGCCCTCGATATGGAGGGTGTAGGTGATGCCCGACTCGATGGCGGCGCCGGAAAGGGTCGCGCCACGGAGGTGGGGGGTCAGGGCAAGGTCCAGGATGATCGGCTCGCCGCCTTCGGGCGTCAGCGTGGCCACAGCATCGGCGACGCTTGCCTCGTCGATCCACTCCGAAAGGCCCATCTCGAAGACCTGGGCATCGACCGTGTCACCCGTCGGCCTGGCGCCGGCGCCGGTCCACGCCACGCGGGTGACGGTGGGCCAGGTGTCGTCGGGGCCGAAGAAGTGAGGGGTGCCGTCGGTGTCGTAGGTGATGCGCTCGACGATGCGCCCTGCCTGGTTCGTCAGGAGCTGGACACTGCCCAGGAGGTCGGTGACCGGGTACAGGGTGGTGTCGAAGGCGCCGTCGTGGTCGGTATCCACCTCCTCGGCCACCAGGTCGTCGATCCAGCGGCCCCAGTGCTTTCTGCGGTCGAGCTGCCAGGAGGGGCCGCCCGCCTCCTGGACGTACTCGGCGACCACCTGGTCGCCATCGTGGAGGTAGACGTGGGCGGCGTCGCCGGCGGGGGTGTGCACCACCTTGGCCACCAGGCGGCCGAGGGGGTCCACCACCAGGCGGGTGTCGACCTCGCCCTGCTCCACCTCGACGAGGCGGTCGCGCCAGTCGTGGGTGTAGGTGGCCTCGGGGATGAGGTCGGTCCCCACCTTGAGGTGGCTCTGCCTGAGGTTGCCGTTCACATCCCAATCATAGTGGTGGGTGGAGGTATCCACGACCTGGTGGAGGGCGTTGTGGGTGGGGTCCATCACCTCCTGGCGGCCTTCCAGGACCCGCCGGCGTTCTGCGAGCTCGTCGACAGTGTTGACGGTCCACCACTCCTGGAGGCTGTTCAGGGTTGGATCCGGCACCATTTCCGCAAGATCTTGGGGTATCGCCGCCACCGCCGGGATGCCGTCACGGCTGTTGCTCTCCAGGTGCCCCGCCCCGTCGTAGTGGAAGCGCTCAACGATGCGGTCGAGGTCCGAGCGGCTCTTGGCCCGGCGCAGGCTGGCCTCGGTCCAGGAAAGGCCGAGGTGATGGATCGGGTCCGAGATCACCCCGCCGATGTCCGGCACCCCGGTCAGCACCTCCGTGGGCCTCCCGGCGGTGTCGTAGGCGAGGGTGGTGGCGAGGCCGTTGCCGCGCTCCGAGCCCACCCACCGGGCGCCGGCGTAGGTCGCGCGCCATAGGGCCTCCCCTCCCCTGCTCAGCCCCACCAGCCGGTCGCCGCGGTCATACGCGCGGACGAGGTCCGGCAGGCCGTCGGGCATCCCCAGCCGCTCGGGGCGGTTGGCGAGGTCGAAGGTGCGGGTCAGGGTCTTGGTGCCCAGCCCCGGCGCCGGCCCCGGCAGGGCCAGGCTCTCCGAGAGCTGATTACCGACCGAGTCCCAGGTGAAGCCGAGCGACGCGTCGGCATCCGAGGCGCTCAGCAGCCGCCCCAGCGGGTCGTAGCCGTAGCTCACGGTCCCGCCCGGCTGCACCCCGCCCGTTACCTCGGCGCTCTCGAGCCGCCCCGCCTGATCGTAGGTGAAGCTGACCAGGCTGCCGTCGGCGCGCGTGATGGTTTCGAGCTCCCCATCGGGCAGGTAGGTGAAGTCGCGGTGCGAGTCGTCAGGGTAGGTGATGCGCTCGAGCCGCCCGTGCTCGTCGTAGGCGTAGGTGGTGCGGTTTTGATCGGTGTCCTCGTAGGTGGTGAGGTTGCCGCGCTCGTCGTAGACCCTGGTGATCACCGCGCCGTCGGGGCGGGTGGTGGTGACGGTGCGCCCCATGTCCCCGTAACCCCACAGGGTCACCCGATCCACGTGCTCCTCGCCGGAGGGCCCTGGCTCCGAGTCGGGGGCGGTCTCGCTGCGCCGCCTGCCCAGCTCGTCGTACAGGGTGCTCGTGGTGAGGTCCCCCGGCTCGGTGACGGTGGCCACCCGGCCCTGATCGTCGTAGGTGGTCTGAGTGGTGAGCGACCAGGCACCCTCGTCCCCATCGTAGGAGACGGTGCGGGTGTGCACCTTGCCATCCGGGTAGTAGGCGGTCGCCACCTCGGTGCCGTCGGGCAGGGAGCGCAGCACCTCGCGGCCGGCGTCGTCGTAGTCGAAGGTGGTCAGCTTGTCGGGGGCCGAGGAGATGGACCTCACCAGCCCGTTCTTGGCGCCGTCGCCGGGCCCGTAGTAGGTGGTCTCGGTGGTGAGCGGGGCGGTCTCGGGGCTCTCCGGGTCCTGCGGCGCCTCGAAGCGGTGCACGGTGTGCGAGGTCTGCCGGCCCGCCGCGTCGTAGCCCATCTCCTCCCAGGACCAGAGCTCGCCGCCGAAGATCAGCCTGCGCTCCCTGAGCTGGCCGTCCGGGGCGAGCACCAGGGTCTCCCGCACCCCGGCAGGGTCGATCCTCCCGACATGGCGGCCGAGGGTGTCGTAGACGTTGGTCCAGGTCTTGCCGCCCGGGGTGGTGGTGGTGGAGAGCCTCCCAGCCGCGTCGTAGGCGTAGGTGGTGGCTGGCAGCGCCCCCTCCTGGCGGGTCAGTGTGCGGCCGGCGCTGTCGTAGGCGTAGGAGGTCGTGAGGTCCGCCGTGGTGCTGGTGGCAAGCGACCCCGAGCCGAAGTAGGTCATGGAGGTCGTCTCGCTCAGCTCACCGGCCGAGCGGGTGATGCCGGAGATCATCCCGGCCGAGGTGTAGGTGGGCACGGTGGTGGACAGAGAGGGCGCCCCCTCGCCGGGGCCGCTGCTTTGGATGCGGGCGATGCGGCCGCTCGCGTCGTAAGTGGTGCGGGTCACGGAGGGGCCGCTGCTCGTCTCGAGCGTCCAGCCGAGGACGTTGACGTCGGAGGTGGTGGTGCGCGAGGGCAGGGACGGGTCGCTGGAAGTCATCCTCGTGGAGATGACCGCGCTCTGCGCGTTGCGGACGACGTCGGAGGTGGAGGTCCCGGCCGCGGTGGTGGCGACGGTGCGGCTCGGCTCGCCCGAGCCCTGGACCGCGTCGTCGTAGCTCATCGTCGACACCGCGCCGGTGGAGGAGGTCTGGGTCACCACCCGGCCGAGGGCGTCGAATGTCCTCCTGGTGACGGTGCCGTCCGGGCCGGTTACGGAGATCGGGTTGCCGAGGGAGTCGCGACCGATCACGGTGCTCAGCACGCCCGTCGGGCCGGGACGCCGGATCTCGCGCACCAGGCTGCTGCCGGGGAGGTACTCATACCGGGTCGCCAATGAGGACACCGAGGCCGGCTCGCCGACGGCCCCGGCGGTGGTGGTGACGAGGGTCGGCGAGAAGCTGTACCGGCGCTCTCCGGACAGGTACTCGGTGGTGGTGGTAATGCCGCCTGAGTCCACGGTCTCGAGCACCCGCCCGTCGCGGTCGAGCAGGGTGCTGGACTCTGAGGCCTCGCTCCCCTCCCCCACGACCACCCGCTGCCGCCAGCCGGTGCCCTCGTCGGTGAGCGCGACATGGGTGCGGATGGGCGAGCTCGATCCCTCCTGGATCTGCCAGTGCGAGTCGTCGATCCTGGAGACGGTGGTGACGAGGGCGTCGGCGCCCGCGCCCCGCCGCAGCCCCTGGGCCTGCCGGCCGTCCCAGGTGACGTGCACGACGACGTTGCCGCCGGCATCTGTGACCTCGGCGAGCTGGGCGCCGTGGTCGAGCTGCCCGGGGATGGCGGCGGTGACGCTGGCAAGCTCGGGCTGGTAGCTCTCGGTCACGGTGGCTGTGCCGCCGGAGGAGGAGGTACGCACCCCCCCGATGGAGGCCGAGGTCAGACGGCCGTTGTCGTCGTAGCCGTAGCGGTAGGTGCGGCCGGTTGAGTCCTGGGCCGCCTCCACCAGCCCCTGCTCGCCGTAGGTGAAGCTGATGGTCCGCGGCACGGTGTCCTCTGAGTGGCTGGCGTTCGCCTGGGAGAGCTGGGCCAGTGTGCCGTTCGCGAACCAGTGGTAGCGCAGCTCGGAGCCCGAGCGCTCGTCCGTGCGCAGGCGGTCGCGCACCAGCTCCGGGTAGCCGCCGCCGTCGAAGGTGGTGTACCCGTCGTCAGGACGCTTGAGCAGCCAGCCGCCCGAGCGCAGCTTCTTCAGCTCGCCCGGGTAGCCGTAAGCGGTGAGGGTGGCGCCGTCGGAGCCGGGATGCACGCCGGGCTGGTTGCCGAAGACGTAGCGCTCGCCCGAGCCGGTGTGAAGCTCGACGGTGCCGTCCGGCGCCTCCCGCAACCTCCCCACCCCCGCCATGCCCCAGCCCCAGCCGAAGGCGCCGAAGACGATGCCGCCGGAGGTGTAGGTCCGGCCCAGGGACACGTCGAGTCCCGGCGCGGGCAGCTCGAGGTCCGAGCGGGCCAGCGTCAGCGCCCCGGAGGAGAGCTCCACCTCGGGCGCCGCGGCGGTCCGCACCTCGATCCCCTGCCCGGCGGTCACCGGAGGCGAGCGCATCCACGAGACGGAGGTGGCCTCGCCGGTGGGGGCCTGGTTGGTGTCGACGAGCCTCTTGAGCCAGCCGGAGCCGAGGTCCGAGTCGTCGAGGGTGATGCGCAGCCTGGCGGAGGCTGCCAGCTCGAGCGGCGTGTCGTCTCCCGACACCAGCACCTCGCCGGGTCTGGGCGCCGGCACACCCCACTCGAGGTCGGCGGTGCCGTCGTCGTCGGTGTCGCGGTCGCAGTTGCGGCAGAGGGCGTAGACGGCCCTGGCCTCGTCGGCGGCCGTCAGCTTGGCCTTCATCGGTGCGTCGAGGCTCGACCAGTACTCGGTGCGGGCGCGCTCGTCGGCGATGAGGAGGATGGGACGGTCCGAGAGGAAGGTGTGGCGGCCGTCGTCGTCGAGGCGGAGACCGGGCGTGCGGTAGAGCTCGAGGACAGTGGAGGTGGGCAGGAAGGGCGACGGGCGCAGGGGCAGGGCCGCCCCGCCCGGCCCGAGGCCGTCGATGCGCACCCGCACGGTGTCGGAGGACGCGCCGGGCAGACGGGCCCGCACCCAGGCGAGGTACGGCGGGCGCTTGCCGTCCACCGCAGGGGCCTCGGGCGCGCCCAGGGGCTGCAGGTAGTCGATCCTCTCGAGCACGCCGTCGCCGTCGGGGTCCGCCACCAGCTCGATCTCCGGCGGCCGGTACTGGACCGGGGCGTTGCCCGGGAAGGCGAGGCCGGTCTCCGGGTCGAGGGTGAGCGGGCCCATGCCCGAGCCCTCGGGCAGGGTGATGTCCGCAACCATCACGAGGCCGTCGGCGGCCCGCTTGGTGAGGCTGTACACGCGGAGGTGGGTGTCGTTGTCGCGGACGACGATCTGGCGGTGGAGGGTGTCCAGCGCGACCCGGAAGGGGCTCCACTCGATGGTCTTCACGGCGAGCTGGCTGAGGGTGCCACCGGCGCTGATCTCCAGCACCTCCAGGCGGTGGTGGCCGACGAGCGCGGTGATCCTGGTGTCGTGCTCCTCGCCGTCGAAGTGCCACCAGGAGGAGGCGACGTCGGCCAGGTCGCCGGAGCCGTCGGCGCGCCGGCAGTCGATCTGGTCGGGGCTGACGTCGGGAGCGGCCCCCTCCTGCCGGAAGACCCACAGGCCCTCGTAGGCGGAGGCGGCCTCCAGGACGGTGGCGCCGCCCGAGCGTGGTGCCACCGCCAGCCGCCCCAGGTAGACCCGGTCCTCGGAGTGGAGCTCGCGGCAGACCTCGGGCTCCTTCTTTGGCAGGATCCAGGCCAGCAGGGCGGCGTTCTGCTCGACGGCGCCCAGGGACAGCGACGGGCTGCCGGGAGCGGCGATCTGGACCTTCGCCGCCACCAGCGGCCCCGCCGCGGCGTGCGCCCAGACCAGGGTGTCCGCATGGGAGCGCAGCTCCAGGGGCTGGGCCAGCGGCAGGCCGTCGGCGTTGTCGATGACGAGCTCCGAGCCGTCCGACGGCGCCGTCCTTCGCGCCAGCACCCGCCGCGAGGAGCCGTCCACCAGCAGCACCGGATGGTTCGGGACCATCAGGGCCGGCGGGACGGTGATGGAGAGCCAGGCGGTGGGCGTCTCCTCGTTATCAGGATGGACGGTGATGCCCTGCACCGGCGCATCGAGGAGCTCGGCCGGGCTGAAGCGCACCGTCTCGGAGAACACCTCCAGGTCGAGGTCGCCCGGGCCGACTCCGGTGAAGGGCTGGCTCAGCTCCTGCTCGTCGAGCTGCGGCACCTGGGCGCCGTCCACCAGCAGGTCCTCCAGCCGCCGCAGCCTGAGCGACACGAACTCCCCCACCCTGCCCTCGACGGTGAGCACGTGGCCGAAGCCGTCGGAGGCCACCCGCGCGACAGGCGCCAGGCCGGGTAGGCTGGTGGCGATGCGCCGCGGGCTGGAGGGGTCGGAGACGTCCCAGCTCTCCAGGCCGGCGTCGTACGCCGCCACCAGCAGCACGTCGCCCTCCAGGGCCACGTCGCCGACCGAGGCGTCCGGTGGCAGCACCGGCCCGTCGGAGACCACGTCCGCCACCTTGATGGGCAGGCGGACGGGTCCGGGCAAGGTCTGGGCGTGGCCGAGGGCCGCGAACATCGCCGCCGCCAGCTCGAGCTGGTAGCGAGCCCCGCTCTCCCACACCGGGTCGGGGGTGAGGACGAGCGTCTCGCCAGCGGCGTGCGCGTGCACCTTGGAGGTGTGGGCGTCGCCCTCGGGCACCAGCTTCACCCAGGCCTGGTCGAACGAGGCGCCGATGTTCTTGTTGAAGAGCAGGCGCAGCTCCTGGTCGCCGGCGGCGAGCAGCGGCTCCACCACCAGCACCAGGGGATCGCCCACCTTGACGCCCCCCGAGCCGTTGGTCAGGGTCATGGTTCCGGACCCGCTCTCCACGCTCCGGGTGGCGCCGTTGCGGAGGTTGACCAGGCGCAGCCGCGGCCTGCCCGCGAGCGCCCCCTCCTCCACGGTGCAGGTGAGCTGCGCGTCGGCCGCCGCCATCTTCACCCTGATGCCCACGTCGAGGGGCACCTCGCCCACCGCGGCGGCGAAGCTGATGACCCGGAAGGGCACCGCGCCCACCAGCTCCAGGCGGGTGCCGCCGATGCCCGGCGCCTGGGTGGGGTCGATCGTCACCCAGCCCCCTGACGGCGCCGGGTAGGCGGTCTCGGAGAAGGTGTAGCCGGTGTCGGGATCGATCACCTTGAGGACGAAGTCGTGGTCGGGGTGGATCGGCACCACCCCGCCGTCGTCGGTGTTGAGGATCTCCTCGATGCCCAGCACGGCGGCGCCGTACGCCTCCACGAAGTCACTCAGGCCGTCCTTGGCCCCGGCCGCCGCCTTGGCGGTCGGCTCGCGCGGCTCGAACGCCACCAGCACCGCGTCCTGCGGCGCCCACAGGGTCACGGCGTAGGCGCTGGAGCCGTCGAGGCTCGCGAACATGCCTCGGATCTCGACCTTGCCGTCCCCGGTCGCGGTCTCCGAGTGCACGGTGAACAGCCCCTTGGGGGCGCCCTCTCCCTCCCGCGCGCGAGCCTGGGCCGCGGCGGCCAGAGGCTCCAGCACCACCAGGGTCATGGAGCTGCGAACGCCCGGCAGCAGCGGGTCGGGGTCGCCGGCCCCGGCGGCGAGAGCGAGCCGCTCCCTTCCGGTGGCCTTGGCGGTCTCCTCGCTCTCCGGCGTCGTGACGTAGGCCTCCCGGTCGGGGTCCCAGCGCGCCGAGCGCACCAGCATGGGCAGCGGTCGGCCGGCGACGTCGAGCAGCCGGCAGGCGTGCAGCAGGGACCCGGCGGCGGCCGGCGGCGGGCCGGGGATCGCCAGCTCGATGCCGCGCGCGGCGGCCGGCGAGATCTCCAGCGACACCGCGGCGCGGGCGTCGGCGTACGGGGGCTCGAGCTCGGGCGGGAAGGCCTGGGCTGAGTCGAGCAGATGCACCTTGACGCTGCCGCCGTCCGGCAACGCGCCGTAGGGCACGCTCACCCCCACCCCCTCGACGGTGGTGAAGTCGCCGCCGTCGATGCCGAACCAGGCCCCGAGGCCGTCCAGGGTCAGCCACGGCCGCAGGGGCACCACCCCCAGGTCGTCGTCGAGGCTCGCGCTGTCGAGCACGTGCAGCAGCAGGCGGTCACCGGGGGCCACCCCGTAGGCGCCGTCGAAGGGATCCAGCAGGAGGGTGAAGGCGCCGTCCTGACCGGCGGCGACGGTGGTCACCGGGGCGTCGTGGTCGAGGTCCTCGACCCACAGCCAGACGTCGCCGGGGACCGCGCCGGCCTCGCCCTCCACCACCGCGTGGCCTGGATGGGCGGGGTCACGGCCGGGGACGTAGAGGCGGATCTTCGTCGGATCGACGTCGGTGGGCAGCAGGAAGCGCTCCACCCCAAAGCCGAAGCGGTGGTCGCCGCCATCCAGGGGGTAGCCCTGGCGGTCGCGCAGCTCGCCGCCGACGGTGACCAGCACCTGGCAGGCGGGCGGGAAGCGCTCGTCCGGAGTCCAGGTGAGCCGGGTGCCGTCTGCGGACAGGGCGAGCTGCCCGGGCCAGCTCTGGGCGGGGGTGGTGCCCACCACCACCTCGACGATGAGGCTCGAAGGCTGCACGAAGTCAGGGTCCAGGGGCTCTGAGAGGTCGACCGCCACCGGGGTGGTGGCGCTGGCGCTGGCGGCGCCGTCGGCCGGGCTGGTGGCAACGACCCGCGGCGCGACGACCTCGAGCGCGATGTCGATGCCGCCCAGGTGCTCGCCGGCCGTGGCCACCGCCGAGGTGGCGCCGGTGTCGCGGGTGTCGAGGCGCTCGGCCCGCAGGGCGACCGCGCCGGCCGGCGCGGCCTGGGCCCAGGAGCCGTCGGCGGCGGTGAGCTGCACCAGGCCGCCGGTCGCGTCCACCCGGCAGACCGCGGACCCGGGCTCTCCGTCCACGTCGAGCACGGTGCCGGAGAGCAGGCCCCACGCCTCGCCAGTGGACCGCATCAGCACGTACACCCCGGAACTGCGCACCCACGACGCGGGGAGATCGGGGAGGACCTCGGGGCCGCACAGCACGCGGCCTTCGCTCAGCGCCGCCGGGCCCACCAGGCGCCAGGCCGTCTCCCCGTCCACCTCCACCGGGGTCAGCACCAGGCAGGGCTCGTCGGCGAGGCCCGCACCGGGAAAGCCCAGGGTGGCCGGGGCCAGCAGGGGGACCTCGCCCATGTCCAGCGTCGCCGCCGTCACCACCTCCAGCCCGGCGGGGGCCGGCAGGGGCAGCGCGTCCACGGCGTGGGCGGCCAGGTGCACCCCCACCATCCGGTCCAGCGCCCCAGGCGGCACCTCGAGGCCGAGGCCCTCCGGGGTGAGGAGGCTGCCGCCGCCGGGCCCCACCAGGTCCTGGGTGCGGAGGCCGGCGGGCAGGGTGCGGACGTGGATGGTCTTGGACCCCTCATCCAGGGCGAGCCGGCGGGCGGCGTCGGAGGCGCCGATGCCGAAGCGCGCCGCCATGGCGCCGTCAGGCTCGCGGTAGAGGACCAGGTCGGTGGCCGCGGGCGGCACCACCAGCACCCGACCGTCGACGATGTGGAGGACCTCGTCGAGGAGCGCCTCCACCGCCAGGCCCGAGGGGCTCGGCTGCGCGGCGGTGACGGTGACCGTGCCGAGGGCGCGCTCGATGGGCAGGATCACCGGCGGGTCGAGGTCGAGGGTGGCGGTGAGGGCGCCGGGGTCGGCGGGCTCCGCAGAGGGCAGGGGCGCGCCGGGGACCGCCGCGCCGGGCGAGGTCGGAGCCGTGTCGGCGGCGAGCAGGGCGAGGGTGCCGGCGCCGGCCACGGGCACGGTGCCGCCGCTGGCCTCGGCCCGCCACAGGTGGGCGGTCTCGTCCCAGGACGCGATCACCGCGTCCGCCGTCGCCCCGCTGAAGATCAGGGTCGCGGGCGGGTCGAGGGCGACACCGTCGGGCAGGCCCACGTGGACCGTCGCCAGAGGCCGCCAGCCCAGGGGCAGCAGGCCCGGAAGGCCCTGTTCGGAGCGGGGGGTGAGCGCCACGTCGAGGCCCGCGGGGGGCACGGCCGCCGCCTCCACCGTGAGCTCGGCCGCACCCGCCGTGAGCCGCGTGGCGCCCGAGAGGTGCTGCGAGGCCGCTGCCACGCTGAGGCGGGCGTCGAAGAGGACGGTGGAGAGCCCGGGAACGGGCGCCACCCGCCGCCACACCGGCAGGTGGCCGTCGGCCTCGATGCGCACGGTCACCGGCGAGGAGGACACCGGGAGCTGGAAGCGGCCCCGGCCGTCGCTGGTCACGCTCGGCGGCTCGCCGGCCACCGGAGAGCCGTCCTCCTCGAGGACGATCCGGGCGCCCGGCAGCTCGAGGCTGGTCGCGTCGTCGAACACCTCGCCCGCCACCAGGGTGGCGCCGGAGGGATCGGCGAAGAGCTGCTCGTACGGCACCGCGGGGTTGCTGGCGGGATCGGTCAGGTCCGCGGTCAGGCGCAGGCGCAGAGGCAGCTCGTCGGTCTCGGGGGGCGCGGCGAGCTCGACGGCGAGGTCGCGGCCCGAGACCTCGACGGTGAAGGGCAGCGGCCCCGAAACCCCGTCCAACAGGACGCTCGAGCCCGAGACCACCGTCGCCGGGTCCAGGGGCTCGGAGTGGCGCACAGCGATCCTGGTGCCGCCGTCCCAGTCGGCCAGCACCACGTAGGGCGCCGCGCAGTCCAGCTCGACGGTCACCGGCATCGCGGGCGACGCGTTGCCGGCGGCGTCGATCGCGCGCACCTGGACCGTCACCGCGCCGGAGGAGACGGTGGGAGTGAGGAGCAGGGTGAAGCCGCCGTCGGGGGCGGCCACGGCCGCCGCCGCGCGCACGCTCCCCTCCGCCTCGACCCGCGCCCCCGGCTCGGCGGTGCCGGAAAGCTCCAGGGTGGCGAAGCAGGCGGGGCTCGACGGGGCGGTGAGGATCGGCGCCGGCGGCGGGCTAGTATCCGAGGTGGTGAACGTGGCGGAGGTGCCCGCCGCCAGGGGATGACCGGCCATGTCCGAGACCGCGGCCGTCACCTCGAGCCGGTGCTGGGTGTCCGGGCGGAGGCCGCCGGCGGGTACGACCAGCACGCTCGAGCCGTCGGTCTCGGGCTGGACGGTCACGGCGAGGGGCTGGCCGGCCGCGGCCAGGGTGATGCCGGTCGCCAGGGTGGCCGGGTCCACCTTCTCCGAGAAGCGCACCTTGAGCTGCGCCGACGCCGGGACCCCGGTGGTGCCGTCGGCGGGGACGATGGCCGCGACCGCGGGGGGCACGGTGTCGGCGGTGACCTGGATCGAGGCGGTGCCGGAGTTGCCGGCGCCGTCGAAGGCCCGGGCGACGATGGTGTTGGCGCCCTCGGCCAGGGGCAGGGCCTCGAGGGTGAAGCCGCCGTCCGGCTGCACGGTGGCGTCGCGTCCGTTGACGGTGACCCGGTCCAGGCCGGCGGGGTCGGTGACCCGGCCGGTCACGGTGACCTCGGCCGCCGCCAGCAGCGCGCCGGGGCGCGGCGCGATCAGGTGGACGTCGGGGGCGGACAGGTCGATCGTGAGCTGGCGGGTAAGGGATGCGCGCTTGCCCGCCGCGTCCCATGCTTCGACGGTGAGGGTGTGCGCGCCCTCGGGCAGGCTGACGGTGGTGGTGAAGGCGCCCGCCGGGTCGGGGGTCACGGATTGCGAGTCGACGCTCACCCCATCCAGGTGCGGGTCAGAGGCGACACCGGAGACGGTGACGGTACGCGCAGCGAGCACCGCCCCGGCGCCCGGCTCCGACAGGGTGAGCACCGGCGCGGTGGTGTCGCGCTCGACGTTCACGGTCGCCTCGCCCGCGTTGCCGGCACGGTCGACGGCGCGCACGGTGACGGCGGCGGCGCCGTCGGCGGCCAGGGTCACGGAGGCCTGGAAGGAGGCGCCGGCGAGGGCGGCGGCGAGGCCGTTCACCGTCACCCGGTCGAGGTTGGCGTCAGTGACGCTGCCGGAGACCTGGACCCGGCTCTCCCCGAGAAGCGCCCCCTCGGCGGGGACGGTGACGGTGACCTGGGGGGCGACGGTGTCCAGGGTCAGGGCGTGGGAGAGGGTGCGGCGGTTGCCGGCTGGGTCCTCGGCGACGATGGTGAGCGTGTTGGCGCCCTCCCCCAGGGCGAGGCCGGGGAAGGTGAAGGTGCCGGCGGTCACGGTGGCCGCAGCGCCGTTCACCGTCACCGTGACCGCGTCGTCCGAGGCCCCGCTGAGGGGCGGCGAAGCATTGGCGATGACGCTTCCTGCGGCGGGCTTGATGCCCGAGAGCACCGGCGGCGTGAGGTCGATGCGGAACGTCCGCTCCAGGGTCGCCTGGTTGCCGGCGGCGTCGGTCGCGGTGACGGCGAGGAGATAGGAGCCCTCCCCGGCGATCGCGGTGCCGGAGGCGAAGGGGGCGCCGTTCAGGGTGGCGCTGGTGTTCACAGCGGTGGCGTCGGAGACCTCGATCAGGGGCGTTACCGCGGCATTGACGAGGAGGTCCTCGGGCAGGGGCGCGCCACCGTGGCTGATCGTGATCACCGGCGGGGTGGTGTCCAGGATCGGGGTTCGCGTCACGGTGGCGGTGTGACCCAGGGTGTCGCTGGCCACGATCGTGATCTGGTTCGACCCCTCGACCAACGTCAGGGGCAAGGCGAAGGTGCCGTCCGCACCCACGGCGACGGGCGCGTCGTTGACCGTCACTGCAGCCAGGTGGCGGTCGCTCGCGGCGCCGGCGACGGTGAGGTCGGGCAGGCGCGTGATCAGGCTCTCCGCGGGGCTGGTCAGGGCTACGGTGGGCGGCTGGGTGTCGCGCTCCACGACCAGGTCCATCTCCGTGGCGTTGCCCGCGGCGTCGGTCGCCACGACGGCCAGGAGGTTCTCCCCCTCCATCTCCAGCGACACGCCGGCCGCCAGGAACGAGCGCCAGCCCCCGGCCGGGGCACCGAGGGTCGCCGTCACGCCGGCGACGGCGAGGCTGGACGTGTCTTCCGACGCTCGGCCCTCCACGGTCACCACAGTCGCATCCAGCAGTGCCCCGGGAGCGGGGCTGGAGACCTCCACCTGAGGTCCGCCGAGGTCGATGGTGAAGCTGCGGTCGGCGCTGGCGACATTGCCGGCGGCATCGGTGGCGGTGACCCTCAGGGCATGCTGGCCCTCGGCGCCGTAAGGAGTCTGGAGCTCGTAGGGCGCCCCGTCGATGGTGGCCGCCAGCTCCACCGGCGAGGCGTCGGCGGCCTCCGCCGAGAAGACCACGGGCCGTCCCAGCAGCAGCGGCTCGGTGAACACCGTGCCCGACTCATAGACCGTGAGGACCGGGGCGGCGGTGTCGAGGGTGACGGTCAGGGCCGCAGAGGCGCTGTGACCAGCGGCATCGGTCGCCACGACCGTGATGGTGCTCGAGCCCTCCGTAAGGGTGACTGTGGCGGAGAAGGTTTCCCCCGCCAGGGTCGCGGAGACGCCGTTGACGGTGACCTGCGCCAGGTTGGCGTCGCTCGCGGTCCCGCTCACCTGGAGCTCGGCGTGGTCACTGAACGAGCCGTCCGCGGGCGAGGTGATGGTGAGCGACGGAGGCAGGGTGTCGAGCACGAGCGTGTGGCTGACGGTGGTGGCGTGCCCCACCCGGTCGGTGGCGGCCAGGGCGATCGCGTTGGGGCCCTCGGCCAGGGCGATGCCGGCGGCGGTGAAGGCGCGCCACTCCCCAGCGGGCGCCTCCAGGGCGGCGGGGATGCCGTTGGCGGTTACGGACTCGGCGTCGGTGCTCACCTGTCCGGCGAGGGTCACCGGAGTGACGCCCAGGACGCTCCCGGCCGCTGGAGAGAGCCCGCTGAAGGCGGGCGCCGTGAGGTCGATGCCGAAGCTCCGCTCGGACTGGGCGTCCTGCCCGGCGGCGTCGACCGCCTCCATGCGGACCGTGTGCTCGCCTTCGGCCGAGTAGGTGGCCCCCGGCTGGTACGGCTGGCCGTCGATGGTGGCGGCAACAGTGACCTCGCCCGTACCACCAGAGGTGTCGGCGGTCAGGCTCACGGGGCGGTCGAACCACGCAGCGTCGGCGAGTGGCGCCCCACTCTCCAGGATGCGGATGCTCAGAGGTTCGGGCGCCGGGCCCCCGGTGGCGAGCTCGTAGCCAACCGAGCGGAACCAGTGACCGACCTCGGCCACCCCGACCGCCGGCGCAGGGTCGGTGCGCACACCCCCGGTCAGCCACCAGGCGCCGCTGTCCAGCGTGGCGAACACGTAGCGCTGGCTGTAGCTCGGCCAGTAGCAGCGCAGGACCAGGATCGCTGCCGGGGTGTCACCGGTGCCGTAGTCTCCCAGGCGCACATCCGAGGAGGACCAGTTGAGGAGGGCGTCCGCCAGGCAGCCCGGGTCCTCGTCGACGCGGCCGTCGCCGTCATCGTCACGGCCGTTCGTCGGATCCTCGTTGAAGGCCCCATCGCAGTCGTGGTCCACGGGGGGCAGGTGGAGCTCTGCCGTCGAGCCGGGGTAGCTCTGCGCCGTGCCCGTGAAGTGGTAGCGGTAGGGGTTGCACGGAAACTCGAACTCACACAGGGTCTTCCGTGCAGCGCTCGGGTGCCGCGTGGTTGGGCGGACGTCGAGGTCTCCCAGGGCCAGCGTCCTCCCCTCCTCCTCTCGGGAGCGGGGCGGGAAGCGCACCTCGTCGCCGATCACCTGTATCGGCCACTCATCCTCCACCTCGACGCCATTCGTGACGTCCAGGGCTCGCACCTCGAGGCCGGCAACCGAACGCACGCCGCCCCCTGTGGCCCACACCCCGGGATGCAGCCCGACTAGCTCGGCGTCCTCCGCCTCCCAGGCGGTCACCACTGCCTCTTCGGGCCGCTTTCCGCCGTCCTCCCACGCGTAGACCCTCCAGCGCCGCCTGTTCGCCTGCCGAGCCGCCTCCACCTCCACGTAGAACCAGGTCCCGGGCTGGGGGACGAACGCGGGACCGTACTCGGTCCGCAGCCAGGAGCCGCCCGACCTGGAGAGCGCGACGGCCGGACCGCCGTCTGCGAGCACCACTCCGGCCAGGTATGAGCCCTGGTCGGGAGCCACCAGGATCAGGCCCACCAGACCTTCCTCGTTTGCGAAGCGCAACCGCGCGCGGACCTGGAAAGCCTGTGCGTCCAACGCCGGTCCGCCCTCGAGGGAGACGACCCCGCCGGTGGGCGCAGGGCGCTCGTGTGACATGGCGGTCGACGCGCCAGGCACCACGCCGCGGATCGTGAGCGCAGGCCCGACATCGGGGTCGGTGACGAGCACGAAGGGAGAGGCCGCCAGAGGCCGCCCACGGGCGCCGTCCGGACTCAGCAGGTATGCGGTGCGCTCCAACGCGACACTCGGGACGGGCGCCGCCATCAGACCCGCGAGCATGGCCGGCGCGAACCGAGCCGCCACGCGACGTACGAGGATGAGCGGCCCCGTCACCTTCCACCTCCGCGGTGTGCTCCCCCGCTCCGAGGTGGCGGCGCCGAGCGCGGCCTCGCCAGGACACCGGCCGGGCTTCCGTCCACCTCCTGGAACGCCCCCGTCGTCAGGTCCAGAGGCACCGGCAGGATCCCGTCCTCGGTGACGGCGAAGAGGCGTGGCGTGCCGGTGTCCGGAACGTAGGACTTGACGTCGTGGCGCGACACGTCGTCGCAGCTCTCGGGCGCCTCCTGTCCCGGCACAAAGGCCTGCTCGGCGTAGGCGAAGCCGCGCACGTGCCCGAGGTCCGCCACCCACTCCCAGGACCACTCCCCGGTCAGATCGTCGTAGGACACCTCGAGCACCCCCGAGTCCAGCCCCGCCGCCACCAGCACCTTCACGCCCTCCGCCAGGTCACCGACCCAGATGTCGCCTGGGTCACCGGGAAGCGGGACGGCGGCGAGCGGGCCTGCTCCTGGGTCCGCGGCGTCGTACATCTCGATTCCCCAGCCGTCCCTGACCACGAACAGCGCGTCCATCGCGACGCCCTGGAAGGTCAACGTCCCACCGTCGACCGCCACCGGTTCCGCCTCGCCGACGGCAAGGGGCCACTCGCCGAGGAGAGAGATCGAAGGCAGGGCGCTGCCGGAGAGCTTCAGCAGGCGGTCCGGAGCCGAGGCCAGCACCCAGATGTCCCCGGCGCCGTCCACGTACAGCTCTCGGACTTCCCCGGCCCCGTCCGCCAACACCTGCGGCGCCGTCACCACGGTAGGCGCTGCCGCCGCCGACACGTCCACGATCGCCAGCTCGACGCCCTGCTGGGACGCCACCACCGCCAGAGCACCATCCGCCACGGTCAAGATCCTCCCCCCGTCCTCTCCCCCAAAGACGTCGCTGCTCCACGTGGGGTGGGTCGACGGGTCCGTCAGGTCGATCAGCGACACCTGCTGGCCCGTGACCACCAGTCGCTGGCCGGCGGCGGCCAGTCCGTGCACGGTCGCCCCGGGCACCCACACCTGGGCGTCGTACCACTGGGCACCGTCGGTCCAGCGGAAGCGCACGGTGGGCTCGTCCTCGGACGCCACCGCCCGCCACCCGGCACCGGCCGCCCCGTGGTCGACCCGACAGGTGAAGTGCTCCACGTAGCAGGCCGCGTCGAGGAACGGCGGGCCGACCGCCGCCTGACTCCCCAGGTCGAGACCCTCCTCGGCGGCCGTGGGCCCACGGTCGACGACGGTGACGCGCTCCCAGTCGACGCACGCCACCTCACCGATCACGTCCGCCAGGGAGAAGCTCATGGGCGTCCACTGCACGGACGTGATCTCGCCCAACAGGAGATCGACGGCGGCCGCCGATCCGGCCCCGTCGGTGCCGTTGCCGTGAGCCCACACCTCGCCGCCCGCGCTCGAGGTCGAGAAGGCGCCGCCTGCGAAGGACACGCGCCGGCCGTCCCAGCGCACGGCGCCGCGCTCCAGCGCCGGTGTCACCTCGTCCGGCCGGAACATGTGCGCCTCCACCCCGGATGGGAATGCCGCCACGAGGACGTTCTGCGTCGCGGCCAGTGCGAGCACCGGCTCACCCCGTGCCGGCATCTCACTCCGCGGCATGGGCGCGGGATCGTAGTCGTCTGCATATGCGTAGCGGACGAGTGCGCCGTCCTCATACCCCACGAACAGGCTGTCTCCCAGGCGAGCGGCGGTAGTGGGGGCGGCCCCCTCCAGGCTCACCAGCTCGGCCCGTAGCTCGAAGGTGCGCGGCTCCGTCAGGCGGTACAGGCGGAGGATCCCATCGGCCGTCCTCACCTCAAGGTGGTCATCGTCCAGCAGCGCGGTCACCGGCGCCGATGGCAGGCCGGGCAAGGTCACCGCGCTGTCTTCGACGATGATGGGCGCCATCGGGTCCACCACATCCAGCTCCACGATGGGCGTGGCCCGCCCGCCTACGTCGGTGAATCCGTCGAGGACGATGCCGATGCGGTGGGGCGCGAGCTGCACCAGCTCCAGGGCATGCCGCCCCGCACTGCCGGGCACCGCCAGAACCGCCTCGGGCGGACAGGACATCGTGAGTCGGTAGCCGTTGGGAATCATCGAGGTGAAGATGACCGCGTCGGCAGCGGGATCCCGCCCCGCCGCGAAGATGAAGTTGTCCCGTATCAAGTTGGCCTCGACGGTGACGCCCGGCCCGAGAGGCTCGAGCTCACCGTGGATCGTGCCCTCCCACGACTCCATGTAGGAGCTGTCCACGAAACCGACACCCCAGAACGTGCCGCGCACGATGTCACGCATGTCCCCGTGGGGCTCTGCCACCGTGTCCGCCACCAGCTCCGGCATCCAGCCGCTGCCAAGCTGGCGCAGCAGCCGTCCGTGGCCTTCGGTGGTTGCCACCAGCGCCGTGTTCTGCTCCCGCCACATCCCCTTGACCCCTGCTCCACCAAGGTCGTAGCGGTGATACTCCGAAAACGGCGCGAAACCCAGGTCAATGGGCGCGCCACAGACCATGACGGCTGGGTCGGAGCCGTTGCAGGCGATGAGCTGCATTCGATCACCCACCTCCGCCGGCAGGCGGCGCGAGGCGTAGCCGCCGGGCCCGCAGGGACCGTCGAAGGTGATCGATGCCGCCCGCACCGGGTGGAGGTTGGTCAACGTGAAGGACACTGCCGAAAGGCGGTTCGCGATCGTCTCGGAGTGGATGTCCACCTCGAACTCGTGGCTGTCGCTCCAGAACCATCGCAAGAGTTGGAGCACATCGATCGTGGGCGCACTCTCGGGCGCGGTGGCCACCACGGCATTCACCGCCTGCCCGCTCGAACCCACGGCGGACACCCAGATCGAGGCGCCGGGCTCCACGTTGTGCAGGATGACGTGGAACGCCGCGCCGTCGGCCACCTCGAGCGGGTCGCTCGTCCAGCCGGCGACCGGCGTCGGGTTGTCCACCAAAACCGTGACCGTGTAGGGACCTCCGGCCCCGGTCACCGCCCCCGCCGTCGCCACCAGCTCCGGCTCGCAGTCAGTGAGCTCGAGGGCGAAGCTGCCGAGGTCGATCGTGGGCGTCGCGGACGGGGGCAGCGAGCCGACGACAACTCGGGACGTGAACGGAGTGCGGTGTGCGTCGGTGGCGTCGAGCCGCACCTCGTCGCCCTTGCTGCCGGTGATGGTGATCGATCCGAAGGAGCCGTCGCCGTTCACCGTCGCGGGCCAGGTCTGGGCCGTGGCGACGTTCACCACAGCCAGTGACGCGATCCCGTCGGGATCGGTGACCGCTCCGGCAAATCCGGTCACCAGGTACGAGGCGTCGCTCGCCTCGATGGTTATCGTCGCTGCCGTGATGGCGGGCGGCTCCTGGTTGCCGAGCTCGAGGGCCGACGCGGGATCCACCGTCACCACGCCAAAGTCGTCGAGGTCGTCGAACAGCAGCTTCGCGCTCCCTGTGACCCTCACGCTGTCGAACCTGTAGATCCCCCGCCACGCGTCGCCCTCGGCGACCGCCGCATCCGGCTCCTCGAAGGTGATCGTGCCGGCGTCGATCGACGCGATACGCCAGGTGCCCTTCAGAGCACCCGCTCCTTCCCGCACCTCCACCCAGTGACCCACGAAGTACGGCTGGATCGACGCACGATCCGTGACCAGTACCTGGCCCGCAGTGCCTGGCTGCGCCGTGCCGGCGCCAAGGGACGGCAGCACCGTCCACGCCCCAGCGGTTCCGCCGTTGTCGATGACGAGATCTCCGAAGGTTGAGAACCCGTGGCGGTACAGGTAGATCGAGCCCGCACCACCGAGCTGGCCGTCAAGGTTCCCGCTCCGGGAGCTGAGGTTCGCCAGCACATCTGCCGAGATCGACTCGTACTCCAGGGCGATCGCCCCGCCGGCGCCATCGCCCGGCCGGGTCGGGCCGCCGTTCGCGGAGACCGTGCCCGACCCGGACAGCTCGCCGGCCACCGAGATCCACAGCGAACCCGCCGCACCAGCGTGGTAGTCGCTCGAACCCGAGCCGTTGGCGGAGATGCGTCCATCCACGACCAGGCTGTCGGCTGAGATCCTGATCACGCCTCCCCCCGCCTTGCCGTGCTCACCCGCGCCGGAGGCACCCATCTCCAGCGGACGGTACACACTGCCGTAGGTCGTCCCCGGCGACGAGCTATTGGTCCCGCCGAAACCGATGTGATTCCCACCTCCAGGAGGCTTCACCTCGCCGGGGTAGGTGGTCCCGTACCGCCAGTAGCCGACGCCGTCGGCCGAGATCGACGCTCCAGCCTGGACCGTCAAGGTGCCGCTCATGTCGATCTCGAGGCGCTGGCCGTAACCGCTCTGGTTGGCAGGTTGGGCCGGGGGCGACAGCCTGGCGCCGCTGACCACGGTCAGATCCCGTCCCTCCAGCCGCGTCGCCGTCACCGCTCCCGTGACGTTGGTGGTGCCGGCGACCCGGATCGGGTCGTCGCTCCTCAGCTTCGACTGGTCCCCGAGCGTCAGGTTGTCGAAGCGGTACACACCCTGCCAGCCATCGCCCTCAGCAACCGCGGCGTCGGTTTCCTCGAAGGTGATGGTCCCGCCCTCGATCGATCGAACTCGCCACGTGCCCTTCAGTGCACCGGCACCGTCCCGTACCTCCACCCAGTGCCCCACGAAGTACGGCTGGATCAACGCTCGATCGGTCACCAATGTCTGGCCACCGCTCCCCGCCTGCGCCACACCACTCCCCAGCGAGGGCAGCACGGTCCACGAACCCGCGACACCCCGGTTGTCGATCACGAGGTCGCCATAGGTCGACACGCCATGCTGGTACAGGTAGATCGATCCCGCCCCGCCGAGCCGATCGTTGGAGTTCCCTCCTCTCGCGTTCAAGTCGGCGAGCATTTCCTCCGAGATCGACCCGTAGTCCAGCGCAATCGCTCCCCCACCCCCGTCTCCGCCCGGTATGGATTGCCCCCCCACCGCAACGATCGACCCGGATCCGCTCACCGCTCCGACCACCGAGACCCACACCGAGCCGCCGGCGCCACCGTTGTAGTTACCCGACCCATGGCCGTTGGCCGCGATCTGGCCGTCCAATCCCAAGCTGTCCGCTGATATCCGGACCACGCCGCCCCCCGGTCGGCCGTTCGAGCCGCCGCCCGAGGAACCCATCTCACGGGGGCGACAGACGCTGCCGTAGGTCGTGCCAGAGGAAGCACTAGTCGTGCCCCCCTGGCCGATGTGGTTGCCGCCGCCCGTCGCCACGCTCTCTCCTGGGTAGGTGGCGCCGTACCGGAAGTAGCCGAGGCCGTCGGCCGAGATCCGCCCTCCGCACTGCACGGTCACGTCCCCCGGAATCACTAGGCGAACCTCCGTCTGGCTTGGCGCCGTCAACGTGCCGCCCTTCAGCACTCTGAGCGAGGCTGGGGCGAGGGGGGAGGTGGCGGTGAAGGTGCCGGCGGCGAGGACAAGGTCCTGGCCGTCGTAGGTGGCGTCGATGTCCTGGTCGCCGGAGAGGATAGTGCCGGAGACGACGGTGAGACTGACGGCGGCGCTGCCGACGTTGCCGACGAAGTCACGGGCCTCGACGCGGATGGCAAAGGTCTGGCCTGGCAAGGCGTCCGTGGGCGGCGTCCATAGGACCGAAGTGCTGACCTCGACGGCGTTTACCGGCACGTCCGCGACCAGCGGCACGTCGTCCACCAGGACCGAGTAGCTCTGGACCTGGTCGCCCTCGTCGTCCTCGAGTAGGTGGATGTCGATGGTCGTCGCCACGCCAGCAGCCACCAGATCGCCATCCTGCGGGCAGGGAATGCTCACCACCGGCGCCTCGGGGTTGACGAGCGGCACCACGGAGAGGGTGTCGCTCAGCTCGAGGGAGTTGCCCGCGGCATCCGCGAGGGCGAGGGACCACGGCACCGAGGTCGCCACGTCGGTCTCGGGGGCCAGCCACGAGGCCGTCGCCTCGGCGGTCCACTCCGCACCGGGCTGCTGCACGGAGCCGAGGGTCAGGTCCGCCGGCTCGCCATCCACGGTGAACGAGCTCGAGGCGACGGTGACGTCGTCGGAGAGGGCGAAGCGGAAGCTCACCGTCTCGCCGGACGTGAATTGGGAGCCCGGGGCGGGCGCGAGCACGGTCGCAGTCGGCTGCTCGCTGTCCCCGAGCACGGTGACGGTGTGCGGCGGCAGTGGCGTCCGCTGGCCGAGGCTGTCCTCGATCTCGCAGCTCACCACCACCTCGGAGCCGGCCGCCGCGCTGACCGGAAGTCGGAACGAGCGGCTGGCCTGGGCGGAGGTGCCGGCGACCGAGACCGTTGTGCTCTGGGCCAGGGCGCCGGTCAGGTTGAAGCGGATCCTCGCCAGGGCGATGTCGTCGGAGGCGCTGACGGTCACGGTCAGCACGTGGTTCGGCAGGACGGTGGCGCTCGGCTCCACGGTCATGGTCCCGGTGGGCGCGGCGTCCTCCACCACCGTCAGCGGGTGCGTCGCCTCGGGCGAGAGGTTGCCCGACACGTCGGCGGCGCGCACGCCCAGGAGAACCGACGGCACCCCCACGGGGGCGGTGTAGGCGAGCCGGTGCTCACCGCTCGCCCCGTCCAGGACGCCTTGCCCGAGGGACACGCCGTTGGCGCTGAAGGTGACCCCCCCCAGGGCGTCGTTGGAGGTGACGCCGGCGCGCAGGGTCAGGGTGCGGCCCTCTCGCGCCGACCAGACGTCTCCATCCACGGTGGCGCCGGCAGGTGGCAGCAGGACGACCACGGGGGGCGAGGTATCGCGCACCCGGAAGGTGGAGGCGAAGGCGCCGCTCATGGGATTGCCGGAGGTGTCGGCCACCCCGCTCACGCTGACGGTGTAGAAGGTATCGAGCGCCAGCGCGGAGGCCGGTCGCAGGCGGACGGCGAAGTCGGAGCTCTCCAGTACTCGCTGCACGATCACCGGCTGGCCGGCGCCGTCGAGCAGGCGCACGCTCGACCCGTCCACGGTCTGAGGGTCGACGGGTTCGGTGAAGGTGACCAACGGCTCGGTATCGGGTCCCACCGGGTGGATGCCGGAGGCATCGTTCGCCGGGGCGACGGCGGCGACGCTCGGCGGCCAGGAGTCGCGGGTGCGGAAGGTGAAGTGCGCGTCGACTCCAAGGCTGCGCCCCGCCAAGTCTTCCACCCCGTGCAGGACGTCCACCACGTACAGGGTGTCGCTCGCGAGGACCGGCGGCAGCAGGGTGACGCGGGTGAAGGCCCCCCGGGGACCGTCGCCGTCCGGGTCGGGCAGGTCCTCTACGGCGAGGGTCGCCGTCAGCGGCGTGGAGCTCGCGTTGCGCCGCAGGCGGAGGCGCGCGGCGGTGAGGGTCTCGTGCCGCATGGGCTCGGAGAAGTCGATGACGACGGCCAGGTTCTCGTCCACATCCTGGGCGCCGTTGGCGGGTGAAACCGCAGCCACCGTCGGGTTGACGCCGTCCAGGACGATGTCGCCGAGGTGCAGGACCTCGTTTCCGATCGTCAGGTCGTGGGCGAGGTACCCCTCCACGCCGTCGGCCTGGAACACCTCGAGCTCGTAGGTCTGCCCGGAAGGAAGCGCCGCCAGCTCGAAGCCACCGTCGGCGGCGGTGACCGCCTGGAACCGACGCCCGGTGCCGTGCATCGTCACCGTCAGAAGCGCCCCGACCGCCGGCAAGCCGTCGCTGAGCAGAACGCGCCCGTCGGCCCCGCCGGCCTCCTCCAGGACCACCTCCACCTGAAGGTCGGCGCCGTGGTCGGCCTGCTCGATCGCCAGCTCGCTCACCCCGCGGAGGGTGTTGCCGAAGCCGTCTGTCAGCGTCGCCGAGACGGTGTAGGTGCCGACCCCGAGGCCCGCGATGAGCGACGTCGAACCTCCAGGCCCGGTCTGGGTGATGACGGTTCGGGGCCCGTAGAACCCCGTTCCCGCCAGGGTCACCTCGGCGCCCTCCACCGGCGCGCCCTCGTGGCTCACCAGCACGCGGACGTCGGCGCGGCCCATCAGCTCCAGGTCGACCACGCGGTCGGCCGGCGGATCGCTCATCGTCCCGTCGGCGCGTGCCCCCAGGGCGGTCTGCGGGCGATGGGCGATGATCTGGTCCGGCAGCAGTGCCGGGCACTCCTGCCCCAAACAGGCGCCGATCTTGAACCGGTCGGCGACCACGCCCGCCACCGTCACCTCAGCTCCGTCGAGGATCCTGGAGATGATCGGATGGCTGCCCGAAGGCTCTCGGAACAGCCGGCTCGACCTCTGGGTGAAGGCAACCACGGGAGTCCCCTCGGTCACGAGATCGCCGGCGGGGTCGTGCACCCGCACCAGCAGGTCGGCGGTGCCCGGCAGCTCAAGGTCGACCCGGGCCACCGGCTCCGACAAGGGCTCGACCGTCACCAGCTCCTGGACCCAGAGCGGCGAGTGGGGGTCGAAGGCGGACACCTCCGCCTGGCCGGCGGGGATGCCGGGGAAGGAGAACGATCCGTCGGCGCCGGTGTAGCTCACCCACTCCAGGCCGGCGGTCACGATCTCGCCGTCGTCGTTCACCACGACCTGGGAGCGCAGGCGCACGTAGGCGTCGATGACGGCCTCGCCGCCGGCGTCGCGGACCACCCCCTCCACCTCGCCGAGGCCGGCGAGGGACACGTCGAGCTCTGCGTCGAGGAAGCAGGAGGTCCCGAAGCCCTCGTCGTCCGAAGCGCAGAGCCGCACCTTGGTCGACTGCCCGCCGCGGTTGCTGGCGGCGTCGTACGCCCGCACTCGGTACTTGAAGCCGACCGGGAGGTCGGCGAAGCGGAAGCCGCCGTCGCCGTCGGTGGCGTCGGTGGCCACCCACTCCTCGGGCAGCAGGCCCGCCTGCCGGTAAAGCTGCACGGTGACCGAGGGCGCCCCGGCCCCGCTCTCGGGGTAGGTGACGCTCCCCGACACCGAGCCCACCGGATCCAGGCACAGCGGCCCGTCCGCCGCCACCACTGCCCCCTCCTCGGCCAGGTGGTAGGTGTGGAGCGCGGCGCCGTGCAGGGGCGAGCTGGCGCGCAGGTTCCAGGCCCGCAGGGACAGCCCGGTGAAGGCGAACGTCGCCTCGCCGTTCTCGTCCAGGGCCACGTCCAGGGCGCGCTCGGCGAGCTGTGGGATCTCCAGGTTTGCGATGAACGGCGACGGCGCCCACTGCGGTCGCAGCTCCAGGTGCACCTCCTCGCCCGGCGCGAACGTCCCCGCGCCCCCGTGGCAGACGGTGATCGTGCCCTGAACGGCGCCGCTGCCACGCAGCACGATTTCGAGGTCCGAGAGGACCTGGGCCGACTGCACCCGGCCGTCCAGCCAGCCGATCCTGCCTCCCGCCGGCGCGTAAGCCCGCACCGAGAACCCTCCGGGCGGCAGCAGGTAGAAGGCGAACACGCCGTCGGCCTCGGTGGTGACCCGGGCCCGGGCGGCGTTGTCGATCCAGAGCTCGACGATCGCACCGGCAACCGGCACCAGCTCGCCGTCGACGCGGTCGAGGATGCGGCCGCTGATCGCGCCAGGGGCGGAGAAGTTGATGGTGAGGCGCTTGCCGTCATCGGACGGGTCCAGGGCCTCGGAGATGGTGCGCTCGCCGTAGAAGGGGTTGCGCGCGAAGACGGTGAGCGAGCCCCGGCGCTCGGGCACCTCCGGCACGTTCCAGATGTGGCAGATACCCTCGTCATCGGGCTCGCAAGGCTGCTCTCCCTCCTCGGGAACCGAGCCGATGGTCCCCCTACGGGTGACTCCGGGCTGGCGGTAGCCGATCGTCGACAGCACCCGGGCGGTGCCGCCGCCCGTGGTGTCGGCGACAGTCTCCACCTCCAGCGACACCGTCCCGCCGAGGATCACCTGCGCCTGGGCGGTGTGCCCCGAGTACAGGATCCGTACGTCGTCGGTCCGGCCCAGCCGCCCGCCGCTCGAGGCATGGAGGCTGTAGGAGCCGGGCAGAAGACTCTCCAACGCCACATTCCCGCCGGCATCAGTGGCGCCCTCGAAGAGGTGGCCCCAGTCGTCGACCGCCACCACCCGCACCGCCTGCCGGGGCGTCCCGTTGCGGTCGACCACGGTGGCCAGGATGCGGCCGGAGGTGCCCACCAGGTCCAGGTCCACCACCAGCTCCTGGCCCTCGGCGGTGAGGTCCACGGTACGGCCCGCACTCTCCCCGGAGGCGGGGTCGAGGGCCTGCAGGCTCAGGGTGCCGAGAGGAAGCCCCTCGAGCCGGTAGCCGCCGTCGATCCCCGTGACGGTGTACCTCCCACGCCCGTGGTCGATCACGTAGACACCGCCGGCCGGCGTCCGGAGGCCGGCATCAACCCTGTAGATCGTGCCGCGAACGGTGCCGGTCGCCGCTCCCACGGTCACGATCTGGACGGTGTTGGCGGCGTCCCCCAGGAGCTGCTGCTGGTGCTCGGCCACATAGAGGCCGCGGGCGGCATCCCACACGCGGAATGTGGTCAGGCCGGCGGGCACGTCCGCCACCTGAAAGGCGCCCTCCTCGTCGGTGACGGCAACGTGGGTCGCCGCCTGGGAGCCGGGAGGCGACAGGAACACCTGCACCCCCGCCACCGGTTCGGCGGTGTCGCCGTCGAGCACGGTCCCCTCCACCTGTGCCAGAGGGGTGGTGCGGGTAGGCATTACCAGGTCCAGGCGCGCCTCCCGGCCGGGGCCCGGGATCATGGCGGTGCCGAAGGTGTAGTCCCGGCCGTCCGAGGCCATCACCTGGATCGGGCCCACCGGGAGGTCGGAGAGCCGGTAGCTGCCGTCGGCGTCCGGCACCGCGACCGCGTACTCCTCGGGATTGGTCACCGAGCGGCCGTGGACCTCGCCGGCGTCCAGGGGCGCACCGTCCTCGCGGGTCACGGTCCCCGCCACGTCCCCCCGCCCGACCATGAACAGGCTCAGGTCGCGGACGGTGGCGTCTCCCGCCAGGCTCGCCCGCAGCAGCGCCTGGTGGCCGCTGGCCGGGTCGCGGGCACGAATCAGGAAGGAGGCGTAGCGCGAGTCGACCTCGCCCTGGCGGTAGCGCACCGCGTCGAGCACGAAGCTTCCGGCCGCGTCCGCCCGCACCCGGTCGGAGAGCGCGAGCACCCAGTAGCTTCCCCCGAGCCAGTCGTACTGCTGGTGCTCATACAGCTCCACCTCGGCGCCGGGCACCAGGACGCCATCGCCGCGCACCACCACGCCGCGCACGGCGCCGGAGCGGAGCCCATCGCCGACGGCGACCGGCTCGTCCACCAGCCCCAGCTCGCGCCCGCCCAGGAACGGCACTCCCGCCGCTCCGGTGGAGAGCGCGAGCTCCGCGTGCGAGGACAGTGCGGTGTCCGCGCTCAAGATGAGGAAGTTGGGGTCGCTCTGGGTCGCCACCGCGTCCACCCGTCGCGGGCGGTCCCATGTCAGGGCGTCGAGCTCGAGGTGGGAGGCGATCAGCCAGTCGCTCACGTCCAGCGCGGAGGCCGCCTCGGCGTCCACGGGCTGGCTGAAGAGCAGCAGCAGGTTGCGGGCGGGGCCGCGGGTGACCGGGTTGCGGGTGCGGTCCAGGCGGGCGAGAAGCAGCCGCGGCTCCGGAGCCGGGCGCAGCTCCCGGCTGATCTCCTCTAGGGGCGCGCCGACGCCGTCGCCGTTGTTGTCGAGGTAGAGTGTCGAGGCTCTGTCCCTCCTGCTCGATCGTCATCCACGCCAGATGGTGGCCGTCCATCGAAATCTGCGAGGACGGCGCGAAACGCCGGGTGGAGCCGTCGGGCAGCACCAGCACGGCCTCCAGCTCGACCGCGCCGTCCGCGATGCCGGAGAGCTGCACCTGGTAGGAGGGCTCCGGCCAGCTACCGTCGTCGTCCACCGGGATCGGCAGAACCGCCACCTCGCCCGCCCAACCGCCGCCGTCCACCTGGAGGATGGCCGCGCCGGGCAGGTCGCGCGCGAACTCCTCGACGTCGGCGCGCTGGCCCGCGCTGCGCAGGTGCGACCCCATCCCCTCCAGGGCGAGCCGGGCGCTGCCGTCGAAGCCTGCTCCCTCCGCATACACGATCAGGGCGGGACGCCCGCTGATGGCGGTCTCCTCGAGCTCTGCGAACGCCGCCTCGGGCCCCAGGGCCCCGATCCGCGCCGCGATGGCCGCCGCCAGGTGGCCCTCCAGCTCGGCGCCGCGACGCGACGCCCGGCGCAGGGCGTCGAAGCCGCTGCTGGCGAGGTCGGTCCCCAGCCACTTCATTCCCAACGCCTCCAGCGCCCAGTCGAGGTCGGCGCCGTAGGCGGAGCGGTAGGCCGCCGCGGCCAGCTCGGAGCCGCGGAACTGGACGGTCGCCTCGCCGATGGGCGGTAGGTCCACCGCCGAGCCGGCGGGAGCCTTGGCCAGCGAGTAGGCCAGACCGAGCAGCTCCATGGCCGAGGTGCGGAAGCCCTCGGGCAGGGCGTCCACCTCCGGCGGCAGCACCAGCGACTCCGGCGACAGGGGGATGTTGAGCTCGCCGACCCCGACCTCGAAGCGGAAGCTGGCGTCGATCGGGCTCGAGGAGTTGAAGCCGCTCGCCACCACCCGCCCGGTCTGGAGCGCCTCCAGCCGCCAGGCGACCATGGCCTCCTCCCCGGGCAGCAGCTCGCCCACCGTCTGGTCCGGGTCGGGCTCCACCAGCACCGCGCCGCTGAGGGAGCTCTCGGGCAGGCGCATGGAGAGGTCGTAGACAGGGGTGGTGCCGGTGTTGGCGATGACCACCCGGAAGTCGTACTGCTCGCCGGCGCGCACCGTCCGGGGGTGGAAGAAGGTGAGGGCGAAGCGGGGGTCGCGGACCAGCACCACGCCCGGGATCGCGCCCTCCACGGGGACCGTCTCTCCGGAGGCGAGCCCGCGCAGCTCGCCGGTGAGGTGGGCGGTGACCATGTGCCGCCCCTGCTCGAGGCCTTCCACCAGCCAGGTCGCCTCGCCGGAGGCCCCGGCCACGATGATCGCGAGGTCATCCGCGGTCCCCGGCTCACCGTCCGGGCCCGGGTCGAGGATGGGCAGCGGCTCCCCGGGCACGGTGGGGGGTGTGGTCTCGGCCTGGCGGACCCCCCCGTCGCCGAGCTCCAGTACTGCGGAGAGGTCGCCGAGCTCGATGCCGCTTTCTGCCAGGGCGCCGTTTTGGACCACCACGATCACCGCGAAGAACTGGTTCAGGAAGGCGACGTCGGAGGGGAAGATCAGGAAGCCGGGGATGGTGGGCGGCTCGCCGTTCAGGTCCTCCAGGATCTCCGAGGTCGGCTCGCCATCGCCGCTGGACGGCCGCAATGTGCCGGGGTTGACCCTCGGCAGCCTGATCTCCACCGCCCCCGACGGGGGCTTCGGAAACTCGTAGGTCCCCGGCGGCTCGAGCACCGTCAGCCCCTGAGGGCCGTTGACCAGGTCGAAGCCGACCTCATAGGTCCCGCTCTCGAGGGCGAAGCCGACGGTGTAGTGGTATGCCGTATGGCTGCCCTGGTCGATGACGATGCCGTAGGAGGCCATCTCCTCCCGGGTCAGAGGGCGTGAGGTGACGGACGCGATCACGAGCCGGTGGACCAGGATCTCGACCGTGCTCGGCTGCGCCTCCATGACCACCCTGCCGCCATCCACGAGGCGGATGCCGGACAGGCTGTACCGGCCCTCTCGGCTGAGCCCCGGGATCTGGAAGGGCTCACCCGGCAGGGTTGACAGCGACAGGGGCTCGCTCAGGCCGGGCCCCCCCAGCTCCGCCTCGACCTTCAGGCCCGCCGGAGCGGCGCCGACCGCTAGGTCCCCAAGCACCGTCCTGACCACCGTCGGCCGGCCCGGGTCCACTTCCTGGAACTCGGGCTCCACGCGGAGCACGGCGCCTCTGATGAGGAGCTCGCCGCTCGTCAGCTCCGCAGTCCAACCACTTGCGGTGACACACAGTCCGAGAACGATCGTCACCCCCAGGGCTCCACGCCACGGGGTCAGGGTGCGGGCGGTCACCACTGTGAGCCTCCTGATCGTGCACAGGTGAGCTGAGGGAGGAGATGGCGCGGGGACATCGGCGATCGCCGGGGCCGATTCGCCTTCCGGTCACGGAGGCGAGACGACGGCTCCACCCCGGTGCGTGAAAAGTCCCCTGCACCGTCTGCCCTGATGCGCCCGCCGGGCGAGCCCGAGGTCCCGCCGCGCGCAATCGAGCGCCCGGGTTGTCGAGGACGACGCAACCGCCGACTCCTCCATCCGGCTGTGGTCTCCCAAGTCCAAGTTGTGAAAATGACCTTCTCAAGTTAGTGCAGGCGATGGGGGATTGCAAGAGCCGAACGCCAGATCTACCTGAGACCTCTTGCCGGCTGGCGCCGGCGGCCGAGTTGGCTAAGCGGACACGCGTGAGGAAGGTCGGGTAGGGCCGACGGGGAGACTTATGGCATGGGTGAAGCGGGCTTCTGGCATACTGCGGGCATGGGTGACGATGCGGTGCGGTTGCTGCTGGTCCGGCACGGGCAGGTGGACGCCAACCTGGAGTACAGGTTCCTGGGGCGGCGGGACGACCCGTTGAACGCCACCGGGGAGCGGCAGGCGGAGCTGCTGGCGGAGCTGTTCACCGAGGTGCACGTGGACGCGGTGCTGGCGAGCCCGTTGGCCAGGACGAGGCGGACGGCGGAGGCCATCGCACGGGCCGCCGGGGTGGGTGTGGTGGCCGAGGAGCGCCTGATCGAGCTGGACTTCGGGGACTGGGACGGGCTCAGCCGGGACGAGGTGACGGCTCGCGATCCGCAGGGCATGCAGGTGTTGAGGGAGTGGGACGGCGATCCCACGCTGGCCGCTCCCGGCGGGGAGTCGCTGGGGGCGGTGCAGGCGCGGGTGGTGGACCTGGCGGAGGAGCTGGCGCGGCGGCGGCCCGGTGAGACGGTGGTGGCGGTCACGCACATGGGCCCCATCAAGGCCCTGCTGTGCGCCGCCCTCGGGGTGGACCTGGGGGTGTCGCGGCGCCTGTTCCTGGACCCGGCCACCATTAGCGTGGTGGACTGGTCGCGGCGGCCCCTGGTGCGCCTCTTCAACTCCCACGCCCACCTGGGCTGGATGAACGCCCGCTGGCTGCGGCCGCGCTCCCGGTAGGGCGCGCCCGGACCCCTTCCCACCACTCCCCCACCCCGGCCTGTGAGGCCCGCGGAGGTGTGCTGCTCCCGTGCTAGGCTCCGGCTGATGGACGTCCCCCTCGCCACCAGGCTCGACGCCGCGCTGAAAGGGATCGAGCCCGACCCCGAGGAGCGCCGGCAGCTCGTGCGCCTGATGCGGCTGTTCGCCGACCGCGAGACGCCGCCGGGAGCGGACGGCCGCTTCCCCCTGTACGAGGAGCTGTACGGGCGTTTCATGGACGCGGTCGCCGCCGGGGAGGGTGAGGAGATCGAGGAGCGCTTCCTGGACCTGTACGCCCACGTGCACATGCACGAGGCGCCGTACAGCAAGGCCGAGCGCCACCGTGTGGACGCCAGCGGCGGCTACTGGTGCCACGCCGGGGGGCTGTCGCCGCTGCTCAGGGCGGGGCCGTGGATCTCACCCGACACGGTCAGCGCGGACCTGGGCGCCGGCAACGGGCTGCAGGGGCTGCTCCTGCAGGCGCTCTACCCCCACCGCCTGACGATCCAGCTCGAGATCAGCGCCGCCATGGTGGAGATCGGGCGCGAGCTGCAGGCGTGGTTGGAGGTGCCGCCGGAGCGGGTGCGGTGGGTGGTGGCGGACCTCATGGAGGCGCCGCTGCCGGACGCGGACTTCCTGTACCTGTACCGCCCGGTCCGGCCACGGGGGCCGGGGATCGCCTTCTACGAGCGCCTGGCACGGCACCTGGAGGGCTCCCGCACGGAGGTGGTGTTCAGCATCGCCGACTGCCTGGACGAGTTCCTCGGCGACGGCTTCGAGGCGTTCTACGACGACGGCCACCTCACCTGCTACCGGCGCGCGCGGTAGGCGGCGCACCGGGGGGTTCAGCGCCGCAGCCGGTGGAGCCCGAAGCGGCGCGAAAGGAGCCGGTCGCGCAGGCCGGTCGGGAGATGCCGCAGGAACGGGATGAGGTGGGCGCCGCGGCCGTAGCGCACGACGGTGGGCGGGTTGCCGGACAGGGTGGCCCGGGCGACCCGGCGGGCGAGCTCGGAGGCCGGGGCGGGCCGCTGCTGGGAGGCGTTCGCCCGCGCCTCGATGAAGTCGGCCACCGGCTGGTAGAGGGAGCCTGGCGAGCGGTAGCGCTCGAGGCCGCGGCCGGCGTGGTCGGCGAAGGCGGAGGCGATGCCTCCCGGCTGCACCAGGAGCACGCGGATGCCGAAGGGGGCGACCTCCATGCGGAGGGCGTCGGAGAGCAGGTGCAGGCCCGCCTTGGAGGCGCAGTAGGCGCCGGCGAAGGGGGTCGCGGTGACGCCCACCACGCTGCCGATGTTCACGATGCGCCCCCAGCCGCGCTGGGCCATGTCGGGGATGACGGCGCGGATCAGGCGCACGGGCCCCACCAGGTTGGTGTCCAGCTCCCGGCGGAGCTCGTCCTGGTGCAGCTCCGCCACCGGCCCGATGAGGCCGAAGCCCGCGTTGTTCACCAGGACGTCCACCTGCCCGCCCCAGTCCAGGGCCGCGGTGAGAGCGCCGCTGATGCTCTCGGGATCGGTGACGTCGAGCCGGCAGGTGAGGACGTCGCGGTCTTGGAGGTCGGCCAGGGTGTCGGGCCGGCGCGCGGTGGCCACGACCCGCTGGCCCGAGCGCACGAACTCCTTCACCAGGGCGCGGCCGATGCCCGAGGAGCAGCCGGTGATCAGGACGATGCGGGGCTCGGTCATGGCGTTCTCCCCTCCGCGGGCGCGGTGCACTCGGCGATGAACCGCCCGATGGCCTCGAAGTAGGCCGCGCCTCCCACCAGGTAGGTCTCGTTATGCCCGGCGCCCGCCACGTCGACGAAGCGCTTAGGCTCCGGCGCGGCCTCGAACAGGCGCCGGCCGAGGGCGTAGGGCACCACCCCGTCGTCTGGCGAGTGGATGTGGAGCTTGGGCGCGCGCACGCTGAGGATCTTGGCCGCGGAGTCCATGCGGGTGCGCAGGAGCGCCCGCGGCACCCAGGGGAAGTACCGGGCGGCCATGTCCCTCATGGACGAGAAGCTGGACTCCACGATGAGGCCCGCCGGCTCCACGCGGCTCGCCAGGTCGACCGCGACCGCGCCCCCGAGAGAGCGGCCGAGGACGACGATCCGGGACGGGGTGACCCCCCGGTCCTCGGTGAGGAACCTCCACGCGGCATCGGCGTCACGGTAGAGCCCCCGCTCGCTCGGCCTCCCCTCGGACCGCCCGTAGCCCCGGTAGTCGACGATCACGACGTCTGCGCCCAGCCGCGCCAGGCGCAGCACCAGGTCGGCGCGATCGGAGAGGTTGCCGGCGTTGCCGTGGAAGAAGAGCACCACCGGCAGCGCGGCTCCGGGCGCCTCCTGCGGCCGGCACCACCAGCCGTGCAGCTTTACCCCGTCGGCGGCGGCGAAGAAGCAGTCCTCCAGGGAGCAGCCGGAGCCGCGGCTCACCCTCTCGGTGTCCCAGGAACCCTCGGGGAACCGGGTCGGGTAGTAGATGAGGTGCTCCTCGAGCGCCACCACAACGGTCAGGATGGTAGCGCACGCCACGGCCGCCACGATCACCCATCGCCACGTCATCCGAGCACTCCGCATCCGGCAGCAGCGCTGCACGTCGCGTACGTCAAGGCCGGCGCCGGGTACCCCGTCTGTCGCCGCGTGCTGCGCGGTCGCCAAGGCCGAAGGAGACGCCTGGCGCCGCTTCTGGAGCTCCCGGCGCCGCGAGGGGGGCTCGCCTCACGCCCTCACGTCCTAACGCCCTCACGTCCTACCTGTACCCGAGCAGCATCGAGTAGATGATCATGACGATCAGGCTGATGCCGATGGTCAGCGCGGCGAACCCGAAGATCTTCGCCGCCCTCAGCAGCCGCGGGTTGGCCGGCGTGGTCACCACCCGCTCGCTCTCGCCCTCGGGCGCGTTCTCCACGTACTCCTCGTACTCGCCGGGCTTGTCGTGCTTGAGCTCGTCGACGCCCACCCGGCCCGAGAACATGACGGTGTCCATGGGGAACTTGTCGGGGCGGAAGTGGGTGTTGAAGAAGTGGATCGTGAAGATGAAGGCGACCGCCAGCAGGGCCTCGTCGGAGTGGATGATGGTGGCGACGTTGATGGACCAGCCGGGCAGCACGCGGGTGAAGAACTCGGGGAACCACAGGATGAGCCCGGTGCCGCCGATGACGAACACGCCCCAGAAGACCGCGAAGTAGTCGAACTTCTCCCAGTAGGTGAAGCGCCCGTAGTGGGGCCGCTCGCCGCGCCCGAAGAACCACTTCATGGACTGCCAGAACTGGGTCAGGTCGGAGCGGTTGAACATCAACGAGCTGGGGCCGAAGATGAAGGCCAGCCAGTTCTTGCCGGAGGTCCGCTTGGCCAGCAACACCTGGCGCAGGTGGTACACGAAGAGGGAGATCAGGGTGACCGCGGCGATGCGGTGCAGGACGCCCATGGTCCCGAAGCCGCCCAGGACCTTGGAGACCACGACCGCCCACCCCATGTAGGAGAACTTCAGGGCCATGCCGCTCAGGGCGAGGGTGAAGAAGGACAGGATCATCACCAGGTGCATGACCCGCTGCTTGCGGGTGAAGCGCACGTAGTACCGCGTGGTGGCCATTGCCTTGTGGGGCAGCCACTGGTCCTTGGTGCGCAGCAGGCGCCACAGCCAGGCCCCGGTGTGGGAGACCGCGAAGGCCAGGGTGCCCACCAGCAGCGAGGTCATGAACCAGAACGAGTAGAAGAGGAAGGGGTACTTCTTGCGGTCGTGGTGGGTGGCGTGGGTCAGGTAGCCCGCGAACTGGCGGTGGGCGCCGGGGTGGCACTTGGCGCAGGTGTCGACCACGGTTCCAGAAGCTGAGGGTGGAGTCGGGGTCGTCCGGGGGCAGGATGTTGTGGGTGCCGTGGCAGTCGTAGCACTTGGCGGCGCCCTCGGAGCCGAGCTGGGACACCTTGCCGTGGTAGGTCTCGAAGAAGGTCTCGGCGTAGTCCTGGTGGCAGCGGCCGCACTGGTCCATCATCTGGAACCGGAAGCCGGTCACGTCGATCCGCGAGATGGCGTGCGAGTTGTGGCAGTCCTCACAGGTCGGCAGCGGCTTGTTGGTGACCGCGTTGCCCGGCCAGTGGATGCTCTTCTTGAACTCCTCCTCGATGCCCTTGTGACACGTGCCGCAGGTGTCCGCCAGGTTGGCGCGGTTCACCGACGAGTTGGTGTCCTCGGGGCCGAGCACGCGGTGGGCGCTGTGGCAGTCGATGCAGCTCGCCGACACCACCAGCCCGCTCTCCAGCAGGCCCCGGCCGTGGGCCGAGTGCAGGTAGCTCTCGACGATATCGGGCCCCTCGACGGGGATCCGCTTGGCCGCCACCCCGCCCCGGGCGTGGCACGAGCCGCACAGCTTGGGCACGTTGCGCACGAAGGTGGGCGAGGTGGGCATGCGGTGGCCCTGGGTGGCGTGCTTGTCGTGGCAGGTCAGGCAGGTGGGGACGTCGGCGTCCTTGGCCTCCGCCAGCCGCCCGTGTCGGCTCAGCTCGTAGTCCTGCACCTGCTCGGCGTGGCAGATCCCGCAGTCCACCGGCTTGGAGATGGTGGCGCACGGCCGCTCGGGGTGGTTCGGGGTGACGTCGGTGTGGCACTGGGCGCAGGCGACCCGGTTGTGCATGGACAGGTCGTAGGCGTCCTTGTCCACGTACAACGAGATCTCCTGGCCGTTGCGGGTCATGGTGAGGTCCGGCTTGGAGTGGCAGCGCATGCAGTCCGCGGTGCCCACTCCCTCCGGCGTCAGGGGGCGGCGACGGATCTTGTGGGGCTGGTGGCAGTCGATGCAGGAGGGGACCTTGTGGGGCTCCTGCTCCCAGAGCCGCCCCTCTACCACCTTGACGTGCACCTCCTCGATGCGGGAGTGGCACTTCATGCACGTCTTGGCCACGTTGTTGCGGTTGATGCTGGAGTCCGGGTTGTTGTGGTCCAGGATCAGGTGCGAAGTGTGGCAGGAGGTGCACACCGCGGTCACGGTGAGCCCCTTCTCGAAGAGGCCCTGGCCGTGGATGGACATGGAGTAGTTCTCGAGGATCCGGTGCTCGGGGATGTTCTTCTGCTCCGACACCGCGGTCCCCTCCTGATGGCAACGGCCGCACAGCAGGGGGATGTTCATGGTCGCGGTGGGGGCCGCGGGATCGGTGTGGGGAAGGATGGCGTGGTTGGAGTGACAGGTCACGCAGCTCGGCGCCAGGGGGTCTCCCTTGACGGCGGCCCGGCCGTGGAGGCTGCGCCGGTGCTGGGTCTGCTGCTCCGGGTGACACGTACCGCAGGTCTCGAGCTGGTTGATGGGATCCGCCGGCGCCAGCACCTTGTGGCCCCGGTGGCAGTCGATGCACGCCGCCGCGGGCTCGCCGTTTGTGACGTGGGCGTGGGGGCTGCGCGCCACGGCGCGGCCCTCCTTGCCGTGACAGCGCTCGCACAGCTCGTCGGCGCGGGCCCGGCTCACCGGCGACGTGTCGTCGCTCACCGGGAGGACGTCGTGGATGCCGTGGCAGCGCTCACACGACGCCGACGGCGACCCGGGCACCGCCACCCAGCCACCGTGGGGGCCGTCCTTGAGCTCTTTGGCCACGTCGTCGTGGCAGCTCCCGCAGTCCACCGGTGCCAGATCCTCCCCGTGGGGCAGCTCCGTCCCCGCGAGGTCGGTGTGGCAGTCGGTGCAGTCGAACTGCCCGTGCACCGAGGAAGAGAACGCCGCCGGGTCCACGTACACCGAGACCTCGGAGCCGTTCCGGGTGCCCGTCAGGTCGGGGTCCTGGTGACACATCAGGCAGTCGTCCGTCGTCTGCGCCTGGGCCGTCCCGGGGCCCAGCCCCAGGGCAGCGATTGCCAAGAACACGACGCCTGCCAGCATCGTCGCCCGCGGTCCGGGTGTGCACGCCTGAGGCCCCATCCTGTTCCTTCCTCCGCGCATCACTCTATAGTTATGTGAAAATTATTGCAAGCTCACAAATGAGCCAGCACTTGAGAACGAACCTCGAAAACGCCATGATCCCCATCATTGAACCTGGCTCACTTTAGCGATCTCCGGGGTCTGCGGCAAGGCGCAGCGACTCTGAGACCACCCCTCCCGCCAGCTCCCGGCCGCGCCTCCGACCGTCCCCGGGCTCTGTGTACACGCCCTATCCACCATGGTAGTCTGCCGTTTGGAGAGAACCCCGCTCAGAGCGGCTCGGACGACGGGATGGACTGGCTGGAGCAGAACCTCGACGCGTACCGCATCATCGGTGAGATCCTCAACGACCTCCGGTCTGTGGTCAGGGAGCGCCTGGAGGCCGGGCACGGCAAGACCTGGTACAAGAGCGCCCTCCCGCCCGGGCTTCTCGACAGCCTCATCGAGCTGAAGGAGCACGAGAAGGCCATCGACTGGTACGAGAGCGAGTACCAGCAGGTGATGAGCTACGCTGTCTTCCCCGACCTGCTGCAGATCCTGGAGCACAACCCGGACCTGTTCGCCAAGCTCACGCGCCTCGCCCCCACCAACGCCCTCCTCCACGCCCGCTTCATGGAGCTGGAGGTGATGCGCGCCAAGCTCGGCCGCGCACGACCAATCTCGGACACCGAGCTCGCCTTCCTGGGCACCTTCCACCTGCGCTTCCGCAAGGCGATCGACGAGGCTCGGGACGACGTGCCGACCCCCGTGGCCGGCACGCCCCCGCCACCCTCCGCCCCCCAGCAGGCGGCGACGGGCCACGAGGAGTCTCCTCCGGCTCCGAAGGCCGGCGCCACCCCGCCCGCGGCCGCTGAGCCGGCCGCTTCGTCGGCACCCGAAACCCCGCCCCCGGAACCTCCCATGGACGGGTCCGGCACGGACCCCAACCTGTGGGAGGACGAAACCGCGCCCCAGCTCGCGACCCTCCAGCGCCCCCCCCAGCGCCTCACGGAGAAGCGCCCCGAGAAAGCCGACGAGCCCATTGCGGAGGAGAAGGCCCACGAGGAGGGGGAGGAGGCCGCGCCGGCCGCCGAGGGAGAGGCCGCCAAGCGAGCACCCACCATCGACGACGCCCTCGCAGAGAGCGACGACCAGGCGGTCCTGCACGCCTTCTACCACGAGGTCACCCACATCGCCGAGGACATCTGGTCCAAGGAGGTGCTCCCCTCCACCAAGGTGTGGGACAAGGTGAGCGTCAGCGGCTGGTACGAGCGCAACTTCTCCCGCCTCGGCCTCAAACCGCTCTCCGACTTCTACGAGGTCATCTCCAAGGTCGACCGCAAGATGCGCGACGGGACCGGCAAGCAGGAGCTCCAGCAGTACCTCAAGGAGTGCAACTTCGCCCAGGTGCTGCTGGCCCTGCGCGACGTCTTCCAGCGCAATCAGGTCTAGCCCCCCGGCCTTCCGCCCCAGGATCCGCGTGTCGCCGCCGGGCACGGCACCCTTTGGCGTCGGGGTTGTGAGCTACGGTGCCAGGCACCCTTTCGAATGAAGCGGTCTGCGTGCTATGGAGTCAAGACGGGGTGCCAGGCACCGGCTTTGACGTCGCGGCGTGCATCGACGGGGTGCGAGGCACCGGCTTTGACGTGGCCGCGTGCTGCGACGGGGTGCCTGAAACCGATGTCCATCCCCGCCGCTGGTCACTGCCGCGGTCGCTGACCTCGCTTTCGGGTGCGGGCGCGGGCGCGGGGGAACGGTCAGAAGTCGCTGAGCGGCCTTACACAGGCGGGTACTGCTCGGTGTAGGCGCGGTAGCGGCGCAGGATGCGGCGGGTGTAGGCAACCGCCCGGCGGCAGCGGCAGACACCCGCGGCGAACCGCCGCGCGACCTCGGGATCGTCCAGGATCACCAGCGCCGTCTCCACGTTGCCGGACCAGCGGTCGGGATCCAGGCGCATCTGCGCGGCCAGCCGCCGCGCGTCGAACACGTGCCGGGGCCCGACGTTGTAGGAGGCGATGGCCATGGCCACCTGATCGCGAAGCTCCAGGTCCGAGAAGCGATCCATCAGCCAGCGCAGGTACCACCCCCCGGCCTCGATCGCCTCCGTGGGCCGGTGCGGGTCCTCGACCCCGAGATCGTTCCACGTGGACGGCATGAACTGGAAGAGCCCGGAGGAGCCTCCCGGCCCCACGGCGTCGGGATCGAAGCGGGACTCCTCGTACATGAGGGACGCCAGGAGCCTCCAGTCGATCCCGTACTCCTCGCCCACCTCCTTGAGCCGCGCGTCGAAGGGGGTCAAGGCCCCCGCGGGAACCCGCGGCAGATGCCGGGGCACCGGCGGCCGCCAGGTGCCGAGCTGGCTCGCCACGAGCTGTCGGACGAGGCCGGACCTCTCGGCTCGGGTCAGAAAGGCGTCCGCCCGGTCGCGCAACCGTGGAGAAGACGGGTTCAGGATCCACACCAACGGCACCTCGGGCAGCACCACGGCCCCGGCGCTCAGGCCGGGCCGACCCTCCAGCTCGAGGGCCGCGGTGTCCTCGTCCACGACGGCCACGGCCCCCTCCCCTCTGGCCACGTGCAGGAGCACTGCCGCCCCATCCGCTCCCGGGTGTGGCGTGAATGCTCGCAGGGGCGGCTCGAGGGGCACCATCCGACACAGGGCGGCCACGGGCCGCGACGCCACGACCTCCATCCCGGCCAGGTCCACCGCCGCCGCCACCGGGGGCCGCTGTGCGGGCACGACGCTCACCAGGTCGACCAGGCGGTAGGGCCGGGTGCTGAGGAACCTGCCTTCATCTTCGGGCGCCATGGGCTCGTGGAGGGCCGCCAGGTCGCCATGCCCACCCTCCAGCCAGCTCACCGGGTCCACGCCCAGCGGCGGGACCGCCAGCTCCAGCCGGACTCGGAGCTGACGGGCCAGCTCCAGAGCCAGCTCGTACTCGAAGCCCGTCAGGCCCCCCCGCTCCACGGTGCAGGTCACGGCCGAGTTCCTGGTGACGAGGCGCAGGACCCCGGAGTGGCGGACCTCCTCGAGGTCGCGGCACACGCCCACCTGCCGCCCCCGCGCCAGCACCTGCTCGGCGAAGAGAAAGTCGTCCACCGCCCGGCGCAGCCGCCCGGCGTCCTCGCGCACGGCCCAGACCAGGGGGCGACGCTCCGCCAAGGGGCCGAGCACCCTGACCGCGCCGCGGGCCGGGCTCGCATCCAGGACACCGGAGTCGACCACCCCCAGGCCGTACCGCCCCAGGCGGACCCTTCGCAGCAGCTCCTCCAGGGTGACCTCCTCGGCGACCGGCACGACCCGGAGCCCATCCTGGGCCAGGGCCGACGCCAGGCGCGGCGTCAACGACGAGGAGAGCATCCGCACGTTCGCGCCGGCTGCGTCGGGAAAGCTCGTGTACGGGGTGTCGGGCGTGGCCACCAGCAGGTCCTCCACCCAGTCCACCGCCGCGGTGGGGACCGCCCCGGTGCCGAGCAGGGCCGCGCTGGAGAACCGTCCCACGCCGATGTCCCCGCGCCCCTCGAGAAGCCACTGCAACACCTGGTCGTTGCGCCGGCACTCCACCCAGCGCACGCGCACCCCGAGCCGCCCCGCGAGCTGGCGCAGCGCCGCCACCTGGTCGGTCCGCTGACCACCGGCCGGGGGTGCGTGCAGGAACCCGGGGCGCACCACCACGCGCAGCTCGCCGGAGGAGCGGATGTCGACCAGCCCCCCCGGCCGCGCCGGCTCGACGCGGCAGGAGGAGACCGCCGCGGCGGCCGCCAGCACCAGCCACAGCGGGCAATGCTTCCTGTTCCTCACAATGCTACTGTACAGCTTCTCGGCACACGTCCACCCGAGGACACGACGGACGGACGCCCGCCGCCACCCTGGAGCAACCGACCCGGCGTGGTTCGGGTTAGACTCGTGTCGTCGTCCGAGAAGGAGGTCGCGCTGGCCAACGAGGAGGATCGGAACCGACGCGGGCAACCGGGCTCGGCCCCGGATCTGCGCCCCATCGTGTCGCGGCTGGAGGAGATCCGGCGCAAGTGCAACTCGTTGCGGGCTCACAGTGACGAGACCCGGGATGCCTCGGCCCGCCTCGACGCGGTCATCGATGTCCTCAAGACGGCCGATCACGCGGCTGAGGGCCCCGCGCCCCTGCCCTACCGCGAGCTCGCCCGCCGCCTCTTCCCGGTCCAACGCCTGTTCGAGAGCCTGGGCTTCCCCTCCGTGGCCCGGGAGCTGACCTACGTGGAGAAGGGCCTGGAGGACCTGGATCGGGCACCCCCGGAGACGGTGCGCCCAGCGCCCGTGGGAGCGGCGGACTCGCCTCGCCGTGACGCTGCCCCCACCCTCGACGAGGAGCCCTGGCCGCCGGCGGACGAGGACGAGCCTCCAACACGTCGCCGCCACGGCATCCCGGGACCGGTCGCAGCCATGCTCATGGTGCTGGTACTGGTCATCCTGGGGGCCATCGTCGTCGTCCAGCTCCAGAGCGAGCACAGCCTGGCCACCACCGGCGGCGTGCTGGAGCCCACCGCTCCCGCCGCCGCGCCTGTCCTCGCAACGCCCGCCCCGACCCCCGTGGCACCTCCCACCTCCGCCCCATCGCCCACCGAAACCGAGCCTCACGGCACCGCGGTGGTGGCCGAGGAGATCGCCCAGGCGCGCCTCGCCCTCGCCGAGGGGGACCTGGATCGGGCCGTTCACCACCTCTCCCAGGCGGCGCTGGTCGATCTCACCAGCTCCCTGGTGCTAGACACCGGCCACACCATCGTGCGCGAGCTGCTGGCGCGCTCCGACGCCGCCGCCCAGGCCGGCCACTGGGACGACGCCTCCCGCCTCCTGGAGAGGGCGCGCGAGCTCAGCATCCGCTTCGGTTTCCCACTCGCCACGGTGGACGCCACCAGACAACGCCACGCCTCGATGGAGCGCTTCCAGCTCATCGCCCCCACGGACCGTCAGGCCGTGCGCGCCGCCGTCGGCCGGCGCGTCCTCTTGATCCTGGCCAACGGGCAGCGCCGCGACGGTCGCATCGAGGGTGTCGCCGGCGACGTCCTCCGCCTCGAGCGGTACAGGCAGGTGGGTCACGGCGGCAGGGTCTACTACACCGAGGACGTCCCCCTCGGCACGGTCCGCGAGATCAGGGCGTTCGAGGACTAGCCGCAGCGATCGGCGGCAGCGATCGGCGGCAGCGATCGGCGATCAGGTGATTCGCTCCGCGAGCTCGGTGCCCGCGAATCTCACACGCGTCGGGTTCGCCAGAGTGGGAGCCAGGCACCGTTGAAGATGCGGCGCCTACCCTTCTCGGCTCGATCGTGACGGTGCCTGGCACCCTCTCTGGTGCTCCCGAATCGAGTGCCTCTCGCGTATCCAACGTGCGGGCCGGTGCCTGGCACCGGGTCTTGCGCTCAAAGACGGTGGTGCGCCGCTTCCCGAACGGTGCCTGGCACCGCCTCTGGCGCTCCCGAAGGCTCTCGCCGTCGGATTGCGCCTGCCCCAGTCGCTGACGACTGCCGCGGTCCGCCACGCGGCGCACCCCGCGATTCCCCCGATGCTAGAGGAACAGGAGGCCGGTGCCCGCCACCGCCACCAGCGAGCCCGCCACGGCCCGCGCCGACACCCTGTCCTTGAACAGCACCACCGACGGCGGGATCACGAGCACCGGCATCAGGGCGATGATGGTCGCGGCGACCCCCGTGGCGGTGTAGGTGATGGCCACGAGCGACAGCGAGACGCCCAGGAACGGTCCGAAGAATGCGCCCACGGCCGTTCGCCCGATGGCGCCACGATCCTCGAGGGCTGCGGCCACCCGCGGCCACCAGCCCACGAACGTGAACAGCACCATGAAGGCGGCGGTCCCCGCGATCACGCGAATCTGGGTGGCGGCGAAGGGGTCGTACCCCGCCATGCCGAACTTGCTCAGGACCAGGCCGGTGGCCTGCCCCGCGGCGGCGCCCACCCCCAGCAGCACGCCGCCGAGGGGCAACCGGCCGCCTCCCGTTTTGGTCGCCGGCTGCCGCTCCAGGACGACCCACGACACCCCCGCCACCGTGAGGGCCATGCCGGCCAGCTCCCTCGGTCCCAGCACCTCTCCCAGCACCAACCAGCCGATGATGGCGGTCAGGGGCGGCACCAGGGACATCAGGAGCAGGGACAGCCGTGAGCCGATGAGCACGAAGGCGCGGAAGAGGAAGCCATCGCCCACGGTGAACCCCACGACCCCCGACAGGGAGAGCCAGAGCCAGGCGCGAGGGGTCGCATCGGTGGGCAGGAACAGCCCCCGGGTGATCCAGGTGAAGGTGCCCAGGAGCACGATGGCCATGACCAGGCGAAGCAGGTTCACGACCAGGGAGCCGACCCGCCGGCCCGCGGACTCGAAGGCGAACGCCGTCACCACCCAGCAGCATGCCGTGGCCAGGGCGGCCAGCTCGCCCAGGTGCGCCGTCATGCCGCCTCCCGGCGGCGGCTCATGTCACCGGACGCACGGGCGGCGTCACCTCTGACGCGCCATCCGTGCTGTCTCTGACGAGGTACAGGGGGCGTCTCTTGACCTCGTCGAAGATCCGCGCCAGGTACTCGCCCAGGATGCCGATCATGACGAGCTGCACCCCACCCAGGAACAGGATCGACGCCATCATGGAGGTGTAGCCGGGGTAGTTGATCCCGAGGGCCTTGAGGACGATCACCACCACGATGTAGACGAAGGAGAGCAGGGACACGGCGAAGCCAACCACCGTGGACAGGCGCAGGGGCAGGAACGAGAACGAGGTGATGCCGTCCAGGGCGAACGCCAGCATGCGGCGGATCGGGTACTTGGTCTCGCCGGCGTGCCGGGCCCGCCTGCTGTAGTGGACCGCGGTCTGCGGAAAGCCGATCCAGCTCACCAGGCCGCGGATGAAACGGTTGCGCTCGGGCAGCGCGCGGAAGGCGGCCACGGCGCGCGGCCCCATGAGGCGGAAGTCGCCGGTGTCCACGGGGATGTCCACATTGGTGATGGACGTCAGCAGACGGTAGAAGAGGGCCGCCGTCCCCCGCTTGAACCAGGTCTCCCCCTCCCGGTCCCGGCGCTGGCCGTAGACGACCTCGTAGCCGTCCTCCCTCCACCTCGCCAGCATCTCTGGGATCACCTCGGGCGGGTCCTGCAGATCGCCGTCGATGATCACGACCGCCCGTCCCCGGGCGCCGTCCACGCCCGCCGTGAGCGCCGCCTGGTGGCCGAAGTTGCGGGCGAAGCGCAGGCCCCGCACCCGTCCGTCCCGCTTCGCCAGATCCATGATCCGCGCCCAGGTGCCGTCGCCGGAGCCGTCGTCCACGTACACCAGCTCGAGCCCGCTCACCGACCCCTCCAGGGACGCCAGGAGCCGCTCGTACATCGGCTCGATGTTCTCCTCCTCGTTGAACGCCGGGATCACCACGCTCAGCTCGGGGCTCGCGGACCGACTGTCGTCCATGTCAGATCCCTCCTCCTGTCGTGCCTCGGCACCCGCGCGGGGCGGCCCCCATCATCCTCCGCCGCGGTCGGCGGGGCCTCCCCCGACGTCCGGGAAACGCACCAGCTCTCCTCCCTCGCCCACCTTCTCCACCGTTCCCGCATCCTCCACAGCCGCCAACCCAGCCTCCGGGAAGTCCGTGCGCTCCAGGGCCCCGATGGCCACGAGGTCGACGCCACTCTCGGCCACCAGCTCCCGCACCCGGGACGGCTTCCCGCACCGGTACAGCTCCTCCACCAGGGCCCGGCGCCGGGCGGTCTCGTCGGTGATCTCCGGACCCCGCCACACGACCTCGTGATTCTCCCAACCCAGGTATGCGGGCACCCCGGAGTTGGCCGACAGGCGCGCATACTCGCTGTAGGCGGGACCGACCGCCTCGATGAGCTGGCTCCCGGCCGGCTCCCGCCGCAGTCGCTCCACCAGGGCCCGGTCCGACGGCGCCATCAGCACCAGTCCGTCCAGGCCCCGGGTCGGCGCCACCACCACCGTGTGCGCCATCCACACGAGATGGGGAAGCGCCACGGCCACGACGACCACGGCGAGCACGGTCCGCACCGCCCGCCGGCGGCTGCACAGCATGACCAGCACGGGCAACGCCAGCGCCAGCAGCACCCACGCCTGGATGTACGCCTTGAACACGGTGTTCATGCGGTGCAGTCGGCTGCCGTAGCTGTCCACCACGTACAGGACCTCGGGCACCAGGAAGAGAAAGACGCCGAGGGCGGCCAGGGCGACCGCCGGCCGCTCCCAACGCTCCCCGCCGCCCACGAGCCACGCGATCATGATGGCCAATGTCACCGTCAGCACCACCAGCGTCGGTCGCCGCGACGCGGTGGCCAGGACCACGGTCAGGGCGGCCGCGGCGAGGGTCAGGGCCAGGGCACGGGCGCCGACCTCCCCCTCGGGGGATCGCAGCAGCCGCGCCGCCGCCCACAGCGCCGGGACCAGAAGGCATCCCCCGTACAGCAGCAGCGTCGCCGGAGAGGTCCAGGCGAAGACCCTGGCGATCCCCTCGAACGGCGGATGGAAGGAGAGCTGGAACGGCGCCGTCACTGCCCACCCGCCGACCAGCACCACCGGAATGACCAGCCATCGCCGGCGATCCTCACCGGAGGGCCAGTGCCAGCGGCCGTCGGCGGTGAGCCCGAGCAGGGCGATGGCGGCCAGGGTCGGAGGCATGGCCCAGGGGTTGGCGGCCCAGGTGACACCGAACAGGACCGCCAGTGCGGCGGCGGTGCTCACCCGGGGACCGTCCCGCCCGGTCCACCAGGCCACGAGGAAGGCCAGGCACGCCACGGGCATGGCCAGGAGGTGGGGGTGCAGGTCGCCCAGCCACAGGGTGAAGAGGGGGAACTCGGTGATCAGGTCCGCGTTCTGGCGGGACGACCGCCACACATCCAGGGACCACAACCCCTGGCCGCCGAGGAGCTGGCGGACCGCGTCGGGAGAACCGGCGAAGACCCCGAAGAAGGCGGCCATGAGCCCCGCCCAGTGCCGCCCACCGGCGAGCCGGCGGCCCAGCGCCCACAGCACCGCGGCGGTCGCACCGCCGATCATGGCCACCACCAGGTTGTAGGCGTACTCCAGGGGAATCGTGCTCGCCGCGATGGGCACCGCCCAGAGCAGTGCCCCGAAGTAGTAGTACGGCAGGGCCGCACCGGCCAGCCACATGTCCGGGGGCGGGAAGCCGCGGGTGCGCAGCAGCGTCGCCAGGATCCCCACGTCCATGGGCTTCTCGGTACCGGCGATCTGGGGATGGTCGAGCCGGAGCAGGAGGACCACGAGGGAGGCCACCACGAAGATCGCCTCCGCAGTCGCCACCTGGCGCCACCGGGCCCTCCGCCGCCACAGCACGGCGCCCCCGGCCGCGGCACCCACCGCCAGCAGGACCGCACCCACGGTTCGCCAGAACGGCACCCCGAGCACGCCCAACCACCAGGCCGGCACCGCCACCGCCACCAGGCCGGCCACCCGCCCGCCCGCCCAGGCGTCGAGGTCGTCCAACCCGAGCCGGATCAGGAGCGCGTACCCGCCCAGCCCAGCGGCGGCCACCGCAATCACGAACAGCACGGCGCTCATGACCACCTGTATGACGGCATCCTCGGGCCTTGCCCCGCCCGCGGCGGGCGGCCGGCCGCCTCAGCGCCCATGGGCGTCCCGTATCGCACGATAGGCGTCCTGCACCGTCGTCTTGCCGTACTGCCGCTCCAGACGCCGGACCGTGAAATGCCCTTCGGCCATGTCCTGGAAGTGGTTCATGAAGAGCAGGTTGACCCCGGCACCCCCGATGGCCCCGACCACAGGAACCGCCTGCGCCGCCAGCTTCTCCGACACCACGACCCCGAAACGGGAGGCGATCTGACCGATGAGGCGCGCCACCACCGGCGCCCCCTCGGTGGTCAGGCCGCGCTCGGCGATGTACCTGGCGGCGTCGTTCACGGCCCGGGCGAGGGCCGCCCGCACGGCGTAGTAGCCGGTCTCCGCTCCCTCGTCGTCGACGGAGCGCCCGCCCAGGGCGAACACCTCGAGGCAGGCCAGCCGGGGCTCCAGGAAGCGCAGGTCCTCGCCCTCGGCGCGCGCGATGTCGGCGATGGACCGCAGCATGATCGAGGTGGTGACGGGCAGCTCGACCGCCAGGGCGGCGCCTCCGAAGAAGCCGCCGATGGCACCGCTGGCCCCCGTCGCCAGCTTGTGCCGGAGCCGGGCTGGAGGTCGCGGTTCCTCGTCCAGAGTCCGGACGGCCACGTCCAGCAGCCGGCGGAGGGCGCCCCGGACGACCTCGTGCAGCCGTCCCGTGGCTCGTGCGGGCAGGGCATCGATGAGCTTCTCCACCGGCTCGCCCACGAGGTTGGCCAGGCGCGCCATCAGGTTTGGACGCTCCAGCAGCCCCACCGCCCGCTCCAGGGCGAGCCGATCCGCCCCGGTGATGACCTGGGGTCGCTCGGCCGGGGCCGGAACGAGTGCTCCCTCGTCGTCGCCCGGCATCACACCACGTCCTGCCAGCGACGGCTGGCGGTCTGCCTGGCGCCGGCGTCGTTGGTCGCCGTCACCACCAGGACGTGGCGCTGGCCGGGGCCGGCCCCTCCAGCCTGCTCGAAGTGGCGCTCGTACTGGACCTCGGCCGGGTCAAGACGATCGTCGCCGAGCTTCGCACCGTCCAGGACGGCGACCACGCGGGCCACGGTCTCCCCGGAGGCCGCCACCACCTTGACGGTGACCTGATGACCGATCAGCACCCGATGGTGCCCGAGCGTGAACCGCATGGCGCCTCCCCGTGACGGCGGCGGCCGCACCGCCTGATCCCGCTCCTCACGTGCCGTCTCCTCGCCTCACCTGACGTAGTAGCCCGACACCCTCCAGGTGCCGTCCTCCTCGAGCATGGGCGTCACGGTCTCGATGGCCGACGACTTGTGCGCGAAGCGTGTCCGGTACTGGATCACCACGTAGTGCCCGTCGGGCGCACCCGGAAGCTGGGTGGTGGGCTGCGCGGACGTCAGCTCGCGGGACTCCACCGCCCCCAGCGGTCCGCGCACCGCGGCGATGGTGCGGACCCAGTCCTTCTCGGAGATCGCGTCCCGGAAGAGGGCCGCCGCCTGCTGCCAGCTCTCGGCGTAGCGTCCGCTGTCGATCAGCTCGAGCCAGGCCCTCGCCGCCGCCTCCGCCCGCTCCACCTCCGGCGCCTCAGCGGCCACAGCGGCCGTCGCGGCCAGCACCACCAGCGCGACCATCATCACCCTGCGCATGCGATCACCCCATCGTCGAGACGTCGGCCGGAGCCCGCCAGGCGGCGATCCCGCTCAGACCACGCTCCTACTTTACCGTACCGCCGCCATGAGCTCGCACCTCGTCGGCTTCGGGTCGGGGGCGCCACGCTGTGTGCGGCCTCTCTCCCCGCCCCCGTGACGCGCCGTCGCCGACGGGAGGGACCCATGGCGCCCGCCACCCCTTGACCGCCAGCGACGTCGACCGTCGTCTTTGGTCGAGACGCAGGTCGCCGCCGCGCCCGCGGGCGCGGGGTGCGCGCCTACTCCAGGTCTGGGTCCGCCAGGGCCACCAGCTCCCACCCGTTGCCGGCCCGGGCCAGGACGGCCACGCCGGCGGTGTTGAAGCGCAGCCGCAGACGCTCGGTATCGCCGGTGAGGAGCTGGCTCGCCAGGCGGGCCAGGAACGGCAGGTGGCCCACCAGCATCATGGACTGGCCGTCCGCCTCCAGCTCCGTCACCGCCTTCGTCACCTCGTCCCGCGGCCCCATCCCGGCAACCGCCATCACACGAGACGGATGCACCCCCACGCGCTTGGCCAGGACCGACGCCGTCTGCTGCGCCCGGGGCTTGCCGCTGTGCCAGACCTCGTCCAGCGACAGGTTCATGTCCGCCAACCAGCTGGCCATCCGCTCGGCCTGACGACGGCCGAGCACGCTCAGGGGACGCTCCGGATTCTCCTCCGTGCTCACCGCCTGGCCGTGCCGGGCGAGCACCACCACCTGCGCGAACTGCTGCATCGAGACACTCCCTCGACGCCCACGTCGGGCGCTACCGCGTTCTATCCTACCGGCCACCGGCCGGTCGCCGCCACTATCGCGGCCCACAGGTTCGAGGCCACCGACAGGGCGACCAGCCCGGTGGCCCACCTCGACCGCATGCGCTCCAGCCCGAGGGCGGCCAGCATGAGCCACAGCGGCCACGCATCCAGAAGATATCGATTCCCCCACTGCACCCACCCGGTGTTGAAGTGCAACACCGCGGGCAACGTCACCAATCCAAGGCTCAACCAGCACGCCCACAGCAGGGCGGGCGCCCGCGTGCGCCTTCCCAGGGTGAGCAGCACCGCCAGAAAGGCCGGCGTGACGAAGAGCAGGCCCATCCCGTAGGGATCGCTAGCCAGGAACGGGAAGCGCGGCGAGCGGGTGGCCGGATCGAGGACGACGACCGGCGGCTGCACGAACTCGTACCACAGGTTACGCGCTGCGTACGCGGGACTGAGCAACCCGTGGGCCGCGACCCGCTGCCGCAGCTCCGGCGGCGTGAGCATGTAGCTGTACCCGACCTCCAGCGGCGAACCGAAACGGACCTGATCCAGGGCGAGCTGCCCCCCCACCAGCATGAGCGGGAACAGGGCCGCCAGCGCCAGGGCCTGCCCGCGCCGTCGCCGCGGCGCGGCCGCGATCTCGCTCCTGTCGGCCGTCCTGTAGAGGAGGACCGCGACCAGGAGGGGCAGCGCGAACACCGTGGGAGGGCGGCTGATCACGGCCAGGCCCCAGGCCAGCCCGGCCGTCAACCACCGGCGCCGCCAGGCCAGGACGAGGGCCAGGCTGAGCGCGCAGGTGGCCGTGGTCTGCGCGAACATCCAGGTCCCCGGTTGGGGGACCAGCCAGAGCCACAGGGTGCCGGCCCCCGCCAGCAGGACCAGCCGGTTGCGGTGGGCTGGCAGCAGCGAGTCCTCTCCCCGGAGCGCGGCCAGCCACCAGGGCAGGAGGACGTCCATCAGGGCGACCGCCAACCCACCCAGCACGGCCCCCACCCACTGCACGGCGACGGCGGACTTGAGGAGCACGAAGAGCGGCAGCAGGACGAGGGCCGGCCCCAAAGGCATGCCGACCTCGCAGACCAGACCGGTGAGCTGCGCCTGCCCGAGGGCGCTGTCCGCCGCCACGTAGCGCACGGGCTTCAGGGGCCCATCCGGTCCCCCGGACCGTACCCCGCAGGCCAGGTTGGCGAGCAGGCCACGCTCGCGCGGGTCCGCCATGGACCAGTGCCTGAAGTACGGCGTCACATCGAGGCGTGGGCGGACCGGGATGACGAGCTCCACTCTCCCCCGCTGGTCGCGGACCTCGATGTCGTCCCCGTACCAGGCCCTCGCCTGCAGGAGGTACTGGTTGACCTGGGGCCACGCGCCGGTCGCCAGCAACCCCGACGGGCCCAGGGCGGCCAGTGCCGTGTAGAGGAAGGTGAACCCCATCCAGATGAGGAGAAACCGACGCCCCGCCATCCCCATCATGTTAACGGCTTCCGGCGCGAGGGCACACGGGGGGAGTACAATCCGCCCATGAATAGACCCGTCGTGAAGGCTGTGATCGCGCTTCTGAGCTGCGGAGTTGGGGCCGTCGGCGCCGCCGCCACGACCCCGACGCGGGCGGAGGTGGAGGAGAGCATGGGCTTGCGGTCCGAGGGGGACCTGGTGCGAGGACAGAAGGACACCGTCGGCTTCGTGGTCGACGCGGCCCAGGCCCAGGACGTGGTGTCCACCGCCGTGCGGCTGGAGGCGGACAGCCTCGCCGCCCAGGATGTGCGCCTCGGCATGTCCGGTGAGGATGGGTTCGTCGGAGGGATCTGCCCCCACGACGACCACCTGTACGCTGGCCGCGTGTACGTCCATCTCACGGAGCGCATCTCCGCTCCACGGGTCGTGCTGGTGGGCGTATTCCACCGCGCCCGCGTCTGGCATGAGGAGCGGCGGTTGGTTTTCGACCGCTTCCAGGCGTGGCACGGCCCCTGGGGCCCGGTGGCGGTGGACGGCCTGCGCGAGGAGCTGGAAGCGGGGCTCGCACCGGAAGACTACGTGGTGGACGACGCCATGCACTGCGACGAGCACTCCCTGGAGGCGCTCCTGCCCTTCCTCCAGCACGGCCACCCGGACCGGACGATCGTCCCCATCCTGGTGCCGTACATGAGCTGGGAACGGTTGGAGCAGCTCAGCGACCGGCTGGCCGAGGTGCTCGCCGCCTCGCTCGAGCGCCACGGATGGCAGCTCGGCCGCGACGTCGCGGTGGTGGTCTCCTCCGACGCCGTCCACTACGGCGAGGACTTCGATCACGCGCCCTTCGGCACTGACGCCCCCGCCTACGAGAAGGGCGTCGCACGGGATCGCGGGCTGGCCACGACCTACCTGGAGGGAGCCCTGGACCCCGACCGGCTCCAACGCTTTTTCGCGACGCTGGTCGATCCCACGGACGTCCACAGCTATCGGCTGCCCTGGTGCGGTCGCTTCTCGATCCCGTTCGGGCTGGAGCTTCTACGCAAGACCGCCGCGGCGACGCACGCGGGGACCCCGACCGGATCGCTCCTACGCTACGGCACGAGCCTCTCCGACCCTGTCCTGCCGGTGAGCCCCGCGACCCGCGAGGCCGGCCTCGGCTTCACCGCGCCATCCAACCTGCATCACTGGGTGGGCTACCCGGCCGTCGGGTACCTCGCTCCGCCGCCCGCACGGTGAGTCGTTAGAAGTTAGAAGTCAGAAGTTAGAAGTTAGAAGTGAGAGGCGCGAAGCTGGCACTGACACGCCGTGCCATTGCCGCTGTCGCTGATCCCTGCCGCTGCCGCCGACGCAGTCCGCCAGCCGCTGCCCCCTACTCGTCGCCGAGGAGAACCTGGCAACCCTCTCGGGTCATGCCAGCGGCCAGGGCCCGCCCGTCGGGCGCGACGGCGGCGAGCGCCTCGAGGATCGCGCCCCGGGCGCCGGCCGGGTGCCAGAGCAACATGCTGCCCCCACCACCCGCGCCGCACACCTTCACCGCCGCCGCCCCGGCCTGAAGGGCGACGCGTTCCATGTGCGCCAGGTCCGGGGGGCAGACCTCCATTGCGAGGCACTTCCGGGCGGCCCACTCGGCGGCGATGGCGGCGCCCACGTCGTTCTCATCCTGAGCGGTGAGCGCCTGCCGGCACAGGCGGGCCGCGGTCGCGATGGTCTCCAGGGCGGCGGTGGTGTCGGGGTCCCCGTCGATCCGCCGCCGCATGACCCGCCAGTTCACCGCCCCGGAGTTACGTACGATCCCGGTGAAGTACGCGGTGAGGTGTTCCTCCATCCAGGAGGGATCCACGGCCAGGGCCTCCACGGCGCCCCCGCCGGGCTCCAGGTGGAGCGCCAGGGCCCCACCCCTCAGGGCGGGCCAGTGGTCCTGCACGCCGGTCGGGGAGCCCAGCACACGGGCCTCCAGGTCCCGCAGCAGCTCGACGAGGGCGCGGTCGCCGAGAATACGGTCCTCCAACGCCAGCAGCCCGCGCGCCAGGGCCACCGCATAGCTCGACGAGCCTCCCAGGCCGGACCCCACGGGGGCCTGCTCCAGGACCCGTACCCGGACGCCGCCGGTGGACCGGAGCGCGAAGCACACCGCCGCGGTGAGATCCCGCTCGGCCTCATCCGGGCCGAGGCGCCGCCAGGGCCCCTCGCCGACGGCATGCTCGACATAGCCCACCGGGGCACCCGGGTCGACCTCCAGGCGGACCCACAGCGGGATCGCCGCGTTGACCGTCACCGACCCCCGGTGGAGGAGGCCCAGCGGCCAGATGTCCAGGGTCCCCCCGGCGAGGTCCACGCGGCAGGGGCACTTCACCCGCACCCGCATCAGCGTCGTCCCCGCCCTGGTGACGGCACCCGGCCCCCGCGGTGTGTCAGCATGATCGACAACTCCGGCCTCACGTCCGATCCGATCTCACGTCCAGCCGTCACATCCTACACCAGGGACCGGGAGGCCCGGGCCGTCCTCAGCCGCGAGCTCCCACCGGCGGGTCGCGCCCTTCCAGGAGCTCCAGGACGGCCAGGGAGTGGGCGAGAAAGCGCTGCAGTCGAGCCGGCTCCAGGGGCTTCGCCGGCGGCGAGCTGATGGTCAGCGGGTTCGTCCACCGACCGTTGACCTTGATGCGGTAGTCGAGATGAGGCGCCGTGGAGAGCCCGCTGGAGCCCACGTAGCCGATGACCTGCCCCTGGACCACCCGCACGCCCCGACGGATGCCGGGCCCGTAGCCGTGCAGGTGCATGTAGCGGGTCTCGTACCCGTTGGGATGGCGGACAGCCACCATCCGCCCGGCGCCTCCGTCGCGGCCGGTGAAGGTCACCACACCGTCCGCCGTGACGTGGACAGGCGTGCCCACCGGCGCTCCGTAGTCCACGCCGTAGTGGGGCATGCGGCGCTTGAGGATGGGATGGAACCGGCTCAGGCTGAAGCGGGACGTGATCCGGCTGAGCTTCAGGGGCGAGCGCAGGAACTGCTTGCGCAGGGGTCGGCCTTCCAGGTCGTAGTACCCCGGGTGACCGTTGCCGTCCGGGTAGAGCACGGCGTACAGCGTACGGTCCCGGTTGACGAAACGGGCCGCGAAGATGTTCCCCCAACGATAGAAGCTGCCGTCGATGCTCTCCCGGCTCACGATGGCCACGAAGCTGTCGCCCTCGCGCAGGTCGCGGAAGAAGTCCACGTCCCACTGGAACACCTCGGCCAGGGCCACCGCGAGCTCCGCCGTCCCGCCGGCGGACTCGACGGCGTCGAACAGCGAGCTCGTGATCACCCCCTCCAGGCGCTGGACCCGCTCCTCGAGCGGCCGCTCGACGTGCCGGATCTCGACCCCGTCGCCGCTTCGACGCAGATCCATCTCGGAGCGCCGGTCCAGGATCACCCGCATCGCCTCCAGCTCCCCGTTCGGCAGGCAGGTGCCGGCGAAGCGCGTGCCGGGCAGCAGCCTCCGGGCGTCCAGCTCACCAACCAGCGCGTCGCGCCACACCACCCACTGGTCTCCGGCCAGCCGACGGCAGACGCTCTCGATGGTGTCGCCGGTGCGGACGACCGTCTGTACCGGCGGGCGATACGGAGCGATGGGCTCCACCACGACCGGCTCGGCGGCGGCGGCCGCCCGCTCCGGGACGTTCCGGCAACCGGCGACGCCGACCAGGAGGAGGAGTGACAGGGTTCCGATCGCGAGAAGGTGCCGTCCCACCGCCTCACCGCCGCCAATCGGCAAGAGCCGCCGGGCTGGGGTCGAGCCGCGCCGCCACGGTGCCATCGGGGTTCAGGATCACCATCACCGGCACCCGGATCAGGCGGTAGGCCTTCAGGATCGAGCCGTGGCGGTCATGGAACCAGGTCACGCCCCGCCCCTCCATGGCGGACCTCGTGTCCTTTAGCGGCTCGTGCACGCCCACCACCGCGAGACCGAGGTCCCGTTCGCCGCACATCCGCGCGAGGGCAGGCAAGGCCTGTTCGATTTGCTCCGCCTCCGGCGCCCACGAGGCCAGCACGACCACCGCGGCGGGCCCGTTGTCCGACAGCCACTGTGCCCAGTCCACCGGCTGCCCCGCGGCATTCGTGAGGTCGGGTCCCTCCCCCGCCCACACGACGGCGCCGACGAGGCAGATGAGGCACGCGAGGAGCCAGCGATCTCCTTTCATGGCGCGAGTATACCCGGGCCGCCAGGGAAATCGACCGGGGCGGTGTGCCCCTGGGCACGGTGCACCGGGGCACGATCGACGACAACGCGCCGCCCCGTCGACGGGGCGGCGCGTCTCTCGCATCAGGACCCGAACTCAGTCGTCTCGCGAACCGCCCGAGCTCGCGCCGGGCATCCTGAGACCACGCTCCGGGCGGCTGAAACCGTGGCACCAACCGCAGTCGTAGCCCTTGTCCCGCACGTGCAGGTCGTGGATCTGCATGAAGTCCCTCGGCTCCTTGCGGCCGTGGCACTGGCTGCAGACCACGTCGGTGGAGTCCTTCAGGGCGTAGCCGAGCGAACCCTGGAGGTCCATCCGCTGGCTGCTGCCGTGGCAATCGGCGCACTGGAGAGCCGCCGACGCCGGGCTCACCTCGTGGTTCAGGGCCTGGAAGGTGTCCGTCTCCACCCACGAGTATGACTCGTTGGGGTCCAGGCCCATGTTGGCGAGGCCCTGCTGGACCGCGGCAGCGGCGTCCGCACTGGCGAAGAAGACGCTGGTGTCGAGAGCGATGAGCTGCCCAGTGCGGTTGGCGATGGGTTGCTGCGCGGTCTTGTACTTGAAGGGGAACAGCTTGCTCTGGGGATCGTCGATGGCGCCCACCGGCCGCGAGGTGGGGTACCGGCCCGTCGCCGGGTCGAGCTGGGCGACGTCGTGGAGCAGGTAGCTCCAGCTCGTGTGGTTCCAGAAGCGGTAGCTGGGGATGAGGTCGTTCTGCTTCTCCATGACCGGGTGGAACGGCGCCTGGACGGCCTCGGTGTCCAGCCACGTGCGGTAGACCTCCGTGGCCTCGGTGGCGGCGCTGTCCGCCGCATCCTTGCCGTAAACCGGAATGTGGCAGCTCTGACAGGCCACCCTTCCCACGTGGCTGTCGATGGCGTGGGTCTCGTGCCCGGCCCCGCTGACCTTGTCCTGGTGGCAGGTGCTGCACTCCACCCTGACATTCAGGTCCGTGGGCCTGAGATCGGAACCCCTGCCGGCCATGTGATGCTCCTGCACCAGATGGCAGTGCTGACACTTGAGGTTCGCCCCGGTGGTCGACATGTGGACGTCGAAGGCGAAGTCCGAGGTGTCGGCATGGGCCAGGGACAGGTCGCCCCGCTTGACGGCGTCACCGCCACCGGCCTTGGCGTGACACTGGAGGCAGTTGGCGCGCTCGGGGGGATGCACCGTCTGCACCGCCTCGTCCATGGTGATGGCCATCGCCGCCTCGTCGGGCACGAAGGAGCCGCCCACGCGGGTCCGCCGGTAGCTTTCCTGATGGCACAGCATGCAGTCGATGTTGGCGAGCTGCTCCTGGGTGGCGGTCTCCTCCGGGAGCGCGCCCCGCCCCAGGTGACAGCTCCCACAGGTCTCCCAGTTACCGAGGATGTTGATGCAGTAGGAGTTGACGGCGCCAGCGATCTTGCCCTGCCGGGCGGGACCGTTGACCATCTCCGGGGTCTCTCCCTGCCACTGGTACATCACCGAGCCGTGGACCTGCCGTGCCTCGGTCTCATGACATCCGAGGCAGGTCTCGGGACCCGACCAGGTGAGGCCAGCGTGGGGGTTGTCCGAGCAGGGAAGGTCGCGGCCGTTGCAGTCCTGGTCGATCCCATCCCCGCAGATCTCGGGCGCGCCTGGGTAGATCGTGGGATCGGAGTCGTCACAGTCGGTGCCCCCACAAGCCGCGTCCAGGGCGCCATCCCCGTCCGCGTCCAAGCATGCTCCGCCCTGGTCCGGCGGCGTCACCTCGACCGCCACCGAGTCGCTTCCCCTCAGCTCGTGGCTCGCGCGCACGGTGACCGTCGCCGTCCAGGTCCCCGGCGCTGCATCTTCCGCCAACGTGTACCGGTACTCGAAGCGGTCCGGCGCCACCCACTGCGGCTCGTCCCGAACCACGCTCGCCCCCTGGGGGTCCGTGATCTCGATCCGCGACCACTCGACCCTGGTCTCCCTCCTTCCGTCCCGGCTCGCCACCACCCCCGTGAATGTGATTGCCTCCCCGGCCGCGTAGATCGGCTGTTCCGCCGTCACCTCCACGCCCAGTCGCTCCCGCGCCTGGACCACGCCCGTCATCCAGACGAGCATCGCCAGCGCGGCCACCCACGGTCCTGCCCTCAGCTTCTCTCGACGCATCTTTCACCTCCTGTGCCTGCACTCTCTGGTGCGGCCTCCTTCGACACCTCCCCCGTGGCGACCAGAAGGTCGTCTCCGTGGTCCACGGTGGAGCGTGTTGTATGTCTATATACTCAGAAAGAAATTTTTAGGTCGTGACCATGGTCACGGCAACGAAGCTCCGCCCCCTCCCACACGCCCCTCCGGCAGCGATCCTCCTGGTGCTCCGACGCGATGCTTCCCACGAGGCGCGTGACCCGGGGCACTGGACAGAGAGACTTTGTCGCATTATCTTGACCCACAGACCCCGGGCGGTGACGGCGAACGTGCCCTCATCACGACCTCCCCTGCCACGCGCTCGCCCCTCCTTCGCCCCTCCGCCCGCCGCGAGGTCGCGTGCATGGACCCTGGAGGACCCCGTGGAAGACACCGGACAGACCTGGGGCATCGTTCTCGCCGGCGGTTCAGGGACCCGCCTCAGCGGTCTCACCACCGACGCCGACGGCACCGTCATCCCGAAGCAGTTCTGCTCGCTCGGCGGCGGTGAATCGCTGCTGCGGGACACCCTCCGCCGGCTGGGCGAGGTCGTCGACCTCCGGCGGATCCTGGTGGTGGTTTCCGCCGCCCACCGCAGGTGGTGGGAGGCCGAGCTCGACGACCTGCCGCCGGGCAACGTCATCGTCCAGCCATGCAATCGCGGGACGGCATGCGGCGTGCTCCTGCCCCTGATGACCATCTTGAACAGCGATGCTCGTGCCAGGGTCCTGGTGACCCCATCCGACCACCACGTGACCGACGAGGAGGCCCTCCAGTGGTCGCTCATGGAGGCCCTGGCGCACGTGAGCGCGCGGCCCGCCCTGCTGGTGCTCCTGGGCATCGAGCCCGATCACGCCGACACGAGCTACGGCTGGGTGACCGCAGAACTCGAGGGAGAGGACCCCATCCGCCCGGTGATCTCGTTCGTCGAGAAGCCGGACGAGCCCGGCGCCCGCAGGCTGCTCGAAAGCGGCGCGCTGTGGAGCAGCTTCATCTTCGCCGCCACGGCCGAGTCTCTGCTCGAACGGTTCCGCCAGACGCTCCCCTGGCTGGTGGACCGCTTCAGCCTGACCGCGCTCCACCGACACCAGGGTGACGGTCGCGTCGACCTCTCCAGCCTCTACGAGTCACTGCCGTCCATCGACTTCTCCGCCAGTGTGCTCGAGCGTGCCGGCCACCTGCTTCACGTGCTCGCGGTTCCCCCCTGCGGCTGGACGGACCTCGGCACGCCGGCGCGTGTGGCCGAATGCCTCCGCGGCGCGCCCTGTCCCATCCCCGGCGCTGCCTGCGCCGACGCGCCCCCGGCACCGCGCCCCGGCAGATCACGCCGGCTCCTCCCACCCATCGACCTTGCCTCGGCGCTCGACGCACCGCATCGGGTCCACCCGGCGGAGCACTGACGCGGCGCCGCCCCCCTGGGACCAAGGGGGCGGCCACTCTTCAAACGCTGTGGGTGAGCTCCATGCCGCACGTGCAGGTGCCGGGCTTGTCCGACACGTGGTTGCAGGTGCAGCTCCCGCCGCAGTTGCAGTAGTAGAGACCCGTTCCCTTGAAGCTGATCCGCCGCAGGTCCTTGCCGCAGGCGCACTTCGCAGGGTCGTTCGCATCCACGGTGCAGGTGCAGTCCTTGCCGCACATGCAGAGCAGCCCCTCGTCCCCCTCCACCTTCACCAGGTGGGCCGAGACCAGGTCCTTGCCGCACGAGCACTTCCCGGCCGTGGTCGACACGGTGTTGCAGTCGCAGGCGGGACCGCAGTTGCAGACATACACGACGTCGTGCCGTTCCACCGCCGCCTCGATGCCTCCCTCCGCCGGCATGTCGGCCGTGGTGTCAACCACCGCCTGGACCGCCGCGTCCGAGCCACCGGGCGCCTCCGACGGCGCCGTCGCCCCGCCACACGCGACGGCCGCTCCGCAGCAGGCCGCGATCACCACCAACATCAAACGCCTCATGAGTCGCCTCCATCCTCCGCGATTCCCTCTCGGACCGGGTTGTCGCTTCCAGTGTGTTGCGTCGCGGGGATCCTATACCAGATTCGCGACCGACACACCGCCATCGACACGAAGGGCCCCTCGAAGGGGCCCACCGCTGCTGTCTGAGCGAATCCTGCGGGCGTGCGATCAGCGCGCCATGACCAGGATCCGGATCGTGCCCTGCCCCTCACGCTGCTCCTCGAGCGCCTTGCCCAGCACCGTTCCGGGCGACGCCGCGTCCGCGCGCATCGCGCGGCCCGCGGTCGGTGAGGTCATCAGCAGGTCGCCGGGAAGAATGGGGCCGTAGGTGGCGTCCACCTTGCACAGCGCGATTCCGGAGAACATCACCGGGGCGCGGGAGCTGTCACCCTCCGAGCCCGAGCCCAGCACCACGCCCGGCTGCGCGGCGACCACGCCGACCACCGTGGCATCCGCTGCCGAGACGGCGCGCCGCAGGCGTCCGGGCCGGTCCGGGTCGATGGCCAGCACGTCGCCGGCCTCCACCTGCTCGGAGACGTCCTGGAGGCTTGCGAGGTCACCGGCCGACGGCCGGAACGAGCGCGCATAGACGTCCTCCTGCACGGGCAGTGATCCCATCCCGAGATCGGCCGGCGAACCCGGGTCCGCGGGAGCCAGCTTGCTCGGCGCGACCCTGGAGGTCCCCGCTTCGCCGCGGGTCACCGCCTCGCCGCGGGCCGCCGCGCGGTCTGCCGGCGACGAGCTCGCCTTCACGCGCGACCGCCCGGGACGTTCGAGCTTGCCGTACACCGCCGGGTCGTACTCACCGATCTGATCCCGCAGCGCATTGGCACTGCTGAGATCGATCGTGGCCCCCTGACCGAGCGCGGTGAGCTGGTTGGTCCACCGCGACAGGGCCGTGTACCCGGCCAGGTCCGGCCGTCGCGAGGCCAGGTCCCGGTGCGATGTCATGGAGGGGATGTACGCCGGCTGCTTCTTCTCGCGCACGACCGTCGACTCCTCGAAGCCTATCCTGAGGCCCCAGACGATGTAGTCGAAGCTGCAGTCGGAGCCGTCGCGGCTGCGCACCGTGAGCTGGTCCGTGCCCTTGCTCACCACGTACAGGTCGCACCAGTCACCCACCGGCGTGACGTACGCGGTGAGGCCGAGGTCGGGGTCGGTCACCCAGGCGAAGGTCCGCCCCAGCGGCACCCGGGCCTCACCCCCCTGGAGACGCGCCGTTCCCCGGGTGTAGGTCGCCACCTCGTCACCCTCCGGCGCCGTGTACACGATCACCAGACCCGGGTCCTTGGGGTGGTTCTGGACGAAGTTCACCGACCCGGTGCCTTCGATCTTCGCGGTGTCGCTCCCCACGAAGGCGTATGCCGAGCTCGTGGTGTCTTCGAAGTACCCGCCGGCGTAGTCCCCGTATGCCTCGATGCCCTCGTCGGCGTACGCCACAAGGGCGCTCGCAGTGGGCGGCGTGCCGGGAGGAGCCAGGCTGTTCGTCAGCTCGAAGTAGCCGCCGGCCTCGTCGCCATAGCCCTCCATGCCGGTGTCGATCACGCCGAGAAACGCACGACCCGTGGCCAGCATGCTCTCGAAGTAGCCCGCGGCGTCGTCACCACCGGCGCGGATGCCGACCTCACCGAAGTCGAGGTCCGTGAGCGCCATGGTGGCATAGGCCGTGGTCAGGGTGTTCGAGAAGGCCGCGCCTGCCTCGGACCCTTCGCCGTAGACGCCGGTGTCGCCGTAGCCCGCGTACACATGCCCGGTGCCGTCGCTGTCGGAGAACTCCCCTCCACTGCTGGCGCCGCTCGCCTGGACCCCGGTGTCCCCGTAGCCCACGTATGCGAGACCGGTGCTGTCGCTATCGGAGAAGCTCCCCCCGGCCACTGCACCAGTCGCCTCGATGCCGGTGTCCCCGTAGCCCAGATACGCCAACCCGGTGCTGTCGTTGTCAGAGAAGGTCCCGCCCATCACGGCACCGCTCGCCGCGACCCCGGTGTCCCCGTAGCCGAGGTAGACGTCGCCGCTGCCGTCGATGTCGAAGAAGTAACCACCCACGAACGTTCCGCCACCCTCGACGCCCGAGTCCACCAGACCGAGGTAGGCGTACCCGCCGCCGCTGTTGCCGATGAAGTACCCGCCGGCGGTGTCACCGAAGCCCTGGATCCCGTAGCCGTCGGAGCCAAGCCACGCCTCCGCCACGGAGTCCGTGTCTCGGAAGATGGCGCCGCCGGCGTCCCCTGACGCCACCACGCCCCAGGTGCCCGCCGGTGGCGTCGGAACCGCCGCGGGGCCCACGTGTGGGAAGTGCAGCCCCCTCGCGACGCCCCGGGTCACCGCCGGCGGGATGCGCGCAGCATCCCGCACGGCCGAGGGTGCCTTCGCCGCCATCGAGGAGGCATCGTGCCCGGGCTGCGCGGCGGCCAGGGGCATGGTCATGGTCATTGCCAACAGGACGAGTTGCGGTGTCGCGAGCCTACTCACAGTCGCCTCCTTCTTGCGGCCGTACCGACACGCCATGGTGGTCGCGCCGGACGGTCCCTCTATCTGTCCCTCTCCAGTCGGCCTCGGTGACGCCCTCGGCCCTCGAGGGAAGCAGGTTCATACCCGGATCATCGGAAGAAGCCACGGACCTCACCGGCCCGAGACCACCCGCGCCCCGATCAGACGCGCATCGTTCGTGCCGGCGAGTGACGAGCCGTTCACCTCCGACACCATGGCGAAGACGCCTCCCTGGGCGCACGACCCGGCATCCTGAGGCCTCACCGCCACGGCAGCGCCGGTCATCCAGCCGAGCCCGAGACGCTTGAGGAAACGGTTGTCCTGGAAGTACTCCCCGGGAAGGAGCGGGTAGCTCTCGGTGGTGACCGCAGTACCCTGCTGGTCGAGGACCTGCACGTCCACCGTCACCGCGCCGAGCTGTCCGCCGCCGTCGCTGCACATGTTCTGGAGAATCAGGTTGGAGCGGGTGCGATCGTCCTCGGTGAAGCCGAACACCCGGCCCTCCCCCCCCGCCGGGATTGCATCGTCCCGAGCGAGAGCCGGGATCGCCTGGCCGTAGGTCATCAGGCCGCCCCCCGGGCTGCTCTCCTCGGTGTAGGTGCGCATCCAGAACAGGGAGTCCGCGGCCGAGGCGCCCAGGGTGCCCACGGCCGGCGGGTAGAGCCCGAACGAATCGTGCAGGACATTGCCGAGAAACAGCCCGCCGTCCGCTGCCAGCGCCAGGCTCTGGCTGTCCAGGGCCCCGCTGTTGTCGCTCTCGGAGGGCAGGTAGGTCACGGTCGCGGAGTCCGCCGCTCCCGCCATGTTGAAGGTGATCACGTCGCTCCGCCACTGGCTCTGGTTGGCCCCGCTCAGAAACGCCGCCCCCGCCAGCCACGCCTGTCCGGCGAGCGCACCCGCCGGCAGTGCCACCAGGTAGCTGCCGTCGCTCGAGACGTTGTCCACGATGCTGGCGTAGACCACCACCTTGCCGTCGACTCCCTCGACCTCGAACCGGTGCAGGCTGTCTCCGACCGGCACCGTGCTCGGGTTCGACAGCAGCCCCGGGAACTCGGAGGTGAAGAGCTTGTTGAGCTGCTTCCAGCCGTTCGGCGACACGTTGATCGTGCGCTCGGCCTTCAAGACACCTCCGCGGTCGTAGGCGCGTACCACCGCCTGGGTGCAGTCGCCGTCGGTGGCGATGCCCAGGTTGGTGCGGTACGTCCCCGCGAGCGCCGGAACCTCGAGCGGGGTGCCGGCCGGCGGCTGGTCCGCCCACCTGAAGCCCGGCACCTGCTGGCCGTATCGCCGAACGTCGTCAACCCGGTTGTAGGTGTTGGCGTTCACCAGGAGGGCGCCCGGATCTCCGCCCACCACCCGCCAGAACACGGCGCCGCTGCCCTGCTCGCCGAACACCGAGCTCACGACGTCCGCCAGCACCACGGTGTGGTCCGCGCCCACGGTCCGAGTCACGGCCGCTCCCGGCTGCCCCCCCGACGGGCTGAAGAAGAGCTCCACCACCACGTCCGCGCCCGACACGTTGTGCAGGTACAGGTCGGTGTGCCAGTCGCTGCCCACGAAACCGCGGATGTCCGCCACCCCCGACACGACGCCGTCCATGGCGGCGATGGCCGTCCCCTCCACGGTGATCTGGCGGGTGGCGGGGGTCGGGTCCACGGCCCCCCTGCTGTCGGTCGCCGTCAGACTGACCTGGTAGGTTCCCGCAGTCGAGTAGGTGTGCCCGCCCGGCACGAGAGCGGTCGAGGTGGTCCCGTCGCCGAACGCCCACAGCACGGTCACCTCGTCGCCGTCCGGGTCCTGCACGCTGCCTTCGAACTGCACCTGATCCCCCGCGTTCACTGTGACGTCTCCTGCAGGCTGCACGATGGTGCCGTCCGGGGGCTGGTTGGCGGAGGTGCTCACGACCACCGTGTCGGGCGACGACTGGGCGAGGCCGTCGTAGACCACCAGCTGGATGGCGTACGTCCCGTCGACGTCGGCGGTGAAGCTCGCCTGCATCGACGTCGCGTTGTCGAGGGCCGCGGTGCTGGCGGGCGGCCTCGAGACGAAGGACCACGCGTAGCTCAACGGGTCGCCGTCGGGATCCGAGGACCCGCTCCCGTCCAGCGCCACCGTGGCGCCCACGTCCACGGACTGGTCGGGACCGGCATCGGCCACGGGGGGCGAGTTGGTGATGCCCTCGTTGACGGTGATGATGCGCATGGCGGGCGTCGCATCGGTGATGCCGTTGGCGTCGGTGGCCGTCAGGGTCACCGTGTAGGTCCCGGAGTCCATGTAGGTGTACTCCCCCGGGGACAGCTGCGTCGACGAGCTCCCGTCGCCGAAGTCCCAGACCACGGTGACCGCATCCCCGTCCGGATCCGAGACCGAGCCCTCGAACACCACCGGGTCACCGAGGGTGATGGCGACATCGGTGGCCGGCTGCACGATGGTCGCGTCGGGCGGCAGGCTCGCGGTGGCGAACATCCCGGCGATCGTGAAGTCGTCGCCGAAGATCAGCTTCTGGTCCTCCCGGGTGCCGTGGGTCTCACGGAACTCGAACGTCGTAAAGCTGGTGTTGCTGACCACGCCGAAGAACTGCGCCTGTGTTCCGATGGTGCCGAGGCTGATCGCGGCGCCACCGTCCAGCACGATGGCCAGGTCACCGCCGATGGTGCCCGTGAACCACCCGCCCACCGCCGTCATCGGCGTCGTCGACGTCCCCTCGAAGCCGTCGTGGACGAGATCCGTGGGGAAGGGCACGCTCTGGTCTCCATGGGGCTCCGAGTACACGCCCCAGTCTCCGCTCACGGCGGCGCCGCCCCCGGTCGTGATCCCATCGGCGGTCTGGTTGGACCGCCACGTCACGCCGAGATGCTCGACGCTGGGCGCGGTGTGGGTGCCGAGGGCGATGCTCGAGCGGACGGCGTCCCAGGGGTCGGCGGCCTCGAACCCCTCCTGAATCCTCACGGCGCCGCTGATGGCCGCGAGGAAAGCTGCTTCGTCGGTGTAGGTGGTGGTCTGGGCGCTCGCGGTCGCGGCGCCCACCAGCAGCATCACGATGCTGCACACTCCGGTGGCGCTCCTCATGTTCGGTCTCCTCATTGTGCGCGGGGCCGTCCCGGGATCATCGCGGGAATCAGTCGGCCGTCATTGGTCCCTTGAAGCTCTGCTCCGTTGACTTCTGACACCATGGCGACCACGCCGCCTCCTGCGGCGGAGGCGGGCACATCGGTCAAGACCACCCGGAGAGCTCCCGTGGAGATCTCGCCGATGCCGTAGTCGGCCATGAAGGAATTGTGTTGCAGGTACTCGCCGGGGCGAAGCTGGTAGCCGTGCTGGTGGAGCACCACGCCCTGGCCGTCGATCAGGTCGACCCGGATACCGACGCCCAGAAGGGCGCCGCCGCCGTCGGTGAGGACGTTCTGCAGGATCAGGTTGCTGCGGGTGCGGGCATCGGCGGTGAACCCGAATGCCCTGCCCTCTTCACCCGGGGCGACGGCGTCCTCGGGAGCGAAGGCCGGGATCGCCTGTCCGTAGGTGAACGCGCCGTCCTGGTTCGACTCCTCGGTGTAGGTCCGCATCCACAGCAGGGAACCGCCTTCGCCGGTGAGGCTCCCCACTGCCGGAGGCCGCGCCCCGAACAGCGACGACAGGACATTGCTGGTGAGGGAGGCCTCACCGGCCGCGAGCGCGAGCTGACGTCGCTGCCCTCCCGCCCCGTTGTCCTGTCCCGAAGGGTAGAAGGCGAGGTCGGCCGCAGCGCCTGCCACAGGAGCCACCGCCATCACGTCGCTGCGCCAGCGGCTGGCGCCGAAGCCCGAGGTGAGAGCCGCGCCGGGCAACCACACCGTTCCCATGGCGCTCTCCCAGCGTCGCGCCAACATGTAGCTGCCGTCGTTGCTCGAGTTGTCGACGATGGAGGTGTAGGCGACGACCTTGCCGCCCACCCCCGTGACCTCGAAGGTGTGCAGGCTGTCCGCCGCCGTGGCCCCATCCGGGTCCCCGAGCAGAGCCGGGAAGGCGCGCCGGAAGAGGCTGTCGAGCTGCACCCAGCTCAGGGGCGCCACGTCCAGCGTCCGCTCGACCTGGAGCGCGCCGGAGCGGTCCCAGCCCCGCACCACCACCTGCGTACAGGCTTCGTCCGTGGCGAAGCCGAGGTTGCTGCGGAACGGTCCGGCCAGCGCGGGCGCCACCACGCCCTCACCCGCGGGCGCTGCTCCGCTCCAGGTGACTCCCGGGACTTCCTGCCCGTAGCGGCGGACGTCGTCGAGTCGGTTGTAGGTGTTGGCGGTCACCAGCACCGCGGCCGGGTCCCCCGCCACCACGCGCCAGAACACGGCGCCGCTTCCGGACCTGCCGAAGGTGCCGCCCACCACGTCGGGCAGGGCACTGGTGGAGTCTGCGGCCAGGGACCTGACGACCGGTGCGGAGAGTGGCGCTCCGGCGCCGGCGTAGTAGAGCTCCACCTGAGCCGGTGACTGCGAACCGTTGTGCAGCCACAGATCGGTGTGCCAGTCACTGCCGCGAAGGCCTCGCACCGCCGCCACGCCCGCCACGACGCCGTCGGTCCGGGGCCACTGATCGAGCACCCGGATGGTCCGCGTCGCGGGAGAAGGATCGGAGAGGCCGCGGGCGTCGGTTGCAGTCAGCGTCACTGCATAATCACCGGCCGCCTGGTAGACGTGGGAGCCCGGCTCCAGGGCGGCCGAGGTGGCTCCGTCTCCGAAGTCCCAGAGGACGGTCACCCCATCGCCGTCGGGGTCGGTCGCCGTCGCGCGGAAGATGACGGGCTGCCCCACCGGCACGGTCACGTCGCCGCCGGGCTCCACGATCGTGCCGCTCGGCGGGTCGTTGCCGGCCACCGGGGCGCGACCCATGGTGACGTCGTCCACGAAGATCAGCTTCTGGTCCTGGAGCGTGCCCTCGAGCTCGCGGAACTCGAAGGAGTGGAACCCCGCCCGGTCGATGACGCCGTAGAAGCGGAACTGTGCGTCCACCGGCCCGAGCTCGATGCGCTGGGCGACGTCGCCGTCGAGGATCACCGCCACCTTGCCACCCGCGGTCCCCCTGACCCAGCCTCCGACCGCCATCAGCGTCTCGCTCGAGGTGCCAACGAAACCATCGGTGATGGGATCTAGAGCGCCGGGCACGGTCTGGTCGCCGTGTGGGTTCGAGTACATCCCCCAGGCGCCCGTCCGCGCCGCCCCACCGCTGGTGCTGATCTCGTTCCCGGAGTGGTTGGAGGCCCACGTCACGCCCGCTGCCGACACCTCGGCGAGGCCCGCGGGGCTGCGGGTTCCCCCCACACGGCGTCGTCCTCGAAGCCCTCGCCGGCCAGCGCCAGGTCCGCGGCGGCCGCCAGGAACGAGGTCTCATCCCCGTAGATCGTCGCGGCGGCCGGGTTCGCCAGCAGCTTGGCCAGCGTCTCCTCGGCGGCGGCCACGTCGATGAGGCCGTGGCCGGAGTCATCATCCGGCCCCTCGTCCTCGATGTCGTCACCAGACTGGGTGAGGGCCTGCTCGAGCTGGTCCACGGTCGCCTCCGGGTGGGCGCCGAGGAGGAGCGCCATGGCTCCCGAGGCCTGGGCCGCCGCGAAGGAGGTCCCGGACACCACGCTGTATGAGCCGGGGAAGACACCGTCGAAGGTCTTGTCGCTGGTCCGCAACCCCTGCCCGGGAGCCACCGCCGCCGGGAAGGCGCCCCCACACGCCGAGGGCCCGCGCGCACTCGCCTCCACCACCTCGCGGCCGCCGTCGCTGGCGCCCACCGGGAAGGCTCCGGGGTTGTTCCCGGGGCTGACGCTGGAGCGCGCCGCGGGTCCGGTGTTCCCGGCCGAGAACACCACCGCGATACCGGCCGCACCCAGGACCTGGATGTCGGCGCTGAACTCCTCGGAGCACTCCCCCGGGCGATCTTCGAAGCCCCAAGAGTTGTTCACCACGTCCGGAGCGTCATCGGTCTGGGGGTTCCCGTCGGGATCGAGCACCCACTGCAGGGCCTCGTGGATCCGGGACAGCGTCCCCACACCCTGATCGTCGAAGACGCGCGCCGCCATCCAGCGCGCTCCGGGCGCCACGCCGATGGGCGAGCCGCCGGCGTCGCCTCCGACGACGAGCCCCGCGACCTGGGTGCCGTGACCGCTCACGTCATAGGGCTCGGCGTGCTCGCCATAGGGGTCGAACCAGCCCCCTTCAGGCCCCCGCCAGCGGTCGGAGAGATCCGGATGGAGGGCGTCCACCCCTGTGTCGAGGATGGCGACCAGGGCTCCGCCGCCGGTCTGCCCGCGCCCCCACAGCTCGGGAGCACGGATCATCTCCAGGTTCCAATCGTCCGACTCCGAGGTCTCGGCCTTGGCCGTGACCGGGGCTGTCACCCTCTCGTCGTAGGAGACGCGGGCTACGCCCTCGGTTCCGGCCACCTCTCGAATGACCTGTGGCGTCGCGGTGACGGCGACAGCGCCGATGCCCCACAGGGACGTCACGTTGGTCACGCCACGGCGCTCCAGCAGCCTCCGCACGGGCTCCTCTGCGGTCGCCGCCCGCGTCTTCAGACGACGGACGAGCTCCCCGCGAGCCCCCGGGCCGCCGGCCTGCAGACCCTTCTCCAGCACCGGCCCCACGCCATCCGTCAAGCGCACGACGACCGCGATCTCTTCGTGGGCGCCAGCGGCGTCCAGGAGCCCCTGCAGCCGGGCATCGAGCACGCCCGCGCCAGCGCTTCCCACCGCCGCCAGCAGCGCGAGCACGACCCAGAGGGCCAGGGGCGTCCGGCGAGAGGACCCGTTCCGCATGCTCTACTCCACGACCAGGTTCTCGACCCGGAAGTCGCCGATCGTCACCGTCACCTTGTCCCCGGGCTTCACCAGGAACCCGGCGTTGCCGAAGAACATCCAGTAGATCCGGCCCTCCTGGGGGGTGTTGGAGTTCCGCAGGGGCCCGACCTTGGCCGTCTCGGGCACGGACAGGACGAGTCCCGTCTTCTGGTCCACCAGGTGGGGCTTGATCTGCCGCTTGAAGAGGTCAGCGGCCTTGTCCGCGTCCAGGACGCGATACCTGAAGTCGATCATGTGGTTGTGGGCGGTGAGCCTGATGCTCGTCACCTCGACCCCCCAGCGCGCGGCGACGTCGCCCGCGGCGTGGGCGTCCTCACCAACTGCCGCCGCAACGCTCGCCGGGCCAGCGGGGGCCGTGGCCTCGGCCTCGTGCCCGGCCGGGGTGTCGGCGGCGCCGACGGCGGTTGCCACGGCGATGGCCAGCGCCGCCGTGATCAGGAGAACTCGACCGGCGCGGGCCGGCGATCGCGACTCGATTGCCTGGGTTCGGGTGTGCACTGTTCCTCGTCCTTGGTGTCTCAGATGTTCAGATGGACAACGATACTCCGGCCGGGCGGATTCCGCGTCCGCCCGGCCGGGTCGTTGAAGGTCAGTTTCTGGTCACGTTGATGCGGGCGGTGGCCTCGTTGGAGGTCGCCCCCAGGTTGTCGTTGACTGTGTAGCTGAACGTATCGGTACCCTGGAAGGCACGTTTCGGCGTGTAGGTGACCGTCCCGTCACCGTTGTTGACGACCGTTCCACCCCGCGAGGCGAGGCTGCCCGTGGTGATGACCACCGACGTCGGGTCGATGGTCCCGTCGCTGTCGACGTCGTTGTCGACCACGCTGAAGGTCACCGATGTCGGGGTCCCCCCGAGGTACCGGACCACCTGCGCGGTGTCGTCGTTGGCCACAGGCGCGACGTTGGGCGCAGCGTCGTTGTCCAGGATGGTGGCGGTCGCCGTCACCGGCGTGCCGAGCACGGCACCCCCGGTGGGGTTGCTGAGGGTGATGTCGAAGGTCTCGTCGCCCTCATAGGCCGCGTCGTCCACGATCGGGACGTCGACGACCTGGCTGACCTCGCCGTCCGCGAAGGACACCGTGGTCGCCACGGCGGTGTAGTCCGACCCGGCCGTCGCCGTGCCGTCGCTCGTCGCGAGGTCCACGGTCACGGCTCCCCCGGCTCCGCCCGTGCGGTTGACGGTCACGGACAGGTTGCCGCCGTTCTCGGCCACACTATAGGTCGCCGCATCGAGCTGGAGGGCGCCCGGTCCCGGGTCGTCCTCGAGGATGGTGGCGGTCGCCGTCACCGGCGTGCCGAGCACGGCACCCCCGGTGGGGTTGCTGAGGGTGATGTCGAAGGTCTCGTCGCCCTCGTAGACCGTGTCGTCCAGGATCGGGATGTCGACCACCTGGCTGACCTCGCCGTCCGCGAAGGACACCGTGGTCGCCACGGCGGTGTAGTCCGACCCGGCCGTCGCCGTGCCGTCGCTCGTGGCGAGATCCACGGTCACGGCACCCACGGCGCTGTTGACCCGATCCACGGTCACCGACAGGATGCCGCCGTTCTCGGCCACGCTGTAGGTCGCCGCGCCGAGCTGCAGGTTGCCGGGACCGGCATCGTTGTCGGTGATGGTCACCGTCGCGAGCGCCGGCGTGTCGAGGCCCGCGCCCCCCGTCGGGTTGCTCAGGGCGACGTCGAAGGTCTCGTCACCCTCGTAGACCGAGTCGTCGAGGATCGTGACGTCGAAGCTCTGGCTGGTCTCCCCGTCCGCGAAGCTCAGGGTGCCGCTCGCCGCCGAGTAGTCCAGCCCGGCAGTGGTCGCCGTGCCGTCGGCGGTCGCGTAGTCCACCGTCGCCGCGCCCGCGCTGCCGGCCACCCGGCTGACGGTGATGGTGACGAAGCCGCCATCCTCGGCGACGCTGTAGCTGGCCGCATCGAAGAGGAACAGACCAGCCGAGTCACCCGCATTCAGATAGGTCAGCATGCCCCCGTGGGGAGCCGGGTTCGCAGGATCCATGATGTCGCCGTTCCGCAGGTGGAGCGCGCGATCGTACAGGGCGGTCCTGCTCGGGGCCAGCACGTCGATGGTCGCGTCCATGGTCTTGGCCGGCGGCAGCTCCACTCCGTACTGCTGCACCGGGAACGGGGAGAGGTTCCCGTCGTCGGCCACGAGCTGCATGTACCGGCCGCCACCGAGGGTCGGCGAGTGGCTCTCGATCCCGGCATTGACGAAGCGCAGGAGCAGGTGGTCGCCGGCGGTGAACGCCACCTCCGGCGTGTCTGGCCAGGCCTGGCCGTTGATCAGGAAGTAGGCCGGACGGTAGTCGAAGGTGCTGGGATAGGCCGCCGTGCCGTAGGTCCCGGTCGCCACCGCGTCGTGGAGCGCCGGGTCGATCTCGCTGTACAGCAAGACCCTGTCCGTGTCGTAGGGCACGTCGCAGCTGAGGCCGTCAGCGCTGTAGGCGCAGCCGGCTCCCAGCGCCGAGTCCACCTTCAGGGCCCCATAGAGGCCCATCTGCACGGCGATCTGGGGATGGGACGCACTGTGGTAGAGGTACGTCCCCTGCTTGATGTTGGTCCAGGTGTAGCTGCCCACCGCCCCTGGGGCCGTCTCCGCGTCGAACGACCTCACCCGCGTGCGACCCTGGAGGTCCGTGAAGGTGACGGGCGCCGTCGGTTTGTACTGGCCCGGGATGAACACCGACACCGGGCGGCTCAGGCAGTTCTTGATGTTCACCGTGAGCGTGTCCCCGTCCGCCGCAGTCATGAGCGGTCCCGGGGCCCAGCTCACCGGGCTGCCGGGGCAGACGTAGGTGCTGGCGTCGGCTCCGGCATCCACGTAGGCCCACATGGCCACGGACGCGCCGTCCGGCAGGTTTGCCGTCGCCTCGACCGCCGCCAGCTCCACGGCGAAGGAGGAGGGGGCTGCGAGGGCGAGTGCGGCGGCGGCCAGCGCCAGCCCACGCGCCGTTCTTCCGAGTCCTTTGCTAGTCATGGTCAGTGCCTCCTTCGTCTAGGGAATGGGCGTGCCGGGCGGTTCGACCACCATCATGCTCAGCATGCCGCCGGGGAAGATGTCGTTGTTGGTGAGCTCCTTCTCCGTGTGGGAGTGCCACATGAAGAAGTAGCCGCTGAAGGGGTTGAGACCACCCTCGCCGGGAGGCAGCGCACCGCCGACGCCCAGGAACGGGCCACCGGACCACCAGCCGCCGAAGGCCAGGTTCTGCTTCTCCGGGAGCACGACCGGGAAGGGCTTGCCGTGGTCGGCGCAGTACTCGTGGTCGTAGGTCGTCCCCGCGCTGAGGTCGCCGAACCCGTCGCCGTCGCCGTCGATGCACGCGTGGGCGGGCATGCCGTCGGCCGGGGTGCCGTAGATGTCCCATCCCAGCTTCTCACCGGTCCAGACGAAGATCTGGTCCACGGTCTCGCCGGGGTTGGACAGGGTGGTGAACTGGGACCGCGACTGGGCCAACAGGCGGCCGTCGCGGGCAATGATGTCGGCGTTGTTGCCGTGGTAGTGGAACGGGTGGTGGCCCGCGTCACCGCCGATCAGACGCATGAGCAGCTTCTTGCCCGGTGTCGTGCGGGGGGCGCAGTTGTACGGCTGGTGCGGAAGCCAGGCGACGAATGGGTCCGCCAGGTCATCCGGGGCCGCGCGGCCGTTGAAGAACCAGTACACCGGCCAGTAGTGGGAGAAGTCGATCTCGGTGAACCGGCCCTGCTCGGCGAGCTGGTGGATGACCGGGTCCATCTGGGTCATCAGGAACAGGAACTCGTGCTCGAAGTAGCTCGCGGCGTCGTTGTAGGCGTACTGGTCCGGCGTCGAGCCGGGCGCTCCGCCTGGCGGCACCGTGATCGGACGGACGATGATGGCACCCACCAGGCCCATCTCCACCTGCAGCTCGGAATCCGTGCCCGAGTAGTAGGTGTAGGTCCCCGGCTGAGCCGCCGTGAAGGTGTAGTTCACCACGTCGGCGGGGCCACAGCTCTCCTGGGTGAGGAACCCGGTGGTGCCACCGGTCGCCGTCACCTGGTGACCCGGGAACACCATGGAGCTGCACTGGCTGTAGGGCAGGTCGCTCTTGAAGTTGATGGAGACGACGTCCCCCTGGTTGAAGATGAGGGTCGGCCCCGGATACTGCGGCAGGGGGCCGCCGCTGGGCAGGGGCTCCCAGCCACCGTCGTCCTGGTAACCCCAGAACATGTAGCTGCCGCCGTCGGGAGTGCTCAGCTCCCCGGCCTTGGCCGTGAAGTCGAGCGCGGCGTGGTTCTCGATGCCGTCGACGCGGGCGGCCTTGCTGTGGGTGGTCAGGATCCGGTGCCCCGCACCTCGTGTGCGAGCGCCGTCCGCCAGCCCTCCCCGGACCTGGTCGTCCGCACCGACCGCCCCCACCACCACCAGCAGGGCGCTGGCCAGGACGAGTGTGAGGCCCCCCGAGGTCCGGTTTCGATACATGGTGGTCTTCATGGTGATCCTCCTCGCCCTAGTTGATGTGGATCTCGGTCATCATGCCGCCGAAATCCTCCTGATAGTTGCTGAGGTAGTTGAGGTTGGCGGCGTACAGGTAGTAGGTGCCCGGGGCCACGCCGGTGGTGTCCAGGATGATGTCGGCCGCCTGCCCGCCGCCCAGGGTGTACGAGTTCGTCATGTAGTGGATCGGCGTGGAGCCGTCCTCGGTGCGGAGCTCCCGAGAGTCGATGCCCACAACCTCCATGGGGATGCTGGGGCTGATCAGGGTGTCCACGGCGGTGATGTTCAGGTTGGACAGCCGGATCAGGATCCGGTCGCCCGACGTCGCCGTGATCAGCGAGGTCTCGATCTGCGAGTGCACGGCGCCGTTCAGGTCCTCCAGGGTGTCCGGGTCGATGGGCTCGCCGATGGGACCCGGGTTGACCGTGTCGGGGTAGCCCCGGCCGTTGATCATGGGATAGGTGTCGCGCATGGATGCGAAGGGCAACGGCTGCACCTGCACATGCTGCTCGTGGAAGACGTGGTCGAAGCCCCCGAGCTGGAGGGCAGCCTCCACGTCGTAGCGCGTGGAGCCGTCACCGTCGTTGTAGACGTACTTGTCACCCACCAACGGGTCGTCGAGGCCGAGCACCGGGTTGTAGTCCGGGTTGTGGTGCATCCAGCTCCCGAGCATCGTGCCGTTCGGCAGCCGGTTCTGCCTCGGCCGCACGTAGAGGTTGCCGAGCATCCCCATCTGCATGTGCTCCGTGGCCTCCACGTGGCAGTGGTACATGTAGGTTCCCGGCTCGACCAGGTGGTAGTAGTAGGTCAGGCTGGCGCCCATGTTGATGGCGATGGAGGACTCCGGAAGCCCGTCGAAGACGGACGCGGCGTTGGGGAAGCCGTGGAAGTGCACGGTGTGCGGGTCGAACAGGTCGGGCCGCATGAGCATCCCCACGTTGGTCAAGGTGAGATAGAAGTCCTCGCCCTCGTCCACCGCCATCACCGGCGCCGGCCAGTGGGCCGCCAGGATCCCCTCGGTCATCACGTTGACCTCGGGCACCCCGGTCACGTCAGAGAAGCTGAAGATGTAGAGCGGGCGGCCGTCCGCCATCTTCGCGAAACCGTCACCGCCGGTCAGGTGCAGGCACTCCACGTTCGGGTCGTAGCCGGGGCTGCCGGGGTCTGGGATCGCATCTCCGTTGCTGTCTCCCGGGCACTGCACCAGCACCTGGGCCGAGACCGGGGCGAAGGCCAGCACGACCGCGGCGAGTGCCATCATCAGGGTTCGGTAAAACCTCGTGTCTCTCATGGTTCACTCCTTCACAGAGGGCGGATCCCCGCCGGCCGTCCGGCGGGGATTCACCGCGGTTGTGTCAGTTGCTCGAGCCCGCCCGGCTGGCGGCAGGGGCGTCCGCCCGCTTTGCCTGCGCGGCAGCACCGCCCGCAGCCACGGGCGCCGCTTCCGCGATCTCATCGGCGCCGAAGTCGTAGCCCCCTCCCTGGGGCCTGACATCGCCGTCGAAGTCGTCGTCGAGCCCGCCGGACGCGGAATCGTGGGCGGCCGAGCCCGGGATGATGTGGTAGTCGCCGAACAGGGTCCCGGGATCGCCGTCGGTGGTCGCGTCCTGGTACAGGGAGAGCGGTCCGAAGCGGGCGCGGATGAAGTTGCCGCCTTCGTCGAAGGCCGCGGGCGCCTCGATGGCGGTGGTGATCTCGGGCTGGACGAGGCCGAGGACGCTCGAGCGCGGGCCGTTGAAGTACTCGGACACGAACAGAGCGCTGGGGTCACCTGCCGCCGGGGCCGTCCACCCGCCGGGGGTGGTCAGGCAGTCGGTGCAGGTGAGCGATCCCGCCGCGCCGAGCACGCCGAGGTCGTCGAAGACGAGGGCCGTCCCCGGAGCCGGGCACGCCAACGTGCCGCTGGGATCCGGGCACAGCCCGAAGGTCGAGGTGCAGCTCGTGTTGCCGGGCTGGCAGCCCGAGCTGCTGTCCACGTAGAAGTAGAACTGCCGGTTCTGCCAGATGATGTTCTGAGCGAACACGCTGGGCGTGGAGAATGTCCCCACCCCGGCGGAAGCGGCCTGCAGCGCCGCGCTGTGCGAGCGACTGACCACGCCGGCGCCCGGCTGCGGATTCGACTGGTTGGGATTGCCGACACTGAACGCCTCGCCCGCCGTCGCCAGGCTCTCGTTGTTGGCGATGGTGTTGTCTCGGATGCGCACCTCCACCGCGTCCTGCAGGGAGATGCCGCCGCCGGCGAGGCCCGCCGAGTTGTCGACGATCATGTTGTTGTAGAGGTCCACCGCATACCAGGGCCGCGGGTCGAAGCGGCCCTCATTGCCGTTGCGGGGTGCGACGTTGCCCGGGTTGGCGGCCACGTCCTCGCCGTTGACCATGGCCAGGCGCATACCGCCGCCGTCCCCGGCGCCCGCGGAGTTGCCCTGGATGAGGTTGCCGATCACCCGGAGGTTGCCGGCACCCGGGCTGAGCGTGCCGGCCGTCAGGGGCTGGCCGCCGCCGATGAAGATGCCGCCGCCGGAGACCGTGAGCCCCTGGTAGAAGTTCTCGTTGAAGATCACGGTGTTGTCCGCGATCAGGGGCGGATCGACGAGCGTCCACACGCGCTGGCTCTGCGGCCCGACGTTGGGATACAGGATCCAGGACCCGTCGCTCTTGCCGATATGACCGATTCCGCCGCCGTTGCTGATGGAGAAGTTGCCGCACACCCAGTTGGAGGTCACCTGGTAGGAGTCGGACCCGGTGCACATGGAGATGCCGCCGCCGGCCCCGCCGAGTCCACCGTTGAACACGACCTGGTTGTGGTGCACGCGAACGTAGTCGTTGTCACCGTCGGTGTAGCCGAAGGTGCCGTCCGGCTGCTCTGCCGTGAGCTCCGGATGTCCGACCCGGATGCCCCCACCGTAGAAGCCGTTGTTGTTGGTGATGCGGTTGTTGGAGACGTCCAGGTAGTCCGCGTAGCCGTTGACGATGATGCCGCCGCCGGTGTCCGCGCTCTTGATGGTGAAGCCGTCGACGCGGGCCCCCGCGTTCCGGTTGAAGCTGTCGCGGCCGCTCGCACGGGACAGCACCAGCACCCCGGCACCTTCCTCGTGCCACAGGGTGATGGGCTCGGGCGTGCCGGTCCCAACCTCCTGGCCGGGCAGGAGGTCGATGCTGCCGGAGCTGATGAGCGCGTTGACCAGCGTCCGCCATTCGTCGAGCTTGTTCGCCGGCGCCTTGATGGCGCTGATGATGGTCGATCCCTCGCCCCATCCCTGGAGCTGGACCGGCTTCCACATCACCACCATCTCGTTGTACTGCCCGGGACGGACCAGGAGCAGGTCGTTGCGACCCGCCGCGTCGATCGCGTCCTGCAGCGTGTGATCCAAGGCCGCGCCCGCCGGTGGGGGACCGACCTGGACGACGTTCGCGCCCCGCCGGAGACCCACCTGGACCGTGACGCCCACCTTCGTGGCCTGCCCGTTGTCGCCGCGCGTGATCATGAGCTGGCGGCCACCCACGGGACCGAGATTGAAGCCCGAGTCCGCCCCGTCGAAGGTGATGACGATCTGGGTGTCGCTCCAGCTCGTGATCTTGCCCGCGATGAGCGCGTTGGTCGCGTCATCACGATTCGCCCGGCCGCCCACGAGGGTCACTGAACCCTGGGCGTTGCCGAAACCGAAGTCCCGCGCGATGAGCTTGTTCGTGGTGTCCGAGCCCGCGGGGCAGGCCCCGGCGGCCGGGTTGCAGTAGTTGGGGTTGATCACGCTCATCGTCCCCACCGAGGTGATGACGATGCTCGGCGTGCCCGCCAGCCGCGCGTTGTTCTGGCCGCCGTAGGTGGCGATGTACGGACCCCCGCCGACGCCGTTGCCCTGGACGTCCACCGAGTAGATACGCGGCGTGCCGTCCGGGTACTCACAATCGAGGGGGAACTGGTCGGGACCAGCGTACGCCGCCACCGGCACCACCGGCGTGTCCAGGTAGGTGGTGGCGCCCGGCATGTACTGGAGGGTGTAGCAGAACGTGCTGTACTGCTGGTTCCAGTTGGGGTCCGGGTTGTTGGGGTCGTCCCCCGGATCGTTCATGCATGCGGTGAGCATGTTGGGCGAGACGCCGCTGGGCTGCGGCAGGTTGCCCGACGTGGTCGAGGGCGTCAGGAAGTTGTACACGCCGTACTGGTCGGAGAGCGTCTGCCCGATGACCCGTCCCGTCCAGTCACGGATGGTGATGGGCAAGAACGGCGGCGCGTACTTCTCGCCGAAGTTCGGGGAGTTCGGGTCGAACTCGTTCTGCGTGTCGTCGAGGATGAAGCCGACGGCGTGGGCCGCGATCGGCACGTGGGTGAACAGGAAGAAGTCCGCCGCGGGGTTGGAGCCGGCCGACATGGTGAGCAGCTTGCGGCTGCAGTCCGGACGGCTGGTGCCCGCGAAGGGCGCCGCGATCTGCTGGTCCGGGTACAGGGTCAGGTAGCCGGGGATGGCGTGGTCCGGACCCACGCAGGGCGGCGGCACCAGGGCCGGCGCCGGGTTGCGCTCGTCCCCGAAGTCCACGTTCTTGTTCTCGGGGTTGTACAGCTCGTAGCCGGGCGGCGGCACCACCTCGAGCACGTAGTCGCCGGGCTTGAAGTACCGCTTCCCGTCGGATCCGACCGCGGTGTAGGCGTCGCAGTTGCCGGTCGCGAGCTCCCCGCAGGTCACGTCCGGTCCGAACGCGAACCCGCCGTCGAACACCGCCGGCCGCACCTGGTTGAAGACGCGCAGGCCGTCGTAGCAGTCAGTGTCGGTGCCCAGCGGTCCGGGTCCGTCGGGGTCGTAGTGGAAGGGGCCGCTGGCGCCGTTGCCCCACTTGCAGCCCGTGGGGGGATTGTCGTCCCAGCTGTCGCTGGTGGTGGTGGCGATCAGCTCGCTGCCGGTCGCATCGTAGAGGTTGATCTGGACGTTGGGGATCCCCGGCTCCCACGGCTCGGCAGCCGCCAACCGGGGGTCGTTCTCCGCCCTCGTGGTGTCGTAGTACACGACCCCGGTGAAGCCGCCGTTCACCCCGTCGGGGTAGTGGCGCTTGCCCCACTCGAAGACGTTGGTCTGGCCCAGAAAGCCCTGGAAGCCGGCCAGCAGCACCGGCCCGAGGTCGATCCGGTCCTTCGTGGTCTCGATGCAGACGCTGGGATCGGCGCAGGCCGGGTCCGGCGGGTTGGTCTGGTCCTGGGGCGTGAGGAGACCACCGTAGCTGGACGGATCGGCGGGATTGATGGGCCCGCCGTTGTCCACGGTGACCTTCAGCCCGGTAGCCTGGAAGCGGCCGTAGTCCACCTCCGCCACCAGCCACGAGAAGAACGGGAAGACCTGGTCGAAGGCGAAGGCGCCCTCGAAGTCCGTGACGTTGGTCTGGTAGAGGGTGCCGTCACGCCAGCGCAGGTTGAGCACCTGGTCGTTGATGGGCGGCTCGCCGTCGTCCCACACCCCGTTGCCGTTGATGTCGTTGTAGACGTACCACTCCTGGCGATGGAACCACTGGAAGACCGGCACCTCGCCCAGGTTGCACGACCCGCTCGGGGTGTTGCACTGCCCGTCGGTGATCGTGACCCCCTTGAAGGCGAAGATCAGGTCCAGGTTCTCGTCGAACACCCCGAGCTGGTAGTTGCCGTCCGGGACGTTGGGGATGGAGAATTGGCAGTTGCCGTCGGTGGGGGCGGCGTAGATGCCCTGGCCGGTGCCGACCGCCATGTCGTTGAGCCCGACCCACGGCGTGGTGTGGCCGAAGCACAGCCCGTCGTAGAAGGTGTAGTCGGGCGGCCTCGACATGTGCTGGTTGACGACGGTACCGCTGATGGTGGCGCCGCCGCCCGCCGGAATGTTGTTGAACTCCCTGATGTAGCCCAGGAACACGTGGTAGCCGGGAGGCCCGAACTCGGCGAAGAAGCCGGGCTCGGCGGCCTTCACCCAGGCGTCGTTGATCTTGGTGCCCTCGATGGTGGAGGTCTGCTGCCAGCCCATCCCGGCGGGTGGCACCGCGGTGATGCCGTACTTGCCGGGAGCCAGGTTCTTGATGACCACGACCCCGTCCGGCCCCGTGACCAGGGGCTGCCAGCCGATCACGTTGCCGTTGACGTCGTACTGGGTCCCGAGCGGGTGACCGAAGGCGTCCTGGCTCTGGATGCCCGACGCCGCGCCGTAGCGGCCGCCACCGTCCTCGACGACGATCTGGAAGCCGCTCATGTCGGTGTTGCCGGGGTTGGCCGGATCCTCACCCGGGAGATCGGGCACGTTGTTGATCGGGAAGTTGTCCTCGAAGACCAGGACGGTGATCTGAGCCATCGGGATCGGCCACTGGTTCACGTACACCGTGACATCGGTGTCGCCGTCGTCGAAGGCCGCGCCGCCGATCTGGTAGCCGGTGCGGGGCACCACGGACAGGTAGTAGTGGTTCACGGCGCCGCCATCCGGATCGGAGAACGGCAGCGACGCACACTGCGCCTGGGCCTGCCACGCCGTGTCCGAGCCCGCGCAGCCCGTGGCCACCAGGGGCATGTACGAGCGTTGGAAGCTGACCGACAACGTGTTGTTGTCCGACTGCGGGACCCCGCCGCTGGTGGGGACGTGATACATCAGGTCCTCCTCCACCAGCCAGCGATAGTCGGAACCGTCCAGGTTGGTCTGGGTCCCGTCCGCGGCGACACCGACGACGTGGATCGTCGGCATCTGCGCGTGGACAACGGGCGCCACCAGCAGGCCGAGACACAGCACCGCCCCCAGCAGGAGCAGGCTGGGGCGCGCGCCTCGGACGCCGGACGTCTGTTCGTTCATCCTCGTTCTCATCGCTTCCCTCCTTGGTCCTCAGAAACGGTTACCGTAGGCGCGATCAAACCCATCGCGGCTTGCTGGTCGAGGCTCATGTCCCAATCTCCATCTCTCGGCTGCGACCCATCCCCGGCGCCGTCGGCGCTCGCCAGCTCGACGAGACGCACCGTGGCGATGCGCCGGATCTGGAGCGCACAGTCGCGGAGGATCCCGTCCAACAGCAGGCACCCGTCGTGCTCGCACTCCTCGCGCTCGCCGTTGGCGAGATCGAGGAGGGAGGACGACAGGTCGAGAGCCCGCTGCGCTCGACGCCGGCACTCCAGCGACGACCTCACCTGCTCCGAGCTCCGACTCGATGTCAGTGCACCATTGTGTCCGGGGTCACTCTCACGCATTTCGCGTTGACTCTGCGCAAGGGTTGTGCCAACTCGGCCGGACGGCCGACAAAACCTCATAACTCGGGCTCGTGTAGGTAGTTAGAGAGAATTCTGGATGAGCATGGGCAGGTCGCGGCCCGAAGCCCGGGGAGACGGTGAGACACCCCGCCACCGTACCAGTCCTCCGCCGTGTGCGCCGCAAATGAACAACGATTCCTGAGAAATGCAGCCCGCCGTGGTGGTGGTTCTGATCCTCTCTCCCAGCGGAACCGTCTCACTGTCAATTCGTGAGACAGTGAGACAGTGAGACAACGGCGGTTCGGGCGGCGCCCTGTTCGCATCGTGAACAGTCACTGGCCAGGAGCGTGGTGCAGCACCGGAGAGGAGCAGGTATCCCCCCTCACCGTGGATCAGATGCGCCGGGTGCCGCGCCGGCTCTGGTGGGGGTCAGCCTGCACGCCGGCGCGCGGCCCCCTCCCCGTCCCCCTCCGTCAGTGGATGACCCACTCGCTCGCCGCCTCCAACGCCGGTGGGTCGCCGTCCGCGACCCGGGCCACGTAGCACCCCTTCGACGCATACCGTTGACCCGGTCCGAAGCTGAGGCGTGGGTACACCGCGATGGAGTAGTACTGGTCCCGCATCATGTCCACGCGCTCCAGGAAGTAGTCGCGGTAGAAGTCGTCCCGCATCGACTTGACCATGCCGGCCAACATCCATCCCAGGAAGTACATCTTGGACTGGATCTCGAAGTTGGTGACCGGCAGTCCCTTGCTCTGCAGCCAACGCCGCGTCACCAGGCGCGACCGCTCCTCGTCCTTGGGGAACGACAGGGGATGGGTGACGTAGGCGATGTCTCGGATCGCAGCCGGCAGCACGGACGGCGCATCACCGAGCAGTGTCGCCGATGCCATCACTAGGGGCGGGCGCGGCTCCTCGCCCAGCCGTTCCACCCCGTCCAGGTCTCCCCCGGCGAGCCACAAGACCACCACCGCCCCCGCGTGCTCCGCCACCAGGCGGCCCCAGAACGGCTCCCCGAGGGGTTGGTCCTGAGCGAGCTCGACGTCCACGGGAGGCGCCAGCTCCATGGTGACCCGGGCCTCCCGAAACCCTCGCGCGGCCTCCCGCCCCGCAGGGCCGGCGCGGTACACCTGCACCACCTGGATGTTGCGCGCCAGATCCTGGCGGCGCCGCAGGAATCGCGCCGCCGCAGCTCCTTCCTGGTAGTAGCCCTTGGAGAAGTACAGGGTGTACCAGTCGGAGGCCGAGATGACGGGATAGTCGGTGATGGGGAAGATGCAGGGGATCTTGTTGCGCTCGCAGAAACGGTGGATCGGCGTCCAGTCGCCACCGCTGATGCCTCCGAGCAGGGCGAACACCGGCTCCCGTCGGTAGTGCTCCTCGAGCTGGGCCGGCCACGTGTCGCGAGGCCCCCTGAGCTCCCACACGGCGAGGGAGAAGCGGCGGTAGAACGAGTACCTCTCCTCCATGTTGAAGGGACCGTGCTGGGCGCGCCGCTCCTCGTGACGCATCTGGCCGTTGTGGTCATTCACGATGACCTCGAGAGGGCCCAGCATGGCCTCGCGATCCTCCGGGCTGACGTCGTCCCCGATCACGGTGGCGAACTTGAGGGTCTTGCCGTCCACCCCCGGCGAGAACTCGGACGAGAGGTTCTTGAGGTAGTAGACCAGGATCTCCATGTCCCTGGTGGACATCTTGTATCGGGGCATCACCCAGCTCAGCTCACGGTCGTCGGGGTCCTTGCCGGCCCAGATGGCGCGGGCCACGAGGCGGTCGGTATAGGCCTTCCGGAACGGGGGCGGGTTCAGCCAGTGCGGCAGCCGCTCCTCGGACTGCCGCTTCATCTCCCGGCCCACCAGGGGTTTGTAGAGCCAGGACCCACAGGTCGGGAGGGTCACCACCGTCCCCTCGATGGAGCCCATGCCGCTGCGCAGGTGGCAGCTCTCGCAGCTGAACATGGTGCCGTCCACCTCGATGTCCTCCTGGACGAGGGCGCGCATCGGCTCCCCTGAAGGCAGGACGCCCCGCCGGTACATCATCTCTCCCAGCTTCAAGGCCTCGTCCCGCGTCAGGCCGACGACGCCCTCCGGTTCTCCGGCCGCCGCGAGCGTCGCGATGCCGCAGACCACGATCAGCAGCGCCAGTGCCCCTTTCCTCATGTCGCGCCTCCCTCCCCTCGGTCCGACCCGCCGCGCGCTTCGTCGTACTCCGCCAGAAGGTCCTTGCTGCCCGGGAAGCCGTACAGTCTCACCCAGTGGTCCGCGTCCGGGCCGTGCACGAAGATCAAGGGCCGGTGGGACATCTTGTCGGGCACGAACGCGTCGAAGGCGCGCATGACCTTGTCGATGTCCTCCCTCGTGCCGGTCAAGAAGTCCCACCCGGGCTTCGCGTCGTAGCGCTCCAGATACTCACGGAGCTGCGGTGGTCCGTCGTGCTCGGGGTCGATGGTGATCGACACCAGCTCGGCCTGCAGCGGATCCTCGATGCGGCGTTGGAGGCTGGCGTACCCGGCGGAGAGCACCGGACAGATGGTGGTGCAGGTGGCGAAGATGAACTCCACGAACACCGGACGCTCGGACAGCAGCTTGGCCCGCAGGGGAACCCGGTCACCGCGCTGGTTGACGAGCGTCACGTCCGGAACTTCGACCGTCACCTCCTCGCGCGTGTACTTCCCGCTGCCCGCCGGCCGCGGGAGAGCGGCCATGGCCGCGACCACGGTCAGCACGCCGGCCACCATAGCCCGCCCTGTCCGTCCGCGGCGCCCGCCCCGGAACGCCCCCGTCAACGACTCAACCCTGCTCTCTTGCATGTGGACTCACCTTCAATACCCCATCAAGGACAACCCGCCGAAGACGATCGGCCACGATGCCATCGCCGTGAAGAGCACCACCGAGACCATGCTCCGGCCCAGCCAGCGCCGATCCGCCGCCAGCACCATCCCCTGCAGGCTGGGGATCCGGCGCAGGGGGAGGGAAAGGCCCGGCAGGAGGCCGTAGTACACGGCCGCGAACAGGCTCGCGTAGAGGGGGTAGCCCACGTAGGAGTAGCCCCCCTGGAAGACGTCGAACGGGCAGTGGTGGGTTGGCAGCTCATAGATGTACAACGAGACGAAGGACACGATGGCGGCCAGGGAAACGACCAGCAGCACCGGCGCCAGCACGGACAGTGCGGCCGGGGGGCCGCCCAGCCGCGCCAAAGGCCGATGGCCGCCTCCAAGACGAACGCCGCCAGGGTCACGTAGAACAACCACATCATCTCCGGCACCGGGAGGCCGGCCATCTCGCCGGCCACCGAGTGGCTGGCGTCGCTGAAGAGCGCCCCGCAACAGGACGTGATCACCTTGGGCTCCAGCCCCCCGAAGTAGTGGAGCTCGAGCACCAGGTCGGCGATCACCAGGGGGACCAGCGCGAGCAGACCGACGTACTTCGCACGCACGATGGGAAAGTCGCCGGCGCGCTGGTCGAGCCGGTTGAACGCCATCCACACCGGAGCCGCGACCACGATGAGCAGCTTCACGAGCAGCACCCACCAGCCTCCGCTGTGGGCATTCAACGACCCGGTGGCGCACATGGCGCCCACGAACAGGCCGTGGATGTCGTCCACGGTGAACACGAACAGGAACAGGGACACTACCTCGAACCCGAGGGCGTAGGCGGACAGGGTGGAGACCAGGTAGGTTCTGCGCTCCATGCGGAGCTGGGCCTCAGAGGTGCTGTCGGCGTCCCAGCGGCGGATGATACGGAGCCCGGTCCAACCGGCCACCAGGAGCATCACCAGGACGATGCCGGATCCGATCAACAGGGCCAGGATTCCCGGGTGGAGGATCATGCCCCGGGCTCCCCCACCACGCGCCCGTCACGCATGGCCATGCGCCGGCTGACCATGGGATGCTCCGCCGCCAGGGGGTCGTGGGTGGCGATGACGATCGTGCGACCACCGCGGTTGAGCTCCTCCAGAATGCCCAGCAGCTCGAGGGAGAGGCTACGGTCCAGGTGGGCGGTCGGCTCGTCGGCGATCACGACCTCGGGGTCGTTGACCAGGGCGCGCGCCACCGCCACCCGCTGCTGCTCACCCCCGGAGAGGTCCCGTGCGCGCCGTCGTCCCTTCCCCTCGAGGCCCAGCCGGGCCAGGATGTCGGCCGCCCGTCTCGCCATCTCCCGAAACCCCACCGGCTCGGGGTACAGAGGCAGGATCACGTTCTCGACGACGCTGCAGTCGGCCAGCAGGTGGTACTGCTGGAAGACGAACCCGAAGCGGCGGCGCCGCAGTCCGGTGAGGGACTCCTCGGACAGACGGCTGACGTCACGGTCCTCCACCACGACCCGGCCCGAGGTGGGACGCGACATGCAGCCCATGAGGCTCAGCAGCGACGTCTTGCCGGAGCCACTGGGACCCTCCAGGACCAAGACCTCGCCCCGCCGCACGTCCACGCTCACGCCGTCCAGCGCGCGCACCTGGTCCGGGCGGCCTCGGTGGTAGACCTTGCTCACGTCCTCGGTGCGGATCAGCTCGCCGCTCACCCCCGCATGACCTCCTCCGGGTCGGAGATGGCGGCCCGCCATGATGGGATCACCGTGCTCGCCACGTAGGGCACAACGGTGAGGAAACCCATCACGAACACCTGGTAGAGGTCCAGGTACGGCGTCAGGCGGAACTTCGGGAAGATGACCGACCATCCTTTGATCACGGGCGCCAGGATCGATGCCCCCAGCAGGAACACGTGGACATAAGCAAGAATCAATCCAAGCAGGAACGCGGTCACCGACAGCGCGGCGCCCTCCCAGAACCTGAGCTCCAACACCTCGGTCGTTCCCCACCCCACCGCCTTCAACAGTCCGATCTCCCGTCGCTCCTCGGCGCTGATGCCCGTGGCCTTGTCCCAGGCCAGGATGCAGAAGGCCACCAGCGCCGACACGAAGAGGGTCAGGATCATGCCGCTGCGCCAGCTGAACACGGCCTCGTAGGTGCGGATCAGCTCGCTCCTCGTGATGGGGCGCGTGTCCGGGTAGATCCTCGTGATCTTCTCGGCGACGGTCGCCACCTCCACCGGGTTGTAGACCTGCACTGTCGCATCGGTCGCCATGCCCGTCGGCAGACCAAAGAAATCGACGAGCTCGTCCTGACGGAGCACCACGAGATCGTTGGTCAGGATGCTGGAGCGGGCGTCGAAGATCCCGACCACCTCGAAGGTGACGCCCACCCCCCGGCCGTTCACCATCACCAGGTCGTCGCCCACCTCCAGGGAGCGCGCCCTGGCCACCCCGGCGCCGATGGCGCATGCGCCGGGGGAGAAGGGCAGGGCGCCGTCGAGCAGCTCGATCTGCCCGGGTGCGCGCTCGACGCCCATGAGGGTGTAGTTCGACCCGACCAGGGCGTCGTAGTAGTACCCCCAGAATCGCGGCTTCACGTCACCGACGCCCGGGATCTCCCGGATCCGCGCGAGGTAGTCCAGGGGGATCAGCTCGTGCCGGCCAGCCATCACCCGTTGCAGCACCATCTCCGGCGCCCCCTCGAGGAGGAGGGATGCCTCGACCCTGAGGGAGTGGGTCAGCAGGAGGATCGACGCCAGCACCGCGATGGTGAAGGTGTAGACCACGAGGATCGCCAGGTTCTTGCCGCGCCGACGCCACAGCGAGGACAGCGCGTAGTCCAGGATCTTGAGCCGTTGCGTGACCGCCATGGTCGGGGTCGCGATCAGCCGCCCGGGCGCGCGGGCCCGGAGTGCGGGCGCGGCACCGGCACGATGGAGCCGGCCGGGAAGTGCTCCAGCGCCGCCGGAAAGTCCTCGAAGGCCGCGAACAGGTCGGCCTGGGAGGGATGCCGGGTGTATCTCGCCTCGGTCCACAGGGCGAGGTCCGTCAGACCGAAGGCGCTCACGACCGCGCGCTTCGCCGGCTGCTCATGGCGAGCCCGGTGAAGACACACCCCGCGTCCCCACATGGCGAGGCCGACGAGCACCACCACCTCGAGCGCGGTCAGTGCCACGAAAACGCGGTATCTGCCCATCACCTGCCGGGTATCTTGTCCGGCGTCACCTCAGCGAACCGGAGCGGAGGGTCGCCGGCATGGTCGGCGCGGAAGCTCTCCGCCTCCTCGGCGGTGGCCAGGGGCACCAGCTCGTGTCCCATGGGGCCCATGACGTCGCTTCCGGCCACATAGAACGCCTCGTGGGCGTCGATCATCCGCGTGCTGTAGTAGTCGGTCACCCACACCTTGAGGATGTCCTCGGCCTGGCGTCCCGACGCGTACGTCTCCATGTCGTGCAGGTAGCGGAACATGTCCTTGGGACCGTCGAAGAAGACCCGGTCGCCGTCCTCATACTCCACCGCCGCGATCCAGTTGGTGTACTTGGCCACGAACATCCCGCACACCGGGCAGCGGTCCCGAGCCTCGGGATGCGGGGGTTCCTCGGCCATTCCCACACCCACCACCAACAGACAGACGAGCGCGAACCCCACGGACCATCGTGTGTGTCCCATGACCTCCATGATCCGTGCCGCCGCAGGCCCTTGTCAATGGGGCCCCTTCGGACGACACCCGCCCCATGCTCCGCGACACGGTGCTGTCTCAGAATGTCTCATCGTCTCAACCGCCCTGCGAGACACCACCCCGGCACACCGGAACGTTCGTCCTCCCCTCACAAGTTTCAGCGGGCGAACCGATTACCCACGGGCCCGGCGCGGGATCGCCGACGGCGACGCGTCATTCCCGGTGCGGCGGTGGTGTCACACGGAGGCGCCGGCGACACAACGGTCGGGCGCTCCCGCGCACGCACGCATCGCCTGTGCCGTCGTCCACCTGCCGGAACCCGACACCTCGGGCACGATTGTTGCTAGGATTGGGACCATCATGGGCAAGGGCAGCACGAACCGGGTCTTCCGGAGCGGACGACGACCCGCGCGGCGAGGTCCCTGATGGGGCCCCCGCGTCCGGGTGGAAGGCATGTGAGGGCGGTCTCCCGGTTCTCCACGGCCCTGGCCGCGGTGGCCCTCGTCCTCCCCCAGCTCCTCGCCGGGGTCCCATGGGGATCGGCTCACGCCTCTTCCGAGCCCTATCGCTGCTGCTGCGGATCCAACTGCCGTTGCACCGGCCCCTGCTGTAACCACTCCGGACGCCGGCCCCGGCCCACGGGCCATGATCACAGGATGAGCAACGGTGCGGCGGAGGTGGACGGCGGCGACACCTGCCGTCTGCCCCCCGCCACCACGCCCCGCCCGGACGAGGGCAAGCACCGTCTCCACCGGCCCTCCGGGGCCGCACTGCTCCTGCACTCCCCACCCCCGGCGACGGCGGCGCGCTCCACGGCGCCTGAGGTCCCTCCGCCCGCGGGCCCCGGGCACAGGCGCGCCGAGCCGCGCGCCCCGCCACTCCCCCTCCTCCCGACCACCTTGTGACCGAGACATCCTGAACACCCCGCCGTCCGGCCTCCGCGACGGCGCGGGCCCTCCCCCACCGCGGGCCGTTCCCGCCGCGACGTCGGGGAGGAGTGGTCGATCCCGGCCGACCTCGTGCATGCGCCGGGAGAGTGGGAGTACGACGATGACCGCACCTCGCATGCTGCTGACCGCCCTCTGCTTGACATGGTTGATGGTGACCGCCGCGGGCGGTGCTGCAGCCGCCTCGGGCACCCTCCTGGGAACCGTGCCCGGCCCGGCGCGACGCGCCTCCCAGGGGCGCTCGTGGTGGTAACCGCCACCGACGGTCACCAGGCCGCGTCGGTGGTCACCGGCGAAGGTGGCCACTTCCACATACCCGACCTGGCCCCTGGGCGGTACGGGGTCGAGGCGAGGCTCAGCGGCTTCCATCCCGGCGCCGTCGCCAACGTGGAGGTGGCGGTCGGGACCGTCACCCGCGTGGACCTCATCCTGGCCAGCGCCACCTTCCGGGACTCGGTGGAGGTCCGGGCCGCCTCGCCCCTGGACACCCTGGAGGCCAGTGAGCTGCGGGAGACCGGCGCCCGCGACCTCGGAGAGGTGCTGCAGCGCGTTCCAGGCATCTGGAAGGTCCGCAAGGGCGGCATCGCCAACGACGTCAGCTTCGGGGATTTCGCCAGGACGACCTGACCATCCTCATCGACGGCGCCCGGGTCGCGGGCGCCTGCCCAACCGCATGGATCCCCCGGCGTTCCACCTCGACTTCGCCGAGGTCGATCGCGTGGAGGTCGGGCCCTCCACCGGCCGCATGATGGCCCAGGGCAGCCTCGGCGGCATGATCAACGTCGTCACCAAGAAGCCGGCGCCGGACCTCTCCGCGGAGGCGACCATGGTCGCCGGGTCCTGGCACACGCGCAACCCGTCAGCCACCGTGGGGTATGGAGGCGAGAGGGCGGGGTTCCTGGTGGGCGCCTCGACCAGGTCCAGCCTCCCCTACGAGGACGGTTCGGGCCGGCCGTTCACGGACGCCGCCAACTACAGCAGCGCCGTCTCCGGCAAGGACGCCTACGAGGTCACCAGCTTCTGGTCCCGTGCCTACGCTCAGCCCGCAGGCGGCCACGAGCTGAGCCTCTCCTGGGCACGCCAGGAGGCGGACGACGTTCTCTACCCGGCCCTCCTCATGGATGCCGTCTACGACGATACGGACCGACTCGTGCTCGGGTACCGGTACGCAGCTTCCGGGGCGACGGTGCGCGGTGTGAGCGCGACCGCGTACTTCACGCAGGTGGACCACTGGATGGTGGACAGCCTGCGGACGTCTGCGATCGGTGCACCCCGCGGCTGGAGCATGGGTACCCGCGCCACCACGTCGGTGACGGGCCTGTCGATGCAGGCCGACCTCGCCACCGTCACCGTGGGCCTGGAGAGC
>CAWJPY010000022.1:0-7338 GCA_963844865.1 uncultured Holophagae bacterium
GTGTCCTCCGGGAATCCCTACTCTCTCAGGCTCCAGCCACGTGCCCAGACCTCCTGGTATCGATTGACACATCCCGCCCATATCATATCCGCAACAGCGAAGGCGAGATTAAGCCCCCGCACACAGAGCGGTCATCCGTAAGTGCGCCCACAATTCTCTCGTTCACGCGCAACACCATACTGCAACCAAATTGTTGGACTCGTATCACTCATGGAACCCGTCTCATGAGGTCTTGAATCCTCACTCGCTGCCCAACGAATGCAAGAAAAACGTACTTCACTGTGGCGAGACGACAACCATTTGATCGGAATGCTCTTCGATTCCGTCGCCGAGTTTGCCTTCTTCCAGGTCCAATACAAAGCGCGACTGCTCTTCCGCTCTGGCATCGAAGACGTACCTCCAATATGGGTCAACAATCAATATATCATAGTCAAGATAGACCAAGAAATCCTCAGCTATGATCTTCTTCCACATTTGCACTCTGGAAGCAAGGTCACCAATGAATGCGAAGCCCTGTCGAAGACGCCAACCGATCATAGGCCACGAACGAAACGGTGCGTAACCCCGGTTGCTGGCGAATGTCGTTAGCGTTCCGTAGAGAGCTTGTGCAGCATCCATGGCCTTCCTTGGGTTAAGGAACGGCAAGTCAGGATAGTGTCCGGCATCCGCATGTCCAATCAGGAATGGTCCGCCGATTCTACGATTTCTGAGGTCATACGCTGCAGTATATCCCTCATGGGAGTACGTGTCAGCGAGAGAATGCAGGGCAATTCCTAGAGAAATCAGGCTGGAGGTGCCAAGAGATCGACGTGTATTGAGGACGGCAATTAGGTTCCCCGGGGTGACGACCTCCCCAGATGCCGCCAAGAAGTGAAATCCGTAGAGAGGTTGGCGGTTGAACGCGAGGCGTCCGAAATTTGCCGGGGATGTAAACGGATTGTCATCAACATATTGAGATGCCCACGCCAATTGACAAGCATCATCATGAGGAAATCCAGCGGATCTTGCGAGATAATATCCCGCATAGAAGTGAAAGTCCTTTTCATACAGTCCGGATGGATCACCATGATTCGGCGAATTCCAGCGAAAAACTGCGAAGGGACTCTGACTACTGACATAGCCCAGAGGGTCTCGCGACAGGAAGGACCCTGCTGACGAGATTGACCACCTCGCCCTGAGATAGTGCAGTCCGAGGTCGGTGTGCCACGTGCGGCCCTGGAAGAGGCTGGTCAGGCCGTACCGGCTTTCAGCGAGAGATCGGGTGGCTGATGGTTCGGAGTAGGTCAAGAGTGCCTCGGGGAGCTCGCTCGCCAGATGCGTGAAGGAGATAGGGAGCGGGGTGGTGGACACAGCAGTGGCGGTGGATGAGAGATCCGTGAGCCGGGCCGCCGTGACCTGGTACTCACCGCCGATCAGCCAGTCGGCCGCCCTCGTGGGGGTCCACTTGAGAAGCTGGGAGGAGATGCGGGAGGTGGAGCCGGCTACCGGTGCGCCGCCGCGCTCGACGGTGATCGCATCCTCCAGGGCGACCCCGGATGCCGGGACCACCGGTTCGTCGAGGAGCACGTAGAGGCCATCTGCGGAGTCGAGGACGGCGAGGATCTGCGGCGCCACGTCATCCTGCAGCACCTGGTACGCGGCGAGGTCCGTGATAGTGAAGCTGACATCTAACGGCCACATGGCGTTGCCGGCGCGGTCCTCGAGGCCCTCGATATGGAGGGTGTAGGTGATGCCCGACTCGATGGCGGCGCCGGAAAGGGTCGCGCCACGGAGGTGGGGGGTCAGGGCAAGGTCCAGGATGATCGGCTCGCCGCCTTCGGGCGTCAGCGTGGCCACAGCATCGGCGACGCTTGCCTCGTCGATCCACTCCGAAAGGCCCATCTCGAAGACCTGGGCATCGACCGTGTCACCCGTCGGCCTGGCGCCGGCGCCGGTCCACGCCACGCGGGTGACGGTGGGCCAGGTGTCGTCGGGGCCGAAGAAGTGAGGGGTGCCGTCGGTGTCGTAGGTGATGCGCTCGACGATGCGCCCTGCCTGGTTCGTCAGGAGCTGGACACTGCCCAGGAGGTCGGTGACCGGGTACAGGGTGGTGTCGAAGGCGCCGTCGTGGTCGGTATCCACCTCCTCGGCCACCAGGTCGTCGATCCAGCGGCCCCAGTGCTTTCTGCGGTCGAGCTGCCAGGAGGGGCCGCCCGCCTCCTGGACGTACTCGGCGACCACCTGGTCGCCATCGTGGAGGTAGACGTGGGCGGCGTCGCCGGCGGGGGTGTGCACCACCTTGGCCACCAGGCGGCCGAGGGGGTCCACCACCAGGCGGGTGTCGACCTCGCCCTGCTCCACCTCGACGAGGCGGTCGCGCCAGTCGTGGGTGTAGGTGGCCTCGGGGATGAGGTCGGTCCCCACCTTGAGGTGGCTCTGCCTGAGGTTGCCGTTCACATCCCAATCATAGTGGTGGGTGGAGGTATCCACGACCTGGTGGAGGGCGTTGTGGGTGGGGTCCATCACCTCCTGGCGGCCTTCCAGGACCCGCCGGCGTTCTGCGAGCTCGTCGACAGTGTTGACGGTCCACCACTCCTGGAGGCTGTTCAGGGTTGGATCCGGCACCATTTCCGCAAGATCTTGGGGTATCGCCGCCACCGCCGGGATGCCGTCACGGCTGTTGCTCTCCAGGTGCCCCGCCCCGTCGTAGTGGAAGCGCTCAACGATGCGGTCGAGGTCCGAGCGGCTCTTGGCCCGGCGCAGGCTGGCCTCGGTCCAGGAAAGGCCGAGGTGATGGATCGGGTCCGAGATCACCCCGCCGATGTCCGGCACCCCGGTCAGCACCTCCGTGGGCCTCCCGGCGGTGTCGTAGGCGAGGGTGGTGGCGAGGCCGTTGCCGCGCTCCGAGCCCACCCACCGGGCGCCGGCGTAGGTCGCGCGCCATAGGGCCTCCCCTCCCCTGCTCAGCCCCACCAGCCGGTCGCCGCGGTCATACGCGCGGACGAGGTCCGGCAGGCCGTCGGGCATCCCCAGCCGCTCGGGGCGGTTGGCGAGGTCGAAGGTGCGGGTCAGGGTCTTGGTGCCCAGCCCCGGCGCCGGCCCCGGCAGGGCCAGGCTCTCCGAGAGCTGATTACCGACCGAGTCCCAGGTGAAGCCGAGCGACGCGTCGGCATCCGAGGCGCTCAGCAGCCGCCCCAGCGGGTCGTAGCCGTAGCTCACGGTCCCGCCCGGCTGCACCCCGCCCGTTACCTCGGCGCTCTCGAGCCGCCCCGCCTGATCGTAGGTGAAGCTGACCAGGCTGCCGTCGGCGCGCGTGATGGTTTCGAGCTCCCCATCGGGCAGGTAGGTGAAGTCGCGGTGCGAGTCGTCAGGGTAGGTGATGCGCTCGAGCCGCCCGTGCTCGTCGTAGGCGTAGGTGGTGCGGTTTTGATCGGTGTCCTCGTAGGTGGTGAGGTTGCCGCGCTCGTCGTAGACCCTGGTGATCACCGCGCCGTCGGGGCGGGTGGTGGTGACGGTGCGCCCCATGTCCCCGTAACCCCACAGGGTCACCCGATCCACGTGCTCCTCGCCGGAGGGCCCTGGCTCCGAGTCGGGGGCGGTCTCGCTGCGCCGCCTGCCCAGCTCGTCGTACAGGGTGCTCGTGGTGAGGTCCCCCGGCTCGGTGACGGTGGCCACCCGGCCCTGATCGTCGTAGGTGGTCTGAGTGGTGAGCGACCAGGCACCCTCGTCCCCATCGTAGGAGACGGTGCGGGTGTGCACCTTGCCATCCGGGTAGTAGGCGGTCGCCACCTCGGTGCCGTCGGGCAGGGAGCGCAGCACCTCGCGGCCGGCGTCGTCGTAGTCGAAGGTGGTCAGCTTGTCGGGGGCCGAGGAGATGGACCTCACCAGCCCGTTCTTGGCGCCGTCGCCGGGCCCGTAGTAGGTGGTCTCGGTGGTGAGCGGGGCGGTCTCGGGGCTCTCCGGGTCCTGCGGCGCCTCGAAGCGGTGCACGGTGTGCGAGGTCTGCCGGCCCGCCGCGTCGTAGCCCATCTCCTCCCAGGACCAGAGCTCGCCGCCGAAGATCAGCCTGCGCTCCCTGAGCTGGCCGTCCGGGGCGAGCACCAGGGTCTCCCGCACCCCGGCAGGGTCGATCCTCCCGACATGGCGGCCGAGGGTGTCGTAGACGTTGGTCCAGGTCTTGCCGCCCGGGGTGGTGGTGGTGGAGAGCCTCCCAGCCGCGTCGTAGGCGTAGGTGGTGGCTGGCAGCGCCCCCTCCTGGCGGGTCAGTGTGCGGCCGGCGCTGTCGTAGGCGTAGGAGGTCGTGAGGTCCGCCGTGGTGCTGGTGGCAAGCGACCCCGAGCCGAAGTAGGTCATGGAGGTCGTCTCGCTCAGCTCACCGGCCGAGCGGGTGATGCCGGAGATCATCCCGGCCGAGGTGTAGGTGGGCACGGTGGTGGACAGAGAGGGCGCCCCCTCGCCGGGGCCGCTGCTTTGGATGCGGGCGATGCGGCCGCTCGCGTCGTAAGTGGTGCGGGTCACGGAGGGGCCGCTGCTCGTCTCGAGCGTCCAGCCGAGGACGTTGACGTCGGAGGTGGTGGTGCGCGAGGGCAGGGACGGGTCGCTGGAAGTCATCCTCGTGGAGATGACCGCGCTCTGCGCGTTGCGGACGACGTCGGAGGTGGAGGTCCCGGCCGCGGTGGTGGCGACGGTGCGGCTCGGCTCGCCCGAGCCCTGGACCGCGTCGTCGTAGCTCATCGTCGACACCGCGCCGGTGGAGGAGGTCTGGGTCACCACCCGGCCGAGGGCGTCGAATGTCCTCCTGGTGACGGTGCCGTCCGGGCCGGTTACGGAGATCGGGTTGCCGAGGGAGTCGCGACCGATCACGGTGCTCAGCACGCCCGTCGGGCCGGGACGCCGGATCTCGCGCACCAGGCTGCTGCCGGGGAGGTACTCATACCGGGTCGCCAATGAGGACACCGAGGCCGGCTCGCCGACGGCCCCGGCGGTGGTGGTGACGAGGGTCGGCGAGAAGCTGTACCGGCGCTCTCCGGACAGGTACTCGGTGGTGGTGGTAATGCCGCCTGAGTCCACGGTCTCGAGCACCCGCCCGTCGCGGTCGAGCAGGGTGCTGGACTCTGAGGCCTCGCTCCCCTCCCCCACGACCACCCGCTGCCGCCAGCCGGTGCCCTCGTCGGTGAGCGCGACATGGGTGCGGATGGGCGAGCTCGATCCCTCCTGGATCTGCCAGTGCGAGTCGTCGATCCTGGAGACGGTGGTGACGAGGGCGTCGGCGCCCGCGCCCCGCCGCAGCCCCTGGGCCTGCCGGCCGTCCCAGGTGACGTGCACGACGACGTTGCCGCCGGCATCTGTGACCTCGGCGAGCTGGGCGCCGTGGTCGAGCTGCCCGGGGATGGCGGCGGTGACGCTGGCAAGCTCGGGCTGGTAGCTCTCGGTCACGGTGGCTGTGCCGCCGGAGGAGGAGGTACGCACCCCCCCGATGGAGGCCGAGGTCAGACGGCCGTTGTCGTCGTAGCCGTAGCGGTAGGTGCGGCCGGTTGAGTCCTGGGCCGCCTCCACCAGCCCCTGCTCGCCGTAGGTGAAGCTGATGGTCCGCGGCACGGTGTCCTCTGAGTGGCTGGCGTTCGCCTGGGAGAGCTGGGCCAGTGTGCCGTTCGCGAACCAGTGGTAGCGCAGCTCGGAGCCCGAGCGCTCGTCCGTGCGCAGGCGGTCGCGCACCAGCTCCGGGTAGCCGCCGCCGTCGAAGGTGGTGTACCCGTCGTCAGGACGCTTGAGCAGCCAGCCGCCCGAGCGCAGCTTCTTCAGCTCGCCCGGGTAGCCGTAAGCGGTGAGGGTGGCGCCGTCGGAGCCGGGATGCACGCCGGGCTGGTTGCCGAAGACGTAGCGCTCGCCCGAGCCGGTGTGAAGCTCGACGGTGCCGTCCGGCGCCTCCCGCAACCTCCCCACCCCCGCCATGCCCCAGCCCCAGCCGAAGGCGCCGAAGACGATGCCGCCGGAGGTGTAGGTCCGGCCCAGGGACACGTCGAGTCCCGGCGCGGGCAGCTCGAGGTCCGAGCGGGCCAGCGTCAGCGCCCCGGAGGAGAGCTCCACCTCGGGCGCCGCGGCGGTCCGCACCTCGATCCCCTGCCCGGCGGTCACCGGAGGCGAGCGCATCCACGAGACGGAGGTGGCCTCGCCGGTGGGGGCCTGGTTGGTGTCGACGAGCCTCTTGAGCCAGCCGGAGCCGAGGTCCGAGTCGTCGAGGGTGATGCGCAGCCTGGCGGAGGCTGCCAGCTCGAGCGGCGTGTCGTCTCCCGACACCAGCACCTCGCCGGGTCTGGGCGCCGGCACACCCCACTCGAGGTCGGCGGTGCCGTCGTCGTCGGTGTCGCGGTCGCAGTTGCGGCAGAGGGCGTAGACGGCCCTGGCCTCGTCGGCGGCCGTCAGCTTGGCCTTCATCGGTGCGTCGAGGCTCGACCAGTACTCGGTGCGGGCGCGCTCGTCGGCGATGAGGAGGATGGGACGGTCCGAGAGGAAGGTGTGGCGGCCGTCGTCGTCGAGGCGGAGACCGGGCGTGCGGTAGAGCTCGAGGACAGTGGAGGTGGGCAGGAAGGGCGACGGGCGCAGGGGCAGGGCCGCCCCGCCCGGCCCGAGGCCGTCGATGCGCACCCGCACGGTGTCGGAGGACGCGCCGGGCAGACGGGCCCGCACCCAGGCGAGGTACGGCGGGCGCTTGCCGTCCACCGCAGGGGCCTCGGGCGCGCCCAGGGGCTGCAGGTAGTCGATCCTCTCGAGCACGCCGTCGCCGTCGGGGTCCGCCACCAGCTCGATCTCCGGCGGCCGGTACTGGACCGGGGCGTTGCCCGGGAAGGCGAGGCCGGTCTCCGGGTCGAGGGTGAGCGGGCCCATGCCCGAGCCCTCGGGCAGGGTGATGTCCGCAACCATCACGAGGCCGTCGGCGGCCCGCTTGGTGAGGCTGTACACGCGGAGGTGGGTGTCGTTGTCGCGGACGACGATCTGGCGGTGGAGGGTGTCCAGCGCGACCCGGAAGGGGCTCCACTCGATGGTCTTCACGGCGAGCTGGCTGAGGGTGCCACCGGCGCTGATCTCCAGCACCTCCAGGCGGTGGTGGCCGACGAGCGCGGTGATCCTGGTGTCGTGCTCCTCGCCGTCGAAGTGCCACCAGGAGGAGGCGACGTCGGCCAGGTCGCCGGAGCCGTCGGCGCGCCGGCAGTCGATCTGGTCGGGGCTGACGTCGGGAGCGGCCCCCTCCTGCCGGAAGACCCACAGGCCCTCGTAGGCGGAGGCGGCCTCCAGGACGGTGGCGCCGCCCGAGCGTGGTGCCACCGCCAGCCGCCCCAGGTAGACCCGGTCCTCGGAGTG
>CAWJPY010000023.1:0-27193 GCA_963844865.1 uncultured Holophagae bacterium
GCCGTGTCGGTGGCTGGGGAACGTGGATGGTCGCGACCGCGGCGCGGTGCGAGGGTTCGGTCCGCCGGTCGTACAGGCTTGTCGTGTTGGTGAGGCTGTGGCCGGCAAGGTGCTTGGCCAGGGCGAGGTCGGCGCCACCGTCCAGGAGGTCCGAGACGTAGGACCGGCGGAGGTCGTGCGGGGTGAAGTGAGGGACGCCGGCCTGGCCGGCGCGGCGGCGGCACACATCGTTGGCCACCTCCGGGGTGACGGGCCGGCCCTGGACGCGGCCGAAGCGGTCCACCGTGACGAACAGCCGCGGACAGTCGAGCTCCCCCCGGGCCTCAATCCAGAGGTCCAGGGCGGCACAAGCGCCGGGGGGAGGGGGATACGTCGCTGCCGGCGGCCCTTCCCTTCCACCAGCAACAGCCCCTCCCCGGGGGCATAGGCGCCGAGGGCCAGGGTCACCGCCTCCTGGCGGCGGAGGCCCCCCCCGTACAGGACGGCGAGGAGGGCCCGGTCCCGGGCCCCCCGGGGGGTGGTGTCGCGGTCGCAGGCTTCGAACAGGGACCGCAGCTCGCCGACCGTCAGGCGCCGGCCGCGGGGCGCCGTCTTGCCGCGGATCGCGTCGAGGTCGGCCGCCCGCTGGTACCGCTCGGCCGGTAGCTGGCCCAGGCGCCAGGCTTGCTTGAGCACCCCGCGGAGGGCGCGGAGAGAATCTTGTTCGCGGTCGTGGGCGCGTAGTGCTCGGCCAGGTGGGTCCGCACCTTGGCCGTCTGCTCGTACCCCACGCGGCCCAGGCGAAGGCCTCCGGGTGCTCCGCGTCTCCGCCCATCAGGCCCACCACCAGGGACACGGACTCCCGCATGGTGCGGCGCGACCCCTCGGACAGGCTCTCGAGGTAGAAGGTGACAGGGTCGGGCTCCCCTTCGTGAAGACTCAGAGAATGGGTATTCCCTGCTGTCATTGCGGGGGCTCGTGCTCGGAGGCCGCGGGCTCGGGCGCCGGCGAGTGGGTGGCGGTGCGGGGTCGGCCGTGGGGCCGGCTGGCGTTTTTAGAGGGTCCGAGGGCTGCCGTCTCCGGCTCGGCGTCGGTCTCGGCGGGTTGGGGAGCTTCTTGACGTCGGCGTGGATGGCCTTCAGCCGCCACCCCAGGCGCTCGGCGCGGCTGTTGAGCGCCGCCAGGGACTCGGCCAGTTCGCGGTGGAGGTCGGCCAGCTGGCGCCGGATCAGCTCCAGGGCGACCACCCCGAGCAGCGCGGCGACCGCGGCGAGCATTGCACACAGGCTGAGCACTGTTACGGCCACGTAACGCATCGGGGCTCCTTTCCCTGAGTGGGTTCTGCTTCCTGCTGCCGTGCCCCAGGTTTCGAAGCGGAGGCCGGCCTCTGGGGGATGGGCCATCACCGCGTCCGCGAACCTGGGCCAGAGTGGGTGTTCCCGGAATCGCTCCCGGTCGTCAGGGTGGAAGCCGGTGCCCCGAGTGTCGGGGCGGGGGTCCGGCTCCTGGCGAGAAGCTGGTTCGCGGCCTGGAGGATGTTCTCGGGCTCGTAGAGGTTCCGCTCGGCGTACCATCTTGGCGGACTCTCGAGGAAGTCGGTGACCACCTGCTGGGCGTCCTCAAGGGCCATGGTGGCGAGCAGCCGTTTGAAGGTCTTGGTGTCCTTCGCCCACTCGGTGACGGGTTCGTGTCCCTTCACCCGGAGGACCTCTGCTTGCCAGTGCTCGAGGAGGGCGCGGGCCTCAGAGCCGTTGCTGTAGCTCTCGGCACGATCTGAAGCACGTCTAAGGCACGCTTGTCCCCGGAATCCAGGGAGTCAGCGCCTGTTTTTCGGGGAGTCAGGGCCTGTTTTTCAGGGAGTGAGGCGCGGTTCACTCCCTGTTTTTCAGGGACTGAGCCGCATTCACTCCCTGGTTTCCAGGGAGTGGGTCCCCGAAATCCGGGGAGTCAGACGGTCCCTGGACTCCCTGAAATCCGGGGAGTCGGGAGGGGTCCAGCAGGCGGTCAACGTCAACCGCGTATCGGTTCGCCCCCTGGCCGTGGGTCCATGCCACGAGGCCCTCCTCCCGGAGGCGACGGCGGGCGGGGAGAATGGTGCTCTCGGCGACCCCCAGCTCCTCCGCGAGCGTCGCATCAGAGGGACAGATTCCGCGGCGGCCGTCGTGTTTCAAGAGGGCCAGCAATAGGAGGCGATGGACGGGCTTGAGGCGGCGGCTGTGATACCGAGCACCGCTCGGATGAGGTCCCAGGGGCCGGGCGCGTCCGTCATCCGCAGCACCCGGCGCAGGTCGGGAATCGGGCAAGGGCCAGGCGCTCCAGCTCGGCGAGGGGGATGGCCTGGCGGCCGCGGCCCAGGGGCACCACCGCGACCGCGCCGTCAGCGATGAGCCGCGCCAGCTCCTCGCCGGCGATTCCGACCGCCTGGGCGGCCGCCTCGAGTTCGACCAGGCCCTGGTCGCGCTGCCAGGCTTCCAGGAGGTCCATCTCACGCTACCTTGCCGGCGGCAGCGTTCGGACGCGGCCGGACCAGGCGGGAGGCGAGAAACCGCTCCAGCTCGTGGCGGGGATAGCGGATCGCTCCGCGCTGCCCGTCGCCGAGACGGACGTAAGGCGGCCCCTGGCCGCGATGCCTCCACACTCGCAAAGTGCCCTCAGAGACAACCAAGAGCCGCGCTGCTTGTCTGCTTGTGAGGAATGCCCCTGTGTGGTCGTCCATCGAAACCTCCAGCCACAGGATTAGTCCTCGGCGCTGGGGATTTCTACTGCTGCTTTGAGAAGGGTTCGCAAACCTACGTTTAGGGATTCCGGGGGAAAGTCACTGGCGGGCGGGCTGCCTACCTGACGGGCGAGGGGTCAATCCGAGGTGTCGCTCCAGCTCGCCGACGGTCAACCGGATGTGTGTCGTTGAGGGGTGGCCCACGTCGCCCGGGTCGGCGTAGAGGCGTTGCACCTCCGCGACAGGCCACCCTAGGATGCGGTAGAGGATGAGCCAGTCGAAGTGTCGGAGCGATCGCGTCCCCACCTGCTGCGGGAGCTTCGCCACGAGGCCGGGAATCTCCTCGTCTACGATGCGAGCGCACGCCTGCACCTCCTCGGGTGACGGCTCGCGCTGGAGCTTCTTGGCGCGCTGGAGGATGCCGCGCGCCTGGGCGCGTTTTGCCTCGATCTCCTGGTGGAGCTGGGGATTCAGCGCGGCCCTTTCGATCAACAGGACGTGCGCCTGGCACATCTGCTCCGTTCGGGCGAGCCACGCCTCTTTCGATTCGGTGAACGGATTCCACATGGGAAGGGTGAGGCTGTTCAGGAGCCCTTCGACGAAGGGATTCTCAGGGCACGGGCGCGGCTTCCAGTGGTCCAGGGGGGCCGGCTTGGTGAGCCGGAGCCTGCCGAGCTCGGCCTCCCGGTCGACCAGGTCCAAGGGCTCGCCGTCACTGTCCCAGGCGAGCGTCTCCTCGTCCTTCATCAGCTCGAGGCCAGCCCACCAGAGCAACGTCTCCTCGACTCGTTCATAAACCCATGGTTCATCCAACAGGTACCGCCTGCCCCAGGCCCTCAGAGCCGGCCGCCGAGGTCCTCTTCACCCGCGACCACGGCAGGGAGAACACTGGACCGGAGGGAGTCGAGCACCTCCGGTGCTGTGACCTCGATCCTCTCGAACAGGGCGTATCGCATCCACTCGAGAGTCTCACCCTCGGGGGCGAGGTCACCGTGGCCGAGCCGGACTGCCATCGTGGTCCGATTCTACCGCCTGCCGGCGGGTTGGTTCATGACTCTTTTCCCCCGTTCGCTTCGTTGAAGGGCACCACCTCCCCGTGCTTCTCAAGCGCCTTGCGGAGGGTGGCCAGGTCCAGAGGTGCATAGACGCGTTCGGTGACCCGCACGTCGGCGTGACGGAGGAGCTTTGAGGCGACGTGCAGGCCCGCGGTCCGGGCGACGTGGAGGCCGAAGGTGCGGCGGATGTCGTGAATGTGGAGATCGGGGGGCAGCGCCGCGGCCTCCCGGATTCGCTGCCAGGGTCGGCGGAGGTCATAGCGTGGCTGGCCCATGGTGAGCCCTGGCACCAGCCAAGGGCCGTTCCTCTCGAGCCGGCGGAGCATTCCGACCGTTCTGGACGGCAGCGGGAGCAGCTGGGGGCGGCCGGCCTTGGGGCTGGGGATGCGCCATGTGGCCTCGGCCAGGTCGAAGTCCTCCCACCGCGCCCGCATAACCTCCGAGGTCCTGGCGCCGGTCTCGATCAGCAGGCGGAAGGCGGCGCGGACGTGCGCGTCGGGCTCCTTCGCGATGGCCTCCAGCAGGCGCCGCAGCTCCTCGTCGGTGAGCACCCGTGCTCGGGGCGGGTTCTCCCGGTAGGGGCGCACGTCGCCGGCGACGTTGACCACCAGGTGGCCGGACCGCTTCGCCTCCGCCAGACAGGCCCGCACGGCGGCAAGCCATCGATTCGCAGTCACCCGGCCCGGGTGTTGAGTGCTCTCGAGACGCGCAATCCTGGCCTCTAGGCGGCTCTCCAGGCTCGGGGACCGCTTCTTGCGGCCCTTGGCCTTCGCCAGCGCCTCCCGCGCGCCCTGGAGCCGCTCCTCGTGGCGGTGGCGGGCGTTCCGCTCCACGTCGCGCATTGCGGCGGCCACCTCGTCGCGGGCGACGTGGTCGATGGGTCGCTTTCCCCACCGCTCCACGGCGCCGGCGAGGAACCGCTCATCCGGGCCCGGTTGCTTCTTCCGGCGCCTCACCCCGTCCAGGTACTGCTCAACCCACTTGGTGAAGGTGATTGCCGGCTTGCGCTCCTCCACGGGGTCGGCGCCGCCGCGCACCTGGCCCAGCACCTCGCCGGCCTTCTCCCGGGCGGTCTCGGGGCTCATGTCTGGGTAGGTTCCGATCTTCATTCGCTTCTGCTTGCCCTCCTTCACGTAGGCAACCCAGAAGCTCTTTCGGCCATTGGGTCGCCGGCGGGAGGGGGGCGAGACGTACAGCCCGAAATTCTCGAGCCTGCTATCGCTGTACCGGACGCCCCCGGGGCGGTCGGTCCTCAGCCGCTCCACCGCGGCCGCGGTCAGGTGGAGGGTGCGGTTCGCTCTTTCCGGCTTTCCCCCGGCCTTCGCGGAGCCCTGTTTTGCCATCCTAAACCCCCTCCCGATGATTTGTTCTCACCCGCATTTCCCGGCCTTCTACGGCCTTGAGTATCGTAACATTGGGTAACAACCGCTGCAATACGTAACGCGGCGAGTGAAGAGGGAAGTCACGTCAGCAAGAGGCTTACAGGGGAAAACGTTGCTACTTTCAGGGTCCTAGAAACTGGCCCGCGGGTGATTCGTAATCACTAGGTCGGCGGTTCGATCCCGCCCGTTGGCTCCAACCACGTCATCCAGGATGAAGAAGATGGAGACACGGCCTCGGGCTGCGGCCCGGGGTCTTCCGTGTCCCGTGTGTGTCCCTGGGGGAAGGACCGCACCCAACGCGTACCCCGACCGGTGTCGGGAGGAGTTGCGGTGGATGCGAAATCTGATGGTTGCGACTCCGGGCCGAAACATCGACAGTGCAGGCGGTTCATGGCGATTCCACGGAGCGGTCTCGGCTCGAGCGGGCGACCGTTCGGCTGACCTGACGCCTGGGGAGCGGTCTCGAGGTGGCGATCCCCGGTGTTACACTCCGGAGGAACGAAGGAAAACCAGAGGGCGTGGAGAACGAAAGGTCGGGAGCCATGAAGAGAGCGATCCTCGTTGCGGTTGCCATGGTTGCGATTCCCCAGTTCGCCTCGGCCACGATGACGTTCGAGCAGCTCGATGACAACACGTTCACCGTGAGCCACAGGGTGAAGTGGTTCGGCGGTCGCGGCCAGGCGATGGACCTGGTGTACGAGAAGGCCGCGTCCCTGTGCGTGGCGGCCGGGTACAGCCACCTCAAGGTCATGGAGCAGGAGTCGAACGTTCCCGGGGAGTACCAGTCGGCGAACGCGACGGTCACCGTCAAGTTCTTCCTGGAGGGAGGGGAAGACCGCATCGCATGCGACGGGAAGGCCACCGAGGAGTACGTCAAGCAGGCGAAGACGAAGCTCGAGAAGAGGGGTTACACGGGTCCTGTGGCCGAGGAGCCGGCCGCCGAGGAAGAGGAGGCGGCGAACATCTGCACGGTCGAGCAGATCGCCGCGATGGTGAAGGCGGGCCTGACCGAGGACCAGATCAAGGCGGCGTGCTCGAAGAAGGACTGACCCGGGTCGAGGGCTTGTCCTTGATGCGGGTTCACCGGCACCAGGCAACCTCAGCCGACCGCAGCTCGCCGTCCGCCGCCGCTGCACACTGCACCTGATCGCCGTCGCGGCCTGCGGTGACCCGCCGCAGGCGGCCGTTCAGTCTGGGGATGTCAGAGCGGGCGCCAGGCACGCTTTCGGGTGAAGCGATCTGCGTGCTGTCGAATCAACACGGCGTGCCAGGCACCCTCCCTGGTGCTCCCCAAGCGCCCTTCATGTGCGGCGGCGTTGCGCACTGGCCCGCGCATTCTGGACGAGTGAGCAGCGCCCGCTGCCGACCGACAGGTGTCAGGGCGCGATGCGGCCCTGGCTGCGGCGCGGCCCCTGGCAGACGTCGAGGATGCCTTCGCCGGTCTTGTCGAGCTCGGGCCGGGCGGCGATCTCGCAGGTGTCGGGGATGTCGTTGCCGTCGCAGTCGGCGAGGGTCCCGGCGGCGAGGTCGGCGGCGTCCCCGACGCCGTTCGAGTTGCAGTCGCGGTCGCCGAGGCGCAGGTAGTACACGTCCTGCTCGCCATTGAAGGTCGCAGCGTAGATAAGGTCGGCGCCGACCAGGTCGGACCGCATGTGGTAGTAGTCGCCCAGCTTCTGCTGGTTCGGCCATCCGGCACGGCTGCTGAAGGTCGGCGTGACGGCGATGGGCTCGCTCCAGGTGTCGCCGCCGTCCGACGACTGCGAAAACCTCAGCTCGCCGATCGCCGCGTTGTTGTCGTCCAGGTTCTCGATCCAAACCACGTCGAGGCGGCCGTCGGGCGCCGCCGACATGGTCGCGAACCATTGCCAGCGGTTGTGCCCGTCCTCGTGGATCCTCACCGGCGCCGACCACGTCCTGCCGCGGTCGGTGGAGCGGACGAAGTGGACGTCAGAGGGATCGGGGCCTGGCGGATCCACCGAGGCGACGACGTAGAGGGTGCCGCGCCGGGGGCCGTCGCTGGAATCGACGGCGATCCAGATCTGGCCGATGATGCCCACGGGGTTGGGTGTCTCGAGCGACCCCTGGCCCGACGCCTGAGCGCCTCCGAGGGGGACCTCGAACGATTTGAAGGTCGGCGTCGCGACGGTCCGGGTTGAGGGCATCGAAGGAGCGCTGGAGGACGATCCGCGTCAGGTCCAGGGAGGCGTTGCCGACGATGTAGAGCTCGCGGTTGGGCCCGACCGCCATGCTGCCCCACGCGGGCACCGGGTCGATGGCGAAGGGGTACTCGAAGCTCGAGCCGCCGTCGGTGGACCGGGTCACGACCCGGTCGTCCCAGAGGTTCTCCTCGGGGCTCCAGACCTCGACGATGCTGCTGCTGGCGCCGGGGCGGGGAGGCTCGATCACGAACCACTCCTTGTCGCCGCCGAAGGAGGCCACCGGTGGGGACCATGTCGCGCCGCCGTCGTCGGAGGTGAAGACGTCGGTGAGGAGGTCGCCGCCCGGCACCCCGAGGCTGAGGTAATGGACGCGCCCGGCGTTGTCGAACTCGAGCACCGGGTCGCTGCGGAAGACGCCGTCCTCGAGCACGCCGGGGAACGTCCAGGTGCGACCGCCGTCGTTGGAGAAGGCGACACCGGCCTCGCGGAAGTTGGAGGAGACGGTGTTGAACTGGCGCCAGCCGACGACGATGCGGTTGGGCGCGTTGGGGTCGATGGCGATGGAGGGCTCGTTGGCGGCGTCGCCGCGGATGTTGGCGCCGTCGGCGTCCACGTTCACCTGCACGGAGGTGAACCCGTTGCGGGTGACCGCGGCGGCCGTCTTGCGGGGCGAAACGAGCGGTGCGGGGCGCGCCATCTCCGGGTCATCGGGGCGCTCGACGGGTATGCCACCGCGGCCCTCGGCGCGCGCGGGCGCTCGCGGCGCCACCTCCGGTGGGTCAGCGGCACCCGCCGCCGAGGTCAGGGCTGTCGCCAACAACGCGGCCAGCAGCGCGATGTAGGGGTGGCTCATGTCTGGATGTCCCCCGCACCGAAGAGCTACGGCGGCACGCACAAAGAGTTCTGCCGGAGCGATCGCCGGCGGATTTCCCGAGAAGTCAACTCCCGGCTCTTCATCACGCTCTGACGAAGTAGGGGACGGCGACGAGGACGAGGCCGATGGCCACGAGCAGGACGAGGTTGGAGACGAAGTAGGGGAAGACCATGAGAGCGATGCCGCACAGCAAAGGCACGGCGCGCTGCTGCTTGCGGCCGTAGACGAAGAAGCCCAGCCCGAGGCAGCCGAACAGCACGCCCCAGGCGAGCCACCAGCCGTTCACGAGACCCTCGCTTCTGTCCGGTTCCCGCCGGCCGCAGAGACAGCTCCGTCGGCTCTCATCGACTCGAGAGCGTACCACCTCGCCGCGACCCAGGGTGGAAGGTGGGTGGGGTGCGCTCTTCCGCCCCGTCTAGTCGGAGGTCTCGCGTTCGTCCGGGGCGCGGCCGACGGCGGCGGCGAGGGCCTCGGACGCCGTCAGGTCCACGGGCACAGCCTCGCCGGTCTCTCGGCGCATGGTCGTGAAGCGCTCGAGCGCGGTGTGGCGGCGTAGCTCGGGGTCGTGCTCGTAGCGCGTCCGGGCCGCGGTCATGGACGGGATCGGCGCCTCGCGGAGCCGCTCCTGGACCACGCTCGCCTCCTCGAAGCCGATGCGCAAACCCATGACGACGTAGTCGAAGACCGCCTCGGGGTCGCCGCCGGCGCTGCGCACCACCAGCTCCCGGGTGGAGCGCTCGGCCACGTAGAGCTGGGACCACGAGCCCACGGGCGTCAGGTGGACGGTGAGGCCGAGGTCCGGGTTGGTGACCCACTGGAAGGTCTCCCCGAGGGCGATCCGGGCCTCGCCGCCGGCCAGCCGCGCCGTGCCCCGGGTGTAGGTCCCCACCTCGTCCCCCTCCTGGGCGGTGTACACGATCACCCGCGTGGCGTCGTAGGGGTGGTTCTGGACGAAGCTCTTGGCGCCGTTGCCGGCGATGCTGGCGGCGCCCTCCGCGACCCCGCTCCAGGTGCCGTCGTCCAGGTCCTCGAAGTGGCCCCCCGTCTCGTTGCCGGTGGCGGTGAGGCCGCGATCGCCGTCGGAGGCCCGCATGGAGCCGCTGAGGTCGCGGTTGGAGAAGGCCGCGCCGACGGTCGTCCCGAAGGCCTCGAGGCCGAAGCCGTTGTGCCCGAGGTGGGCCGCCGCCTGGTCGGTGGTGTTCTCAAAGTAGCCGGCCGTGTCGCTCCCGAAGGCGTTGATGCCGGCGGCGCCCCGGGCCACGTAGACCTGGGAGTGCAGGTCCGTCTGGGCGAACCACGCCCCCATCTCGTCGCCGGTGGCGTTGATGCCGGAGTCGCCGGTCGCCACGTAGGCGATGGATGTCTCATCCGTGTCCCCGAAGATGGCGCCCTGCACCGGGCCGTACCCCTCGACGCCGCTGGTCTGGGTGGCGATGTTGGCCAGCGACAGGTTGTCCGGCGTCCAGAACGCACCGCCTGCGCTGCTGCCGGTCCCCTCAACGCCGCGATCGCCGCGGGCGATCCACGCCTTGCCGGTGCCGTCCGTGTCCTCGAAGAAGCCGCCCTCCTGCCTGCCGCCGGCCCAGACGCCGGTGCCGCCGGTGTCGCTTTGGCCCAGGGTGGCGGCGGCACTGCCGTCCGTCGCCGCGAACTCGCCGCCCGCCAGGGCGCCCCGACCGATGACGCCGAGGCCGGTGTCCGAGGCCGTGTTGGTGACCTGGAAGACGGCGCCCCCTGCATTGCTCGCGGAGCCGACGTAGGGCAGTGTCAGCGTGCCGGAGGCCTCGGCAAGGAGCGAGTCCTTGAACTGCATCTCGAAGGTGGAGGGGTCGTTGGATCCGTTGGCGGCGCCGGAGCCGAACGCGATGACCCTGCCGGCGCCCGCGACGACCTCGATGTGGAGCCGCCAGTTCCAGGCGTTGCCGCCCTCGAGCAGGTCGGAGACGTTCCACTGCTTGGCCTCGTAGGGCCTCAGGGTGACGGTGTTGTCCCTCTGGAAGGTCCCGCTCTGGCTGAAGGCCGAGATCTTCACCGTCGCGGCAGCTCCCGCCGTCTCCACGAGACCATAGTTGTAGCGGAAGTCCCACGACTCCGGCGGCGTGTGCTGGCGGACCCCGATCAGGTCGGTGGTCTCGCCCTGACCGATGGCGAACGACGCGGGGACGCCCGAGAGGAGCTGGCCTACCGAGGCCGCCTCGCCCTCGCTGGGCTGGGAGTACACGCGGCTGGCGACCACCAGCGCCACGTCTGAGGTGACCCGCACCGCGCCGTAGCCTGTGACGCCGAACATGGAGGTGACCACGTCGTTGTACTTCCTCACGGATCGCGGGGGAATGGTGTCGTCGAAGACCAGGGGCGACGTGTTGCTCGTGTTGCGCTTGAGGAAGGAGAAGCGGACGAGGGCGTCTCCCTGGCTCGGGTTGTAGACCCACATGGTGGTGTACCACTCGGAGCCCTGCTCGCCGGAGCCCCGGCCCACGGAGGCGACATAGCACTCGGTGGCGGGGAACCCGGCCATGACCGGGGGGCAGACGGCAAGGCACACGAGGAGCGACAGCAGACGTGACACGACGTGCCGCACAGACATGATGGCCTCCTTGGGTTTATAGGGATCATATCATCGGGTCTCCCGAAAATTTCGTTCCCCAGGATGTGCCTGCCGCGAGGGCGGCATGGTCGGCGGCGGGTCCTGTCTGGGAGCGTACGGCTGCCACGGTACAGCCGTGCTATGATCTTGGAAATCGGAGCCAGGGAACGAGGTTGGATGACGGGCGTTGAGCCATCACGATACGGCGGTGTGATCGTCGCACGAGGTCTCGGCACCGCGAGGAAGGAGAACGAGATGAGTCATATGGTCACGGTGAAGCTGGTGTCTCTTCGAACCGTCGTGGTGCTCACCGTGGGGATCGCGAGCATGTTCGTCTGCGTTCCATTGGCCTCGGCGGCGGCGACGTCCGCGGACTTCCACGAAGAGCTGAACTTCTTCCCGCCGTTCTGCTCGGACGCGCGGGTCATGGAGGCGCTCGGGCGGAGCATCGGTCCCGGGCCGGAGCTCGGGGAGGCCGATGAGATCTCCAACCCGTGCGGCTATGGGGACTCGATCATCGTCGACTTCGATCCGACGACGAACCAGGTGCATCTCACGCCGTCGGGCGCCAACAACTACCAGATCATCGACATCAGCATCTCCAACATCGCATTCGACGTGGCTGGACAGACGATCACCGGTCTTACCCCGATCTCGGACGACCTCATCGACGTGGCGGAGTCGGGAGCGTTCACCCGCTCGACCTCGTTCACCGGGAACTCGATCACGATCGGCTACGTCATCGACAACCCTTCGAATCCCGACGATCGGTTGGAGTTCAGCACAGGCACGGCGATCTTCCAGGTCGAGCTCCAGGAGGCGACAGGTATCCCGGCGGCGGGACCGTGGGCGATCGGCGTGTTCCTCCTGACCCTGCTCGCGTGCGGCTGGTGGTTGATCCGCCGCGCCACCTAGGCTCTTCCTGATTCGCCCTCGGCTGGTCGTCGGTCGGGGCGAGCTTCGTGGTTCGCACGCCCAGGCGGGACCGCGTGCTTCCTCAGGGCCTGAGTGGATCCGGGCGCTCTCGGTGATGACCGCTTCCCGCGGTCGAACGTGGCGGGTCCGGGGAGTACCCGGAGCCCGACGAGAGTTGCACACTCTACGGGGCTGCCGCTCCGGGGGGAGCGGTGGGGCGTGTACTGGCTCCCGGCTGGCACTTCTCCAAACATGGCGTGTACTCTGGGGAGGGCGCCGATGCCTTGGAGGACGACGAGGTGGCCGACGGCTGCGAGTTCAAGAGGTGTCCGTGCTGCGGCGAGCTGTGGCCGAGTCGAGCGGACTTCCTCGCCGATCCCGCCCTCGAGGTGGTGGGGTATCAGGCCGACTTCCGCGACCTGAGGTTGGGCCTCTTCCTGTTCAATCACGACCGCTGCGGCACCACCCTGTCGGCGGCTGCCGGGGAGTTCGCGGACCTCTACCGCGGGCCGGTGTTCGCCGAGCGCAAGACGGGCTCCGACGAGTGCCCCGGCTACTGCCTGGACCGTAGCATTCTGGGCGGTTGCTCCACGGAGTGCGAGTGCGCCTTCGTGCGCGAGGTCCTGCAGGAGGTGAGGAGGCGCCTGGCCGAGGCGCGGAACCCGGCGGCGCCGCATGGGGCGGTCTGGCCCGACGCCGAGGCCGGCTGACCCGGCTCCCCGCCGCCTCCCGGCGGGACCCCAGCAGAGCCTGGGGAACGGCCCTTTCCTCGAGATGGAATGACCCCATTCCTTTCCCTGTTGCCCTGATCAGAAAAGATACCCGATCTCAAAAGTGCCGAGACCGGCGAAAGGAGGCTTCTCATGGCTGTGGAAATCTCCCAGGTCGCGGGTGAGCTGGCCGACACCTTCCGTGGTGAGCTCATCGAACCACACAGCGCCACCTACGACGCTGCACGCAGCGTCTACAACGCAATGATCGACAAGAGGCCGCGGCTGATCGCCCGGTGCGCCGACGTCGGCGACGTGAAGGCGGCGGTCGAGTACGGCCGCAATCACGACATGCTCACCGCGATCCGAGGCGGCGGCCACAACGGCGCCGGGCTGGGAGTGTGCGACGACGGCCTGGTGATCGACCTGTCGCTGATGAAGGGCATCCGGATCGACCCCGAGGCCAGGACGGTGCGCGTGGGGCCGGGCTGCCTGTGGTCGGAGGTGGATCACGCGACCCACGCCTTCGGCATGGCGACGCCGAGCGGCACCGTGGCGAGCACGGGCGTGGCGGGCCTGACCCTGGGGGGCGGCATCGGCCACCTGACGCGCCCCTACGGCCTCACCGTCGACAACCTGCTCGAGGTGGACGTGGTGCTGGCGGACGGCCGCCTGGTGCAGGCGAGCGAGACCAAGCACCCTGACCTGTTCTGGGCCATCCGGGGCGGCGGCGGCAACTTCGGGGTGGTGACGTCGTTCCTGTTCCGCCTCCACCCTGTGGACACGGTGTATGCGGGTCCGACCTTCTGGCCCCTGGAGCAGACTCCCGAGGTGATGGCGGCCTACCGCGACTTCATCACCGGCGCACCGGAGAGCGTGAGCGGCTTCTTCGCATTCCTCACCGTGCCGCCCGCACCCCTGTTCCCGGAGGAGCTGCACGGCAGGAAGGTGTGCGCCATCATCTGGTGCGCCACCGCCCCGCCGGAGCAGGCCGAGGAGGTGACCAGGCCCATGCGCAGCGTGGGGGAGCCGCTCCTCGACGCCGTAGGTCCCATGCCCTTCCCCGCCCTGCAGTCCCTCTTCGATCCGCTCCTGACCCCCGGGCTGCAGTGGTACTGGCGGGCCGACTTCCTGAACGAGCTCAGCGACGAGGCGATCGCCAAGCACCTGGAGCATGCGGGCAGGGCGCCCGTGGGGCTCTCCCAGGTGCACATGTACCCCATCAACGGGGCGGCCCACCGCGTCGGCAAGAACGAGACGGCCTTCAGCTATCGCGATGCCAACTGGGCCCTGGTGATCGTGGGCATCGATCCCGAGCCGGCCAACGCGCAGGTGATCACCACGTGGTGCAAGGACTACTTCGATGCGCTGCACCCGTACTCGGCGGGGGGCGCCTACACCAACTTCATGATGGAGGAGGGCCAGGAGCGGGTGCAGGCGTCGTTCCGGGACAACTATCAGCGTCTGGCGTCGATCAAGAAGACGTACGACCCCGGCAACTTCTTCCGGGTGAACCAGAACATCCGCCCGGCCTGAGCGGGCTCCTGCCGGCCGATTTGAGCGTGCGCCTGTCGGTCGGCGCGGAGCACGGCGCCGCAGCCGCCGGGGAAGCCATCACTGCCGAGGCGCTCTCGCCTGGGCGCGAGGGCCTCTCGCCGCTGTCGGACGGCCGACGAGGCCGGTGCCTCTTGCAGGGTGTGGGCTCCGTGCCCGCAGCGGGGGAGGCTCAGGGCAGGGCCAGGAGGGGGTCGATGGCGGCGGTGAAGGTGGCGCCGGGCCCGACCGCGAAGCCGTTGGCCAGCGTGATCACCGTGCCGGCGAGGAAGGTCACGTCGCCCGGTGCGACGACCCCGTAGGGCCCGGCGGTGAGGGACAGGCAGGCGGCCTCGGTCCGCGTGTCGGAGACCGTCTGGTCGGGCAGCGTGCGGTCGTCGGTGAGGCTGCACGGCTCGTAGGCGACGGCGGTGAGGGGAACCGCAACAGGGGCGTGATTGCCGCTGATCGTCAGGGCCCCGTCGAAGGTCCCCTGGGTCCCGGAAGAGAACCTGACCTCGACGGTGCAGCTTTCGCCGGGGCCGAGGCAGGGGGTGAGGCTGCCGCACGGGCTCGACCCGCCGTCCGCATTGAGGGAGAAGTGGATCGTGTCGGAGACGGAGACCGCCTCCACGAGCACGGCCTCGGGCCCGGTGTTGGTGTTCGTGAGCAGCAGCTCGGCGCTCCCTGCCACGCCGAGATGGAGGGCCCCGAAGTCGACCGTCGTGGGTGCGGAGGCGAGCGCCGGCCCGCCCGCCGCCACTGTCACGTGGTACACCGTCCCTCCAGTGGCGGCGTAGTCGGTGAGGTAGAGCTCGCCGTCGGCGCCCTCGCCGAAGGTGCTGATGGCGTACGGGGTGTCGGCGAGCACCTCCGACTGCCACTGGGCGTCGCACCGCGGGACCGTCCCCCACACCAGGCCGGAGCCGTAGTCCGCGTACAGGTACATCCCGCGCAGCCGTGGTTGCGAGCTGCCCCGATAGCGGTAGCCGCCGGTCACGGCGCTGCCGACGTCGTGACCGTACTCCAGGATGGGCAGCACCAGTGAGCCGTCGTTGCAGTCGACGCCGCCCCCGTAGCAGGTGCTGCCCTCCATGATGCTCCAGCCGTAGTTCTCGCCGCCGGGGCTGGCCGCGTCTTGGAAGTCGATCTCCTCCACGGCCGACTGGCCCACGTCGCCGATGAAGAGGTCGCCGGTGGCGCGGTCGAAGCTGAACCGCCACGGGTTGCGCAGCCCCCACGCCCAGATCTCGTGACGAGCGGTGGGGTTGCCGGCGAAGGGGTTGTCGGCGGGGATCGCATACTCGAGCCCTGGATCGGCCGCGTCCACGTCGATGCGCAGGATGCTCCCGAGCAGGGTTTCCAGGTTCTGGCCGTTGCCCAGAGGGTCGCCGCCGCTGCCGCCGTCACCGAAACCGATGTAGAGGTAGCCGTCGGGTCCGAACGCCAGGTTCCCGCCGTTGTGATTCGCGTAGGGCTGGGCCACGGTGAGCAGCACCCGCGCCGAGGCCGGGTCGGCGATGTCCGGATCGCCGGCGGAGACCTGGTACTCGGCCACCACGGTGTCCCCGGCGACGTCCGTGTAGTCGACATAGAACAGGCCGTTGGAGGCGTAGTTGGGGTGAAAGGCGAGGCCGAGCAGGCCCTGCTCGCCGCAGCAGCTCACCTGGGAGCCGATGTCCAGGAACGGCGTCGCCAGCACGCCGGTGCTGTCCCTGACCAGAATCTGCCCCGTCTGCTGGACGAGGAACAGGCGGCCGGAGCCGTCCCCGGGGTCGACCACAAGCACGGGCCGCACCAGGTCTGTGGCGACGGGGGTGAACGCCAGGCTCAGGCCCTGAGCCGAGACGGTCGGTGTGACGGCGAAGAGGAGCGCGAACAGCACCGGCTCGATCAACCACGCACGGTACCGTCGCCGGGGGCGCGGTGGCAGTGCGGAGGGCTGCGGTCCATCGCACGCGGGGAGGTGGTCGCCTTGGAGCATCGACGTGTTGGGCACAACACCTCGCGGCGGCGACGCATTCGCGGGCGGGGCGGACTGCGCGCCATCCGGTGGCCGGGATCACGCCGCAGGAGACGCTTCCCGTCGTGGGGTCGGCGTGACCGCCGCGAACGGGATGGCTCGGGGGGCTTTGGTGTACAATCGCGGGCAGCCTTTCGACCGCGCACAGACCCATGATCGTAGGCCCCTGCCCGAGGAGGTCGAGGGTGGCGCACCACCGGTCCTGGCCCTTGCGACGACCGCTGAGCGACGACGAGCGGCGGCTGATCCGGGCGTTGCTGCCCGCCGCCGGCGACGACGGTGAAGGAGATGTCGGCGAGGATCTCCCCCATGGCCTGGACGGAGTGGAGGTGGTCGGGCAGTGCGCCTGCGGCTGTCCCACCATCGATCTGGCGGTCAGGGGCGCCGCGCCTCGGCCCGTGGCGGGCTCGAAGATCATCGCTCGGGCCGAGGCCAGGACCTCCGCGGGCGTGCCGGTGGGCGTCATACTGTGGGGTCGGGACGGCAGCCTGAGCTGCCTCGAGGTTCACCCGTGGGACGCCACGACCTCCTTCGGCCTTCCCCTCCCCGAGACGATCACCGATCTCCAGCGCTGAGCACGGAGTCACTCCGCGGGGTGCAGGTGCTCTGGGCGGAGGTTGCTGCCGGTGGCCGCGGCGTCGGCGACGGCCGCCTTCGCCTTGGCGCGGCCGTCGCGGAAGGCGCGCCGGATCTTGGCCGGATCGAACTGGAGGCTGCCCATGTGCTCGACCTCGGGCTTGATGAGCACCAGGTCGGCGGCCCGGTGGGTGGCGAAGGGGAAGCCGGCGGGGACCTCGAACCCGGCCTCCTGAGCCGCAGCGCGCAGCCGCTCCTGGTAGCGGACGGCGTCGTTCACGGTCTCCGCCAGCCGGAGGTCGTTGCGGTAGACCTCGTTGGTGAGCAGATCGATGGAGCGGCGCAGGATCTCCACGCCGTTGTCGAGCTGACCGGCACTGGTGAGGCGCCGCGCGTCGAGGGGACTGGCGAGGATGACGTAGATCGTGTCCTGCTCCCGGTCGTCTCCCTCGGCCTCGAGCTCGGCGAGGGCGGTGAAGGCGGCCCCGAGGGGCGTGACGTCGCGCACGCCGCCGTCCACGTAGCGCCCCGCGCCCACGTCCACCGGGTTGAAGAGGACCGGGATCGAGGCTGAAGCCCGCACCATCTCCAGGAGCCTGGGGTCACCGCCGTCCACGATGACGAAGCGGCCCGACATCAGCTCCACCACGCCCACCCGCAGGACCCTGCCCGAGGCCGCCAGGAGAGCCGGGTCCACGTGATCGCGGATGAGGGCCCACAGGGGCTTGTTGGAGTAGACGCTGTCGGCCGCGAACAGAAGCCCCACCACGCCGCCGAAGCGCGTGTAGTAGATGTCGTCGTTGTCGCGGATGCCGTACCAGACGGCCTTGAGGGCCGCGAGCTGTCGGCGCAGGCCGCCGCTGCCCTCGCCCTGGGCGAGCATGACCGCGTTGAGGGTGCCGGTGGAGACGCCGACCAGCACCTGCGGATCGATGCCGCGGTCGCGGATCAGATAGTCGAGGGCGCCAACCTGGAACGCGCCCTTGGCGCCGCCCCCTGAGAGGACGATGGCGATCCTGCCCATCCCTCACCTCCACCTCTGGCGTCGCGGCTCGATCGCGACCATCGTACGCCACCCGCCGCTGCCCCATGGAGGCCGGTGGCGTCGGTACGAGCGTCCGTACGCCCGGCGCGGCGGTGCCGCATGGCGTGACACGGGACCGCGCGGAGACAGGGGGACGTCCAAGTTGCCTGTCATTCTGAGCGAGCGGAGGTCCGCCGGAGCGAGTCGAAGAATCCCCCGAGAGAACCAGAGTCGTGCCTGGGAGGCGTCCCACGGGCCTTCGGGGGATGGTTCGACTCGTCCCTCGCCGCAGACGGCTCGCTCCTCGCTCACCATGACAGAACAAGGGCGTGTCATTGGGAGCATCCCTACGCCTCTTCGCGGCGGTGTCACGTGAAGAGAACCAAGCGAGCAGTCATTGCTGCAGGGGGCAGGGACGGCGGCAGCGGCGGCAATCGGAGATCAGCGCCCAGCCATAGGCGATCAGTGATCGCCTCCCCAGCACGTCAGAGGTGGCGGTCATCTGGGCTTGGGGTTGAGGAGGCGCCAGGTCATCGCGCGCACGCGATCGAAGTGAGCGAGGACGATCTCAGCCGCGGCGGGGTTGACGGCTCCTGTGGCGGCGAGCAATCGCAGGTGGCTGTCGGTCTCCTTGGCCGAGGCGTACGCGATTCTCCAGAAGTGGAGCCGGTCGCGACCGGAGCGGCCGTGGCCTTCAGCCAGATTGGCCGGCACCGAGCTCGCAGAGCGGATCACCTGATCGGTGATGCACTTCAGGGGAGATGGCAGCCGGATCACGAGCTTGATGGCGGCGCCCGCAGCGTCGAGGGCCTCGCGGTGTGCGATCAGGCCAGTGTTGGGGAGCGCGTCGAGCATGTTCACCTCCGGGTCGTTCATGTGCGTCTCCCCAAGCCGGTGGCCACCGGCTATCTTCCCGCCGCGAACGACGCGGAGGTGAACATGCGGAAGCACGCTGCACACTCAGCGCTGCTCGCCGTCCGCTGTCGGCTGGGCGCCGTTCGCAGTCCGCGGCCGCCGATCACGGCTGCTGGTTGCTGTTGCTGCCGCTGGAAAGAAAAAGGGCCCGCCGGATGGCGGGCCCTCGAGGTGGAACGAATGAGGATCAGAATTCGACCCGGAAGCCCACCTCGTAGCGACGAGGGGTCTGCCAGGTGATGGGCTGCCCGAAGTCGACGTGGACCGTCGTGTCCTTGTCGGTGGTGGTGCAGCCGTCGGTGTACTGCTCGCAGACGTCGGTCGCGCGCTCGGAGCTCAGCACGTTGTAGATCGTGCCGATGAGCTCCAGGCGCACCGCGCCCAGGGTCCAGCCCTTGGACGCCTCGAGGTCCAGGTTGTAGGTGGAGTTGGCATTGCGGCTGCCGCGGGGCTCCACGAAGTAGTCGCCGTAGGGCATGTCCACGTTGGACGAGTTCTCGAGGGTGTTGTAGGGGAAGCCGGAGGTATAGGTGGCGTCGAAGCCCACGGTGAAGTTCATGGGCAGCAGCACGAAGCCGTTGAGCTTCACCCGGTTCTTGGCGCCGTCCGACAGGTATCCGTAGCGGTTCACGAAGTGCCACGGGTAGACGTCGAAGTCGGTGCCACCGTTCTGGGTGTACTCGATGTCACCCTTGGAGATGCCGTAGGTGTAGGACGCGAGCAGGGTCAGCCAGTCCAGGGTGCGGTTCTCGAAGCGCACCACGACGCCTTCCCAGTTCCGGCGGAGGCCGGGGATGTTGTACATGAAGTAGTAGTCGCAGGACGCACCCTCATGGGGCGTCGGGAAGTTGCCGTCGCAGGTGTCCTCGAAGATGTCCTTGGTCTTCTTGTTGATGTAGGCGATCTCCACCGAGGACCGGTCCCACAGCGCCCGCTCGTACGCGACGCTGTACTCGTCGGCGTACATGGGGTTCAGGTTGGGGTCGATCTCACTGGGAGCGCTGCCGTAGGTCTGGCTCGGGCTGAGCACGAAGCCGTTGGGGTCGAAGCCGGTGGGGTCCTGCATCCACTGGTAGCCGATGGCGGCGGCGGTGGAGGCGCACTCCTCGGGAGTCCCTGCCGGGTACCCGAAGACGTACTGCACGATGTAGGAGCAGGAGTACCAGCGGTAGGAGGTCTCCTCCTGGGTCTTGGCGAAGCTGGGCAGGGTCAGGGCCGAGGGGTGCATGAAGCGGCCCCAGTTGGCCCGGACCACGTTCTTGGAGTCGCCGGTGAGGTCCCAGGCCACGCCGACGCGGGGCTGGAACTTGCTCATGTCGGCCACCTGCTTGCCGTTGTCGGTGTCGTAGTTGACGCCGTCGTAGCGCACGCCGAGCTTCAGGGTCAGGTTGGACTTCGGCCGCCAGGAGTCCTGCAGGTAGGCGGTCTTGAGGGAGCCCGTGTAGGTGGCGAATCCCGCGTCCACGTCCTCCCACAGGAAGTAGGGGTACACGGAGTTCGGGTCGGCCGGGTCGAACAGAACGTCGTAGTAGCGGTAGCCCACCTGGCCGGCGTAGCACTTGTCACCGACGAGGTCGCCGGTGTCGCAGTTGCCGGTCTTGAAGGACAGGTCCGAGTACTCGATGCCGCCCTTGAACTCGTGGGAGCCGCCGAAGTCGTCCACGAAGTAGGTGAGGCTGGTGACGTAGTCGTCCCGGTCCCGGTTCGAGTACTGCTGGTTCATGTAGTTATCGGTGTACAGACCGTTATCGTAGTTGTAGTGGCCCGGGGTGGCCAGGTCGCCGGTCTCGGGGTAGGTGTTGAGCTCCTGGCGGTTGATGCCCACGAAGGCGTTCCACAGCAGGGCCTCGGACAGCACCCCGTTGAGCTCGCCGGTGTAGATGTGGCCGCCCTGCTTCTGGAAGCCGGTGGCCTCGGGCAGGCGGTTGGCCTGGTAGGCGTTGTCGATGTCGGCGGGGTCGCCGGAGCCGCGGACCACCACCCGCCAGCTCGGGTCCACCTGCCAGGTCGCCTTGCCCATGTAGTAGTTGCCCTCGAAGAGGCGCGTGGTGTAGGCGTTGGCAGGGGTGAGCTTGGTGTGGGAGTTCTGGTAGGAGACGAAGAACCACACCTTGTCGCGCACGATCGGCCCGCCCAGGGTGATGCCGGTGATGCGGGACTCGGTCTTGTTGCGGTTCTTGTCGAAGTGGTCGCCGTTCTCGTAGAAGCTGGTGTCGCGGTAGCGGATGTCGAAGGTGCCGGAGAAGCTGTTGCCGCCGGACTTGGTGACCAGGTTGACGAAGCCGCCGGTGGCGCGCCCGTACTCGGCCTCGAAGCCGGAGGTCTGGAACTGGATCTCCTGAATGGCGTCGTAGTTGAAGTTGGTGCCGAAGGTGGAGGTCACCGGGTCGGTGGTGTCCATGCCGTCGATGAAGTAGACGTTCTCACCGAGGGTGGACCCGAACACGCTCGGGTTGCCGGTGCCCACCGCGCCGGCCGTCTGGCCGAGGATGCTCTGGTAGCTGCGGTTGCCCGAACCCACGGCGGCATTCTTGAGGTAGCTCTGGTCGAAGACCTGCTCGGTGTTGACCTGGGTGGGGTCCACCACCGGGGTCTCGGCCGTGACCTCGATCTCGCCGCCGAACTTCCCGGCGGGCATCTGGATGCCGATGATGGCGGTGCCGCCGAGGTTGACCTTGACGTCGGTCCGCTCCTGGGTCATGTACCCGTCGAGCACGGAACGCACGGAGTACGTGCCGGGGGGCAGGGCCACGAACGAGAAGCTGCCGCCGGCGTCGGTGATGGCAGTGCGGGGGCCGCCGATCAGCTCGGGCGACTGGAGAGTCACGGTGACGCCGGGCAGGGCCTCGCCGTTGTTGTCGACGACCGTGCCTTGCAACCGGCCGCTCGCCGTCTGGGCCATCACCCCGGATGTGGCCAGCAGGGCGATGGCCAGGATGACGACGGTATATCGGACGCGGATCGATTCTCTCATCAGCATACCTCCTTATGATGATGAATCCGACTCTTCACTTCGCATACCACGGTGGGCCCCTCTGGGCTGGCCCACCGACATGACAATGAACGCCTCATGCTACGCAATCCGTATACCAGTTTCAAGCGGTGATCGGGAGAAGGATTCGGGACGGATGCGTCCGGTTTTTCGTACGGCGTCCAGTGAACCGGTCACTTGGGGTGGAAACGTGACAATTCGGTGGCACAGCGGCAGGGCAGCGGGAGGGCGAGGATCGCGTTGTCGAGGGCGACGCTCGAGGCACGGCATGGTCTGTATTTTTGCCGCAGGGGGGGGAACCGGGGAGTGCAAGACCAGGGGCCGGCACCAGCGTGGTCTCCCAAGTCCCACACTCCGGCCAAGGAGTATGGCGTCGCGCCCCGCGTCTTGCACTAGCGCCACCCGCTGGCGGGGCGGTGGCCCCGCCAGCGCGGACCCCGCCCAGCTCAACCTCCCCGTTGATTCGCGTCCAGGCCTCGGGGCCACCGAACCCCGCGAGCGGCCCACCGGCGAGGGCGCCGCGCGCGGTCAGCGGCGGCGTCGCGCCGCGGTCAGGTCCTCGACCGTCTGCCGGAGGTCCGGGTCGGAGATCAGCGTCGCCAGGCTCGGGTTCACGCGCGCGGCGCGGCCCAGGTACATCAGGGCCTCACCGCGCCGGCCCTGGGCGGCCAGCGCCAGGCCGAGCCCCATGTCGGCCTCGGCGTGGGGGCACAGCTCGGTCGCCCTCCGGAAGGCCGCGGCGGCACCGGCGGGATCGCCGCCGGCGAGGCGCGCCTTGCCGACGTCCCGCCACATCCAGGCCGCTGCCACGGGGTGGGCATCGATGCGATCCATGACCCGCCGTGCGAACGCGGCGGCGAGCTGCGCGCGCTCGGCCGGGGAGGTCGTGTGGCGTATGACGTCCAGTTGCCCGTCGACCGTGGCTCGCCAGGCGTCCACGCGCATCGCGTCCCCCTGCCAGGCGAGGCCGAGCCCGGCCACCGCCACTGCGGTGAGGCCCAGTGCCGTGCGCAGGACAGGAGTCCGGACCGGAAGCTCGACCACCTGGTCCCGAGCCAGCATCTCGCCCAGGATGAGTGTCAGGGGCAGCGCCCCGACGGCCAGGTGGGTGGGGTAGTGGAGGAGCAGGAAGGGCGCCGCCGCGGCAGCCGCATACCCGGGCAACGGGACCGCCGGCCGCCAGCGCCGGAGGATGATCCACCCCAGAGCCGCCATCCACAGCAACCCCGGAACCCCGAGCTCGGCGAGGACCTGCAGCGGGTCCGAGTGGGCCCATTCGAAGTGGGTGGCGAGCTCGCCGCGACGGCCCACCTCCTGGCGGCGATCCAGCCACGCGAGGCGGCTGTCGAAGAAGCGCTGGGTGTAGTTGTCGGCGCCCACTCCCACCAGAGGGTGCTCCCGGATCATCTGCGCCGCGGCGGTCCACCCGTCGCCCCGGGCGGACAGGAAGGTGTACCAGTCGCCCTCCCGCAGGTGGGAGAGCTGCCGCTCTACCCTCCCTCCGAAGCCTGCCGCCAGCGCCACCGTGGTCGCTACCAGGAGGCCCACCACCGCCGCGACCCAGGCGCGGCGAGAGCGGACGTGGACAAGCCACGCCAGAATCAGAGCGGCCAGGGCGACGTAGGCGGTGGTGGTCAGGGTCACCAGGGTGGCTGCCACCAGGACGACGACAGCAGTCGGTCGCCTCCAGGTCGGCCACCCCTCTCCGTCCGCGAGGAGAAGGGGCAGCAGGAGGACCGCGGCGATGGCGAAGTCGGCGGGATTGCCGGTCAGTCCGGTCAGTCGAAAGCGCCCGGCGAGGGTGTCGGCAAAGGGAAGAAGCTCCACCCCCGCGGCCTGGAGCAGGAGCACGGCGGCCGACAGGACGGCGCCGCCCACCGCCCACGCCACGATCCGGCGTCGGGCCGCGGCGGGCAGGGTCGCGACCACCAGCGCCCCTGCCACCCAGAGGATGGTGCCCGCGGCGCTGGCAAGGGCTCGCAGGGGGCTGGACGACCAGGCGGCCGAGGCGAGCTGGAGGACGGGGAGGGCAACCAACACCACCGCCAGAGCCGATCGGGGCAGCGCCAGCACCCGGCGGCGCAGTGCGTCGCGGAGGGCCAGCGCCACCGCCACGCCCAGACCGCCGAGGGCCACGGCCTCCTTGGGGAGCCGGAAGGAGCTGGCCGTGCCCGGCAGCACCACGACCTCGACCAGGAAGGCCGCGGCGCAGAGTGTGAAGAGCAGCCACGTCCCCGAGACGTCAGGCGTCGGTGCGGTCTTTCTCGTCGCGCGAGCCACCACCGCATCCTACCCCGAAGTCCTCCGACTCGCACGTCGCGCGGTATGCTCACCCTATGTGCGGAATCTGCGGCGACGTTGACTGGGAGGGGCGGGCCAGCGAGGAGGCCGTCCGGGGGATGACCAGGCGCCTGGTCCACCGCGGGCCCGACGGGGAGGGCTCGTGGCGGGACCCCACGGGGGTGGTGGTGCTCGGTCACAGCCGACTGCGCGTGCTCGACCTGACGGACCGTGCTCGCCAGCCCATGGTGGGGCCGGGAGGCGAGGCCCTGGCGTACAACGGAGAGGTCTACTCCTTTCAGGAGCTGCGGGCCGAGCTGGCGGCCGAGGGGGTCGGCTTCCGCTCCACCGGCGACACCGAGGTCGTCCTGGCGGCCCTCGCGCGCCGCGGTCACGGGGTGTTGGAGCGCTTCAACGGCATGTTCGCCCTGGCCTACTGGGAGCCGGGAAGACGGCGGCTCCTGCTGGCGCGCGACCGCATCGGGATCAAGCCCCTGTTCGTCGCCACCCTGTCCCACGGCCTGGCCTTCGCCTCCGAGCTGCCCGCCCTCCTCGCCCACCCGGGCGTAGGTCGCGATCTGGATGCCGCAGCGGTGGGCCGCTGGCTCCAGCTGGGCTACTGCTGCGGCGACCAGAGCCTGCTCAAGGGAGTGCGGCGGCTACCGCCCGGGCACATGCTCCTCGCCGACGAGACGGCGATCACGGTGCGCCCCTGGTATGACCTCGTGGGGGCGGTCGCTTCCCGCTCCCCCCTCGATCCCGGCGAGGCCGTGGAAGAGCTGGAGCCCCTGCTCGAGGACGCGGTGGGGAGACGCCTCGTCAGCGATGTGCCCCTGGGCTGCTTCCTTTCGGGCGGCGTGGACTCGGCGCTGGTGACGGCGGCGGCGGTCCGGGAGGGGGCTCGGCCGGAGACCCTGACCGTGCGCTTCCTCCAGGGCGAGGACGAGAGCCCGGACGCACGTCGCGTCGCCGACTCCCTCGGGCTCGACCACCTGGTCGAGCCATGCTCGGCGGACCACATGCTGGAGGTGTTCGGCTCCTGGACCCAGATCGCCGGCGATCCTTTCGCCGACCCGTCCCTCGCCCCGACGTGGGTCGTGTCACGGGCCGCCCGTCGCCGCTGGACGGTGGCCTTGTCCGGCGATGGCGGCGACGAGCTTCTCTCCGGGTATCCGCGGTTGCGCCTGATGCCCAGGCTGGAGCCTCTCCTGGGGACGCCCTGGGCCCTGCGCGCCGCGGCCGCCGCGTCCCCCCTGCCCCCCCGACGGTGGGCGGCGAAGCTCCAGGCGGCGCTGCGGTCACCCGACCGGTGGTCGGCCTACCAGGCTCTCCAGGGCGTGTGGCCGGCATCCGAGGCCCGGCGCCTGTGCGGCTCCCGGGAGGCCGATCCGCCGTGGCCGGCCGCGATGCTCGAGAGCCTGGCCGAGGTGCCCCCCTGGGTTCGCTACCGGCTGCTGGACGTGCTCACCTTCCTCCCCGACAGGGTGCTCGCCAAGGTGGACCGGGCGAGCATGCGGCACGCCCTCGAGGTCCGGGTGCCGCTGCTGGACCACCGGGTCGTGGAGCGGCTGCTCTCTCTGCCGCCGCGGCTGGGACGGAACAAGGGGCTGCTGCGGGAGCTGCTCGGCCGCTGGGGCGTTCCGGCGCCGGCCCGACGCAAGCGAGGCTTCGAGGTGCCCCTGGCCGTGTGGCTGCGGGGGCCCCTGCGGGAGCGGGCGCGGTCGCTCCTCTTCGGCTCTGAGGCCGCCGACCTGGGCCTCGACGCGACCCTGCTACACACCACCTTCGATGACCACCTCGCGGGCCGGAGGGATCACTCGGAGCGGCTGTTCGCCGTGATGGTGCTGGTAGACTGGGCCGCGGAGTTGCGCTGACATCACCTACGACCGCGCCCTGTGCGCGTTGGATGAGAGACCAGGGGTAGCAACGGCCGGCATGCGTGGCCGCCACCGCCGGCAGGGGCCCCAGCGTGGGACGAAGATCATGGTCAAGAGACAGTCGGTGTTCACTGCGAGCGGAAGCACCATCCCAACCCGCACCGTGCCCAATGCCGAGTTCCTCGAGCATCGGTTCTTCGCGGACTACGGCGAGCCTTTCGACCCCGCGGACAACGAGCGTATCGTCGCCAAGTTCGAGGAGATCACCTCCATCGAGGAGCGGCGCTGGGTGACGGACGATCTCCTCGCCTCCAACATCGCGACGGCGGCGGCGAGGGAGGCTCTCGAGGACTGGGCGGGCGATCCGGAGACCCTGGACTACGTCATCGTCGCCCACAACTTCGGTGATGTCCGGCATGACAGCAGGCGGTCGGACTTCTGCCCCAGCCTGGCCGCCAGGGTGAAGCACGCTCTGGGCATCGCCAACCCCTCCTGCGTCGCCTACGACCTGCCGTTCGGCTGTCCGGGCTGGTTGCAGGCCGTGATCCAGGCGCACTACTTCCTGCGCTCGGGCGACGCCTCGCGGGCCCTGGTGATCGGCGCCGAGACCCTGTCCAGGGTGTCGGATCCCCACGATCGCGACAGCATGATCTACTCCGACGGCGCCGGAGCAGTGGTGCTGGAGGCGACGAGCTCGGACCGCGAGATGGGGATCCTGGCCCATGCGACCCGGTCGGACACCCTGGATGGCGCGGGGCTGATGTGGATGGGTGGGTCCTACGACCCGGAGCACACCGCCGACGGCCTCTACCTCAAGATGAAGGGGCGCAAGCTCTATGAGTACGCGCTGACGGTGGTGCCGGATCTGGTCCGAGAGAGCCTGGATCGTGCGGGCATCGGCCTCGACGACGTGACCAAGGTGCTCCTCCACCAGGCCAACGGCAAGATGGACGAGGCCATCCTGAAGCGCCTGTTCCGTCTCTACGGTCGACGGGAGGTGCCGGCGGACATCATGCCCATGACCATCTCCTGGCTGGGCAACAGCTCGGTGGCCACCCTGCCCACCATGCTCGACCTCATCCGCCGAGGGAAGCTCGGCAACCACGGCCTGGAGTCGGGGGACCTCGTGGTCCTGGCGTCCGTGGGGGCGGGCATGAACGTCAACTCCGTGGTCTACCGCTGGCCCTGAGCCTTCCGTCCTGGCTGCCGACGACCCGTGCCCGCGTCCGCGTCCGGCCACAGCGGCAGCGGCCGCGACGGCGATCAGTGGACGGCGGACAGCGGCAGTGAACAGCGTCTGCGATCAGCAACCAGCGAACAGTGATCAGCGGCGTTTCGCTTCGAGAGTGCCAGAGGAGGGACATTCCCCATCGATGCCCGCTGCGATCTCGAAGCCGGTGCCAGGCACCGTCACGATCGAGCCGAGAAGGGCAGGCGCCACATCTTCAACGGTGCCTGGCTCCCACTCTGGCGAACCCGACGCGTGCGAGGTTCGCGGGGACCGAGCTCGCCGATCGAATCACCTGATCGCCGATCGGCTTGAGCTGCGCCGGCAGCCTCATCACGAGCTTGATCGCAGCGCCCGCCGCTTCGAGC
>CAWJPY010000024.1:0-7173 GCA_963844865.1 uncultured Holophagae bacterium
CGGCCGCCGGTCTCCGGCACGGTGGCGACGGACGAGCTCCGTTCCGACGATGCGTACTGGCGGGGGAAGGTGGGCGACGACTGGGTGGAGACGATCCCGGTGCCGGTGACCATGGGTCTCCTGGAGCGGGGGCAGCAGCGGTACGACATCTACTGCTCCCCCTGCCACGGCCTGGTGGGATACGGCGACGGCATGGTGGCGAAGCGGGCTGAGGCGCTGCAGGAGGGGACCTGGACCCCGCCCTCCTCCTACCACACCGACCTGGTGAGGGGCCGGCCCGACGGCCACATCTTCAACACCATCTCCAACGGGATCCGCAACATGCCCTCCTACGGGGCGCAGATCCCGGTGCCCGACCGGTGGGCCATCGTCGCCTACGTGCGCGCCCTGCAGCGCAGCCAGGACGCCGGCATCGGCGACGTGCCGCCCGACGTTCGGGCGTCCCTGCGTTAGGAGAGCCCGGATGAGGACCATCGACATCTCCACCGAGCCCCGCTTCCTCGACGCCCGGGTGACGGTGGTGATGCGGGCCTGCGCCGGGGGCGGGGTGGCCGCCGCCGCCGCGGGCCTCCTGCTGGCCGCCGCGACCGGCGCCTGGGTGCACCTGCTGCAGACCTACCTGGTGAGCTTCTCATTCTTCCTCAGCCTGTCCCTGGGCGGTCTGTTCTTCGTCATGCTGCAGCACGTGACGCGAGCGGGCTGGAGCGTCGTGGTGCGCCGGCTGGGAGAGGGCGTGGCCGGCACCGTGGTGGTCATGGTCCCGCTGGCGCTCCCCATCCTGATCTGGATGCACCACCTGTACCACTGGACCCACGCCGCCGAGGTGGCCGCCGATCCGGTCCTCGCCGGCAAGGCCGGATACCTGAACCCGGCCTTCTTCGTGGTCCGCATCGTGCTCTACTTCGCGGTCTGGATCCTGCTCGCGCGCTACTTCCAAGGCCGCTCCCTGGCCCAGGATGCGAGCGGCGACCCGGAGCTGACCATCGGCATGGAGCGACGCAGCGCGCCGGGGCTGGTCCTGTTCGCCGTGACCATCAACTTCGCCGCCTTCGACCTCCTCATGTCCCTGGCCCCGCACTGGTTCAGCACCATCTTCGGGGTCTACTACTTCGCGGCGGCGGCGGTGGGCTTCCTGGCCCTGCTGCCGATCCTCATGGTGGTGGTGCAGGGCTGGGGGCTGCTGGGCAGGGTGGTGACGGTCGAGCACTACCACGACGTGGGCAAGCTGCTGTTCGCGTTCATCGTGTTCTGGGCCTACATCGCGTTCTCCCAGTACCTGCTCATCTGGTACGGCAACCTCCCCGAGGAGACGAGCTGGTACCTGCGGCGGCAGACCGGGAGCTGGACGTGGATCAGCGTCATCCTGCTGTTCGGGCACTTCGTGCTGCCGTTCCTCCTCCTGGTGTCCCGCTTCATCAAGCGGCGGCCGCGCCTGCTGGCCGTGACCGGTGCGTACATGCTCGCAATGTGCTGGCTCGACATCTACTACCTGGCGGTGCCCGAGTTCAGCCCCGCCGGAGCCCGCTTCGGCGCCCTGGACGTGCTCTGCTTCGTGGCCATGGGTGCGGTCTGGGTGGTGGGGCTCGGGTTCCAGCTCCGGCGGGCCTCCCTGGTCCCCGAGCGCGACCCGAGGCTGGACGAGTCGCTGGCGTTCCACGGCGCATGAGGGAGGCACACCATGGTTCGCTATGAGGATCCCAACGTGCCCCTGCTGGCGGTCGTAGGCCTCGTGGGAGCGGTCCTTTTGTTCGTCGTCATGGTCGGGGCCTGCAGGCGCTCTTGTACTCCATGCAGCGCAAGGAGACGGCGAAGAAGGTCACCTCCCAGCCGTACCAGGCCCTGCAGCAGCTCGACGCCGACCAGCTCGAGCGGCTCAACAGCTACGGCTGGGTGAACCAGGCGAAGGGGGTGGTCCACGTGGCCATCGATGGGGCCATGGAGATGGTGGCCGGAGAGCGGTCGACGGACTGACCGGGAGCATCGCCGCGGCGCGCGGGGGCCGCCCACGCGCCGCGACAGGTGCCAGACGCACCACGCGACCGAACGCGACGACGTGAACGTGCCCGCCATCACCGTCCGAGATACGCCCGCCATGGACCCGCCGACCGAGCTCCACCCCACGACGTCCACTCGGTGCATGCTCGTGCCGCCCGAGTCCTGCTCGGCGGACCCATTGACGGAGAGCGAGACCGCCGCCGCCGGCCCAGGCCGACCAGTCCAGGGTGACCGAGTTCCCAGCCGGGAGCGAGGGCGATGCCGGGGCTCGTGAGCGTAGCGCCGGTGCTGTCCAGGACCTCGAGGACGAGCGCCGGGCCCGGGATGATCACGACCCGGACCGTGGGGTCTCCCAGGGCGTCGTAGGCGACGAAGTGCTCCAACCGGTCGCCGGCCCCGAGGGTCAGGGAGTCCGCGTCGAGGTGGAACTCCGCCCTGTAGCTGGTCTCAGACGAGGGGAACTCGTCCTCCACGTAGGCGACGCCCGCGAGGGAGGGATCGAGGCCCGCGCGCAAGGTCCCTCCCTGCTGCACGCTGAACCCGTTGTCCAGCACCACGGTGTGGCCGGCCGAAAGGTTCACCGACCCGGTCCTGGAGATGACCACGCCCGATCCGGCGGTGATGGCGTCGCACGCCTGCTCGACGAGGGCGCCGGTGACCGTCTGGGCGGGCACGCCACGCACGTCCTGGGACGAAGCGCAGATGGAGCCGGTGTCGACCTCGAGGCCGAAGCTCCCCTCCTGAGCGGACGCGGGATTGACGGCAAGCCCGCTGGCCCACGCCGGAAGCCCGGCGCCGACGAGCATGAGCACGATCACGAAGATCGTTGGACGGCGCGGCGCCCGGGCGGGAAGGGGCGGTGGGATCAGGGCACGGTGAATGACGGAGCGAAGCTGTGTCATGAGCGAAGACCTCCCGTCGAGGTGGGGCTGAGGACCCGTCGGAGTCGTGGTCTAGGCATGGTCGTCACCATCACGGATAGGCCGCGGTCCACGCCGCGGTGCTGCCCGTCTCGAAGCCGTCCATGAAGATGAGGCCCGTGGAGTCCACCACGTTGGAGGGCGGGGAGACGGCCGTCCTGGTGGGAAAGCCGACCGTGCCGGCGCCGTAGTCGAAGGTGTCCCCGACCACGTTCTCGGCGACGACCTGGTAGTAGGCGCCCACCCCCGTGTAGCTGGTGTCCAGGGTGCTCACCCGCGACCCGGCGCCCACCGTCGCGGGAACGGTGGTGATGGTGGTCCACGGCCCGTCGGGCTGGGCGGCGGTCTGTACCTCGAAGCCGGTCTCGTTCTGCGAGCGGTCCCTCCAGCTCAGCTCGAGCGCGGTGGCCGCACCGGTGTCGACGATCCGGGCTCGAGGGCGTCCGGCGCCCGGGGTGGCACCGCCAGGGCGAAGGTGTGCATCATGTCCATCTCTTCGTGGCTCAGGATGTGGCAGTGCCACATGTACTCCCACCCGAAGTTGACCATAGTGGTTGAGATCGTTGACCGGGTTGGCCGTGCGGAGTCGATGAAGCCGCCGGGCGGCCCGTCAGCGGGGCGCCCTCCGGCTTGGTCGGGTCGATCAGGCGGATGCTGTTGGGCACCTCGAACGGCAGCTACGGGGTGGTCGGCCGCAGGGCCACGATGGTGTCCTCCAGCGGGTTGACCCGGAAGGTCTCCTTCCAGCCCAGCTCGTTGGGGTCGGGCGGAAGCAGCGCCCCGTCCCAGGCGACCCGGTTGATGAGCTGGACGTTGAACAGGTGGACGTGGATGGGGTGGGTGTCGACGCCGTTGTGGGTGATCTTCCAGATCTGGGTGCCGTCCCCGGGCTCCACGGAGGTCGACAGCACCTGGACCCGATGTCGGTTGGCGGGCTGCCATAGGGGTAGAGGAGGATGTTCTTGTTGCCGGCGGAGACGTTGGGCAGCTCCAACCCTAGCAGGCCGCTCATGCGCCCGTACGTGGTCGTAGGCCGCTCCCATCTCGTCGTGGATCGCCTTGTTCTCGAAGGTGACGTCCACCGGCGGCATGGTGGCCAACCCGGTCGTGGCGTCGATGGGCGTGAAGGTCTTGGACAGGTCCATGATCTGGGCGTACTGGGCGGGGATGGTGGCCGGGAAGGCGGTGTCGTAGGCCGAGTTGTAGGCCGCCTGGGGCACCACGGGCGGCGGCCTGCGAGACCTCGAAGACGCCGCGCTTGCCGGTGGCGCGGTCCTTGGCGAACACGGCCCGGAGCTTGGCCACGTCGTAGGGCGCGATGGGCTCCTCGTCGGACCGCGTCGCCGCGACCTGGATCTGCATCACGGTCCGGGTGTTGGGACCGTACCCGGGCTGGGTGGTCGGGGCGCCGCCCGTGTCGAGCTGGCTCGGGTCGCTCCGTGTAGTAGTCGTAGCGGGGATCGAGGGCCGGGAAGGCGCGGGCGCGTCGTTGTACACGATCAGGGTCTTGCCGGCGTACTGCGGAGAAGTCGACGATGACGTCCGCCCGCTCCGCCGGCCCGAGTAACAGCGAGTGGTCGGTGACGTTGCCGAAGTTGAAGGCGGTCGGGTTCATGTTCCAGTTGATGGGCTGGGCGGCACGACCACCGGGGCCGGCAGGAACCCTCCCCCGGTGCCGATCTGGATCCACGGCGGGCCGGCGGTCGCCGGGTCCGGGACGCCCCCCGCCCGGCCGTCGGTGGACCAGGTGGCAGGGAACCCGGGGGTCGCGACGGCGGGGACCATCTTGACCTCGGTGCAGTCGGTGGCCGGGATGGCGGTCGAGCCGTCACACAGCACCGTGCCGGTGGTCCCCGGTGGTGGGCGAGTTCTTGTCGGCGGCCACGTACAACTGCAGGTTGAAGAAACGGTCGTCGGCGATGCTCAGCACGCGGAAGCGGTAGGCTTTGGGCTCCACCACGAAGGTCGGGTAGACGGTGCCGTTGACGGTGGGCGTGTCGTTGAATGCCTCCATGCCCGAGGATGGGTCGGGGACCTGGGGCATCACGGGCGGCTCGCCCATGGGTGGGAGTCACAGGTCGGGTCGTAGTAGGGGTTGGCCACCGGCTGGAGGGTGTCGGTGCGTGGGGGGAAGAACCAGGGGCCGTACATCCAGCGGCCGAAGGCGCTGGCGCCGGTGATGTCCCAAGGGTTCTGGGCCGGCATGTACACGTGGGGGAACCAGAGGTCACCGGTGTGGGGCGCCGGCACCCCGGTACCCGGGTCCACGGTGCCCGTTCCCCAGCGCCAGGTGGGGTCCTGGGCCAGGATCGTGCTGGCATCGACGAAGGTTTTGTCCTGGATCACCAGGGGGATGCCCAGGTCCGGGCAGGACCTTGCACCAGGCCGGGGTTGACGCCCGAGGCGTCGGTGCCGTTGATGAGGTCACTCTCCACCTGGTCGGAGATCAGGTAGGGCGCGGCCTCGCCGATGTAGACGTCGAGGCGCGTGGTGCCGTACACGTGGTCGTGGGTGAACTGGAGCCGCGCGCTCTGGGGGTTGCTGAAGTAGTAGGTCAGCATGCCCGGACCGGGGTTGTTGGTGCCCCCGGCTGCGGCGGCGTGGTCACGCCCGCGGTGTCCGGGATCAGGTGGCCATCGAGGTACCACATGTCGGGGACGTAGCCCACGCTCACGCCCTTGAGGTAGTCGGACCCGGTCTCTCCCACGGGGGCGGTCCACTGCCGCGGGGTGCCGTCGGTGATCCACGCCGTCAGGCCGCCGTGGAGGTGGACGACGCCCCGGTTCTCGGTGTAGCAGACTGCCGGTTTGGGCGTCACGGAGAATCCGTGCCCGGAGGGGCGGCGGGGCCCGGGCCGGCACTCATGTACGTGTAGTCCACCGGGATGAAGAGGTTGCCGGGACCCTGGGTGGGCAGGAGGTTGTAGAACGTGATGCGCACCGGCCGATCGCGTTGGGAGACGATCGTGGGGCCCAGGTAGTGGGGCGCGGTGACGCCGTGGGCCTGGGTGCCGTCGGGCAGGAGGATCCGAGCGTCGCCGGGGTGGAGGGGTACCTGCTGACCGGGGACCGTGGCCGTCGACAGCTGGACGTACTCGCGCAGCCTCGTCGGCGGCAGATCGGCGCGCACTGCTCCTCGGCCTCGACGAGAGCGATCTCTATAGTCGTCGCCCGGGAAGATGCCGTTTTCGGGCGCGGCGATGGGGACTGCTGGCCCAGGCCGTTGGCGGCGATCGCCTCGCTGCTCGCTGGGCAAGGTGTCGACGAACTTGCGAATACCGCCCGTCAGCATCAAGGACCGGGGTCGCGGCGGCGCCGGCGCCCGTGGCATCGCAGATGACGAGGATGGGCGCGGTGTAGCCGGCGCCCTGGTAGTGGTTACGACGATGCCCAGCAACCCCCATGGATGCGTCGATGCCTGCAGTGGCCGTGGCCCCGCTGCCCGTTCCCCACGCGTCCAGAATCGCGACCGTGGGAGTGGTGTACCCGGCGCCGGCGGCATCGACCCGGACGGTGGTGACGCTGCCGGCGGGGACGGGGCTGTCTGGCGTAGTTCGCATAGGGGCCGAAGTAGTGGGGTACCCCGAGGGGAGACGTGGCTGTGGGGGACGCGCCCGCGATGCCGGGGAGCAGCCCGAGATCTCTGATTGTGGTGGGCAGCGCTCCGGCGCTCGGCCGGCGTCACCCTGTCCCCTTTGTGGACGACGGTCCCGGGCGCGGTGCCCGGGTCGGGGGTGCGGGCCTCCTGTGTACCCGCCGAGATGGTGCCGGTCAGGGACACGGTGATCACGATCAGCGTGCCGAAGGCTGAACTTCCGCCAGCAAGACGCGCCCCTACCGTTTTCCCTCCTTCCGGGCCCCCGCCGGGCCTGCCGAGCACCCCGTGGAGGCCGGCCGCGCGACCCTCGGGCCGCGAGCCTCCCCGGCGTGCTGCTCACGCCCGTTTCTGTCCTGGTCCTGCGATGAGGCAGGGTCAGCGACAGCCAGAGAGACCGGTCCGGGATGCCCTGGCGTACATGAAAACACTTCCAGGAGTGTTCAGGATTCATCTCTCTTGCCTATGACTATACCACCACGCCCTGGACCCGGAAGGGCCAGAGGCATGCTCCGACTTCGCCCGCATCCGGTGTGGGCCGGGCAGGAGCCGTGTAGAGATCTGGCCGGGATGGGCATGGGGGCGCCGAACCCGGAGGGTGTCGCGACGGACCGAGCGAACGGACGACGACGCGTCCTGGGGAGCGTGAAAGCCCGGCATGAGG
>CAWJPY010000025.1:0-14171 GCA_963844865.1 uncultured Holophagae bacterium
ATCCTGCAGCCGCCCGCTCCTGGTCGCTCCTCGAGCAGGCGCAGTCGCCGAAGGGCGTCCACTTCGCCTCCTATGCACAAGACGGCGAGGTCACCACCGGCACCTTCGCCACCAAGCCTCCGAGCGAAGACGAGCTCGCCCTCCGCCGCCGCCAAGCGGAGGGCAGCTGGTAACGCTACTCGCAGCGTTTCTATATGAGCCAATTGGGCCGACGCGGCGCCCATCTTCGAGAATCGTCGGAATCGTCTGACCAGGCACCGATGTGTCGTATCTGACGCCGGCTGCTCCGGTCAAATCGTCGTATACTGCCTTCCTGTCACCAAAGAACCGAGCTAGGGACTCGTGCAACCACGTTTCCGAGGCCGAGGACGTGTTGCGAAGTGGAGGCCATCATGAAGACCCTCGCGCGATCGAGTGTGGTGGGTGTCGTGTTGATCGTCTGCGCCCCGGCCGCGTTGGCGGGCGACCTGGTGGTCGACGGGCGGGTGTCGACCGGTGCCGGCGTCGCATTCGCCGACGGGAGCCTCCAGGTATCGGCGGCTTATCCGCGTTGGTCTCAGATTGCCATCGTCGATGTGAACGGCCGGGGAGACTACACCGATCCCGCAACGGCGATGGCCGACCTGGCGAGCTGGTGCGGCTCGCCCAGCATCGCGAGCCCCTGCCTGCTCAAGATACTGCCCGGCCACTACGACCTCGGCTCCAGCGCAATGGTCATGCAGCCGCACGTCGATATCGAGGGCTCCGGCCGCAACATCACCGTGATCGCCACCTCATCGCCGGCTGCGGCGGTGTACGGCGCCAATGCGACGGAGCTCCGCTCGCTGACGGTCGTGAACAGCGGGGGCGGTGGCGAAACCTTCGGGATCGACCTGAACAACGTGGTCGAGCGACCACGTATCAGCGACGTCGACGTACTGGTGTTCGGCAGCAACTCTCACAACATCGGCATCCGCTGCGCCTATGGATCCGAGCTGGACCTCGAGAATGTGAGGGTCTGGGTCTCCGACGGCGACGTGGCGATGGGCATCATCTATGGGAACTCCAGCGGCGCGCTCCACCACGTGGAGGTGAATGTGGAGGCCTCCGGCAGCTCAGCGGCGCAGGGTATTGCCCTCTCGGATGCCCTCTCCTTCGCGATGACGGACAGCAGAATACACGTCACCGGAGGCGCCGCCACTATGGGCATCGGGGCCCTCATGTCCAACAGTCGGTTCGACCGGGTCATGGTGGAGGTGGAGGCGGGGACCATTGGTACGGGCTTCAACAGCCAGCTAGCTTGTACCTCAGAACTCGCCGGTAGCTCGATCCGGGTTCGCGCCGGTACCACGGGAACCGGAGTCATCACCGACAACTTCACCACTTCGACCCTGACAGATGTTCGCATCGATGTCGCCGGCGGGTCGGTCGACAACGTGGGTGTGCGCGGGCAGGTCAACAGCGAGCAGCGACTCGAGCACACCAACATCGTTGCCATGGGCGGCGACTACGCCTACGGCGTCCTCAACGTGGACGGAACCGCGACCACTCTCATCGACGTGACCTCCAAGGCGAGCGGAGCTTCCACCTACAACTACGGTGTCTTCAACCAAGACGATGCCGCGATCACCGCTGCGAACCTCATCGCCGAGGCATCGGGCGGAGCCGGCAGCTACGGCGTCATGAACGGGAATGGCGGTGGTACTGTAATCATCGACCGGTCCACGATCGGCGGTGTGAACGCGAGCATCCGCAACGACAACAGCTCTGTGGATTTCGTCGTCGGCGGCAGCAAGCTCGACGGACCGGTAACCGCGAACCTGACCTGTTACGGGAACTACGACGCCACTTACGCCGCGGTGATCTGTCCCTGAGTGGCGGACCAGTGCCGGTATCATGCGCTCGCACGCTTTCGGTCGGGGCGTGAGCTGCCGTTGACCCAGCGCAGAGGACGGCCGCGACGACCGCTCCGCTCCTTCCTCGACGACGCGACCTTCAGTTCTTCGCTTCGCTCCCAGACGTCCCCAGAGACTGGGCGTGCCGAACCCGACGCCGAGGCACCTTGATCCCGCCGGCACCCCGCCAACGCAACAGTGCGATACTTGACACCGCACCGGCCGATCCAGGATGAATCTAGAGGCGATACCTCATTAGGGTGCCACGTGCCGCATTGTGGCATTGCCTGGTTAGCCATCGGTGGCGCCCTTCTGGGTGGGTGCTCTGAGCTTGCCACCACGCTTGAAGTCCAGCGTGCAGGTGTGAGGACGGAACCGGGCAACACCGCTGCTACCCGGACGCGAGCCACGCGTGGCGCTGCTACGCTGTCATGCCGTGAGATCGCTGCGGAGGCTTTCATGACGAGTACCCGTGCTATCGCCCTTCTCGCAACCGTGCTGGTGGGTGCGTCGCTGGTGGCGGCGGGTGAGCCGGCGTCGTCGAGGTGGACGGTCGACGACGTGGTGACGGCCGAGTCCGCGAGGGACTGGGCGATCTCGCCCGATGGCAGCATGGCGGTGTGGGTGAAGAGCACGGTGGAGAAGGTGGAGGGGGTCGAGAAGCGGGTTCAGCGGCTGTGGATGACGCGGCTTGGCGATGGCGAGTCGGTGCAGCTCACGAGGGGCTTCGACTCGGCATCGGCGCCGGCGTTCTCGCCGGATGGGAAGACGGTGGCGTTTCTGTTCACCCGCGAGGTGCCTGGGAAGAAGGAGGGGGACGAGGACGACGGGAAGACGCAGCTCTGGGCGATCCCGGTTGAGGGCGGCGAGGCCTACCCGGTGTCTGAGCTCGAGCGGTCGGTGCAGGATTTCGGGTGGATCGATGATGGCACGCTGGTGGCGGCGGTCCAGGAGGCGCCGTCGTGGTGGGAGCAGGAGCGCAAGCGGGGCAAGGACGACTCGGTGGTGGTGGACGACGCCCGGCACGAGCCGCCGGTGCGGCTGTTCCGGCTCGCGCTCGACGGCGGCGAGGTGCGGCGCCTGACCCACAACGACGACTGGATCGACGGGCTCTGGGTGTCCCCGAACGGGCGGCGCGCGCTGGTGCGATCCCAGCAAAGCCTCTCGTATGAGTACGACCAGAAGGTGCCGCCGCGGACGTTCCTGGTCGACCTCGGCACGGGCGAGGAGACCGAGATCCTCGCAGGCGGCGGCCTCATCCCGGGCCGGGTCGCCTGGGCCCCCGACTCGGGCTCGTTCTACTTCACCAGCGAGTACTCCCGCGACCCGGTCTACCGCACGGCGACGATCACCGAGCTGTACCGCTTCGACGTCGCCGGCATGGCCGCGGCCAAGGTGGACCTGGGCTGGGAGCGGGGGCTCGGCGGCGACCTTGCAGCGACGGCCGACGGGGCGATCGTGCTGCTCGCCAATGGGGTGACGATGCAGCCCGCGCGCCTGGTGCGCACTGCGAGCGGTTGGCGGCGCGAGGACCTGGCCGGCGCCCACGCCGGGCACATCTTCTCCTGGGAGCTGTCCTCGGACGGCCGCACCCTGGTCTACGAGCACTCCACCGCCACCGAGCCGCCGCAGTGGTACGCGGCCCGCCTCGACGGCGCGCGGATCACCGGCGAGCGCCGGATCACCGACCTCAACCCCGGCTGGGCGGACAAGCCCACCGGCAAGGTCGAGGTGGTGCACTGGAAGGGCGCCCGGGACGAGGAGGTGGAGGGGCTGCTCCACTACCCCCTCGGCTGGCACGAGGGCGCGCGCGCCCCGCTGATCCTCTCCATCCACGGCGGGCCCACCGGCACCGACATGGACGAGTGGAGCCAGCGCTGGGCCGAGCCGCTGCTGCTGTGGCGGCAGAAGGGCGCGTTCGTCCTCCAGGTCAACTACCACGGCTCCGCCGGCTACGGCCTCGACTGGGTGGAGTCCATCGGCGGCGGCAGGTACTACGACCTCGAGATCCCGGACATCGAGAAGGGCGTGGATGCGGTCATCGCCCGCGGCCTGGCGGACCCGGACCGCCTCGCGACCTCGGGCTGGTCCAACGGCGGCATCCTGTCGGCCGCGCTCATCACCACCGACCGCCGCTACAAGGCCGCCTCGATCGGGGCCGCCGACGTGGAGTGGTTCTCCGACTGGGGCAACGTCGACTTCGGCGCCTCGTTCGACAACTACTACTTCGGCGGGCCGCCGTGGGAGATCCCCGAGGTGTACATGGCGAAGTCGCCCTTCTTCCGCCTCACCGAGGTGACGACCCCGACCATCGTCTACACCGGCACCGCCGACCGCAACGTGCCGCCGAGCCAGTCGTGGTCCCTGTTCCGGGCGCTGCAGCAGATCGGCAAGGCCCCGGTGCGGCTGGTGCTGTTCCCCGGCGAGCCCCACGGCCCGCGGCAGATCGCCCACCAGCGCCGCAAGGTGGAGGAGGACGTGGCCTGGTTCGACCGCTATCTGTTCGGCGCGCCCGAGGCGGCGAACGAGGCGGTGCGCAAGGGCTCGCTGTTGGCCGGGCTGCTCGCCCGCGGCAACGCCTCCAAGGTCGGGGCGGCGCTGGGCCGCGAGGAGGGCGGCGTGCTGGCGCCCGAGACGGTCGCCTTCGAGGGCCTCGAGGTGGGCCGCTTCGAGGTCACCCGCGCCCAGTACGCGGCCTTCGACCCCGAGCTCGAGGTCGCGCCCGGCGAGGAGAACCTGCCGGCTACGGGGATCACGTTCGAGCGCGCCCGGGCCTACGCCGCGTGGCTCGCCGTGCGCACCGGGCGTGCGTACAGGCTGCCCACCGCCGCGGAGGCCGAGAAGCTCGCGAAGGCTGCCGGCGATGACGGCAACACGCTCGACCGCTGGGCAGGCTACACCCCCAACCCGGACGACGCTGCCCGCCTCGCCGACACCCTCAAGCAGCTCGCGGGGACGCCGCTGCTGCTGCCGGTGGGCAGCCTCCCAGGAGACGGTGACGACCCGGTCTTCGACCTCGACGGCAACGCCGCCGAGTGGGCCGTGGGCTCGGAAGGCGCCGGCTCAGCGATCGGCCCCAGCGCCGACCGCTCCACCGACCCGGCGAGCACCGCCCTCCCCTCCCCCGCCTACACCGGCCTCAGGGTCGTGATCGGCCCCTAGCACGCCGCCCCGCACGGGATCCGAGTCGTTGCGCTCCACCCCCCCCTGCCAGACGCGACGGCATCGCCGGGCGATCCGAGGGGAGCTCCCAGACCATCGCCAGCCGCGGTGGAAGCGCGGAGCCTGCCGGGATACACTAGCCCGGATGCGGGTCTTCAGATGGAACCGACCGGCTCGATCGACCGTACGCTCGATTGTTGCACCTGTGCGGCGGGCGGCGGCGCGCCGTCCTCGCCGTTCCTGCTTGCCGAAACTCGCCTCTACCTGCCACGGCCATCCGTAATGGCTGCCTGATGTCGAGGATCGATCTTTCGCGCGGCTGGCGACGACCGCTCCTGGGTGTGGTGGTCGTTGCCGCGGTTCTCGCGCCCGGGTCGGTGGGGGTGCTGCGGCGGTCCACTTCGGGGGCTGGGCTGGGCTCGTCCCAGCTCGAGGCGGCGAGCCCGCAGGCCGGACGCGGCCGTCTGGTCGTGCTCGGCCTGGACGCCCTGGACTGGAAGCTCGTGGACCAGCTCATGGCCCGCGGTTTGATGCCGAACCTCCGACACCTCGCGGATCGGGGTGCGCAGGCCGTGATCGACGTGCCTGCTCCCCTAATCTCGCCCGTAGTGTGGACCACCTATGCCACCGGCGTAGCCCCCGAGGTGCACGGCGTTCTCGACTTCCTAGAGGAGGATCCGCGCGACGGCTCGCTGCGGCCGGTCGGCAGCGCGTCCCGCAAGGTTCCAGCCATGTGGGAGATGGCCGCCGCCCTGGGCCGGCGGTCGGGGGTGATCGGGTGGTGGGCCACATTCCCCGCCCATGCACCTCCCGGCTGCGCCATCTACTCCGATCGCCTCACGGAGCAGCTCATCGGCCTCGAAGCGGACACCCCCGGCATCGCGGCGCCTGCGGACGCGGCGGCCACCGCGCGTGACCTGCTCGTCCGAGCGAGCGACATCACCGCCCAGATGCTGGCGCCGTACCTCGAGGTCGAGCAGCAGGAGATGCGGGCCGCCCAGGCGGGAGAAGCCTCGTGGGATGATCCCGTGGGTGGTCTGGCCAAGCTGGTGGCGGCCACCATGACGGTGGAGCGGTTGACCGATCATGAGCTCGAACGAGGGACCGATATCATCCTGTCGTATCTGGAGGGAACCGATACCGTCGGCCATCTGTTCGGAGCCTACCGTCCGCCACCACTGGCCGGCGTTTCTCCGACCCTGGCCAGGCGCTTCGGCGGCGTCCCCGACCGCTACTACGCGCACGTCGACGCCTGGATCGGCAGGGTCGTCGCCAAGCTTGCCGACCGAGATACGGTCGTCATCCTGTCGGACCACGGGTTTACCTGGGGAAAGGATCGGCCGCCGGTGGCGTCCGGTGCCCATACGGCCACCGCGGTGTGGTGGCACCGTCCCGAGGGGGCGTTCCTGGCAGCAGGACCGGCGGTCCGCCACACCCCCTCTCGGCAGCGGATTGGCGTGCTGGACGTGACGCCCATTCTGCTCGCCCTTGCCGGGCTGCCGCCCGGCCAGGGCATGCCCGGCTCCGTCCCGGACTGGTTGTGGTCGGTGGCGGGACGGGCGCAGGTCCAGCCGGAGGCGGTCGACTACGCCAGGCTGATTCCCGAGCGTCATAACGAAACCGTCGAGCTGCCGCCCCAGGCACGCGAGGAGGAGATGGCCAAGCTGCGCGCCCTCGGCTATGTCGCCGGCACGCCGCAAGAGGGGAAGCCAGAGGCCGACCGCGCGGAGGCGAGGCGCCTCAACAACCTCGGCTCGTCCCGCTACTCCGCGGGGGACGTCGGGGCCGCAGAGGAAGCCTTCCGGGAAGCGATCGCCGCCGATGCTTCCTACGCCCCTGCCCACTACAACCTGTCGCTGCTCTATCGGAAGCAGGGCCGCCTCGACCGGGCGGACCGCGAGTTCTGGGAGGCGGTCCAGACCGGGATCGCGGACCGCGAGATGGCGGTGGTCCGCCTCGCACTCGACTACCGCCAGCGCGGGGACACGGACCATGCATCTCAGGTCTTCCAGGAGGGGCGACGGCGGTTCCCTCGCAGCGCCGTCATCTGGTTGAACTCAGGCGTCTTCCTCGGCGAGAGAGAGCGCTATCGGGAGGCGGTCGAATGCCTGCGGAGGGCAGTGGACCTGGATGCCTCCAACCCCAAGGCGCACGCCAACCTCGCCGTCGCCCTGCTCGCGACAGGTGACCGTGACGGTGCCCGCAAGGCCCTCACCGCCGCGAGCCGGCTCGACCCGGCCGACGAGAACGTCCGGCAGGAGCTGGAGCGTCTCGGTGGACCGCCCCCCGAGTAGGGCAACCCGCCCGGCGACGATGGGGACCAGGCGCTCACCTGGCGAACGCGGCAGCCACGACCGATAGCCGGCAGGGGCTCCCGGCGCCCCTCCAAACCGGCGCGCGGTGGTAAACTCACGGAGTCTCGAACCGGCCGCCAACCGCGTGTCCCGTGAGCACGCTGTTCGAGCCATCCAGGGAGGAAACGCGATGATCAGACGTGTGCTTCGCCTCGCCCTCATCCCGGTTCTCGCCTCGGCACTGGTCGCCTGCGGGGGCGCGGGGACCGCCCCTGCCGAGGATCCCGGAACAGCCGCCGACGTCACGCCGGGTGCTGCCGAGGCGATGGCAAACGCGAACCTGACGATGCTGCCGATCCACGCCTACCAGCAGACCACCTCCTACACCTGTGGCCCGTCGTCGCTGCTCACATTGCTGCGATACTACGGCCGCGACGGCGACGAGATGACCATCGCCAAGGAGGCGAACTGCAGCCCGGACAAGGGCACCGACCCGGACAACATGGTGGCGTGGCTCGAGGGCCACGGCTTCCAGGTCACTTGGGGTGAGCACGGCTCGCTCGACCTGCTGCGCAGCAATCTGCAGAAGGGCGTGCCGACCCTGGTCGAGTGGATCGACTACGGAGGTCATTGGGTGCTGGCCGTGGGGTACGATACCCGCGGCACCGAGACGGATCGCGACGACGTGATCTACTTCGCCGACCCGGCGGACGGGCACGACGGCACCCGGGACGGCCTCACCTCCTTCAACGCCCACCGCTTCGACGCCATGTGGTTCGACGCCTTCCTCTTTGACCGGCCGATGTTCAAGGTCTACATCACGGCGGTGCCGCAACAGGGATAGCGCGAGGGAAGCGGGCCTCAGCGGCGTGCCGCGCGCGCGGGCGCCGCGCCGCGCCGGCACCGGCTCGAGAGGATTTGCGTGTAGGCCTCGATGCCCCGCTCGAGCTCGCTCAGGCGGATGTGCTCGTCGGGGCGGTGGCAGACGGCGATCTCGCCCGGGCCGATGATGGCGCAGTCGATCCCCGCCAGGCCCTGGAACACAGAGGCGTCGGTCGCATACCCGAGGGTGATCGGAGGCGTCGCGAGGAGGGCGGACAGCTCGGCGATGAGGCCACGGTCCCTCGGCATCAGGAACGGCTTCACCTCGTGATCGCGCTTCAGCTCGCACCGGTAGCCGTCCGCCTCCAGGAACCGGAACTGGCGCGCCACCTCCTCGAGAAAGCCGGCGACTGACGACCCCGGCAGGAACCTCAGGTCGCCGCTGAGGACGGCGACGGGCGCGACTCGGTTGCGGATGTCCCCGGCGTGGAAGGTCCCCAGGTTGACGGTGTCGCCGCACTCGAAACCGTCGGCTTCCTGCTGCAGCAGCCGCCGGCTGAAGGTGCGGACCGTCTGCGCCACCTCCGCCGCCGCGTAGATCGCGTTGAGCCCCTCGTGGAGACGTACCGAGTGCGCCGCCCTTCCCTGGATGGTGATCGTGAAGTCGAGGACCCCCTTGTGCGCATAGCCGAGGGAAAGGCCGGTGGGCTCGCCGATGATGAGCTGCATGCAGCGCATGGCCTCCCTCGCCTCCGCCGAGCGGTACAGCTCGTCCGCCCCTTCGAGGGCGGTCTCCTCGTGATGAGTGAGGACCAGGGCCAGGGGTGCGGAGGGCGACTCTCGACTGGTGCGCGCCATGCTCTGCAACATGCACGCGAGGGGACCTTTCATGTCCGCAGATCCGATTCCGTGCAGCGCCCCCTCCTTCTCCTTCAGGACGAGGGGGTCGGAGCTCCACTGCTCGCGGTCGAACGGGACGGTGTCGATGTGGGCGCACAGGGCGAAGTACGGCTCACCGCGCCGGTCATACTCGAGCGCCACGCCATTCCTGGCGATCAGGTTCTGGAAGCGGTCGTCGCCGATCACCAGGCTCGAGAAGCCGAGCTCTTCCAGGAACCTCCGCACGTAGTCGACGGCGGCGGTCGTGGGCTCGGTGCTCACGGTGTTGAAGGCGACAAGATCCCTCAGGATGTCGATGACATCTGCCATGGTGTGCGCTCCTCGTGTGACGCCGGTCGCTCGCAGCCGGCCGCTGCGGCCCGGGCCGCAGCGGGATCCGGACCACCGGGTCCCGCCTCCCGCTCGCTCAGTACACGATCTTGAGGCCCAGCTCCACGCGCCGGGGGTCCTGCCACGACACCGAATCACGGAACGTCGTGAGGTCCGAGTTGGCCACCCGCCCCGTGACCTGCTGGTTGTTGAAGGCGTTGAAGATGTTGGCGTAGATTCCGACCTCGACGTTGCCGAGCGTGAAAGGCTGCTCCACGTAAAGGTCCGCCTCCCAGTTGCTGCCCACACTGGAGGAGCCTCGTTGCTCGATGAAGACGCTGCCGTAGTCGCCGGCGGTGGTCGCGGTGTAGAGGTTGCCGGAGTACCAGTAGGCGCCGATTCCCACCACCGTGCGCCATGGCATGATGTAGGAGCCGTAGAACTTGAATCGCTGCGGCGAGGCCGTCCGGCCATAGCGCAGAGGATCCACGAGCTCCGGGTTGGAGAAGGTGAACTGGCCGATGTCCCTCCAGGTGGTTCCCCACGCGTTGTTCTTGAACGCATAGGTGTAGCTGGCGAGAAACTGCAGCCCGTCCTTGCTGAACCGCTTCTGCAGGCTCAGGCTTAGCGCCTGGTACTCGCTCCACTTCTTGTTGCCCACATCCGCTTTCTTGGGAACGTTGGTGATCTCGTTCATGCCGGTGAAGTCGGGATCGTACCAGTCGATCTGGTCGTCTTGCCAGCGCCACACGAAGTTGAGGCTCGCCGCCATCTGGTCGGTGAGGCGCTTGTCGTATCCAAGGGTGATCTCGTCGAGATGCGCCGGGTGGAGCTGGGGATCGATGGTGGTGCTGCCGCCCCAGCGGGGAATGTCGTAAACCAGCGACCAGCACTCGTCGGGTTGCTCATAGTAGCTCGCCGCTGCGGGGTCGCAGGTGTAGTTCCACGTCCACTGCTGTACGTGGTCCGAGGCCTCGGTGAAGTAGTCGCCGATGTAGTTGGTCGCCAGGAAGTAGAAGCGGCTGATCGAGCCGTGGATGGAATCGCCCTTCAGGTCGTATGCGAAGCCCAGTCGGGGGGCGAGTTGCTCGCCTGGACCGAAGGACACGATCTTCTCGCCCTGGTTGTTGTGGATGGCGGTGGACTCCGCGCGCACGCCCAGGTTCAGCGTGAGATTCCCGATCGCCCACTTGTCCTGGACATAGGCCGCCCAGTAGTCCTGCTGGGTCGAGGCGAAGCCGCTCTGGTCCAGGTAGAGGAAACGGATGTACGGCGCTCCCATCCAGGTCCAGTACTGACCGGCACGGTTCCACACGTTGGCCAGCTTGGGCTTGATGTCCAGGTACTCGGCGCCGGCCTTGAGCTGATGCGAGCTCGCCTCGGAGTCGATGAAGTAGGTGGCGGATACGAGCACGCCGTCGCGGTCGCGGACGGAGCGGTAGTCGATGGATGGGCCGCCGAAAGCGTAGTCCCAGGCCAGGTCGTAGGTGTAGGGCACGGAGTCGAAGGTCTCCGAGGCGGGGATCACGTTCACGGCGTTGCCGTGGTTCTGGTAGTTCGCCTCCATCAACAGCTTGGGGCTGAGCACCCCGGTCCACTGGAGCGAGAAGTTGTCGCCGCCCAGCTCCTGAGAACGTTCGGTGGCCTCGTTGTAGATCGCGCCGTACCAGCCCCCCTGGAGCGGGAACTGGGTGGTCGGATCCTCATTGTAAAAGCCCACCAGCCGGTGGTTGGAATTGACCTGCCAGGTGAGCTTGGCCGACGAGTAGTGGCCTGCCCACGAGGCGCGCTGTCCGGTCAGCTTGCCGGCGAGCGCGTCGTCGATCGTCGCGTAGCGGGAGTAGCCGAAGGTCTGGTCCCGCTTCTCCCAGGAAAAGAAGAACCACAGTTTGTCCCTGAGGATCGGGCCTCCGAGCGTCACGCTCGGCCGTGACTCCTCGGTCTGAGCGCCGCCGGCCTTGTCGTTGCCGGTCTCTTCATCGATTCCAGGAGAGGCCGACCAATCACGTCGCGCCTCCACCCAGCGGAAGCTTCCGTGGAACTGGTTGCCGCCGGACTTGGTCACCAGGTTGAGGACGCCGCCCGGCGCGCGCCCGTACTCGGCGGCGAAGGCGGCGGTCTGGAGCTGAGCCTCCGCGATGGTGTCCCAGTTGATCACCGTGCCCCAGATCTGCACCTTGGGGTCGGTCGTGTCGACGCCGTCCACCAGGAACAGGTCCGAGGTGTTGGACTGACCTCCAACCAGGGGAGCGTAGAACCCCGGCTCGACGGTGGGCGCGATCTCCATGAGCTGCGTGAAGTCGCGCTCGGTAGGCAGCGTATCCGCGAACTCCCAATTCACGGAGGTGTCGATGGTGGATTCTGTGGTGTCGATCACGATCCGCTCGGCAGACACGTCGATGGTCTCCGCGAACTCGGCGGATGCGAGCTGCACCTCGAGCTCCGTCGTCCGGCCCAGGTTCACCACCAGATCAGTCAGGTTCTGGGTCTGGTACCCGGCCAGCGCCACTGTAAGCGAGTACTGGCCCGCAGGCAGGGGCGTCAGCCTGAACCGTCCCTGCTGGTCCGTCAGTGTTTCCCTGGTGCCCTGGAGGCTCCCGCTGGCTGCGGTGATCGTCACACCCGTCAGCGCTGCGCCGGCATCGCCGGTCACGCGTCCGGCGATCGATCCGTACTGGACCCCCTGCGCCCCCACCGCGATCGGAAGCAGAAAGCCCGCCCCCCACGTCACTAACATCCGTGTCCATCGCATCGCTCCACTCTCCATTCCTCCACCTGATGATCAATGAAGTGCCGCGGCGGACCCACGGCCGGTCAATTTACCCGCCCTTCCGAAGTCTCCTGCTCGCCGGTTCAACCTGCGACCCCCAGCGCAGCCGGCAGATCGGACTGTGTTCACTATATGAACCGATGTTCACATTTCTACTGATCCTCTTATAGACGCACCCAGCGCACAGTGTCAAGTACGTCTCGAGAATTGAGAGGGAATCGCGGAAATGTCAGGGTGCGCGGGTCGGTGGCCCCGGACTCGCGGGAGATCGATCCCACGAGTGATTCAACTTAAGGGAAGTACCTGGTCAGCTCCCGCGCGTGCTCGAGCAGGACCTCGAGGTAGGTCTGGACCCGCTCCTGGTAGTCCGGGCCTTTGATGAACGCGACAACCATGCAACCCTTCACGTCGCCAGTGCGGTTGAAGACCGGTACCCCGACCCCGGCCGCGGACGGGCTCAGGGTCTCACCGATGCTGGTCACATAGCCCTGCTCGCGGATCCGACGATACTCGGCAAGGATCTCCTCGGGCTCGGTCAGGGTATTGGGGAACTGCTTCTCGAACTGCTGTGACGCGAGCAGCCTCTTGACCTCCTCCTGGTCGTGGTACGCCATCAGGCACTTGCCGTAACACCCCCTGTTCATCGGGTAGATCATCCCGGGCCGGTAGTTCATCCGGAACGGCTGATGGGTCTCCACTTCATAGAGAGAGATGATCTTGTCGGCTTCCCTCACGGCGAACCCAACCGATTCCTTGGTGATGTCCGCCACCTCCTGGAGAGTCTCCTCGATCTCTTTGCCGTACTTAAAGTTGTCCACGTAAATGGAGCCGACGTGATAGAGCATGGGCCCGATCTTGTACTTGTTGGTGGCTGCGGTGTGGATGAGGAAGTCCTCCCCTGTGAGGGTGCTCAGGATCCGGTGCACGGTCGTGCGGTTGATGGTGGTCATGCGACTGATCTCCGCCACCTTGAACTCGAAGGGCGGTCGGCTGAGTGCGTCCAGTATGACGAGGGCTTTTCTCAGGCTCATGCGGATTCCTCCCCGGGAAAGGATAGCGTGCCGACAGGAGTTCCTTCTCGGCCATGCGGGGGAACGCTGTTGGCCGGGCTGCTCGCCCGCGGCAACGCCTCCAAGGTCGGGGCGGCGCTGGGCCGCGAGGAGGGCGGCGTGCTGGCGCCCGAGACGGTCGCCTTCGAGGGCCTCGAGGTGGGCCGCTTCGAGGTCACCCGCGCCCAGTACGCGGCCTTCGACCCCGAGCTCGAGGTCGCGCCCGGCGAGGAGAACCTGCCGGCTACCGGGATCACGTTCGAGCGCGCCCGGGCCTACGCCGCGTGGCTCGCCGTGCGCACCGGGCGTCGCGTACAGGCTGCCCACCGCCGCGGAGGCCGAGAAGCTCGCGAAGGCTGCCGGCGATGACGGCAACACGCTCGACCGCTGGGCAGGCTACACCCCCAACCCGGACGACGCTGAGGCCCCGGGCCTCGCCGACACCCTCAAGCAGCTCGCGGGCAAGACGCCGCTGCTGCTGCCGGTGGGCAGCCTCCCGGGAACGGGGACGACCCGGTCTTCGACCTCGACGGCAACGCCGCCGAGTGGGCCGTGGGCGCGGAAGGCGCCGGCTCAGCGACGGCCCCAGCGCCGACCGCTCCACCGACCCGGCGAGCACCGCCCTCCCCTCCCCCGCCTACACCGGCCTCAGGGTCGTGGTGGGAGGGTAGCTCGCGTGGTGCAGTGACGCCCCCTTCTAGCTGTCATGGGTGAGCGAGGAGGGAGCCGTCCGCGGCGAGTGACGAGTCGAACCATCCCCCGATGGCCCGCGGGACGCCACCCAGCCACGACTCTGGTGCTCTCAGGAGATCCTTCGACTCGCTCCGGAGGACCTCCGCTCCCTCAGGATGAGCAGGTGGAGGGCGGGCGGCCGGCCGTCTCCCCGTGGCTCTAGGTCATCGCACGAGACACCGTCCGAAGGGGCGTACGCATCCTCCCCATGACACGGAACAGGATGGCCGACCGCTCTGAACGCCTCCATGTCATCCCA
>CAWJPY010000026.1:0-34544 GCA_963844865.1 uncultured Holophagae bacterium
CTTGTGATCGGCGAGAGTGGCGCGAGCGCGCTGGAGGGCGCTGTTCACCGCCGGCACCGAGGTGTCGAGGGTCACCGCCGCCTCCGCGGCCGACCAGCCGAGCACCTGGGTGAGCAGCAGCGCGGCGCGCTGGCGGGGCGGCAGCGTCTGGAGCGCCGACGCGAAGGCGAGCCGGATGCTCTCGCGCAGGATCACCCGCTCGGCCGGACCGGCATCGGCGGGGAGTGCCAGCTCGTCGGGCACCGGCTCGAGCCAGTGCTCCCGGGGACGCTCCTCGAGCGCATCGTCCACCGAGCCGGCCGGGGCCACCTCGGCGGGCCGGGCGCGCCGCCGGCGCTGGGCGAGTGCGTCGAGGCAGACGTTGGTGGCGATGCGCAGGAGCCAGGTCCGCAGCGACGAGCGGCCCTCGAAGCGGCCACGGCTGCGCCACGCCCGCAACATGGTGTCCTGCACCGCGTCCTCCGCCTCGGTGACGGAGCCGAGCATCCGGTAGCAGTGGCCGGTGAGGGCGGCGCGATGCGCCTCGAGGGTCGTGGCGCTGACCATCCACTTGCGCAACCGTGCCGTTCAGAGAGCTGATTCCCTGTCGCAACAATGCCGTGGGCGGGATCACGCTCGACCCCGAATGCGGCGGTACTGCACCCCTGACGATCCTCGGACGGAGAGGTGGTATGCGCAGCACTCTTGCATTCTTCACGGGCTATCAATGTTGGGCAGGCGAGGGGGCCGGGCAGCGGTGCAGGTTCCGAGGGGGCGCGTTTTCAGCGCTCGGGCCACCCTCTGGCGGTGTAGAGGTCGTTGGGCCTGGCGGCGAGGTGTGGAGTGCTCGGGCTGGGGGAGGATCAGGCTGCAGCAGGTGACGGCCTCGTCAGCCGTGGCCAGCTCGTCCACGGCCAGCGCGGTGTCCTCGACGAAGACGCAGTCGGGGAGGTCGGGATCGGGCGGCAAGGTCAGCACGGTGCAGCCCAGGCTTCGCAGGCATTGCTCGTATGAGGAGTGCTGCGCCCGCGCGCGCTCGAGGTCGATGGGCCCCCGGCTGAGGTGCGTGAGCTCGCAGCGGGCGAGGGATGAGCTGATCCGGCGTGTGATGGCAGTGGGCACGGCGCACCTCACTGGTCCACATGGTGGTGGAGGCGCACCGGCGCGCGCCCAGCTGTCACGCGGTATCCGGGGTCCCACGTGCCACCCACGTCTCCGCCTGCCCCCGGCCACGCACCTCTCGCGTATCCGTGCCGGGCTTCAGGGAGTTCAGGGGATGAGCATATCGCCGAGCATTGTGAGGTCCTACGACCTGAAACCGGCGCGGCCCTCCTGCTCCAGCTTCTTCAGCCACACGGAAGGGCCGGCGACCAGGAGCGTCTCCGTCTCGATTCTCCGGGCGACGCGGCACACCAGAATGCGTCGGCTCGCATCGATGAGGTCCGCGGTCGCGTTCAGGCGGTCGATCATCGCCGTGGAGGGGTTGGACGTCAGCTTGATCTCGACGGCCCAGCGGTCCGTGCCCCAGTCGAGCACGAGGTCCACCTCGTGGCCGTCGGACGTGCGGAAGAAGTACGGCATGACCCGCAGGTCGGCGGCGGCAAGTGTGGCGAGCGTCTGCTCGATGACGAAGCCTTCCCAGCTCTGTCCGAGCCACGGTTGACGGTACAGGTGGTCGAGATCGTCGACGCCCATCAGTGCGTGCATGAGACCACTGTCACGCCACAGGATGCGAGGCCTCTTGACGAGCCGCTTCTTGATGTTGGCGGAGAAGGGCTGCAGCCTCCGGATCAGGAACGCCCCCTCGAGATAATCGAGGTGGCTCAGGATCGTCTTGTGGTCGAGTGCCATGGACGACCCGATCTGCGACGCGTTGAGCGGCCGACCGTGAACGGCCGCCAGCATCGCCAACAACCGCATGGTCTGCCGAGGCTTTGCGGGCAGCCCCCAGGTCGGCAGGTCCCTGGACACCAACATCTCGAGATAGCTCTCCTGCCACTGGGGGAACATCGATGGGTCCAGAATGCCCCCGTCGGGGTACCCACCGCGCAGCCACAGGTCGTCCATCTGCCGTGCCTTCAGCTCCGGCAGGATGAACGGCGTCATCCGAACCAGACTGAGCCGACCGGCGAGTGACTCCGATACGTTCTCCATGAGGCTCGGTGAGACCGAGCCGAGCAACAGGAATCGGCCATTTCGCTTGCGATCCGCATCGATCGTGCCCCGGAGGCGAGAGAACACGCCCGGCGAGCTCTGGGCCTCATCGATGATGATGAGCCGCCTTCCGGAGACGATCGCCTCCCACTCGGCGTCGAGGCGCGCTTCGCTACCCGCCGTCTCCATGTCGAAGTAGACGCCGCCGAGCTGCCGGGCAAGGGTCGTCTTGCCGCACTGACGCGGCCCGACCAGGGCGACGGCCGGAAACTTCCTGAGCTTCGCTTGAACCTGCCGGCGGTAGATGCGCGTGATCATGTTTGCATTATGGGAATTCATTCCCAAATTGCAAGCTTGGCACAATCCCCGATGCAGCAATGCGGATCGTGGCGCCTCGAGCAAGTACGGTACCGCCACTGGTCGCGCGGAGCAGATTCGAGGTGCCCCGTCCAGGGGGGAAGGCGACGGACGTCGCTTTCGTCAGGCGCACCGGCTGCACCGGGCCCGTCCAAAGCTCACGGACCACCTCACCCGAATGAGCCTCGAAGCGGAGAACTTTCGGATGTAGAGACTGAAGGGCCTGAAGGACCGGCTGTGAGCGGATCACCATGCCTGACGCAGGGCGGTTGTTGACTATGCACGCACATGCATGCATGTTCGATTCATGAGAACCACCATCGAGATCCGCAACGAGTATCGGGCCCGGCTGCTCGAGATCGCCGCCCGCCGCGGCGACAAGGGCTTCTCGCACATCGTGGAGGAGGCCCTCGAGCGGTATCTCGCCGAGGAAGAGGCCCTCCAGGAGGCGCGCCGCCGCGCCCTGGTCATGCGGGGTGCGCTGTCCGAGGAGGATGCCGCTGCACTTGCCGAGGAGACGTATCGGCTGCATGAGAGCTGGCGATGATCGTCGCGGACACGGAGGTCCTCATCGACTTCCTGCGCGGTCAGGGCGCCGGGGCCGACCGCATCGCCCTGGAGCTGGAGGCCGGGCAGCTGGCCACGACGGTGGTGACCCGCTTCGAGCTGCTGGCGGGCGCCCGCAACGAGCGGCAGCGCAGCGCCATCCTGGTCCTGCTCGAGGGGCTCGTGACCCTGCCGCTCGACACGGCCGCGGCGGATCAGGCCGCGGAGATCCGCCGCTCGCTGCAAGACGAGGGTCGGGACATCGGCATGGCCGACAGCCTGATCGCCGGCATCACCGTGGCGCGCCGCGGAGTCCTGCTCACGCGCAACCGCCGGCACTTCGACCGCGTGCCCGGCCTCGCCCTGAGCTTCGCAGCGGACACGTAGTCGTCGCCGAGGGAGAGCCGCCCACATCGGAAGGAAGAAGGGTGTCCGTGGGTGCCCGGTCAGACGATTGCGACGATTCTCGAGCATGGCAAGGATGGCAGGCAGGCCCAACGAGTCGTGGCAGACTATCTCGGAGCACCTGCACCTCCGAGCGCGCCCGCGCCCCAGCGGGGCGCGGTCCGCAGGCGACATGAGGCCACCCCTCAGGAAACGGCACCCGGTCGCGGCCGCACCTAGGCTCGGGTACCATGAGACGAACCGTCAGATCGCTGGAGCCTCGCGGGACCAGGCGCCGAGCTGCGAGGCACGACCCGAGCCTGGAGGTGCGTCGTGGGCATGAAACGGGAGCAGCCGAAGCAATCGCTGAAGTGGGGTTTCGTCATCGCCGCAGGGCTCGTCGCGGTCACGAGCTTCGCCGGGCCGGTCTTCTTCCCACAGCTCTCCGAAGAGAGCGCGGCCTGTAATGAGTGCCACCGGGAGCAAACCCCGGCGATCGTCACACAATGGGGGCAGTCCAAGCACTTCCGAGGAAACGTCGGCTGCTACGAGTGCCACCGCGCCGATGCCGGCACCGCCGGCGCCTTCGACCACAACGGCTACACGATCCGCGTCATCGTGACGCCGGCCGACTGCGCCCACTGCCATGAGCGTGAGGCGGCCGAGTTCGAGGCCAGCCGCCACGCCAGGGCGGGCGAGATCCTCGGCTCGCTGGACAACACGCTCGCCGACGTGGTGGAGGGCAATACCGCCTTTCACGGTACCTCGGCCGTGCTGGTCAACGGGTGCCAGCAGTGTCACGGGTCGGCGGTCAAGGTCGACAAGGACGGGCAGCCCACGCCGGACACGTGGCCCAACACCGGCATCGGCCGCATCAACCTCGACGGCTCGCGCGGCTCGTGCTCGGCATGCCACCAGCGCCACACCTTCTCGGCCGCCCAGGCGCGGGTCCCCGACACCTGCGGTAAGTGCCACCTCGGTCCGGACCACCCGCAACGGGAGATCTATGAGGAGTCCAAGCACGGGATCTCCTATGCGGCCAACGCGCACGCGATCAACATCGACTCGCCCAGGTGGGTCGTCGGGGAGGACTACGACGTCGGCCCCACCTGCGCCACGTGCCACATGAGCGCCACCCGCGAGCAGGCAGTGACGCACAACGTCGGCGACCGCATCTCGTGGAACAACCGTCCCGCGATCTCGATCCGCACCGACCTCGCCGACAGCAAGCTGGGCCTTGCCAACCCGATACCCTGGGAGAAGCGCCGCGCGGCCATGAAGGAGGTCTGCTCCTCGTGTCATGCGCCGGCATTCGCGGACAGCTTCTATGCCCAGTACGACGGCCTCGTCGAGCTCTACAACGAGAAGTTCGGCAAGCCCGGCAAGGCGATCTACGACGCCCTCAAGCAGGGCGGTCTCGCCGGCGAGACGCCGTTCGCCCAGAAGATCGACTGGACCTGGTTCGAGGCCTGGCACCACGAGGGCCGGCGGGCGCGGCACGGCGCCTCCATGCAGGGGCCCGACTACACGCACTGGCACGGCCTCTACGAGGTGGCGAAGGTGTTCTACACCGAGCTGATCCCCGAAGCCCGGGAGCTGGTGGCTGAGGGGATCGCCGCCGGCGGCGACCAGGCTGCGGCCGCGCACGAGGCGGGGGCGCTGATCGACGCCACCTTGAAGAGCGACGACCACCGCTGGTTCCTCGGCCTGACGACGCCCGAGGAGAAGGCCGAGCGGGCCAAGGAGCGCGAGGAGTTCAGCAAGCGCTACCAGACCAAACCGCCGTCGGGATCGTAGGCCCGCCCTCCGTTGGTTCCGGCAGTGCGCTACCGAGCGGCTCCAGCGGCCGCAGTCGGTGCCTGGGCAGACGACCCCGACGATTCTCGACTGTGGCAGCTGCGCCGGCACGATGCCACGTAGGGCACCACCAGTCTGGGGGGTCGTCGAGGAGTGAAGCGGCCTGGCGAAGATCGAGCCGTTCGCGGAACGGGTCCGGGCCGTCGTCGCGGCGCTCGCCTCCGACGGGCGAGCAGCAGCTACGCCCCCCAACAGCGAGAATGTGCGAATGTGTGAACGCGGCGCCCGTCGTGCTCTTCTCCCGGAGGGGGGGTTCCCCTAGAATCGAGCCTTCCGGCTCGGGCGTTTCCCGCGGCAGCTTCTTCGGCGGGGTTCCGACGCTCGCCAGACTGCTTCCGGGAGGAGAGGCGATGACACCAAGCAGATGGCTTGTCGTACCGGTTGCGGCCGCGGCCCTGCTGGGGCCGCCGGCAGCCGAGGCCTGCACCAACTTCCTGATCTCCAGAGGGGCCACGGCGGACGGCTCGACCATGATCACTTATGCCGCCGACTCGCACGAGTTCTATGGCGACCTGGTGCTTCGACCGGCGGCCGACCACGCGCCCGGCGCCATGCGCGAGATCGTCGAGTGGGACACCGGCGATGTTCTCGGCGAGATCCCCGAGGTGCCGCACACCTACTCGGTGGTGGGCAACATGAACGAGCACCAGGTGGCCGTCGGCGAGACGACCTTCGGCGGCCGCGCCGAGCTGGTGGACCCGGACGGCCTCATCGACTACGGCTCCCTCATGTTCATCGCTCTGGAGCGGGCGAAGACCGCACGGGAGGCCATCGCGGTGATGACCGACCTGGTGGCCGAGTACGGGTACCACAGCGAGGGCGAGTCGTTCTCGGTGTCGGATCCCGACGAGGTCTGGATCCTCGAGATGGTGGGCAAGGGGCCGGGTCGCACCGGGGCCGTGTGGGTGGCGCGGCTCGTACCGGACGGCTATATCTCCGGTCACGCCAACGCCTCCCGAATCCGCCGTTTTCCGCTCGACGAGCCCACCACCACCCTCTACGCTCCCGACGTCATCACGTTCGCCCGTGACCAGGGGTACTTCACCGGCCCCGACGCCACCTTCAGCTTCGCCGACGCCTACGCCCCCGACGAGTTCGGCGCCCGCCGCTTCTGCGACGCCCGGGTGTGGTGCATGTTCCGCCGCGCCGCGCCGTCGCAGGACCTCCCCGACGATTGGGTGGAGGGCGCGGCCGACGCCGCGCCGATCCCGCTCTGGGTCAAGCCCGACCACAAGCTCACGGTGGCCGACGTCATGGGGTTCATGCGGGACCACTTCGAGGGCACCCCCCTGGACATGACCAAGGACGTGGGCGCGGGGCCGTTCCTGCTGCCCTACCGCTGGCGGCCGCTCACCTGGGAGGTGGACGGCCAGGAGTACTTCAACGAGCGCGCCACCTCCACGCAGCAGACCGGCTTCTCCTTCGTCGCGCAGGCGCGCTCGTGGCTGCCCGACCCGGTCGGCGGCGTGCTCTGGTTCGGAGTCGACGACACCGCCAGCACGGTGTACTTTCCGGCGTACTGCGGCGTCACCGCGGTGCCACACAGCTACGCCCGCGGCACCGGGGACTTCCAGCATGTCGACCTGGACGCCGCCTTCTGGGTGTTCAACCAGGTCGCCAACTTCGCCTACCTGCGCTACGACGACATGATCGAGGACATCCAGGCGGTGCAGCGGGAGCTGGAGGGGAGGTTCCTGGCTGATCAGCCGGGGGTGGACGCGGCGGCTCTGGCGCTCTACCAGAAGGCCCCTCGGTTGGCGCGGGACTACCTCACGAGCTACAGCGCCTGCGCCGGTGACGGCGTCGTCGCGCGCTGGCAGGAGCTTTCCAAGCTCCTGCTGTGGAAGTACCTCGACGGCAACGTGAAGGACGAGCATGGCAACGTGACCCATCCGCCGTACCCCGAGGCGTGGTACCGGATGGTGGCCGAGGCCACCGGGGACCGCCTGAAGATGAGGAAGGTGCCGGCCCAGGTGGAGCGCGAGCGGGCGGCCGAGGAGGCCGCGGCGAGGAAGGCCGAACCGCTGCGGGAGGCGGTGCTGAAGCTGCTCGAGGCGCGTGGTGTCGTGGTGGATGATGCCACCCGGCAGACCGTCGGCGACGCCACCGATCCGGCGCAGCTCGAGGCCTGGCTGGTCAGGGCGGCGACCGCTCAGACCGCCGCCGAGGCCGTGGCCGGGGACTGACGCCCGGGTCCGCGACGGGGGCTGCGACCGGAAGAAGGGGTGCAAGGCTCAACAGCTCTAGCATTCTCAACGGGCTAGGAACCTTTGGCAGATGACGGGGCCGGCCAGTGTCGCAGGTTCTGAAAAAGCGCTCCTCGGGCTCGGGTTTAACTTCCAAGAGTGCAAGAGTTGTTGGGCCTGGCACCCAGAAAGGAGAAACGAAGTGAACAAAGTGTCAGTTGGGCCGGCTCTCAGTCGGTTGGCCGAGGCCTCTGGCTGAGTCGGTGTTGCCCCGCGGGCGGCGGCGACCAACGTTTCAGCCTATCCGAGCCTGCGGTCCTGGGTCGTTGTCCACGGGGTTCGCTGAAGCATGGGCTGATGCGGTAGGCGGTGCTTCACAGCCGAAGCGATGGGGAATGGCTCGGTTCCTTGCGGCCGGGTTGGATCCCCGCACGCTTCCAACCGATCGGCGTGGATTCTCGACGTTGTGGACCTTGTTGCACCTAGCACCGATGCGCAACATCCGTCCGGGCCGGCCGTATGGAACACCAGCAGTCGACGAAGGTCCGGACGGAACCTGAGGGGAGAGCCTCGATGCGACGTCTCGCTGCATTCGTGGTCGCGGCTGCGGTGGTCGCCGGATGTGCCCCGGGGGGTGGTGGGCCGAGCTCGCCCTTGCGCACGCGAGGCCCCGCGGGGTCCGGCTGCTCGGCGTTGTCGCTGATGGCCGGGGGCGCCACCATCTTCGGTGCGAATCTCGACTACCGCTATTTCTGCAGGGGCCAGGCCTTCATCAACCCGCGCGGGCTGCACAAGACGGGTACGCTCGTCGGCACCACCGGTGCCCGTGCAGAATGGAGCTCGACGTACGCGAGCGTCACCTTCAACTTCGTCGGCTATCAGATCCCCTGGGCCGGGATGAACGAAGCGGGGCTGGTCATGAGCACCATGGCCCTGGACCAGACCGAGCTTCCCCCGGCGGACCCGCGGCCGGTGCTGGATTCGGGAAACTGGATGCAGTACCTGCTCGACACCTGTGCGACCGTCGATGAGGTGCTGGCCAAGGACGAGGTGGTCCGCGCCCTCACCGTCGATCACTACCTGGTGGCCGACCGCAGCGGCGCCTCCGCGACCATCGAGTTCCTCGATGGTGCGCTCGTAGCCCACACCGGGGGGAACCTGCCGGTGAGCGTGCTCACCAACTCCCCGTACAGCCAGGCGCTGCGGCTCTGGGAGGTCTACGGAGGCTCCGCCAGCTATGCCTGGATGGACAGCTCGTCGCAGCGGTTCTGCATCGCGGCCGACCGGGTGTCGGAGTATGCAGGGACCGGCGCCCAAGAGGGCGTGGACTTCGCCTTCGACACCCTCGACGCCGTGGCCGGTCAGCGCTTCTCCGTGCATACCTCGCAGTGGAGCCTGGTCTTCGACACCGGTGCGCTCCGCGCCTACTTCAGGACGCACGCCGACCCGGTCGTGCGCTGGGTGGACCTGGAGGCGTTCTCTCCCTGGTGCGACCGGCCGGTGCAGATGCTGGACATCCACACCCCTCTCGCCGGCGACGTGACCTCGGCGTTCCACGACTACTCGCACACACAGGCCCGCGATCACCTGCTGTGGTTCATCGGCTTCTGGCCCACCGGAGCCACTGCGGCGACGGTCGATCAGATGCTCCAGCGCTTCGAGGGCTTCGCCTGCGAGTCGCGGTCGCTCGTGCGCCGCGGGGCCCGCCGCGTCCGCCCGGTCTCGCCGTAGCACGTCGGTGCATCGGCGCCTCTATGAGAAGTCAAGGGGTAGCGGGTCCGTCGTCAGAGCTATGGGGCTGTGGGACATCCGGAGGGTTTTCCGAGGCGGAAGCGGTGCCAGGCTTTAGAACCTTTGGAGCGAGAGGCCGGCGACTCGATCCTGCAGCTCCCCGCGTGGAGAAAGCTACACTCGGGATTCCCACCATCGAACGCGTAGGAGCGGATTGGAGGATCTCATGGAAAATCTGGTGTTGCTGGGTCAAGCGGCGATCGGGCTGGGAGTTCTCTTGATGGGACTCGCGGCGCTGTGGTTCGTGGCGGAGTACCGCGACAAGAAGTAGGGCCGCTATACACACTGTGGAATGGAGGTCACGATGCCGCTGACCGGATTCCACTTCCTGCTCAGCTATCAGTGCACGTACGACTGCGACCACTGATTCGTGTGGTGGAGCCCGCGTGCGGGCGGGATGATCCGACTCGAGTTGATGACCGAGGTCCTCGACCAGGCGCTCGACCTGGGCGCGGTCACCGACGTCACCTTCGAAGGCGGCGAGCCGTTTCTCGTCTACCCGCTGATGATCGAAGGGATTCGCCGCCGGCGTGTGGCTGTCAGGCCGTGCCGTCGAGCATCCGGGTCACCTTCATCAGGTGCTCGCGCTCGGCGTCGATGATCGCGTCCAGCGGCTTTGACCCGCCCATCACATCACGAAGCGCCTGGTAGTAGCCGAGCGTCGCCTTCTCGAGCTCGATCGCCCTGCGGAGCGCCTCCTCCCTGGTCGTGATCTGGTCCACGTCCCGGGTCAGGCCGGATCGCGGCGCGAAGAACTCCGAGATCGACATCGCTCGGAGATACCCGTACTTCTCGGGATAGTCGCGAGCAGCGTCGCGATCCGGGACGGTGTCCATCACCTCGCGAAACTCCCGCTCGTGACGCTCCTCGTCATCCGCCAGCTGTCGAAAAAGAGATGCCACCTCGCCGTCGTTCTCCAGAGTGCTGGCGAGCCGGCGATAGCTGCGCGCCCCCACCTGCTCGGTGACGATCGCGAACTGCACCGCCTGTCGGAGAGTGGTTCCCTCAAGACCTGTCATTGTGTCCTCCTCGCCGAGACTCCCAACCGCCGGATGCGGATCCCGGTGTCTGTCTGACGGGCATCGCCATGACGACCGGTGCGGTCTGCGGTGAGTGTCTCATTCCCGGTCCGTGGCCGCAAACGGCCGACTCATCGGTGCCAGGAGAAACAAAGTTAACAAGGTGCGATCTGAGCCGGCCCTCAGGCCGTCGGCCGGGACGTCCGATTGTGGCGGTGTCGCGCCTCTGCAGAGGACGACCGCCGGATCAGCCTGCCCCAGCTCGCGGGCATGGTTCGTTACGCCCTCCACGGAGAAGGTGCGAGTGTCTGAACCTGGACCTGGCACCCTTCCTTGGGGGCTCGACCATGCCGAAGTGTCGCCTGACGCAGCCGTGGCTGAGAGGTGGCAGGCCCAACAACTCTTTGCTTTCTTCACGGGCTACCAACGTTGGGCAGGTGACGGGGCCGGCCAGCGGTGCAGGCGCCGAGAAGGCGCTTCTCAGGGTCGGGTCCCCCTCTGAGGGTGCAGAAGTGGTTGGGTCTGGCGCCCAGGTGTGGAGTACTAGGGCTGGTTGAGAATCAGGCTGCAGCAGGTGACCGCCCCCTCCGCCTTGGCCAGCTCGGAGACATCGACGCGGACGAGGCGAGCGCCCGCCTCCTCGAGCCGGGCGGCGGTGCGGGGGTAGGCGGAGGGGAAGAGGGTCGTCTCGCCGACGAGGAGGCCGTTCGCTGCGCCCGGCTCGGAGGGGTCGACGGCCACCACGCGGAAGTCCGTGAAGGCGGCGGCGTCGACCCACGAGGGGTTGAGCAGCACCGTTCCGGGAGCCGCTTCGGTCGCGGCGGACTTGAGGTGCAGGCAGCCACCTACGGTGAGGGTCTCGACCGTGTACCCGTGAGGAGAGAGCCGTTCTTCGAGCTGCGCGGCCCCCTCGGCGTTGGTGCGACTGGAGAGCCCCACGAAGATGCGACGGCCGATGCGAAGGACGTCGCCGCCGTCCAGAGTGGCCGGCTCGGTGATGAACGCCAGCTCGCGGTGGCCCCCGAGCGCTGCGGCCACGGCCTCGGTCTCCCGCCGGCGCGACGGCGCTCCAGGTCGCGTGATGACGGCCAGCTCATCCACGACCACTGCCGTGTCCTCGACGAAGACGCAGTCGGGGAGATCGGGATCGGGCGGCAGCGTCAGCACGGTGCAGCCCAGGCTTCGCAGGCAGTCCTCGTATGAGGCGTGCTGCGCTCGAGCGCGCTCGAGGTCGATGAGCTCGCGGCTGAGGTGGGTGAGCTCGCAGCGGGCGAGGGATGGGCTGATCCGGCGTGTGATGGCAATGGGCACGGCGCACCTCACTGGTCACATGGTAGTGGAGGCGCACCGGCGCGCGCGCCCGGCTGTCACGCGGTATCCGGGGTCCCACGCTCCGGATCGAGAAAGTGCGGATGTGTGAACCCGGCACCCTTCAACCGACGGTCGCTAGGGACCGTCCACCTGGAAGTTGTGGGCGACGATCGACGCGAGGCGAGGCCGCAGGAAGTCGTCCACGTAGGCTCGGTGGTCCGGGTGTGCCGCGTACGGCGGGATGTCGTCGGCCGAGGCGAAGTGCAGCACGAGCGCAACGTGCCAGCTCGCGCGGGTGGGCTCGTCCGCGGCGAGCCCGACGTGGCAGGCGAGCACCCCCGGCAGCTTCGGCAGCACCTCGCGGGAACGCTCGGCCACCTCGGCGAGTGCGGCTTCTGTCGCGAACTCATCGGTCATCTGCAACAGGACGATCCGTTCAATCATGGCCGCTACTGTAGCTCACCCGTTTCCGGCCCGGTGCCTGGTCAGACGATTCCGACGATGCTCGAACACCACCCCCAGTGGCAGGTCCCCAGTTCCGTAGGTGTTGCGGCGCTGGGCGGCGGCAGCCGGCGTCGTCAGGCGTGCGGTGGGTGAGCATGGTCGCGTTTCCTCTGCCGACTGGCGTCGCGCTTGCAGGTTGTTGAAGGTGTCTCTCCCGGCGCCGACGCGATGTCACTCCCGGGTCACCTGCCAGAGGAAGACCCCACCGCTGCCCGTGGTTTGGTAGCGCCCGCTGCCGAGTGCGAACCGGCTCGAATTCGGCGACCAGGCGACGCTCCACAGCGGCAATGAGCCGCAGGGCAGGCTGGCCAGAAGGGCCCACGTCTCGGTCGACCAGACGGTGGCGGTGTTGTCCTCGCCGGCGGTGAGCAGGAGACGGCCGTCCGGTGAGAAGGCCACTCCCCGGGCCCAGCCGCTGTGGGCCTGCAGCCGCTGCAGCGCCTGGCGGGTCTCGGGGTCCCACACCCAGATGCTGCCGTCCTGGTGGGCGCTCGCGAGCAGCGAGTCGTGGGGTGACCAGGCGATCCCGTTGGTGTCGCCCCGCCCGGTCAGGGTGGGTCTCCACTGGCCGAGCGTGGCACCGGTGGCGGGATCCACGAGCGTGATCCAGCCGTACAGGTCACCGACGGCGAGTGTGCGCCCGTCGCCGGACCAGGCGGCGCAGACGATGAATCGACCCAGCCTGATCTCGACGCGAACCGTGCGTGTGGCCACGTCGAAGATCTGCAGGTGGCCGTACTCGTCGCCCACGGCCAGGCTTCCCCCATCGGGTGACCAGGCGACGGTCATGGCCCAGTTGGTGTCGAGCGCAGCCAGCTCGCTCAGATTGTGGGCGTCCCACAGCCGGACCGACCCGTCGGCACTGGCCGAGGCGAGGAGGGTGCTGTCGGGCGACCAGGCCACACCCCAGATCATGGACCGGTGACCGGTGAGGGTGGCCAGCCGGGTGGAGGTGTCGGGGTCCCACGTCAGCAGGTCTCTTCCCCCGGCCGACGCCAGACCGGCGCCGTCGGGCGACCAGGCGAGGCTGTAGACCGGTCCGCCGGAGTCGGGAAATGCGGAGATCTGCCTGAACCGATACGTCGTGGGAGCGCTCGGGCCGGGGCTCAACCGCCGCAGGACCCGCCGGGGCGACTGCTGGGCAGAAGCCACCGGAGCGCCCCACAGTACCGGGAGGAGAACTGCCAGCAGAGAGAGCCCGGCAACCCCGTGGCGCCGGCAGGCCTGCGAGCGGGACGATGACGGAAGTCGTATCACCGGCGCTCTCCCTTGCCACACGAGCGGAAGGGACACCTGTCCGCCCGGCGCAGCCCCCTCTTTCCCGTACCTCGTGCGCTCAGTGGAGGTACGCACCGAATCGGTCAGGGTTCCCATCGGGTCCCGGCCAGACGATTGCGACGGTCCTCGAATGTGGGTGCTGCGTCCGTGCGACAGGCAGGTAGGTTCATGTACTCGAGGACCTTGCTGGTGAGCTGGGCGCCCGCCAGCTCGATGCGCTCTGCGTGTGAGCGCCCGCGGACGGTGCGTTCGTCGAGCATTTCGTAGACCCGGGGGGCTTGACACGCGGGCTATTGGGGCAAAACAATGTTACTGGTAACGTAAATCCTGACCTGGAGCCCAGGGGTGAGAAATCGGGATTTCCTCGCGGACCTCGGCAACCTGGCCATGGCGAGCCGTCTCAGGCGTTTGGCCGAGCGGCTCTACCGGGACGGGGAGCGCGTCTACGCCGCCCACGACGTGGACTTCGAGCCCCGCTGGTTCCAGGTCGCGGCGCGTCTCAAGGGTGCCGATGGAGCGCCCCTGACCATCACCGGCATGGCGGCCGACCTCGGGATCACGCACCCCGCCGTGATCAAGGTCGTGCGCGAGATGGAGGAGCGGGGGATCGTCGCCTCGGTCCACGACCCGGCTGACGCTCGCCAGCGGCGGATCCGCCTCACGGCCAAGGGGGAGCGGCTGCTGGTGCGGCTCGAGCCGCTGTGGGACGCCTTCGCAGAGGCGACGCGGAGGCTCTTCGAAGAGATCGGCTGCGACGTGATGGCGGCGGTCGGCCGGCTCGAAGCGGCGTTGGACGAGCAGGACATGGCCCGCCGGATCGGGTGCAGCTACCAGGATCGAGGCCCGGCGGTGACGATCGTCGACCACCGGCCCGGGTTGGAGGAGCACTTCCGCAGGCTCAACGAGGAGTGGCTGGCGGCGGACTTCCGCGTCGAGGCCGACGATCGTAGGCAGCTCGGCGAGCCCAAGACGGAGATCATTGACCGGGGAGGAGAGATCCTCTACGCCCTGGTGAGGGAGCGGGTGGTCGGCACCGTCGCCCTCGTCCGACTGTCATCGAGGCGCTTCGAGCTCGCCAAGATGGCCGTCGCCGGCACGGACAGGGGGAAGGGGATCGGAGACGCGCTCCTGCGGGCGGCGGTCGACCGAGCCCGGCAGCGCGGAGCTGCGGCGATCGTCCTGACAACTCACCGCAAGCAACGCGCCGCGATGCACCTGTACCGCAAGCACGGTTTCGTCGAGAGGCGGGTCCGTATCCCCGGCGCCGACAGGGTAGAGCGTGCCGCCGATGGGGTCAGCATGGTGCTGGACCTCGGGAGACAGGCAGGGTTCCGAGACGACGGAGGGGCGTCATGAGCACGAGTCGGATGTGGTGGAAGATCCCAGGCCTGGCGGGGTGCTCCCTGCTGCTGATGGCGAGCCTCCTGCGCGCGATGCCGGGTGGGGACGATCGGACCGACGAGCTCCCGGACCTCATGGCCCCGCGTCGCCAGGCTCTCGTCGAGAGGATCTGCGGGGAGATCGGCCGGGTGTACCCCTTCGAGGAGATCGGCCGCACGACACAGGAGGGAATCCTGCACCTGCTCCGCTCCGGTGATTACGACGACATCACCTCGAAGGAGGAGCTTGCTGCGCGGCTGACGGCGGACATGGAGAGTCTGAGCAAGGACAAGCACATGGATCTCATCTACGATCCGGTGATGGCGGCGGAGGTGCGGGCGTCGCAGGACGCCGGCGCCACCGACTCGGGTCCGATGCCTACGGAGGTCGAGAACGCGCGCTGGGACAACTACGGCTTCAAGGAGCTGCGCATCCTCGAGGGTCAGGTGGGTTACCTCGACCTGCGCATGTTCTTCGCGGCCCGCTACGCCGGCCCCACCGCCGTCGCGGCCATGGACTTCCTGGGTCGCTGCAACGCCGTGATCTTGGACCTGCGCCTCAACGGCGGCGGATGGGAGGACATGGTCACGCTCCTGGCGAGCTACTTCGTCAACCTGGAGGATCCCGAGGTCCTCGCCATCAGCCGGTCGACCCTGGACGGAACCTACGAGGCCTCGGTCCTATCGGCCTACGTCCCCGGGAAGAGGCTGACCGCCCTGCCGATCTACATCTTGATCTCGTCGAGCACCGCGTCCGCCGCCGAGGCCTTCACCAGCACGGTGAAGCACCTGAACAAGAAGGTGACCCTGGTGGGACACACCACGGCGGGTGCGGAGAACCCGGTCGGGTACGTCCCGGTAGGCGACGGCTTCGTCCTGAAGATCCCCTGCTTCAAGCAGATATACGGCGGGGGCCGCAGCGGTTGGGAGGGGAAGGGGGTCGAGCCGGATGTGGAGGCGCCCTTCGACCGGACGCTGGAGACGGCCCATCTGCAGGCGCTGCGGACCCTCGCGGACCAGCTCACCGACAAGGTCGCGCGGGAAAGGCTCCAGTGGGCCATGGATGGCGTGCGCGCCGCAGCCGAGCCGGCGACCGTATCGCGCAGCACCCTGGAGTCATACGTCGGCAGCTACCGTGGCACCAGGGTTTCCCTGGAGGGGGACGACCTCTTCGTACAGTTCGGGGACCGGCCCAGGAGGCGGCTCCTCGCCATCGCGCCCGACTACTTCCTCGTGGAAGGTCGTGACGACGTGCGCTTGCGCTTCGTGAGCGAGCAGGGGAGGGTGATCGGCGTCGAGAGGCTGTACTCCGACGGGTACCGGATGTTGAGCCTGTCGAAGTGATTCCTTCACCGACGGTCGTTACAGGCCGTCCACGCGGGAAGGCGACGGACCGTGCCCTCTTCCTGCGGACCGAGGCATCTTGAACCCTGGCGGGTCGTGGTGGACGACCGCGAGTGGCACTCCCCGACCAAATCCTGGCACCGTTCATTTGGGGATGCCACGAAGCGAAGCGGAGAACCTGAGGCCGCCTCTTCGGGGGAGGTCGGGATCGGGCGTCGCGGCCGTCCTCTGTGCCGGGTCAGCGGCACCTCGCGCCTCCGGTCGAGGATGTGCCAATGTATGAACCTGACACTCCTGTGGAGGTGACACCAGTGAGAGAGAAGTTCGGCGCACAGGAACCGGAGTGGGACTGCGGCGGAATCGGGCGCCTCGTGGCACGACGTGCCGCCGTGGGGGCGCTGGCCATCGGAGCGCAGGCCGTGGGGGCGCTGGCGCTGGGCGCCCTGGCGATCGGCACGCTGGCGCTGGGTCGCATCGCGATCGGGCGGTTGGCTGTCGGGAGAGGCGGGGTTGGTTCGCTCGCCATCGACGAGCTGAGTGTGCAGCGTCTGCGCGTCGGGGAGCTGGTGGTTACGGACGCGCTCGAGACTCCGCCGAGCCGTGGATCGGCGCCAGGAGAGACAACGTCAACGACGTGAGATCCTGGCTCTCACGTCCATCGCTGGCGTCGGAGTACGAAGGCTCGAGCCTGTCGCCGGAGCGGTCCGGCTGCCCGGCTATGGACGCTGCGCGACCAGCAGGTCTCGTTCAGGCGCCAACCCCCGGGCTTCACGGCGAACAGAGAGACCTGCGTGTTGCAGGACCTCGGCGAGCAGCTCGTGTCGGCACAGCCAGAGCTCGTGGCGTTCCACGAAATGCTCCACCGTCGTCCGCCCCTTGCGGAGCACGAGCCAGTGAAAGTCCAGGATCGCTCGCTCCCCATCGCGACCGGGGACACACGTGCGCGCACACTTGAGGTCTTCCCCGTCGAAGGTATGCATCATCAAGCGTCCCGCCACGAAGTCCGACGGGGGGACGAAGGGCTCGACGATGAGCACACCCCCAGGGCGGAGCGCTGCGGCAAAACAGCGCGCAGCCGACTCCAGACGCTCTCGATTCAGGAGATACCCGATCGAGGAGAACAGGCAGAGCAGCGCATCGACCGGCCGCTCTACGTCGAAGCGGCCCATGTCTGCTTTGACCAGGCTGATCCCCGGCAGCTTCCGCCGCGCGAGGTCGAGCATCGCGTCGCTGACGTCGATGCCGGCCACGTCGTACCAGCGTTTCAGGTACGACAGGTGGCTTCCGGTGCCACACGCGACATCCAGCAATGACGAGCCCTCGGCCACGCCGTACTGCCCGAGCAGCTCATGGATGCGTGCCGCTTCCTCGTCGTAACGCTTGAAGTGGTAGATCGCGTCGTACAGGTCAGCGCGATCGGAGTAGAGGGACTGGGTCTCCATCGAGTCATGCTCCACGGTTCCACGGGCACTGAGCGGTACCGGCGACGGTGCACAGGAGAGTAGCACGCGACCCGGGCCGTCGACGTGGTCCTCGTCCGCGGGGGCGATGGGGCGCGGTGTCCTAGAGGATCTTCTGCCCCAGCAGCGAGCACAGCAGCTCGACGCCGAGGCGCGCCGTCTCGTTGCGGTGGTCGAGCACGGGGTTGGTCTCCACGAAGTCGACCGCAATGACCTTGCCGGTGTCTGCGAGCATCTCCATGGCGAGGTGGGCCTCGCGGAAGGAGATTCCCCCGGGGACAGGCGTCCCGACCCCCGGCGCGAAGTCGGGGTCCATACCGTCCATGTCGAAGCTGACGTGGATGCCGGCCGTCCCCGCGCTCGCCCGCTTGATCGCCTCCTCCATCACCGCCCGCATTCCCCGCTCGTCGATGTCGCGCATGGTGAAGGCGCCGATGCCCGTCGCCTTGACGTTGGCGCGCTCGGGGTGGTCCACGTCGCGGATGCCGATGAGGGCCGCCCGTGCGCCGTCGACCATGGGCGAGTGCCCCGCGAGGTCGACGAGACGAGGCGCGCCCAGGCCGAGGGCGACAGCGAGGGGCATGCCGTGGATGTTCCCGCTCGGGGTCGTCTCCGCGGTGTTCGCGTCGGCGTGGGCGTCGAACCACAGGAGGCCGATCTTCTGCTTGTCGCGGTGGAAGTGGCGGGCGAGCCCGGCGATCGTGCCCATCGCCACCGAGTGGTCGCCGCCCAGGACCACGGGCAGGCTGTCCTCAACCGCCGTGTCGACCCGATCGCGGAGCACCGTGCACACCTCGAGGATCTCGTCGTGGTACTTCAGACGGTGATCGCCGGGCCCCTGCGTCTCCTGGATCTTCACCGGGAGGTCGCCGGTGTCGCGGACCTCGTACCCGAGCCGGCGCAGGCGCTCGTCGACGTCGGCCACACGGAACGCGGAGGGCCCCATGTCGACGCCGCGGCGGCCGGCGCCGAGGTCCAGGGGCACGCCGATCAGGGTCACGGCGCGGGCACTCATGTGGATGCGACGCTAGCACGTGCCCGAGTCACCTTCAACAGGCGGTCGGCGCCGCGCGTCCGGACGTCCAACGGGGCGATGGCATCTTTCGACATCCTCCGGGGCGTCACGCGGCGGCTTCCTCGTCGTTGGTGGACGTCGACGGTTCGAAATCCTGGCGCCATCTTCAGCGCGCCATGGTTGCGGCCGTGTCGCGCCCGGGATGTGAGAGCGGCATCGTCCTGCTATCCTGGCCGACCGGACCTGGCGGGTGCGATAGGCCCGGCGCGGGTCGAAAGGGGGCCATGGTGAAGCGGTCACTGGGAGCGCGGGCGTTGGCGTTCACCACGCCGGTGTGGGTCATCGGCACCTACGACGAGAGCGGGCGGCCGAACGTCATGACGGCCTCGTGGGCCGGCATCTGCTGCTCGCGGCCGCCCTCGGTGGCGGTCTCCCTGCGCCGCGCCACCTACACCTACGGCTGCCTGACGGCCCGCAAGGCCTTCACGGTGGGCGTGCCGGACTCAGGCCACGCCGCGGCAGCGGACTTCTTCGGCATCGCCTCGGGCCGCGACGTGGACAAGCTGGCCGCCGCCGGCCTCACCGCGGTGGCCAGCGAGGTGGTGGACGCGCCCTACGTGGCCGAGCTGCCGCTGGTCCTGGAGTGCCGCCTCAGCCACACCGTCGAGCTCGGTCTCCACACCCTTTTCGTGGGCGAGATCCTGGACGTGAAGGCCGACGAGGAGGTGCTGGGAGAGGACGGCCTGCCGGTGCCCGAGCGGGTGCGGCCGTTCAGCTACGCCCCCGAGACCCGGGCGTACCACGCCCTGGGCGAGCGCCTGGGGGAGGCGTACCGGCTGGGCAAGGATCTCGCCGGACGCCGCTGAGCCGAGATTCGCGGCGTGGCGGCGCGAGCTCTCGCTGGAGTGCACGACAGGGTCCCCCGCTTCGTCCGCCTGTGGGCGGTCCTCGGAGTCCTGGCGATCTCCCTCTCCGCGGTGTGGGTGCGCCTGGCGGCCGCGCCACCGGAGACCGCGGCCTTCCTGCGCATGGCGTACGCCCTGCCAGCTCTCGTGCTGCTGTGGCTGCCCCTGCGTCGGGCGGATCGCCGCGGTCGCCGGGAGCGGCTGCTGGCAGTGGTTGCCGGTGCGGTGCTGGCGGTGGACCTGGCGTTCTGGCACCGCTCCATCGGTCTCATCGGCGCCGGTCTCGCCACGGTGCTCGGCAACACCCAGGTGGTGTTCGTGGGGGCCGCCGCCTGGCTCCTGCACCGCGAGCGCCCGACGGTCCTGGCGCGGGCCCTGGTGCCGGCGGTGTTCGCCGGGGTCGCCCTCATCTCGGGCCTGGGGATGCCGGACGCCTACGGCGTCGACCCGGTGATGGGGGCCGTGTTCGGTCTCCTCACGGGCATCAGCTACTCCACGTTTCTGCTCGTCTTCCGCGCGTCCAACCGGTCGCTGGCGCCCGCGGTGGGCCCGCTGCTCGATGCCACCGTCGGCGCTGCGGCGGCGGCTCTGGTCCTGGGTCTCGCCGACGGCGGGCTGCGCCTCGACCTGGGCTGGCGCGCCCACCTCTGGCTGGTGGCCCTGGCCCTGGGCTCCCAGGTGCTGGGCTGGCTGCTCATCTCCCGGGCCCTGCCGCGCATGCCCGCCCTGGACACCTCCGTGATGCTGCTGCTGCAGCCCCTGGCCGCCGTGCTGTGGGGGCGCCTGGTGTTCGCCGAGGCGATGTCGCCGGTGCAGTGGGCGGGGGTCGTGCTGGTCCTCGCCGGCGTCGGTCTGCTGTCGCTCAAGGGCAGCGTCGAGTCGGCCCGCGGCCGCGCTCGCGAGTAGTCGCAGCCTTCATCCCATGTGGCACCGAGCAGGGAGTCATCGCCTCCCTGCGCCCCGCTGAGTCGATGAAGCAGCTCACCGCGGCGTGACGCGCCGCGCCGCGGGATCATCCCGGCGCCGAATGGTGATACAGTCGACGGTCATAGAAATCGAGACGATCCAGCTCGCGGGAGGCATCTGATGATGCAATCGGGGTTCGGGATCCGTGGGACCACCCTCATCCTCGCCGCGGGCGTGCTCTGCGCCGTCACGGCGATCGGCATTCCACCGCCTCCGGTCCTGCTGAGTGACTACGCGGAGGACGCCGCGCATCTTCGCCTGGTGGCGGCCGCGGCCCACACCCCGGGGCTCGAGGACACGACCTGGGTCACCGACCTGGAGATCCACAACCCGGGGGACACCCAGGCGTCGGGCTTCCTGTTCCTGCTGAAGACCGGCCGGGACAACAGCGATGCCGTGGGCACCTACTTCGGCGTCGGCGCAGGCGCCTCGCTCAGGCTGTCAGACGTGGTGCGCACCACCTTCGGCGAGTCCGAGGCCACGGGCGGCATCCTCGTGGGCTCCGACGCGCCCGTCATGGTGACCTCGCGGACGTTCAACGACGATGAGTCCGGAACCTACGGCCAGTACGTGGAGGGGTACGCGGACACCGATGGGCTGGCGACCGGTGAGCGGGCGACGCTGATCCAGCTCACCGAGAACGCCGCCTTCCGGACCAACCTGGGCATTGTCAATGCAGGGAGCACGGGGTTCTGGGCGGACGTGGACTTCTACCGCAGGAACGGCGAGAGCCTGGGCTCGAAGCGGTACTGGGTGGGGCCGTTCATGCACATCCAGCGCGTGAAGGTGCTGACCACGGTCACGGGCAGCGACGTCGACGACGGCTACGCCGTGGTCGGCACCGGCACCCCCGGCGCCCGCTTCTTCGTCTACGCCTCGGTCAATGACAACCGGACGGGGGACGCCACGCTGATCGTGCCGGCGGCAGTGTCCGCGGGGGCCGCCGTCTACCTGCCCGGCGCCGCCCGGGTCAGCGGCTACGAGGACACGGCCTGGCGGACCGACCTGGAGGTCCACAACCCGGGGAGCTCGCAGGCGCGCTTCACCATGGTGCTCCTGGTACCGGACGCGGAGAACACGGCGCCCGCCCAGCGGTCCTTCAGCCTGGGCGGCGGGCTGTCCATGCGCTACGTCGATGTCATCGCGTCGGTCTTCGGGACGGACGGGGCGGCCACCCTCCGCATCACCCCCACCCAGGGGCAGATCTCGGCCATTCAGCGCACCTACAACAACCAGCCGGCGGGCACCTACGGCCAGTTCGTCGCCGGCATGCCCGAGGACGCGGCGGTGGCCTACGGGGAGGAGGCGCGCATCGTGCAGCTCTCCCAGTCGTCGTCGGATGACAGCGGCTTCCGCACGAACCTGGGCCTCGTGAACGCGACCGGCGGTCTCATCGGGGTCACCGCCGACCTCTACCGGGCGGACGGCGTCCAGCTCGGGAGCAGGAGCTACTGGTTGCCCGCCTACGGATATCGGCAGGAGAACAAGGTCTTCCGAAAGGTGACCGCGGATGCGGTCTACGACGGGTACGCGGTCCTGAGGACCATGACCGCAGAAGGACGATTCTTCGCCTACGCCTCCGTTGTCGACAACCGCTCCGGGGACCCCATCACCATCCCGGCTCGGGTCGGGCCGTCTCCGTGCAGCTACGCCATCGACCCCACGAGCCGCAGCCACGGAGCGGGGGAGGAGACCGGGAGCTTCGCGGTGACGGCGCCGGCAGGCTGCGCCTGGAGGGCGAGCCCGAGCGCCTCGTGGATCCGCATCACCCAGGGCAGCGGCAGCGGGAACGGCACGGTGAGCTACCACCTCGAGGCCAACCCCGGCACCTCGCCGCGGACCGGAACCATCGACGTGCCCGGACCGCCGCCGGTGGGAGTGGCGGCCAAACGAGTCGCGGGCGAGACCTTCACGGTGACCCAGGCGGGGGCACCGGCGTGCACCTACGCCCTCAATCCGACCGGCCGCTCCCACGGGGCGGGTGCGGGGACCGGGAGCTTCACGGTCACGGCGCCGGCGGGGTGCGGCTGGACGGCGAACCCGACCGCCTCGTGGATCCAGGTCACGGGCGGGGCCACCGGCAGCGGGAACGGCCCCGTCAGCTACCGTCTCGAGGCCAACACCGGGGCCGACCGGACGCAGAGCATCATGGTGCACGGGGCGTCCTTCGCCGTGACCCAGGAGGGGGCCGCCGAGATCACGGTCATGCTGCCGGGCGGCGTGCCGCTGAGGATGGTGCGCATCCCGGCGGGGACGTTCCAGATGGGCTCGCCGGCGACCGAGCGGGGCCGCGACGACACCAGCACCAACCCCTTCGCAAAAGACGAGACGCTGCACACCGTGACGCTGACGAATGACTACTACGTGGGGAAGACCGAAGTGACGCAGCTCCAGTGGCGCGCCGTCATGGGCTCGAGCCCGCCCGTTGGGTGCCAGACCTGGCACGGCGACTACGGCGTCGGAGACAACTACCCCGCGTACTGCATCACCTGGAATGACATCTGCGGCGGCGCCACCGGGTCCGACTGTGCGCCGGAAAGCTTCATCGGGAAGCTGAACGCCCACCTGGGGTCCACGAAGTACCGGCTGCCGACCGAGGCGGAGTGGGAGCGCGCGGCGCGGGCGGGGACGGCGACACGCTTCTCCTACGGTGACGTGCTGGAGTGCGACGACATCGACTGCGTCGCCTGTAGCGCCCACGATGCGCACATGTGGTGGTGCGGCGATGCCGGGGACAGATCGCACCCTGTCGGCCAGAAGTCGCCGAACCCGTGGGGGCTCTCCGACGTCCACGGCAACGTCTGGGAACTGGTCGCCGACTGGTACGCACCCTATCCCACCTCCGCGGTCACCGACCCCACGGGGCCCGCGACGGGCCCGGGCCGGGTGGGTCGAGGCGGCGGGTGGGCGAATGAGGCCGGGTGGTGCCGCTCGGCCGAGCGGCAGGCTCCCCCTCCCGACTATGCATCTCGCGTCGCCGGGTTCCGTCTGGCCAGGACGCCGTGATCTCCTCCGCCGCCGGACGGAAGAGCGCCGGGCCCGCTACCTCGAACTAGCCGAGATCCGGCGCCCATCCGCGGACCGGCGCCAGGAGCGAGGATCCCACGATCGCGTGCTCGCTGGAGGGAGCGGAGCGGTCACCGCGGCGAGCGCTCCGACAGGTCAACGCCAACCGACACTCCCGACCATTGAGGATTCGTCTGCATGGAACGGCCACCCGGTGGGGGCGAAGCGTGGACCGTCAACGGCCCCGACCCTCGAACCCGAGCAGGAAGGACCGCACGCACGCGCCCAGGACGTCGAGGTTGTAGCCCCCCTCCTGACAGATCAGGGTGGGGTAGTCCAGCCCGGCCAGGCGGCGGCCGATCTCCTCGTACACCGTCGTGCCGAGCTCGAACCCGCCGATGGGATCGTCGGCATGGGTGTCGAAGCCCGCGCCGATGATCAGGAAGCTCGGCTTGAAGCGCCGGATCGCACGGATGGCGCGGTTCACGGCCTCGAGGTACCGGTCGTCCCCGCTCCCCAGCGGCAGCGGGAGGTTGAGGTTCGCACCCTGGCCCTGACCCTTGCCTTTCTCGGATGCATACCCCCAGAAGTAGGGGTACTCCCGTGCCGGGTCGCCGTGGATCGAGCAGGTGAAGACGTCCTTGCGCTCCTCGAAGAACTCCTGGGTGCCGTTGCCGTGGTGGTAGTCGATGTCGAGGATGGCGACCGTGCCGTGGGGGACGAGCATCTCCGCCGCCGTCGCGGTGTTGTTGAAGTAGCAGTAGCCGCCGAAGACCCGCGGGCCGGCGTGGTGACCCGACGGCCGGCACAGGGCGTAGACCTCCCGTCTGCGTCCATCGATCAGGAGCTGCGCGCCGGTCATGGCGGCCTCGGCGGAGCCCTTGGCCACCTCGTAGGTCCGTCCCATGATCGGCGTCACCGCGTCGGTGCACCAGACGCCGCCCCAGAGCGGGTGGATCTTGCGGTGGATGTGCGCCCCTTCACCGGGGAACAGGTCGGGGTAGATCTCCTCGCCGCTCGTGCGGGCGGTTCGCGAGACCTTCTTGATGAAGTCGTGGTACGGGTGCAGCCTGGCCAGGAGCCCCTCGGGGAACCGTCGCGCCGTGCCGAAGCTGAAGCGACCGTCGTCGGCGAGCACCTGCCTGATCCGCTCGACGCGCTGTGGGGTGTCCTTCGTCTCGTAGGTCTCGGGGCCGAGCGTGAACTTCCAGCTCGGGTTGTGGAGACTGAAGTTGTGCTTCTCAATCACCAGCATGCGTCTCGCCCCCTTTGCCGAGCAGCTCGAGGACCGCGTCCTGGGGGATGGCCGGCGCCTCTCGCCCGAGCCTCCCGCGCACGCCGACGGAGCAGAAGACGGCGTTCAGGATCGCCTCCTCCGTCGCCTCGATGACCGCCTCGTAGAGGTTGTTGATGTGGGTGTCGGCCACGAACTTCAGCGTGCGGAACTTGCTCGGGTGGTCCGACGACCTGGGGACGCGGTTGGCGGTGCTGAACGCGACGACGATCTCGCCGCTGGTGGAGGCAGCGTACGAGCCGACCCTGCCGAGGCCGAGCGCCGAGCGCCGTGCCACCCGACTGAGCTGGCTGGGCAGCAACGGCAGGTCCGTGGCGACGACGACGATCGCCGAGCCGTAGCTTTCCCTGCGCCGGTCCTCGAGCGGGTAGCGGCTGTCCAGCTCTCTGCCCACCACGTTGCCGTCGATCGTCAGGTTGCGCATGCGACCGCAGTTCGAAAGGGCCAGAACGCCCACGGTGTAGCTCCGGCCCTCCGTCTCGAAGGCCCGTGAGGACGAGCCGATGCCGCCGGCGAAGTCGAAGCTGATCATGCCCGCGCCGGCGCCCACGGAGCCCTGGGTCACGGGCCCGGCCCTGGCCGCCTCGAGGGCCCGCTGTGCGTCCTGAGCCGAGCACAGGCCGACGCGCGTGTCATTCAGAAAGGAGTCGTCGGCTTCTCCCACCAGCGGGAGCACGACGTCCTCGTGGCGGCCGATCTCGGGGTTTCTGGCCACCATGTGCGACGTGACCCCGTGCAGCACCCGGCCGACGGACAGCGAGTTCGTGAGCAGGATCGGGGTCTCGATGTAGCCCCACTCCCGGGCCTGGGTGAGCCCGGCCATCTCGCCGACACCGTTGAGGACGAAGCCCCCCGCGACGACCCTGCGGCGGAAGACGTCACCCTCTCCGGGCACGATGGCGGTGACGCCGGTGCGAACGGTCGTGGTGTCGCTGGTCCCCGGGACACTGACGTCGTCCTCGACGCGGCTGACGTGTCCGACCCGGACCCCCTTGACGTCGGTGATCGCGTTGTGCAGGCCGGTGGGGAAGCGTCCCACCTGGATGCCGAGCTGGCGCGCGGTGGGACGCGCCTGATCGTCGCCGGGCGAGGCCTTGCGGGCCCGGTGGAGGGGAAGGTTGTAACGGCGCGCCGCCGACCGCACGACGAGGCGTAGCACGTCGCGATACTCGAGGCCTCTCGCCCTGCCGGCGACCATCAGCGACCCTGCCGGGTGCAGGCTGGGCAGCGGGTTGAGCTCGATGAAGAACGGAGTGCCGTCCTCGTGCAGGCGGATGTCGACGCGCCCGAGGTCGGGACAGTGCATGATCTCGAAGACGCTCCGCGCCATCACCACGACCGCATCGCGCTCGCGTGCCCTCGAAGCGCGCCGGGCAGACGACGCCGACGCCCTTCGAGCGCTCGCCGCCCTGCTTCATGTCGTAGTCGTAGACGTTGAACCTGCCCCCGATCCGGTCGAGATCGAAGGTGTGCTCGACGATCTCGACGATCTTGCCGGATAGAGCCTCCAGGATCGGCACGCTGAGCTCGCGGCCGACGATGAACTCCTCCACCACGAGGCCCGCCGGGTACTTTCGGAGGAGCTCGCTGATCCGAGCCTCGCACGCCTCTCGGCTCTCCACCACCGAGTCCTGCGTGACGCCCTTTGACGACCCTTCGGCGTTGGGCTTGATGATCACCGGGTAGTGCAGGTCGTGGGGCAGGTCGCTGCGCTGCGGTGTCACGAGCACCCCTTTCGGGACGCGGATGCCGCGGGAGGCGACGACCGTCTTGGCGAGATGCTTGTCGAGGTTCATGTGCAGCAACGACGGATTGCCGCCGGTGAAGGGGATCCGGAGCTGCTCATAAAGACCCGGGTAGAAGGCCTCCCGCGAGCTGCCGATGGTCCCCTCGGCACAGTTGAAGATGAGGTCGGGATCGCTGTCGAGGATGCGATCGACGACCTCATCGGGCTGGCCGGAGACCTCCACCGGGCTCACCTGGTGGCGCAGCTCGCGCAGTGCGGAGCAGATGCGGTCGACGTCCTCCTGGCTCAGCAGCTCCGCGGTGTCCTCCGAGGTGTCTGTCCGCAGGTTGTGTGCGACCGTGATCCGCATCGCCGCCTCCCCGGTTGGCAACCAACGCGCGATGCAGCGCGTTCCCTCCCCGCGCCGAGATCAGCGAGGTGTCAGGCCCGGCCGCCAGGCCCTTGGTGGGGTCCATGAGATGCCGCGCGTGGCTTGGCGCTCCACTATACCAACGCCGCCGCCGTTCCTTTCGAAGGTGTGCCGAGAGGGATGGACGCGTCGATGTGCGTGTGGTCGAAAGAGGCGCAGGTTCGTTCCTTCACGATGTGGCTGACGAGCTCGGTGCGAAGCACGACGCGGCCAGTCGTTGGGGACGCAGGGGAGCGCAGCCGAGAACCGTGGATCGCGGTCTCGCGTGAGGCACCGAAGCGGTCCTCCCGGTGGCCGCATCCATCGGGTCGGCAGCAATCGCGGCGCCGGTCCGGAGTCAGCGGATGCGAGACACGCTCCAAGTGGGTGGCAGGGATGGCATGAGATTTCTTCGGGATTTTTTGAGGTTGAGACGAAGTTCCAATTAATATAGTGCGCGGTTCGTACCCAGGGCCGGTTGAACCAGGGGGTCTCAGACTCCAGCGAACCGAAGCGAGGAGGCACGGCATGGCGATGAAGACACGCGGCCTCGTAACGCTGACGGTGGGGCTCGTGGTCGTGCTCGGCCCGAGCCCGGCCGCCGCCTGTGGCGACAAGATCGTCGACATCAGCCAAGGGGTGCTGTTACAGCGCGCGGCGGCGGTGCGGACCGGGAAGGTCCTCCTGTACGTGAGTCACGCCTCGGCCAAGACGGTCGGGAAGCTCCGCTCGAGCTTGTCGCGCGTCGGCAACCGGGTCGAGGTGGTCGACGATCTGGCAACGCTCGAGCGCTACCTCCGTTCGACGTCGTACGACGTGGTCATCACGGCGCTTCCCGACGCCGAAGTCGTGGCCGGGATCCTCGGCGATCAGCCCTCCTCGGCGCGGCTCATCCCCTTCGTCGATCACAGCAACGAGGCGAAGCTCGACGCGGCGCGGCGCGCCTACGGCTTCGCACTCTCGGTGCCGGGCAGGGCCAACGACCAGATCCTCACCATCGACGCTGCCCTCAAGGCGACGGCGACGGGCGCCATCACCCCCGCTTCGGACAGCTGAGGAGCCGATGAGCTGCGCAGCCGACTCCGGGGAACAGGCGGAGCCGGTCGGCGATCGGTGGCGGAGGCCCAGGACGGGCTAGCGGTGAGCCTGGCTGCCGGAACCCGCTGCGGAGCCTACGAGGTCCTCCACCTGGTCGGGGCCGGGGGGATGGGAGAGGTCTACCGGGCGCACGACGATCGGCTCGGGCGGGACGTCGCCCTCAAGGTCCTGCCGGAGAGCCTCGCCGACGATGCCGAGCGCCTGGCGCGCTTCGAGCAGGAGGCGCGCTCGGCGAGCAGCCTCCTGCTCGAAGCGCGCCAGGCGCTCGGCATCGTCGGCGAGGCTCTCCGGCAGGACCTTGAGGGCGACGTCCCGCCCGAGCCGATCGTCGTGCGCCCGGTAGACCTCTCCCATCCCCCCGGCCCCGACCAGGTGGAGGACCTCGTAGGCTCCGCAGCGGGTTCCGGCAGCCAGGCTCACCGCTAGCCCGTCCTGGGCCTCCGCCACCGATCGCCGACCGGCTCCGCCTGTTCCCCGGAGTCGGCTGCGCAGCTCATCGGCTCCTCAGCTGTCCGAAGCGGGGGTGATGGCGCCCGTCGCCGTCGCCTTGAGGGCAGCGTCGATGGTGAGGATCTGGTCGTTGGCCCTGCCCGGCACCGAGAGTGCGAAGCCGTAGGCGCGCCGCGCCGCGTCGAGCTTCGCCTCGTTGCTGTGATCGACGAAGGGGATGAGCCGCGCCGAGGAGGGCTGATCGCCGAGGATCCCGGCCACGACTTCGGCGTCGGGAAGCGCCGTGATGACCACGTCGTACGACGTCGAACGGAGGTAGCGCTCGAGCGTTGCCAGATCGTCGACCACCTCGACCCCGTTGCCGACGCGCGACAAGCTCGAGCGGAGCTTCCCGACCGTCTTGGCCGAGGCGTGACTCACGTACAGGAGGACCTTCCCGGTCCGCACCGCCGCCGCGCGCTGTAACAGCACCCCTTGGCTGATGTCGACGATCTTGTCGCCACAGGCGGCGGCCGGGCTCGGGCCGAGCACGACCACGAGCCCCACCGTCAGCGTTACGAGGCCGCGTGTCTTCATCGCCATGCCGTGCCTCCTCGCTTGGGTTCGCTGGAGTCTGAGACCCCCTGGTTCAACCGGCCCTGGGTACGAACCGCGCACTATATTAATTGGAACTTCGTCTCAACCTCAAAAAATCCCGAAGAAATCTCATGCCATCCCTGCCACCCACTTGGAGCGTGTCTCGCATCCGCTGACTCCGGACCGGCGCCGCGATTGCTGCCGACCCGATGGATGCGGCCACCGGGAGGACCGCTTCGGTGCCTCACGCGAGACCGCGATCCAGGTTCTCGGCTGCGCTCCCCTGCGTCCCCAACGACTGGCCGCGTCGTGCTTCGCACCGAGCTCGTCAGCCACATCGTGAAGGAACGAACCTGCGCCTCTTTCGACCACACGCACATCGACGCGTCCATCCCTCTCGGCACACCTTCGAAAGGAACGGCGGCGGCGTTGGTATAGTGGAGCGCCAAGCCACGCGCGGATCTCATGGACCCCACCAAGGGCCTGGCGGCCGGGCCTGACACCTCGCTGATCTCGGCGCGGGGAGGGAACGCGCTGCATCGCGCGTTGGTTGCCAACCGGGGAGGCGGCGATGCGGATTACCGTCGCCCACAACCTGCGCACCGACACCTCGGAAGAGACCGCTGAGCTCCTGACCCAGGAGGACGTCGACCGCATCTGCTCGGCGCTGCGCGAGCTCCGCCACCAGGTGACCCCGGTGGAGGTCTCCGGTCAGCCGAACGACGTGGTCGACCGGTTGCTCGGGAGCGATCCGGACCTGATCTTCAACGTCGCCGAGGGAACGATCGGAAGCTCGCGCGAAGCGTTCTACCCCGGCCTGTACGAGCAGCTGCGGATTCCGTTCACCGGCGGCAACCCGTCGCTGCTCCACATGAACCTCGACAAGCATCTCGCCAAGACGGTGCGTCGCCTCACGCGGCATTCGGGTTCCGCGAGGGGTGCTGATCACACCGTCGCGCAGCGACTTCCCGACGACCTCGAATTCCCGCTGATCATCAAGCCGAACGCGGAGGGATCGAGCAAAGGAATCACGCAGGACTCCGTGGTCGAGATGCGGACAAGGCGCGAGGCAGATCGACAGGAAGCTGCCGATGTACCCCGCGGGGCTCGTCATCGAGGAGTTCATCCGCGGACGTGAACTGAGCGTCCCGTTTCTCGAAATGCTATCCCGGCCAACTCCTGAGCATCGTCGAGCACACGTTCGACCTCGACGTCGGGGCAAGTACAACATCTACGACTACGACATGAAACAGGGAGGCGAGCGCGCGAAGGCGGTCGAAGTCGTTTGCCCGGCGAACATCACGCGGGCAAGAGCAGCATGCGGTCGTCGAGATGGCGCGGCAGGTCTTCGAGGTCATGCAGTGTCCCGGACTTCGGGCGCGTGGACATCCGACTTCACGAGAATGGCACGCCGTACTTCATCGAGCTCAATCCCCTTCCCAGCCTGCACCCGCAGGCGTCGCTGATGACCGCGGCCGGGACAGTGGGCTCGAGTTCGCGGACGTGATGCGCCTCATCGTCCGCTCGGCGGCGCGCCGGTACCAGCCTGCGCCCCGCAGCGGTGCAAGAGAGGCGCCGCGATCGGCGAGGAGTCCCGAGCGCGCCCCACCGCGCGACAGCTCGGCATGACCATCGGCCGAATGCGACCGGCCTGAACAACGCCATCACCGACGTGAAGGGGGTCCGAGTCGGCCATTGGACGCGCATGGAGGACGACGTGAAGATCCCCGGGTGGCCGGTGACCACGGCTGTTCGAACCGGCGTCACGGCCATCGTCCCCGGGGGCGGGGACGTTTCAAACAACGCCTGGTCGCCGGCGGATTCATCCTCAACGGCGTCGGCGAGATGGCGGGACTCACACAAGTGATGGAGTGGGGATGGCTCGAGACGCCGATCCTGCTGACAAACTCGCATTCGGTCGGGCCGGGTGCACAGCGGCGTCATCGAGTACATGAGCAAACGGTACCCCGAGCTCGGTACCGAGACCGACGTCGTGCTCCCGGTCGTCGGCGAGACGGACGACTCGTTTCTCAACGACGTCCGCGTGGGTGTCAACTCGGCCAACGACGCGATCAAGGCGATCCAGAGCGCGCGTGACGGTGCCGTGCAACAGGGATCGGTGGGCGCGGGCACCGGAATGATCACCTTCGATTTCGCCGGTGGAATCGGAAGCTCCTCGCGCACGCTGACGCTCGAAGAAGGCAACTTCACCGTCGGCGTTCTGGTCCTTTCGAACTTCGGCCAAATGCGAAACCTCACGGTGGACGGTCGCGTCGTCGGTCGCGATCTCGATCTCCTCTTCTCGCGTGAAGCACGGCGAGGAGCGTCCTACGGCTCGATCATCGGAGTCGTCGCGACGGACCTCCCTCTGCTCAGCAGCCAGCTCAGTCGCATCGCGAAACGAGCGGCGCTCGGGTTGGGCCGCGCGGGCTCCTACGCCGCGTCGTCGAGCGGAGAGATCATTCTCGCGTTCAGCACCGCGAACCGCATGCCCCGTCCCAGCGCGCGGGCATCAAATTCCTCAACCTCAAATGCGTCTCCGACGCCAATATCGATCTCATCTACGAGGCGACGATCGAGGCGACAGAGGAAGCTGTCCTGAATGCAATCTTCTGCTCCGGCGGAATGTCGGGTCGCGCCAACCGGACGCGCCGCCCTCTGCCCCAGGACATCGTGATCGAACGGCTGCAACAGGGAGGCGAATTCATGAAAGTCATTGAGAAGTACAACGACGATCGCCACAACCCTCAATGGAAGTTCCAGCTCGGACCCGAGACGTACGAGGTCCGCGACACCCCGAAGCGCGTGGAGGTGATCAAGAAAGTCCTCGCCGACGACGACCGGTTCGAGGCCGTGACGCGCGAACCGATTTCCCGAGCGGCTGATTGCCCGGCTCCATCCCTACCACGACTACATCCGAAGGACCGCGAACTCTGCCGGAGGGTGAGGAGATCTATCCCGATCTGTTTCCCGGCGAGGGGAGCGCATCTTCCGAAATACGCCGACCCACTCTGGGGCGGCATCTGGTGCACCGACGCGGTCACGCCGATCATGAGCCGGACTTACGAGGTCGCGCGGGCTCCGCCGAGTGCGCGTTGACCGGGGCCCACATGCTGCGCGATCGACGCGCGGGAGGTCTACGCTCTCTGCCGGCCATCCGGCCATCACGCCGGTCCGCGCGTGTTCGGCGGCTACTGCTACTTCAACAACGTCGCGGCGGCCGCCGAGATCTCGCCCCGCACGGCAAGGTGGCGATCTTCGACATCGACTATCACCACGGAAACGGAACCCAGGAGTTCTTCGAAGAGCGCAAGGACATCTTCACGGCTCGATCCACGGCGACCCGGCACGGGAGTATCCCTACTTCTGGGGTTACGCGGACGAGAAGGGCAAGGGTCAGGGCGAGGGTGCGAATCTCAACCTCCCTCTGCCGCTCGGGAGCGGTGAGCCCTACCTCGAGGCCGTCGACCGCGCCGTGACGGCGATGGCGATTCAACCCGATTTTCTGATCGTCGGCGGCCGGCTTCGACACTCACGCGACGATCCGATCGGGGGATTCCTTCTCCAGACGGAGTACACCGAGGTCGCCAGGCGACTCGCCGGACTCGGATTACCAACGCTCGTCTGCCAGGAGGGCGGCTACAACCTCGACGTCCTAGCGGCGTGCGTGCGGTCCTTCCTGCTCGGGTTCGAGGGTCGGGGCCGTTGACGGTCCACGCTTCGCCCCCACCGGGTGGCCGTTCCATGCAGACGAATCCTCAATGGTCGGGAGTGTCGGTTGGCGTTGACCTGTCGGAGCGCTCGCCGCGGTGACCGCTCCGCTCCCTCCAGCGAGCACGCGATCGTGGGATCCTCGCTCCTGGCGCCGGTCCGCGGATGGGCGCCGGATCTCGGCTAGTTCGAGGTAGCGGGCCCGGCGCTCTTCCGTCCGGCGGCGGAGGAGATCACGGCGTCCTGGCCAGACGGAACCCGGCGACGCGAGATGCATAGTCGGGAGGGGGAGCCTGCCGCTCGGCCGAGCGGCACCACCCGGCCTCATTCGCCCACCCGCCGCCTCGACCCACCCGGCCCGGGCCCGTCGCGGGCCCCGTGGGGTCGGTGACCGCGGAGGTGGGATAGGGTGCGTACCAGTCGGCGACCAGTTCCCAGACGTTGCCGTGGACGTCGGAGAGCCCCCACGGGTTCGGCGACTTCTGGCCGACAGGGTGCGATCTGTCCCCGGCATCGCCGCACCACCACATGTGCGCATCGTGGGCGCTACAGGCGACGCAGTCGATGTCGTCGCACTCCAGCACGTCACCGTAGGAGAAGCGTGTCGCCGTCCCCGCCCGCGCCGCGCGCTCCCACTCCGCCTCGGTCGGCAGCCGGTACTTCGTGGACCCCAGGTGGGCGTTCAGCTTCCCGATGAAGCTTTCCGGCGCACAGTCGGACCCGGTGGCGCCGCCGCAGATGTCATTCCAGGTGATGCAGTACGCGGGGTAGTTGTCTCCGACGCCGTAGTCGCCGTGCCAGGTCTGGCACCCAACGGGCGGGCTCGAGCCCATGACGGCGCGCCACTGGAGCTGCGTCACTTCGGTCTTCCCCACGTAGTAGTCATTCGTCAGCGTCACGGTGTGCAGCGTCTCGTCTTTTGCGAAGGGGTTGGTGCTGGTGTCGTCGCGGCCCCGCTCGGTCGCCGGCGAGCCCATCTGGAACGTCCCCGCCGGGATGCGCACCATCCTCAGCGGCACGCCGCCCGGCAGCATGACCGTGATCTCGGCGGCCCCCTCCTGGGTCACGGCGAAGGACGCCCCGTGCACCATGATGCTCTGCGTCCGGTCGGCCCCGGTGTTGGCCTCGAGACGGTAGCTGACGGGGCCGTTCCCGCTGCCGGTGGCCCCGCCCGTGACCTGGATCCACGAGGCGGTCGGGTTCGCCGTCCAGCCGCACCCCGCCGGCGCCGTGACCGTGAAGCTCCCGGTCCCCGCACCCGCCCCGTGGGAGCGGCCGGTCGGATCGAGGGCGTAGGTGCACGCCGGTGCCCCCGCCTGGGTCACCGTGAAGGTCTCGCCCGCGACTCGTTTGGCCGCCACTCCCACCGGCGGCGGTCCGGGCACGTCGATGGTTCCGGTCCGCGGCGAGGTGCCGGGGTTGGCCTCGAGGTGGTAGCTCACCGTGCCGTTCCCGCTGCCGCTGCCCTGGGTGATGCGGATCCACGAGGCGCTCGGGCTCGCCCTCCAGGCGCAGCCTGCCGGCGCCGTCACCGCGAAGCTCCCGGTCTCCTCCCCCGCTCCGTGGCTGCGGCTCGTGGGGTCGATGGCGTAGCTGCACGGAGACGGCCCGACCCGAGCCGGGATGGCGATGGGGTCCCCGGAGCGGTTGTCGACAACGGAGGCGTAGGCGAAGAATCGTCCTTCTGCGGTCATGGTCCTCAGGACCGCGTACCCGTCGTAGACCGCATCCGCGGTCACCTTTCGGAAGACCTTGTTCTCCTGCCGATATCCGTAGGCGGGCAACCAGTAGCTCCTGCTCCCGAGCTGGACGCCGTCCGCCCGGTAGAGGTCGGCGGTG
>CAWJPY010000027.1:0-57903 GCA_963844865.1 uncultured Holophagae bacterium
TGAAGCGATCGCCAACGACGTCAGCTTGCGGGGATTTCGCCAGGACGACCTGACGCATCCTGATCGACGGCGCGCGGGTCGCGGGCGCCTGCCCCAACCGCATGGATCCCCCGGCGTTCCACCTCGACTTCGCCGAGGTCGATCGCGTGGAGGTCGGTCCCTCCACCGGCCGCATGATGGCCCAGGGCAGCCTCGGCGGCATGATCAACGTCGTCACCAAGAAGCCGGCCTGGACCTCTCCGCGGAGGCGGCCATGGTCGCCCGGGTCCTGGCACACGCGCAACCCGTCAGCCACCGTGGGGTATGGAGGCTGAGAGGGCGGGGTTCCTGGTGGGCGCCTCGACCAGGTCCAGCCTCCCCTACGAGGACGGTTCGGGCCGGCCGTTCACGGACGCCGCCAACTACAGCAGCGCCGTCTCCGGCAAGGACGCCTACGAGGTCACCAGCTTCTGGTCCCGTGCCTACGCTCAGCCCGCAGGCGGCCACGAGCTGAGCCTCTCCTGGGCACGCCAGGAGGCGGACGACGTCTCTACCCGGCCCTCCTCATGGACGCCGTCTACGACGATACGGACCGACTCGTGCTCGGGTACCGGTACGACAGCTCCGGGGCGACGGTGCGCGGTGTGAGCGCGACCGCGTACTTCACGCAGGTGGACCACTGGATGGTGGACAGCCTGCGGACGTCTGCGATCGGTGCACCCCGCGGCTGGAGCATGGGTACCCGCGCCACCACGTCGGTGACGGGCCTGTCGATGCAGGCCGACCTCGCCACCGTCACCGTGGGCCTGGAGAGCTATCGACGCACCTGGGACGCCTGGACCGAGATGGCCGGGATGGGCTACCGGCGGCAGTCTCCATTCCCGACGTGGACGTGGACGCGGTTGGCGTGACGGCGCACTGGACGGCGCTGCGAACGGCAACCGGGGCGCTCGAGCTCGGTGGGCGCCTGGACCGGGTGGCGACCACCGCCGACCCGGCCAGGCGGGCGCCGATTTCTACGCCTACGCGGCGTGCGCGACCTCACCTCCCACGCGAACCTCGAACGTCGCTGCTCGCTCGCCTTCTCCCACCACATCTCATCCGCGCTCGAGATGTCGGCCAGCGTGTCACGGACGAGCCGCGCCCCGGACCCCCGGGAGCGCTACTTCGCGCTCCGCCGCAAGAACGCCGACTGGGTCGGGAACCCCAGCCTGGCACCGCCCAGGAACACCGGGGCCGAGATCGGTCTCACGTGGAGCCCGGGCGTCGGCCTGGTGACCGCGACCGCCTTCGTCGACCGCGTGTCCGACTACATCACGCTGTACTCCCAGGACCGCCTCCATATGGTCCCCGGAGTCATGAACACCGCCGCCAAGACCTACGCCAACGTCGATGCGTTGCTGCGCGGCGCCACCGTCCAGGCCACCGCCGCTCTCACCTCACGGCTGTACCTGGCGGGGGACGTGGCGTGGGTCCGCGGGACCAAGGAAACCGACCCCGCCCTGGGCCTGAGCTCCCACAACCTGGCCGAGATGCCGCCCCTCACCGCCAGTCTGGCGACCCGCTGGCAGAGCCCACGCTGGCACGCCGAGGTGGAAGGGGTCGTGGCGGCCCGTCAGGACCAGGTCGACAGCGATCTCGACGAACAGCCCACGCCCGGGTACGCCACCCTGAACCTGCGCGCCGGCGTCCAGGTCGGCTCCTGGCGGCTCCAGGCGGCCCTCGAGAACGTCCTGGACCGCACCTACCACGAGCACTTCTCGTACGTTCGCGATCCGTTTCGCAGCGGCGTCGTGGTCAACGAGCCCGGGCGCAGCCTCACGCTCATCGCGGGCTGGAGGCTGTAGCTACCAGTCGGGGCTGTCCGACATGAAACGGTAGAGCGTGGCCCGGGACACCCCCAGCAGCTCCGCCGCCCGGGTGCGATTGTCGTCGGCCTCCCGAAGCGCCTCGAGCACCTTCTCGGTGGTCAGCCCGCTGCCCCGGCGGGCGACCTTCCGTACCCCGTCCTCCGCCGCCTCGCGGCGCAGCTTGGGCGGCAGGTGCTCGGTGTCGACGACGTCACCCTTGCACTTGATGAGGGCGTACTGCAGGGCGTTCTGGAGCTCCCGCACGTTGCCCGGCCACGCGTGGCTCATGAGCAGGTTCATGGCTTCGCTCAGTGAAGCTTCGGTGGCTGCGGGTGGTACCTCCCCCGGCTGCGCACGAAGTGCGACGGCCAGCAGGGGCACGTCGGTGACGCGGTCCCGCAGGGGCGGGACCCGAGGGGACCACGTTCAGCCGGTAGAAGAGGTCCTCCCGGAACCGGCCTTCCTCGACCTCCTCCTCCAGGTTCCGGTTGGTGGCGCAGATCACGCGCGCATCCACGGTGACGGTGCGCTCGCTTCCCACCCGTTCGAAGGTCCCCTCCTGCAGCACCCGCAGGAGCTTCACCTGCATGGCCGCACTCAGGTCTCCGACCTCGTCGAGGAAGATGCTCCCCCCGTCGGCCAGCTCGAAGCGGCCCTTGCGGTCCCGCACCGCCCCGGTGAACGCCCCCTTGACGTGTCCGAAGAGCTCGCTCTCGAGGAGGCCGTCGGGGAGTGCCCCACAGTTCACGGGGACGAAGTTGCCCCTCGACCGCTCACCCTCGTTGTGAATCGCCCGCGCCACCAGCTCCTTGCCGGTGCCGCTCTCGCCGAGGATCATCACCGGCACGTTGACGTCGGCGATCTCCCGGATGGTGTCGTAGATCTCGAGCATCAACGGATGCTTGCCGACGATGCCGGAGAAGGACTTCTCCCCGCCCACGAGGCGGCGCAGGCTGCTGAGCTCTGTGATGTCCTCCAGGATCACGATGGCCAGCTCGTCGCCACGGTACCTCAGGGGGGTCGCGCTCACCAGGAGGGTGAGCTGACGCTGGTGGCCGTCCTCCCGCCAGTCCACGAGGCAGCGCCGCCGGAAGATCTCGCGACCCGCCAGGCCGCTCTTCACGTGCTCCACGATCCGGCAGCTCGAGCACTCATCGGCGCCGCCACACTCCTCGACGGCGCCGCGGGAGTAGGGGCAGCGGAGGACGGACGCCAGCTCCACGCCGCTCGCGGCCGTGTCCGCGGTGATGCCGAAGGTCTGGACGAAGTGGCGGTTCGCCATCCGGACCCGCAGGTCGGGATCGAGCACGGCGACGGAACATGGGGCGTTCTCGAACAGGGCGCCGAGGAAGCCCCGCTGCTCCAGCAGCTCCTCGTTGGTCGCCTCCAGCCTGCGCAATGCGTCGCTCAGCTGCTCCTCGCGCCTCCGCAGCTCGCTGTCCACCCCGTGCTTGTACAGGGCGATGGAGACCGCGGTCTGGAGCTCCCGCTCCGAAAAGGGCTTGACCACGTACCCGAAGGGGTCCGCCACCATCGCCCGGCCGAGGGTCTCCTCGTCGGCATACGCGGTCAGGAACACCACCGGGATCCCCAGCTCGCCGCGGATCCTCTCCGCCGCCTCGACACCGTCCACGTCGCCCTTGAGCCGGATGTCCATGAGCACCAGGTCCGGACCCGCCGCCGTCGCGGACTCGATCGCCCCCTCACCGGAGGTCTCCCAGCCGCACACCTCGTAGCCGAGCTCTTGGAGGGTGCCCTCGATGTCCTTGGCGACCACTCCCTCGTCCTCGACGATCAGGATCCTCGCGGCGTTCATCGCTGGTCACGCTGGAACCGCATCGGCCGCCACTCGCGGTGCCCGCACCCGTCGACCGCTCGCTTTCCGCAGCATCCGAGCCCACGACGGCCGGCGTGCGTCTGTGCCCTGCATGTCCACATCGACCTCTTCAACCCAACACACCAGCTCAAGCGTACAACGAGCTGTGGTCCCACGGTTACTGCGCCTGCGGCGGAAACCGCACGCCGACCTCGGTCCCCGTTCCGCCCCTCATCTCCAGCACACCGTCGAGCTGCTTCGCCAGCAGGCCCACCATCTCCAGGCCGAAGCCCCGGATCCCGTCCCTCGCCACATCCTCGCGAATCCCCACCCCATCGTCGCGGACCGTCAGCTCATACCAGCCGTCATCGCCTACCGCGGCCGTGACCATCACCGCGCCGTTCCGGGTTCCCGGGAAGGCGTGCTGCAGAGCGTTGCTCACCAGCTCGGTGACGATGAGTCCGCTCGGAATGGCGCAGTCGATGTCCACCCTGAGGTCGCTGCACTGCGTGCGGACCTCCACGCCCGGTCGATGCCCCAGGTGGGATTGGGACAGGGTGTGCACCACCTTTTCCAGGTACTCCCGCAGGTTGATGCTGCTGAACTCACCGGTGCAGTAGAGCTGCTCGTGCACCAGGGCCATGGTCTTGATGCGCTGCCGCATGATGTCGAACACGAACCGCGCCCGGACATCGGCGACGCTGTCCGACTGCAGCCGGAGCATGCTGGAGATCACGGCCATGTTGTTCTTCACCCGATGGTGGACCTCCTTGAGCAGGAGCTCCTTCTCGGCCAGAGCGTGTCGCAGGTCCCTCTCCACGCGCGCCCGTTCCTCCTCGTGCAGGTCGCGCTGCAGCCGGGCATGCAGGATCGGGCCCACGTGGCTGGCGATGTGCTCCAGCCGCTCACGATCCTCGGGGGTGTACTCGCGCTTCCGGTTGGCCACCACCAGCAGTCCGATCAGCTCCCCACGGTTGCTGATGGGGGTGCACAGGGCCCGATGGATCGGGATGTGTCCCTCCGGCACCTGCCCCGGACCGTTCAGGAGCACCGAGCACCCATGGTGAAGCGCATTCCCCCAGGCTCCGCCCCACATCGAGCGAGGGAACACTGTTGCCTTCTCCTGCATCTGGCACTCCGCAGCCACCCGTCGAGTCATGGCCGGCACGACCAGGGTGCCCTCCGCATCGAGGAAGCCGAACATGCCGTGCTCGCTCTCCATCTCGTCGAGCAGGATCTCGAGGACCTCCTCGAACATCTGGTCGTCTTGACAGGTCAGGAACACATCGGCGATCCGGTTGTGCAGGGAAAGCTCGTGCTCGGACCGGATCAGGGCCTCCTCGCTGGCACGGCGCTCGGTGATGTCGCGCACCAGCCCGACCGCCCCCTGGACCTCACCGTCCCCATCCCGCCAGGGCAGGTACCTGATGACGAGCCAACCTTCGCGGCCGGTCTGGGGCACACGGAAGGGGGTGTCGGGCGAGGTCACGGCCTCTCCGTTCAACGCCCGCTTGAGCAGCGTCTGGACCGCGTGCCCCCGCAGCTCGGGGAAGACATCCACCGCCCGGCGACCGAGCACGTCGGCGGCCGGGATGCCGGTGATGCGCTCCATGAAGGGGTTCCAGATCTGGTAGCGGAGCTCGGCGTCGCACGCCACGAACCCCTCCTCGATGCTCACGATCAAGGAGTCCCAGAGCGGTCTGATGTCCACCACTTTCTCTCGGGCGACGGGCCTCTCTCGGGAGGCGCGATCGGGCGCAGCCCATCGGGCTGCGCTCTCTTCGCGCCGCGCCTTCCCTCTTCGTCGCTGGTCTCCCGTCACGCTTTGTCATGCCGACACGCCTCCCCGGCGTCGACCAATCCGGTGCGGCAACCCGCTGTCCATGTCACGAGGAATCGGTTCCCGTCGTCAGCGAACGAGCAGGCTCAGCTCGGTGATGACCGCTGGGCCACCGGGGCTTCGGTGCGCGCGCCCGCGTCCCACACCTTCAGCTCGAGCAGCTTGTTGATCACCATTCTGAGCTCGGCCAGGTCCACCGGTTTCGACAGGCAGACCGCGGCATCCAGCTCCCGCACCCGGTCTCGCACCTGGGCCACAGGCAGACCCGTCATGAACACGAAGGGGACGTCTCGTCGAGCGGCCATCCTCCGCGCGGCTTCGACCCCATCCACGTCGCCCTTCAGGCTCACGTCCATGAGCACGCAGTCCGGGCGGCTGCGCTCGGCCTCGGTCACCGCCGCCTCCCCCGAGCCGACCATGCCGCACACCTCGAATCCACTCTCCTCCAGGTGCAGGCGGATCTCGTAGGCGACCAGGAACTCGTCCTCCACAATCAAGATTCGCGGTCGCTGCATCTATCCGTCCTCCCACGTCTGCGTGCCGACGGGGAAGCTGAAACGGAAGCACGTCCCTCCGCTCCGCTCCACCTCGACATCGCCACTGAGCTGGCTCTCGATCAGGCCCTTCACGAGCTGCAACCCCATGGTACCCGCGGTGGCGGGATCCACGTCGGGCGGCATCCCGACACCGTCGTCCCGCACCACCATCCGCACCCGACCATCCGGGTCCTGCGTCCCCTCGATATCGATCTTCCCGGCGCGGCCGTTCGGGAACGCGTACTTGTAGGAGTTCGCCAGGAGCTCGTGAATCACCAGACCACAGGGGACGGTCTCGTCCAGACCGAGATCGATGTCCCCTACCTTCACGTTCACCCTGATCCTGTCCGAGTCACCGCCGTACATCTCCCCGAGGCTCACCGCCAGGGCGCGGAGGTAGCGCGGCAGGTCGATGCGAGACAGGTCCCCGGAGCTGTACAGGACCTCATGGATCAGCGCCATGGCCCGGACCCGGCTCTGGCTCTCCTCGAACACCTCGCGGCTCTGAGGATCCGGGATCCCCCGCGCCTGCAGGTTGAGCAGGCTCGACACCACCTGCATGTTGTTTTTCACCCTGTGATGGATCTCCCGCAGGAGCACCTCCTTCTCGCGCAACGACCGCGTGAGAACCTCCTCGGCCCGCTTCCGCTGGCTGATGTCCTTGACCACCAGCACGAGATAGCTGCGGGTCGAGCCGTCCTGGACTGGGGACGCGTTCACGGTGACCCAGACCGTGGACCCGTCCTTCTTCCGCCACTGCCGTTCGACGGCGTAGGATGGCCGTTCACCCTTCAGGGCGTCCACCATCACGGCGACGTCGCGGTCGGCGTCCTCGTCCGCGGCCACGTCCCTGTAGCTTCGTGCCAGCAGCTCCGCCTCTTCGAAGCCGAGCATCTCGCAGAGGTAGCGGTTCACCCGCCGGAAGCGACCGTCCTCGGGCGCCACCTGGGCGACCCCGACCGGCGCCCCGTCGAAGGTGCTGCGGTAGCGCTCCTCGCTCTCGCGCAGGGCCCCGACCATCCCTTCCAGGCGCTGCGAGTGGTCCCTGAGGCCCTGGATCATGGGGTTGGTGACCCGCACGAAGAGGGCCGAGCCCGCGAACACGACCAACAGCGTGATGGCCACGGTCAACAGCCCGGCGCCCACGAACGGTGCCCGGACCTCGGCGAGATCGATCTTGGCCACCAGCCCGAGGTTCATCACCCTCACGGGCTCGTAGGCCGCCAGCACCTTGGCGCCCCGGTAGTCCACCCCGACCATGGTGCCGGACTTCCCCTCGAGCGCCCGCCGCATGGGCTCCGCCAGCGCGGAGTCGACGTCCTCCGGAGGCGGCGTCTCGACGCGCACGCTGCGGTGCCTCAGCAGGTACACGATCTGATCGCCCTCCCGCCTGCCAAGCAGGAACTCGCCGGTCTTCCCGAAGGCGTCGTAGGCGCGGTGGGCCTCCACGATCTTGGCGATCATCGCCGCGGCGTCCCGACCCGCCATATGCGCCGAGCTGACCGGGCCGGTCCAGGTCACCGCCTCGATCAGACGGGCCTCGCTCTGCACCATGTCGTGGAGCTCCTCCCGCTCCTCGGCCACCGCGACCCCGTGCAGGATGAGGATGGCGCTGCCCGCCACCGTGAGGGTGCCCACGGCCATGATCAGGATCAGCAGCAGAAGGCGTGTCCGCGCCGGCATGGATCGTCCTGAACCTCCCGCCTCGGCCGCACCGCCCGCGGCCCCAAGAAACCTGGCAACACCGCGCCCCAACGGCACCTCCGCGCCTCCCCCTCCAGCGCGCACTCCCCGCACACCGTGGGAAGGCACCACACTCGCCAGGACACTCTCTCGCCGTCCGATGTGTGCTTCCCGATCATTTGTATCGGCATCGATCACTCGTCAGAATAGGAGGCATTCCTACCCACCGACCGGGTGATCCCCCACCTCGGGGCACTTCCTGCCGACACAACGTCTCAGAGAAGCATATCTCACACGTTTTCTATTCCGCCCGCCCGCGGCTCCGAGCCTTCGGCGGCGGCAGGTGTCCCCCGCGTTTCCCCGCGAGCGCTCCGGTCGCTTCCTACCCGGCCTGGTGGCAGACCGCCTCGATGTTGTGTCCGTCGGGGTCCAGGACGAACGCGCCGTAGTAGCTCGGATGGTAGTGCTCGCGCAGGCCGGGGGCGCCATTGTCCACCCCTCCCGCCCTGAGTGCAGCCGCATGGAAGGCGTCCACCGACGCCCGATCAGGGGCGGTGAAAGCGATGTGGAGCCGCGGCGTGGTCCGAGCGCCCTGCTGCAACCAGAGGTCCGGCTTGCCGGCGGCACCCAGGCCCACCGCGCCGTTGAACTCCATGACCACCTCGTAGCCCAAGGGCGCCAGGGCTTCGAGGTAGAAGGTCTTGCTGACGACCGCGTCCGACACGGCGAGACTGATGTGATCCAACATTGGAGACCTTCCGGTCCGAGCTCGATTGTCCGATCCTACCGACCCGAGCCGCGGATGATTCGATACCCGACGTAGCCGGCCAGCACGCCCCCGGCGATCCACAGCAGGTGGCTGCGCTCCACGGCCTCCCGCACGTCGGCCGCCACCTCGAACGCCGGCCGGTAGCGCAGGTAGTCCGCCGTCCGCTCCAGGCGGCGGGCGATGGCGTGCGCCTCCTCCCAGCGGTCGAACTCGTTCCCGAGCTGCCTGATCTGGGCCGCGACGTCCTCCACCTTCTCGGCGGCTGCCGTCTTGAACTGGTCGGCGGAAGGCTCGAGCCGGTCGCGGAGGCTGCGCTTCTCCTGGGCCACCGCACCGTGAGCCACGACGCCTGCCACCTTGCTCACCTTCGAGTCGTTCATGTCCACCTCCTGCGGCCGCACCCGGAAAGCGACCGCCCCGCTGTACAACGCACGCCGGCCCGCGGCCATTCGGGCTGCCCCTCCCCACGCTGGGGTGGTAGCATCTCCCGAGGTGGCTGGACCGCGATGCACATCCCCGACGGTTTCCTCGACCTGAAGACGGTGCTCGGCACCGACCTGGTCGCGGCGGGCGCGCTTGCCGTGACCGTGCGCGCCGTGCGCCGCCGGCTCAGCTCTCGTCAGGTGCCCCTAATGGGGCTCACGGCAACCTTCGTGTTTGCTGCGCAGATGCTCAACTTCCCCGTCGCCGGCGGCACCTCCGGCCATCTCGTCGGCGCCGCGTTGACTGCGGCGCTGGTGGGTCCCGGCGCCGCGGTGCTCGTGATGACCGCAGTGCTGGTCGTGCAATGCCTGGTCTTCGCAGACGGGGGCCTCCTCGCCCTCGGCGCCAACGTGCTCAACATGGCGATCATCGGCGGCCTGGGCGGGGGTCTTCTGTACCGCGTGCTCGCCAGCCGGTCCCGCGGCCTGCGCGGGCAGGTGAGCGCGGCGGCTTTCGCGGGTTGGTGCACCGTGGTCCTGGGCTCTGCAGCCTGCGCCGTGGAGCTGAGCAGCTCGGGCACCGTTCCCCTCCGTCTCGTTCTGCCGGCGATGGTGAGCGTGCACATGCTCATCGGCGTCGGCGAGGCCGTGATCACGGCCCTGGTGCTGGTCGCCATCGCCTCCATCCGGCCCGAGCTCGTGACCCGCGGCCGTCCCCGACCCATACCGCTTCCACTCCGGCTCGTGGCCGGCGGCGTGGGGGCGGCGCTGTGCCTCGCGGTCCTCCTCGGCCCGTTCGCATCGTCGTTGCCGGACGGCCTGGAGCACGTGGCGACGACCCTGGGCTTCGTCGAACGTGCCGCCTCCGCCGCCGCCCCTCTGGCCGACTATCACGTCCCCGGCATGGCGCCGTCGGTCACCGCCACTGCCGCGGCCGGGGCCATCGGCACGTTGCTGATGCTCGGCGCCTCGCTTCTCATCGGCCGCCTGCTGGTGCCGGGTGGCGGGCCCGCGAAGCCCGGAACGGAGCGATAGGACCGCCGTGCGCCCCGACTTCTTGGATCGGTACAGCCGCCTCTCGAGCCCCGTGCACCGCCTTCCCGCAGCCGTCAAGACCACAGCCACGCTGGCTCTGATCACCACGGTGGCGGCGGCACCTCGCGGATGGACGCCCCTCTTCGTCGCCACGGCCGCGGCGCTGCTGGTCCTCGCCGCGATGAGCCGAATCCCACCGCTCTTCCTGGTGCGGCGCCTACTGCTGCTGGAGCCCTTCGTCATCGGCGTCGCCTTCCTGAGCCTCTTCCAGCCCGGCGGGTGGGAGCGCTTCGTCGTGCTGTTGGCCCGCAGCACCCTGTGCCTCTTCGCCCTCATCCTGTTCACCAACACCACCCCCTTCTCCCAGCTCCTCACCGTGCTCCGCAGGGTCCGCGTGCCTGGCATCTTCGTCACCCTGCTCGCCCTGATGTACCGCTACATCTTCGTCCTCCTGGACGAGAGCACCCGCCTGCAGCGGGCACGGGCGAGCCGCAGCTTCTCTCGTCGCGCCGGGCGCGGCTGGCGAGGGACGGCGCAGATGGCGGGTCAGCTCTTCGTCCGCTCCTCGGAGCGAGCGGAACGCATCTATGACGCCATGTGCGCGCGGGGGTGGCGGCCGTGACCGCCGCCGTCGAGGTCAGGGGTCTGTCCTATCGGTACGAGGACGGTACCGCCGCCCTCCAGGATGTCTCCTTCACCATCTCGGAGGGGGAGAGCGTCGGTCTCATCGGGCCCAACGGCGCCGGGAAGTCCACCCTCCTCCTGCACCTCAACGGCATCCTGCCGGAGAGCCTGCAGGAGTCTCCCCCGTGCGCATCTTCGGCCGTTCCGTCACGCGGGACACTCTCCATGAGATCCGCCGCACCGTCGGCCTGCTCTTCCAGGATCCCGACGACCAGCTCTTCTGCCCCACCGTGTTCGAGGACGTCGCCTTCGGCCCGACCCAGTTCGGTCTCGGCGGTCAGGAGCTCGGCTCCCTGGTGGCGGAGTCGTTGCGGCGGGTCGGATTGCAGGGATTCGAGAGCCGACCCACGCACCACCTGAGCCGCGGCGAGATGCGCCGCGTCTGCCTGGCGGGTCTGCTGGCCTGCGACTCCCGGATCCTGGTGATGGACGAGCCCACGAGTCGAGCTCGACCCCCGCGGCCGCAGGGACCTCAAGACCCTGCTCCGCGAGATCCCGGCCACCAGGCTCATCGCGACCCACGACCTGGAGATGGTGGTCGAGCTTTGCTCGAGGGTGATCGTGCTCGACGGCGGCCGGGTGGTGGCGGACGGCGACACCGTCGAGCTGCTCTCCGACGAGCCATTGATGCTCGCCCACGGCCTGGAGCTACCGCACATCCTGCGTCACCTCCATCCCCACAGCTAACGTCCGCGACATCGCTACGCGGAACCCCGCGCCCGCCTCCATCTCCGGGACAGTGGCAGCCATGCCATCAGCGGCAGCAGCAGCGCGGCCCCCGAACGGGCACGTCCCCCCGAACCCGGACGGGGGAGCCGGTCTTCAAGCCCCCAGGCGCCCCACCAGGAACATCACGCCCAGACCGAGCAGCATGGCCAGGAAGGGACGGAGCCGACCCCGGTCCTCGTGGAACGCCTCCGGCAGGATGTCCATGGTGGCCACGTACAGGAAGGTACCGGCCGCCAGGGCGAGAGGCACCACCAGGTCGATGGACCTGCCCCGGGAGATGATGGGCAGCGCCGCCACCGCACCCGCCGGCGTCATGAGGGAGAAGAGTCCCAACAGGAGACAGGCGGTCCGGTTGGACATGTTGCCGAGGCGGAACATGGTGACCAGCGAGAACGCGGCCGCCGCCTTGTGCATGACCACCGCCAGGAAGATGACGGAGCCCAGAGCCGGCACCAGCACCGTCACCCCGAGCCCGAAACCTGCGGTGAAGCTGTGCACGGACAGACCCACCAGCGAGGAGATGCCCAGGAGCCGGTGCTGATGAGAGCACCCGTCCGGGCAGTCGTGGTGGGTGTGGCGCAGGACCAGGACCCGCTCGAACACGAGCACCACCAGGAAGCCCGCCAGCACCAGAACGCCGGCCATCCCAGCAGGGCCGGCGCGGAACACATCCGGCAGCAGGTGGAGGAAGATGGCGCCCAGGAACACGCCGGCCCCGAAGGCCACGAAGGAGTGCAACCACTCGTCGCGCCAGCGCCTCAGCAGCGGCAACGCACCGCCCACCAGGGCCGCAGCGATCACCGCACCCATGTACCAGGCGAGCCGGGCCTCGGCTCCGGCCACCACCACCGTTACGTCGCCGTCCATCCTGAGATCATCGCACATATCTCTGTCGTACCGGACACCAGACACGGGTATCCCTTGGAGTCGGGCCGCGTGAGGCGAGGTTCCGCCTTCGAGATTCCACGAGAGCGTCCACAGAGGCTACGTTCGGCGGCTGCGATCACGTGCGAGCCATGACGTGGCGCCTGGTCAACCCGACGCCCCGAATATCGCTGGGTGGGCCAGGACGGGTGCCAAGTTCCGTCGAAGCCGCGCCGGATTACCCGACTGCGTCGATCACGGTGGCTGCCCCGAGCCAGATCCCGCTCCGGCCCACCCGGAGCGAATCTCCCGCGCACCCGAAGCGCCAGGCACCGCCCGGTTCGGTCGCGACCAGAGCGAAACCCGCGTGGTGTCGAATCACGACGGGGTGCCCGGGACCGCCTCTGGCACAGGCGGCCCCGGACCGGGCGCGGCGCCCGCTCGCTGCTACCCCTCCACCGGGTTGCCGTCGGCGTCGACGACCACCACATCACCGTAGCCGAGCTCGCGCATGGGCTCCTCGATGTGTGCGCGATCGCCGATCACCACCCACACGATGCCTGCGGGATGCACCACCTCTTCCGCGGCGTCAGCGACGTCGGACAAGGTCAGGGACCGGATCTTGTCTGCATAGGTACTGAAGTAGTCCTCGGGATAGCCGAGCTCCACCATCTCGGACAGCGAACTCGCCACCGCCCGGTTGGTCTCCCAGCGCCCCGGCAGGGTCAGGGTCAGCGAGGCCTGGACCCGGTCCAGCTCGTCCCGGGTCGGCGGCTCGGAGCCCACGATGCCCGCCAGCTCGCCGTGGATCTCGCGCATGGTGTCAGCGGTCTTGTCCGCCTGGACGGGCGCGTAGGCCAGGTAGGGGCGCGGCCCTCGGGCGTCCATGAAGGCGGTGCGCGCGCCGTAGGTCCAGTGCTTGTCCTCGCGCAGGTTCATGTTGATGCGGGCGGTGAAGGTGCCGCCGAGGACCTGGTTCATCGCCTCGATGGCCACCTCGTCCGCGCCACCGGCCGGAGGTGCGACCTCGGCTGCGAGCACCATGGACTGCTGGGAGCCCGGACGATCGATGAGGTACACCTTGGAGGCCGCAGCGGAGGGGACCGGCGCCACGTTCTTGCTGGGCACGTCGCCCGCCTGCCAGCCCGCGAACGCCTTCTCCAGTCGCGGCACCAGATCCTCCATCGACACCGCGCCCACCACCACGAGGGTGGCGTTGTTGGGTCGGAACCAGGTGCGGTGGAAGGCCGCCAGCTCGTCCGCGGTGAGTGAGGCGACGGTTGCCTCGGAGCCGCTCCCGGTGCCGGCCACCGCGTAGGCGTGCCCCGCCGGGAAGAGCAGCAACGGCGCCACCCGGAGGCCCATGGCCCGGGGATTGACCTTCTCACTGCGGATCGCGGCGAGTTGCTGGGCGCGCAACCGCTCCACCTCGGCGGTGGGGAAGCTGGGGTGCTCGATGACGTCGGTGAAGATGTCCAGCGCCTCCGGCAGCGAGTCCGACAGGGCGGACAGGCTCACCGTACAGGTGTCGAGGGAGGAGTCGGTCCGCAGGCGAGCGCCGATGGCGGCCAGGCCGTCGCTGATCGCCAGCGCCGAGCGCGAGGCGGTCCCCTCGTCGAGCATCTCCATGGTCAGGTTCGCGGTGCCGGGCGCCTTGCCGTCCGCCGCCCAGCCGGCATCCACCAGCAGCCGCATCTCCACCGTCGGCACCGCATCGCGGCGCGCTGCGATCACCCGCAGGCCGTTATGCAGGCGCACCGACGTGAACGCGGGGAAGACGGGCTCCGGCGGCTGGGCCACCGCCGGCAGGGCCGCACGGTCGACGCCCTGCTTCTCGGCCGCGAGCTGCGGGAAGGGATGGACCTCGAGGACGTAGACGCCGTCGGACAGCCAGGTGCGCGCCACATCGCGCACGTCCGACGGTGTGGATCCGAGCATGATGCGTCATGCGGGTCCTGTAGTAGCTCGGGGTCCCCGGCATAGACCATGTTCGACGCCAGGATGTCCGACGTGCCGCCGAAGCCGCCGATGCGCTCGGCGCCGCGGATGAAGCTCGCCCGTTCCTCGGCCTTGGCACGGGCCAGCTCCTCCGCGGTCGGCCCGTCCGCCAGAAGCCTCGCCAGCTCCTCGTCCACGGCCTCCTCCACCTTCTTCAGGTCCTTGCCCGGCGCGGCCGTGGCCACGATGTACACCTGACTCGCCCAGCTCCTTCTCCCAGATGAAGGCGCTGACGTCGGTGGCGATCTGGTCGTCGTACACGAGACGCTTGTACAGCCGCGAGCTCTTGCCTGTGGCGAGGACGTCTGTCACGAGATTCAGCCGGATGGCGTCCGTGGAACCCCACTCGGGCACGTTCCAGACCTTGTACAGGCGGGCCTGGGGCACCCGGTCCTGGACGACCGACCGGTGCTCGCCGGTCATCTTCGCGATCCACCTCATCTGCTTGGCGATGGGCGGACCGGGAGGGATGTCCCCAAAGTACTCCTCCACCTTGGTCTTCACCGTCGCGGGATCGATGTCGCCAGCGATCGCCAGCACCGCGTTGTTGGGCCCGTAGTACGTCTTGAACCACTCCTTCACGTCGTCGAGGCTGGCCGCGTCCAGGTCCTCCATGGAGCCGATGGTGGTCCAGTGGTAGGGATGGCCCACGGGGTAGGTGTTCTCGGACAGGAGGGTCCGCGTGACGCCGTAGGGCTGGTTCTCACCCTGGCGCTTCTCGTTCTGCACCACCCCCCGCTGCTCGTCGAGGCGGGCCTGGTCGATGGCACCCAGGAGGTGCCCCATGCGGTCCGACTCCATGAACAGGGCCGTGTCGAGGGCGGACGTGGGCACGTTCTGGAAGTAGTTGGTCCGGTCGATGTTGGTCGTGCCGTTGAGGTCGGTGGCGCCGACCCGGTCCATGGCCTTGAAGTAGTCGTCGTTGAAGTGCTCGCTCCCGTTGAACATGAGGTGCTCGAAGAGGTGGGCGAACCCGGTCTTGCCCGGCTTCTCGTTCTTCGAGCCCACGTGGTACCACACGTTCACCGCGACGATGGGCGCCTTGTGGTCCTCGTGGAGGATCACCGTCAGCCCGTTGGGCAGCACGAAGGTCTCGTAGGAAATATCCGGCACCACGCCCTCCGATCCCGCCAGCGCCGGCGCCGCCGCCGCAGCCAGACTCAGGGCCATCAACACACCGACCAGTCTCTTCATTGCCTCTCCCTTTGTTGCTCGATCTGCCACCGCCGGCCGCGGTGCCCACGGCGGTCGAGCCGTGCGGACCGCCGGTCACGGCGCCCGTCGTGTCGTACTGCCGTATGATACATCGTTCTCTCCCCCTTTCGCGTCCGCCCCCGCGCCCGCGCCCGGATCCGTCTCCGCGTCCCCCGGCAGCCATCCGCTCACGCGGGCCAGCAGTCGTCGAGAGAACAGCACGTCCCTCGAGCGTGCCACTGGTGACACCTTTGCGAGGTGGGGCGGACCGATCATGCGTGGAGTGCGGTCGTGAGCGTGTCAGCGGTGGCAACCGCGGGGAGCGCGGCGACAGAAGGGGCGCGTCGAGAGACGCATCACTCCGGGTAGGTCAGAGCGGGTGCCAGGCACCGTCGAAGCCGCATCGGAGTACTCCATCGCTTCGTTTGCGGCGGTGCCTGGCACCCTCTCCGCCCGGCGAGCCGCGGCGTGCCTCAGGGTGAGCCCGCGGGCGGGGCGGCCAGGGGCAGCGCGAGAGTGCTCGAGCGCTCCGCATCGTGGAAGATACGGATATGCGCCACCCGTGCATCCGCCATGGACTCGTGGCCGATGCGCCCACCCGAGTTTGTGTTCTTCTGGTAGAAGGGCGAGTTCAGGGGCGCCACGGTGAGGCGCAGGCGCGCCCCGGCCGGGATGCGGCGGGCCGTCCAGTAGAACTGGAAGGGGATCGCCACAACCTCGTTCGGAGTCAGCAGCTTCTCGGTGAACGGCCCGTCGCGGAACCTGGCCCTCCGGATGTCCTCGCCGAGCTGCACCGCCGAGCCGTCCGGCAGGACCATGAGCAGCTCCGCCCACAGGTCGAAGTCCGGCGCGTCCGCCTGCACGGTCAGGCTCACGCGGGGCTGCCCGGCGATCTCGGTGTCGACCGGGAACGGGTCCGAATGAAAGGTGATGGCCCTCTTCTCGTAGGCGCGGAACTGGCTGGTGAAGTCCTCGTTCTCGGCGTAGGCGGCGACCTTCAACTCGGGCAGCTCCCTCGGGTCGCTCGTCAGCAGCGCCGGCGGCTCATCCGCCGCCGCCTGGTGCACCAGGCGGCCGGAGTGGAAGAGGTCCCCCGGGGTCCCGTCGGGATCCGACAGGTAGAACGTGAGCTCCCGGCCGGCCGACGCCTGCTCCAGAGTGGGCGCATATCGCCATGTATCCGCGCCCGGCATGAACGTCGTGACACGGTCCTCGAGGAGCGAGGGCCGCGGTCCCCGGCCCAGGACCCAGTCGAACCAGTCCGCCCGCAGCTCGTCCATGTCCAGGACGGCGGCGGCAGGCACGGCGAGCCCACCGATCTCCTCCCGCGGCTGCTGCGCGCCGCCGTGGTCCCAGGGCCCGATCACCAGGTAGTGCCGCGCCACCGCCGCCGGCGGCCCGTGCTCCACGTGGCCACGGTAGTAGCGCAGCGCGCCCGGCTGGTCGTCGTCGAAGAACCCGGTGACCGTGAGGATCGGGATGTCGATGCCCGCGTAGTCGTCCGCGGTGGGCGCCGCGGCCAGGTTGAACGCCCTGTCTCCCACGTGCTCCAGCCACATGTCCATGAACGAGAGCTTGCGCCCCGCCGAGTCCACCATCCACCAATCGTCGGCGGCGATGCCCATGTCGTCGTCCAGCTCGGTGAAGGGGCGTCCCGCGGCGTAGTGCTCGAGCATCTTCCCGGCCCAGTAGTCGCGGTTGGCGATGAAACCGGTATTGAGGGAGCGTCCCGACGTGTAGCCGAGAATGACAGCGCTCCACGACTGGGGAATGCCGTTGGTGTTCGGCACGTCCCAGCCCGGGTAGATGGGCACGTAGGGGGTGATGGACGCGAGGTGCGGGGGGTGCTGGGCCGCGGTCCGCCACTGGGTCATGCCCACGAAAGAGCCGCCGTACATCACCACCCGGCCGTCGCTCCAAGGCTGGCGCGCGATCCACTCCACCAGGTCGTAGCCGTCACGGCCCACCTGCAGGCCCAGGTTGTCGCTCTTGTCGCCCCCCGACCTCCCCCTCCCCCGCACGTACGCCTGGACGAACACGTAGCCCCGCTGCGTGAACTTCGACGGCGTCCCCCGCCGGGCGCCGTCGATGTCGTACTGCGTCAGCGTCAGCACCGCGGGCGCGCGTCCCTCCAGCGCCGACGGGCGCCAGATCCACGCCTCCAGCTCGACCCCGTCGCGCATGGGGATCATCCGGCTCATCTCGATGTCGTACCCCGGCCCCACATCCCCTGCATGCACCGCCATGGGCGATGTCAAGCACACCACAGTCACGGCGAACAGCAGCGCGCGTCGGTACATGGTCCCTCCCCGCCCGCACATTAGCAGCTCTCAGTAGGTGGATGCGGGCGCGGACACCGGCTCTACCCCGAGCAGCCTTCCGCACGTTCCGGGCAGTGCCCCATGGCATGACACGCAGCCGTTCAGAGACGGTGGGCCGCTCAAGTCGAGCGTCATCCTGAGGCCGGCACTCGGTCCGCCGAGTGCGGCCGAAGGATCCCCCGCTAGCACCACGACCGCACCTGCGCTTCGTCCCACGGGCCTTCGGGGGACCCTTCGACTCGCGGCCGAGGGCCGCTCGCTCAGGGTGACAGGAAGAAGGCGTGTCATCCTGAGCGAGGGTCGGTCCGCCGGAGCGAATCGAAGGATCCCCCGAGAGCAGCGGAGTCGTGGCTGGGAGGCGTCCCACGGTCCTTCGGTGGATGGTTCGACTCGCCGCTCGCCATGACAGGACGAGGGTGTGTCGTCAGGAGAGCGCGACACCGAGCCCCAGCTCGCGGCAGCGACGGTACACATGCTCCGCGGCGGCCAGGTCCTGCGCCCCGACGCCGAGCGATTCGAACAGAGTGATCTCGTCGTCTCTCTGCCGCCCCTCTACCCGCCCGGTCAGGACGTCCCCGAGCTCCCCACGCAGGTGGTCCCGTCCGATCGCCCCTTCCGCGAGCGGGATCAGGAAGTCCCCGGCCTCCGCGAGCAACGACTCCCGGCTGTCCGTGTACACCCGCGCACGAGCCACGAGGGCCGAGTCGACCTCCCGGGCATCGGGCGTACACGCACCGACAGCGTTGATGTGGGCGCCGTCCTCGACCCACTCCGAGCGCAGGATCGGCTCCTTGGACGGCGTGAGCGTGCAGATGATCTGGGCGCCGGCGACCGCCTCTTCCGCCGTCTCCGCCATCTCCACAGGCAGGCCACATCGGGCGCTCTCGACGCGCGCGAACTCCGCTGCACGCACCCGGTCGATGTCCCAGACCCGAACCTCCCGCACCGGCCGCACAGCCCGCATCGACTCCAGGTGGCCCTCCGCCTGCACGCCCGTGCCCAGCAGGGCCAGCGTGCAGGCGCTCTCGAAGGCCAGCGCTCGGGTCGCCACGGCGCTCGCCGCCGGCGTACGGACTGCGGTGATGGACTCCGCGTCGACCACGGCCAGCAGCCGACCGTGCTCCGCTTCGAAGAGCAGCACCACCCCCTGGTGCGACGGCAGCCCGATGGTCGCGTTGCCCGGGAACACGCTCAGCGCCTTGATCCCGGCCACGCCACGGTGCGAGCCGTCGGCCGGCATCAGGCCCAGCAATCCCCGTCCACTGACCAGCCTGATCACGCTCCGCAGGGGCTGCCCGATGCGTCCCTCCACCAGGTCCGCGAATGTCTCCGCCATGACCTCGATACAGTCCGCCACCGGCAGTACCCGGCGCACCGTCTCACCGTCGATGAACAGCGTCTCCATGCTCCCTCCCTCGGTCCGGATGGGGTTGAAGTGTACCGCCGAGAACGCCCTCGGTCCCGCGCCCCCATCGCTGACGGTGCCCTCCCCGAAATCGTTGCCCATTCGAACACATGTCCGATTCCTCAACTAGTAGTTGGGTTTTCTGTCCCGGACGACGTATGATGCGGCGTCAGCTCGCGAAGGAGGTCCCATGGCGGAGCAGCCGAAGGGATGTGCACGTGTCACCGGGGCGGTGCTCGGCGACCCCCACGCCGAGGCACCAGCCTCCCCCTCACCCACCCCGGCCCCCAAGGAGGAGCGCATGACCGCTCGCGTCGGACAGAAGGCACCGGACTTCAACGCCCCCGCCTACCACAACGGCGGCTTCACCAACGTCCAGCTCTCCGACTCCTTCGGGAAGTGGATCTTGCTCTGCTTCTACCCCGGCGACTTCACCTTCGTGTGAGCCACCGAGGTGTCGGCGGTCGCCGACAAGTACGAGGAGCTGCAGAAGCTCGGTGTCGAGGTCTTCTCCGTGAGCGTGGACAGCCACTTCGTGCACAAGATGTGGAACGACCACGAGCTGACCAAGATGGTGGAGGGGGGCGTGCCCTTCCACATGCTCGCGGATCAGGCCGGCAACATCGGCCGGGCCTACGGGGTCTACGACGAGAACCAGGGCATCGAGCTCCGCGGGCGGTTCATCATCGATCCCGACGGCGTGATCCAGGCCATGGAGGTGCTGACCCCGCCGGTCGGCCGGCGCATCGCCGAGACCATCCGCCAGGTCCAGGCCTTCCAGGTGGTTCGGGCCAGCAAGGGCGCCGAGGCCACCCCCGCCGGCTGGATGCCCGGGGAGCCGGTGCTGCGGCCCGGCCCCGACCTCGTGGGCAACGTCTGGAAGGTCTGGAAACCCAACGAGTAGGGGGTCGCCGGCGGATCCCCCACCGCCGCGCTCCGGGCCGGCGAGAGAGGGGTGCGAGGCACCCTTTGGCGTCGGGTTGGACAGAGACGGTGCCAGGCACCCTCTCGACCGCTGCGATGTGCGTGCTATCGAATCAAGGTGGGGTGCCTGGCGCCGGCCTTGACGTCGCGGTGTCCATCGCAAGGGTCGCCCGTCTCCCCCCCAGCCTTTTCGAGGCCAAGGGTCACCGTTGCGCGGGATGCAGAACCCGGGTCCGCGCAGTCTATCGTCGCGACGGCGCCTCGCCGGTGCGCTCGGCGGCAAGAGCTTCCGCCTCTTCACGGCTCTGCACCGGCGTCACGTCCACGATGCTGTAGACGCCCACGCTCCCCTGATACTGATAGGTGAGCGGCGTGCGTCTGCCGGAGCACACCCTGGGGAAGTTCGGCGACACCTGGATGTTCCAGACCCTGCTCAAGGGTGCGGAATCGCGGTTCAGCGTCAGCAGGTAGTGCCTGTTGGTCAACACCTGGACGTAGACGTAGGGCCCCGGCAGAGGGTCGAAGCTGTTGATGTCCATGGCGTTGAAGCAGGTCGTCGCGGACTGGGGCGCGGCTCGCTCCGCGTTTGACGCCGTCGCGGAGGCGCACGCGGCACCGCCCAGAGCCAGGGCCAGCACCGCCAGTGTTCCCAGGATGCGTTGTCCCGTGCCCATGATCGTCTCCTCTCTGGGGCCGTCGCGACCCCGCGGATCCGAGATGGCAGGCCGACCCCGACGGATGGCGGCCGCAGGGGCCGCGCCCGCCCCCCCTTCCTGCATGCTACGACGGGGCCGTTTCGTTCGCCACATCGGCCCCCGGTTTCGCGCCTTCCTGCCGGGGCGCGAAACCCGGCACGTCTCCGCCTCGTAAACGGAATACGGGTTCGTCGCGTCCGAGTTTTTCGAATTGACACGGCGCGGACGTGCCGGAATTGGAAGGAGCGATCAGTCCCCACTCGCGAGAACCCGCCGACTGCTCCCACGGACACAGGCCCAGTACGGGCAAACGAAAGGAAGACAAGATGCAAACCTGGATCAAACGAACACTCCTGCTCCCGGTCCTCGCCCTGACCCTGCCCGCCCTCGTCGGATGCGCGTCATCGACCACGGGCCAGCAGGCCGCCGCCACTCCCCGTGAGGGCGAGACCTGCTTCAACGCATCCATGGCCACCAGCTTCGACTACATCGGCCCGCGGTACATGTACGTCACCACGGTTGGCGATGACCACTACCTGCTGACCCTCGCTGAGGAGTGCATCAACCTGCAGTCCGCCATGGGCGTCACCATCCGGTCGCGGTTCGAGCAGGTGTGCTCGCGCAGCCAGGACTCGATCATCTATACCGCCTTCGGCCGTGCGAACTACTGTCGGATCGTGAACATCCAGAAGGTCAAGGACCGCGCGGCGGCGAACGCGATCGTGAGCGAGAACAACCGCACCGGCAACCCGGGTTACTGATCCACCCCGGGCGCGGCCCCGTTTCTCGACCGACGCGGGTTCGGTGACCCAGGGTTGTCGTTCTGCCACTCCGATTTCAGAAAAGCGAGGGCGGAACGACAACCCTGAGGCCGGACACCGGAACGAGGTTTTCGGAATAGGAGTTTCTGCGGGATACTGGAAGGGTGAAGCTGCTTCGTGCCGCGATCACCCTTTCTTTTTTTGTGGGTCTCGGGTGCGCGAGCGGCCCTGCGGCACACCACGGGAGTCGGATCACCGCTGCCCAGCTCCTCGCCGGGACGCCTCTCGGAGCACCATCCCACGCCATAGGGGGTGCGCCCCGTGCCACCGACGTGCTCGCCCTGACTCCCGAGATGAGGGCGTTCCTCGACACCCAGGTGAGCCGCAACGCCGGCGCCAACCTCAGGTTGCGCCAGCTCGTGAGCGCCGTCATGAGTCGGGACACCTTCGGGCTCCAGTACGACGAGAGGACCCGCACCGCCTCCGAGACCTTCCGGGCGCGGCGCGGGGAACTGCCTGTCCTTCTCCACCATGTTCGTCGCGCTCGCCAGGTACGTGGGCCTGAGCGTGCAGTTTCAGGAGGTCGACATCCCGCCCGACTGGACCCAGGACAAAGAGACGTTCGTGCTCAACCGGCACGTCAACGTCCGGGTGCTGATGGAGCCCATCGGCAGCGTGGTGGTCGACTTCAACACGGCCGACTTCAGAACCAGCTACGACATGCGCCCGATCTCGGACGATCAGGCACTGGCGCACTACTACAACAACGTCGGCGTCGAACGCATGCTCTCCGGCGACCAGGCCGGCGCCCTGGCCGCGTTCCGAGTGGCCATCGCCGACCACGACCCGCACTTCTCACCCGCGTGGGCGAACCTCGGAACCCTCTACCTGAGGCACGGGAGCCCGTCCTGGGCCGAGGCCGCATACCTCCACGCCCTCGACGCCGATCCGGACAGTCTGGTGGTCATGAGCAACCTGGCGCGCCTCTACGATCGCCAGGGGGACTCCGACCGGGCCGACCATTACCGCAGGAGGGTGCTCCGCCACCGCACCCACAACCCCTACTACCGCTACCAGCTCGCCCGGGTAGCGTTCGCCGAAGGCGACTACGACGGCGCCATCCACCACCTCAAGTACGCCATCCAGAAGAAGAAGAACGAGGAGTGGTTCTACTCCCTGCTGGGCGAGTGCTACGAGAAGAAGGGGAACCGGCGCGCAGCAGAGCACGCCTTCGCCAAGGCCCACGCCCTGTCGGCCGCCGAGGTCTCGAACCGCGGCTTCCGCCCCTCCGGCAGCGGCCCGAGCGGCGGGTAGCGGAGGCAGCGGCGATGCGCCGATGCTACCGACGCGTTGCCCGTGGTTGCCACCGCTGACCACGGCGAAGCTGCAAGCCGAGCCGGGTCACCAGTGGCACGCCCGAGGGAGGGGCTGGGGCGCAGCGCTTCGGGAGCACCAGAGAGGGTGCCTGGCACCCCGTCTTGATTCGATAGCACGCACATGCCTTCATCCGAAAGGGTGCCTGGCAGCCGCTCTGACGTTCCCGACGGGCGAGGATGGGCGAGTGGGGGCTTCGCGCCTTGGCGGCTTTGCGCCTTGGCGTCTCTGCGTTTGTTCTTCTCCCGGGCGGGTGGACGCCTCCGCGGACACGAAAAAAGGGCGGTCCCGCGAGGGACCGCCCCAATTGTCGTCGCTGGTGCGAGCCTAGAAGGTGAACACCAGAGAGGAGTGGATGAAGCGGCCGTAGGGATCGTAGAACCCGTAGAACCCTGGGCCGTAGTCGTTGTCCTGGAAGCCGACCGCCAGAGGCGCTTCCTTGTCCATGATGTTGTCGCAGCCCAGCGTGAACTGCACGTTCTTGGTGATGTTGTAGGTTGCGGTCAGGTCGAAGTAGTTGTACGCGGCGTTCTCGTAGCTGCCGTTGATCTTGTACAGGTCGACCACGTTCGGGTTGTAGAGGTACTCGTTCTTGGGATCCACGGCATCGGCCTTGACCGAGCCCTGGAACCGCCAGCCCAGAGTCAGCACGAGGTTCCCGGTCTCCCAGGAGGCCTGGAAGCGGTGCCGCCACTCAGGCATGGGAATGCCGCAGGTGTTGCCGAACAGGCCGGAGCAGTCGTACTCGAACAGGCCGGTGTTGATGTACTGCTTGATCAGGTAGGTTCCCATCATGTTGAAGTTGAGGAAGCTGTTGCCCAGCGGCATCAGGTAGCTGCCGGTCACGTCGACGCCCTCGCCCTCCATCTTGCCAACGTTGGCGTCGGTCGAGATGGTATAGCCCTCCGGCGTGACCCACAGGCTGCCGTTCGGATCGCGATGGATCAGGTCGCACAGATTGCCGGTCGTGGCGCAGGTGTTGAGGATGTCATCGAAGTAGTAGTAACCGATGGTCTTGTCAATCTTGATGTCGAAGTAGTCGATGGTGGCGGTGAAGCCGGCCAGCCCGGGCGGGGTGATCACGACACCCGCGTAGTTGGTGTCGCCGATCTCCTGGTCCAGGTTCGGGTTGCCGCCGAGCAGCGAGTTGTACTGGCCCGCCGCGTTGGCGCGGAGGTGGCCGTACTGGGCCGCGGTAACGCCGGTGAGGGCGCACTGCGCCTGGCTGTAGGCCGGGGTGTCGCCGGCGCACGGGTCGGTCGTGCCGTCCAGCAGGACGGTCTGCGGCCGGAAGAGCTCCCGCACGTTGGGCGACCGGGTCGCGCGGCTGTGGCCGAGGCGGAACTTCAGGCCCGGGATGGGCGCGTAGCTCGCCTGGGCCTTATAGGTGCTGGCGCCGCCGGTGGTGGAGTAGTCGGAGTAGCGGTAGCCCAGCTCGAGGGTCAGGTCCTGGGCGCCGGGCACGTCCTGAATGAGGGGAAGGAGCAGCTCGGCGAAACCTTCCTTCACGTTGTATCCGCCCTCAGTCGGCAGGGTCTTGCCGCCCTGACCGGCACCCCATCCCTGCTGGTACGCATAGTCCGGATGGACGAACAGGTACTCCTTCCGGTACTCGGCGCCGATGGCCACCTTGATGCCCTCGGACGCGCTCGGGAGCTTCCAACCGTAGCTCTCCAGGTCGCCGTTGACCTTGGCGCTGATGACCTGGGTCTTGACGCCGCCGATGGCGAGCAGGGGGAGCTGGAGGTAGTCGATGGCAGCCTGGGTCACGCCGCCGGCCTGGAAGATGTTCCACGGCACGCAGCCGTTCTCACGCGCGGTCTCGTCACGGCACACCGGCTGCCCGGTCTCGGGGTCCGTGATGACGAAGAGCGCATTCTGGATGTTGAGACTGTTGAAGTCGTTCTGGTACTCGTCGGCGTAGCGCGTCTGGCCGAACAGGCCGTAGAAGTCGTAGCTCCAGTTGTCGTTGATGTCGCCCTTGAGGCCGCCGACCAGGCGGTAGGCGGTGTGCTCGAGGTGGTCGTTCCGGCCGCCGCCCTCGACGTTGCGTCGGCCCATCTCGATGTAGGCATCGTCGTCGGGCCCGTACCCCTGAGCCGTGCAGATCTTGTCGAACTCGTCCTGGCTCAGCAGCGGGTTGTTGCAGTTGACGTAGTTGGCGACGAAGAAGTTGCCCGACGGCGCGATCTGGGCGTCGGTGACGTCGTCCATGAGCATGACGTCCAGGTAGCCCTCGAAGTGCTCGTTCCACTTGTAGTTCAAGTAGCCGCCGGCGGTCCAGCGCACGTCGGGGCGCTGCATGAAGTTGTAGCCGGCGTAGTTGAACAGGTCATTGGGCAGCTGGAAGAGGCGGAACGTGTTCCCGGCCCCGGAGGTGTCCAGGGTCCAGTCGATGCCGTTCGTCGGGTCGTAGAAGTCGCCCGTGGGCGCCGTGTAGGAGCCGCCGCACGACGGTCCACTGGAGCCGAAACGGCTCACCGCGCAGTTGTAGAGGTCGCGGCGGTCCTTCCGCAGAGCGGAGGTCTTGCGGTAGTCCACGTATGCGGTGGCGTGGCCCTTGCCGTCGGCGAACTTGCCGCCGTAGGCCGCGTACGCGTCCACGGCGCCGCCGTCCCAGACGCTGCCGCTGGGATACGGGAAGCCGGCTTCCTCCTGGATCCTCTGCGCGGTGCTGTTGCGGTTGTCGTGCTGGAAGATGTTGTACTGCACGCCGGCCCGCATACCCTCGAATTCCCGGTCCATCACGAAGTTGACCACGCCGGACACGGCGTCGGCGCCGTACACGGACGACGCACCGCCGCTGAGGATGTCGACGCGCTTCACGAGGAACGCCGGGATGAAGTTGATGTCACCCGAGACGGAGTAGGGATCCCCGGGGGCCATGCGCTTGCCGTCGATCAGCACCAGGGTGCGGACGGCGCCCATGTTGCGCAGGTCCACGGTCGCGGTACCGGACGCACCGTTGGCGATCGTGGAGTTCTGGGACGCGAACACCTGCGGCAGGCTGGTGAGCAGGTCCTCGAGACGGATCCGGCCCGAGCTCTGGATCTGCTCCGGCTCCAGGGTGGAGACGGGGGCCAGGGCCTCGAGGGTCGGACGCGGGATCAGCGTACCGGTAACCTCCACCTCCTCCTTGAAGGTGGGCTGCGGCTGCTGCTCATCCGCGGGCTGATCCTGGGCGACGGCGACGCCGCCGAACCCGATCATCCCCAGTGCGGTGATCAGAATGCCCGCCAGGAGCACCGATCGACGCCAGCGATTTGATCGAACACTCATCGCATCTATCCTCCTTCGCTTGTTTTCGCGACCACTAACGAGCCTGCCTCCCCAGGGACCATCCCGAGGGAGTGACGCTCGAATCAGAATCGAAACCGACCGCCCGCCGGCGGCCATGACACGAATGCCGGTACTCTAGCACTGCGCGAGCAGATTTCAAGCCCACTCGCCCCGTGGTCGAGATCAACCCCGCCATGCTGTACGGCACCAGTTGGTGACATCTCATCCCATCGCGCTTTCCAAGTTCACTGTGAGTCTTCCAAGAACCGTGCCAGGTTCCAAGCCGGTAACCGGTGAGCGATCACGAGGAGTATCCGGCCAGACGGACACCATGTCCGGATATCTGGATAATCCGAGCTCAGTCGGTCAACGCTGCCGGGAAGGGCGTCCGGGGGAGCCAGCCGCGATCGGCACGCCCCAGCGGCACGTCAGAGTCCAGCGCCACGGATTGACCAGAGCGCGTGCAATACACCTTCCTTGATCACCAGGAGCGTCCCACCAAAGGCAACGGCGACTGGCGCCACACCTTGCCCGTCGCGAACCACGCCCTCCCCGTTGCTCACAACACGCCTTCGTTCTGTCATGGTGAGCGGGGAGCGAGCCATCCGCAGCACCCGCCAGTCGGACCATCCCCCGAAGGCCCGTGGGACGCCTCCCAGCCACGGCTCTGGTGCTGTCGGGGGATTCTTCGACTCGCTCCGGCGGACCTCCGCTCGCTGCCAGTGACACACCCTTCTTCTGTCATGGTGAGCGAGGAGAGAGCCGTCCGCGGCGAGCGACGAGTCGAACCATCCCCCGAAGGCCCGTGGGACGCCTCCCAGCCACGGCTCTGGTGCTGTCAGGGGATTCTTCGACTCGCTCCGGCGGACCTCCGCTCGCTCAGAATGACATGGGGTTGGTGCATCCCGCAGTCTCCCCACGGCCGCGTGTCATCGCTTGTGACACCGCCGCGAAGAGGCGTAGGGATGCTCAGGATGACACCTAGTAGAGGACACCGGCCGTCTCTGAGCGGCTCTGCGTCATTCCGTGAGACACCACCCGGTACGGGCGTCAGGTCGCTGAGCATGGGGGGAGCCAGGATCAGCCGGCCGTCTCTGGACGGATCCATGCCATTCCTGCGGCACCGCGGCGGACGGCGCGTGCGAGCGCTCGGGGTGAAAGCAGAGGGCGCGGAGCCCGAGGAGGGTTCCGCGCCCGATTGTCGTGTTGTCGGCCGAATCCGGCTCGCTCAGTGTTTCTGCAGGTAGTCCAGGAGGTCCTTGGCGGTCGCGGCGTCGGGGCTGTCCGGCGCGAGCCTGAGATACGCCTCCAGGTTCTTGATCGCGTCCTCCTTCTGACCGAGGTTGACCTCGGTGAGAGCCAGGACGTAGTGGGCCTCGGCCTGATCGGGAAAGAACTCCACCACCCTGGCGAACCTCTCTCTCGCCTTGGCCATGTCATTGGCGTCGTAGGCATCGTAGGCCAGCTTGAGCATCCCCTGGCGGGCCACGTCGGGGTTGACGGCGGCCAGACCGGCCAGGGCATCCATCAGCTTGTCGCTGTCCCCCAGGCCCAGGTACGCGTTGTAGCGGATACGCAGGGCCTGGTCGTTCTCGGGGTCCTCCTGGAGGATGTGCTCGGCGGCGGTGGCGGCCTGCTGGTAGTGCTTGAGCTCCAGCGCCGTGGTGGCAACGGCCTCCTGCGCATCCTGGAGGGAGGGATCGAGATCGGCGGCGTCCTGAAACTTCGCCAGGGCCTCCTCCTTGTCTCCGGTCTTGAACAGCTCGACCCCCTGGTTGTAGATGTTCTTCGCCTCGGCGGCCGCGTTCGCCGCCTTCTTCATGTCCTCCAGCGCGGCGTCGGCCTTCTCCGTGTCGCCGAGCTTGTCGTAGGCCTCCCAACGGGCCCGCAACATGACCTCGTTGGTGGAGCCGAGGGCGACGGCCTTCTCGGCGGCGTCCACCGTCTCCTGGTAGTTGCCGTCCTGGAAGTAGGCCACGCTCAGGGCCGCCCACGCCTGGTGCAGCTTGGGGTCGTGCTCGACTGCCTGCTTGAAGTCGGCGATCGCCTGCGCGTTGTCCTGGGCCTTGTAGGCGGCGATACCGGCGTTGTAGGCCTTGACCGCCGCGTTCGAGGTGGACGCAACGGGTGCGCTGCCCGCCTCCACCATGCTCCCCGGGTGCATGGTGTACTCCCGGTGGGCGGTGCCCACGAGCTGCCAGGTGACGTCCGTCTCGAAGGGCGCGAAGCCGATCTTCTCGAACTTCAGGCGGTACACCACGTTGAGCTCGGGGAAGTCGAACTTGAAGATGCCCCGTTTGTCGGTGGTGTCCTCGTCCTTGTAGCCCGGCACCGAGGGAGAGGTGCTGGTCACCGTCACGCCTTTGAGGGGATCGCCTTTTTCGTCAACGACCTTCCCGATGAGCCTGCCCTGCGAGTCCGCGAGGACCAGTCCCGGGATCCCCAACACCAGGACCAGGAAACCCACCATCATGGACTTGGCTGTCAGCATCCTTGTCTGCATTGCATCCCCTTCGCCGCGTCACCATCTTGCGGCCCAGTCCGTTGCCGATGGCCGGCACGACTCCCACCGTGCCGGAACGTCCGGGGGATTATACCGTGGAATGCCGTCGAGTCTCACCTCCTGCTCGTTCCGTCCGAGGTCGCCGCAGCCCCTGTCAGGGCGCCTCCGAGCCCGATCCCTGCCCGCGCCTGACGGCTGGCCCGCCGCCCCGTCTCATCGCGTGCTTCCATCCGCGGATTCCGGGGTAGGATCGACGTCCGGAAGGTCCGGCATGAAGCACACTCTCCGCCCGCTCGCGCGGCTCCGCGCCCTGCTCCGCCGCGAGGACGTGCTGCGCCTGGTGCCGGCGTTCTCGCCCAGCTTCCCGAGTGGGCACTCCATGGTCAGCATGGTCCTCTACCTGACCCTGGGCGCGCTCCTGGCTCGGGTGCTCCCCAGCAGGCGCGAGCGCCTGTACGTGATGGCCTGCGCCGTCTTCCTGGTCGGCATCATCGGCCTCAGCCGGATCTACCTCGGCGTCCACTACCCTTCCGACGTCCTGGCCGGCTGGAGCGCGGGCTTCGCCTGGGCCCTGGTCTGGTGGATGATCGCCCGGTTCTTCCGCCCCCGTCGCTGACTCCCTCTGTGGTGTCGACCCTCCCCGTGCCATGGGATCCTCGGGGCCTCCCGGGGTGCCCTGCCAGAAAGGTGACCATGTGCGGCCCGGGGGGCCTCCGGTTTCAATGACCGCTCGTGGGACCGATGATAAGCTCCTCGACAACCCATCACCGGCTACGACTCGACGTCCGATACGAGGAGGCCCCATGAGGTACCATCGCAAGCTCGTCGAAATCGCTCTCGGTGCCGCCATGCTGCTCATCGCCGCTCCCTCTTCCTGGGGCCAGGGGGGGACCGGCTACACGATTGTCGGCTGGAACGACCTGGGCATGCACTGCATCGACAACGACTTCTCCGTGATGTCGATCCTGCCTCCCTACAACGACATCCACGCTCAGGTCATGGACGCCAACGGAAACCTCGTCACCTCTGGCATCACCGTCACGTATCAGGGGGTGGCTGACGCCAGCGGCTCCATCAACACCACCTCCGTCGGGAAGACCAACTTCTTCGACTACGCACAGGCGCTGTTCAAGCTGGCGCAGCCCCTTCCCCCCGACGCCGGCCTCGCCGGCTACGCCATGCCCGGCGCGTCCAACACGCCGCAGGAGATGCACTTCGACGCGACAAACCAGTGGTACGCCGCGGACGGGGTCCCGCTGACGCCCCTCGACGACTCCATGAGCACCAACAACTTCCCCCTCTTCCGTCTCGAAGCACGAGACGGGTCCGGGGCCCTGCTGGCCTCCACGGACGTGGTCCTCCCCATCTCCAGCGAGATCAACTGCGGGATCTGCCACGGCTCGAACACCTCAGCGGCCGCCCGTCCCAACGGGGGCTGGGTGAACAACCCAGATCCCAAGCTGGACTTCCGACTCAACGTCCTCCGTCTCCACGACGACAAGAACCTGGGCAACTCCACGTACACCGACGCCCTCAACGCCCAGGGGTACGAGTCGGCCGGCCTGTACGCGACGGCCACCGCCGGCACGCCCATCCTGTGTGCCTCGTGCCACCGCGACAACGCCCTCAGCACCCCCGGCTACGGGACCATTCCGCAGCTCACCACCTCGATGCACTCCTACCACTCCAGCGTCGTCGATCCCACCACCGGGATGACCCTCGAGAGCTCCACCACCCGCGCCGTCTGCTATCACTGCCATCCCGGACCCCAGACCCAGTGCCTGCGGGGCGCCATGGGCAGCGCGGTGGCCTCCGACGGCTCCCTCGCCATGCAGTGCCAGAGCTGCCACGGGCCCATGAGCGCAGTGGGGAACGCCTCCCGTGAGGGCTGGTTCGACGAGCCCGCCTGCCAGAGCTGCCACACGGGAACCGCGGTGCAGAACAACGGCCAGATCCGCTACACCTCCGTGTTCACCGCACCGGGCCAAACCCGGACCGCGGTCAACCTGACCTTCGCCACCGACGCGAACACGCCTGCCCCGGGATACGACCTGTACCGCTTCTCCACCGGCCACGGCGACCTCCAGTGCGAGGCGTGCCACGGCTCGACCCATGCCATCTTCCCCACCCCGCGGCGCAACGACAACGTCCAGAGCGAGGAGATCCAGGGTCACGAGGGCCTGCTCGTGGAGTGCGACGCCTGCCACGGGACACAGCCCAACACGGTCACCGGCGGTCCGCACGGCATGCACCCGGTCGGCCAGACCTGGGTGAGCCGCCACGACGATGTGGCCGAGGGCCAGGCATCCTCGTGCCAGGTCTGCCACGGCACGGATTACCGGGGCACGGTGCTCTCCACCTCCCAGGCCGACCGGACCCTGTCCGCGTTCGGCACCAAGAGCTTCTGGCGGGGGTTCAGGATCGGGTGCTACACCTGCCACAACGGGCCCGGTAACGACCACGTCAACCCCAACCATCCGCCCCATGTGAGCGACGCCAGCGCGAGCACATCCGCGGGGACGCCGGTCACGATCCCCCTGACGGCCACCGACGCCGACGGCAACTCCCTGCAGCTCCGCGTGGTCTCGCAGCCCATGCACGGTCGGGCTGGCCTGGTGGGCACCCAGGCCACCTACTTCCCCGACCCCGGCTTCACCGGCACCGACACCTTCACGTTCGCCGCGTGGGACGGCTCGACGGACTCCAATCTCGGCACGGTCACGGTCGCCGTCGCCGCCGGGACCTGCACGGTCAACATCGACGCGGTGTCGGCGCCCTCTACGGCCGCCGTGGGCCAGGCGGTTCCCTTCTCGGCCACCATCTCCACGCCGGGCTGCACCGGCACGCCGAGCTATGACTGGGACTTCGGGGACGGCTCGCCTCACGCGGACACCAGCAGCCCGTCCCACGCCTATGCCTCGGTGGGCACCTACACATGGACCGTGACCGTCACTCTCGGCGCTGCCACAGCATCGACGAGCGGCGCCATCTCGGTGGTGGCGAGCTGCCAGCCTCCGTCCATCACCACGCAGCCGGCCAGCCAGACGATCGCCACCGGCGACCCCGTGGTCCTATCGGTCACCGCCGTCGGCACCGCGCCGCTCGGCTACCAGTGGTACCGGGGCGCCAGCGGTGACACCGCCAACCGGCTGCCAGGAGGTACCGGGGCGAGCTTCACCACCGGCTCGCTGACCGAGACCACGCGCTTCTGGGTGCGGGTCTCCAACTCCTGCGGCGCCGCGGACTCCTCCACGGCCACGGTCGCCGTGAGCAGCGCCGTCGAGAGCCTGACCTACCTCGTCCCGGCGGTGGCGCACAACCCGGGTGCGAACAACACCCTGTGGCGGACCGACCTGGCCGTGGCCAACCTCACCACGCAGACGGCCTCCCTCTCGCTCACCTTCCTGACCGGGAGCTCGTCGGCGGTGCGCAGCGTCACGCTGGAGGCCGGCAACGCCACGGAGTGGGTGAACGTCCTGGAAAGCCTGTTCGGCGTGGGGTCGGATGTGGACACCCAGGGGGCGATCCAGATCACGTCGGACCAGCCCTTGCACATCAGCGCGGTGGACTACAACCACACGGCGGCCGGCACCTTCGGCCAGGACATCCCGGCTCTGACCACGGGCGATGCGATCACCCCCGGCAAGGAAGGCGTGCTGCTGCCCATGCGCAACTCCTCGAGCTTCCACACCAACGTGGGAGTCGTGAACCTGGGCGACCAGAGCGAGACCGTCGCCCTGCGCATCTTCGACGCTTCCGGCAGCCAGGTGGGCAACACCCGCAGCATCCAGGTCGGTCCGGGGCTCTGGTTCCAGCAGTACGACATCTTCCGTTTCCTGAGCGCGGGCGACCTGGAGTTCGGCTACGTCACGGTCCAGGTCGTGACACCGGGAGGCACCGTGTGGGCCTACGCCTCGCTCGTCGACAACACGAGCGGTGACGCCAGGACGATCTCCGTGCAGAGCCGTTGAGCGCGGTCTTCGCCTGACACGACCATCATCCGGGGCCGCGCCGAAAGGCGCGGCCCCTCCTCCTGTGGGAGAATCGAGCCGGCGCGGCGGCACCAACCGCCCGGCAGTCACGCCACGAAACCGTGCCCGCGGGCGTGAGACCATGGCCGGGGGGCCGGGATCCGGTCCGGCCGCCGTTGCGCTTTATGTTCATGCTCACGCTGACCGCCGGTGCGACCCTGTTGCTGGCCTACGTGCTGGCGCGGGGGGCCACCGTCCCGCTCATCGCTCGCCGTGTTTCCCCCGCCGCAGTGGCCGCCATCGGGATCGCCCTGTGGCTGATCCTCTTCCTGTCCCTGTACCTGGGGCACGGTGCCTCCGGCGATGCCGCGCGCATCCTCGAGCAGCTCGGCATGACCTTGCTCGCCGGCCTTTTCCTGATCGCCGTGGCCGTGCTTCTGGTCGACCTCGTCACGGCGTTCGGGCTCCTCTTCAGGCGCCACGCCCCGACCATCCGAGGATGGGCGTTCGTGGCCGGGGGCGCGCTCGCCCTCCTCGCCATGGTCCAGGGCCTGCGGCCGCCGGTCGTCAGCCGCTACGAGATGTCTCTGGCCGGCCTACCGGCGGATCTGGACGGCACCGTCCTGGTCGCCCTCTCCGACCTCCACCTGGGGAGCACGTTGGGCGAGCGCTGGCTCGGCTCCCGCCTCGAGCAGGTGCGGTCCCTCGACCCCGACATGGTGGTGTTCCTGGGTGACGTCTTCGAGGGCCACGGCCGACCGGCCGACGCCGTCCTGCAGGACCTCCGGGCCCTGTCCGCGCCCCTCGGCGTGTGGGCCGTCACCGGCAACCACGAGTTCCACCACCGGCGGGCCGCCGGCCCCGGCTTCCTGGAGGAAGCGGGCCTGCGAGTCCTGCACGACCGCTGGGCCATGGTGCGCCCCGGACTCGTGCTCGCCGGCGTGGACGACCTCACCTCGAGGCGGCGCGGCGCCTCGCAGGGCGACGCGGTGACCGCGGCCCTCGCCGGCCGTCCGCCGGGGGCCGCCATGCTGCTCTCCCACACCCCCTGGGACGCCCACCGAGCTGCAGCCGCCGGGGTCGGGCTGATGCTGTCGGGCCACACCCACGGCGGCCAGATCTGGCCCTTCGGGCTCCTTGTGCGGCGCGTCTACCCCCTGCTCGCCGGCCGCTACCAGGTCGACGGGATGCCGGTCATTGTCAGCCGCGGCACGGGTACCTGGGGCCCGCGCATGCGCCTCTGGGCTCCGGGTGAGATCCTCTGCATCACGCTGCGTTCCCGCACGACGGAGACGCGCGATCCCGCCCGCTGAACGCGGCGCGTTGCCGCTGCCCGCTGGTCGCCGACGCTGCCAGCTGCCGCTGGTGTCGGCGACGGTCGTGGGCGGCTCTGCCTACGGTCAGCCCTCCGACAGGGCGTCGATGACCGCGTTGAAGGTCGTGCTCGGCCGCATCGCCTTGGCGGTCTTGTCATCGTCGGGCATGTAGTACCCGCCAATGTCCACGGGGGCGCCCTGGGCCGCCAGCAGCTCCTCGGTGATCGTCGTCTCGTTCTCGGCGAGCCGCTTGGCCATCGGGGCGAAACGCTCCCGCAGGGCCTGGTCCTCGTCCTGGGCGGCGAGGGCCTGGGCCCAGTACAACGCCAGGTAGAAGGTGCTGCCCCGGTTGTCGAGCTCGTGCACCTTGCGGGACGGCAGCCGGCCGTGCTCCAGGTAGTCCGCGATGGCCTGGTCCAGCGTCTTGGCGAGGAGCTTCGCCTTCTCGCTCCCCGTCTTCTCGGCGACCAGCTCCAGGGACGGCATCAGAGCGCAGTACTCGCCCAGGGAGTCCCACCGCAGGTGACCCTCCTTGAGGAACTGCTGCACGTGCTTGGGCGCCGAGCCGCCGGCGCCGGCCTCGAACAGCCCGCCGCCGTTGAGGAGGGGCACGATGGACATCATGCGTGCGCTGGTCCCCAGCTCCAGGATCGGGAAGAGGTCGGTCAGGTAGTCGCGGAGGACGTTGCCGGTGACCGAGATGGTGTCCTCACCGCGGCGGACCCGCTGCAGGGAGAAGCGCATGGCGTCCACCGGTTTCATGATCCTGATGTCGAGGCCGGCGGTGTCGAAGAGGGGAAGGTACTTCTTGACCTTCTTGATGATCTCGGCGTCGTGTCCGCGACGGTCGTCGAGCCAGAAGATGGCCGGGGACCCGGTCGCCCGGGCCCGCTTGACGGCCAGCTCCACCCAGTTGCGGATGGGCGCGTCCTTGGCCTGGCACATGCGGAAGATGTCGCCGGTCTCCACGGACTGCTCGAGCAGGGTCGCCCCCGCGGCGTCCACCACCCGGATGATGCCGTCTGCCGGCGCCGTGAAGGTCTTGTCGTGAGAGCCGTACTCCTCCGCCTTCTGGGCCATCAGCCCGACGTTGGAGACGTTGCCCATGCGTGACGGGTCGAACTGCCCGTTCCGCTTCGCGTCCTCCAGGATCTCCGAGTACATGGTCGCGTAGCAGCGGTCCGGGATCATGGCGACACAGTCCTGGAGCTCGTCGCCGGCGTTCCACATCTTGCCGCCGTCGCGGATCACGTTCGGCATCGAGGCGTCGACGATGATGTTGTTGGGCACGTGCAGGTTGGTGATGCCCTTGCGCGAGTCGACCATGGCCAGGGCGGGGCGGGTCGCGTACACCGCCTGGATGTCGGCCTCGATCTCGGCCTTCTTGGCGGCGGGCAGCTTGTCCAGCTTCTCGAGCACGTCGGCGAGCCCGTTGTTGACGTTGGCGCCGATCTCCTTGAGGGTCTCCGCGTGCTTGTCGAGGGCGTCCTTGTAGTACACGGACACGCAGTGGCCGAACATGATGGGATCGGAGACCTTCATCATGGTGGCCTTCAGGTGCAGGGACAGGAGCACGCCTTCCCTCTTGGCGGCCTCGATCTCCTGGGCATAGAAGGCGCGCAGGGCGGCCACGTTCATGACCGCGGCGTCGATCACCTCGCCGGCGAGCAGGGACAGCTGGTCTCTGAGGACGCTGGTCCTGCCGTCTCGACCCACGAACTCGATCCGCACCACGGTGTACTTGTCCATGGTCATGGACCGTTCACTGCCGTAGAAGTCTTTCCCACCCATGTACGCGACCCGCGCCTTCGACCCGGACTCCGGCCACGGCTTCATCATCTTGTGCGGGTTCTTCTGCGCGAACCGCTTGACCGCGGCCGCCGGCCGGCGGTCCGAGTTCCCCTGCCGCAGCACCGGGTTGACGGCGGAGCCCAGGCACACCGAGAACCGCTTCTGGAGGATTCGCTCGGCGTCGTTGGACGGCTCCTCGGGGTACTCGGGGATGTCATAGCCCTTGTCCCGCAGCTCCTTGATGGCGGCCTCGAGCTGGGGGATGGAGGCGCTGATGTTCGGCAGCTTGATGATGTTCGCCTCGGGCGTCTCGGCGAGCTCACCGAGCTCGGCCAGGTGGTCGGAAATCCGTTGATCCTCGCTCAGGTTGTCGGGGAAGTTGGCGATGATCCGGCCCACCAGCGAGATGTCGCTGGTCTCCACCTCGATCCCGGTTCCGGCGAGATAGGCCCTGATGATGGGCAGCAGCGAGTAGCTGGCCAGCAGCGGAGCCTCGTCAGTCTTGGTCCAGATGATCTTCGGTGTCGTCATGTTCCTTCCCCCGAGTGAGTTCCGCCGGCCGCGAGGCGGCAGCGCGGTCGACCGTGTCAGGATGCCGCCGTCAGCGTCACAGCGGGGCGCATTCTCGCACATTGTGAAGATCCGTACAAATCCCGAAAGCGCCCTTCCACGGCCCGGGGCCACCACTCTGACGCCCCGGCCACGTGCTCCGCTCGGGTCATTCCGACCCTGGTGGGCATGAGGGGAGTCGCACAGCGTCGGGACGCCCCGCGGAGGGTCGGGACGGCGGCATTCCTGGTGTCACTGTCGATCGTCCCGGTGCTCGATCAACGGGCACGACGCCCGGCGCTAGGTCGACGACAGGGAGGTCCTGGTCTCCGAGCATCCGGACGTGCGGTTCGGTCTCATGACCGGGCATGGAGAGGGGCACGGCGTGGACCCGACTCCCGACAGCGTGCACTCCGACAACCAGCCGACCCGCCGGCACCGCGCCGATCGCGACGGCGTCCTCCCCGACCTCGCCCACATCGAGCCCTACGACCCCGACGGCGCCTGCGTCCGGGACCTCGGCCTGGATTGCACCGGCGACACGTCCTCGCACCCTCTCGAGTCCTTCGAGCTGGTCCCTCTCGACCCCACGATCACAGGCAGAACGGGCGGGGTCGTCCGAGCGGCCCCGCCCGTCATCGATCAAGAGGCAAGAGTCGGTTCAGTGCGAATCGCTCAGCTCACGGGCCCGGTCGAGTTTCCGGTGCTTCCGGTGTTGCCGGTGTTGCCGGTGTTGCCAGACGAGTTCCCCGTGTTGCCCGAGCTCCCCGAGCTTCCGGAGGAGTTGCCGGTGTTGCCCGTGCTCCCGGAGCCCCCCGACGGCTCGCCGCTTGTCTTGTAGCCGTCGGAGAGGGTCATCAGGAAGGCCGTGAGGGCCTCCTCCTCCTCCAGCGTCAGACCGAGATCGCCCAGCTCGCTGGTGTTGAGGTTGTCCTCGACCTCGGGCGGCGGCCAGCACCCGGCCGACAGCGCCTCGGCCTCGGTGTAGTCGCCGGGACACGTCGGGAGCACATCCCGGGTGTTGTAGAAGTGCACAACGCTTCCCACCGACTTGAAGTAGCCGTTGTGGGTGTACGCCTTGGTGATGCACGAAGGATCCCCGGCCTCGCAGGAGCCCTTGCCCACGTTGCGCAGGGTGGGGACCTTCTGCTTGCCCAGGTTGGCTTCGGCGTAGGCGGCGTAGTCGTCCCTGGTGGCCAGGTAGGCACCCAGACCGTAGTCGATCCAGTCGTAGCCGAGAGGGTTGAACTCGAGCTCGGTGTAGAAGGGGTTCTCCGGGTTCCTCGGCACCCCCAGGTTGTCGTAGGTGAAGTCCGTGAACAGTGCGCGTTGACCGTTGGCCACGTGGCAGCGACCACACTTGGCCTTGCCGCGGAACAGCGCGTAGCCCTGACGCTCCTGCTTGGTCAGCTGCACCTCGCCCGTGAACGTGGCGTCGTACTTGGAGCTGAACTCGCTCACCTCCGCCGAGGCCTCGTAGGCCGCGATGGACAGGGCGATGGCGTCGAAGGCCTCCTCCACGCTGCCCTCGTCGCAGATCTCGTCTCCCCAGATCTGCTTGAAGAGGTTGGCGTGGACCCCCGAGCAGACCCCGTCCACCACGGCATCCGCGTCGGGGAGCGCCATCTCGAGCGGGTTGAGAAACGGACCCTGCGCCTGGTCGGCGGCGGGGTTGCCCAGCTTCTCCCCGGTCGCCCGCCCATCCCAGAAGTTCCCTCCCACGAACGCTCCCTTGCTATCGACGTGCAGAACCGGGCTGAACGCTGCATAGGCCGCGCTCGGTGGCTTGCGATTGCCGAAGCGGCCCGCGATCGATCCCTCATACACCGCGCCGTGGGCGTTGATCATGTCCAGGGCACCGGTGAAGCCAACCTGGGGCGCATGGCACCCGGCGCACGCCAGGTTCTGGTTGTAGGAAAGGGTGTCGTCGAAGTAGATGAGCTTGCCGAGCCGCTCGAGCTCGTTGAGCGGCCTCTCCGCACCTGCCGGCGCCACCACGCCGAAGAGCACGATGAGAGCAGTGGCGATCCCGGCGATGCTCGTCTTCTTGCCATTCATGTCGCGCCTCCTCTTCCCCGGCCTGCGGGCCGGGGCGCACCACACACAGCAGCCGTTGCGTGTGCTCCAGCCCGAACCCGTCGGGCCGGACACAGGGAGCGCGGTACCGGGCTCTACCGGCATCAACGGCACCCCGGACGGGGCATTCCCTTTCTTGGGCTCACTCCGTCGTGCACCGTCTCCCGTCGTGCCCACGGTCACAACGCAGCACCGAGCCCGGGGACGTCCGTCAACTTCCGTGTCGGCCTTGAGACCCGGACGGCTTCGACGGCGACGGGAGCCGCCAGGGTCGCTCTCGACGTCCGCCGCACCAGCTTCACCCGCCGACGACCACCCGATGCTCCTGGTCGACGACTGGGGAGACGGGAGAGGCGTGTCGGGGCGCGGAACGAACGCGGCGCAATGCCGCGACCGCCCTGGCGTGTTCCAGACTGCGCGAGGCAGCCCGCGGCGAAAGACGCACCGGGATCCTCCGCTGCCGCTTTCGTCGTGCGGACGAAAGGAGAGGTCAGATGCCGGCATCGAAGTGTGAGCACATCGAAGCAATCTCTTCCGTCGAACACCCAGCCGTCAGGGAGTGCGAGGAGTGCGTGAAGACCGGCTCACGGTGGGTCCACCTCCGCACCTGCCAGGAGTGCGGGGCCACGCTGTGCTGCGACTCCTCTCCCAACCGCCACGCCACGAAGCACGCGGAGGCGACCGGCCACCCCGCCATCGCGTCCGCGGAGCCGGGAGAGCGTTGGCTGTACTGCTACCCCGACGACGCCTTCGCGAACTACTGATCTTCCCGCAACGGCGCCGCGCCAACGGGCGTCACTCCGCCTCGGGGGGACCGTCCAGGAACGAACGCCACATCCGTTCCTTCCAGCGATCGATCACGTCTTGATGCCGGCTCGCCGGCAGCTCCGCGGTGCACGACCTGCACACGATGACCGCGATCGCTCAGCGCCCGCGCAGGTCGGCAGGTCCCCCACAAAGGGGGCATTCGAGCTGGGGCAGCGCCTGCATTCGCCGGTTCGAATCCATCCCGACTCCTCCCCTCGCGCACCGATGGTGCCCGACCCCGCGATGGAGCGCGGACCCGCCTGCCACCCCCCGGCTCGAGCTGCATCCCTGAACGTGCCACCGTTTCGTCGCATCACAGCCAAGAACGCAGCAGGGGCAAGGGACAGGGAGGGCAGGGACGCCCCGCCGGAAGCTAGTCCTTGGCTGTTTCGAACAGTGCCTTGAGCGCCACCACCAACAGGGCGGCGGCAATGAACGCCACGATGTTCCCCATCACCCGGGTGACCATCTGACCGATCAGCGGGATCCCCTGCACGGCCGTGGCCGACAGGATCAGGCCGATGGCGGCCAGGAGGAACCCCTTGGTCTCCTCGACGGTGATGTTGAGGAAGCCCACGATGAGGCCGAGCACGGCCAGGATCCAGTAGATCCACGGCACCTGGGTGACGAAGGCCGCGATGACTGCCAGGATGATGCCAATGATGAATGCCCATTTCCCGAGCGTCTGCATCTCCTACCTCCCCATGTTGTCAGCGGAGCGTCCCGGGGCATGATACACCGTCCTCCGAGCTGTGACGGGATTCCTCGCCAAGCGTCACACCGGCACGCACGCGCGGCGGGGACGGTGCCCCGTCATCGCCGCGGCAGAGCCGGCAGAGTGGTGGCTGTGCCGCTATCCCGACCACGCCCATGCCGAGCATCGACCTCCCCGCACGCGTGATCTCCAGTCCCGATCACTGTGCTGCAACAATGCGGTACGGCACCCTGGTGGCACACACACGTGATTGTGCCTCCCATCATGGTGAGGATGCGCGCTTATCCCTTTCCAGAAGGGTTACCCGTCTCGAGCTGCTCGAGCAGGTTGATTGCCACGGCGACGAGGTCGGCGTCGGTGACGATGCCAGTGAATCTGCCCTCTGTCATGACGGCGAGGCAACTGTACTTGTGCTTTTCGAGGAACAGCGCAGCTTGACGGAGGTTCGCGTCCGCCTCCACGGTCACCACGTCTCGCGTCATGATCTCTTCGAGCGGGATGGTTGCAGGGTCCCGGCGCGCGGCTTCGACACGCAGTGTCGAGTCGAGCGCGGCCAGGACATCGTGACGGGTGACGAGGCCTTCCAGGTTGCCTTCGCCATCCACGATGGGAATGTGGCGGATCGACTTCTCAGCCATGACGCGAATCGCATCGGCCAGGGTCGCTGTCGCTGGCAGCGTGTGCAGCCCGGTCGTCATGATCTCGTCGACGGTTATCATCGGTCCCCCCCGCATCTCGATGCGCTGTCACGAGACATGCTTGGATTGGATGCGCCCCGAGACTCTAACACGATGCGGCGCCAGGGGGGATTTCCGCTCCCGCGGCCCGAGGATCTGACGTACCGGTGCCGTAACCCTCATGAGCACCAATCCAACCCCACGTGAAACTCACGCCAGATGTGCCATGTGGACTCGGTGGCCTTGGTTTCTGTGACCGAAGGCATCCTCAGGTACTGAAGCAGGTCGGCCGGCTTGTCACGGCGCAGTGCGGAGCACGAAGCCGGAAGAGGGAGCAGGCCGGCCGACAGCCACACGCAGGCGGGCTCACCACGAATCTCCGCGTCCCTGAACCCCATCCACTCTGCGCTTCAGGGTCCGTTGCCATGCGTTCTCAAGCCTCGTCGCTGAGCCGCTTCGCGCTCTGTGCAGCCATCCGTCGCGCTCGCCAACGAAGATGAGCCACCGTCGACTTGATGCCCCACTGACAGGGCGCCGGACACACCATTCCGTCATCTCCTCAGATGGCCGGGGGCCGTCCTTCGTTTCGATGGACGGAAGAGAAGAATGACCGCTGTCGCAGGACTGCAACTCATTGGAAGCATGAGAAATCTGTCTGTGGCCAGGAACTTGCAGGACAAGTGGCCGTTGGGCAAGCCTGATCGCACGCGCGCTCGGTTCCGGAGGCCCCGACGGCATTCGCGGAGAGATCAGAGGAACAGCCGTGCGACAGCGACGAGGGATCCGCGGGGGGCGACCAACCGGTGCGTAGCGCCCCGCGCGGAACACCAATGGACGAATGGACAACCAACGGCACCGGGTGCCGAGAATCAAACAACTGTCGAAGGGAGAGAGGGACATGAAGATCAAACCTCTGTACGACCGAGTCCTCGTGAAGCGCATCGATCCCAAGGAAGAGGTTCGCGGCGGGATCATCATCCCGGACACCGCGAAGGAGAAGCCCCTGGAGGCCGAGGTGGTGGCGGTGGGCGACGGCAAGCTGGACGAGAACGGCAAGCGGCTCCCGATGTCGGTGAAGAAGGGCGACCGCGTCCTCATCGGCAAGTACTCCGGCCAGGACATCAAGATCGACGACGACGAGCACACGATCCTGCGCGAGGACGAGATCCTCGCCATCGTGGTGAAGAAGTAAGGGAGGCGAGCATGGCAGGCAAGCAGATCGTCTACTCCGAGGAGGCCCGCGGCATGATCCTGAAGGGCGTCAACCGGCTGGCCGACGCGGTCAAGGTGACCCTGGGCCCCAAGGGCCGCAACGTGATCCTGGAGAAGAAGTGGGGCTCCCCCACCATCACCAAGGACGGGGTGACGGTGGCCAAGGAGATCGAGCTCAAGGAGCCCCTGGAGAACATGGGTGCGCAGATGGTGCGCGAGGTGGCGTCCAAGACCTCGGACGTGGCCGGTGACGGCACCACCACGGCCACCGTGCTGGCGCAGTCGATCTACCGCGAGGGCATCAAGAACGTGACCGCGGGCGCCAACCCCATGGAGCTCAAGCGGGGCATCGACCTGGCCACCAGGACGGCGGTGGACTTCATCGAGACCAAGCTGGCCGTCCCGGTTGAGGGGGAGGCGGTCTCCCACGTGGGCACCATCTCCGCCAACGGCGACATCGAGATCGGCGGCATCATCCGCGAGGCCATGGAGAAGGTGGGCAAGGACGGGGTGATCACGGTCGAGGAGGCCAAGGGCCTGGAGACCACCCTGGAGGTGGTGGAGGGCATGCAGTTCGACCGCGGCTACCTCTCCCCCTACTTCGTGACCGACGCCGAGCGCATGGAGGTCGTGCTGGAGAACGCGAAGATCCTGATCTTCGAGAAGAAGATCTCCAACATGAAGGACCTGCTGCCGGTGCTGGAGAAGGTGGCGCAGCAGGGGACGCAGCTGCTGATCGTGGCCGAGGACGTGGAGGGCGAGGCCCTGGCGACCCTGGTGGTGAACAAGCTGCGGGGGACCCTGCACGTGGCGGCGGTGAAGGCGCCGGGGTTCGGGGATCGGCGCAAGGCCATGCTCGAGGACATCGCGATCCTCACCGGCGGCAAGGTGATCTCCGAGGACCTGGGGATCAAGCTGGAGAACGTGACCTGGGAGGACCTGGGGACGGCGAAGAAGATCTCCATCACCAAGGACGACACCACCATCGTGGTGGACGACGACGATCCAGCGAAGCAGGAGGCGGTGCTGGGGCGGGTGCAGCAGATCAAGACGCAGATCGAGGACACCACCTCGGACTACGACCGGGAGAAGCTGCAGGAGCGGTTGGCGAAGCTGGTGGGCGGCGTGGCCCAGATCAAGGTCGGGGCGGCCACCGAGACCGAGATGAAGGAGAAGAAGGCGCGGGTGGAGGACGCCCTGCACGCCACCAAGGCGGCGGTGGAGGAAGGGATCGTGCCCGGGGGCGGTGTGGCGCTGCTGCGGGCCATGGACGAGATCGACAAGCAGGTCAAGACCATGGAGGGCGACGTGGCGACCGGCGCCAGAATCCTGCTCCGGGCGCTGGAGGAGCCGACGCGGCAGATCATCCGCAACTCGGGCATCGACGAGGCGGCGGTGATCGTGCGCGAGATCCGGGGCAAGAAGGGCGCCGTGGGCTACGACGCGGCCAAGGGGGAGATGACCGACCTGATGAAGGCCGGCGTCATCGACCCGGCCAAGGTGACCAAGAACGCCCTGCTCAACGCCTCTTCCATCGCCGGCCTCCTGCTCACCACCGAGGCCCTGGTGGCGGAGATCCCGGAGGAGAAGAACGACGCGCTGCCCGGCGGCGACATGGGCGGAATGGGCGGCATGTAGTGAGCCTACCCGCCGTCGTGCATTCCAGCCTGGTTCCGTGCCATGACGCCCCGGGAGAGTTCCACATGAACAGAGATTCGATGACGTGCGGCCAGGGCCTCAGGGGAGCGCGGGACACGTGCCGTGAGCTGGCCGCAGCAGTGTTCCCGATCGTTGGTATCCCCATCCGCTGCAGCTCACGCTCGGCCGTTGATCTCGCGGCGGATGGGAATGGAGAGATGAGAACAGCGGGAACCGAGAAAGGAGACGGGAAAATGGACAGGTTGAGCACCGGCCGTGGAGATCTCCAGGCGACTGCACTCGAGAGTCTGCGCGAGCCTTCAGCGCGCCTTGCACCCTCTGGCGGCAAGGGCGGATCCAGGAGTGCGCTGCCGCGACGACGGACCGGCTTCTGCAGGTGGCTGGTCCTTGCTGCGTTCCTCGGCATCACGCCGATCGTAGCCACCGCGCAGGCCGACACGGGAGAAGCTGCATTGAATTCCCACGCGAAGCGCTACGGAGGTGGATGGGAGTGCGACTGGGGGTATCGCAACGTCGATCAGCTTTGCGTGGCCGTTCAGGTGCCTCCGAACGCTCATCTCAACTACTCCGGTGACGGATGGCAGTGCGACCGGAGTTACCGGGAGGTCAATGGGGCCTGCGCCGTGGTCGAAGTGCCTGCAAACGCTTTCCTGAACTCCCGCGGCAGTGGATGGGAGTGCGATCGCGGCTACGCGGAGGTGGGCCAACACTGCGTCCTGATCGAGGTCCCTGCGAACGCCTACCTGGTGGACTCCTACGGGAGGAAGGGATGGGAGTGCGATCGCGGCTACGCGGAGGTGGGCCAAAAATGTGCCCTGATCGAGGTCCCTGCGAACGCCTATCTGGTGGACGCCTACGGGAGAACAGGATGGGAATGTGATCGAGGCTATCGGCAAGCAGACCAGTCTTGCGTGCCCATCACGGTCCCTGCAGGCGGTTACCTTGATGATTCTGGAGATGGTTGGAAATGTGAGCGGGGCTTCCGGCGCAGCGGCAGCTCCTGCGTGCCTGTCAAGCTCCCGCCGCACGCCCATCTCGCGCGATCGGGAAGCGACTGGGAATGCGGTCGGGGATTCCAAAGGAGCGACGATTCCTGCGTCGCGGTTGAGGTGCCTCAGCACGGCTATCTGGCCTCATCCGGCCGCGACTGGGTATGCGAGCGTGGTTTCGTGAAGGACGGTGGTTCCTGCGTGGCCCTGGTGGTACCGGCGAAGGCCCACCTTGGTTACTCGGGCAACGATTGGACCTGCGACCCGGGCTATCAGCGCCAGGGGGAGAGTTGTGCACAGAACGAAGGATAGAGGACAGCCATCAGTCTGATGTGACCAGGACGATGCTCCGAGACGCATCTGTAGAGCTCGGGACTGGTTGAAGGTCAATCCGAAAACGACCCGGCCCAAACCGTTGCAGGAACCGGCCGGAGAGCCCTCGACAGGAGTCGTCGACACGGGGGGCCGGCGCCCCTCTCTCGGATCAGGCCAAGACCCTGGAGGCCCTCGACAACGCCGCGAGGGACTCTCGATCGGATGCTCCTCAGGTCGACGACATGACAGCGATCACCTGCAAGGTCGAGGGATCGTGAGTCGATGCCTCCCCCGTCACTTCTCCGCGCGCCTGGAGTGGGTCAGACCGTAGCTCTTGAGCTTGCGGTACAGCGTCGCCGAGCCGATCCCGAGCTGCTCGGCGGTGCGCGTCTGGTTGCCGCCGTTGAGCTCCAGCACCGCGAGGATGTAGTCCTTCTCGACCTCGTTGAGCGGTTGCACCGCTCCCCCGTTGCACGACCGGCTTGGGAAACGCCTGGCGGATCTCCTCGGGCAGATCCTCGAGCTCCACGCGACTCCCGCGCGCGAGCGCGACGGCACGCTCCATGGCGTTCTCCAGCTCGCGCACGTTGCCCGGCCAGTCGTAGCGCAGGAGCTGATCGGCGGCGCCCGGGGCGAGGCCCGAGATCTTGCGATCCCATCCGAACCGCCGCATCCGCGAGCAGCAGCCGGGCGAGCGGCAGGATGTCGTCCCTGCGGTCGCGGAGCGGCGGAACGTGCAGCTCGACGACCTTGAGCCGGTAGTAGAGGTCCTGGCGGAAGGCGCCGTCCGCGACCCCGTGGGCCAGGTCGCGGTTGGTGGCGGCCAGGACGCGCACGTCCACCGGCCGGCTCTTGTTCTCCCCGACGCGACGGATCTCCCGCTCCTGAAGCACCCGCAGGAGCTTGACCTGCATGCCCGGAGAGACCTCGCCGATCTCGTCCAGCAGCAGCGTTCCGCGGTTGGCCGCCTCGAACAGGCCGGGCCGGTCCGACGTCGCGCCGGTGAACGCGCCGCGCGCGTGCCCGAAGAGCTCGCTCTCGAGGAGCGTCTCGGTGATGGCGCCGCAGTTGACGGCGATGAACGGCCCCGCGGCGCGCGTCGACTCGTCGTGGACGAGCCGCGCGATCCGCTCCTTGCCCGCGCCGCTCTCGCCGGTGATGAGCACCGTGGCATCGACCTTGGCCACCCGTCGCGCCAGGTCCACCACCTGCTGCATCTTCGCGCTCTTGGCGACGATCCCCAGCGGCTCCTCGACGTCGCGCGCCACGCGCACCAGCGCTTGACGGTGGGCGCGGAGCTTCTCCTCGGCCGCCTTCAGCGTCTCCGTGACCCTGCTGAGCGAGACATCGAGGCACTCCTTGAGGCGCCCCGAGTCGAAGAACGCCAGCTCCTCGGCGCGTTCGTCACCCCACTCTTCGCGCGTGCGCCCGAGGAGGTGGCACGCCGCGTGGCCTTCGCCCAGACAGCGATCTTCGAGGACGTAGATCTCCTTGCCGGCGGTGCGGCTGACGTAGCCGCTCATCAGGCCGCAGATGGTCCAGCACACAGCCGAATCGGAGCGACCGAAGTGCAGCAGATGCTGCTCCGCCTCGTAGGAGGCGAGCAGCATCGCCCCCTTCTTGGAGAGCGGGTCCTCGCTTCCCGGCTGGGCGCGGAAGAGCCCCTCGAGGGTGTAGATGCGGGGGCCGGCGCGACGCCATTCTTCATTGTTCGCCCAGTTGAACTCCTTCTGCATGGCCTCCGCCATGCGCCAGCCGTGGGCGAAGCCGAACTGGGTGAGCACCGCGCGGGCGGCGGTCAGTCCGAAGTTCTCGACCAGATACTGCCGCAGGAGCCCCATGGCCACAGCGTCGAGCAGGAGCGCGCGCTGTCCGGCGAAACGGATCACGCCCCCCTCCGGGTCCAGCTCCAAGAGCTCGTCGTGATGCAGGTCCTCGACCCGCATCGGCCACCCCTTTCATTTTGAAGTGACTCTACCTCATTTTGATCGAACAGGCGAGGAGAGGGGTGGTCTCCATTACGCAACCACCTGCCATCAAGCGCGCACTGTCTGTGGCCAGGAGATTGCAGAGGAGACGACGAGGCCGCTCCCACCCCGCTCTGGTCCGCGCCCAGGTCCAGTGGCCAGAACATCGCGTCGGTGGGAAGATCGGAGGGACAGAAATGAAAGACAACGCCAGCTCTCGCGGGCCCGGCCGTCAGCAATCTGGCGCCCGCGCGGCCCGTGTGACGATCGCACGCTCTCGTGACGCGGTGGCGGAGACGGGGCCACGGAATCCGGTGACACGGGAAGGAACGTCACCATCGAAGCCACGTGCTCTGCTGGTCTACCCCGAGCTTCCCCCTTCCTATTGGGGATTCCAGTACGCCACTCGAGCTCATCGGCAAGCGGTCGGCGATGCCGCCGCTGGGGCTGCTGACCGTAGCGGCGATGTTCCCCGTCCTGGCGAGCTCCGCCTGGTGGACATGAACGTCGACCGCGCTGCACGGACGAGGACCTGGACGTGGGCCGATCTCGTCCTCACCTCGACCATGGTCGTCCAGCGCCGGTCGCTGCGCGACGTGATCGCGCGCTGCCACCGCGGTCGGCAAGCCGATGGTGGTCGGCGGGCCGCACCCGACCTCGTTCTCCGCCGAGATCGCCGGCGCCGACATCTACCTGCTGGGGAGGTCGAGGAGACCTTCCCGCGCTTTCTCGCCGACTGGGAGGGGCGGGCCGAGGCGCCTCTACGGCCGGAGGAGAGGCCGCCGATCACCCTGACGCCGGTCCCGCGCTTCGACCTCCTCGACCTCGACGCGTACTCGTCCATGGCGCTCCAGTTCTCGCGCGGGCTGCCCGTTCAACTGCGAGTTCTGCGACATCACCAAGCTCTTCGGCCGGGTTCCGCGGACCAAGTCCAACGCGCAGATGCTCGCCGAGCTCGACCGCCTCTACGAGCTCGGCTGGCGGGGCGCGGTCTTCCTGGTCGACGACAACTTCATCGGCAACCGGCGCGAGGCGCTGCGCCTGCTGCCGGCTGTCGCCGCCTGGCAACGCGAGCGCGGCCTACCCCTTCGACCTCTACACCGAGGCGAGCGTCAACCTGGCCAAGCACGAGCCCCTCATGGACGCCATGGTCGACGCGGGGTTCACGCATGGTGTTCCTGGGCATCGAGAGCCCGAACCCCGACGGCGCTCGAGCGGACCCGAAGGTCGCAGAACACCGAGCCGCGGCGACGACGACTATCTCCTCCACGCCGTGCGCGCGATCCAGGGCAAGGGGATCGAGGTGACCGGCGGCTTCATCCTCGGGCTGGACGGCGACGGCCGCGAGGTCTTCGACGCCCAGATCGCCTTCATCCAGGAGGCGGGATCCCCATGGCCATGGTCGGGCTGCTCCCGCCGCTGCGCGGCACCGACCTCTACGCCCGGCTCGAGCCGAGGGCCGCCTGCTCGGCGAGTCCAGCGGCAACAACGTGGAGATCGCCCTCAACTTCCGGCCGCGAGCTCGACCGCGAGGTGCTGATCGAGGGCTACCGGCGGGTCCTCTTGTCGCTGTACGGTCCGCGGCTCTCCAGCTACTTCGCGCGCTGTCGGACGCTGCTCGCTCGGCTCCGCCCCCGGCCACCGCGGAGCCGACGACCGACCCGGGCCGAGATTGCAGGATTTCTCCGCTCCATCTGGCTGCAGCTCTTCTCACGCCAGGGCCCGGCCTATGTGAGGTTCCTCGCCGGGGTTCTCCTCACCCACCCGTCGCAGTTCGCCGCTGCGGCGCACATGGCAATGAAAGGTCGTCATTTCCAGCGCTTCACTCAGCAGATGCTCGCGACCCACGCCTTCCAGGCCGCGGCCTTCGAAGCGTACGCTCGGGTGGAGGCGCTTGCCGAGCGCTCCGCGATCATGTCGCCTCGGGAGCAGGCCGCCGTCAGGCGACAGGCTTCGCGGGCGCGCCACCGGCTGCACCGCTTGCACCGACGTCTGCGTCCGGAGTTCCGGAAGAACCTGGTGCCCGACTGGGCGTGGATCGAGACGGCGCTGTGTGAGCTGCCGCGGGAGGCCGTCGGGCTCGATCTCGTGCGGCGCTGGACACCCAGGTTCCGCGATTGGTTCGCCGGCGCTGCCTGGCGCCGGGTGCTCCAACGGTCGGGCTATGCGCCGGCCAGGCTCGAGGCCTGCGCCACGAAGGCGCCGACCGTGGCGATCGCCCCGCTTGTCGAGCAGGGGCGACTTCGCCGGTCGCTCGAGCAGCTCTTCCGGGAGCTCGGGGTGCAACTCGAGACGACGCGCGACCAGCTCGCCTTGGTCGGCGAGGCCGGGCTCACCATGATCGACGCATTGGGCGAGCAGGAGGCACGCCTGAGCGAGTACCTGCGTGCGATCGCGCACCGGGTCGACATCCTCGTCGTGCCCCTGGCCGACGGGACGGACGCCATCGGAGACTATGTCCAGGTGCTGGCGACCCGTGCCGAGGAGCTACCGCGACTTGTCTGTGTCGGTCTGGAAGGAGGCCGCCGCGAGCTGCGACGTCGCCTGATCGCGCTCGGCATCGCGCTGACCGGCGACGCCGCCCGCGCCGAGATCGCCACCGAGCGCGCCTGTGCGTTCATCTAATCCCAGGGCGCCCGGCCCCGCTCACCTGGCTGGGCCGGCCCCGCAACAATCGACGCAGCGGCGAAGGAAGAACGCCCGCGGCCCGACACACCGCCCCGGTGGGCAGGATTCCGGGGATTCCGATTGGTTTGGCGGGCCAGCCGGCGAGGCCGGTTCGACCCCTGTCACAGGTCGACGCCGAGGCTCGCTCCGATCGAGAGCGCAGCCTCGATCAGCGGAGAGTCCCTGGGCACGAACTTCTGCCGGCCCATGACCCTCTCGATGGGCACGGCCACGATCTCCTCCCCCTTCGTCGCGACCATGTGGTTGAACGTGCCCTCGGCCACGAGCTCCATCGACTTGACCGCAAGCCGGGTGGCGAGTATCCGATCCGCCGAGCTCGGCGTTCCTCCTCGCTGGAGGTGACCGAGCTGGGCCACCCGGCACTCGATGTCCGTGGCTTCCTCGATCTGGCGCGCTATCTGGTGGCTGATTCCCCCAGCCGAACCGGCTCGGGGCTGTCTGCGACGATCCTGTCGACCACCTGCCGGCCCCCTTTCGGCCTCGCCCCCTCAGCCACCACCACGATGCTGAAGCGCTTCCCGAAGCGGCTGCGCTGGCGCGCGACGCGGACGATCTCGTCCAGCTCGTACGGGAGCTCCGGAATCAGGACCACGTCACCTCCTCCGGCGAGGCCGGACTCCAGTGCCAGCCAGCCCACGTTGCGCCCCATGACCTCCACGATCATCACGCGGTGGTGGGACTGGGCGGTGGTGTGCAGCCGATCGATGGCTTCGGTGGCGACCTGGCGGGCGCTGTCGAACCCGAAGGTGGTGTCGGTCTCCACCAGGTCCTTGTCGATCGTCTTGGGAATCCCGATCACGTTGGCGCCCTTTTCCGCCAGCATTCCGGCGATCGTCATGGTCCCGTCGCCGCCGACCGTGATCAGTGCCTCCAACTCCAGGTCCCTGTACAGGGCCATGGTCTGGTCGGAAACGTCCCTTACGGTCCGTTCCCCGTTCTCGATCACGATGTGCTCAAACGGGTTCGCCCTGTTGCTCGCGCCGAGGATCGTGCCCCCCTGCGTCAGGATGCCCGACACGCTCTCGTACGTCAGCGCGGTGAATCGGCTTTCGATCAACCCCTCGAATCCATCGTGAAAACCGAGCACGTCGATCCCGTACGTGTTGCGAGCCGTCTTTGTCACCCCCCTGATGACGGCGTTCAGGCCAGGGCAGTCCCCGCCGCCGGTCAGGATGCCGATTCTCCGCTTGGTCATGCCCTGTCCTCCCCGAAGCCCTTGGCTGTCCCCGTGAGGACACAGTCTATACCCGGTCCGCGGCGGCGCTCCTGCTCTCCTCGCGCGCCGTTCTTCATCTGCGGAAGGCACTCCACCTCCTTTTGATTGAACTCCCGAACGGTGGACCTCTCCACGAGACGCAACCATCCAGAATCAAGCGTGATCCACCTGTGGCATGGAGCTTGCATGGATGACTGCATGGCCGCAGCGATCCTGATCAGAGTCGCGCCCGATTCCAGTCAGACGCGCCGCCGTCGAGCTCGGATTCGCCGCCGTGGGCGGTGCCGGAAGCGTGGAGAAATCATGATCCCGTCGCGCAGACTTTTCGTGGTCACCGCCGTGGCGGTGGCAGTCGTACTGCTAGCCGGACCTGTCGCCGCCGACTGGAGCGCAGGTGTCGATCTCTACAACCTGGGCCGTTTCGCCGAGGCTGCCGAGCACTTCCAGGCGGTGGTGAAGTCGAACCCCAACTGGCCGGGCGGCTATCTGATGCTCGGCCGCTGCCAGCTCGCCCTGGAGCAGCCCAGCGAGGCCCTCGACAGCCTCCGGGTGGCCGTGAGGCTGGCTCCCGGCGACCCCGCCAACGCCGCCACCCTGAGCCGGGCGTTGATGGCCGTGGACCGTCACACCGAGGCCCGGGAGCTCCTCGAAGGACTCGATCTCGAAGAGCTGAGCCCGGCCTGGAAGGTGGAAATGGCACGCATGCTGGCGCGTTGCCTGCTCGCCGAGGAGCGCACTGCCGATGCCGTGGCAGTGCTGGAGGCGCGCCTGGCCGACGCCCCGGACAGCGCTGCCTTGCAGCGGGCGATCGCCGCCGCCTACCAGGCGGCAGGTGATCCCGCGGCCGCCCTCGACCACCTGGCCCGGGCGTTCGCCCTCGACCCGGACGACCTGACCAGCGGCCGCGCCGCAGCGATCACCGCCCTGACACTGGCGACCGCCGCGGACGACGACGAGCTCGCGGCGAGCCTGTACGGCCGCGCTCTCGAGCTCGCCGCCAAGGTGGCGACCGCCGCACCAGAGTACGAGAACGTTCTGCTCGCCGGCGAGGCGGCCTCCGAGGCAAACCAGCCGGAGGTCGCCGCCAAGTGGTTCGCTGCGGCGGTGAAAGAGCGAGGAGAGGATCCAGTGGCCCGCTACCAACTCGGCCGCACCCTCGCCTCCCTTGACCGGGGCGACGAGGCCATCGGCCACCTGCGGGCGGCGCTCGGCACCGCGCCCGACGCCGAGTTGGCGGTGCGCATCCACGGCCAGCTCGGCCGCCTGCTGGCCTGCCACCTGGAGCTCCCCGAGGCCGCGCGCCACTACCGGGCTGCAGGTGACGACGCGCATGCCGGGCGGATCGACGAGCTCGCCGCCAGCTTCGACGAGGCGCTGGGCCGGCTCGCCGCCCTGCGCGACGGGGCCGCCGAGTTGGCTGCAATGGAGACTGAGCTGGAGGCGCTCGGCGATGCCGACGGGGTGACGGCGGTTGCCGGCCGCAGGGAAGCCATGGGCCGGGAGGCCGCCGGAATCGAGGACAACCTGTCTGAGGTCCGCGCCGCTCTGTGCCAGTAACCCCAACGAGAAACGAAGAGCTTCTGACTGTCGCCGCATGCGTAGTTCCTACCTGAGCTGCGGTGGGTGCTTCCCAGGTAGAAACTGCGCTTCACGGCCGGGCGGCAGGGGACTAGATTCTGGATGTGTCTCAAAATCCTGCTCTGCGGATGCGCCGGCTCTCGGTCCGCTACGCGTCACCGCATTCACAAGAAGGGCCGTCGAAAGAAAGAAGGTGCTCTATGAAACGCACAGTGATCGTGGCCGTCCTCGGTTTGGCCTTGGTAGCGCTCGTCGCGACGACTGCAGCTGCGGAACAGCTGACGCTCAACTCCATCTTGGCGGCCCAGCAGTCCGGCTCCCCGGCCGACGGGATCATCGCCATGGTCAACAACCCGGCCAACACCGTCGCCATGACGGCCGGAGATCTCGTCACGCTGCGGAATGCAGGCGTGTCGGAGGCGGTCATCGCCGCGATCTGGGCCCATGTCCCCTCGCCGGCGGCGGCGCAGCCACTGCTTCGACCCGACGATGTCCGTCTCGTCGAGCTGGTGAGCCTGATCAACTCGGGGATGTCCGAGTCCATCATCAACGACCAGATCGGGCAGTCGCAGCGAGACTACAGCCTGTCGGTCAACGACCTTCTCTACCTCAAACAGAACGGCGCTGAGGAGTCGACCATCGCGGCCTTGATGGCGACCCCTGCCGGTCTCTCTGCCGCGCCGGCGATGGCTCCTCCGGCCGACCTGGCCTTCGACAACCTGGTGCTCGTGAAGACGGGGCTCTTGCGGTTCTTCAGGAAGGACCACCCGGGTCGCCTGGTCATGGACGGTGACACCCTCCGGTGGGAGGATGGCCGTGGCTCAGAGGGAGAGCTTCCAGTTCCAGACGACGGGTATCAAAGAGGTGTGGTTGACCTGTGAGGCGCGGTCCTCTGGGAACTTCTGCCACCAGATCAACTTCCAGATCGTGAAGGGCGACCGTTACCGGTTCCAGGACAGCGGCCGCGAGTCGGGATCCAACGCAGCCGTCCTCGATGTCATGGAGGCGCTGCGCGCCCATTTCCCGCGCCTCACGTTCGGTACACCGAGCGTCGGCGACTGACCTTGTGAAACGGCCGCGCACGACCTATGAGGCGTCGACAGGAAGCCTCGGGATCCGTAAAGGAGAGCTCATGGGACAGCAAGAAGAGCGCGGGAAGGTGAAGAAGCTGCAAGGGCGGGGGAAGGAAATCGTCGGCATCCTCACGGGCGACAGCGCGCTGGAGCTGGAGGGCGATCGGGACCAGGCCGAAGGCGAGGCCCAGGAGAGCCTTGGCAAGGCGCGTCGAACGGTCGGACAGCACGTCGACAGGGCTGCCAAGGCGGTCAAGAAGTAGGGCGGACTGATCCCTCTCGCCAGCCTTCCGCCGTTCGACGAGAGGTGGTTTCGAGAGGGCATATGAAAGGAACGCGCGATGTCAATCTCACTTCCGGCACTCCTGTTTCTCATCGTGATCGCCGCGGTCTGCGGCGCCATCGGGAAGGCCCTCGCGGGCAGCGTTCGCGGCGGCCTGATCGTCTCGATCGCCCTCGGCTTCATCGGCGCCCTGCTCGGTCCTTGGGTCGCCGGGATGCTCAAGCTCCCGGAGCCCTTCATGGTCACGATCGGTGGGCATCCATTTCCGATCCTGTGGTCGATCATCGGTGCCGCATTGTTCGTCGCGATCATCCATCTGTTCTCCCGACGGAGGTGATCGCCACGCTGCCGAACGACATCCGGTGGTCTGAGTGGTCGGCTGCTGCGGAACCGGTTCCGTGGTGCCGGCACCACTTCGGGGCAGTGGAGGATTCGATTCACATGGAGGTCGCTGCCCGGACACCCAATGACGACAGAGAAAGAAGGAGGGCAACGTGTCAATAGCCAAGGTTTCCGAGATCAGTGCGACGTCGACCAAGGGCTTCCAGGACGCCATCGAACACGGCATCGCCAGGGCGAACAAGACACTTCGCAACGTGCGAAGCGCATGGATCAAGGAGCAGCAAGTGCGGGTGAAGGAAGGGGTCATCACGGAGTTCCAGGTCAACTTGATGGTCACGTTCGTCATCGACGACTAGGTATCAGCCAAGGTTGTCTCTCAAGGTGGCCGACGACCGCCGGGCACCTTGCTGGCCCTGGCCCGCCCCGGCCATCGAGCCGGGGCGCGGCCGCGCCAATCGCGTCTGCCGTAACCGGCCCTTCGACCATGAGATCGACACCACATTGAGGTCACAGACAGCCATCGCGGAGCGTGGCGTCGTCGAGAGCGCTGGGCCGAAGGGCCACGCGCATTGGCTGTGCCTCCTCGTCGTACACCAGCTTCAAGGACGATGCGACGGCGTTCGCGGCGAGCGGTACGACCCCACCTCGTCCGACATCCGCGCCCCCTCCGCGGCGGCCTCCTGGTCCCTCGGCCCCACGTCCTTGACCTGAGCGGACCTCCTCCTACCCGGTGGTGCGACAGCCTCCTCGGCCGAGCTCGTCCTAGTGGGGACGTTCTGGGATGACACACTTGGCGCCGATCCAGACAAACCACTCCTCTGTCACTGGGTATGGACGCTGCTCGAGGACCAGGAGAAAGGTACCGACGACCACGAGGGCGAGGAAGACTCCCCGGTCAAGCGTCGTCGCGGCGACAGAGCCGCTGCTCCAGGCCTGGGTGATGCCCACTCGACCAATGCCCGCCACGAGCAGGAATGCCCCGTGGCCGCAGCTCGCGCGTTCGCTCCTTCATGGTCTCTCCGCCTCGATCAGCCGGGACACCATCGCGGCGACCTGCTGCCCGCGCACCGGCTCGGAAACCAGCGTGCAGCCTGCCGTCGCCCCGCCCTCCTCGCACCACACCGGCGGCTTCAGGTCGAGGATGTGACAGAGACTCTCGACCGCGCTGCGGACCTCCTCGGGTCGCGCCGCCCGGGAGGGGAAGAAGCGGTGGTCGAGACGGTCGACGTCGAGCAGGTCCAAGCGAACGGCGGTGAGAACCCCGCGCAGGCAGGGCAGGTCGACGATGTCGGAAAGCACCGGCGAGCTGCCGCCCACGAGCGCCTCCAGCTGCGGCGCCAGCGACACCAGCAGGACGGCCAGCTCGGACCGGGTCAGCCGGGGTGACGTGATCACCTGCTGGGCGCACGGTGGGAGGTTGGAGCGTCGCCACTCGAGCTTGGCCCGGAGGAGGGACGCGGCGCGCTCCGGGTAGTCGGCCGGCAGCGACTCATAGAGGTTCATGGCCGTCTCCCAGCTGTGCCGGCGCTCGGCGATGCGACCGGTCAGGAGGAGCGCGTCGGGGCCGCCGCTCAAGGCGGAGAGAGCGGCCTCGGCGCCGTCGGTGCGACCGGCCGCGATCAACGCCCGGGCTGCCAGGAGGGTGACGTCCCGGTTCGCCGCTTTGAGGGCGCGGGCCTGCTCGGCTTGGGTGCGGGCCATCTGCGCCTGCCCGGCCTCGAGCAGGCGCGCGGCCTCGCTCGCCCGGCCGGCGTCCTGCCTGGCCGCGGTGGGTTCGACGACGGTCAGCGGCGGCGCGGTGGTGCACGCGGCGACCCAGACCACCCCGGCCACGAGCGCTGCGATGCGTTGCCGTGGAGACAGCGCAGGGGGCGAGTCGGCGGCGCTGCCGCAGGTGCGGTCAGACTGGAACCTGATCATGGGGGTGTCCCTCTGTCGTCAGTACTCAGCGCGATTCGCATCGCAAGGTGCAGCCGCCACCACCAAGGAGAAGGAGCAGTCCGACGATCACGGCGATCAGCGTGGTGGTGCCCATCCCTATTTCCCTTCTCTTCGAATCCTCCTCAAAGGTAAGCTCCGACAACCGACCCGAGAAGTGCACTTACTACGCGGAAGCGAAACCGCAAGCCGCGTAGTTCCTACCTGAGTCGCGGCGTCTCTGCCGGGTAGAAAATGCGCTTCACGACGGGGCGCCGGAGGACTAGATTCGAGATGGAATCGCCGTCCTCGAAACGCCCGGCCACGAAATTGATCCTCGGGATCCGCAGAGGAGATGCCGTGAGGAAGCAAGAAGCGCGCGACAAGGTGGGGAAGCTCGAGGGACGGGTGAAGGAAGTCGCTGGCGTCATGACGGGCAACCGCAAGCTGGAACGGGAGGGCTCTCGGCAGCGAGCCGGGGGCGCGGTCCAGGAGAGCGTCGGCAAGGCGCGCCGGAACGTCGGCGAAATAGAGTACAGGGGGGAAGTGATGTCAACTCACGTCACACTACACCGCAGACAGGCGGCTGCGGCCGTCATCCTTACAACCATGGTGTTGGCGGGCGGCTGCACCATGAACGCGGCCACCGGGCATCGCCAGTTCAGCCTGATCGGCGAGCAGCAGGAGATCGCCATGGGCCGCGATGCCAGCAAGGACGTGGCCCAATCGATGGGGCTGGTCGACAATCCCGAGCTCCAGACCTACGTGCAGCAGGTCGGCGCGACGCTGGCCGCGGACTCGGAGCGGCCCGACCTGCCGTGGACCTTCGCGGTGGTCGACGATCCCGTGGTGAACGCCTTCGCGCTGCCAGGAGGGTTCATCTACGTCACCCGCGGCATCCTCGCCCACTTCAACTCCGAGGCTGAGCTGGCATCGGTGATGGGGCACGAGATCGGGCACGTCACTGCGCGCCACTCGGTGCAGCAGATGAGCCAGGCGCAGCTCGCCAACATCGGCCTGGGCGTCGCCATGATCGCCAGCGAGGACTTCCAGAAGTACGCCGGGCTCGCCAGCCAGGGCCTGCAGCTGATGTTCTTGAAGTTCAGCCGCGACGACGAGCGCGAGGCCGACTCCCTGGGCCTGCGCTACCTGGTGCGCGACGGGTATGACCCACACCAGATGGCCAAGGTCTTCGACACCCTGGCCAGGGTGAGCCAGGCCGAGGGCGGCGGGGGCATCCCGGTCTGGGCGTCCACTCATCCGGCGCCGGAGAGGCGGGCGGAGTCGATCTCGGAGCAGGTGCAGCAGCTGACCGGAGACCAGCAAACGGGACGGGTCGATCGTGATTCCTACCTGCATCGATTGGAGGGGTTGGTGTTCGGCGACGATCCGCGGCAGGGGTATGCCGTCGGCAACATCTTCTACCACCCCGAGCTCGCCTTCCAGCTCACCTTCCCGCCCGGCTGGGTGATCGTCAACCAGCGCCAGGCGGTCGGCGCGCTGAGCCCGGCCAAGGACGCGGTGGTGGTGCTCACCCTGGCCGAGGAGGGCAGCCCTCAGGCCGCGGCCGAGGCTTTCTTCAAACAGGGTGACGTCGAGCGTGGCAACTCGTGGCGGCAGGGCTACTACTACTTCCGCACGGTTGCTTCCAGCCAGCAGTCGCAAACCCTGCGCGGGGTGGCCGGGTTCGTTTCCGAGGGAGGCCACGTCTACCGCCTCCTCGGCTACACCGCAGGAGAGCGCTGGGACTCCTTCGGCAGTGACCTCCAGCGCTGCCTGGCCAGCTTCACCAAACTGACCGACCGTCACCACCTCCAGGTGAAGCCCAAGCTCGTCCGGGTGGTGACCCTGCCACGCCAGATGACGGTCGCCGAGGTGGCGCGCCGCTACTCCTCGACGGTGGACGCCGCCGAGCTGGCGCTCCTCAACGGCGTCGGCATCGATCAGAGGCTCGAACGCGGGCAGGTGGTGAAGATCGTGGTCGGCGGCGAGCTCCCCGGCTCCTGATTGCCGGCACATCTGATGATCGAGGCCACGGGGGAGGACACCTTGCGTCCCAGGATGGTGGCGGTGGTGCAGACGGCGCCCGAGCGGGCGAGAT
>CAWJPY010000028.1:0-27198 GCA_963844865.1 uncultured Holophagae bacterium
GAATCTTCAACGCCTGCAGCCGCGCGATCCAGCGAGCGTCGTGGTTGTCGTCGGTGTACTTCATTTCGTTGTAGTTCGAAGCCTTGGTCGTGTTCACCAGACGGACGTCGTAGCCGGCCTCCTTGAGCCCGTCCACCAGCCAGTACCAGTTGTAGGTGGACTCGACGGCGATCGTGACGATGTCCTCCCGGTACGGCTCGAGATAGGCCAGCACCGCTTTGAGATCGTTTCGAAGCCTCCGACAGCCGACACACTCCAGGTCTCGATTCAGGATCGCCACTACGTTGTTCGTTGAGTGCAGGTCGATGCCACAGTACAGTTCCATCTGGCTCCTCCCCCCTTCGTGGGTGTTGTTCACTCGAGCATCGTGCTCGAGTGGAGGAGCCTTCTATATGAGTCTCAGAGGCGCGGAGCCCCCGCCCGCCCGGGACAGGGTCGGCCGCTTCAACTTTGCTGTCATCCTGAGGCCGACACTCGGTCCGCCGAGTGCGGGCGAAGGATCCCCTGAGAGAACCAGAGTCGCGGCTGGGGGAGGTGCCCACCGGAGGCAGGGGGCCCGCTCGCGCCTCCGGCGCTCGGGAGGGGGATGCTTCGACTCGCCACGGCGCTCGGGCTCGGTGCCCGAGCGCCGCGCTCGCTCAGCATGACAGCGCGTCGAGGTGTGACGACGAGGAGGAGATCGCCGCCGCTCGCTGACGCCGATCGCGGTCGCTGAACGCTGCTCACTGCCGCTGGTTGCTGACGCCGACCACTGCCCCTGCTCACTGCCGCTGCCGCCGCGCGCGACGCGTGCCAGCGAATGCTCGCGAAGTCGATCATCAGCTCTTCGGGTTGAGAAGTCGCCACGTCATCGCCCGCACGCGATCGAACCCCTCGAGGACGTTCTGTGCGCCCGACGAGTCGATGGCTCCCACACCAGCAAGGAGCCGCAGGTGGCTGTCCACCTCCTTGGCCGACCCATACGCGATTCGCCAGAAGTGCTGACGGTCCCGTCCGGTGCGACCGTGTCCTTCCGCGAGGTTCGCTGCGACCGAGCTGGCCGACCGGATCACCTGATCGCTCATGGACTTCAGGGGAGCCGGCACCTTCATCACGAGCTTGATCGCGGCGCCCGCGGCTTCCAGCGCTGTGCGGTGGGCGATGAGGCCGGTGTTGGCGTTGGCGTCGAGCATGGTCACCTCCGGGTCGTTCATGCTTCCGCCCACAAGCCGGTGCGACAGCCCATGTCAGGGGTGGGGAAACACCGGGCCGCAGGCCCGGCTCCCTTGACATGGGCTGGCCACCGGCTATCCCTGCCGACGAACGACCCGGAGGTGACCATGCCGCCGCTCACTGCCGCCGCTCACTGCCGCCGCTCACTGCCGCCGCTCACTGCCGCCGCTCACTGCCGCCGCTCACTGCCGCCGCTCACCGCCGCCGCTCACGGACGCTGGGACCTGCCTTCCCGCCCGTCTGCCACGTGACGCCTCCCGAAGCGCGCCCACGATCGAGGCCTTCCCCGAGGTTGCCACCGCTGACACTTTCCCGACCGCAAGCGGTGCAGTACCGGTACGCGGTGCTGCGGGAAAGTGTCACCAGTGGCACGCCCGAGGGAGGAGCTGTTCTCTCGAAGGCCGCTGGGACGTGAGAGCGACACGCGGACGCGGGAGCCACCGCCGGAGGGCCTGCTCATCCAAACGCAACCCCAAATCCTGAGGACACCGTATAGACTCTGCAAATCATGAAGTGGCTCAAGTGGCTCATCGTGCTGGTGGTGGTGGCCGGCGCCGCCGTCGTCCTGCGCCTCACCGTCCTGGCCCCCAAGCCCGTGCGGGTGCGGGTGGCCACGGCGGAGCGCGGGGAGGTGGAGGAGACGGTCACCAACACCCGTGCCGGCACCGTGAAGGTCCGGCTCCGGGCCCGGCTCTCGCCCCAGATGGGCGGCCTGGTGGGGGCCCTGCCCCACCGTGAGGGCACCTGGGTGGCGTCCGGCGACCTCCTCCTCAAGCTGGACGACCGCGCCCAGCGGGCGCAGCTCGAGCTGGCCCGGCGCGACGTGGCCGCCGCCGATCAGAAGGCCGAGGAGGCCTGCCTGACCGCCGACCTGGCGGAGAAGGAGCTGACCCGCATGGGCGCTCTGCACCGCCAGGAGATTGCCAGCGACCAGGCCCTGGACATGTCCAGCACCGACCGCGACCGCTCGCGGGCGGGCTGTGCGGCGGCCCGGGCGGCGGTGGCCGAGGCCCACGCGGCGGTGGCGGTGGCCCAGGTGCAGCTCGACTTCACCGAGGTGCGCGCCCCCTTCCCGGGCACCGTGGCCGACCTCACCACCGAGGTGGGGGAGTGGATCACCCCGGCGCCCCCGGGGGTGCCCATCCCGCCCGTCATAGACCTCCTCGACCCGGCGTCGGTGTACATCAGCGCCCCCATCGACGAGGTCGACGCGGAGAGGGTGGCGGTGGGTCAGGAGGCACGGATCGCGGTGGACTCGCGGCCGGACCAACGGTATGAGGCGAAGGTGGTGCGGGTCGCCCCCTACGTCCTCGACGTCCTGGAGCAGAACCGCACCGTGGAGGTGGAGGTGGAGCTGGCCGATGCGGCCCAGGCCGTCGGGATCCTGCCCGGCACCTCCGCCGACGTGGAGATCATCCTCCAGCGGCGGGCCGACACCTTGCGCATCCCCACCGCCGCGGTCTCCGACGATGACAACGTGCTGGTGCTCGCGGACGGCCGGCTCGATGAGCGCCAGATCAAGGTGGGCCTCCGCAACTGGCAGGTGGTGGAGGTCCTGGACGGCCTCCAGCCGGGCGAGCAGGTGGTGACCTCGCGCCTCTCCACCGACATCCGCCCGGGGGTCCGCGCCGAGGCCAGGTGAGCCGTGGCCGCCGTGATCGAGCTCGCAGACGTGTGGCGCACCTACCGGGTGGGCGACACCGAGGTCCACGCCCTGCGCGGCGTGGAGCTGGAGATCGCCGAGGGTGACTACCTGGCCGTCATCGGCCCCTCGGGCTCGGGCAAGTCCACCCTCCTCAACATCCTCGGCTGCCTGGACCGGCCCAGCCGTGGCCACTACGGCTTCCGCGGTCGCACGGTGGCCGAGCTCACCGACGGCGAGCGCACCAAGCTGCGCCAGCACCAGATCGGCTTCGTGTTCCAGTTCTTCCACCTTCTGGCGCGCCTGGACGCCCAGGGCAACGTGGAGCTGCCCATGCTGTTCGCCGGCGTCCCCCGCGCCGAGCGGCGGCGGCGGGGGGCCGAGGCCCTGGCGGCGGTGGGCCTCACCGACCGCGCCCACCACCGCCCGGACCAGCTCTCCGGCGGCCAGCGCCAGCGGGTGGCCATCGCCCGGGCCGTGGTCATGCGCCCCTCGCTCGTGCTCGCCGACGAGCCCACCGGCAACCTGGACCGCGCCGCCGCCACGGACGTGATGCACCTGCTCGACGACATGAACGGCGCCGGCCAGACCGTCGTCCTGGTGACCCACGACCCGGAGGTGGCGGCTCACGCCCGGCGCAGCGTGCGCATGGACGACGGCGCCATCGTGGAGCGCACGTGAGCGTCGCGGCCCGCGTGGTGGAGGGGGAGGGGATTCTCGGCGCAGAGGCGCGGAGCCCCCGCCCACCCGGGAAGGGAGTAGGACACAACGCGAAGACGCTAAGGCGCGAAGGCGCAAAGCCGCCACCCGCCCTCACTTGCTGTCATCCTGAGCGAGCGGAGGTCCGCCGGAGCGAGTCGAAGGATCCCCCGACAGAACCAGAGTCGTGGCTGGGAGGCGTCCCACGGGCCTTCGGGGGATGGTTCGACTCGTCGCTCGCCGCGGACGGCTCTCTCCTCGCTCACCATGACAGAACAAGTGGTGTCATTCCGAGCGAGTCGAAGGATCCCCCGATGTCCCCGGTGGGACGCTGTTCGGGTGCGGTCTTGGTTCTCTCGGGGGATTCTTCGCACGCCGCTCGGCCGACCGGGCGCCATGCTCAGAATGACAGCGCGACCGGATCGCCTGACCGGTTCGGAGCACGGGGATGCGCCTGACTGACCTGATCGGCTTCGCCGTGGGGGCGCTGCGCGGGCACCGGCTGCGCACCACCCTGTCGGTGGCGGGCGTGGCCATCGGCATCTCGGCGGTGGTGGCGCTGACCGCCCTCGGCGAGGGCGCCCGCCGCTACGTCACCGGCGAGTTCATGTCCCTGGGCACCAACCTCCTCATCGTGGTCCCGGGCAAGACCGAGACCACGGGCACCATGCCCTTCGGCGGCACCACCCACGACCTCACCCTGGACGACTTCCAGGCCCTGGTGAACCGTCTGCCTCAGGTGGCGGCGGCGGCGCCCCTGGTCACCGCCACCGAGAACGTGCGCTACGGCGGTCGGCTGCGCGCCGTCCCCATCATCGGCACCACCGCCGAGCTGGAGCCGGTGCGGCGCCTCAAGATCTCCTCCGGGCGCTTCCTGTCGCCGGGGGACCCCGATCGCGGCGGCACCGAGGTGGTCCTGGGCCTGAAGGTGGCCAACGAGCTGTTCGCCACCGAGAACCCCCTCGGCCGCGTGCTGCGCATCGGCGACTGGCGCTTCCGGGTGGTGGGGGTGCTCGGCCCGCGCGGCCGCTCCCTGGGCTTCGACTTCGACGACGTGGTCATGATCCCGGTCGCGACCGCCATGCGCATGTTCAACCGCAACACCGCTCTTCCGCATCCTCATCGAGACCAACACCGCGGACGAGCTGGAGGGGGGCAAGGAGGCGGTGATCAAGCTGATGGCCGAGCGCCACCGCGAGGAGGACGTCACCGTCATCACCCAGGACGCGGTGGTGAGCACCTTCTCCTCCATCCTCGGGGTGCTCACCCTGGCCCTGGTGGGCATCGCCTCGGTGTCGTTGACCGTGGCCGGGGTGGGGATCATGAACGTGATGCTGGTGGCCGTGGCCGAGCGGCGGCGCGAGATCGGCCTCCTCAAGGCCCTGGGCGCCGGCACCGGCCAGGTGCTGGGCGTGTTCCTCACCGAGGCGGCGGTGCTGTCCACCTTCGGCGGCCTGGTGGGCCTGGGTCTGGGCTGGGCCGCGGTGCGGGTCTTCGTGGCCGTCTACCCCGCCTTCCCCGCCAGCCCGCCGGCCTGGGCGGTGGCTGCCTCCCTGGCCCTGGCGGTGGTGGTGGGCGTGGTCTTCGGCGTCCTGCCGGCGCGGCGGGCCGCCCGGCTCGACCCCGTCCAGGCCCTGGTGGGGCGGTGAGGGAGCGGGCGTGGACGCCGTAGACCTCTTCCGGTTCGTCGGCGGCGCCCTTCGGGGCCAGAAGCTGCGCTCCTTCCTGTCCGCCCTGGGGGTGGCCATCGGCGTGGCGGCGGTGATCTTGCTGACCTCCCTGGGGGAGGGGACCCGCTCCTACATCGTCGGCCAGTTCACCCAGTTCGGGACCACCCTCATCGCCGTCAACCCGGGCAAGGTGAAGACCTTCGGCATCCCCGGCGTGCTCGGGGGCAGCACCAACAAGCTCACCATCGACGACGCCGAGGCCCTGCGCCGCATCCCCGGCGTGGACGAGGTGGTGCCGGTGGTGTTCGGGCCGGGCCGGGTGGAGGGCAACGGCCGCGGCCGCACCGTCATCCTCTACGGCGTCGGCTGGGAGGCGGCCAAGGCGTGGCGCTTCGGGGTCGCCCAGGGCAGCTTCCTGCCCCGCATGGACCCGCGCCGCCGCAGCTCCTACGCCGTCCTCGGCGCCAAGGTGGCCCACGAGCTCTTCGGCGAGCAGTCGCCCCTGGGCCAGCGGGTGCGGGTGGGGGGCTGGTCGCTGCTGGTCATCGGCGTCATGGAGCCCAAGGGGCAGCTCCTGGGCTTCGACCTCGACGACGCCGCCTACCTGCCGGTGGCCACCGGCCTCGAGCTCTTCAACCTCGACGAGCTGCACGAGATCGACGTGGTGGCGGCGAGCACCGAGGACATCCCCGACGTGGCCGCCGACATGACGCGCCTGCTCCAGGACCGGCACCGCGGCGAGGACGACTTCACCGTCACCACCCAGACCGAGATGATGGAGAGCTTCGACCGCATCATCGGCATCATCACCATCGCCGTCTCCGGGATCGCCGGCATCTCCCTCCTGGTCGGGGCCATGGGCATCCTCTCCATCATGTGGATCTCGGTGGCCGAGCGCACCGGTGAGATCGGCACCCTGCGCGCCCTGGGCGTGGAGCGCTCCACCGTCCAGCGCCTCTTCCTCCTCGAGGCCGTCCTCCTCTCCACCGCCGGCGGCCTCATGGGCCTCGCCTCGGGCTTCGGCATCGCCGCCCTCCTGCGCGCCGCCGTCCCCGGCCTGCCCCTCGCCACTGCCCCCCACCGCCGTCGTCGCCGCCCTCGCCATGTCCCTCCTCGTGGGCATCGCCTCCGGCGTCATCCCCGCCCGCCGGGCCGCCTCCCTCGACCCCATCGAGGCCCTCCGCGCGGAGTAGGGGAGGGTGCTCTCCGAAGACAAACACCGCCGAGTTCGACACATGTTCGTTGCGCAACTACGGAACTACGGACCTGGCACCCATACGGATTGCGGCGGGGAGGCCACGAGCCAGGATGACCGTACTGTGCCCCAGGGCCTACTCGACGATCGCGAACTCCGCCGAGCCCTCGGAGGAGCCTGCCGGCGACTCCGCGTGGACCGCCACGGTGTAGCGCCCCGGGGAGCCGGCGGCGCGCGGCACCTCCTTGACCAGGCGCCGCCGCCCGCCGGTGATGACCTCCTCCGTCCAGTCGCTCCGAGTCAGCTCCGTCTCGCCCTGCAGGATGCGGAGGTCCAGGCGCACCGGCACGCTGACCGCGTCCGACGCGGTGCGGGCGCTCAGCTCGACGACGATGCGGAAGCTCGACCCGACGGCCACGGACGCGGGCTCGACCAGCACCGTGTGCACCCGCAGACCGCTCTCGGCGGGCTGGTCGTCGCCGGCGACGTCGAGGGGCGGGGAGGGCTCGGGCGCGGCGAGTGCGAGGGGAGCGACCGCCTCCAGAGTCTCGTTGCCGCGGCGGAGGGAGAGCTTCACCTCGGCGCCCTTCGGCTGCACCCGCAGCAGGTCGGTGAGGTCGGGGCGCCCCTGGCCGATGGCCACCCCGTTGCACGCCGTGATCACGTCCCCCCGGCGTACCCCGGCGCGGTCCGCTGGCATGCCGTGAAAGACCTGGGTGACGCGGAGCCCGTCCGCGAGAACCTCGACCCGGACCCCGATGGCCGGCCGGTCGCCCAGCCAGCGCCGGGCCTCCGGGAGGTTGCCCAGCGCCAGCTCCGCCAGGCCCAGGACGTACTCCAGGTCGGCGCGGTTGGACTCCGCCACGGCCGGGTCGACCTGCGGCGACGGTCCCATATCGAGCGCTCGCTCTGCCGCCCTCGCGGCGCCGGCGAAGTCTCCGTTGCCGTACTCCGCCCACGCCAGCCACCGCTGGCGATCCACCAGGTCCTCGATCGCCACCGCCCGGCGCAGCGCCTCGGCCGCCGTGGCGTGGTCGCCTGAGTTTTCCGCGCACATCGCCAGCCGGTCGAGCGCGTCCACAGAGTGGGGCGCATCTCGACCATGCGCCGTGCCGTGCCCTGGCACTCGCTCCAGCGTCCCAGGCCGATCAGGGTGTCGGTGAGCCAGAAGGAGACGTCCCAGCCCGGCGCCAGCGACTCCGCCAGGCGCAGCTGGGTAGCCTTCCTCGCCACGGCCCTGCTTGACGAGCACGATGCCGAGGTCGAGGTGCAGGAGGGGATGGAGGGGCGACCTCTCGAGCCCCTTCCGGTAGGCCGCCTCGGCGTCTGCGAGCCGGCCCGCCGCCAGGGCCTCGTCGCCCTTCCTGAGCAGCTTGTCCACGTCGGCGGCGGGCAAGGTCGCGGCGGCTCCCAGCAGCAGCGCGACGATGATCGGTCCACGGCATGCTCGAAGCCTCATGGCACGACCTACCTTCCGAAGCTCGTCGTGCCGGATCCCATCTTCCGGCACATCTCCTGGTAGCTGGGGAACTCGTCGCCGGCCATGAAGGCGGGGCTCTCAAGCTCGACCGCCCGCCCGCTCGAGTCGGTGCCCCGGATCAGCGCGAAGACAGCGTCGTTGTCGAAGTCCTCCTGGGCGGCGGCGAGCACGAACAGGGTGCCCAGGTTGACGGTGGTGCCGGCGGGCACCCGGAGCCGGTTCTGGCCGGTGTCCGGCCACTGGACGACGAAGGTGCCCTGGCCCGGGACGGCGATCTGACCCGTCAGCCAGCGGCCGGTGCAGCAGAAGCTCTGCGCCTTGCCGTGGAGGGTGCGCATCCGCACCTCGGCCTGGCACGGGGTGGGATCGGGGGACCAGTCTGCCACGCAGCGCCATACCCCGGTGACGGTGAACGGCTCCCGGGGGGTGAGCAGCACGCCGACGTTCACGGTTGCGCCCCAGGTCCAGGGGGTCGCGGACACGCTGCCGAGCCTGACCGGCTGCTGGGGCGCGAGCGCGCCCGCGAGCAGGCGGATCGCCTCGGCGAAGGCGGCGTTGGCGGCCTCGACCTCGCGCCCCAGATCGCCCCGTGACGAGGAGAGCTCGGCGAGCACCGTGCCCAGGTCGATGCAGCGGCCGGTCGCCAGCCGTACCACCGGCAGCGCCTCCAGCTCGCGCCGGGCCGCCAGCAGGCGGTCTCTTCCCTCACGTGCTGCGCGCTGTGAGAGCGCGCGGTCGCCGTCGCGCTCGGCGACCTCGGCGATCTGCAGGGACTGCTGGCCCGAGCACAGGGCGTAGCCGAGGCGGGCGTAGTGGCTGTCGCAGCTCTCCCGGTGCTGGAGCTCGCCAGCGAGCTGCCACGCCAGGTCGTCCACCGCCCCCGACCAGCCGCTGTCGAGCTCCTGCGCGAGCTGCCGCCGGAAGACGTCGCTGGTCGTGGGGAGCCTCGCCGCGAGCGCGTCGTAGTGGTTCTTGCGCCCCGCCCAGTCGGGCCACGCCCGGAGGGGGTCGAAGGTGGTGGCGTTGGCCGCGCGCATGTGCTCACCGGCCATGCGCAGGTGGTCGGCGATGGACGCGTCGGCGGGGCCGATGGAGTAGGACGCCAGGACCGAGGCCCAGCCGAGCCGGCACAGCGCCGCGAACTCGTGGTAGGGGCCGCCGCCGATGTCGAGGGGAGTGCGGTTCGGGGGACGGGCGGGCCCACTCGGCGTCGGCGTGAGTGCCGGCGGGGTGCGCCGGGGCGTGGTTCCCGGTGGAGTGGGGGTGGGGTCGTCCCGGCCGCCCGGGTCGCTGCCCTCCTCGTGCCACCACTCAGCGGCGGACGGGGTCGGGGTCGGCGCCTCCTCCGTCCAGCTCCGTCCCTCCTCCAGGCCCCAGCCGGCGGTGGGCGAGGGGGAAGGGCTCGCGCCGGCCGCCGCCCGCGCCGCCTTGAGGCGCCGGCGCAGGCGGTCGCACTCGGCCTTGATGGAGTCGGCGTCTCGGCCCTGCTCCGCGAGGCTGCTCTGGAGCAGGGTCAGCTTGAGCTCCTCGTCCTCGTGCTCCTGGTTCGCCCGCTCCTTCTCCTCCTCGGCGAGGCGGATCTCCTCCTCCTTCAGCCAGCGCGCCCTGACGGCGTTGGCGACCCGGGCGGTGGCCTCCTCGAGGGTGTCGCCCTCGTCGCCGGAGGACCAGGCGTCCAGAGCCGCGTTGGCGGCGGCCTCCTCCTGGTTGATGGCGGCGAGCTCGTCATGGAGGCGCCCGAGCTCCCCGTAGGCCCGGTCGCGGCGCGCCTTCGCCGCGTCGAGGAGCTGCTGGCGCCGCGCCAGCTCCGCCGTACCCTGGCGCCGCACCAGTGCCTGCTCGCAGGCGCCGACCTGGCGCTCGAGGCGCTCGACCTCGCTCTCCTCAGCGGGCAGGGCCCGAGCGAGCGGCGCGGCCGAGAACAGGGCGAGCACGATCTGGAGCAACCTCATGGCGACGTGGCCACCGCGGGCGCGCCCGGACACACCCTGCGCGGGGCACCCGGCCGCGGGCTCGGCCATCGCCATTGCCGATCTCCTGTGGCGGTCGGGGGCCCAGAGACGCATGAGACCCTCCTTGGCGGGCGACGACCAGCGGGCACCGCGACGGTGAGGAGCGGCAGGGGGATCCGGCTCCTGCCAGGCCGCCGCTCCGCCAACCTTCGCTTTGGCTCATCCTACATGAAGTGGTGTGCATCGCGTGCGCATGGGCGAGCCGGAGGTGCCGTGTCCGGAGCCGGTATGGTGGGTGGTGAACCAGCGGACATGAGTGCCAGGAGAAACAGAGTTAACAATGTGGCGGTAGGGTCGCGGACGTACCGGCGAGATACGGCGTTGTTGACTTCGTTTCTCCTGGCAGCGTTGCGGATGGGCTGATCTCAGCTCACCCCGGGCCGCCCTGCTTGCGCAGGCGGCGCTCCTCGGCGCGGCGGCGCCGCCGGCGTTCCCGCCCGGTCTCGCCGGCCGGGGCGGGACGCCGCGACGGCGGTGGCCACGACGCCGGGTCCTGGTTGTAGTACCAGGCCAGGACGTCGTACAGCTCCGGGTGGTGGGTCCTCAGGAACGCGCCCCGCTCGAAGAATGACTCGGTGGCCACGGCGAAGAACTCCGACTCGTCCTCGGCGCCGCCGGCATCCAGCCCCTTGACTCGCCGGCCCGCCTCCACGTCGGCGTCGAAGGCCTCGAAGGCAGCCAGGAAGGCGTCGAGACGGCGGAGCGTCTCCTCGCGTCCCCCTTCGAAGGCGCCCGGGCTCGCGGTCAGGACGTCGATCAGGTCGACCTGGTGGGCCAGCTCGTGCAGCACCAGGTTGCGGCCGTTGAGCGCGCGCGCATCGTTGGCCACCTCCTGCCACGACAGCACCACGATCCCCCGGTCCCACGCCTCGCCCTCCCGCTCGTCGATCTCCTCGGTGACCACGCCGGCCTCGTCCTCCCAGACGTCCGGCGCCCGGTAGGCGGTCGGGTAGACGAGGATCGAGCGCACGTGGTCGAATGCATCGACCGAACGCCCCAGGGTCAGGACGCAGGCCTGGGCGGCGATCACCGCCCGTTGCGCGTCGTCGAGGGTCATGCCGCCGCAGGGCTCCCAGTCCCGCTCGGCCATGAACAGGCGCAGGTCGTCCTCCAGGCGTGGCTTCAGCTCGGCCGGCACCGTCCCCCACAGGGCCACGTCCAGATCGAGCCGGACCCGCCACTCGACGGGGAACGGCGCCCCCAGGACCCTGGCCCGCCGCCTCCGGCGCAGGAAGCCCATCACCATCGACTGCCCACTCCCTCCGGCTCTCACCCACCAGAGTACGGCATCAGCTGCTCCTTGGCGGCCCTCGATGCCACCCGGGTCCCGAACGGGAACGGTGGCAGGACCGACACTTTTGGATGGGTACCACGTACGCATCTGCACACTTGTCCGCCTCTGGGTCGTCGGGATCATGTCCCGAGACGAGCCAATCAGTTCCTTGATCTTCAGGGTGTGCAGGCTCGTCAATGCAGCAACAGCTTTCCTCGCTCACACACACCTTCGTGATAACTCAACCAGTCGTTGGCATCAGAGGAATCTCGGCTGCGAGAGCTGCCGGCAATTGTGCAAATGTGTACGTGGCACCTATCTTAAAGCATTGACTTTCAAAAACTTTCGTGTAATCTGGATCTCTCTGCCGGACAGCGCGCCACCAGGCGCGGTGCGGCCTCGCCTCCGAACGGTACCTTCCGCGGGCTTGAGGTGGGTTCTCCAGCGCGGAAGACGGTCGGTCCTGCCACTCGCAGGTCCGACAGGAGGCACAAATGGCTACGAAGCTCTACGTCGGCGGTCTGTCCCATTCCACAACATCGGAGACTCTGCGCGAGCACTTCGCATCGTGCGGCACCGTCGTGTCGTCCGCGGTGATCACCGATCGCGAGACCGGCCAGTCCCGCGGCTTCGGTTTCATCGAGATGTCCAATCAGACCGAGGCGGACGCCGCCATCTCCAAGCTCGACCAGAAGGAGTTCGACGGCAAGTCCCTGACCGTCAACGTCGCCAAGCCCCGCGGCGACCACGGCTCCCGCCGGTAGTCAACAGACCCCAATCTGAACAGGCCCGGGATTCCACGAAACGTGGGATCCCGGGTTCTTCCCACCTCGACCAGCTCACCTGCTTCAATGGCGCCGACTTGCTACCAGCTCGAGCGTGCGAAGACCAGGTGGCCCAAGCTCGACGACTGATCTCCTACTCTCCGGTCCGTAGGTCGAATGCCCTGAGGACGTCCTCGTCGACATCGGTGGACAGCTCCACGACGTCGCCCCGTACCGTCAAATGGGTCCGGCCCATGTCGAAGTCCCGCTTGCCCTTCGTGTAACGGTTCCGCCATTCGACGCCCCAGAACCCACACAGCTCCCGTGCCAGCTTCTTGAACAGTCGATTGGCCTGGCCCGGCTCGCGCGCCTGGATGCGACGGACGATGCGGTTGTCGACAAGCTGATTGCCCCGGCTGTCCAGCCCGAGGAGGAGCACATCCAGCAGACCGGGCTCCGTCGGCTTGGGAGCGGCAGCAGGCTGAGGCCGCTCCGGTTGCCGCAGCTCGTACTCCGGCTCGATCTCCAGGGCCTCGAACCAGTCGAGTGCCATGTCGAGGAGGGCCTGGCGCCGCAACGAGAACCACTGCTCCTTGAGGTCCGGGTAGGAGAACACGACGTCCCTGAACCGGGAGAAGGCGCCGCGGCCGTTGAGAGCGATGGCGAGCTTGTCGCGGATGTCGTCCTCGTCGATCGTGTCGGCGAACCGGCACATCAGGTCATAGTCGTCCCGGGATTCGATGGACGGGATCGCCTTGTACCTTTCAGGGTTCTCCTCGATCTCGCGCCCTGCATCTTCGTCGGGATCTTCCTCGTCCGAGGCGAGGTAGTACATGGACTCCCGGTTCGTCACATCGACGATGCGCCCCGTCTGCACGTCGAGGTAGTGCACGAACGGGTCGTCGCCCATCGAATCGATGGAGCTGATGACCTCTTCCATGTCGACGTTCAGTGTGCGGTGTGACATGCACCCAGTCTCCTCGGACACGGTCGGTGGGTCAACCGCCGGCAGGTGCGACGTGGCTGCCGACCGCGACCTGTGAGCCAGCTCGCCGAGGTCGCGCTCGTCTAGTATCCTTCGAACCATGGAGCCCACCTTCTTCCCGAGTGCATCGGCATTCCGGAAGTGGCTTGAAGAGCACCATGCCACTGAGGGGGAGCTGCTGGTCGGCTTCTTCAAGAAGGGATCGGGCGAACCAAGCATCACGTGGCCCGAGTCTGTCGACGAGGCCCTGTGCTTCGGCTGGATCGACGGTGTCCGGAAGCGGATCGACGATCGAAGCTACACGATCCGATTCACGCCCCGCAGGCCCCGCAGCACCTGGAGCAAGGTCAACATCGCAAGGGCTCAGGAGCTCATTGAACGAGGTCGTATGCGACCCGCGGGCCTGGCAGCCTTCGAGGCTCGGCGGGAGAACAGGTCCGGTGTCTACTCCTACGAGCAACGGAAGCCCGAGCTCGAGCCTCCCTACGACCAGCTCCTCAGACAGGATGAGGCCGCCTGGGACTTCTTCCGGTCGCAACCGCCGTCGTACCGCAAGGCCGTCAGTTGGTGGATCCTCAGCGCCAAGCGCGAAGACACGCGCCTGAGGCGCCTCGAGAAGCTCAAGGTGTGCTCCGCCGAGGGGCAGCGAATCCCGGAGTCCCTGCCCGCCAAGCCGTCTCAGCGCCGGCGTCGGGTAGACCCGGGCGGGTGATCGCCCGGATCTGCCCGATACCCCGCCCCCTCCACCCCTCGATGAGCAGACATTGTGTGTGCGCGGCGCAGGGTCGAGGGATAATGGGCTCCTCCGAGGTGGTTCAGAGGAAATCCCGATCGGTACCAGGTCCGTAGTTCCGTAGTTGTGTTGAAGTCGGCGGCAGAGATTTCAGTTGCCAAGGCGGTTGCCGGTGTTTGTCGAGGGCGGGATGTACGACGTGGACAACCGGTTCGCGGGGGGCGATCCGGTGTTTGCCCGCAACGACCACGTGGAATGACCGGTGAGTCGGGGATAACTACGGAACTACGGACCTGGCACCTACGTTCAACCAGTAGTTGGCGTCAGACGATTCTCGGCTTCGAGAACTGCCAGTAATTGTGGGAGTGTGTACGTGGCACCGATCCGGTCGGGTGCCGCGGCACCGACCTGTTCCGGGTTGGATCAGGGGAGGGGCTCGATGTGCTCCAACCGCTGATGGTGCGATGCGCTTTCCCAGCGGTCGAGGAGTTCGTCCTGATGGAGAGAGGCCCACTCCACGACCATGCCAATCGCGCGCGGAGGCAATCGGCCCCCGATCACCGCGAGGGTTGATATGTCCACAATCGCTTCGTGGTCTCCGTACGTGGCGTGGAAGTGGGGAGGGTAGTGGTCGCGGTAGAACATGCGAATCACGACGCCGTAGAACCTGCTCAGCTCAGGCAATGGACTCCGCCTGCAGCTTCGGAAACAGGTCTTCGGGGGCCTTGCCCGTCAGCTCGAGGTAGAGGGCGTCGGGACAGAGGTCGATGTCTTCGTTCCAGAAGATCTCGCCATGCGGGCCGAGGCTGACACCATCAAAGACAGTTTCGTCGCGCCAGGCTGCAAAGACACCCTGCCCGACCAAGCCAGAAAGATCGATCTCACCTTCGGTACCGTCGTCATAGCGCAGCCACAGCCTGTAATGGGGCCGTGCGGCAACTTCTACTGGACGAGGTCTCGCAATCATCAGGCAAAGTATAGCCGACGAGGTCCGTCGTGAGGGTTGGGACGTTCCACGTATGCCGACGAGGTGCCGGACCGGGAGCCGTAGGTGTGCCAGGGGAAGCCCGAGCTCGACGCCGGGCCCAACAGCTCCTGCAAAGTGCGGGTTGAAGGTCGGCGATTGGCTGTGGGGAGCCCGAGCGGTCGGCGAGACCTGCGCGCACTGCGACACTCGCGCCCGCCACGACTGCAAATGTCGGTGGGCCTGGCACGTTAACCTTTGGCACCTCAAACCTTGCCCGCAAGCTCGAGCAGGTCGCTGATCACGGCGTAGGCGGTGGTGCGCACGTCGGGGTCCTCCTCCACGAGGACGATCGTGCCCATCAGGTCGGTGACGATGCGCAGCGCCGAGCCGGTGCCCTCGACCGTGGCCATGATGTCGCCGGCCGGTACCTCTCGCAGGGTGACGCTGCCGCGCACCGCGTCCGCCTCCCGGGCCGCCTCGCACACGACCTTGAGGCGGTGCCCGTGGGCGCGGGCAGCCTCGAGCTGATCCGGCGTCACGTCGCGGATGCTCGTCCGCTGCACCGCTTCCGGCAGCAGCTCTGCGCCCATGAGGACGTTTGCCAGGGCCGCGATCTTGACCGCCGCGTCCCAGCCGTCGAGGTCGTTGGCAGGATCAGCCTCGGCGATTCCCAGCCGCTGCGCCTGCGCGACGGCATCGGACAGGGCCGCGCCGCGCTCCATCTCGCCGAGCACCACGTTGGTCGTGGAGTTGAGGACGCCCTCGAGCCGCAGCACCCGGTTGCCGCGCAGGCAGTGGCGAGCGAGGTTGAACACCGGCGCACCGTCCATGACGGTGCCTTCGTGGAGCAGGGTGCAGTCGTTCCGGCGGGCGAGCGCATCGAGCTTCCGGTAGGCCCAGGCGATGGGGCCCTTGTTGCAGGTGATCGCGTGGCGCCCGCGGCCGAGCGCCGCCGCGAGGTGACTGATCGCGGGCTCGCCGCGGGCCGCGATGGTCAGCGGGGTGAGCTCCACCAGCACGTCGTAGTCGAGCGTCGAGGCGGCCTGTAGGGTGTCCATCCCCACACGGCCCGGGTGGTCCTCGGAGAAGCGGCCGCCGCTGCGGATCGCCTCCAGGGCGGCCGCGAGGTCGATGCCGCGCTCGTCCGCCACTGTCCCGCGGCTGCCCGTGGTGATCGCCACGACCTCCAGCTCCAGGCCCGCGAGGGCCGGGTAGGCGTTGCGGTTCACCAGGATCTCGGCGAGGGTCTGTCCGACGTTGCCGAAGCCGGCCAGCAGCAGCCGGAGAGGCCGCACGGCGTTCATGGGTGCCGAGTGCGCGCCAGCTCGGAGACGCCGTCGAGGAGCCGCTCGATCTCCTCGCCGGTGTTGTACATGGACACGCCGGTGCGGAGCAGGCCGCCGCGCTCGGCGAGCCCCAGCACCTCGACCGCGCGGATGGCGTAGAAGTGGCCGTCCCACACCGCGATGCCGCGCTCGCCCAGGAAGCTCGCCGCCTCCAGGGCGCTCACCCCGTCGACGGTGATGGACACGGTGGGTGCCCGGTGCGGCTCGGCGAAGCCCGGGCCCCAGACGGTGACGCCGGGGATCGCTCGCACCTGGTCGTGATAGCTCCGAGCCAGCTCGTGCTCGTGGGCGGCGATGCGTTCCATGGCGGAGACGATGCGGCCGCGGAGGTCCTCGCCCTCCCCCCAGCCCGCGATGTACTCGACCGCGGCCTTGACCCCGGCCAGCGCGGCGTGGTTGAGCGTGCCGGTCTCGATGCGGTAGGGCGCCTCGGGCTCCTGGGTGCGCAGGCGGTCGGTGGGCAGGTCGTCCAGCAGACCCGGCCGGGCGTACAGGATGCCCACGTGAGGGCCGTAGAACTTGTAGGCCGAGCACAGCAGGAAGTCTGCGCCCAGGGCCTCGACGTCGAGCGGGAAGTGAGGCGCGTAGTGCACGGCATCGAGCACCAGCCAGGCGCCCGCCTCGCGCGCCAGGTGGCGTGCATGTCCGGCATCGTTGACGGTCCCCAGCGCGTTGGAGGCAAGCCCCAGCGCGATCACCCGTGTCCGGCGGCCAACCTTGGCAGCCATGTCGGCCAGGTCGAGCGTGCCGTCGCCCCGCAGGGCGACCTCGCGCACCACCACGCCTCGTTGCTCGAGGGCGAGCCACGGTCCGCGGTTGGCCTCGTGATCCAGCTGGGTGATCACCACCTCGTCGCCCGGCGCCATCAGGCGGCCCAGGGCGTGGCTGAGGGCGAAGGCGAGGCTCGTCATGTTGGCGCCGAACGAGACCGTGGAGCCCGAGGGAGCACCCAGAAAGGCCGCCACCGCTTCGCGAGTCTGCGCGATCAGCGCGTCGGACTCCCGCGAGGTGACGAACTGCCCGTGGGTGTTGGCGTTGCAGCTCGTGTAGTAGGCCGCCACCGCGTCGATCACGCTGCGCGGCACCTGGGTGCCGGCCGGCCCGTCGAGAAATGCGAGCGAGTGGCCGGCGACCTTGCGGCCGAGGGCAGGGAAGTCCTCGCGGCAGGCGGCGAGGGGGCGCTGGTTGGATGACATCAGTGCAGGCTCCTTCCGTTCCCGGAACGCATCATAGCCGCTCGCTGGGGTGCCACGTGCCGTGTCATTGCGTTGTCGGAGGCAGGTATGCCACAAGGCGGTACGCGGCACGCTGTATTGCGGCGCTGCTCGACCTCTGGCGCGTCGGCAACCGCCGGCTCCCCCACGACCGCCTGGCGGGAACGCTGGTCGTATGGACCGGTGAGCGAGGCGAGCCCGTGAGCTAGGAGTCGCCCGCGTGTGGGTTGTGGCTGTCCCAGTCCCAACCCAGCCGGCCCCGCACCAGGACGGTCGTCCACACCGCAGTGAGCAGGAGCCAGCCGATGAGCTGGAAGAGGACGAGGAACGAGGGGCCCCGTGTCGCCATCTGCCAGACCCAGTAGCCGACTCCAGATAGGCTGAAAAGGCAGACAACCAGTGCCACCGGCCTGGCCCACCGTTGCCATTTCGATCCCGCCATCAGAACCTCCTTCCGTCCCGACTCTGAATCACACATGGTCCACACACTCGAGGGCGCCGTTGCGCCCGTGGCGACCCTACCCGAGAGGTCAGGGACGCATGCCGGTCCCTTCGCGACACGCATTTCTGAGAGTTGTTCCACATATTAACCGAACTGCTCACGAAGGACTCGGGGCGGTGCCAGGCTTTAGAACCTTGGAAAGAGGTCCGTCTGCCCCGGCCCGTTGCGCCAGCGCTGCCGGGAGACGTCGGTCGAGCTTGTAGAGGCGAGACCTCTGCCTCTCTCGACACCTCGCCACATCCCTTGCTAGAGCATGGCACCAATTGTCAGCCACCCCTGGGTCGCCCGACACCGGCTCCCGCTCGCCAAACGGTCGCAGGCGTCACCCCGACCGCCGGCAACCACGATCCTCGACCGTCTCGCCATTGCCTGCTCCCTCTTCTGACGGCGCACACCAGCCTTCCAAGGTTGTGAAGCCTGGCAACGATTCTGGTTGTCACCGGCCGGAAAGCCGGGGCTGTATGCTCACGTTGGAACCAGGCGATGGGACTCCTCCTCTTCTACCTGGCGCTGGCCCTGAGCGTGTCGTTTCTCTGCAGCCTGTTGGAGGCGAGCTTGCTGAGCGTCAGCCTGCATCGGTGCCACGTTCACATTTGTTGATTTGCATCGGTGCCACGTTCACATTTGTTGATTTGTGAGGGGAGCTGGGTAGAATCGGGTTCTCCCGTCCACGCATGGGAGGACTCCCATGCCGAGACATCCTCGCCTGTTTATTCCTGGAGCGACATACCACGTGTATTGCCGCGTAGCGCGTGGTGAGTTCGTTTTCGATGATGATCTCGAGGCTCTCGAGTTCATCGAGACTCTATGCAAGGTCCGGGATCTCGATGGGTGGACTGTCTTCGCCTGGTGCCTGATGGGCAATCACTACCATCTGGCCCTCAAGACCCGAGATGCCGACCTGTGGCGTTCGATGGCACGGCTTCAAGGCCGTGTTGCACGAAGTTACAACAAGCGTCGTCGATATCTTGGCCGGTTGTGGCAGAGCCGCTATCGCGCACGCGTCATCGATTCGGACGACTACTTCCGGCAGGTCGTTGCGTACATCCACTTGAATCCCGTCGCCGCAGGTATCGTTGAGGATCCAGCCGACTTCCCCTACAGCGGGCACCGGGAGATCATCGGAGCGTGTCAGCCCCACGTGGTCGACCGGCGTGCGGTCCTCCGCGGATTCGGGGTCAAGGACGTCGGGCAACCTGCAGACGACTATGCGAACTGGGTGCGGTCGGTCGCGGAGGCTCGGTGGGCCAATGGAGACGTCTCCGACCTGCCGTGGTGGTCGCAGGCCAACCACGTAGACGAGATTGCCGATGCTGACGGTCATCCGGAAGCAACCACCTTCGACGGATTGCGGCTAGCCGAGGAGCGAGCCGAGCTCGACATCGGTGAGTTTGCCCTTCGGTTCGAGGTGGCATCCGGATACTTGATAGACGACTTGGCGTCACGATTCCGTTCCTCGGACCAGACTTACGGCCGAATCGTTTTTTCGACGCTCGCCGCTTCGCGATATGGATTCAGGGTCTGCGACATCGCCGCCTTGATTGGCAAACACGGCAATTCCGTCACGAAATGGCTCACCGAGGGTCTTCGCGGAGCAGGGATCGACCCAGAGTTCAAGAGCCGGCTCGACAACCTCGACGCAGCGATTTCACGACGCGGCTGACAAATCAACAAATGTGAACGTGGCACCCTGGCCCCTCTTCGGCCCCTCTTCGGCCCCTCTTCGGCACCCCCTCTTCCACCCCCTCTCCTTCCCCCTTCTGCTTTCTTCGAGGCGCGCTGACGCCAACTGCGCGGTCGGCGGGGTGTCTATTGGCCGCCACGCACCGGCCACACGTAATTGGAGGCACTCTTGAAGACGGCGGCGGTCAGGCCGTCGTCGAAACTCATACTCCAGCCGTACCCCGTATTCGACACGTCGGTGGACGACGTCCAGTAGTAGTCGCTCTGGACGCCCACAAACGGGTGTCCCATCGACAGGGCCGGGCTGTATCGACCGTAGTCGATGAGGCTCGCCAGCTCTCGGACGTTCGGTACTCGCCAGTCGTCGAACGTGCCGGCAACGTAGTTCGTGCACGTCGTCACGGAACCGCTGTTCAGCGAGGCGACCTCGCCAAGCGCGTTGATCCACAGTTCCTCACCGAAACAGTTCGCGTCTTGGAGCCAGATCAGGCCGGTGAGACGATCCGTGACCGTCCCGTCGCCGTTCAGTGTGAACCGTGGCGTCGGCCATGCCACCCCGGCCTGCAGCTCGTCGTCCTGGCCGGTCCCGGCGCATGTGATCGGAGTCCCGCTGCCGTCCCAGCAGGTGGTTTGGCCGGTATCGGCGACCGGAGCCGAGCCGGTCACGGCCGCAGTCGACTGCACGGTTCCGTCCGGGAATTTGATGCCACCGTCCGCGAGGACGAGCGAGGGGTCTGCGGCTAGTGCTGCGGGACCGCAGAACAGGCACAACAACACCGAGATGCGCGCAACGCTCCACCCGTCGGCACCGAGTCGCATGGTGTCCCCCTTTTGACTTTGCCGGTCGTCCTCTCTCGACCACAATACCGTCGATCCTCGGGTCACGAGGGTTGCAGACCGGCCGGAGCAGAACAGATCGCCGTGTCGTGGCTCGCACGACGGAGGCCATACCAGAGTCCGGGTGTGGAGCCCGAGGATGGGGCGGCAGTGGAGCGTTTGGCGCGCACCATCATGCGGCCGCTGATCAGTCTGGAGCGGATGGACTGGGATGGGGTGGGTGAGGTGGTCTACCAGGGCAAGAAGGGACACGACGGTGGACCCCGTCACATGCGAAACCCCGGGGAGCCCCTCGACCCGGCGGAGTTACGCGCGCGCTGCGCGCGCGGTAACCCACGCGCCACCAGCGGGTGACCGTAGGTCGCCCTGCCTCCTCTCCGGCTCGGCTGGCGCCCAGCCTGCGACCCCCCCCGGCCACGGCCACGAGCCGCTCCCGCAGCCGAGTTCTTCACGGGAGAGCAGCAGCGACCGGCGAACTCCACGCTGCCCAAGGACGAATCAGCGTGCCACACGCCCTCGAGTCGGAGCCGAAGACCTCTTCTTAGACCCAGCCACACGTCTCGCACCTGTGTTAGCCAGAGATCGAACGAAAGGCAATTTCTATCGGCCATTGGTGGCCACGGCGCGGGCACTTCCAGCACTTGGAGGAAATGCGTGGGCTGGGTTTTGAAGGTGGGCCGGTGGCCGATGAGGTCGAAGGCTGGGCCCTTCATGCTCCGCTCGTGTTTGAGTCTTGCACGGTACACCCTTGCCGATTGCGTTCAGATGAGTGTGCCCTCATGACAATTTCACCAAGGACTAATGAGAATTCGTTGCTTTTTTGGTCGAAAGCGAGAGATACCATTTCGTGGCGTCAGTTCCAATCCCGAACTGGACAAGCTGGCGCAGATCCACCTCCAGCACGTCGGACGTGCTGTACTCCAGCATGCGGTATTGGGGATCCGTCCAGGCACGCACCGTCCGACCCCAAAACTTCTTCTCCTGCGGCAAGGTGAGGCGAATACGGTTGATCAGGTTGATGCCCGCCAGCGCCGCTATTTCTATCACCATATCGGTGCAGTTGTGAGACCTGATGCCGAACTGGTCATACTTCCGCTGCATCACGTATTCGTAAATCAATTGATAGCGTCGCCGCGTGATCGGCATTCGCCAGACGAACGAGGGCGGGCGATTGGGCTTGCCGATCTCGAGTTGGCCATCGGACATCGTCTGCCACAAGTAAGCAATCGGATCGGGATGCCCATCCCGAATCCTCTGAAACACGCCCTCATGGTAACGCGGCTTCGCCACCCCGAGGTCGCCAGTGTGGCCGCACTCCAAACGATCCTGCGGACTTTCCAGGATGAGCCAACTATGTCCCCACGGGCGCTTCCAAATCGAGAGGAGAAGCGATTTCGTAGTGCTGTAGTCCCAATTGGCGGCCTCGTTCAGGATATAGAGATAATATCCCTCGTCCCCCACGGGTGTTCCGGTGGCCGGATCAAGATCAGCATCAGGGGCAAAACGGCGCGCGATAGAGATTGGCTCGGCGCGCCAACCATCCGGTTGAGTTGGAGCGTAGATAGCGACACGCTTACGGGCATAGCCGGCGATAAAGATGGCTGGTCTCAGTATGAAAAGCTTGCTAAGGGCTTTAATTACTTTGTCGCGCCTTTGCATTGCGGGAGCGAGACGGAGGGAATCCGACAGCGACCGCTCACGAAAGGGGTGCCTTGATAGCCGAAAGCTGCGAATGAAGTCAGGAGTCTTCACAATTCTCTAGCATCCCCGTATCGAATATACTCATGTGTTCCTGTTCTCTTGGCAGCGCCTGCCAATGCTTGTGAATTCCTCAAGTTCCCAGTCATGGAAAGCGATCCGTCGACTTCTCACATTCTCCCTCTTCCAATACGGCTCTTCACTACAGTTCACCTGCGCTACTGAAAAAAGCCATCCGGAACATCGATGTTCTCCCGAAAATTGCGGAAAACTATTTTCTCCACCGGCACTCCCTTCGTCGTGGCCGCGTCCACTTCTAGGGGAAGCCATCGTGCCTTGCCGATCACGAACTGATATTTGGTTGCCACCCCTTTCCGAAAATGGTCATCGGCGAGGACCTCAATCCGAACAGAGTCCTTATCTGTTGAAATCGATATCGGTCCGCGCCGCTGATCGGTCACGCTATGTCGTATGTTCCTGATGAGGGTTCCCAGATCTGTCTGGTTGAGTTGCTGCCCTGAGGGCGTCTGCAGGAGAGGGTCATCCAACGCGAGATGAAACGTGAACGGTGACAACAAACCGACCGGTTTCAGGATAACTTTCCCATCAGCGTCAGGATATACCATGATCATGCCCGGATTGGGCGATAAGAAATCGAGTCGGATGCGGTTTGGCTTCATAAAACTGTACAAGCACGTTTGCGATTTGGTGGCACCGCGCTTCGAAAAAAATATTACTTCCACTGCAACTTGATAATTTGTGACCTCATCGTAGGCGGTTTCCATTTGGTTTAGGATGGTTTCAACCTCCGCCTGCGAAGGCGGAAGTTTCGCTGACGCCGGACGCGCCACAGGAGCTGTGGGGCCCGACGGAAGACCGCTGTCAACGCGCGGCAGGCTGCACGCGCCGAGCGCAACTGTTCCCGCCGCCAGAACAAGCTTCCAGAGCCAGGCGTATGCTCTGGCCGCAGGTCTTCTGGTCCGGGTAATTTCCATGACGCAGTTCCTGGGTATGGATTCGATAGCCGTTGTGGCTGCCGGGATCTCCGGGCGATGTGCCATTACGCACTCTCCTCCCACTTGGTGGCGAAGATGCCCAGGCCGAAGACCACGGCGGCGAAAATCCCGATGACCGCCGAAGCACGCAGGGCGACGACGTTGTCTTGAAATATCATCGCTGCCCGAAGCCCCTCGTTCACGTAGTAGAGCGGGAGCGTCTTGGCAAACGTCTGCAGGAAACCCGGCATCAGCTCGATGGGGAAGAAGCTCCCCGAGAGGAACATCATGGGAAAGCTGATGGCGTTTGCCGCAACCGCGGCGCTCTGCGCCTCCTTCACGAAGCGGGTGAGTATCATGCCGATTCCGACGAACGCGAAGACATCAAGCAGGATGAACGTAGGCAGCCAGGCATTGATATGCAGGTTGGCACGAAACACAGCGTAGCCCACCAGGAGCATCACCGTCGTGGATACAACCGCGATGATGAATTGGTACAGGATATCCGACAGGATCCAATCAACGCGGGTGATGGGCGTCGTGGAGAGTTTCCTGATGATCCCCTTCTGGCGCAGCTCCGTGTTGGTGTTCACCGAGCCGAACAGGCTGAGGGTCATGACCGCCATCGCGATGATACCGGGAATGAAGAACTCGATGAACCGGTACTTCGTTGTGAGTATCGACTCTTTAGCCGATTTGAGGAACGGCAGAATACCGGACATTTCCTGGTTTACCTCGGCGAGTGCTCCGTTCAGGATGTCAATCTTGGTGGACACCGAAGACGAGCTGGGGTCGTAGACATACGTAATGGTGGCGGATGCGGTGGAATCGTTGAGCATCGTCCTCCGCATGAGGGACTCTTCAAAGCCTCTGGGAATAACGAGGACAAGATCCACTCTCTTATCTCTGACGTATTGTATGGGGTCGTCGGCAGGGTCGACGTTGGTTATCTTGAACTTTCCGTTGAGTGCGAGCGCCTTGATTGACTCTTTGGACGAACTCGACTGGTCGAGGTCCTGCACACACAGGTGGAAGTTGATGTTGTCCTGGCTCATGAAGATCGTGCCGAAAACAAGTATCAAAAGTATCGGGAACGCAAGCGTGAAGAACATGGTGGTCTTCTCGCGGTAAACGCTCATGAGTTTGACGAAAAGATTCGCGCCGACAACGCGCTGATTCATCTCGACTCCCTTTCCCCGCCGTGACTGGGGTCGAGCGCCTCTCCGGTAAGCTTCAAGAAGACCTCTTCAAGATTGGGTTTCCGAATGTCCAAACTGAGGAACGAAGCTCCGGCCTCCTTGATGGCGTTGAGTATCTTTCGTACGTCGTCCGGCTGCGCCAGCCGCACCGTGATGCTCCTGTGGTTGTCATGGGCCGGCTCGAATCCCATCTCCCGAAGGGTTTCAAAGACTGTTTCGTCGACCGGCTCGAGAGTGAGGATCTGGCGATTCGCGTTGTTTCTGATGAGCTCCCCTGGAGTGCCCATCGCGATGAGCCTCCCCCTCGAGATGATTGCGACGGTGTCTGCAAGAACCTCCGCCTCCTCCATGTAGTGCGTGGTCAGAAACACCGTCTTCCCCTCGTGCCTGAGGCCCTGCAGGACCTTCCACACCTCGTGCCGTGCGCGAGGGTCAAGCCCTGTCGTCGGCTCGTCAAGGAACACCACTTCGGGGTCGTTCACGAGCGCAATCGCGATTCCAAGGCGCTGCCTCAACCCCCCGGAGAGGTTCCGGTACTGCTCTTTGGCCTTGTCGGTGAGGTTCACGAGCTCGAGCAGCCCGTCGACGTCGGCGCACCTGCCGCGGTAGAGCCGCGCGTAGTACTGGAGCGTCTCCCGGACGGTTATCCGGTCGAACGAGCTGAATCCCTGCGGTAGAACGCCGATGCGGGGGACTATCTCGCGCTTCTTCTTCGTGACGTCCATCCCGAAGAGGCGCACGCTTCCCGCCGTGGGGGCGCGGATCGTCTCGATGATCTCCACCGTCGTAGTCTTGCCGGCGCCATTGGGGCCCAGGAATGCAAATACCTCTCCCTTCCTGACCTTGAACGATATGGCGTTGACCGCCAGCAACGCGCCATAGCGCTTCGTCAGGCCCTGGACTTCGATTACCGGTTCAGTCTCTTTCATCTTTGCTAGATTAGCTTTCTACGAGGCAACGGGCCAGAGGCTCTGCCTATGTCAGACCTCCTTCGCGCCCGCAACAGGGTCGCCCCCGGACCTCATTCACCCGGGCGATGGGAGCCAGGTGGCGGAGAAGGATATCCTCCTGCCTCCCTCGGACCGCTGGCATTCGCCGGGTGGGGCGAGTTGGCGGGCCAGAAGCCGAGATGGCTCAGGACCTTCTCGCTCACTGCCGGTGACGCGACCAAAACGCGGTTTATCAAGGGTCGGCGGTGTTTGAATAGAAGATACGTGGGGATTAACGTCGCCCCCAGGTGCGCTTTGCTGTTCTCCGTGCCCGGACCCGTGTAATAGAAAGGGATGTTCTGCTCCGCGCACCAGCGGACATTTTCAAGCCAGGACAGAACATACAGACTGTACTTGCGGCCGACCTCGTAGTCCATGCAGAAGTTCTTATCCAGCATCGCATCTGGTTCTACGACGAGAAGGTTGAAGGCTGCCAGTTCCTCTTCCACAAAATAGAGCGTAAACGAAGCGCCAGGAACTCGCTCACAGATCTTTTCAAAGAACAGGCGGTTGTGCGAGCCGAATGCCATGGGGCTGCGCTCGACCGTTTCCAGATAGAGGTGGTAGATCCTGTCCAGAAAAGGGGAAATGTCCCGGCTTCGCACCACCCGGACCTCTGGCGCAACCCGCATCTTGCGGCGCAGGTCCTTTCTCGCCGCTCTTGAAAGCCCTGCCAGGAACTGATCCAGGCTGTCAAAGCTGATCCGCATTCGAGCGCAAGACTGACATTCCACCCAGTTGAATCCACTGAGCCTCTTCTCGGGAAACCTCCCATAGTCGCTAAAGTTGTAAAGCCCTACAATGTCGCTCTTGAGTTCAGCTGCGAGCGCCTGCAAGGCGTCAAAGGCCATGTTGAATGCCGCCTCGAGGGTGCCCGCATCGACTCGAGAATCCATCCCGATCTCGCTCGATTCGCCTACCGGCATCCCCACCACCAACATACGGGGATGGAATACCGACGGGAGGAGACGGCCGGCCACTCTGAGCGATTTCTTGAGCAATCCATCCACGAAAGCGGACAGGTCAAACCGGGTCTCGAACAATGGCAACAGGAGAATCGGAACACCATCTCTTAACACCACGATACTCCGCAGGTTAAAACCCTCGAGACCCGATTCCTGCAACAGAGAGAGAAGAGGCGCTGTGCTGGAATGCTGCGGGAACAGCCGTCCCAACTCCGCGGCGTTTACACCGTCTAAGCGGGAAACGCAACTACAAGTGAGAGTTCCACGGTGTTCTTTGAACGCCTCCACGGGCACGAGGTCTTCAGTCGGATCCATCATGGAGCAGACCCGCGACCGAGTGAGACCTCTACTTGTTGTTCGACTGCAGACGAGTTCATTTTCGAAGACTTTCCTAACGCCCGCTCATGGCCGTAACGGGAAGATTCTCTTCGCGGCCCGGCACCGCCGGGTGGACACTCTTGTTGCCGCTCAACAGTCTGCGCTGGGAGTCTGTCATGAATCGCCTCTGGTTTAACCGCCTTTTCAAAGTCGAGCTGTCGCCGGGCAGTTCAAGGCGGCGATGGAAAGCCACGTCTGGGCTTGGAGCAGCGAGCGCACCTTGATGGATCCGCGGCGGGCCATCGGGAAGCGCGCCAGAGCTTTCCCTGATAAGCGCACCAAAGAAGCGGGCCCACAATCATCTACTTCCGTCGGATGGACATGGATGTCCCGCGGGTCCACCAGGTGAAAGGCGCAGCCCAGCGCCTTGGCGACGGCTTCCTTGATGGACCACAGGAGGGCGGATGCCTTTGCCACATCTCCACCCGCCAACACCGATGCCTGGTGAAGCTCTGATTCGTGGAAGACTCGGTGCATCGGGTAGTCTTCCGGGAACTCGGCGCTTCCGGCCACATCGATGCCGATGTCTGATTCGTCGCCACAAAGGGCGGCCCAGACTTCGTCGCCCGCTGTGCTGAAGGAGACGGCCGGACCCGGCTGTTCTCCCAGCAGGAGATGGGGCCGGCCCAGCGTATCGTGGGCTATCCGCATCGGGAGTGGGACTCCGTCGGAGAAATGGGGGCGCTCCCCAGGCGGCCTGTCCTTCGCCCGCAGATGTTCCCAGAGGATGGTGACGAGCCGGCGATAGATTTCCTCCCGG
>CAWJPY010000029.1:0-75843 GCA_963844865.1 uncultured Holophagae bacterium
CGACCCCGTGGCTCTGCGACGCTACCTGCAGCACGAGTACTTTCCGGCGCCGATGAGCCCCATCGCCGGCGATCCGCAAGCTCCCCGCCGGCCACCTGCTCCTGGCCGCGACGGACGCGTGGAGATGCGGTCCTACTGGGATCTGGCCGATACTTGGTCGAGCCCGCGGCCGCCTCCAGCGCCCGGCGGCGATCGCCGACGAGCTGGACCGCCGGATCGCGAGCGCCGTCGAGCGGCGGCGCCGCTCCGACGTGCCCTTCGGCGTGTTCCTGTCCGGCGGGATCGACTCCTCGACGGTGCTCGCCTACCTCGCCGAGCAGCACGGCCCGGGGGTGCCGGCGTTCTCCATCGGCCACGCCGACGCCAGCCTTCGACGAGTCCCGCTTCGCCCGGGAGACCGCCGCGCTCTTCGGGGCCGAGTTCCACGAGCTGGTGCTGACCGAGGAGTCGACCTCGCCGAGGGCCTGCGCCACATCGGCGCGAGATCGACGAGCCCCTGGGCGACGCCTCGACGATTCCCACCCACCTGCTGTCGCGCTTCGCCCGCGAGAGGGTCAAGGTGGTGCTCTCGGGCGAAGGCGCCGACGAGCTCTTCGCCGGCTACCCGACCTACATCGGCAATCGCATCGCCGACGGCTGGTACCGAAGGTCCCCGGCCGGCCTCCGCCGGAGCGGTGGTGGCGGGCCTGCGGAAGGCGACGCCGGTGTCCATGGGCAACGTGGCCTGGACTACCTGCTCAGCGCTTCCCGGCGGCCGCCGAGCGGGACCTCGTCGAGCGCCACCACGCCTGGTTCGGCAGCGTCCACCCGGATCGCCTGCGCAGGTCCTGCTGCCCCGCGGAGTGGTGGAGGCCGTGGGGGAGGCCGACGCTGGCGCTCCGTTCGAGGTCGGCGGGGCGCCCCGGGAGTTCGCCGATCCCCTGGCCGAGCTCCTCTACACGGACTTCACCATGTACCTCCAGGACGACCTCCTGACCAAGGTCGACCGCGCCACCATGCTCGCCTCTCTCGAGGCGCGGGCGCCGTTCCTCGACCACGAGCTGGCCGAGTTCGTCGCCGGCATGCCGTCACGCTCAAGCTCAAGGGCATGACCACCAAGGCCATCCTGCGCCGCGCCGTCCGGCGGCGGCTGCCGCCCGGACGTGCTGAAGCGGCGCAAGCGCGGGTTCAACATCCCGTTCTCGCGCTGGCTCCTGCACGGTCTGGGCGACGAGCCTGCGGGCGCGCTTCGCTCCGCGAGCGGGTCGAGGCCCGCGGGCTGCTCTCGCCCGAGGCGGCGTGAACCGCCTGATCGACGAGCACATGGCGCGCGCTGGCCGACCACCGCAAGCCGCTGTTCGCCCTCCTCGCCCTCGACCTGTGGTGCGACCGCACCTTCGGGGACGCCGCCCCCATCCCCATCTCGTCGCCGTCCTGACACAGCCCCCCGGGCGCGGGGAGCGCCTTCCCGCGCCGGGCGTTGGCCGGCCCCCCGCTCGGGGCATCCCCCGTTGACAATCCCCACCGAGTTGACTATATAGTTTAACTCAATGGTTAAACCGAACGGTTCCGAACCGCGGCCTGACGAGACCCCCCGGGACCACATCCTGGACGCGGCGGCAGAGGTCTTCGCCGAGCTCGGCTTCCACGGCGCCCGGGTGGACGAGATCGCGCGCCGTGCCGGGGTCAACAAGGCCATGCTCTACTACCGGGTCGGCGACAAGGCCGCGCTGTACGCCGGCGTCCTCTCGCGCAGCTTCCGGCGGGCCCAGGCAGCCGTCCAGGCCGGTTTGGTGGGCGCCACAAGCCCGGTCGAGCGCATGTCGGCCCTCGTCTCCGCCATGGTCAACACCATCGTCGAAATGCCCGAGATGCCCCGCATCATGCTGCGCGAAATTGCGGCCGGCGGCGACAGCATGCCCCCCGACTCCATGGCCGAGATGGGCGCGCTCCTGAACCTGGTGCGCTCGGTCCTCGCGGAGGGCGTCGATGCCGGCGTCTTCCGCCCCGTGCAACCGGTGCTCACGCACCTCACCCTCCTGGGTGGGATCGCCTTCATGACGGCCACCCGGCCGCTGCGCGAGCGCATGGCGGAGCTGGGCGTCGACACCGCGGCGCCCTCGGCCGCCGGTGATCTGGCCGCTTTCCTGAGCGACCTCGTGCTGGGCGGAATCACCGCTCTCCCGAAGGAAGGAGCGACTCCATGAAACGACTCGCCACCCTGGTCCCCGCCCTGGGGCTGGTGCTCGCCGCCGGCTGCGGCGGCAACGAGGAGAGCGCCATCCACGCCTCCGGACACATCGAGGCGACCCAGGTCTACCTGGCCGCCCAGGTCGGCGGCCGGCTCCTCGACGCGCCGTTCCAGGAGGGCGATCGGGCCGCGGTGGGACAGCTCGCCGCGCGGCTCGACTCCAGCAATGCGGAGCACGAGCTGGCCCGGGCCCAGGCCCAGGTCGACGCCGCCGACGCCCAGCTCCGGCTGCTGCTGTCGGGGACCCGGGCCGAGGACCTGCAGCGGGCCGAGGATGCAGCTCGCCCAGGCCCGCGCCGAGATGGAGAACGCGGAGCGCGACCTGAAACGGCTGGAGGGGCTGGCCGAGCGCGGCACGGCCACCGAGAAGGCCCGGGACGACGCCGAGCACCCGCCATACCGTGGCCGCCAAGAAGGTCGCCGCCGCCAAGGCCGAGCTGGCCAAGCTGGTGGCCGGGCCCCGCCGCCAGGAGATCGAGCGCGCCCGGGCCGAGAGGAGCGCCGCCGAGGCGCCAGGTGGCCGCCGCCCAACAGCGCATCACGCGACGCCACCGTGGTCGGTCCCCACCGCTGGCGTGATCACGGTGCGGGTGTCCGAGCCCGGCGACGTGCTGCCCCCGGGCGCCACGTTCGCGGTGCTGACCGACATCGACAACCCCTGGCTCGACGATCTACGTGGACGAGCCGAACCTCGCCCGCATCCACCTGGGAGAAGGTCAGGTGCGGGTCGACGGCCAGCCCCACCCCTTCGAGGGCACGTCAGCTACATCTCCTCGGTGGCCGAGTTCACGCCCAAGAACGTCCAGACCCCCGAGGAGCGCGCCAAGCTGGTGTTCAAGATCAAGGTGGCGCTGGACAACTCGGACGGCGTGTTCAAGCCGGGCATGCCCGCCGACGCCTACTTCCCCCTCCCGACCGGGATCCGGGTCCAGCGATGGCTGACGAGACGGTGATCCGAAGCCGGGGCCTGGAGGTCCGCTACGGCGACGTGCGAGGCGGTCAAGGGCGTCGACGTCGAGGTGCGCGCGGGGGAGGTGGTCGGCCTCATCGGACCCGACGGCGCCGGCAAGACCTCGACCCTGCGGGTGCTGGCCGGGCTGCTGCGGCCGAGCGGCGGGCGAGACCACGCCTTCGGGCTGACCCGTCTGGGCACACCGCGCGCCGGCTCCACCAGCCGCGTCGGGTACCTGGCCCAGCGCTTCGCCCTCTACGGCGACCTCACGGTGGACGAGAACATCCAGTTCTTCGCCCTCCTGTACGGCGTGCGAGGACTGGCGACCGGCGGCGCGACGAGCTCCTGCGCCGGGTCGAGCCTGGGCGCTTCCGCTCCCGCCTGGCCGAGCGCCTGTCCGGCGGCATGAAGCAGAAGCTGGCCCTGGCCTGCACCCTGATCCACTCGCCCGGTCATGCTCCTCCTGGACGAGCCCACCACCGGCGTCGACCCGGTCACCCGGAGGGAGCTGTGGCGCCTCCTCGGTGCGCTCGTCGCCGAGGGTCTCACCCTGGTGGTCGCCACTCCCTATCTGGACGAGGCGGAGCGCTGCACCAGGGTGATCCTGATGCACCACGGCCGGGTGCTCGCCGACGCGCCGCCCGCCGAGATCCGCGGCCGTCTCCCCGGACGGCTGGTGGAGCTCGCGGCCGGCCCCCGAGACGCCGTGCGCCGGGCGCTCGCATCCGTGCCCCAGGTGGTCGACGTGAGCGTCTTCGGCGCCTCCTTCCACGTCCGCCTGGAGGGCACGGACAACCCCACCGCCGTGGTCGCTCAGGCCCTGTCGCGGGCCGACATCGCCCCCTCGAGCCTGCGCGAGGTCCAGGCCGAGCTCGAGGACACCTTCCTCTACCTCACCAGCGGCGGATCGAACGAGACCGCCGGGGAGGCCGCATGATGGCACGTGGTGGCAGCTCGCTCCTAATGACACCCCCTTGTTCTGTCATGGTGAGCGAGGCGCTCGCCGTCCGCGGCGAGCGACGAGTCGAACCATCCCCCGAAGGCCCGTGGGACGCCTCCCAAGCACGACCCTGGTTCTCTCAGGGGATTCTTCGACTCGCTCCGGCGGACCGACCCTCGCTCAGAATGACAGGCGACTTGGACGTCCCACTGTCTCCGCGTGGTCCCGTGTCATGCCATGCGGCACCGCCGCGACGGGGCGGAGCCCTCCTCACGAGGAAACCACCGATGCCGGTCCTGGCCATCGCCCTTCTCGCGGCGACGCTGGCTGCCACCGGCGCCGGCGCCGCAGACACCGTCCGCCTCGATCCCGAGGAGACGGTCCGCCTGGCCCTCGCGGCGTCCCACCGGGTGGCCGCCGCCGGCGCCCGCGTGTCCGGCAGCGAGGCCGCCGTGGAGGCGGCAGACGCCGCTGCCTGGCCGCGGCTCACCGCATCCGCCTCGGCAACGCGGCAGAGCTCGGTGCCGCAGTTCGACGTGGCCCTGACGCCGGGGATGCCGCCCATCGGCCTCTACCCCGACATTCGCAACACCTTCGCCGCCAACCTGAACCTGGAGCAGGTCGTGTACGCCGGAGGTGCCATCACCTCCAACCGGATGGCGGCACGGAGCACCGCCGAGGCCAGCCGCGCCGAGGAGGACAGCACGCGCTCCCGGGTGGTGCTGGAGAGCCGCCGAGCCTACTGGACTGCGGCCGCCACCCAGGCCGAGGTGGACAACGCCCACGCCGAGCGCGAACGGGCCCAACGCCTGCTCACCGACGCCCGCTCCCTCCGCGAGGCGGGCATGGCTGTGCGTGCGGACGTGCTCTCGGCCCAGGCCCAGCTCGCCGCCTCCGAGCTGCGGGTGGTCCGGACCGAGACCGATGCGGCGGACGCCATGGCGACCCTGCGCTCCCTGGTCCAGGTGCCCCTCCCCACCACCATCGAGCTCGCGGACCGCGTCCCGGCGCGCCTGCCGCCACAGCCGGCGCCCCTGGCCGAGCTCCGGGACGAGGCCCGCACCACGCGCTCCGAGCTGGTCTCCATGCGCTCCAGCCTCGATGCCCTGGCGGCCCGCGAGGAGGCGGCCCGGGCCCCGGCCAGGCCGTCGGTGGCGGCGGTCGCCCAGTGGCTGATGGCCCGGCCCAACCAGCGCTACTTCCCCCTCACCGACACCTGGCACGACTCCTGGAGCGTGGCCCTGAGCGGGAGCTGGCGGTTGTGGGACGCCGGCCGCACTCGCGCAGGCGTGGCCGAGGTCCGCTGGCAGCACCGGGCCCTGGCCGAGGACCTGGCGGAGCGGGAGCGCACCATCGACCTGGAGGTGGACACGGCGCGGCGCAACCTGGAGAGCTCCCTGGCCGCGGTCCGGGCGGCGGACGCCTCCTGGGAGGCCGCCCGCGCCCGGGAGGATGCGGTGCGGGAGCGCTACCAGGCCGGTCTGGACACCATGGCGGACGTGCTCCAGGCGCAGGCGGCCCTCGCCGCCGCCGAGACCCAACGGGTGAGGGCACGGACCTCGGCCTGGGTCGCCGCCGCCGACCTGGCCCACGCGGTGGGCCGATGAGCGCACCCCTCGTCACCGCCCAGGAGCTCACCCGCACCTTCGGCGACTTCGTGGCCGTGGACCACGTGTCCTTCGAGGTGAGTCGAGGGGAGATCTTCGGCTTCCTCGGCTCCAACGGCGCCGGCAAGACCACCACCATCAGGATGCTCTGCGGCCTCCTCGCCCCCACCTCGGGGAGCGCGACGGTGGACGGCCTGGACGTGGCCACCCAGGCGCAGGAGATCAAACGGCGGGTGGGCTACATGTCCCAGCGCTTCTCCCTGTACGGCGACCTCACCGTGGGCGAGAACCTGCGCTTCTGGGGCGGCGCCTACGGCCTCTTCGGCGCCGCCATGCAGAGGCGCTTCGACTGGGCCATCGCCACCGCCGAGCTGACCGAGCAGCGCCGCATCCTGGTCCGCGACCTCTCCGGGGGCTACCGCCAACGCCTGGCCCTGGCGGCCGCCCTCCTCCACGAGCCGCCCGTGGTCTTCCTGGACGAGCCCACCGGGGGCGTCGACCCGGCGGCCCGGCGCCACTTCTGGGACCTCATCGACGAGCTGGCCGCCGACGGGAAGACCGTGTTCGTGACCACCCACTACATGGACGAGGCCGAGCGTTGCCACCGCGTGGCCCTCATGCACGCCGGCCGCATGATCGGGCTGGACACCGTCCCCGCCCTCAAGGCGACCTTCCCCGCCGGCAGCGTGGTGGAGGTGAGCTGCCCCCGGTGTGCGCCGGCACTGCAGGCGCTCGAGACGATGCCCGGCGTCAGCGAGGCGGCCCTCTTCGGGGACAAGCTGCACGTGGTGATGAAGGAGGGGGAGGACCCGTCGGGCCTGGAGGCGAGCCTGCGCTCGGCCGGCTTCGAGCCCACGGAGATCCGGGGCATCGCCCCCTCCCTGGAGGACGTCTTCATCCGCTTCATCGCCCGCGCCGAGGGAGCCGCCTGATGCTCCGCCGCACCCTGGCCGTGGCCGTGAAGGAGCTCCTGCAGCTCCGCCGTGACTGGCGCACCACCGGGGCCCTGCTGGCCATGCCCCTGGTCCTGCTCCTGCTCTACGGCTACGCCCTCTCCTTCGACGTCAAGGACGTGCGCCTGGTGGTGATCGACCGCGACGGCGGCCGCGCCGCGCGGGAGCTGCGAGAGCGTTCGTCGAGAGCGGCTACTTCGAGCTGCAGGCCCTGGAGCACGACATCCGTCGCGGCTCGCCCCGGCCTTCGACAGCGGCCGCGCCCAGGCGGCGCTGGTGATCCCCCACGACTACTCCCGCGCAGCCTCGCGGCCGGCCGGCGGGTACCGGTGCAGTTCGTGCTCGACGGCTCCGACTCCCAGACCGCCACCACCGTCCTCTCCTACGCCCGCCAGATCGTCGCCTCCATCACCCCGGTGATCCGACCTCCCGCGGCGCCGGGGCCCGTCGAGCCGCGGCCCCTGGTCTGGTACAACCCCGACCTGCGCGTCCTCGGTCTTCCTGGTGCCGGGCCTGGTGGCCTTCATCCTCATGATCACCGCGGTCATCGCCACCGCCCTGGCGGTGGTGCGGGAGAAGGAGCGCGGCACCATGGAGTCGCTGCGCGCCACGCCGCTGGTGGCCGCTGGAGCTGCTGCTGGGCAAGACCCTCCCCTACCTGCTGCTGGCGCAGCGTCTCGGCGGCCGGCTCGCTGTTCCTCGCCTGGGCTCCTGTTCGACGTGCCCATCCACGGCTCCCTGTTCTGGCTGCGCTGGTGACCTCCTCTTCCTCGCGGGCGGCCTGGGCTGGGGGGTGCTGATCTCCACCCTCGCCGACACCCAGCAGGTGGCCTTCCAGCTCGGGCTGCTGTCCTCCATGCTGCCGACCCTGATCCTGTCCGGTTTCATCTTCCCCATCTCGTCCATGCCCAAGGCCGGTGCAGATCGTCACCTACATCGTCCCCGCCCGCTACTACCTGGTGGCCCTGCGGGACATCGTCCTCAAGGGGGCGGGGCCGGCGGTGTGGTGGGACCAGGCGCGTCGGGCTTGCGCGTTCGGCGCGGTCGTGCTCGGCCTGGCCACCGTCCGCATGGTCCGGAGCCTCTGAATGACCGCTTCGTCCAACTCCACCGGCGCCCGCACCCTGGGGACCCGCCTGCTCCTGTACCGGAACCTGCTCGTCAAGGAGCTGCTGCAGCTCAAGCGGGACCCCAAGATCCTCCCGATCCTCTTCATCGCGCCCATCCTCCAGCTCTTCATCCTCGGCTACGCCGCCACCACCGACATCCGGCACGTGGAGCTGGCGGTGTGCGACCTCGACCACTCCCGGGCGAGCCGGGACCTGGTGGACGCCTTCACCAGCTCCACCTACTTCCGGCTGGTGGCCGAGGTGCCGTCCTCCGGACGGGCTCGACCCGCTCCTGGAGTGCGGGAGTGGTCCGCATCGCCCTCACCATCCCCGCGGGCTACAGCCGGCGCGCCTGCGGGGCGGCCGCGGCCCGGTGCAGATGCTGGCCGACGGCTCCGACGCCATGTCCGGGACCATCGGGCTCGGATACGCCCTGGCCATCCTGCAGAACGCCACCCTCTCCGGAGGGCTGGAACCGGTCATCGAGCTGCGGCCCGAGGTGCTCTACAACCCGGACCTGGTGAGCCGGGACTTCATGGTGCCCGGGGTGCTGGCGATGATCATCATGGTCATGACCATGATGCTCACCTCCATGGCCCTGGTGCGGGAGCGCGAGGTGGGGACCATGGAGCAGCTCCTGGTGACGCCCCTGAGGCCGGGCCACCTCATCCTCGGCAAGCTCATCCCCTACGCCCTGGTGGGCCTGGTGGAGATGTCCACCGCCCTGACCCTGGCCCTGCTCTGGTTCAAGGTGCCGCTCCATGGCTCGCTGCATCGTCCTGTTCGCCCTCACCCTGCCGTTCATGCTCTGCACCCTGGGCATCGGCCTGCTGGTGTCCACCCTGTCCCAGACCCAGCAGCAGGCCATGATGCTGTCCGCATTCGTCTTCATGCTCCCCCAGATCTACCTGTCCGGTTTCGTGTTCCCGATCCAGAACATGCCCCGCTTCTTCCAGATCCTGACCTACGTCGTGCCCCTGCGCTACTTCGTCACCATCCTGCGCGGAGTCTTCCTCAAGGGGGTCGGCTTCGAGGTGCTGTGGCCCCAGACCGTCGCCCTGCTGGCCCTGGGCGTCCTCATCCTCACCCTCGCCCGCCTCCGCTTCCACCAGGAGCTGGGGTAGAGCTGAGGCCGGTAGCGGCTCCTTCTCACACACCCTCTTCTGTCATGCTGAGCGAGGCCGCCCGGCGGCCGAGTCGAAGGGTCTCCTCAAGGCCCGGGTGGCGACTCAACAGGGGCGGGTCTGGTGCTCTCGGGGGATCCTTCGACTCGCGCCGGCAGACCGTCGCTCGCTCAGGATGACAAGGGGTAGGAGCGAACGGCTGTCTCCTCGTGGCTCCAGGTCATAGCACGAGATACCGCGCTGCGGCGACCACTCGCCCCGGGAGGACCAGACCGGGGTGCCGGGCACGCGGTCTTGCCTCCACAGCACGCAGTTCGTCGCCATCCAAAGCATGCCTGGCTCCCCCCCTCGGTCAGTGAGCGCCCGCGGCGACGTCGCCCGCGGACTTCCAGTGGGTCTGGAAGTCCGCCGTCAGGTCCTGGTTGGTCAGGCGCGCGCGCACCATCTCCACCGGCATGGTGCCCATCTTCAGGATGGTGTCGTGGAACTGGCGCTCGGTCATGCGGCCGGAGCCCACCACCTCGTCGTGCAGCGCCCGAAACTGCAACCCGCCGATCATGTAGGCGAGCTGGTAGAGCGGCGGGTAGCTGCCCTCGAAGGAGCGCCGGACCTCGGCGGTGGCGTTGGCGCGCTCGTGGCCCACCCGGTCCACCAGGAAGTCGATGCACTGCTCGGGCGTCATCTCTCCGAGGTGGAAGCGCAGAGAGAAGATGATCCGCGCGCAGCGGTGCATGCGCCAGAAGAGCATGCCGATGCGGTCCTCGGGGCTCTTCGCGAAGCCCAGGTCCCACATCCGCATCTCCCAGTAGAGGGCCCATCCCTCGATCCAGAAGGGCGTGTCGAACTCCATGCGGTAGCTCGCGTAGCGGGGGAGCATGAACATCTGCAGCCGATGGCCGGGGATCATCTCGTGGAACACCGTGGCGCGGGCGAAGTGCCGGTTGTTGCCGCGCATGCTCATGAGCTTGTCGGCCTCGGTCATGGCGTCCGTGGGGTAGGAGACCATCATGACCTCGCCGCCGAGAAAGAACGGGCTCTCCTTCTGGCGCTCGGGGGACAGCATCTCCATGCGCCAGGTGTCGTCGGCCAGCTCGGGCACCGTGATCAGGTGGTTTGCCTTCAGGAAGGCGACCGCCTCCCGCTCGAGGTCCCGGACCAGGTCGGGCTGCTCGCCGGGCTGAACGTGCTGCTGCTTGACGTGCTCCAGGGCCTGCTTCCAGTCGTCGCCGTAGCCCAGCTCTCGGGACGCCTTCAGCATCTCGCGCTCGCACCAGGCGAACTGCTGGTCGGCGATGGCGATGAGCTGCTCCGGGGTATAGGGGATCATCTCGTAGGCCAGGTCCGCCATCAGCGCGTCGCGGCCAATGGGGTCGCCCACGATGGGGGCGTCCTCGCCCTCCTTGAAGCCGACGATCTTCTCCCGGAGCATCGTCCGGTAGTCCGCCAGCTCCTTCGCGAGCCGCTCGTAGGGCTTCGCCACCCACCACGTGAAGAGGGGGTCGTAGCCGTCGTAGAACGTGTACCAGCCCTTCAGGGTGTCCTGGAGGTCGCCGACGATCTTGGAGGCGCGGTAGGCGACGGTGCGACCGGCCACGATGGGCGTCACCGCGTCGTCGTCGCCGGCGGGCTTCCCCTCGCCGTCAGCCGCATCCTTCGCCGCCAGACCCACCTCGACCCCCTTCCGGGTCTGCTGCACCGCCTCGCGGATCTCCGCCAGCAGGGCCGCGGTCTGCTGCGCGTCGGGGTGCTCGAAGCGCCGCCGCGCCACCTCGAGCCCTGTGACGTCGTCCAGGAACGGCACCAGCGCCGACGTCTCGGCCAGCAGCTTCTCCTGCCGATCCAGCACCCGCAGCTCGTAGCCGATCTTGTTCCCGAGCAGGAGGTCGTCGATCCGTCCGTCGATGCCGAGCTCGGAGAAGTCGACCCCCTCCAGGGCCGATTGCCACTGTAGGTAGAAGGAGCGCAGCGCGTCCCGCCGGTCCCGGGAGTGCGTCACGTCATGGCGGCGCAGCAGGAGCTGGCGGTCGTTGGTGAATCGCGCCACCACGTCCCGCAGCCCGCTGGACCCCGTGCTCATCAGCTCGGAGACGTCGGGCACCCAGCTCGCGCCTGCCTCCGCCGCCGCCGCCTCCGCGGCAGAGCTGTCCGCACCTGGCTGCGCCGCCTCCCCCATCCCGACCACCAGCAGCAGAGCACCGAGCAGAGCACCGAGCCCACGCACGTCTCTCATGACCCTCCCCCTTCGGCCGCCCATTATCGCAGGGCCACGACCGCCCCCCAACCGCGGATGCTCGCCTCGAGCCGTCCCCCACCAAGCCGCCCGCCGGGGGGTCGGCCTGAGCGGCCGTTGCTGCGAATGAAGGCCGGCCGTGGCGAATGACCGGCCGTTCCCGCGAACGGGCACCAGCGTCAGCTCCCCGGGCGTCCACCTGTCACCACCCTTGCGCCCTCCAGACCTCCACAGTGCGATTCTGGCGGCTCCCGACCCTCTTCAATGGGGCCGTGGGGGTTGATCCACGCGATTCTCCATCGCGGTCCGCACCGCCTCCGGCCGGCGCCGTGGTGATGCTGGGAAAGACAGCCGGAGGGGCCACGCCGACTTGCTGATCCCAGAAAATGTCGGTATCGTTACGTTATGTACCGACATTTTCTTGCAACTCGAGGTAGGTTGACCACGAAATTGTCGGTACACATCATGCTCGTACCAACGTTTTCGTGGATGTCTCAATGAGGAAGAACCGAAAGCCCATTGCCCGCCTGGGTGCCTTCTTCCGTCCCAAGGACGCGGAAGAGGTCGGCCTCACCTACGACACCCTCCGCGGCCTGGTCCGCGATGGCGCCGTGGAGCGGGTGAGCTGGGGCCTGTATCGGCGCCTTGACATGGATCCGACGGAGAACCACAGCCTCGCCAGGGCCTGCGCTCGCCTCCCGGAAGCCATCGTGTGCCTGCTCTCGGCACTCCAGGTGCACGGCATCGGAACCCGCGTTCCCGCGCAGGTCTGGCTCGCAGTGGCGAACAAGGCGCGAGCGCCAGTCTCCCGGGGCATCAAGATCCGGCTGGTCCGCTTCTCGGGTGCGGCGTGGACCTATGGCGTCGTGCCGGTCGAGTTCGAGGGTGTCACCACCAGGATTACCGACCCGGCGCGGACGGTGGTCGACTGCTTCCGGTACGAGAGCCGGGTCGGGCGGGAGGCCGGCAAGGAAGCCCTGTACGATGCCCTCGCACAGAAGAAGGTGACCGTGGACGCCCTCTATCGTGCACTGGACGTCCTCCCGTCGACGAAGCTGCGCGCGACCCTTGCGGCGCTGCCAGGAGCCCAGACGTCGCCGCCTCCATCAAGGCGCGTCTTCTGAACCAGGCAAGAGAGGCGCAGGAGGAGTTCCAGCTCTACCTGGTGCGCTATGCCTGCGAACGGTTCCTCTATCGGCTCGGCGCGTCATCTCATCGGGACCGCTGCGTGCTCAAGGGCGCCGCGCTGCTGACCATCTGGCTCCCCAGCCCGTACCGGAGCACTCGGGACCTGGATTTTCTCACTTCGGGGGCCAACGATGAGCACGCGGTTCGCGAGCTGGTCGCCTCCGTGTGCGCCGTACCATGCCCTGAGGATGGCCTGAGCTTCGACACGGGGAGCCTGCAGGTCAGCCCGACCCGAGGGTTCCTTGCGCACGAGAGCGTCTGTCTATTAAGATTTGTGCCAAGATGTTTGAATAAGCTTCCAGGCAGTGAAGCTGAGCTGAACAGGAAGGCGTGCCCATGCAACGCGGTTCGACCGGACGTTACGAGATCACTGTGGTTGGGGGGGAACGGGTGGAGGCGTTCGTGCCGACGCCTCTTCCGCCGTCACCGGCCCTCGACCTCGCCTCGCTGCAGCACAACCTGGAGAAGGCGCTCTTGGCGGTCGGCCGGCTCGACGCTCTTTCGACACTGCTCCCCGACACCCAGACCTTCTTGTACGCCTATGTCCGCAAGGAGGCCGTCCTCTCCTCCCAGATCGAAGGGACGCAGTCCTCGCTTTCCGACCTGCTGCTGTTCGAGCTGGAGGAGGCGCCCGGCGTGCCCCTCGACGACGTCATCGAGGTGTCCAACTATGTGGCCGCCCTCGACCATGGGCTGCGCCGCCTGCGCGAAGGCTTTCCACTCTCCAACCGCCTGATCCGGGAGATGCACGCCCAGCTCCTGTCCCGCGGCCGCGGCAGCGACAAGACCCCAGGCGAGTTCCGCCGCTCGCAGAGCTGGGTCGGTGGCACGGCGGCCGGGCGCCGCGTGGTTCGTGCCGCCGCCGCCACCCGCAGTGCAGGACTGCATGTCGGACCTGGAGCGCTTCCTGCACGAGCCTCGTCCCGAGCTGCCCGCCCTGGTCCGCGCCGGGCTGGCCCATGTCCAGTTCGAGACGATCCACCCCTTCCTCGACGGCAACGGCCGCGTCGGGTCGGCTCCTCATCACCTTCCTGCTCCACCACGACGGCCTGCTCCGGGAACCGTTGCTCTACGTCAGTCTCTACTTCAAGCAGCATCGCGAGGAGTACTACGAGCTTCTCGATGTCGTGCGGCGGAAGGGCGACTGGGAAGCGTGGATCACGTTCTTCCTGGACGGGGTGGCGCAGACCGCGGACGGGGCAGTTGGGGCGGCGCAGCGACTGGTTTCCTTGTTCCAGCGGGACCGCGCCAGGATCCAGGAAGAAGGCCGGGTTGCGGCTTCGGCGCTGCGCGTGCACGAAGTGCTCCAGGAGCGTCCGATCACGTCGCTGCAGAACGCCGCCCGGCGCACCAGCCTGTCCTTCCCCGCCGCCTCCTCCGGCATGCAGGTGCTGGAGCGGCTGGGTGTCGCGCGCGAGCTGACGGGAAAGCGAAGGAACCGGCTCTACGGCTACAGCGACTACCTGGCCGTTCTCAATGAGGGAACGGAGCTGACATGAGCCTCGGTACGGCACGCGCGCCTGGGACGAAGGCAGAGGATGGGTAGCGCCATGGGGTTCCCGAACGCCGAGCAACGCAGAGTCATGGAGCAGCGTACGGGAGCGTTGCTCGTCCTCGCCCCGGCAGGCACGGGCAAGACCCGGGTGATGGCCGAGCGTCTCGCGCTGGCGATCGAGGGCGGCATGGATCCGGATCGGGCCCTTGGCGTGACGTTCACCAACCGTGCTGCGAGCGAGATGCGAGCCAGGGTTGAACGACGGCTCCGGGATGGCGCCAAGCAGACGAACATCCGCACGTTCCACGGTCTCTGCGCATGGATGCTTCGCCAGGAAGCGCCCGACCTCGGGCTGGCGCGCGACTACGTGATCTACGACGAGGAGGACAGCAAGGAGGTCCTCGCCTACTGCCTGCGCAGCACCGGCCTCAAACCCGACGATGCCTACTGGAGGATCTCGAAGCTGAAGTCGGGCTGTCCTGTCAGGAACCTCCGCTTGGGGACGGCACCAGCGCTCGATTTCGGCGACCTCCCGCCGCAGCTCGTCGCCGCCGCTGCCGAGTACCACGGACTCCTCGCCGAGCGTCATGCTCTCGACTTCGCGGATCTGATCTACCACGTGCGCGCGATGCTGCACCTCATGCCGGAGGCGCGCAGCAGATGGGCCGGGCGGTTCGACTGGCTTCAGATCGACGAGGTGCAGGACACCCATCACTCCGAGTACGACGTGATTCGGGCCCTGGCGGGCAGAACCGGAAACCTGGCGCTCTACGGGGATATCGACCAGACCATCTACGAGTGGCGGGGATCGGAGCCCGATGCGGTGCTGGCCGAGTTCCAGCGCGACTTTGCACCGGTCACGGAGCTTCTCCTCGCCGACAACTATCGTTCCACCCGCCAGCTCCTCGGGGTTGCGGATCGCTTTGCGTCCACCTTCGCGAAGCGGAGAACACGCATTCGGCCTGGCGTCGGCGTGGTCGAGGGAGACCCCCCGGTGCTCCAGGGCGCAACCCGGCCCTCCGATGAGGCGAGATGGATCGCGGAACGAGCCCAGGAGCTGACAGCTGCAGCTGCCGCGAAAGGCCTCCGAATCGGTGTGCTGACCCGTACCCACCGGCGGTCTCAGGTGGTGTCCGACGGGCTGGAGGCGGCCGGGGTCCCGCACGTGACCGTGGAGCAGTACGAGTTCTTCCGGCGCCAGGAGATCAAGGACGTTGTCGCCCGCCTCCGGCTCTTGCTCAACCCTCATGACGCAGGCGCGCTGGGGCGGGTGACGCGGAGGCCGGCGTCGGGAATCGGACCGGCCACCCTCAAGACCCTATGGCAGGGCGGTGAAGAGGTGGCACTCCGTATCACCGACCTGATCAGGCCCCACACGCACTGGCACGGAGAGCCTTTCGCTCCGCTGCTCGAAGGGCTTGCCCGAACCAGCGTCGTCGTGGTGGACGTCGAGTCCACGGGGCTCTCGCCTACCGAGGACGAAATCGTGGACGTGGGCGCGGTCCGGGTCGTCGAGGGCAAGGTCAGCGATCGGTTCCAGGCGCTCGTCAGACCGACACGACCCGTGGGTAGCTCGTTTCAGGTCCACGGCCTGTCCGACGAGGTGCTCCGGGAGGATGGCCGCGACGCCGCTGCCGTGTTCGAGGAGCTGCGCGAGTTCGTCGGGGGCGCGCATGTGGTGGGCCACAACGTCCGCTTCGACCTGGCGCTGCTGAGGGCGCACGCAGGACGGGTTGGCGTCACGCTCACGTTCCCCGCGTGGGACGACACCCTCGAGATCAGCCGTCGGCTGCTGAGGCTCGAGCGCTACGACCTCGGCAGCCTGTGCCGGCACCTCGGCACGCCCCACAGCCCCAGCCACCGCGCCTTGGCCGATGCCGAGGCCACGGCTGACCTCGTGCTCGCCTTGCACGAGGACCTCGCAACGGGCGCGGATGGGCGGCGCCGGCTCATCGCCAGCGTCGGCGCGCCGTTTGCTCCGATCGCCGAACGCTTCCAGGCATGGAGGGAGGCTGCTGAGGATCTCCGCCCGGCCGAGCTCTGCGAACGCATCGTCGCCGAGTCCGGGCTGACGGACTACTACGCCGACGATCCTCGGAGGACCGGCCATCTCGAGGAGCTCATCGAGTTCGTCAGGAGCAAGGACAGGGAAGAGCTCGCGCCGAGAGTGGCGCTGGAGGACGTGGTCCAGCAGGTGGCCCTGGCGCGGAACGTCGATCACTTGCCGGAGAATGACCCGCGCATCCCCGTCATCACCATCCACCAGGCCAAGGGGCTCGAGTTCGACGTGGTGTTCGTGGCAGGCGTCGCGGACGGAGAGATACCCTCCTACTACGCCGTCAAGGAAAACCGCGTCGAGGAGGAGCGCCGGCTCTTCTACGTGGCGATCACCCGAGCCAAGCGCAACCTGTTCGTCTCGTGGTTCGATCGCAACGACCGCGGCTACCCGGCGGGGCCGAGCGAGTTCTTGGGTGAGCTCGTTCGCGCACCCCAATGACTGCCCTGCGCCCCCGAAGACTGGCCGTGTCGCACTCGACGCCAGGCTCGAAAGCCGGATCGGTGACGCGGAGACCGTAGCGTTCGACTCCGATGGCCATCAGCACCTTGCGGTGCCCGGACGGTGTCCTGTCAGTCGACGTCCGGTGGGCTCGTGCGGCGGATCGACTGGATCGTCTCGTCGAGCGTCTGCAGGAACCGCGATCGGTCGCGCTTGCGAAAGGGCGCAGGGCCGCCGGTGACCTCCCCTGCGCCGCGAAGCTCCGCCAACAGGTCCCGGGTCGAGACCGCCTGGCCGATGTTGCTGTCGGTGAAGGGCTTCCCCGTGTGGCCGATGACACGGGCGCCTTTCGAGAGGCAGCGGCTCGCCAGCGGGATGTCGGCGGTGATCACGATGTCCTCCGGCTGCGCATGCTCGACGATCCAGTCATCGGCCGCGTCGAACCCCTCTTCCACGACCTCGAGCGCGATCGACGCCTCATCGGGCAGCCGCATCCAGGAGTTGGAGACCAGCGTCACGTCGAGGTGGTAGCGGCGTGCGACGCGGTACACCTCCTGCTTGACCGGGCACGCATCGGCGTCGACGAAGATGTGCAGCAAACGAAGACCTCACGAGATCCGAAGTGGCCCCGATCCTACCGCAGCGCAGCGGATGCCGCGTGGCAGGGGACAGAGGCGCGGTCCGCCGCATCCCATGCTCGGGTCCGGCAGGGGTCGCGATGCGGAACGGTTCGCCCGTCACCCTCCCGCCACCTCCGCCACGAAGGCGGCACGATGAGCGTCGGGATCGAGGCGAGCGGCCCGAACGGGTCGACCAGCCGCGATCGCGGACCCCAGGCGGCATCCAGGGTCACCAGGTGGCGGAAGCGCGCCTCCACCATGATCCGCTCGATGCCGGCGATCACGGCCTCGGTTCCTGTCACGGCCATGGCCACGGCTGTCGTCAGGGCGAGCCCTCGGGGAACTTGGCGCGGTAGCGGGCCATGGCGTCGCGGACCACGTCGACGGCGTCCACGGTGCCGGAGAAGTCGCCCACCAGGACCTCCTTGTGCTCCAGCTTCTTGTAGTCCTCGAAGAAGCGGGAGAGCTCCTCCAGGCGGTGCGGGGGGAGCTGCTCGATGGCCACGTAGGAGCGGTACTCCGGGTCGTCGAGGTGGATGGCGATGATCTTCTGGTCCTTCTCGCCCTGGTCGAGCATGCTCATCATGCCGATGGGACGGACCCGGAGCGTGGACAGGGGGACGACCGCCTCCTGCATGAGGACCAGCACGTCCAGGGGATCGTGGTCCTCGCCCAGGGTCTGGGGGATGAAGCCGTAGTTGGCGGGGTAGACCACCGAGGAGTAGAGCACCCGGTCGACGCGGATGAGTCCCGTCTGCTTGTCCAGCTCGTACTTGACCTTGGAGCCCTTCGGGATCTCCACGATGGCCTGGAAGGAGCGTGGTGCTTCCGCTCCGATGGGGACGTCGTGCCAGGGATGGGGCATGGCAAGCTCTCTCTCCGGGGTCCGTCGCTGCTCGTGGTCACGGCCCGGCCCTCTCGGCCAGAGGCCACGGCGCGGCCGTCCGCTCCACATTGCAGATCGCAGATCGAGAACGGCAAATTCCCCGAGTCGCCCCCGTTGACTCCGGTGAGCACCCGTGCCTACGCTACCGGCATGGGAGAGGTCGTGCACGAGAGCGCCCGGCGAACGGCCGACTCCACCCCCTGTTGTCTCCGCGGTGTCGGACCGTCGCACCGTGATTGACGGTCGACGGCCGGAAGAAGGGCGGCCTCGGCGCGGGTTGCAGGACGGGAAAGAGCATCAGATCCGCCGGACCGCCCGGCGTGAAGGGAGCTCCCCATGGTCGAGAAGCCTCCCAAGCCGTTCACCTGCCCGGTCTGCCACGAGAACCGCGCCGACAGCCAGCGGGTGGATGGCGAGGTCGTGCGTCCCACCATCGTCGCCCTGATCGAGAAGGACCACCCCTCCTGGAGCCAGGAGCAGCCCGTCTGTCAGACCTGCCTCAACCGGTACCGGGTGGACTACGTGGAGGATGTGCTCGAGCAGGACAAGGGCGAGCTGTCGTCCCTGGAGCGGGACGTGCTGGAGAGCCTGGCCCAGCACGAGCTGGTGGCGGAGGACGTCAACGAGGAGTTCGAGCAGCAGCTCACCTTCGGGGAGCACCTGGCCGACAGGATCGCCGAGTTCGGAGGGAGCTGGGGATTCATCATCCTCTTCGGCTGCGTGCTCGGGGCGTGGATCCTCATCAACACCGCCCTCCTGATCAAGCACCCCTTCGATCCCTACCCGTTCATCCTGCTCAACCTGCTGCTCTCCTGCATCGCGGCCATCCAGGCGCCGGTGATCATGATGAGCCAGAACCGCCAGGAGGACCGGGACCGCCTCCGCGCCGAGCACGACTACCGGGTCAACCTCAAGGCCGAGCTCGAGATCCGCCTGCTGCAGAGAAGATCGACCTGCTGCTCACCCACCAGTGGCAGCGCCTCCTGGAGATCCAGCAGATCCAGATGGAGCTCATGGGGCAGGTCGTGGGCGAGCAGCAGAAACACCTTCAGGGGTGACGGGTCGAGGCGGGGAGAGATGGGGGGCGACACCACGCCAACGTCCGCGGAACGCGATGACGGCCGGCTGTCTCGGATCGGCCGCCGGCTGGTGGTGGCCCTGGGGCCGACCGTGGCCCTCGGTGGCTTCGTGGCGGCGCTCGTGGTGCTGCGCGGTGAGCTCCATCACTACACGTATCACCAGATCGTCCAGTCCCTACGCGGCATCCCGTACGATCGTCTGGCGCTGGGGGTGGTCCTCACCGCGTGCAGCTTCTTCACCCTGACCCTGTACGACCTCATGGCGGTGCGCTACGTGGGGCGGCGGCAGCCCTACCGGCGCATCGCCCTGGCCTCCTTCCTGGGCTACGCGTTCTCCAACAGCGTCGGCTTCTCGGCCCTCAGCGGCGGCCCCATCCGCTACCGGGTCTACTCGTCGGCCCGCTTCTCGGCCCTCGACGTGGCCAAGATCATGGCCTTCTGCACGGTCACCCTGTGGCTCGGTTTCGCAGCGGTGGGCTCGCTTGTGTTCCTCCTCTTCCCCTTCTCCCTCCCCCCGTCCCTGCACGTCCCCCTGCTCCTCTCCAGCCGACCCCTCGGGATCGCCTTCCTCATTCCGGTCCTGGGCTATCTGAGCCTCAGCGCCGTCCGCAAGGGCACCCTCACCATCAAGGGTTGGGAGGTGCCCCTGCCGTCGCCGCGGCTGGCGATGATCCAGCTCCTCACCGCGTCGGCGGACTGGATCGCCGCAGCCAGCGTGCTTTACGTCCTGCTCCCGGAGGGCAGCAGGCTGTCCTTCCCCGGCTTCCTGGGGGCGTTCCTGTTCGCCCAGGTGGCCGGCATCATCAGCCAGGTCCCGGGCGGGCTGGGCGTCTTCGAGACGGCCATGGTGCTGCTCATCGCCCCCACCGTGCCGGCGGCGGCCCTGCTCGCCTCCCTGGTCGCCTATCGCGGCATCTACTACCTGCTCCCCCTGGTCATCGCGGCCCTGACCCTGGCCGGGCGCGAGGTGGTGGAGCGCCGGGAGGGCGTCCGGCGCGCGGCGCGTGTGCTCGGCCGCGCCGTGCCCTGGCTGGCGCCCAACCTCCTCGCCTTCACCACCTTCGTGGGGGGCGTCATTCTGCTGGTGTCGGGCGCCACTCCCGGCATCCGGGGGCGCATGGCGTGGCTGAACGACATCCTGCCGCTGCCCATCATCGAGGCCTCCCACTTCCTCGGCAGCCTGGCCGGCGCGGCCCTGCTAATCCTGGCGCGGGGGCTCCAGCGGCGCCTGGACGCGGCCTACCACCTCACCCTGGGGGTGCTGGGTGCGGGCATCGCCTTCTCGCTCCTGAAGGGCGGGGACTACGAGGAGGCCGGGATCCTCACCCTCATGCTCCTGGCCCTGCTGCCCAGCCGGCGCCACTTCTACCGCAAGGCCTCCCTGTTCGGAGAGAGCTTCACCCTCCCGTGGGTGGTGGCCATCGGTCTCGTGCTGTTCGCGGTGGTGTGGATGGGCCTGTTCGCGTACCAGCACGTGGAGTACTCCGGCGAGCTGTGGTGGCGCTTCGCCTGGGAGGCCGGCGCGCCCCGCTTCCTGAGAGCCTGGGTGGGTGTGGCGGGGCTCATGCTGCTGGTGGGGCTGGCACGGCTGCTCCGCGCCTCCGCCAGCGAGCCCGAGGTCGGGAGCCCGGCCGACGTGGAGCGGGCGCGGCCCATCGTCGAGACCGCCGCAGGGGCGTCGGCCAGCCTGGCGTTCCTCAACGACAAGGCCTTCCTGTTCAGCGACTCCGGGCGGTCCTTCGTCATGTACGGCGTGGAGAAGCGGAGCTGGATCGCCATGGGCGACCCCGTCGGCCCGCGGGAGGAACGGGTCGAGCTGGTGTGGCGCTTCCGGGAGCTGTCGGCCCGTCACGGCGGCTGGACGGTGTTCTACGAGGTGGGGAAGGAGAACATCGACCTCTACCTGGAGCTGGGGCTGAGCCTCCTCAAGCTGGGCGAGGAAGCCCGCGTGCACCTGGCCGACTTCTCCCTCTCGGGCAAGGGGCGCAAGGGCCTCCGTTACCAGTACAACCGGCTCGACAAGGAGGGCTGCACCTTCCAGGTGCTGCCGGCGGAGGAGACGCCCGCGGCGATGGCCGAGCTGCAGGCGGTCTCAGACGCCTGGCTCCACGACAAGGGGGCGCGGGAGAAGGGCTTCTCCCTCGGGCGGTTCGACCCCGACTACCTGCGCCGCTTCCCCGCGGCCGTGGTCCGGGACCGCGGCCGCGTGGTGGCCTTCGCCAACCTGTGGCGGTCCGGCGCCCGCGAGGAGCTGTCGGTGGACCTGATGCGCCACCTCCCCGACGGCCCTCCCGGGGTCATGGACTTCCTCTTCGTCAGCCTGCTGCTGTGGGGCAAGGAGCAGGGGTACGAGTGGTTCAACCTGGGCATGGCGCCCCTGGCCGGTCTGCCCCAGCGTCAGCTCGCTCCGGTGTGGAGCCGCCTCGGGGGCCTCCTCTACCGGCACGGCGAGCACTTCTACAACTTCCAGGGCCTGAGGGCCTACAAGGACAAGTTCGACCCGCACTGGGAGCCCCGCTATCTGGCGTCCCCCGGCGGGCTGGCCCTGCCCATCATCGTGGGCAACCTGGCGGCCCTGATCTCCGGCAGCGTGGTCGGCGCCCTCGGCCGCTAGCGCGAGCTCGCCGGGCGATCGAACCGCTGCCCGAGTCCGCGCCCCCGTCCGCGTCCGACATCAGCGACAGCGCCGGCGGCAGTGATCGGAGACCCTGGGCCAACGGGATGACCACGCCTCAGACTAGTGGGGGCCGCCGCCATCCCCATGGTGCTCGCCGGCATGCCCCTCGCCTCCGTGGTGCTCGCCGCCATGGGCCTCTCCGCCCCGGTGCTCGTTTCCGCGCTCGTGCTCGCCGCCAGGCCGGCGCTGCTCCTCCTGGTAGCGCTGTCGCTCCCGGGCGTGGCGCTGCTCCATCTGGTGGCGCTCGCGCTGCTGCTCGCCCCGCACGAACTGGCGCTCCCGTTCCTGCCGCTGCTGCAGCTCCTCGGGGCGCATGCCCTCCGGAGGATGCCGTCGCTCCTGGTTCTGCTCGCGCTCGAGCTGCCGCTGCTCCTCCCGGTGTCGCCGCTCCAGGTCCCGTCGCTGGGCCTCCTGGCGCCGCTCAAACTCGTTGAAGGGCAACAGCTGATTGAAGGAACGCTGCTCCGGAGGCTCGAAGCGCTGCCCCTCCCGGAAGTGGGGACGGTAGAACTCCACCCTGCCGTGCTCGTAACGTTCGCCCCGGTGGAGGCCACGGGGAGACTCGACCCCCTCGATGCGGTAGCGGGTGATGCGGTGGCCGAACCGCCTCTCCAGCGCCTCCGGTGGGATCCCGTGGTCGATGATCCGCCCGTCCTCGATGCCGTAGCGGGTCACCACATGGGCGCGGGGCAGAATCATGACGGACCGCACTCGGGGAACGACGAAGCGGCGCACGTCCCGGTCGAGGAAGTCACGGTCGGGCACGAACACGAAGGCGCCGGGCGGGAGCATGCTCTCCAGCTCCATGTCGCCGAACTCCAGACCGACGCTCCAGCTCCAGCGCACCTGCGGCGGCAGGGGCGCCCAGCCGATGTAATCCTCGCTCTGCTCCCACATCACCCAGGCCGGGGCCCACACCGCCCCGGGCACCCACACCCAGCCCAGGTTGGCATCGTCGAACCAACGTCCGTAGTGGAAGGGCCCCCAGCCCCAGTCCCAATCCGACGCCCAGGTCCAGCCGTCGTCCGTGAGGAGCCAGTGCCCGTGGGTGTAGGGCCGCCACCCCGCGGGCACCTCGTTGGGGTACCACACCCAGCCGAAGTTCGGGGTCTGATCCCACACCCCGTAGGGGGAGAGATCGTGGAAGAAGACGTTGATGTCCACCGTCGGACCGGGATCGGGGGCCGCCGCGGGAGCCGGCTGGGCCACGGCAGTGCCCGCCGTTCCCAGACAGAAGGAGATCCCGAGCACGCTTGCCATCAGCACCTGACCTCGCCACCCACGCATTGCATCCTCCCTGGTCGATCCGCGACGTCATCGCGGTGCGGCCGGCCTCGGACCGCTCGAGCTCACATTTTCCAAGCGGCGCCGGACCCTCGCCATTCCCCCGCTACGTGCAGCAGCGGACCGCATATTCATGCAGGTGGGGCACCGCCCCATCACCGCCGCAGCGTCGATCCGATGTCCAACGACACCCGGGAGAGGGATCTTCGTTGAGGGACCCCGGCGCCGCCGGTGAGCGCGGGGTTGTGGGGGGGCACCATGGAGACCAACCTCAGCATCGTCATCATCACCGACTCGCCGCGCCAGCACGCCGTCGCGGCGCTCGGCATGGACAGGAGGGCCGACGGCGACAAGGTGCGCAGCGCATGGTCGGTCGACGGCGCTCTCCAGGAGCTGACCGCCGAAGCGGCCGACGCGGTGGTGCTCGACCAGGACCTCCCGATACCGGCCTGGCTGAGCGCCCAGCGGCAGCTGCGCGAGCGTCATCCCGACGTCCCCCTGCTGGTGGTCTCCTCGCACACGGATGAGAGCCACGTCATGCTCGCCATCTCCGCCGGCGCCAGCGGCTATCTGCAACGCGGCGTCTCTGCTCCAACGGTGCTCGAGGCCGTCCTCGAGCTCAAGGCCGGCGGCGCGCCCATGTCCCGGGAAGTGGCCAGCCACGTGATCAGCGCTCTGAGGAGACACGCGCCCATGCTCCCCGCGGACGGGCCGCTCTCGGATCGCGAGCTCCTCCTCCTACAGCTGCTCTGCGACGGGCACAGCTACAAGTCGGCGGCGGCACGCATGGGGGTGGCCATGGACACCATCCGCTTCCACATCCGCAACATCTACCAGAAGCTCCACGTCCACTCCAAGGCGGAGGCGGTGAGCACGGCCCTGCGCAGCGGCCTCGCGAACTGACCGGCGCCGCGCCCCAGGAGTGCGGCGACCCTCCGGGGCGTTGCACCAGAGAACAGCGAGGGGGCGAGACCCCCGGGAGGTCAGGCCATGGCTCGATCCGCGCCGAGGAGAGGCGCCCCCGGAGCGCTCGCGGTGGTTCTGTGGTGCGCATCCGCCGCCGCTCAGACCGGCGCCGTTCAGGGGTCTGGCGTCCCGCCCGGCGATCCCCCGATCCAGCCCGGCTGGTCTCTGGAGATGACCGGCGACGGCCATCTGCCCACGACCGCCATGATCGAGTCGGTCCGCCGCGTCACGCCGTCCGTGGTGGCCATCAACGGGATCCGCACCACGAAGGACGGCAAGAACACCGAGACCGAGGTGCTCAGCTCGGGGTCCGGCTTCATCGTGGACGAGGCGGGCTACGTCGTCACCAACCGCCACGTGATCGTCGGGGCCAGGAACGTGACCGTCTCCCTCAGCGACGGCCGCACCTTCAAGGCCGACCGCATCGTGGCCGATCCGGTCAACGACCTCGCCGTGATCACCATCCCGGCATCCGGGCTCCCCACCGTCACCATCGCCCACTCCTCGAGCCTCGAAGTGGGGATGATGGTGGCGGTGATCGGCAACGCCCTCGACCGCGGTATCAGCATGAACGGGGGCTGGATCAGCCGCCTCGGGGTGTCGGCCAAGCCGTCGGAGACGGCCACGCTCTACAACCTCATCCAGACCGACGCCCCCATCAACCCCGGCAACAGCGGCGGGCCCATGGTCAACATGAACGGCGAGGTCGTGGGCATCACCAACGCCAAGCTGGTGGGAACGACCGTGGAGGCCGTTGGCTACGCCATCCCCACCGATCAGGCGGTGCCCGTCATCCAGGAGCTGGTACGCCGGGGGTCGGTGAGGAGGTCGTGGATCGGCGTCGTCCTGGCCACCGTCAACCAGGGCGTGGCCGACCTCTACCAGCTCAGCGCCAACCGCGGAGTCCTGGTCACCAAGGTCACCGCCGGCAGCCCGGCCGCGGCCGCGGGTCTCGCGCCGGGGGACGTCATCGTCCGTTTCGGGGGCACGCCTTACAGCACCTCCTCCGAGCTCGACACCGCCATTCGAGCCAGCCAGGCCGGCACACCGGTCACGGTCGACCTGTGGCGGAGCGACCAACGGGAGACGGTGACCGTCACACCCGAGGTCGACCCGAGGTCCTGACCTGGCAGGCGACAGCGGCGGTGCCCGGCACCCTCTCTGGTGCTCCCGATGAGCTGCCGCGCACGAAGACTGAGCTCAGTCGGAGTCGGCGAGGTCCACGTAGACGGGAGCGTGGTCCGAGGGCGTGAGACCCTCCTGCTTCTTGCGCCAGTCGCGGTCGATCTCGGCGCCGGTGACGCGCCCGGCGACCCCGGCCGAGCCGTACAGCAGGTCCAGGCGCAGGCCCCGCCCGCGGTGGAAGGCGCCGCCGCGGTAGTCCCACCAGGAGAAGGCCCGGCGGTCCGGGTGGATCGCCCGGTAGAGGTCCGCGAATCCCCACTCCGTCAGGCGGCGCAGGCACTCGCGCTCCGCATCGGTGTGGAAGATGAGACCCGGTGAGAAGATCCTCGTTCCAGCTGTCGATGGCCGCCGGGCAGATGTTGAAGTCCCCGCACAGCACGACGTCCTTTGCCGGGTCGTGCCGCGCTTGGAAGTGGTCGGCCAGGGCTTGAAGCCAGCTCAGCTTGGCGGCGAAGTCCGGATGCTCGATGTGCTTGCCGTTGGGGCAGTAGACGGTGGTGAACGCCAGCCCTCGGACCTCGGCCGTCAGCAGCCTCGCTCCCAGCGCCTCCTGGCCCGGCAGCCCGCGCTCCAGCACCGTGATCTCGTCTCGGGCCAGCACGGCGACGCCGTTCCACGCCTTCTGGCCGTGGCTCGAAGCCGCATAGCCGAGCTCGGCGAGCTCGTCGTGGGGGAACTGCTCGTCGGTGAGCTTGAGCTCCTGGAGGCCCACCACGTCCGGCCGCCGCGCCTCCAGCCAGAGCCGGACGTAGTCCAGCCGGGCGCGCAGGCCATTCACGTTCCAGGTCGCCACTCGCATGCGATCACCGAACAGGATACCTCAGGCACGGCGCCAGGCGCGCCATCGACCCGCACGTCTCCCGGCGCCTTCCCCGTGGTTGCCACCCCCGGCATTTCCCGACCCCGCGCGCTGGGCGGGGCGGCGCGCCACCTCGGGAAGATGCCGGAGGTGGCTCGCCCGCGCGAAGGGCTCTTCCGCCGAAGGCCGCTCTTCTCTTCCGCGCGCGCGAGGCGCTGACCGCTGGATGCCGCCGCTGATCGGGGCGGTCAATCGTCGCTCGCTGCTCCGGCGTCGTCGGGAGGCTCATCGCCGCGGCCCACCCGGAGGATTGCGGCCACCAATGCCGACGGGTCCCCGGTCTTGGAGAGGTATGCGGCGGCGCCCGCGGCCAGCATGGCCTCGGCGCGCTCCTGCTCCTCGAACATGGACAGACCGATGACCTGGACCTCCGGCATCTCGGCGCGGATCGCTCTGGTGGCGTCGATACCATTCATCCGGGGCATGCTCAGGTCCATGAGGACAACGTCCGGACGCAGCCGACGGGCGGACTCGACCGCTTCCCGGCCGTCCGATGCCTCCCCCACGACCTCGATATCGTCGAGCTCCTCCAGCAGCAGGCACAGGCCCTGGCGCATGACCACGTGGTCGTCCACCAGGAGGACGCGCACGGCGCCTTCCTTCTCGGGCGCCGACCGCCGACGAGCACCGGCAGGACGGGGGGAGGATGCATCGGTCCCATCCCCTCCATTCGACGGATCCAAGCCGTCGCGTGTCGCACGGAGAGGGGCGGTGAGAGCCACCCGTGTGCCGCCACCGGGGGTGCTCTCGATCTGCGCTTCGCCGCCCAGCAGGCTCAGCCGTTCCCGGAGGCTGAACAGACCGAACCCTCCGGCAACGGGGGGCGGCCGGCGCGCCACCTCCTCGGGGTCGAAGCCGATCCCCTGGTCCGAGACCACGATCTCCACCCGATCGTCCCCGTGGCGTCGCACCACCACCCTCGCGGCGGTGACCCCGGCGTGCTTGATCACGTTGAGGAGCAGCTCCCGGACCGCCTCGAAGAGCACGATGGCGATGTCCTCGCGCTCGGGGTCGGTCCCCTCCCCCACTCGAAGATCGACCACGAGGCCGTTGTGACTGTTCATGCGGCGCACGAGCCAGTCCAGGCCGGGGCCAAGACCGGCCTCGTGGAGGATGGGGGGCGACAGCTCCACGGTGAGGTCCCGGGACGCGCGCAGGGCTTGCGCCACCAGCTCCTCGGTCTGCCGCACCACCGGCAGCGTGCCCTCGTCGCAGCGACCGACGAGGACGTTGAGACCCAGCTTGGCCCCCACCAGGAGCTGTTGGAGGTGATCGTGCAGCAGCTGCGCCAGACGTTGCCGCTCCCGCTGCTCGGCCAGGGTCAGCTCGGACGTCAGCCGGGCGAGCTGCTGCGCCCGGCGGGACAGCTCGGCCGTGCGCTCCTCCACCCGCTCCTCGAGCTCGTCCCGGGCCAGGCGCAGGGCCTCCTCGGCGCGCGCCTGCGCGCTCACGTCGAAGATCACCCCGTCGATGAACAGGGGTCGCCCGTCCTCGCCCTGGACGGGCTGCCCCGCTCGGAGCAGTGTCGCACCTCCCCGTCGGCGCGTTGGATCCGATAGCTCACCTCGAACGGTTGGCCCGCTGCGACGGCGCGGCGCACCGTCCCCACCACGCCGGGCCGGTCCTCGGCCAGGATGAAGGGATCGATGGAGCACACGTCGCCCACCCCGAGGTCGCGCTCCGAGAAGCCGGTCAGCTTCTCCAAAGCGTCGTTGAAGAACCGCATCCTGTTGCCGTCGCGCAGATGCACCCGGTACACCACGCACGGCAGGTTGCGGGCGAGGGTGCGGAAGTCGCGTTCCGAGCGCCGCGCCTGCTCCTCGGCCTCGTGCCGGGCGGTGACGTCCACGGCCAGGCCGGCGGCCCGCCACGTCCGTCCCTTCTCGTCGCGGATGGGAAAGACCCGCGCCATCACCCAGCGAACGCTCCCGTCCGGGCGCACCACCCGATACTCCAGGAAGGCGGGGGCGGCGATGCCATCGGCCACCCTCTCCTCGATGTCCGCGCGCACCCGCTCGCGATCCTCCTCCGCCACCCCCTCCACCCACGACAACGGCTCGTCATAGAGGCTCTGTACGGAGCGCCCCCACAGGGTCTCGTAGGCGGGGTTCACGTACAGGACGTGCTGCCAGTCGGGGGTGCCGAGCCACACCACCTCCTGGAGGTTCTCGGCCAGCTCGCGGTACAGAGCCTGATCGCCCTGGATGGCCTCGGCCATCCCCAGCAGCTCCTCAGGCGACGGCGGGGCGTCCCCGGAACCGGCACTCCGCAGGCGCCGGATGAGGGTGCGCGCCGTCTCGGTCTGCGCGGAGATCAACTTGGCCATGACTGTTCCCAGTGCGGTCCCGTGGTGCCCCGCGACTCGCCGTTCACAGGCGGCCGCGGGCTGTGCCGTGAGTCACTCATCAGCCCCTCGCTCCGGGATCGCTGCTCACGCACGGAGCACGTCCCATGCTTTTCCCAACCGGCATCGAGGAGGTCGCGTTCCAGAATCTGGGGGAATCCCCGACCTGCAGACGGCACCGGTGTGAGCGGTACGCGCCCTCGGCAGGGCTGATGTTCACCGGCCGTCTGTCTCCCCCGGCGGACGTCGCCGTCTCCAGGTAGGAGGCGATCTCCTTGGCCTGCCCGTCGGTGATGCCGGCGACGTGCATCTGATTCATGTGCTGGCGCATCCTGGCCACCACCGCCGGCCACTGGGCGGACCGGTACTTGCGGGGATCCGGCAATGCATGGCACCGAGCACACTCCTTGGCGAACAGCTCCTGACCGGGGCCTGCCGCGGGAGCCGCGCCCTCGGGCAAAGCGCGCAGTGCGTGCTCGCGGTAGTACGCCGTAAGGTCTCTCTCCTCCTCGGCGGAAGGCGCCACCACCGTGCGCATCCCACGGGTCGGAGCACCCATCATCATGCCACCCATCATGCCCATCCGCGACATCCGATCCATGCGCAGGTACATGTTCCGCAGAATGGGCCTCCAGTCCGCCGCCGAGTGCGAGGATGGAGCGGGAATGCCGTGGCACTGGGCACAGAACTGGCCGGCCAGCCTGGCGCCCACCGAGCTCGGCTCCGGGAGCTGGTCGGGCTCCACGCCGATGGGCTCCACGAAGTACTGCCTGTAGTCCACGGGCGACGGTTCAGGCGAGGGATCACCGGGGTCGCGTCCGCACCCCACCAGGCCCACGGCCAGGATGGTCAAGGCCCCCACGGCCGACGCGAGCGCCATCCGCCCATCGCCCCCAGATCTCATCATCTCTTCCTCCACCTGCACGCCATTCGCCATCTCTCCTAAAAGACAACCGTCAGAGCCCCGGAATAATCCGGTGTTCTTCGCCGCTCACCCACGCTCGATTCGCCGGAGCGGGATGGGTCCCCGTCGACGCACCTGGAGTCAAACCGGTGCGGCACCGTCTCTGACCTACCCGAAGTGGGGGATGAACGGGACGTGCCGATCGCTGCGGCTGTCGCCGCCGCTGGGTCACAGGTACGGCGACAGCAACCACGCCAGGCCGTCCCGGAGGCGGACGGGCAGCCGGCGCCGGGCCACGTCTTCGGGACCGACCACCCGCGCCCCGGCGAAGGCCCGCGCGAAGTGCTCCCCGAGCTCGGCGGTCAGGGCCCGGTCGTAGACCTCGAGGTTGAACTCGAAGTTCAGGCGCAGGCTGCGGGCGTCCAGGTTGGCCGAGCCCACGAGACAGTACAGGTCGTCCACCAGCAGCAGCTTGGTGTGGTCGAAGGGGGGCGGCTGGTAGGCCACCCGCACCCCGTACTCCAGGAGCTCATCGAGCAGCTTCCAGGACGCCCAGCCAACCAGGGGATGATTGTTGGTGCCCGGTAGCAGGATGTCCACCCCACACCCCGCAGCGCCGCTGCGCACAGGGCGGACATGACCTCCCGGCCGGGCACGAAGTAGGGCGTCATGATGCGCAGCCTGGAGCGGGCGGCGTGGAAGGCGCCGATGAGGATGCGCTGCAGCTTTTCGAAGTCCTCGTTGGGACCGTCCACGATGCCACGGATCAGCACCGGTCGCTCCTCGAGACCGTCCGGGATCGTCACCGGCTCGCCGGCCTCGCCGGTCACGAACGCCCAGTCGTCGCGGAAGGTCTCCTCCATCTGGAGCACGGCCGGCCCCGTGATGCGGAAGTGGATGTCGTTCACACGGCGGGGGTTGTCCGTGTCCGCACGAGGTGGCGGTCGCCGATGTTCATGCCTCCGGTGAAGCCGACGCGCCGGTCCACGACCAACAGCTTGCGGTGGTTCCGCAGGTTCAGGTGGAGGCGGCTGCGAAACGGCGACAGGGGCAGGAACTCCGCGTAAGGCACCCCCGCCCGGCGGAGCAGCCGCCGCGACGGCGGCCACGAGTACACCTGGCCGAAGCCGTCCAGCAGGACCCGCACCTCGACCCCCCGCTCCACCGCCCGTTGCAGGGCGCCCACGAAGGAGCGGCCCGTCCCGTCGGAGTCGAACAGGTAGGTCGCCAGGGAGATCGTGGCGGAGGCCTCCGCGATGGCGACCAGCATCGCCTGGTAGGCCTCCTCTCCGCCATACAGCGCCTCGATGGTGTTCCCGGGCAGCAGACGCTGGCGGGTCACCGCCGCGGCGGTGTGGGCCAGGGGACGGTACCGGCCCGGCACCAGGGCCGGCACGGGCCCCCGCCCCTCCGTGCCGCCGTCCCCGCTCTGAGCGCCGAGCTCCTGCCGGCGCTCCCCGTACTTGCGGCCCCGGGTTCGGATGCGGTTGACGCCCAGCAGGAAGTAGAGGAAGGCGCCGAAGCCCGGCATGGCCAGGCAGACCGCGATCCACCCCAGCGCCGAGCGGGAGTCCCGCTTGGTGTCCAGGGCGTGGGCCGCGGCCGCCACCGAGACCGCCAGCCCGATCACGATCAGAATGATGAAGATCATGCGGGACATTGCCATTCTGCCACGCCTTGTGGCGGCGAGCCAGTCATCCCCGCGCTCTACCTGCGCCGGCATCCCGGCTTCGGCGCCAAGCCCCTCTGACAACGCACACGTCGGGCTGGACGCGTGACTCGGGTTTGCGATATTCTCGCATCTCGCATCGGCAAACGCGAGACACGGCAGTCACACGGAAGAGCAGACATCGTCACGGGTCGGTGGCGGGAGTGGGACGCGATGACCGACGATGGCCAGCATGCCCAGCCCAGGCGGGCCCATGGGCGGCCGCGGGCGGCGGCACCGCGGCAGACGGCGGTCCGATCGCGTGGACGAGCACCTGGCAGCAGTCCTGGAGGCAACCTCGGACCTGGTCTCCACAGCCACCCCCGACGGCAGAATCCTGTACTTCAACCGGGCCGCCCGCGAGCGGTTCGGCATTCCGGACGACGCGGATCTGTCCACGCTCAGCGTGAGCGACCTCCACCCCGAGTGGGCGTTCCGCGTCCTCGAGGACCAGGCCGTCCCCGCCGCGCTCCGGAACGGTGAGTGGCGGGGGGAGTCCACCATCCTCGACCGCCATGGCCGCGTCATCCCGGTCTCCCAGGTGGTGCTGGCCCACAGGAACGCGGCGGGAGAGGTGCGCTTCCTCTCCACCATCGTCCGCGACATCTCCGAGCTCAAGCGTCTGCGAGGACTCCCTGGAGCGGCGCATCGAGGCCAGGACCCGGGAGCTGGGCCAGGCCAACGCCGCGCTCGAGGAAGAGGTGGCGCGCCGCAGCGCGGCCCAGGAGGCGCTGCGCCGGCACAACGAGATCCTCACCACCATCATCGACCACAGCCCGGTGATCATGGTCCTGGCCGACCCGGACGGTCGCTTCGAGTTCGTGAGCAAGGCCTTCGAACGCCTCACCGGGTGGAGCGAGGACGACCTCCAGAACGCCGACATCCTCAGCTGCTGCTACCCGGACCCCGAGGTTCGACGGAAGGCCGAGGAGTGCATCCGCAAGGCGGAGCCAGGGTGGTTCGAGTTCCCCATGACCACGCGCAACGGCCGCGAGCTGCTGATCTCGTGGGCCAACGTGCGCCTGTCGGACGGCTCGCAGATCGGCATCGGGGTCGACGTCACGGAGACGAAGCTCGTCCAGGACGCCCTGGAGACCCTCAACGCCGAGCTCGAGCAGCGCAACGCCCGGCTGCAGGTCATGGCCCTGGAGCTCACCCAGGCCCAGGAGGCGGAACGCCGGCGCCTGGCGCAGCTCCTTCACGACAACCTCCAGCAGCTCCTCACCGGGGCGAAGTTCAGCCTCCAGGCGAGCCGCCGCGACGCCGACCACGTCCCCCAGCTGGGCGCCAGCCTCGACCGCATCGAGGGCCTCATGGAGGAGGCCATCCGGGTGTCCCGCTCCCTGACCCTGGACCTCGCCCCGCCGGCGCTGTACGAGTCGGGTCTGGCGGCCGGGCTGGAGTCCCTGGCCCGGCAGAGCCGGGAGACCCACGGCCTCGACGTGCGCGTCGAGATCTCCCGGGATGCGGAGCCCTCGTCGGAGGCGATCCGGGTCTTCCTCTACCAGGCGGTCCGGGAGCTGCTCTTCAACGCGGCCAAGCACGCCCGCGCCACCCAGGCCCGGGTCTGTCTGTTCCCCTGCGGGGAGGAGCTCGCCCTCACCGTGGAGGATGACGGCGTCGGCTTCGATCCCGTGCAGGTCGCCGACGGCAACGGCGACAGCTGCGGCTTCGGGCTGTTCAGCATCCGCGAGCGCATCGTTCCCCTGGGCGGCAGCCTGGAGATCTCCAGCGAGCCCGGTTGCGGCAGCCGCTTCACCCTGCGTGCGCCCCTCGGCACCATCGCCCCGCCCCGCACCCCCCGGCCCTCCGACGCGGCCCCCCCCGCCGCGGCCGAGTTCCCTCCCGACGCCATCGCCACCGGCGAGAGCTCGAGCACGCTGCGAGTGCTGCTCGCCGACGACCACGTGGTCATGCGGCACGGCCTGGCAGCCCTCCTGGACCAGCAGCCCGACATCGAGATCGTGGCCGAGGCCGACGACGGCCGCCAGGCCGTGGAGCTGGCGCGCCGGCTCTCACCGGATGTGGTGGTCATGGACGTCAACATGCCCGAGATGGGAGGTCTGGAGGCGACGGCGCTCCTCACCCGTGAGCTGCCCGCCGTCCGGGTGGTCGCCCTGTCCGTCTACGCCAGCCGGGACATGGAGCAGAGCATGCGGGCCGCCGGCGCCAGCGCCTACCTGAGCAAGGCGGGTCCCGCCCAGAACCTGCTCGCCGCCATCCGCGGCGAAGACCCGGCTCCGACCGAGATCGACTGAAGCACGGTGCCTCCGGGATGCGCGAGAGGATGCCAGGCAGGCGGGCCTCCGCGTCGGCCTGCCCGACGCGCACAGAGATCGCCGCCGCCGCGGTTCGCTGCCGCCGCTGCTGGTCATCGCCGCTGCCCACTGCCGCGGTCGCGGTTCGCGGACCCGGGCGCGGACGCGGACGCGGGAGCGTCGCAGATCTCCAGGTGTCGGGTCACTGCAGCCCGATGGCCACCGCGAGAATCAGGAAGACTGCGGACAGCGCCAGGAGCTGGCCGAGCAGGGGCAGCATGAAGCGCAGCCAGCGGTCATAGGGGACGCGCGCCAGCCCGAGCATGGCCATGAGGATGCCGGAGGTGGGAATGACGGTGTTGGAGAAGCCGTCGCCGCAGGTGAAGGCGAACACCGCGGTCTGCCGGGTCAGCCCGAGCACGTCGGCCAGGGGCGTCATCAGGGGCATGGTCACGGCCGCCTGACCGGAGCCGGAGGGAATGAACAGGTTGAGCCCGGTCTGAACGAGGAGCATGCCCTCGGCAGCCACGTACCGCGGCACCTGTTGCAGGACCGTCGCCGCTGAGTGGATGAGGGTGTCCAGGACCTGGCCCTGGTCCAGGACCACGGTGATGCCGCGGGCGAACCCCACCACCAGCGCCGCGACCACCATGTCCTCCATGCCCCTGACCGCCGCTCTCACCGCCTCGTCCATGGGCAGCCGGCCCACCACCACCGCCACCACTCCCATGAGGAAGAAGCCCCCCGCCATTTCCGGCAGCCACCAGCCCATCTTCTGCACCGCGTAGAGGATGAAGGCGAAGATGGCGCCCGAGGCGAGCAGGATCGCCAGGTGCCTGCGCTCCAGGGCGGGCGGGTCGGCATGCTCGTCGCCGACGTCGAAGGCGTCTCCGGCCATGACCGATGTGGACGGGTCCCTGCGGACCCGGGCCCCGTAACGCAGCACGTAGACGAGCGCCACCACCATGGCACAGGCGAAGAAGGCCAGCCGGAAGCCCAGGGCGCTGTTGAGGGGCAGCTCGGCGATCCCCTGGGCGATGTTGACGGTGAAGGGGTTGGTGGTGGCGGCCGCGAAGCCCACCTCGGCGGCCACGAACACGAGGGCCATGCCGAAGACGCGGTCGCAGTCGATCTCCTTGGCCACCACCAGGAAGATCGGCACCAGGGGGATGAACTCCTCACCCATGCCGAGGGTGGAGCCGCCGACGGCGATGACCGTCATGAGGACGACGGTGAGCACCCGCCAGGACCCGCGGAAGCGGGCCAGCAACGCGTGCAGCACCGCCGCGATGGTGCCCGTGCGCTGCAGGATGCCGAACGTGCCGCCGATGATGAAGATGAAGAAGATGATGTCGGCGGCCGCGATCATGCCCCGCGGGATGGCGCTCAGAAAGCCCTCCACGCTCACCGGGCTGGCCTCGCCCGGAACCTCGTCACCGAACAGGATGCCCCTCACCGAGGTGTGCTTGGGCAGGGTCTCGAAGGTCCCCGGCACCACCACCGTGCGCTCGCGGCCGCCCACGATGCGCTGCTCCCGGGCGTAGCGCCCGGCGGGGATGACCCAGGTCAAGAGGCTGCAGGCCAGGATCATGAAGGTCAGCAGGGTGAACACGTGCGGCATCTTGAGCCGCAATCCTCGACCGTCGACCACGCCGGAGCCCTCCTCGTCCCCACCAGGATACGCACACCCATGACGGTACGCACGGTCCGTGGGTGCTATCATGCGCACATCCCGTCCCGCTGCTCCGTGGTCCACCGGAGGAGCACCATGAGCAGATCGGGATTGTGCGCGGCGGCCTGGACCGCCGCCATCCTCGCCGCCGCGGCGTTGCTAAGCGCCGCCGGCACCACGCCCACGCCCACTCCCTCTCCCGTCACCCGAGGCAACACGTCCCTGGCCCGCTACGCCGATCGCGCTCCACTGCGGGCCTCCCCCCTCCAGCGGGGAGAGGACGGCGGGATCGTCATCACCAACGACACCGTGCTCGAGCTCCGCGAAGGTGGCTTTGTGACCACGGTCTCGGGGCCGGGGGCTCGATCAGACAGCCCCTCGACCACCCCTTCCCCCCGCGCCGCCCGCCGCGCGTACTGGCGTCGGTGCGTCGACGCCCAGCGTCGGCGCATTGCCGCCGCGGCGGACGAGCTCGCCAAGGCGGACGCCCGCGTCCGGGCCCTCGAGGACGCGGCGCTCACCGGCGGCCGCGGCGCCGTCAAGCGCTGGGCGAAGGTGGACGAGGCGAAGCGACGGCGCCTGGTGATCGCGCGCCACCTGCAGCGGGAGCGCGAGGCGCTTGGAGCCGTCATCCGCGCGGCTCGCCGGGAGGGGGCGGAGCCCGGCTGGTTCCGGTGACGCCCGGTGCTGATCGCCGGCGCTGGCGCCGGCTGCGGACGCGGCCGCGCACGCGGGAGTGGGAGCGGGAATGCCAACGGCCGGTCCGGGCCATATACTTGAGAGAAGAGCCCACGGAGCGATCCGGCCGACCAGCGGCCAGAGGGAGGTGCCGTATGCGGACCGGTCCGGAGAAGATCGAGGTGTTCTGCCCCAAGTGCGGCGAGTCCTTCGGGGACTGGCAGCTATCAGACGTGGACCCCGCGGTGACGTCCCGCTGTCGCCACTGCGGATACGACATGCTCTACGACCAGGCCCTCCGTATGGATGGAGCGTGGGAGCCCCCGTCCGACGACCTGGAGGCCACGGAGCACTGACGGGGGAAGGGGAGGCCCCTTGATTCGACGAGCCTCCCTTGCCATCCTGGGCTGGTGTTGAGGACCTACCGGCTGCCGATTCTCGGCGCGGCGGTTTCGCTGGGCCTGTTGGTGGCGTGGATGGTCTCCGAGCGTCACCAGGCCGTGGAGCTCGGACTGCAGGAGGTGCGGCAGGCGGCGCACGACGTGGCCGACACCGTCGAGGCCAGCATCCAGGCCCAGGTGCGGCGCGGCCACCTGGCGCGGGAGCGGGTGCACGCCATCTTCGACAGCATCGTCCAGACCACGGACGTCGCCTTCCTCATCCTCGAGGTGGACGGCAGGCGGGAGATCTCCTCCGGGAACGCGCACGCGATCCTGGGCATCGAGGGCTCGCACGGGACCCGCCTCGACGGTCCCCTGTTCCTGCACTGGGAAGAGGTGCGGTTGGAGGAGTCGCCCCTGCCGCTGCGTCACCGCTACCCGGACTTCGACTGGCAGGACGACGGCCGCCAGCCGAGCGACGACCTGGACGTGGAGGGACGCACCCAGGTGCTCATCCTGGGCACCGACGCCGGGCCCTACTATCGTCACGTCGGCACCGCCACCAACCGCCTGCTCCTCACCGGCGGCATCGGACTGGCCTGCATCATCGCCCTAACCGCAGCCTGGAGCGAGTCGATCCGCAACCGCCTGCTGGCCGCGCACCTCGACGCCGAGCGCCTGCGCGGGGAGCACCTGGCCGAGCTCGGGCAGGCGGCCGCCGGCCTGGCCCACGAGACCAAGAACCCACTCGGTCTCATCCGCGGGCTCGCGCAGCGGGTGTCGGGGGACGTCGACGTCCCGCCGCAGGCCCGGGAGATGGCCGAGTCGATCCTCGACGAAGTGGACACGGCGGTGGCGCGGCTCGGCGACTTCCTGGCCTACGCCTCGACCCGCCGGCCCCACCTCCAGTCCTTCGACGGCGCCGAGCTGGTGCGCAGGGTGGCCACCCTGTTGGAACCGGAGTACGAGGCCGCCGGCCTCACCCTGGAGGTGAGCACCGCCGAGATCAGGCTGCTCGGCGACGTGGAGATGCTCAAGCAGGTGCTGGTCAACCTGCTCCTCAACAGCCTCCACGCGTCCACTCCGGGAGCCACCGTCCACGTCCTGTTGACGCCGGAGGCCAGGGGCGCCCGCATCGCGGTCCGGGACGAGGGCTGCGGCATCCCCCCCGAGGTGAGGCCGAGCCTGTTCCGGCCCTACGTCACCGGCCGCGCCGGGGGCCACGGCCTGGGTCTCGCCATCGTCGGCCGTATCGCCGAGCAGCACGGCTGGACGGTGGACATCCTCTCCCCGGTGGCCGACAGCCGCGGGACGGAGGTGACGATCGGGGGCATCGCCCTCGGGCAGACGGGGGACACGGCGTGACCGAAGAGACAGCTCCGCTGGTGCTCATCGTCGACGACGAGCCGTCCCACCGGCGCCTCTACGCCGACACGCTCGCGACCCAGGGCCTGGCCACCACAACAGCCGGCGACGCAGAGACAGCCTTGAAGGTGATTCGGGAGGAGCAGCCGGCCCTGGTGGTCAGCGACGTGCGGATGCCGGGCGCCAGCGGTCTGGATCTGCTGCGCCAGGCCCGCGCGTGCTGCCCCACCCTCCCCTTCCTCCTCGTGACGGCCTTCGCCAACGTCCGCGAGGCGGTGGCGGCGCTGCGCATGGGAGCGGTGGACTACCTGGCCAAGCCGGTGGACCTGGACGAGCTGGCGGCGGCGGCCGTCGACATCCTGGGGCTCCCCGTCAAAGACGGTGGGACGGACATGTCGGCCGCGGCCCTCGAGGGCATCGTGGCCGAGAGCGCCTCCATGCGAGCGGTCCTCACCGACGCCTACCGCGTGGCCGCGAGCGACGCCACGGTGCTGCTCACCGGCGAGAGCGGCACCGGCAAGGAGGTCGTGGCCGGCTTCATCCACCGTCCAGCTCTCGCCGGGAGGGACCGCTGGTGGCGGTCAACTGCGCCGCCCTGCCCGAGAGCCTCCTTCCCAGCGAGCTGTTCGGCCACGAGCGGGGCGCCTTCACGGGGGCCGTGAGCAGCCGCCTGGGGCGCTTCCGCGAGGCCGACGGCGGCACCCTGTTCCTGGACGAGATCGGCGACATGCCCCTGGACCTCCAGCCGTCCCTGCTGAGGGCCATCGAGAGCGGGAGGGTCACGCCCGTAGGGGGCACCGGGGACCAGGCCGTCGACATCCGCCTGGTGGCCGCCACCCACCGCGACCTGGCCGAGGCGGTGGCCGACGGCCGCTTTCGACAGGACCTCTACTACCGGCTGAACGTGATCGCGCTGGAGCTGCCACCCCTGCGCGCACGCCCCGAGGACGTCCTCGCCCTGGCCAAGATGTTTCTGCAGCACGCCGACACGCCGAAGCGGCTGTCCCCGGCCGCCAGCCGCGCGCTGGTCCGCTACTCGTGGCCCGGCAACGTGCGTGAGCTCGCCAACGCCATGGAACGCGCGTCCATCCTGTCCAACACAGAGGTCGTGCTTCCCGAGCACCTGCCCCCCGCCGTCCGTCAACCGTCGGAGACCGCCCACCGCCGGGAGGAGCCGCCGGCAGCCGCAGATCAAGGGGTGCGCCCCCTCGAGGAGGTCGAGCGGGACTCCATCGTCCATGCCCTCACCCTCACCGGCGGCAACCGCACCCGCTCCGCCGAGCTCCTGGGCATCAGCCGCCGCACGCTCATCAACAAGCTCAAGCGCTACCGTCTCGGTGAGGAGCCCACCGAGCCCTGAGAGATCCCCCGGGACGGTGCGCACAATGTGCGCACCTGCGCCCCGCCGCGCAGGAATTGCGCACCGGGATGATCCAGTCATTGTGTTTATTTTCTTACACTTCCGAGTTGGCACAGGGGTTGCTCATGGGATCGGCGAAGCGACGCGTCCCCCGACGGACGCGGAGCCCACAACACCACAGGAGGACCCCATGACCAGCACCCGACGTTTCATCACCCGCACCGGCCTCATCGCCGCCACCGTCGCCGCCCTCGGCCTTGCCGCCGCCGGCTGGTGGCTCGCCACCCCCGCCGCAGCCGCCGACGGCGCCGGCAGCACGCTCGCGAACCTGCAGGAGGCGTACAACGGCGAGTCCAACGCCCACGCCCGCTACCTCGCCTTCGCCGCCAAGGCCGACGAGGAGGGCTACACCAAGGTGGCCAGCATCTTCCGCGCCGCCGCCCGGGCCGAGAGCATCCACGCGTCCAACCACGCTGCGGTGATCCGCGACCTCGGCGCAGAGCCCACCGCCGTCATCGAAACCCCGGTCGTGAAGAGCACCGCCGACAACCTGCGGGCCGCCATCGCCGGGGAGTCCTACGAACGGGACACCATGTACCCCGACTTCATCGCCGCCGCCAAGGCCGAGGGCCAGAAGGACGCCATCCGCTCCTTCAACTTCGCCAAGGAGGCGGAGGCCGGCCACGCCGAGCTCTACACCCAGGCCCTCGACAAGCTGGACTCCATGACCGGCGATCCCCTTCAGCTCGCCGTGTGCCCCGTCTGCGGCCGCACCGTGGTCAACATCCAGGGTGAGAAGTGCCCGGTGTGCTTCACCCCCACTGAGAAGTACATCTCGGTGAGCTGACGGCGGCCCCGTCCGGACGCACATCGAAGTCAATCCAGGCGCCGGCCGCCGCACAGCGGCGGCCGGCCCGTACGCCGATCGAGGAGGAACCATGTCCCTGCCACCGATCCCCGACTGGGATGCGCTGCACCCCCTGGTCGTCCACTTCCCCATCGCGCTGCTCCTGGTGGCGCCGATCTTCATCGTGCTCGGCCTGGCGGCCCGCCGGAACGGACCCGCGTTCTCGGTGGCGGCCCTGGTGCTCATGGTGCTGGGAACCGCCGGCGCCTGGGTGGCCGTGGCCACCGGCGAGGCGTCCGCGGAGCTCGCCGACCGCAGCCCGGCCATCAACACCGCCATCGAGCAGCACGAGGAGCTGGCCGAGACCACGAGGCTCGCGTTCACCGGGCTGACCGCAGCGTTCGCCGCCCTGGTGATCGTGCCCCGCTTCATGAACCGCCAGATCTCACGCCCCGCCATGGCGGCCCTTCACGGCGGCTTCCTGGTCCTCTTCCTGGGAGGGATGGTGGTGCTCGCCAACACCGCCCACCACGGCGGTCTGCTGGTGCACGAGCACGGTGTGCACGTGCTCCTACCGGCATCGGCGGCGCCGGCGGCCGCCCCGGCGCCCTCCACCGACAGCGAGTTCGACCTCGGGCTCTGAGCCCCGAGCCCCGTCCACGCGGGGGGCGCCCTGAGGCACCGCGTGGAGGTACACCGCGACATCGAGGCCGGTGCCAGGCACCCCGTGGATGGGCATCGCCACGTCAAAGCCGGTGCCAGGCACCCCGTCTTGATTTGATGGTACGCACATCGCTTCATCCGAATGCTGCCTGGCACCGTCTCTGACCTTCCAAACGTCAGAAGGTGCCCGGCACCGTCGCTGGGGCATGTACGACGACTCCACCCACCTCACACCCAGCAAGCCGCCGGCCCACCTTCAGGCGAGAATAAATCCTAGGAAGCCATCGTCCGTCACCCCACCCCCTTCCTGCGATCCTGTTCGATGGCGGCAGGCTCTCCGGCGTCCCATACTCCTGAGCGTGACGAGTAGGCACCTGCCCTGATCGTCACCGCGGGAAAGAACGGCAGGTGCGCTCGAGGCCCAAGGGAGGTTTCAAAATGGCTGATCACGCACACACCGATGTCATGACGAGGGCGGAGTTACAGCCCCTGCGTCTGGCGACCACCGGCACGACCGCCGAGGCCCTCGGCGGCGTCGCCGCCATCGTGCTCGCAATCCTGGGGCTGGCCGGCCTCGTCCCCATCTACCTGGCTGCTATCGCGGCCATCGCCATGGGCGTGTCGCTGCTCTTCGAGGGCGGCGTCATCAGTGCGCGGCTCGTCGACCTGCTGGAGGAGGTGGGCGGAGGGGCCCTCGATGCCGAGGAGCTGGGCGGTGGGCTCACCGCCGAGTTCGTGGGCGGCGCCACCGGCGTCATCCTGGGCATCCTGGCTCTCCTCGACCTCGCCCCCGAGGTGCTGGTCCCGGCGGCGATCATCGTCTTCGGCGCCACCCTGCTGCTCAGCGGCGGCGGCGCGCGCCGGATCGGCTCCGTCTCGACCCGTCGCGACGTGTCGGACGAGGTCCGGATGATCGCGTGGCAGGTCGCCCGCAGGGCGCGGGCCGAAGCTGCCGGCGCCCAGGTCCTGATCGGGCTCGGCGCGGCCGTGCTCGGCATTCTCGCCCTGGTCGGGTTCGACCCGGCGACCCTGTCGCTGGTCGCCTTCCTGGCGCTCGGGGCCGCCGTGCTCATGAGCGGCACCGCGGTCGCCAGCAGGTGGCACACCGTGGTTCGCAACGAGCAACCCGAGCACTGACGACAGTCATCACCGACTGCCCAACAGGGGGCGCGGCTCGGCCGCGCCCCCTTCTTCGTGCCGATCCGGCCCAACGATCTGCCCCCACCCCCCTCGACGCACATCCCACCCTCGATCGAGAATTCGTCCTAGGTTCCCCGGAGCGCCGGCCCCACCCCTGATCTGCGACGTGGTTCGATGGCCCCCGAGGCGCACGAGATCGATACTGGGAGGCGTGACGAGCGGCACCCGCCCTGATCGTCACCGCAGGAAAGGACGGCGGGTGCACCAACGAAGAGTCTCGAAGGAGGCACTCAAAATGGCTGATCACACACATACCGATGTCATGACGAGAACGGAGTTAGAACCTCTCCGTCTGGCCACCACCGGCACCACCGCCGAGGCCCTCGGCGGCGTGGCGGCGATCGTGCTGGCGATCCTGGGTCTTGCCGGTCTCGTCCCCATCTACCTGGCGGCCATCGCCGCCATCGCGGTCGGCGTCTCGTTCCTGTTCGAGGGCGGCGTCATCAGCGCGCGCCTCGTGGACCTGCTGGAGCAGGTCGGCGGCGGGCAGCTGGATGCAGAGGAGCTGGGCAGTGGTCTCACCGCCGAGTTCGTCGGTGGTTCCACCGGCATCATTCTCGGCATCCTGGCCCTGCTCGACCTCGCCCCCGAGGTGCTGGTCCCGGCGGCGATCATCGTCTTCGGCGCCACCCTGCTCCTGAGCGGTGGCGGCGCCCGCCGGATCGGCTCGATCGCGACCCGTCGCGACGTGTCGTACGAGGTCCGGATGATCGCCAACCAGGTCGCCCGCAAGGCGCGGGCCGAAGCCGCCGGCGCCCAGGTCCTGATCGGGCTCGGCGCGGCCGTGCTCGGCATCCTGGCCCTGGTGGGCTTCAACCCGGCGACCCTGTCCCTGGTCGCGTTCCTGGCACTGGGGGCAGCCATCCTGATGAGCGGTACCGCGCTGACCAGCAGGTGGCACGCCATGGTCCGCAACGAGCAGCCCGAGCACTGATCGCAGTCGTCACGGACTGTCCAAACCCGGGGGCGCGGCTCGACCGCGCCCCCGTTTTTCTTCCCGGTCGGCGCCGTCGAGCGCGTCGGGTTGGACAGGGGGCTGCCAGGCACCGTCGAAGACGGTTCGAGGAGCCCTCTCGCTTCACCTGCGGCGGCGCCTGGCACCCGCTTCTCCGGTGCTCCCGGAGCCCGTCGCCATCCAGCTTCCGCCGCGGCCGCAGCCGACCGCCCATCGCCGCCGGATGATCACCCCTCCAGCAGCCGCTCGGCAGCGGCCATGATCCGCTCCACGTTGGGCAGCGCCGCCTGCTCCCGGCGCGGGTCGTAGGGAATGGTTTCCTCGACGCAGACCCTCGCGAAGCGCGCCGGAGTGCCCGCCTCCAGGAGGGTCGCCGCGATCTCTCCGGAGAGGCCGAACTCACGGTAGTCCTCGTCCACCACCAGGACCCGGCCGCTGTCGCGCGCCGCCACGCAGACCGCGCCACGGTCCAGAGGCTGCACGCTGCGCAGGTCGATCACCCCCGCTGCAACGCCGCGCTCTCCCGCCAGCCGCTCCGCCGCCGCCAGGGCCCTGTGGACGGCGACACCCACCGCCACCACCGTCAGGTCGGAGCCACGTCTGCGGACGGCCGCCTGCCCCAGGGGCGTGGCTTCCCAGGTGTCCGGGACCGGTCCCGACGCCCCGGCAGGGGGGACGTCGTAGGCCACGGTGTCCCGCCCTCCCGCCCCCAGGTAGTCCAGCCAGTAGTCAGCCAGGAGCTTGTGCTCGAGGTAGACCACGGGCCCGCCGTGGTCGAGCGCGCCCAGCAGCAATCCTCCGGCGTCGGCGGGGGTCGAGGGAACCACCACCGCCAGACCCGGGATGTGGGCGAGCCACCCCCAGAGGGACTGCTCATGCTGCCCCCCGTCGCCGTACCCACCCCCGCAGGCGGCCCGCACCACCAGGGGCGCACGCCAGTCTCCACCGGAAAAGGCCTCCAGCTTGGCCGCCTCGTTCACCAGGGCGCTCGCCGCCACCGCGACGAAGTCGATGAGCATGATCTCCACGACGGGCCGCAGACCGGCCATGGCGGCGCCCACGGCGGCCCCCAGAAAGGCCGACTCGGAGATCGGCGCTGACCGCACCCGCTCAGCCCCGAAGCGGGCGAAGAGATTCATGCGCAGGCCGTGGGTGTCCTCCCCCAGCACCACCACCCTCTCGTCGCCGGCCATGGCCTGGGTCAGGGCGTCCTCGATGGCGGCGGCAAAGCCCATGGTCCTCATGCCGGCACCTCCCCCACCTGGTCCAGTGCGGCCTCCACGGCGGCCCGCACCCGATCGTCGGTCTCTTGCTCGAGGGCGGCGAGCGCGGCCGCGTCGGCGGCGAGGCGCGGCCGGAGACGCGCCAGAGGGTCGCGGCCCCGCATGCGCGCCGCCCGCGCCAGCATGGTGGTGATCCCTGCCAGGCTCGCCACGCGCCGAGCCGCACCCGCCCCCCGCACGGCGACCGTCGCCTTGCTCAGGGGGCCGATCCGGTCCTTGAGCTCGGTCACCGGCCGGCGCACGATGCGCTGCAGGGGGTCGCCGAGGAAGTGTCCGTCGGGACGCACGCAGGAGGCGTGCAGGTAGCCCGGTCCGCCGCCCCGGCGGGCGCGCAGGACGGCCTCACCCGCCGCGCGCCACACCTCCTCCACGTCAGCGCCATCCACCTCGACGGCCGGGATCCCGAACCCGCGGACACGATCCGGGAGGTTGCCCGAGGTGACCCGCGCCGACGGCGTGGTGATGGCCATGCCGTTGTCCTTGCACACGAACAGCACCGGCAGACGCCAGCACCCCGCCAGGTTGAGGGACTCCAGGAGCATCCCCTGGTTCATGGCGCCCTCGCCGAAGAACGCCACTGCCACCCTGTCGGGTCGCAGGTGCTGGTGCGCGATGGCGAAACCGCAGGCCAGGGGGCCGGAGGCGCCGACGATCCCGGACGACGCCGCGAGGTGGGCCCTGGACATGAGGTGCATGTGGCCGCCGAGACCCTTCCCCAGGCCGGTGGGGCCGCCCAGACACTCGGCCACGATCCTGGCCATGTCCACGCCCCGCATCACCATGGGGGGGGTTGGACGATGGTCGGCCGCGACGGCGTCGCCCTCGTCCAGGTGGTCCACCACCCCGGCGACGATCCCCTCCTCGCCGATCCCGAGGTGCATCTCGCCCGAGATCCTGCCCTCGTGCCAGAGGCCGGCGATGGCCTCCTCCAGGCGGCGGCTCTGCAGCATCGCCCGGTACAGTCGAAGTCGATCCGGCACCATACCCACACCTCCCGGCCTCCGGGGCACCGCCAGGTCATCCACGGGGTTCGGAATGATTGCTGGCGGCCATTGTAGAGGATCCCCTTCGCCCCCGCGGATCGAGTGGCCGGCCTCGGTGCCGCGGCCAGGTGCGGGATCCGCCGACAGATCCAGCACGCGTCTTCGCCGCCGGCCCCAGGAGGCGTCGGGCGACGCTCCGCCGCCACGCTCCACGGCACCCCCGAGGACCCGGGACCGCACCCTCGCGGAGGGCCGGGCGGCGGGCGCCCGATCGTCGCGCAGCCTTACAGGGTGTAGGTGGCGCCCGCTTCGATCACGTCGACATCGGCGTCGAGCTCGGCCGCCATGCGCTCGAGCGCATGGTCGCAGGTGTCGTGGGCGGACAGCAGGACGCGATGCGGACCTGCCTCGTTGAGGGCGACGATGGCGGCGGACAGGTCGGCGTCCGTGATCCGGCGCCAGGGGGGCTTGCCGGTCCCGAGGAGGGTCTGGAGCTCGATGCCGCGAAGCCGGCCGCGCCCTCCCGTGACCGGATAGTGCAGCCCGCCGGCGATGGCGTACACGGGCTCGTCGGAAAGGCGCCGCACCGCCTCCAGGATGACCTGGATGGTGGGATGACCGCAGCCGGTGACCACCACCAGGCCCTTCCCCCGGAGCCGACCCACCACCGCCTGCTCGCGAACCGGTCCGAGCACGAACAGCGCTCGCGCCAGGGGCCCCGTCGACACGAAGCCCGCCGGCAACGGAGCCGGCCGTTCCACCACCTCCGCGGCGAAGCCGGCCGCGGTGGCCGGCGCGGGCAGGGCACAGGGGATCGGACGCTCGGGACGTAGGCTCTCCGGCACCTGCAGCCGCCGTTTCCGGGCGGCGTCCAACCCTCCCACGTGGTCGAGGTGGAGGTGCGAGATGACCACGCCGTCGAGCTCCTGGGCCGTGACCCCGAGGCGGCGCGCATTGTGCTCCAGGGTTGGCCGGGCCGGACCGAAGCCGACGTCGAAGAGGAGCGCCCCCCGGTCGCTGCGCAGGAGGTAGGAGACGCCCTCCTCGCCCAAAAAGCCCGGCCGGTGCCGCCAGTCCACCAAGGCGACCAGCTCCAGCCGTTCCAGCTCGGGCAGCCCGGGACGCGGTCCCCGGCTCAGGAGCGGCTCGTTCCACGCGGCGGCCTCGGACCGCCAGCGCTCGAACTTCTGTGAGCGCAGTGCCAGCCAGAGCACCAGGACCGGCGACGCCAGGGCGAGGGCCGGCCACCAGAGCGGTGAGATCCGGAAGGTCACGATGGGTCCATGCTACCAGGCGCACGTCGAGACGGCGCGCCGCCACGGGCCGACGGCGCCCTACTCGGCGGTGGCCAGCCTTACGCCCACGTCGACCTTGCGTCGGCCGCGGTCCACGGTCACGGTGACCGTGTCGCCCACCCTGTAGGTGTCCAGCAGCTTGTAGTACTGCTTGACCGAGGCGACCCCGTTGCCGTCGATGGCCACGATCGCATCACCGAGGTCGATGCCGCCGCCCACCAGGCGGGTCGTGGGCCGGATGCCGGCGACGGCAGCGGGCCCTCCCGGGATCACACCCAACACCAGGACGCCATCCAGGTCGAGCTGACGCTGCAGCGTGTGGGGAGCGAGGACCACCCCGAGAGACGGAAGGCTCACCTCTCCGGTGCGAATGATCTGGGTCACGATGCGGTTCACGTGGTCCACCGGGATGGCGAAGCCGATCCCCGCGAAGGCGCCGGATGGGCTAACGATGGCCGAGTTGAGGCCGATCATGCGTCCCGAGCTGTCCAGCAACGGCCCACCGGAGTTCCCCGGATTGATGGGGGCGTCGGTCTGGATGAGGCCCGTGATGGGCCGCCCGGCCTTGCTCCTCATCTCCCGGTTGAGGGCGCTGACGATGCCGGTGGTCAGGGTCTGGTCGAGACCGAAGGGGTCACCGATGGCGAGCACCGACTGTCCCACCTGGAGGTCCTCCGACGCACCGATGGTGATGGGGTGCAGCCTCTCCGGCGGCGCTGCGATGGAGACGACGGCCAGATCGCCTCCCACGAAGGCGCCCACCATGCTCGCCTTCCAGGTGGTACGGTCCGCCAGGGTGACCCTGGCGACCTCGGCTCCGGCAACGACGTGGGCGTTGGTTACCACATGGCCCTGCTGGTCCCACACGACGCCCGACCCCGTCCCCTCCACCACCTTCCGGGGGTCGAAGCTGAAGACGCCGGTCCGCCCCCCGGACAGGGTGGTGATGTACGCCACCGATGGAGACGCCTCCTTGAAGATGGCGATGGTGGTCTTCTCGGCCTTGTCCAGGGTGCCCCGCGCCACCACCGGCTTGGGCTGGGCGTCGGGGTCCATGATGGGCGGCGCCCGGCGCACCCACGCGGCCCACAGGACGAGCTCACCCGCCACCAGGGCTAGGACGATCAGCCACAGCAACCCCAGCGAGGAAGACCGATGGGCGGCGGGGGATCGATCACCGCTGTCCGTCATGCACACACCTCTCTGCGTTCTCGTCTGTCGCAACTCCTTGACCGTCAATGGCATTCCATTTCGCAGACGAGGCCGAGAAGGCGCGACCGCTGGGCGGCGCCGGGCCGCGATGGTAGGGTGGGTCGGGCCCGACGGCTCCGACGGACCGGACGGTGCGGTCCGCCTCGCGGCAGAGGGGAGAACAGGCAGACGCCGGGATGACCTCCAAAGAACGCTTCCTGCACACCCTGGCGGGCACGGGAGCGGACCGCTTCCCGTTCTACGACCTCGAGCCCGCCGAGGGCACGTTGCGGAGGTGGCGACGTCAGGGACTGCCCCGCGGGCGCTCCGTGACGGAGTTCTTCGACCTGGAGCCCCACCACCCGGTGGGCCTGGTCCTGCGCAGCGCGCCCTTCTTCGGCGATGCACGGGACCTGCTCGCCGATCCTGCGGCCTTTGCCCGGCACTACGACGAGCACGACCCGGACCGCCTCCCACGAGGCTTCGCCGCCCGCTGCCGGCGCATCAACCGACGGGGTGACGTGCTGTACATCGAGGCTTCCGGTGGAGGTCTCCTCCAGAAGCTGGGCGTCAGGGACTGGGACTCGCTGGTTGCCGCCTGCTACGCCATGGCGGACCACCCCGGCGAGGTCGAGGAGCTGCTGGAGCGGACCACCGACTTCCAGTGCCGGCTCCTGGAGCGGGTCCTGTCGGAGGTCACGGTCGACTACGCCTCCCTGTATGAGCCCATCGCCTCGAACGCCGGGCCGGTGGTCTCCCCGGCCATGTTCGAGCGCTTCGCGCTGCCCGGCTACCGGAGGGTGCTGGAGCTGCTGGATCGCCACCACGTACCGTTCCGCATCTTCTGCACCACCGGCGGCGACCTGTCCTCACTCCTGCCCCCGCTCCTGGAGGCGGGCGTCAACGGGCTGTGGATCAGCAACATCGCCAGCACCTCCATGAGCTACCGCAACCTGCGCCGCACCTACGGCCCGAACATCGCCCTCATCGGCGGCATCGACGCCACGGCGCTGACCCGCGACGAGCCCGCGATCCGCGAGGCGGTGGCCACGACCGTCCCGCCCCTCCTGGAGCAGGGCCGCTACCTGCCGTGCCTCGACGACCGCCCGCGCAGCAACGTGCCGTTTCCCCACTACCGCCTCTACCGGGAGCTCCTCGCCGAGCTCGCCGCCACCTGAGCCGGGCGTTCCGCGGCATCTCTCGCTCCGGGAAAGGCCAGAGGGGGTGCCAGGCACGCTTTCGAATGAAGCGATCCACCTCCTATCGAAGCAAGACGGCGTGCCAGGCACCCTCTCTGGTGCTCCCGAAGCGCTACGTCGCTGATCGCTGTCCGCTGATCCCTGATCGCCGACGCCGGCCGCTGCCAACTGCCGCTGTCGCCGATCCCGGTCGCCGACGCTGTTCACCGCCGCTGTCACTGATCGCGGGTCGCGGACGCGGACACCGGCGCGATCGTTACTCTTGATCCGGGTCGGCTACGAAGTCGGCGATCACCGGCAGGTGGTCGCTGGCCAGGCGGGCAACCTGCAGGCGCGACCGCCAGCAGCGCTGGAGGCGGAGGCGGCCGCGAAAGTAGATCCGGTCCAGGGCGCCCCGCGGGGCCAGCGAGGGGTAGGTGGGGATGGCGCCGTTGATGCCCACGGGCACGTGGTCGGTGGCCGAGACGAAGCCGAACACCTCGGTGAAGATGGGCCGCAGCCGCGACCGCCAGTCGTTGAAGTCGCCCGCGACCAGGGACGAGCAGCCGCCGTCGACGCACTTGAACTCCTCCGAGCGCACCAGGATGCCCACCTGCTTCTCCCGCTCCCGCGCCGACAGGCCGAGGTGGAGGTTGAAGACCTCCAGGTGCCGCGGCTCGTCTCCGGGGACCGGGACCTCGAGCGTGGTGTGCTGACAGCCGCGGCGCTTGCGGTGGTCGATGGTGAGGTCGATGTTGCGCTCGCGCACGATGGGGAAGCGGCTCAAGGTGGCGTTGCCGTAGCGTCCCTTGCGGTGCCTGAGCGACACGTTGTACCCGGCCGCCAGGTGGGGGTAGCCGGCCCCTTCGGCCAGCACCCGGGCCAGGTCCAGGCCCTTGGAGCGCCGCGCCCCCTCGTCCACCTCCTGCATCATCACCACGTCGGCGTCGTAACGCCTCAGGATGGCCAGGATCCGCTCCGGCCGGAAGCGCCGGTCGACGCCGATGGCCCGGTGGATGTTGTAGGTCAACACGCGCAGCGCGGCCCGTGAGCCAGCCTCTCTCCCCGCCGCCCGAGCCCCCGCTGCTTCGCTCTCGCGTCCCACGCTAGCGACCTCCCATCCGGCCGTCCGCAGCCGGAGGCTCGCTGGGTTGGACCTCGGCCATGCGCCGGCGCAGCGCGTCCTCCAGGGTGGCCCGCGGATCGGCCTCTCCTCCCGGCACCGACAGCACCACCTGGACGGTGACCGAGCCGTTGTCGGCCCGCACATCGCGGATCTCCTCGATACGCAGCGGGCCCTCGGTGGCGCCCGGCTGCTCCGGTCGCGAGGTCATACGGCGCAGCATCTGTCGCTCGTCGCGAGTGACGTCGAGCGTGATCGTCGTTCGATTCGGCATACACGTCCTCCCCCATGGACAACAGGGACCCCGTCGCGTCACCTTCCAAGGCGACCATGGGGGTCGAGGCGCGCATACAGGGCGGGCAGGACGAGCAGGACCAGGGGGCCCGAGATCACGAAGCCGCCGATCACCGCGATGGCCAGGGGCTGCAGGAGCTGGGAGCCCTCTCCGAGCGCCAGCGCCAGGGGCGCCAGGGCGAAGGCGGTGGCCAGGATGGTCATGGCCACGGGACGCAGGCGGCGGCGGGAACCGCGCACCCAGGCCTCGCGGGGGCTGACGCCTTCGAGCAGCTCGTTGCGGGCCTCGTGGATCACGAAGATGGCGTTCTCGCCCACGATGCCCACCATCATGATGGCGCCCACGAAGCTGGAGATGTTCAGGGTCATGCCGGTCACGATGAGGGCGGCGAACACGCCCGCCAGTACCGCCACGTCGATGAGGGCGGTGAGCAGCGGTGCCCGCCAGTCTCCGAACTCGAAGAGGAGGACGATCGAGACCAAGAGCAGCCCGGCCGCCAGCACCACCAGCAGACCTTTGAAGGACGACTGCTGCTGGGCGTAGAGCCCGCCGTACTCCAGGCTCGTCCCCTGGGACAGGTGGAGCTCTGAGGACAGGCGCGCCTTGATGTCTGCGACCGCTCCCCCCAGCGTGCGGCCCGACAGACGGGCCGTGACCCCCAGGTAGGTCTTGAGGTTCTCGCGGTCGATCTCCGCCTCGGGCACACCGGTGGTGACCGCCGCCAGGTCGCTCAGCGGCACCGTCGAACCGTCCGCCAGCAGGACCGGAGCTCCCTCCAGGTCGTGGCCGCGGCCGAGGAAGACGCGCACGTCGTACACCCGCTCGCCGATCCTCAGATCGGAGGCGAGGGTGCCCACGGTGGCCGGTTGGATGGCGGCATGGAGGTCGGCGGCGGTCAGAGCGTGCCGGGCCAGCGCCTCCGGGTGGACCGCGAGCCTGAGGGCCGGCCCGGCGATGGTGATGCCGTCGAAGACGTCCTCCACGCCCTGAACCTTGCCGATGACCTCAGCCACCCGGCGCGCGGTCTGCTCGAGCTGCTGCTGGTCCTGGCCGAAGATCTTGATGTCGATGGGCTGGGGCACGCCCCCGGTGAGGTCTCCGATCTCGTCCTCCATGAGCTGGCCGAAGTCGGTGTGGATGGCGGGCTCGGCCCGGTCGATGCGGGTCCTCAGGTCGTCGATGACCTCCCCCACCGGCCGCCGCTGGCTCCGCGGCTTCAGGCGGATGGCGTAGTCGCCCCGGTTGGGCTCGGTGATGAAGAAGCCGAGCTGGGTCCCGGTGCGGCGGGAGTACGTCGCCACGTCGGGCAAGGCCTCGACGATGGCGTCCACCTGCTTCAGCATGGCGTCGGAGTCGGCCAGGGAGGTTCCGGGCGGGGTCCAGTAGTCGAGGATGATGGTGCCCTCGTCCATGGCCGGCAGGAAGTCGGTCTCGAGGATCCGATAGCAGAGGTAGAGGGCGCCGTAGAGACCGAGCAGCAAGAGCACGGCCACCGGCCAGGCGCGCACGAGCCTTCTCCACCACCGCGACCGCACGCCCCCGTTCTTGCCCTCCTCCGTCTCCCGTCCACGTTCACCCCGCCCCGAGGTGTGCTGGCGGAGCCATCCCAGCGCCACCGGCACCACCAGGGTGGCCAGGAAGAAGGACACCGTGAGGGCGAGCACCATGGTCAGGGCCAGGGGCTTGAAGAAGGCCCCGACCACGCCGGTCAGGAGGGCGAAGGGGGCGAAGACGACGATGGTCGAGAGGCTGGAGCCGATCATGGCCGGCAGCATGTGGGCGGTCCCACTCACCGTGGGCCAGTCGGAGATCCCCGCCTCGCGGTGGCGGTGGATGTTCTCCACCACCACGATGGCGTCGTCGGCGATGAGGCCGAGGGCGGCGGCGATGCCCCCCAGGGTCATGAGGTTGATGGTCTGCCCGAAGAGGCGCAGGCCGAGCAGGACCACGGCCACCGTGATGGGGATCGTGGCCACACCGATGGCGGCCACCCTCCAGGAGCGGAGGAAGACCAGCAGCACGCCGGCCGCCAGGGCGACCCCGATGAAGATGGCGTCCCTCACCCCTCCGACCGAGTCGTGGATGAACGTGGCCTGGTTGTAGAAGGTGCTCCAGCGCACCCCCTGGGGGACGAGGTCGGAGTTCTCGGCCAGCAGCTTGTCCACGGCATTGGAGATGGCCACGGTGTTGGCCGACGGCTGCTGGATGATGCTGACCAGCACCGCCTCCTTGCCGCCCGCGGTGGTGCGCACGTAGGAGACGGCGTCGGCCGCCTCCAGGGTGCCCAGCTTCGAGATCGGCACCACCATGCCACCGGCGGTGGGGATCGCGATGGCGCCCAGCTCCTCCAAGCTGCGCGCGCGCCCGTCCACCAGGGTCAGGTAGAGCTCGTGGTTGCGCTCCAGGAGCCCGCTCGAGATGGCCTGGTTGTTGTCCTGGAGCGCGGCGACCACGTCCGCCGGCGTGAGGCGATGGCCGGCCAGGGCCCCGGGGTCCAGGTGGATCTCAAACTCCCGCTGCCGGCCGCCCTGGACCTGGACCTGGGACACCCCCGGGATACGGATCAGCTCCGGTCTGATGGTGTACTCGGCGAGCTGCCGCAGCCACCACTGGGGGCGGGTGTCCGACGTCAGGGCGTAGCCGAGCACGGCGTAGGTGGAGGTGTTCATCCACTCCACGTCCACCCGGGCGCCGGCGGGGAGGTCCGGCTTGATGCGCGCCACCTCCCCCTCCACGCGCTGCAAGGCGATCGCCATGTCCGTGCCCCAGGCGAAGTTGACGCTCATCTCCGAGGAGCCCCGGGACGTCGTGGAGCGCACGCTCACCACGCCGGGCACCCGGGTCACCGCCTCCTCCAGGGGCCGGGTGACCGTGGGGATCATGCGCGCAGCGGGCTCGTCGCCGACATCGGTGATGAGCTTGACGATGGGGAAGGTCACGGTGGGGAAGATGCCCGAGGGCATCTGACGCGCCATCCAGAACCCGGCCCCGGCCAGGATCACGGTCAGGAGCACGATGGCCGTGGATCGGCGGTGGGAGCGCTCGAGGAGGCTCACCTCCCGGTCACCACCGGGGCCCCGTCCGGCAGCCCCACCTGGCCGCCGACGATGACCTGGGTGCCCGGGCTGAGGGTGGGCCTGGTGATCTCGACCCGGCCGCCCTCCGACAGCCCCGTGGCCACCTCCACCCAGTGGGCCTTGCCGTCGGCGACCTCCGCCAGGCGCTTGACACCGGTGACGTCGTCGGTGAGCACGGCCGCGTCCGGCACCACCGGCACCTGCCTGCGGTGGGCCACGGTGATACGCACCGTGCCGAACATGCCCACCGCCGGGACGGCCCCGGGCGAAGCCAGATCGATGCGCACGGGCACGGTCATGGCGGCCGGGTTGGCGGTGGCCATGACCCCGTGCACCTTCCCGGGCAGGGCGCCGGTGCGTCCGGCCAGCGCCACCGTGGCCGCTTGGCCCGGACGGACCCGGGTGAGGTCGCTCTGGGCCAGGTCGGCCAGGAAGACCAGGGAGTCCGCGGCGGCCACGCCGAGCAGCTCCGCGTCCTGGGCGACCCGGTCCCCGGACGCCGCCGAGCGGCTCACCACCACCCCGGCCGCGGACGACTCCAGGGGCATCACCACCAGGTCGCGGCGCGCCAGCTCCAGGGCCCGCTCGGCGTCGGCGCGTTCCCGCGGACCGGTCGCGTCGCGCACCATCTGGCGGGCGCCCTCCAGCGCCGCCTCGGCGTCCCGTGCCACCATCGTGCCCACCCGCTCTCCCTTCGTCACCTTGTCTCCAACCACCGGCGCCAGCTCGGTGACGGTGCCGGCGAAGGGCGCCCGCACCTGCTGGGTGACCAGGGCCTGGGTTTGGCCCGGCGCCGACACCGTCTCGGCCAGGTCGGCCAGGGTCACCTCGGCCACCTGCACCGGGGTGCCGGCGATCGCCGTGGGCGTGGGCTGTGCGCTCTGGGAGGAGCCGCCGCCGTGGCAGCCCACGGCCAGCAGCAGACCCGCCAGGAGGGCACCGCTGCGGCGGAGCGCGGCGCTCATGGTCCGCCCGCCCAGCGCAGAGCAGCCGCCTCGGCCTGACGGCAGGCGAGCTCCGCGGCCGCCGTCTGCACCGCCACGTCGCCGGCCGCCACGAAGGCGTCCAGCACCTCGAGGAAGCTCCCGGTCCCCCCCCGGTAGCGGCTCTCGGCCTCCAGGGAGGCGTCGCGGGCCGTGGGCGCGGCGCCGGACAGCTCGCGGTAGCGGCGGTAGGCGTGCTCCATGGCGCGCCGCGCCAGCGCCTGCTGGAGGGAGACCGCCTCCTGCACCGCCACCTGGCTGCGGCCGGCCTGGTCGAGGGCCAGCTCCGCCTGGGCGATGCGGGCCCTGAGCACTCCGAAGGCAGTGACGGGCCAGCTCACGTTCACCGTCACCGAGTACCCCAGGTCGCGGCGCAGGCGATCGCCGAAGTCGGCGCCGGGATGGCCGGCCGCGAAGTCGGGAGGGACCAGGTAGCTGGTGCCCGAGCCCCAGAGCCCGGCATCCGCCTGCAGGCTGAGGTGGGGCTTGCGCAGCGCCCTGGCGATGTCCACCGCGGCGGCCGCGACCTCCACCTCGCCGCGGGCGGCGGCCAGCTCGGGCACGGTGCCGCCGGGCGCCGGCGGCATCGTGGGCGGGGGCGGGGGCGGTGGCAGCGGCGCCAGCTCGAGGGCGCTTTCCGGGGGCCTCCCCATCAGGTGGTTGAGCCCCATGCGGGCGCTGTCCCGCCGTTCCTCGGCGGCAACCATCGCGGCCCTGGTGGTCGCGATCTGGACGGTGGTCCGCAGCACCTCGGCGGACACCGCCTGGCCGGCGCGCCGGCGGCTCTCCAGGTACGACCGGTATCCGGACAGGCGCTGCAGCGACTCGCGGCGGGCCGCGACGTCGGCCTCGGCGGCGAGCGCCTCGGCGAAGGACAGGCGCACCTGGTAGTCCACGTCGCGCTCCGCCTGCCGGTAGCGGGCCGTCGCGACCCGGCGCTGGGCCGTCGCCTGGCGCACGCCCGCCTTCAGGGCGCCCCCCTCGTACAGCGGCTTCTGGGCGATGACCTGCAGCCGCTCCTCGCCGCCGTTGGTGACCACCGGGTCGTAGCCGTCCGGCGGGGCGTACCAGAAGTCGCCCCCGAGGATCAGCTCGACCCGGCGCTGGGCCTCGGCCTCCAGCCGACCCTCACGGGCGATCTCGACGTCGAGGGCCGCCACCGGCAGGCGGGCATTGGCCTCGTGGGCGGCCGCCATGGCCTCCTCCAGGGTGAGTGGGCTCTGAGCTTCCGCCCCTGTCCCGGCGAGCGCCGCGGCCGCCAGGAGGATCGCGGAACCGGTCCCGCTCATGCGATGAAGCCACGTGATGCCCTTCCTCATTGCACACGGACAAGCGTGGACCCTGCCGACCGCATTCCCGCCGCGACGGCCCGATGGGACGAGATGCCGCCCGGGCGACGAGATCACGGCGGGTCGCTCCGGGGCGAGCGGTCCACGGGGTCGCGGTCCACCCGGCGGCCCCAGTAGGAGGCCGGCGGGGAGCGCCAGGCCTGCCGGTGCAGCCAGCTCATGGTTTCGGCGTCCTGGGCGAGGCGGTCGAGCTCGTCCCTGGAGAGGGCCTCGGGACCGTGCTCGAAGCATCTCTCGGCGAGACGGCGAAGGCGGCCGCGCTGGGCCCGGCGGGCCCGCCCCGCGGCCACGTGCACGGAGTTGGCGACCGGATCCATCACCGCCCGCTCGAAGGCCCTTCGGCCGCCCGCGGTCAGGGGCGATCCCAGCGCCCGGCGGAACGCTTCCACCACCTCGGGCACCTCACGGTCCGAGGGCGTCACCAGCAACCCCCTCCCGGCGAACGCGTCACCCCAGTCGACGCGACTCAGGAGCACCGAGATGGGCGCCGCGAGCACGAGGGGCGCCACCACCGGCAGCGACCACAGGAAGTAGAGCGGCTTCAGCCACAGGGCGAACCCGCCCCACAGCGCCGCCACCACAGTGCCCGGCGCGTGGCGCCGGATCGCCGCCGGCCAGCTGGTCTCGACGCTGCGGTTCTGGCCCGCCCAGGACAGGGACACGCCGAGGAGAGACTCCACCACGTAGCGGCTGTGGGCGAGCATCCGGATCGGCGCGAGGAGCACCGAGATCAGGAACTCCAAGCCGATGCCGCCCAAAAGGGCGCGGCTCCCCCCGTACCGCGCCTGGCGGCGTCTGAGCACCAGGTCGGCCATGGCCAGGAGCTTGGGCAGCACCAGGACGATGACGGTGCTGCCGGCCAGACGGATTGCCCACTCCGGGTGCCACTCGGGCCACAGGGGGAAGAGCTGGTGGGGAGAAGGGAAGTAGTTGATGGGCCACAGGGTGAAGCGCGCCACCTCGATGGCGGCCAGGACCAGGAACGCGAGCCACAGCAGCGACGACCCGTAGGCCAGGATCCCGTTGAGAAAGGTCATGCGGTGGGCGAAGCGGAACCGCCTCCCGGTGACCAGCAGCCACAGGTGCTGGAGGTTGCCCTTCGCCCAGCGGCGGTCCCGGGTCAGCTCGTCGATCAGGCTCGGCGGCGACTCCTCGAAGCTGCCCCCCAGCTCCGGCTCCAGCCAGACCTCGTGGCCGCCGCGGGACATGTACGCCGCCTCCACGAAGTCGTGGCTGAGGATCGGCCCGGAGAAGAGGCCGAACCCGGAGAGCTGGGGCAGACCGCACAGGCGCATGAACGGGCGGATCCGGATGGCGGCATTGTGCCCCCAGTAGGCCGCCTCTCCCAGCATCATGGCGGCCAGACCGCTTGCGAACAGGGGTCCGTAGACGCAGTTGGCGAACTGCTGGGCGCGGGCGAAGGCGGAGCGGGCGTTGACGATGGCGGGGTTGGTCTGGAGGATGCCCACCTGGGGCTCCAGGGCCATCAGCCGCACCATCTCCACGATCGTGGCGCCCGCCATCAGGCTGTCGGCATCCAGCACCACCATGTACTCGTAGTCCCGCCCCCAACGGCGCAGGAAGTCGCCGATGTTGCCGCTCTTGTAGTGCAGGTTCGCCACCCGCCGACGGTAGTAGAGGCGGCCCGCCGCACCGAGGCGCTCGCACAGCGTGTGCCACGCCTGCTGCTCGGCCAGCCAGACCAGTGGATCGCGGGAGTCGGACAGGATGAAGAAGTCGAAGGCGTCGAGCTCACCGGTCCCCGCCAGGGATCGGTAGACCGCCTCCAGGCCGGCCAGGGCCCGGTCCACGGGCTCGTGGTAGATGGGCATGATGACGGCGGTGCGACCCACCGGAACCGTGGCCAGCTCCTCCGCGGGATGGCGGCGCACCAGGGACAGGCGGTCCCCGCCGCGGCCACGACGGACGACGAAGCCCAGGATGGCGGTCCAGAAGGCGGCCGTGATCCAGCCGAAGAGGAGCGCGAACAGGCCGGCGAGGGCCTTCTCCACCGCCGTGGACCCGTGGTACGGGAGGATCGCCAGCATGTAGTAGGTCGCGATCCCGGTCTGCACGATGACCAGCACCGCGACCAGGGCACGGCGCAGGATGGCCCGGAAGCGCCAGCGCACGGCTCGCGACCTCGATGAGGATCGACCCGCCACGGGATCATCCGCCCCCGTCATCGACGGCTATCCCTGTCCCATGCTGGTGCGGTGGATGGGCGGCGCCGTGGGGGGAACCTCCACACGGCAAGCCTCGAGGCGACTCCAGAGGCGGTCCATCACCCGGTCCAGGGGCGTCGGGTCGTCACCATCCGCGGGAAGTTCTGCAACCAGGTCTTCGAGCTCCGCCCGGACGTCGGGGCCGGGCGGGACACCGCACCGCTCCAGATAGCGCAGCGCCCGCTCCAGGGCGATCTCGCGTGCGGGCCGGGCCACCTCAGCTCCCTAGGGAGATGCGGTTGTTCGCCGGCAGGCGGTAGGTCCAGGTCTCGGTGAGGGTGTCACCCCCGTTCTTCAGGTAGGCACGCAACACCAGGGGGGCCCCCGACGCCGGGGCCGCCAGCATGGACAGGCGCCAGCAGCCGCACTGAGCCACGTAGGACACCGCCTGATGGATGATCTTGCCGCCCTGCTCCGGGGTGACCTCCGCTCGCACGGCGGCGTCCTCGGCCAGCCCGGCCAGCGGACCTCCCACGAAGTCCACGACCACCCTATAGGCCCCGGCCACGTCCCCGCCGCCCACCACGTTGCCGCTGCCCACGAAGGTCTGCCGCGCCCGGCCCATGGGCTCCCCCGTCATGGCGTCCCAGCCGAAGCCGACCCGGTAGGACACCTTCAGGGACGAGCCCGCCGCCGGCCCGGTGGCCGGGGTCCAGAACGCCACCATGTTGTCGCTGTTCTCGTTGGGGGCCGGGAGCTGCACGAGGGTGACGCTGCCCTTCCCCCAGTCCCCCACCGGCTCCACCCAGGCGCTCGGGCGCCGCTCATAGAGCGCCCCGGCGTCCTGGTACTCGGAGAAGCGCCGCTGCCGTTGCACGAGCCCGAACCCGCCGAGACGCCGCGTCTCGAAGTCGTCCATCTCGAGCTGGAGGGGGTTGAGCAGGGGGCGCCAAAGCCACTCCCCGGTGGCCGCGTCGTGGACCAGCAGTCCGTCCGAGTCGTGGACCTGGGGACGCCACTCGGCCGCGGGCCGGACCGTGTTCTCCCCGTAGTAGAACATGCTGGTGAGGGGCGCCAGCCCGAGGAGCTTGACGTCGCTGCGGAAGAAGAGCTCGGCGTGGACCTGGAGGACGGTCGGCGTGTCCGGATAGGCCACGAAGCGGTAGGCTCCGGTGAGGCTCTGACCCTCCAGGAGGGCGTAGAACTCCACGGCGTGGGCGTCGGGGCTCGGCCGCACCAGCCAGAACTCGGTGAAGACCGGGAACTGCTCCCCCGACGGCAGCCCGGTGTCGACAGCGATGCCCCTCCCCGACAGCCCGAACACGTTGTCCGTGCCCACTCCCCTGAAGTAGCTGGCCCCGGCGAAGACGAGGAACTGGTCGTGCTGCTGGGGCCCGTTCAGGGGGTACGTGAGCTTGAAGCCGGCGAAGCCGAGGTTGGAGGGCACCTTGGCCGCCACGGCGGCACTGGGGTAGGTGAAGCTGTCCTTGTCGTAGGGAACCCCATGGACCCCCGCGGCATCGACGACGTTCATCTTGACCGCGTGCGTGTAGTACAGCCCGGGCGACATGAACGCCACCTGGAAGGTGCCCTGGCTCGCCCGCCACAGGCTGCGCTCGGGCTTGAAGCGGATGCTCTGGTACTGGTCGTAGCTCAGCTTCTGGAGCGCGTCGGGAATGGTCGGCGGGGCCTGGTAGGGCTTGGCCGCCACCGCCTTGGCGCGCGCCACGACGTCCGAGAAGTCGAAGGCGGCGCAGGTGGCGACGCCCACGAACATGATCCCCAGGATCTGGGCCGCCATCACGGCGCGGGGCACATGTCTGTGACGGGTTGTCATGGTTGGTCGTCTCATGATTCATCAAACTGCGCCACGAGGCGGAAAACTCCGCCTCGTCGCCAGGTCCTGCAACCGCTTCTCCCTTGCCGGTACACGGCGCGGTCTCAACGCCGCATCACCGGCCCGCGCCACGCCCGGGCCAGGGCGGCGAGCCGCGACGAGCAGCGCCACGCGATCAGGGACCCGCTGTTTGCTGATCGCGGTCGCCGATCGCTGACACTGTCCGCCGGCGCTGTTTGCTGACGCTGGCGCTGGTCGCGCGGGTGCGGGTGCGGCGGCAGCTCAGCCCGAGACCTCTGCCGGCTCCTCCTTGGCGATCAGCTTGCCCAGCTCCACCCGGTCCGGGTTGAGGAGCTCCTTCACCCGGTCGGTGTTGACGGTGGCCACGATGATCTGCCCGACCTCGCTGTGCACCTCGTCGAAGATGCCCATGGCCACCATGTGGTCGGTCTGGTGCTGGTTGTCGTCGGTGGGGCTCACGTAGTGCACCGACACCGCCTTGTAGCGGTAGAGCAGGAACAGGTGGATGAGGGTCATCAGCCGCTTGCGGCGGAGGTCCAGGTCGAAGGTGTTCTGGTCGCGCACCGACAGGATCGGGCGTTCCCGTCGGTCCTGGATGGTGGCGAACACGACGTTGGCGACCTTGGACGACGACGGGTTCATGATCTTGAGCTCGAGCAGCTCCGAGCCCGCCGTGTGGGGGCGCAGCTGGACCGAGAAACCCGTGGGGAGGCCGTTCTCCTCGGACCACATCTCGAGCCACTCCTCCAGCAGCTTGGGGGGCACCTCGGTCTGGATGAGGTGCTGGAACTGGGTGGAGCCCTTGCCCATGGCCTTGGTGGTGGCGGTGCGCCCGGTGGACGCCATGAGGGCCGCGTCCAGGCGCGGGCCGCCCACGTGGGTCTGGGGCGTCCGGTAGGGCGACTGCAGGAGCCGGAACTTGCGCTGCAGCCGGGCCAGGGCCAGCATGCCGTCCTCCCTGAGCGCCGTCGCGAACTCCTCCGCCGCCAGGCCGTCGATCTGATGGCCGCCGTAGGTGATGAAGTTGAAGACGAAGCCCAGCTTGCCGAGCTCGGAGGGGAAGCGCCGCATCTCGTCGTCGCTCATGCCCGTGGTGTCCCAGTTGAAGGACGGCGACAGGTTGTAGGCCATCATCTTGTCCGGGAGCTCGGCGTGGACGGCGTCGGCGAAGCGCTTGGCGTCCACCAGGTCGGCGGTCTTGGTCTCCATCCACAGGATGTCCGCGAAGGGCGCCACCGCCAGGGAGCGCGCGATGGCGTAGTCGATGCCGCCCTGGATCTGGAAGTAGCCCTCCGGGGTGCGGGGCAGGTCCGGATCCCAGATGATGGTGATCCCCATGGACCTCGCCTTCTCGCGGGCCTCGTAGAACGACACCGAGTCGGCGTAGGCGGTCCACTCCTCGACGTTCATCTCGAAGCGGGTGCCCTCGTCCATGCGGAACTCCATGACGTCGGCGACCGCCTGGGAGAAGGTCTTCAGGCCGGCCTCCATCTGCCACACGTCCAGGACGCGGTTCACCACGGCGTCCAGCGCCGCATCCACGGACGCGACCTTGCCCTCCTCGAGGGCGGCCGCCCGCTCCTCCAGCAGCGCCATCACCCCGGAGCGCTCGAGCCAGTCGAACGCGCCCCCATACGCCGCCTCCGACACCCGGTACAGGAGGTGCCCGTTGAGCTCGTCGAAGCCCAGTTCATAGAAGCGTTTGAGGACCGCGAGCATGGCGATCTTGAAGCTCGGCAGCTCGACGCTGGTGGCACCGAGGATGAAGGGATGATCGCGCTCGTCGCCGCGGCCGTCCAGGAAGGTGGCCGCCTCGGCATCCGTCCGGGCGACGATGATGCCGGGCACGCCCATGATGTCGAGCTGGAAGCGGGCGGCGTTGAGGCGCTTGATCTGCTCGTCCACCGGGACCAGCACCTTGCCCGCCTGGTGGCCGCACTTCTTGGCGCCGGGCTTCTGGTCCTCGATGTGGTAGCCACACACGCCCGCCTCCACGAAGCGCCGGATCAGGTTGCGCACGTGGGCGTCGCCGCCGTGGCCGGTGTCGGCGTCCGCGATGAGGAAGGGGCGGTAGTCGACCGCGGGCTTCTCCGCGCGCTCCTTGGGGCTCATGCGGGAGCGCGCGTAGTGCTGGTTGCGGTCCGCCGCCAGGAGGGCGCGGACGATGGTGGCGGCCTCGTCCGGCACCTGGCTGAGGGGATAGCTGGCCAGGTCGGCGCCCGGGTCCTCGGTGGTGGAGCCCTTGGCCGACGTCGCCCAGCCGCCCAGGTACACCCCCTCGATGCCCATGCGCTTGATCGTGACCGCCTGGCCGGGGGAGTAGGGTCCGAAGGTGGTGATCGCGCGGCGCTCCTCGAAGAGCTCCCGCAGGCGCTCGTAGAATGCCTCGGCGGCGGTCCTGGCCACGCTGTAGTCCTGGGGGATGGTCCCCTGCTGCTCCACCACCTGGCGCGGCGAGTAGAGCCGTGTGATCCCGGCGAACCGGCGCCCCTCCATCCACTCGCGCATCCTCACCACTCGGTCGTCAAAGCTCTCCATGATGTCCTCCACCGCGGGTCGAGCGCCGCCTCGGCGACCCGGGAGGTCGGAGGGGTATCACGCGCCGGCGTCGGCGCGCCGCCCATGCCCGGTCCCCGCGGGCCGATCTCCGCCGCGTCGGGCGGCTGCCGCCCTAAGCGGCGACCCCAACCAACGCACCCGCCGGAAGGTCGGCCTCTCCCGTTCGCCTGCACGGCTCATGGCGGCTCAAGCAACCACCACGAACGCGTCAGGATTCCAGAATCAGGGGGATCACCTGGCCGAGGCTCGAGACCACGTGCGCGGGCGTCGCCTCCGGACGGGAGGCGACGTCGGAGCGGGTCCGGAAGTCGGACACCTCCGCGCGGGACGGCCCTCCCGGCCGAGCCACGAGGATGGGAACGAGGCCCGCGCCGCGGGCCGCGGTGACGTCCTCCGGGGAGTCGCCCACGTACGCCACCTCGGCGGCGACGACGCCGAGCTGGGCCAGCGGACCGGCGAAGATCGACGGGTCCGGCTTCTTCACCCCCACCTCGGCCGACACCACGATGGTGTCGAAGTGCCGTGCCAGGCCGCTCTCCTCGAGCAGCCGCCGCACGTGGGGCGGGTGGTCGAAGTTCGACACCAGCGCCAGGGGTAGCCGCCGGTGGAGCGACGCCAGGACGGGCTCCGCCTCCCGGTCGAGGGGAATCTGGCGCTGCCACGCCGCCACCGTGCGCGTCGCCAGCGCACCGAGGTCCACCGCCGACATGCTCACTCCGAGCGTCGCGCACAGCTGGGCGAGGCGACGCTCGTACACCGTCAATCCGTCGTCGGCAGGGCGCGGCTCGGGTCGGCCGAAGAAACCCTCGCAGGCGGCCTCGAGGCGGCGCCGGTCGACGGGGGAGCCCAGGGCGAGGAGGCCGTCGTCGAGGGCCGCCAGCCAGTCCGCCCACGCGCGCTCCATGTCGCCGTACACCAGGAGCGTGCCGTAGAGATCGAAGAACACCGCCGCGAAGGCCACGGCGCTTTCTACCACATCGCGGACGCGTTCCCGGGGAGCACGTCGTTTCCAGGCGAAAACCGCCGGTCCCTCTCGATGGGCGAGGCGATGGCGGATCCGATCCGCCCCTGGTACCCTGAGGCAACTCGGCGGCCGGTCACGTGGGCGAGAGCCTGTGGGCATCGCGACCGCGGATCGCGCCGCGGGCACGCCGCCACAAGGAGCGACAGATGATCAGAGACACTGCACGAGCGGGCTGGCTGATCGCCGTGATGCTGGCCGTCGCCCTCCCCCTGAGCGCCCAGGAGGCCAACGTCCCGGTCCAGGAGGTGACCCTGGCCAACGGCATGACCCTGCTGATGGTCGAGCGCCACGACACGCCCACCGTCGCCGCCGGCTGGGTGGCCCACGTGGGGTCCGCCAACGAGCGGCCCGGCATCACCGGCATCGCCCACCTCTTCGAGCACATGATGTTCAAGGGCACCAAGACCATCGGCACGTCGGACTACGCCGAGGAGAAGCAGATCCTGGACCGCCTGGACGGCATCTTCACCGACATGGAGCAGGAGTACGAGAAGCTCCGCTGGGCCAAGCGGCGGGGTGAGATCTCAGGCAGCGTGTACGCCCCGGAGAACCAGACGCCGCGACTGGCCGAGCTGCGCGGCGAGATGACCAAGCTCCAGGAGCAGGAGCACGCGCTCATCGTCAAGGACGAGTTCGACAAGATCTACACCGCCAACGGCGGTTCCTTCATGAACGCCTTCACCAACACCGACATGACCACCTTCTTCGTGATCGTGCCGGCGAACAAGCTGGAGCTGTGGTGCTGGATGGAGTCGGACCGCCTCGCCAACCTGGTGCTGCGCGAGTTCTACTCCGAGCGCGACGTGGTGCGCGAGGAGCGCCGGATGCGGGTGGAGTCGGACCCCGTCGCCAAGTTCGAGGAGCAGTACGAGGCGGTGTTCTGGACCTCCATCCCCTACCACCACCCCATCGTCGGCTGGCCTTCCGACGTGGAGGCCATCAACCGCGAGCAGGCGGAGGACTTCTTCAACACCTACTACGCCCCCAACAACCTGACCGCGGTGCTGGTGGGCGACTTCGACGCGAAGAACGCCGCCGCCCTCGTCCAGCGCTACTTCGGCCGCATCCCGCGGGGCGCGAAGAACCCCCCGCCCATGATCACCGAGGAGGTGCCCCAGCTCTCGGAGCGGCGCCTCTCAGCCAGGGCCGAGACCAACCCGACGGTGGAGATCCGCTGGCAAGGGGCGCCGTTCGTGCACAAGGACGCGCCCGCGCTGAGCGTGCTCACCGATCTCCTCGACGGCCGCACCGGCCGCCTCTACAAGGCCCTGGTGGAGGAGAAGGGGCTGGCCACCGGCGAGCCCTACGCCATCTTCCAGTCCATGAAGTACGACGGCTTCGTGGAGATCGGGGCCGAGGTCGCCGACGGCCACACCCATCAGGAGGTGGAGGCGGCGCTCAGGGCCGAGGTCGCCCGCCTCGCCGCCGAGCCGGTGCCGCCCGAGGAGCTGGAGAAGGTCAAGAACCAGAATGCCGCCAACTCGTTCCGCCGCCTCCAGTCCAACTTCTACCTCATGATCCAGCTCTTGGTGTTCGACGCCATGGGCGATTGGCACGCCCTCAACGACCGACCGGCCCAGGTCGCCGCGGTCACCGCCGAGGACGTCAAGCGGGTGGCCGACACCTACTTCCCGGCGGACGGGGCCACCGTCATGTGGTACAGCCGCAAGGAGGGGTCCACCGAGGATCCGGAGCTGGCCGCAGTGCCCGCCCAGGCCAGACCCATGGTCAAGCAGGCCCTCAGCCAGATCGCCGCCAGCACCGACCCGGACCAGCTGCGCGGCCTCATCGGGCAGGTCCGCGCCGGCATGGGCCAGGCGCCGCCCGCCATGAAACCGGCCCTGGAGCTCATCATCAGCCGCGCCGAGGCGCGCATCGCCGCCATCGAGGCCGCGGGGAAGGGGGAGTGACATGCACCGAGGAAGAAGCATCGCCCTGGCCGGCTGCCTGCTCGTGGCGGCGACGGCCCTGACCGCCGCCGAGATCCCTCCCCGGCCCGAGGACCTGACGTACCCGGCGCTCGCGTTCGAGGTGCCCGACCCCGGCGCCATGCGCTTCGAGCTGGCCAACGGCATCCCTGTCTACGCCGATCCCGACACCCAGTTCCCCCTGGCGACGGTCACGGTGTACTTCCGCGGCGGCCAGTACCTTGAGCCGGCGGGCAAGAGCGGCCTCGCCACGGTCACCGCCCAGGCCTGGCGCACGGGGGGCGCCGGCGACCTGAGCGCCCAAGACCTCGACGAGCGCCTGGACTTCCTGGCCGCCCAGCTCTCCACGTCCATCGACGACGTCTCCGGCAGCGTCCGGCTCAACGTCCTCTCCAAGGACCTGGAGACGGGCATGGGCCTGATGATGGATGTGCTGGAGCGCCCCCGCTTCCAGGAGGACCGCTTCGCCAAGGCCAAGGACGACCTCCTCCAGGAGATGAAGCGGCGCAACGACGACTCGGCCGACATCGAGAGCCGGGAGTGGAGCCGCCTCATCTACGGTGACGACTTCTGGATGAACCGCCTGCCGGTGGCCTCGACGGTGGCCGCCGTCGGCCGCGACGACAGCCTGGCGTTCGTCCACCGGCTGATCCGCTCCGACCAGATCGTCGTGGCGGCGGCGGGCGACTTCGACCGCACCGCCCTGGAGGCGCTCCTCAACAGGACCCTCGGCACCCTGCCGGCGGCGACCGAGCCCCTGCCCGAGATCCCCCAACCCACCTTCGCCACCCCGGCCGGGGTGTACGTGGTCGACAAGACCGACGTCAACCAGGGCCGCGTCTCCATCGGCGAGCTCGGGGTCCGGCTCGGCAACCCCGACGAGTTCCCCCTGCGGGTCGCCAACGACATCCTCGGTGGCGGCGGCTTCACCTCGCGGATCACGAAGCGGGTGCGATCCGACGAGGGGCTGGCCTACAGCGCGGGCTCCATGATGACCTTCCCGAACACCATCCCGGGTAGCTTCCGGGCCTACTTCCAGTCCAAGTCCTCCACCGTGCCCCGCGCCATCGGCATCGTCATGCAGCAGATCAGGACGATGGGGTCCGAGGAGGTGTCCGCGGACGAGCTGTCGACCGCCAAGAGCTCCTTCGTGGAGACCTTCCCCCGCCGCTTCGAGTCGCCCGAGCAGACCGCCGGGACCTTCGCCTCCGACGAGCTCGGTGGGACGTCCCCACTCCTACTGGACGACCTACCGGGACCGGATCAAGGAGGTCACGGCGCCCGAGGTGGAGGCCGCAACCCGGCGCCATCTCGACCCCGAGCACATGGTCATCCTGGTGGTGGGCAACATCGACGAGATCATGAAGGGGCACCCCGAGGATGAGACCAAGCTGTCCGACTTCGGGCCCATCCACCGCCTGCCGCTGCGCGACCCCATGACCCTGGAGCCGCTGCCCTGAGGACCCGCACCTGCGGTGGTGACCCCGCGTCCGCGTCGGCGTCAGCGTCTGCGATCGGCGGCAGCGCGCGAGGTCCGAGCACCGTGAGAGGTGGCAGCCACGGGGAATGCGCCGCGAGAACGGCGCCTGCCTGTCTCGCTTCGGGGAGGTCAAAGAGGGTGCCAGGCACCGTCGAAGCCGCATCGGAGTACTCGATCGCTTCATGTGCGGCGGTGCCTGGCACCCTCTCTGGTGCTCCCGGAGCGAAGCTTCCGTGGCGCTGTTCGCAGTTCGCTGCCCGCTGATGGCTGATCGCTGACGCTGCCACTGCCGCCGACGCTGAAATCGTCCGCTGCCGCTGGACGGTGTCACGGACGCTGCCGCGGTCACGGGTAGAATGGGAGCCCCGTGGAGAACAGGAAGAAGGGCAACTACTTCGGGACGGAGGTCGGCGGGAGGTGGTGGAGGAGGTATCGAGGCCGGGGCTTCTTCGCCCGCGGCAACGGGGAGCTGTGGCTCGACGCCGACGGCCTCCACTTCCGCAAGTGCCTGACCCGCACGCCTCTCTCCATCGGCTGGGAGGAGATGACCGGAGCGCGCCTCGGCAGGTGGCACGGGGGCGCGTGGGGCGCGAACCGCCCCATCCTGAAGATTGACTTCGAGCGCGAGGGGCTCGGGCTGAGCGCCGGCTTCATGCTCTCGAAGAGCTGGCCGGCCATGGAGCAGCTCGCCGCCGATCTCAGGCGGAGGATCGCGGAGGGGTGACCGAGGCCCACCGCGGCCCCAGGGCGACCGGCCCGGGCGGGTGGATGTCGAGGACGGAGACCTCCGGCGGCACGCGGAACCGGACGCCCAGGATGCTCGTGCCGACCCCGGTGGTCACGAAGAGGTGGCGGCCCTCCTCCTGGACGTGCCCGGCGGCGTACCGCGACCCGTGGACAGACGGCACCACCGGCCGTCCGATGAAGGGGAGACGGACCTGGCCCCCATGGGTGTGCCCGGCGACGGTCAGCGCCACCCGTGTCGGCACCTTGGGGAACAGGTCGGGGTTGTGGGTCAGCAGGATGACCGGGCTCGAGTCGGTCACCTGGGCCAGGGCCGCCTCCAGGTCGGGCTTCCCCCCCCAGATGTCGTCCACACCCGCGAGCCAGAAGGAGCGGCCGCCATCCTCGAGCCTCACCGCCTCGTTCGTCAACACCCGGATGCCGTGGCGGTCGAGGGCGTCCGCCACCCGGAGGCCGTCGCACCACCAGTCGTGGTTGCCGAGCACGGCGTACACGCCGAGGGGCGCCGCCAGCTTGCCGAGGCGCGCGGCGATTGCCTCGGGAGGGACGAAGCGGCCCCCCATGACCTCGGTGGTCACGAAGTCGCCCGCCAGCAGCACCAGGTCCGGGTGCGCCGCCGCCACCACCGCCACGACCCGGTCCAGCCGGCCGAGCCCGTTCCACGGCGAGCCCACGTGGAGATCCGCGATGACCGCGATCCGGAGCCTGCCGGCGTGGGACGACCAGCCGGGGAGGACCAGGGAGTGGGTCTCGTTGCTGAGGCTCGCGGGCTCGATCCAGAGGGCCCAACAGGCCACCACCAGGGCGGCGGCCAGACCCACCAGCAGCGGCGTCAGAGGGCTCGTCAGGAGCGGCAGCAACCAGCTCATGTCCATCTCGTAGCAGCCAAATGTGGCCGCGGGAAGGCGACGTCCGGGCGCCCCCCGGGCGGGGCGGGACACGACGGCCCCCCCCAACGGACGGTTGCCGTCCGGCGGTCCCGTCCGGGCACCATCGCACCCCGCGTCATCCTCGCCCCCTCAGCGCCGCCCGCGCAGCGAGGTGACCGCACATGCCGTGCACTCCGGGTCCGGGCGGAGTGGACGCGGAGCACAGGTAGGTCCCGGGGATTGGGGTGGCGTGGGGCGTCAGCCGGGGCGTCGGCCGGAACAGGAGCTGCCGCCACTCCAGGAGCCCGCCGCTGATGTCGCCCCCCACCAGGTTGGGGTTGTGGGCCTCCAGACCGTCGCTGTCCAACGTGTGCCTCGCCAGGACGCGGCTCCGAAAGCCGGGAGCGAAACGCTCCACCTGGTCCTCGACGGCCTCGCGCATGTCCCGTGTCGAGCCGTTGGGAACGTGGCAGTACGCCCAGGCAATGTGCTTGCCGGACGGGGCCCGTGAGGGATCGAACAGGGTGGGCTGCACCAGCACCACGAACGGGCGCTTCGGGTGGCCGCCCAGGCACACCTCGGCCTCGGCTCCGGCGATCTCCTCCAGGGAGCCGCCGAGGTGGACCGTCCCGGCGCGCCGGCACGGGGCGGCGCGCCATGGGATGGGTGCGCCCAGGGCCCAGTCCACTTTGAAGACGCCGGGTCCGTACCGATAGCGCCCCAGCCGGGAGGCGGCGGCACTCCGCAGGCGGCCGCGTGCGAGAACGAGCAGCTGACGGGGCGTGACGTCCAGCAGGATCATGTCGTGAGCCGCCACGTCGTCCAGGCTCGCCACCCGATGGCCCGTCACCACCCTTCCTCCCAGGCTCGCGAGACATGCCACCAGGGCCTCCGTCAGCCGTTGTGCCCCGCCCGCGGGCAGGGGCCAGCCGACCGCGTGCGCGGCCGCGCCGAGCAGCACCCCGAAGGACGCCGAGAACGGCTCTTGGAGTGCGAGACCCGAGTGGGCGGCGAGGCCGGCCAACAGCGCGCGGGCGCGGGGACCGCGGAAGCGGCGCGCGGCGAGGCCCCCGGCTGACGGCGCGGAGCGCACCGCGAAGGCGACCATGGTCATGGGGTGGCGGGGCAGACGCGCGGCCCCGAGGACGTCCGCAACCAGTCCGTCCCAGCGCTGCAGCAAGGGATCCATCAGCCGCTCGTACGCCGGCCCGTCCTCCCCGAGGCCGCGGGCAGTGGCGGACAACGAGCGCTCCAGCACCACCGCGCTGCCGTCGTCGAGGGGGTGCGCCAGCGGGAGTGGGGGATGGACCCAGGCGAGGCCGAAGCGCTCCAGGTCCAGCCCGCGGAAGAAGGGGGACGCCACCGCCAGGGGATGAACCGCCGAGCAGATGTCGTGGGTGAACCCGGGCAGCGTGAGCTCGGCCGAGCGGACGCCACCGCCCGGGGTCCCTCCCTGCTCGAGCACCGTGGCCTCCACGCCGGCCCGCGCCACCTCGATGGCGGCCGCCAGGCCGTTGGGGCCCGAGCCGACGATCACCGCAGACTCCTCGCAGGTTCTCGGCCTCATCCCGTCACCGCGTGCATCTGTCCGCGCATCCGGGGCTTCACGGCCGCGCAGTGTAGCAGGTGGCAGAGTGGGAGCCAGGCACCGTTGAAGATGAGGCGCCTACCCTTCCCGGCTCGATCGTGACGGTGCCTGGCACCCTCTCTGGTGCTCCCGAAGCGAGTACCTCTCGCGTGCCCGACGCGCGTGCCGGTGCCAGGCACCCCGTCTTGATTCGATAGCACGAGATCGCTTCATCCGAAAGGGTGCCTGGCACCGTCTCTCCGACCACCCGGGGGTGGGCCCGACCATCGACGATGCTACCGGCGAGGAGTAAACTCGTCTCACGACAGTGTTGTCGGGAAGGATGACGAGGTGGAGACCATGAGGCGCGGCGACCCGAGGGCCCCGCTGGACGCCCTGCTGGCGCAGTTGGATGACCCTCTGTTCGTCCTGAAGCACCGACGGGAGCCGCCGCGACGGGAGGACGGGGGCCACGTCAGCCCGTCGATCCTGGCCCTGTCCTCGCCGCGGTCGAAGTATGTCCGTCGCTGGCGCCGACACGCCCGGGGCTGTCCGGCCTGCGCCGCCGCCTTCCGTTACTTCGGCCTGAACATCTAGCCCGCGCGACCCGAGGCGACTGGAGGTCCCACCATGGACACGCTGCGCACCCCGGAGGAACGCTTCGCCGATCTGCCGGGCCCGACCTTCGCGCCCCACTACACCGAGGTCGAAGGTCTGCGCATGCACTTCGTCGACGAAGGCCCCCGGGACGGCCGACCCGTGCTGCTGCTGCACGGTGAGCCCACCTGGAGCTTCCTCTATCGGCGCATGATCCCCGTCATCACGGCGGCCGGCCTGCGGGCGATCGCGCCCGATCTGGTGGGATTCGGACGCTCCGACAAGCCGGTGCAGACCGAGGACTACTCCTACGCCCTCCACGTGGCAACGGTCACCGGCCTCCTCGCGCACCTGGGCCTGGACGACATCACGCTCTTCGCCCAGGACTGGGGCGGCCTCGTGGGCTTGCGGGCGGCGGCCGAGAACGAGAGCCGCTTCGCCCGCATCGTGGTCGCCAACACCGGCCTGCCCACCGGCGACCACCCCATGAGCGAGGCATTCCTCCAGTGGCGGGAGGCCTCCCGGTCCATGGACCCGTTCCCGGTCGGGGCCATCATCCAGCACGCCTGCGGCGGCAGGCTGCCGCCGGAGGTGGTGGCGGCCTACGATGCGCCCTTCCCGGACGAGCGCTACAAGGCGGGAGCCAGGATCTTCCCGTCGCTGGTGCCGATCACGCCGGACGACCCGGCGGCGGCGGCGAACCGCCGGGCGTGGACCGTGCTGCGGAGGTGGGAGAAGCCGTTCCTCACCGCCTTCTCGGACGGAGACCCCATCACGCGGGGCGGCGATGCGGTGTTCCAGAAGCTGGTTCCGGGCGCCCAGGGCCAGCCCCACGTCACCGTCGCCGACGCCGGCCACTTCCTGCAAGAGCAGAAGGGCGAGGAGGTGGCGCGGATCGTGGTGGACTTCGTCGCCGCCACGGTCGGCTGACCGGGCTCAGCCGTGCAGGTGGTCGCCGATTCGGCGCATCCGGTGGAGCTCGTCGGCTGTGAGGGGACCCGCGTCCAGGGCTCCGCACGCGTGCTCCATCTCGGCCTCGTCTCTGGGCCCGACCAGGCACACGTCCACGTGCGGGTTGGAGAGCGAGAACCGATAGCAGTCGGCGGCGGAGAGCGGCCTCTCCCCGTCCGGCATGCGCTTCGGATCCAGGAGCTGCCGCCAACGGGTGGCGGTGTAGGTCGTGACCCCGGGCCGGTTGTCCGGACCCAGGTGAGGGAACACGTCCTGCTCCGCGCCGCGGTGGGCGGCGTTGTAACGCACCATGAGGATGTCGATGGGGGTGTCGGTCATGGCGGCGATCCGGCCGTGGGTGCGTCGGTTGTGACCGGACATGGCGAGATGACGCACCTTGCCCTCGTCCCGGAGACGGCAGGCGGCGTCGAGCACCCGGTGGCCGGGGTAGCCGTTGAACCAGCCCAGGATGAGCACGTCGGCGACATCGATGCCGAGGGTGCGGAGCCCCCGCTCGTGGGCCCGCCGCATCAGCAGTCCGCTGTGGTCGTAGGTCTGCATGGCGATCACCAGCTCGTCCCGGTGCCGCGGCGCCAGGCGGCGGATGGCCTCCGTCATGCCGGAGCGCTTGCGCAGGCTCCAGTACAGGTAGTTGACGCCGTGCTCGGCGAAGGCGCGCTCCACGGCCCCCGCGGGCACACCGTAGCCGGCGCCGATGCCCAGTCGGCTCACGGAGAGGCCGGTGCGGCCCAGGATGGTGTGCTCCCGCCAGCTCATGGAGAGGCCATTGTACCGGTCGAGGGTGTCTTCAGTCAGCGGACCGGGAGGCGGGGCATGGGGACGAAGCCGTCGAGCGCCTCCACCGCTTCCAACCACCTCTGCACGTGCGGGTACGGCCCGATGTCGACGCCCCCCTCGCCGGCCACCGCGATGTAGGCGTAGCAGGCCACATCGGCCAGCGTGGGGCCACCGTCCACCAGCCACGTCCTCAAGGCCAGGTGCTCCTCCATGACGGCCAGCAGCGCCTCGCTCACCCGCACCGCCTCGGCGTGGTCCTCGTCTCCCCCGAACGCCCTGATCCGTCGCGCCCGGGCCGGCCCCAGGTACAGCGGTCCGGCCGCCGTCGCCAGCCACTCGTACACATGGGCCCGCCGCACGGGATCCGCCGGCAGGTAGTCGCGGTCTGCGTCGTACGCCTCGGCAAGGTAGAGCAGGATGGCGTTGGAGTCCCGCAGGACCAGCTCGCCCTCCTTCATGGCCGGGACCTGGCCGAAGGGGTTGATCTTCAGGTACTCGGGGGACTTCTGCGCCCCCGTCGCGGTGTCCACCACCTCGAGCTCCGGCTCGATGCCGAGCAGGCCACACAGCAGGCGCACGCGGTGGCAGTGACCGGAGTAGGGAGAGACGTAGAGCTTCATGATCGGACCCTCCTCGTCGCGCGGGATCGGCTCTCGCCCAGGGAACCCTCGGGGCAGAGGCTGCCATTTCCCCTCCGGGCCACAGCGACGGCGGCAGTGAACGGCAAAGGGGGTGCCAGGCACGCTTTCGAATCAAGCCATCCGCGTCCTATCGAAGCAAGACGGCGTGCCAGGCACCCTATCTGGTGCTCCCGGAGCGCTACGCCTCAGCCCCTCCCTCGGGCGTGCCACTGGTGACCCGGCTTCGCTTGCAGCTTCGCCGTGGTCGGCGGTGGCAACCTCGGGGAACGCGTCGCGAGAATCGGCGCGTCGCGGCATCTCTCGCTTCGGGTATGTCAGAGGGGGTGCCAGGCACGCTTTCGAATCAAGCCATCCGCGTCCTGTCAAAGCAAGACGGCGTGCCAGGCACCCTCTCTGGTGCTCCCGGAGCGAGGCTCCGCTGGTCGCCGACGCTGTTCCCTGCCGCGGTCACCGATCGCGGACGCTGTCGCTGACGCTGTTCGCCGTTTTCCCCCCGGTACCCGCGGAGGTCACCGAGGCAGGCCGGGTCATCCGGCAAACGTCACTCCTGGCACGGCCGGGGAACGGTGTGCGCACATCGGGTGTTGCGCCCACTGGAGGCGCATGTGGCTGCACGAGACGGTGACCTGCAGGGGAAGGTGGCCTTGGTGACCGGCGCCAGCCGCGGCATCGGCCGGGCGATCGCGACCCGGTTGGCCGTGGACGGGGTGCGGATCGCGGCGGGCTACCACCGCGGTCGGCGGGAAGCCGAGGAGCTCTGCGCGCAGCTCACCGATCGCGGCCGCGACGCCGTGCCCGTGGGCGGCGACGTCGCCGACCCGGCCGCCATCGACGCCATGGTGGACGTGGTCGAGGAGCGCCTGGGCCCGGTGGACGTCCTGGTCTCCAACGCCGGCTCCGTGCGCCGGCTCTCCCTCGAGGAGCTGGACGTGGAGGAGTGGGACCGCACCATGGCGGAGCACCTGCGCGCGGCCTTCCTGCTCGCCCGGCGCGTGGTGCCCGGCATGCGGCGGCGCCGCTGGGGCCGTCTGGTGTTCATCTCCTCGGTGGCCGCCTTCAACGGCGGCCTGGTTGGCCCTCACTACACGGCGGCCAAAGCGGGCCTGATCGGCCTGGCGCGCAGCCTGGCCCTCACGCTGGCGCCGCACGGCGTCACGGTAAACGCGGTGGCCCCCGCCCTCATCGAGACCGAGGCCGTGCGCCGTCTGGACGAGGACCTCCGGGGCGAGTTGGCGGAGCGGATCCCGGTGGGGCGCCTGGGGCGTCCCGACGAAGTGGCGGACCTGGTGGCCGCAGTCGTCCGCAACTCGTTCATGACGGGCCAGTCCCTACTCGTCGACGGCGGGCTCTGCCCCCACTGAGCAGAGCCGCCTCACCTCAGAGCATCTGCACGCCGCCGCTGGGAGCGAGGTACGCGCCGCTCACGAAGCGCGCGTGCTCGGACACCAGCATCAGCACCGCGCCGGCCACGTCCTCCGGCTCGGCGATCCGCCCCAGCGGCGTCATCTTCGCCGTCCGCTCCCGCACCTCATCGGGGGTGTGCGCGGTGGCATCGGTCCTGGTGAGGCCAGGGGCGACCACGTTCACGCGGATGCCGGCCGGGCCGAGCTCCAGGGCGAGGGACTTCATGAAGCCGTCGAGGCCGGACTTGGCCGTGCTGTGGGCGCAGAAGCCGTGGCCGGGATGACGGGAGAGGCCGGAGGAGATGCCGACGATGCATCCCCTGCCCCGCTCCACCATGCCCGGCGCCACCGCCTTGGTGACGCAGAACGCGGCCTTCAGCTCGCCGGTCAGCTTGGCCTCGAACTCGCTCCACTCGTACTGGAGGAACGGCTTGATGGGAAAGCCGATGGAGGCGTTGACGATGAGGGTGTCGATGGGCCCGAGCTCCTTGGAGATCCGCCCCACCATGGCGTGCACGGCATCGCAGTCACGCATGTCGGCCTGGTAGGCGGCGGCCTTGCCCCCTCCGTCCTCGATGTCATGGACCACCGACGCGGCCGCCTCCTCGCTGCGGAAGTAGTTCACCGCCACCGTCGCCCGCTCGGCGCCCAGCAGCCGCGCCGTGGCGGCGCCGATCCCGCGGCTGGCCCCGGTGACCAACACGACTCGTCCCCAAAGCATCTCGCATCCTCCCTCGCAGGGGTTGAACTCGGGACCACGACGGGTCCCGGCATCACCCTACCACCCTCCCCCGCACACGGCCGTGGGCGCAACATCATTGGACCCTTACGGGGCCCGGTGACGTGGTCGCCGCACGAAAGCGTCTCCCGCGCGGGTCTGGATCAGTCGCCGCTCTCGTCCCCCGCCCCCTGCTGGCCGGTTCCCATCATGCCCATGAAGGGCCCCAGGGCGTTCTTCATGGCCTGCTCGAACTCGTCCTTGGTCTCGGCCGCGGCGAGCTGGTCGACCACACCTTCCACCATGCCGATCATGGCCATGGCCTGGGCCTTGCCCTGGGCCATCTGCTCGGGAGTGATGGCCGCGATCTTCTGCCTGGCGTCCGCCATGTCGGCATCCCACTTGGCAGCCATCTCGGCGGGCACCCAGCGGCCTTCGACGCGGGTGAAGGAGGCCTCCTCCGGCTCCTCGCCGGGCGTCGACATCCTGAGCACGGCGCTGTCGCCGTCCTGGGACACCACCTCGACCTTGGACGCCCGCAGCTTGGCGACGAAGTCCTCGTGCTCCTTCGCGGACGTGGAGGACATGGTGGCCGCCTTGGCCATGACCGCGGCGCCGGTCGTCGCCAGGTAGTGCTCCCAGTCCATCGTCTTGAGGCTCTCCAGGCTCGCCAGATCGCTCGCAAAGACGCTGTCGAGCAGCCCGACCACGGTGTCCCAGTTGGCCTCGACGTCGGCCTTCTTGTCGCCCGAGGCATTGACGAGGGCGCTGTCCAGGATGTACTGCTTCTTGTCCCTGAGCACGCCCACCGCCTTGCGCCCGACCCGGAAGACGCCGTTCCAGATCTCGGGGTCCATCTTGGCGGCGAAGGCGTGGGTGATCTCGGTGACGTCCTCCTGGTAGGAGGCCGGCAGGGCCTGCCAGACGACCTCGGGATGACCGTCCGCCAGGGCCTCGGTGACGGCCCTCACCGTGCCGTCCGGTGAGCCCGGCAGGTTGGCGGCGACGGCAGCCGGCGCGACGAGCGCCGCCAGCACCGGTAGAACGAGAAGTCCCATCAGCGAGCCACGATCACGGTGACGATCCATTCATCCCTCCCCAAGAATGTTGTGTGGCCGGGCCGCCAAGGGGCGGACGCCGACCCCCGTTATCCACCACAGCACATCCGGACGCATCGAGCTTTCGACCCCCCGGCCGCGACCACGCGCATGATACTCCCTCTCGCATACCGTCCACTACGGGCAGTCTTCGGTCGAGAGCCCGGCACGGAGACCCCGTCCGATGCCGGGTCGTGGCGCTGTGCGCTCGCCGGAGCCCCTACCTCGTGTACATCCCGATGACCCGCTCGATGGCGGCTGCGCACACCGGGCAGAAGGACTGCGGGTTGCGGGTGAACATGATGCAGTCCGTGGCCGGACGGTAGAGGCCGTGGGCTCGGTAGCCCGCCCCCTCGAAGGCCCCCACCTTGCCGGCATAGGGCTCGCCGGCGAGCATGGGGCCCGTCACCGCCTTCACCTCGGCGAAGTAGGCGTCCATCTCCGCCTCCGAGGCCCCCTGCGCCCGCAGCGC
>CAWJPY010000030.1:0-32789 GCA_963844865.1 uncultured Holophagae bacterium
TACGCATCCGGCTGAGAACCAGACCGGCCTCCACACCTACGGCTTCCACGCCAACCTTCCGGGCGCACAGATCCGGTTCGAAGAGGTCGGCGCGATCGCGCGTCCCGGCCTGGTGAGCGAGGGGGGCATTTCCTGCCCGGCACAGCAGCGAACCGGATGACGCTCAACCACTTCGTCGACTTCGCGCTGCCCCACCACAACCTCGTCATCTCCAACTGGGATGCGTACGCCATGCAGGTCAACGACAGCACGATGTCGACCTTTGACCTGACCGGGGACGAGGTCAAGGTGGTGGTGATGGAGCGGACGCCGGGCGCGGGCAGCAGCGACCAGGGTGGTGATGCCCGCTTCATGAACAGGTTCGCCCTGCGAGGCGTCAGCGGTCCGTTCGACGGCGCCGAGGCCATGCGCACGGCGCTGGCCCACCAGAACCCGCTCCACACGGTGGCCCTTCCCCGCAATCAGGCCGGGGCGCTGCGATCCCCCTCCGCGGGCTTGTCGACGACGGACAGCCCGGATGTGGTCGTCACCGCGCTCAAGCCCGCCGAGGACGACGACGCCGGGTTCGTGGTCCGCCTCTGGGAGCTCGGCGGCACCGAGGCCGCCGTCCACCTCGACGCCTCGGCCCTGCATCCGGCACGCGCCCTGGAGGACGTCGCTCATCGAGACCGATCTTTCCCCCGCAGCCATGGTCAACGGAGTCGTCTCCGGGCTCGTCAAGCCCAACGAGATCGCGACCTTCCGTTTCACCACCGCGGACGACCGGGGCCCCGTCCGCCGTCCGACGTCGCGGGTTTCCCCGCATTGAAACGCATCGACACATCCGAGCTACGTCCCTCATCCGCAGCTCGCCTCCGACCCCTCCGCGGCTCACTCGAGCGCTCGAGTCAGGATGTACAATGCTTCAAGGGTTTCGACGAAGCGCTCATCAACCCTCATCAGTGCACACCGATGTGACGAGGTATGACCCACTGGACTTCCCTCGTGGTCATGCCGTAGCCAAACGAGTCGTCACCGATGAGCGCGATCCACACGCAGATCACCATGGGAGAGCGACTTCGTGGAAACACGCATCGGCGACTGACGTCGCGCCTCCCTCCATACGGCCTTCCATCCACCGATCCGCGACGGAAATCGTGCGCAGGCTACGCAGCCCCCATCACAACCGTGCCTGTGGAGCCTGGGACAGGCATGGTTGACGCTGGGAGTATGGGTCCTCGTGATGTTCGCAGGATGGGCATCGACCCTCTTCGCTCATGACATCTACCTGATGAACAGCAACCATGCGGACTACAACTGGGACGCCACCGCGGCCGAGTACGACGCCTCGATGCTGGTCGAGATCGACTACTACCTGCAGCAGATCGCCGACACCGCCGGGGCGCCGGCGAACGAGCAGTCCCGGTACGCCGCCGACGGCTGGTGGTGGCTGTACCTGTACGAGCACAACCGCAGCCCGGAGGCGTTCGCGAACCTGATCGGCGCCATGCGCTCGGGCCACATCACGATCCCTCTGAATCCCTTCGAGATCCTGTACGGCGCCATGCCCACCGAGGCGGCGATCCGCGCCGGCTACTACCCCGCTCGCATCGCCCGACGGTTCGGGCTGGACCTCCCCATCGCCGAGTACCGCGAGAACGACACCATGCCCTGGGGACTGGCCAGCATCTGGGCCGGCAGCGGGGTCTCCTACACCTGGAAGGGCATCTGCGGCTGCGTGCAGTACGCGCCCCCGCGGGTGGACGACGAGCTCTTCGTCTGGCAGGGCCCCGACGGCAAGACCCTGCTCTTCAAGTGGTACAACCTCCTCGGCTCCAACCGGGACTGGGGCGGCTACTCCGAGGCCCGCGACAACCTCTCCGACCCCGGCGAGCTCGACGCCCAGATGGCGCGCAGCCGGAGTCGCATGCCGGACATCCCGGTCACCGGCCTCTTTGGCGCCGGCTGGAACGACGTCAGCTGGGAAACCACCGCCGTACTGGATGCGGTCACGGCCTACAACGACACCGACACCGGCGACACCGCCATCTCCTCCAACGGCGTGGACTTCTTTCGGGCGCTCGAGGCCAGCGGCAGCACCTCGCGCCTGAGGACGCTGCGAGGAGGCTGGGGCAACGACTGGGACATGTGGCCGGCGTCCCTGGCCGAGCGCACCGCAAGAGCGCGTCGCGCCTTGGAGCGAATGCACACCGCCGAACCGCTGGCCACCTGGGCCCAGCGCTACGACCCCGGGTTCTGGCCCCCGGTCCGGGAGAGCCTCGACCTCGGCCTGGTCGCCGCGTGGAAGTACTTCGAGCACGGCTGGAGCGTGGCCGACACCGGTCCGACGCTCGCCGAGATGGTCGACGACAAGAAAGGTTGGGTGGACGATCTCGAGGGCGCGGTCGATGGTGCGGTCTCCGCCGCGGACGACACCATCTCGACGCTGTTCGCCACCCCGGCAGAGGACCGGGTGGCGGTGTTCAACCCCCTCGGCTTCGAGCGCACCGACGTCGCCGAGATCGAGGTGGGCGGACCCGGGCCGTACACGGTGACCGATGTCTCCACGGACCTCGAGGTGCCGAACCAGCTCATCACCGGCGACGGCTCCACGAGGTTGCAGTTCGTGGCCAGCTACGTCCCCTCTCTTGGTTACAAGCTGTATCGCCTCACGGCGGGACAGCCCTCCGCCGCGCCCGATGCCGCCACGGTCACGCCGACCGGCCGCACCATCGAGAATGCCGCCTACCGGGTGGTCCTGGGCGATCGCGGACAGATCGTCCACGCCGTCGCCAAGAAGCCGGACCGCGAGGTGGAGCTTGCCGGCGCCGAGGGCATGAACGACTTCGGATCAGGAGTGATCGAGACGGTGACCGCCGAGGACGTGGGACCGGTGTCGGCCACGCTGCGGGTGGACCTCTCGGATCCCCAGCGCACCGTCCGCATCACCCTGTACAGCGCCGTGGACCGGATCGACATCTCCGACTCGATCACCGAGAACCAGTCCGGCCTCCACACCTACAGCTTCCAGACGGCCCTGGCCGGCGCCCAGATCCACTTCGAGGAGGTCGGCGCCATCGCGCGTCCCGGCACCGTGTCCGAAGGCGGCGACTTCCTGCAGGGCACACGCGCGAGCCGGATGACGTTGAACCACTTCGTGGACTTCGCCCTCCCCGACTACAACCTGGTCCTCTCCAACTGGGACGCCTTCGCCATGCAGGTGAACGACAGCACGAACTCGGACTTCGACCTCAACGGCGATACCGTGCACGTGGTTGTCACGGAGCAGGGCCCCGGGGCCACCATCGCCGACCAGGGAAGTGATGCCTTCTTTCTGAACAGATTTGCCCTGAGGGGCATTGCCGGCTCGTTCGACGGCGCCGAGGCCATGCGCACGGCCTTCGCCCACCAGAATCCTCTCCACGTCGTCGCCCTGCCCCGCAACCACGACGGTCAGCGCGACGGCACTTCCGGCAGCCTCCTGTCCATCGATGCCGAGGACGTGGTCGTCACGGCCTTCAAGCCGGCCGAGGATCCCGGCGCAGGATTCATCGTCCGGCTGTGGGAGCTCGGGGGGACGGCGGCCACCGTTGATATCGATGCATCCGGCCTGGATCCCGTGCGCGCCCGAGCCACCTCCCTCGTCGAGACCGACGTGTCCTCCGCACCCCTGGCGAACGGAGTCATCTCCGAGGCCGTCGATGCCAACGCGATGGCCACAATTCGGATCGACACTCTGGCCGACACCACTCGGGTCCGCCGCGTCGGTCGGCGTGTCCCAGACCAGTGACGGCCTGCGCATCGCCAGCAGAGCCGTCCGCCACCCGCGGCCGGATCCTGGCCTGTCAGCGATTCAGGGGCAGTCCGGCGCCGGCGGACCTCGACGGCGATCTCACTGCGGCGGCTCGATGGAATCACCGGCACCTCGGTCTCGCCTCCCAAAGAGGCGCATCGCACCCAGCTTGAGGAGAAGACGGAGGTGGCCGCCGATGGTCCGAACCGTCTTCATCTTCGAGCGCCCCAGCAGGCGCACCTCGAGCACGGCCGGGCACTCCACGATGCGCGCACCATCAAGGTCGAGGAGACCGAGCATCTCGGCGACGCCCAAGAACCCCTTCTCCTGGACCTGGAGACCGGCCACAGCGGCCCGCCGATAGACTCGAAAGCAGCTGGTGTACGTCGCCAACTGGTGCGTCAACACCAGCCGGTAGAGGCGGGAGAGCGACTTGGAGAGGAACAGCCTCCACCCGGGGACGTTGCGCACGAGACCGTCGCGATGGTAGGGGGAGGCCGTCACCATGTCGACCCCGGGGGCCAGCAGAGGGATAAGACGACTCAGCTGATGGGGATCGTAGGTGCAATCACAATCGATGGAACACACGATCTCGGTCCCTGCAGCCCTGAGCCCGGTGAGAATGGCCGCCGCGACCCCCTGATTCCGTTGATGGCGGAGGATCACGCAATCCCGCCGCTCCCCGAAGAGCTCGTTCAGGGAAGCCCATGTGGTGTCGGTGCTGCCATCGTCGACAAAGATGAGACGGAGGTCGTACTCACCCTGCAGCTTCCTCTCGACGCTGCGCAGCGTGTTGGCGAGGTAGGGCAGGATGAGCTCCTCGTTGAAGCAGGGCACGACCACCGTGATCGGGGCCCTCAGTTCGGCGCCCGGGCCGACTGCGGCAGCCGGTTCCACAACCGGCGCGACCGCCATCGCCTCGGGTGGTGACCACTCCGCGACCGGGTCTTCGTCGCCGTCACGGAGGCGGAGGTAGTCGGCGATCGCCACGAAGCGCATGCGCGACAGATAGTGGCGGATGACCGTCTCCATCTTGTCCAGGTTGCGATACTGTCGGACTCGCTCACGCAGCGGCACAGCGCGGATCCTCGGCTGCTGGGGATCCAGCTCCCAGACGTGAAAGTACATCAGGAACGGTGCAGTGGTCTTGCGGATCCATCCGGCCACGACTCGCTTCATGAGCCAGTGCGGCAGCTGCCTCAGGTAGTTCCCGCCCGAGATGGGGAAGGACCACCCCCCGGCGGTCCAGCTCGGGAGCGGAAACTCCCAGATGGAGCCCTTCTCGGACGGGTGGAGGTGAGGTTCGCAGCGCCACGGCTGGCGGGCGTATCTCCAGAACAGGGGGCGGATGCTCGAGTCGTATCGGAACCCTTCGGCGATCAGCACATCGAGGGCCCAGAGGTCTTCCGGGGAAAACCAGGAGTGCGCGATCCGGTACCCGTGCACCGCCGTCCCGGAGGCACGCTCCAGCGCCGCCCTCGATCGGCGAAGATCATCGCGGAACCCGTCGCGACTGAGCTGGCGAATGCTGCGATGGGCATACCCCTTGCTCGCGACCTCGTGCCCGCGTCCGGCTACCTCTCGGACCAGGTCGGGCATCTCATCGGCGATCCACCCCAGCACGAAGAACGTGGCGTGGATCCCGAACTCGTCCAGGAGTGCGAGCGCCTTGAGGGTGTTCTCCTCCACTCGACGTTCAAACCGGTACCACTGGTCGTTGTGGACGACGCTCTTCAGAGGTGCGACCTGGAAGTAGTCTTCGAGCACCACGCTCAGGAGATGCGTCCGCTGAGGATCGAGCGGACCCGCCGGGGTCGCCCTCTCCTGCTCGGTCCCCCGCTCATCCTGGTCAGCGCGCACCGGTTGTCACCATGACGACCCGACCACTCCCCCCTGGCGCTCCGAGCCCCTCCCCGCCCTCGGCGAGGCGCCGCGCGGCCCGCAACGGGAAGGCCCTGCCGCTCCCGGTTCCCCGCCTCCGAGGGCCTCTATCCCGTCGACCGCTGCAAACGGTGGAATTGTATCCAATCGTTCCGCACTTTCCAATGTGTGTGCTTGACATTCGAACACCCCTCTGCCACGCTTCAAGTCCTCTCCCGCACGGTTGGAAGGCGTGTGACGGCAATGGACGCCACGGAACGGCGGAGGGCAGGACGAGCCCTGTTCGGAGGCCCTGAGCGTGGGGGTGGATCGTGCATCAAATGATCTGTAAGGCCGTTCGGCGGTTGGTCGGAGTCTGATCATGCCCGTCGTCCTGTCCCTCTTCGGCACCCGGCCGGAAGTCATCAAGCTGGCCCCGGTGATTCGCCGCATGGAGGAGCTCCCGGACGAGTTTCGGACCATCAACGTGAACTCGGCCCAGCACACCGATCTCACAGATCCGTTCATCAGGCTCTTCGACCTCCGCATCGACCACGACCTGCGGGTGATGCGGCCAGGCCAGTCCCCCAGCGAGGTGTGCTCCCGTGTCCTGACCGCATTCGATCGGACTCTGGGATCCACCAGACCAGACATCGTCCTCGTTCAGGGTGACACCAGCACAGCGCTCGCCGGCACCCTCGCCGCTTTCCACCGGCGCATCCCGGTGGGACACGTGGAGGCCGGGCTGAGGACAGACAACCCCCAGAGCCCCTTCCCGGAGGAGATGAACCGGCGCTTGATAAGCCGGATGGCCACCTTCCACTTCGCCGCGACCGAACGGAATCGACGCACGTTGCTGGCCGAAGGCGTGCCGGACGCGAGCATCTTCGTCACCGGCAATCCCGTGGTGGATGCTCTCGGGGAGATCCTTCGCCGATCCGGGATCAGCCCAACGGTCGCAGAGCTGCTGCGCGCCACCGAGGGGTGTCGCAGGATCGTGCTGACGACGCACCGAAGAGAGTCCTTGGGTCCGGTGATGACCGGGAACCTGGAGGTCCTGAGGAGGTTCGTCGACAGGCGGCCCGATCTGGTGCTCATCTTTCCTGTACATCCGAACCCAGAGGTGGTGACCGCTGCTCGGAACGTGCTGCGGGGCAGCCCCAGAGTCCACCTGATCGAACCCCTCGGCTACCTGGAGTTCATTCGGCTCCTGTCTGAGTGCTGGCTGATCGTCTCGGACTCCGGAGGGATCCAAGAGGAGGCCCCGACGCTCGGCAAGCCGGTTCTCATCTTGCGCGACAACACGGAGCGACCGGAGGCGGTGGAGGCTGGCGTCGCGAGGTTGGTGGGAGGCGATCCCCGGCGGCTCGCGGCCATGCTCGAGGAGCTGGACGTCGACAGGACCTGGGTCGACGGCGTCCGTGAGGTCCAGAACCCTTTCGGATCCGGCGACAGTGCTCCCAAGATCGCCAAAATCCTGGGCCGCCTGGGGAGCAATCGATCCCGCCCGGACCTCCGCCCGGAGGTGCTCAATGAGAGCACACTGTGAGCTGACATCGGTGAAAGGGGACACACTTCATGAGCGACACTCGACCGACTCCGACCAACGTGATCAACCTCCCGAGCGACCAGGATGCCTCCGGCAGAACCCTGGGTGAGGAGGAGATCGAGCTCCTTACGCAGGTGATCCGGGACGGGAAGTTGTTCTCTCCCAAGGGTCGTTTCGTGAAGGAGTTCGAGGCGCGCTTCGCTCAGACCATGGGGGTCGAACACGCCTTCGCCTGCGCATCCGGCACGGCGGCGATCCACACCGCGATCGCCGCCATCGATCCGGAGCCTGGAGATGAGATCATCACCTCCCCCATCACCGACATGGGCGCGCTCACTCCCATCGTCTACCAGGGGGCGATCCCTGTGTTCGCCGACGTGGATCCCATCACCTGCAACGTCACCGCGGCCACCATCGCGGATCGTGTCAGTGACCGCACGAGGGCGATCATCGTCACCCACCTCTTCGGCAGCCCGTGCAACATGACCGAGATCATGGAGGTGGCCGACGCCCGATCGATCCCCGTCATCGAGGACTGTGCCCAGGCGCTGCTCGCCGAGCATCGGGGCCGGATCATCGGTCAGATGGGCTGCATCAGCTGCTACAGCCTCCAGCAGGGCAAGCACATCACGAGCGGCGAGGGCGGCGTCGTCACCACCAACGACCCCGACCTGGCACGGCGCTCCTTCCTGTTCATCAACAAGGCGTGGGGATACGGCGACGAGCGCCCCGACCACTACTTCCTGGCGCTCAACTATCGCCTGAGCGAGCTCCAGGGAGCCGTCGCCCTCGGCCAGCTGCCCAAGTTGAGGCAGGGCGTCGAGCGTCGCGTCGAGGGGGCGCGGGCCCTGACGGCGGCGATCGAGGGCCTTGCGGGGATCACCACACCTCCCGTGGAACGGGGCGACGTCCACGTCTTCTGGAGGTACAGTCCCCACGTCGACTCCCAGGTCATACCGGGAGGTTCCCCGGCCGTCGCCGCCGGCCTCAAGGACCGTGGCATCGCCGCCGGCGCCCGCTACATCCAGAAGCCATCGTTCATGTGCCAGATCTTTCGAGAGCAGCGTACCTTCGGCAGCAGTCGCTGGCCGTTCACCCTGGCGAGGCCCGAGGCGGTGGACTATGACCCGGCCAGGTTTCCGGGCGCCTTCAAGGGCCTGGAAAGCATCGTGGTCCTCCCCTGGAACGAGAGGTTCACGGACGAGCACGTGCGCTACGTGGCCGACTCCATCGAGGATGTCGTGACCAGCTTGACGAGGTGAGCATGAGCAGCCAACAACCGGTACGCTTCGCGGTCATCGGCGCCGGCGCGATCTCTCAGGGCTACGCACAGGCGTTCCAGGGGTGCGATCGAGTGGCGGCGGTAGCGGTGGCAGACACGCGCATCGACGCCGCCCGTTCCCTGGGCGAGGTGCTGGGCTGCCGGTCGTTCGACTCCCACGGCGCCCTTTTGGACGAGTGCGAGGTCGATGCCGTCCTGATCTGCACCCCGCCGTCCACCCACCCGTCGATCTGCATGGATTTCATCGAGCATGGAATCCCCGTGCTCTGCGAGAAACCGTTCGCCGTCTCCAGCCATGAGGCGGAGCGAGTGCTCGCAGCAGCCCACGACGCCGGGGTCTTGATCACCATGGCCTCGAAGTTCCGGTACGTGCACGATGTCATCAGGGCCAAGCAGATCGTGGACTCGGGGATCCTCGGTGAGATCATCCTCTTCGAGAACGTGTTCGCGGCCCGGGTGGACATGTCGAAGCGGTGGAACTCGGACCCCGCCGTGAGCGGCGGCGGCGTCCTCATCGACAACGGCACCCACTCGGTGGACATCGCGCGCTACTTCCTGGGCCCCCTGGCCGAGGTCCACGTGATGGAGGGCAAACGCAGCCCGGGCTTCCCCGTCGAAGACACGGTGCGCATCTTCGTGCGCAGCGAGCTCGGGGTCATCGGCAACATCGACCTGTCGTGGAGGATCAACAAGGAGCTGGATCAGTACATCAGCATCTACGGCTCGCAGGGGACCGTTCTCGTCGGCTGGAAGGAGTCCCGCTACCGCCAGTCCTCCTCCCCTGACTGGGTCCGTTTCGGGAGCGGCTACGACAAGGTCCAGGCGTTCCGCAGCCAGCTCCACAACTTCGCCGGTGCGCTCGCCGGCCACGAGGCGCTCCTCATCAACCCCGACGACGCCTATGCCTCGGTGAGGGTCGTCGAGGCCGCATACGACTCTCTTCGCGAGAGCCACTGGACCTCGGTCAAGAACAACGTTCCGGTCTTCGCCTGACGTCCGGAGAGTCGGAGAACTGCATGGCAACGTCCGTCCATCCCACAGCGATCATCGAACAGGGCGTTCATCTTGGCGAAGGCACCGCCGTGTGGGACAACGTCCACATCCGTCACGGAGCAACGATCGGCGCCGACTGTATCATCGGCGAGAAGACCTACGTCGCCTATGACGTGCGCATCGGCGACCGCGTCAAGATCAACGCCATGGTCTACATCTGCACCGCCGTCACCATCCAGGACGGCGTCATGATCAGCGCCGGCACCGTGTTCACCAACGATCGCTTCCCCCGCGCCACCACCGTCGACCTGCGGGCCCTGCGGCCCTCGGAGCCCGACGAGGACACCCTCCCGACCCTGGTCCGGGAGGGCGCCACCATCGGCGCGGGCTGCGTGATCGGCAACGACCTGGAGATCGGACGATTCGCCATGGTCGGGATGGGGTCGGTGGTCACCAGGTCGGTGCCGGATTTCCACCTGGTACTGGGTCATCCCGCCCGTTCCATCGGCTGCGTGTGCCGGTGCGGTCGGGTCCTGCTGCGCTTTGACGGGACCGGCGTTACCGACGCCGAGATGATCTGCTCTGCATGTGGTCTGCCCTACCGGATCGCCGGCCACGGGGTCGAGGAGTTGGCTCCTCCGGGCCGATGAAGGGCCGACGCGACGCCCCCCGGGTTCCCCGCACCCAGCCATTGTCGGCGGCCGGCGAGCCGGAGCGGCGACCGCGGGCGGCGGATCGCACCGCTCCGGCCTGGGGCGTGGTGGGCGGGGGCATCCTGGGGATGTTCCTGGCCTGGCGTCTCGCCCAGCACGGCGCCCGGGTGACCTTGCTCGACCGGGCGCCGGCCTTCGGTGGCCTGGCCGGCGCGTGGCGCGTCGGAGACATCACCTGGGACCGGCACTACCACGTCACGCTGCTGTCGGATCGGTACACCAGGGGACTGCTGTCCGAGCTCGAGCTCGAGGGAGACATGAGGTGGGTGCAGACACGGACCGGCTTCTTCACCGACGGGGCCATGCATCCCATGTCCAGCTCCGTGGACTTCCTCCGCTTCCCTCCGCTCGGCCTCGTCGACAAGCTCCGTCTGGCCCTGACCATTCTCTACGCCTCGCGGGTGAAGAACTGGAAGCGCCTCGAGCGGGTCCCGGTGGTCGAATGGCTGCGCCGCTGGTCCGGCGCCCGCACGGTGGAGAAGATCTGGCTGCCCCTCCTCCGGGCCAAGCTCGGTGAGAGCTACCGTGACACCTCCGCCGCCTTCATCTGGGCTACGATCGCGCGCATGTACGCCGCACGACGGACCGGGCTCAAGAAGGAGATGTTCGGCTACCTGCCGGGCGGGTACGGACGGATCCTCGAGGCGTTTTCGGATCGCCTCTCGCGAGCCGGCGTCGACCTCCGCCCCGGCACGGGTGTGCGATCCGTTCGTTCCTCGCCGTCCGGCGGGGTGACGGTGACATGCGAGGCCGGCCCACCGCTCCAGTTCGATCGCGCACTCCTCACCGTGGCCTCGCCGGTGGCCGCACGGCTGTGCCCCGACCTCACCGACGACGAACGGACGCGCCTCAACGGCATCCGCTACCAGGGCATCGTGTGCGCGTCGGTGCTCCTGAAGCGTCCACTCGCCGGCTACTACATCACCAACATCACCGAGGCGTGGGTACCCTTCACGGCGGTCATCGAGATGTCGGCGCTGGTCGATCCGACGGAGCTCGGCGGCCACACGCTGGTCTATCTGCCCAAGTATCTGGCGAGCGATGATGCCGCCTTCCGAACGCCGGACGAAGTGTGGCAGGAGACGATGCTGAGTGCCCTCTTCCGCATGTATCCCGATCTCCGCGGCGATGATGTCCTCGCCTTCCGCGTGTCCAGAGCGCGCTTCGTGCACGCACTGTCCACCATGTCCTACTCGGATCACCTGCCTCCTAGACGCACCTCGATCCCGGGAGTCCACATCGTCAACTCCTCGCACATCGTCAACGGGACCCTCAACGTCAACGAGACCTTGAAGCTGGGCGAGGAGGCGCTGCCGTCCCTCCTCGCCGATCACCCCGCTGGGAACGACGCCTGATGGCCAGGTCCGTCTGTAGCCTCTCCCTCGACCTGGACAACCAGTGGTCCTACATGAAGACCCACGGTGATCCGGGGTGGGAGGCGCTGCCCTCCTACCTGGACGTGGTCGTTCCCCGCGTGCTGGACACCTTCCAACGACTCGGGTGGAAGATCACCTTCTTCATCGTCGGCCAGGACGCCGCTCTCGAGAAGAACCACGCACCCCTGGCGGCGATCGCCGCCGCCGGCCATGAGGTGGCAAACCACTCCTTCCATCACGAACCGTGGATTCACCTGTACTCCAGAGAGCGCATAGACGCCGAGATCAGTCGCGCCGAGGAGGCCATCGAGCGCGCTACCGGCCGGCGTCCGGCAGGGTTCCGCGGGCCCGGCTACAGCCTATCCAAGGCCACCCTCGAGATTCTGCTGCAGCGAGGCTATCGGTACGACGCCTCCACCTTGCCCACCTACCTGGGGCCCCTCGCCCGCGCCTACTACTTTCTGGCGTCCGATCTCTCCCCCGCGGAGAAGCAGCAACGCAGGGATCTGTTCGGCGGCATCGGGAACGGGCTGCGTCCCCTGCGCCCCTACCTGTGGCGGCTCGACCAGGGCGAGCTGCTGGAAGTGCCGGTCACCACCGTGCCCATCTTCAAGGTCCCCTTCCATTTCAGCTACCTGCTGTACATCAGCTCCTTTTCCAGGACGCTCTCGTTTCTCTACTTTGCGGCAGCACTGAATCTCTGCAAGCTGACCGGGACCCAACCCTCGCTCCTCCTTCATCCTCTCGACTTTCTGGGTAGCGATGACGTTTCGGAGCTCGATTTCTTCCCCGGCATGACCCTCACGAGCGCTCACAAGGCAGAGTGCCTGATGCGGTATCTGCGGCACCTCGGATCCGGCCACAGGGTGCTACCCATCACGGAGCACTCCACCCGGCTCCTCGGGTCCCGCCGCCTGAGGAGCAGAAGCGCTATCGGTCTGGACGGGAGGAAGGGCGCATGACCGCTCTCTGCTTTTCACTGCCAGTGCTCGCGATCCTGAGATCTTTCGTTCTCGCTTCAGCCGTTCATGTCACCTTCGCGCACCCGCGATCGAGGGAACGCACCCTCGGTTCTCACCTCGCAGGCATGTATGAGTGACGAGCGCGGGGTTCCCGCATCCACCAGGTGGATCGATGCGCTGAAGGCCCTGGCCGTGCTTTGGATTTTCCTGAACCATGCCGTGGAACGAGTCCTGGGAAGCCCGTACATCGCGAATCCTACGGCGAATTGGCCACCACTTCAGGCCAGGATCGCGCAGCTTTCGCCCGTCGACTACGGAACGACGCTGGCAAGCCTCGTCCTCAACGTTCTCCGTTACGTCGGGCTGGGCCGGAGATCAGGGCGTCCAACTCTTCCTCGTCGCGAGCGGTTTTGGTCTCACCTGGAGTCTCCTGGTTCGGGGGGGACAAGAGAGCTGGGAGCGTTCTTCCGCCGGCGCCTGGGCCGCATCTACCCCCTGTGGTGGGGAGCCCATCTCGCTTTTGCCATCCCTTCATTTCTCCTCGGGACTCGGGCCTGCAGCTCAGCGACCCCAGGTTCTACCTGAGCCTCGCTCGGCTTCCGAGCGACGCCGGGATGATGTACTACTTCGCGCCCGCGTGGTGGTTCATCGGCCTCATCCTGCAGCTCTACCTGGTGTTCCCCCTTCTCGTGGTTCTGCTCCGTCGCCTCGGTGCGGGACGGTTCCTCGTGCTCACCCTCTCGACCTCGCTCGTCATCCGATTGGCGGGGTTGTACGCGTTCCACTCCTATCTGGACGCGTGGTCACGGGGTGCGGTGTTCATCACCCGTCTGCCCGAGTTCGTCCTCGGGATGGCGCTAGCTTGGTGGTGGCGAACTCGATCCCGGGCCATGGACCGCCGGCTCCGCAACGGTCGAACTCTCGTGCTGGCGTCGCCTGCTACGCCGTCGCCAACCTCCTCGCCCTGACACTGTGGGGCATGGCGCTCGCACCGTTCTGCAGGGCGCGCCATCATGGTCGGCTGTACTCCGCCCTTCGCTTGATCACCCAGCCGATCCGGGCCGTCCAGTACACCTGTCAAGTGGCTGAGCGACCATTCCTACTCACTCTACCTCGTCCACCAACCCTCTGATGTTCGCATGAAGAGCACCGAGCCACCCGAGCCTCGCCCGGATGGCCGTCGCGGTTCCCGTCCTGGCGGCCGCCTGCTGCTCGCCGTATGCTGGAGCGTGCCGTCGACGTCTCCAGGAGAGCACTGGCGAGCCTGGGGCGGCGCCGGTCCCCGGCGCGCCGCGGCGTCTGCCGCGGTCGCTCCTCGTCGCCTTCTAGGTGTCCTCGTCGGTGACCGAGGCGCTGGTGCGGGCTTCGATCCGCAGGAGGTGTACGGCTGGGGTGAGCGACCATCGCTGGAGCCGGACCAACGGCTCGGCTGGCGCCTGATACCCAACTCGACGACGCGGCTTCGCTGGGAAAGCTACGACTACGTGGTAAGGCCAACAGCCTGGGGTTCCCCGGCGCCCCTCTATCCCGAGGCCGGCCGCCGGGCGCATACCGGATCATGACGCTGGGAGACGCGTTCACAAGCGCCGAGGGGGTGGACACGGACAGGGCGTGGCCCCGACTCTTGGAGAAGGACCTGAACGCTCGTCTGGGAAAAGGGAGCGTGCAGGTCCTGAACTTCGCCATCACTGGCTACGGACCGAATCAATACATCTCGGTGTTCCGTGAGTACGGCCCGCGGTTTCGACCAAACCTGGTCCTTGTGGGATTCTTCGTCAACGACTTCGAAGACGTGCTGCAGTCGAATGAGGAGTTTGCCCGATCCATCGGGTTTGGAATGCCGGCCCAGGACGGTGTGCACAGCTATCTGGCGTTGGCGGACCTGACCAAGTGGCTGCGGCTGAACGTCGGCCAGAAGCTTCGTGCGAAGATCTCCGGTCGACCGTATCCTCTTGGCTACTTCCTGGGCAACTTCCGTTCCCTGGAGCGGGCTTCCAGCCCGAGCACGGACCGCGCCCGCCTCCTTGTAAAGGACCGCCTCTCCGATCTTCAATCGCTCGCCGACGCCATCCATGCCCGAGTCATCCTGGCGCTCATCCCCGCGCCGGTCCAGGTGTGCAGACCATCCGATCTGCGCTATTACCCGCGCGGAGTCGACCTCCAGGACGCCCGGAACTACGACCTCGATCAGCCGCAGAGGATCACCGAGCGCATCGCGGCCGAACTCGGCCTCCCAACCTATGACCTGCGCGTGCCGTTGCAGCGTCTCGACGAGTGTCCGTATCAACCGCGCAACATGCACTGGCTGGCGACCGGCCACAACGCCGTCGCGAGCTACTTGTGTGAGACGCTGGTTCGTGACGGCTATGTGGGGGCCCGCGAGCCGGGGAGGACAGACTGACGTGCACCCCTTGATACCGGTTCTGGAGGCGTTCGCGATTCGTTGCGCAGGCGGCGTGGTCGCGGTCGCCTTCATCCTAGGCGCCACCAGGCTGATCCCGCGCAGGACCACCGATCCGCCGCGCTCGCTCCGGACCGCATTGGCCATCCTCTCACTGCTGTCCATCGGCATCACGGGACTGTTGTTCGTCAACCACATACGGTTCCCCCTCTTCCTGGACCTGATGGAAGGGACGGTCTATCAACACTTTGACCGTGCCATGCACTTTCACTACATCTACACACACCCTTCGCCCGAGTTCGTGCCGCTCGCCTACAACGCGCTGTACTACGTGGCTTCGATACCCTTCGGCTGGGTATTCGGAGAGAGCCTGTTCACCCTGCGTCTGGTCTCCATCCTCGCCACGATCGGGATCGGTTGGCTGATCTTCTGGGTCCTCAAGAGAGAGACGGGGGCGGCGTGGTGGGGTCTCGTCGGAGGTGGCCTGTTCGCGGCGTCGTACTTCGCCATGGACTCCTACCTGGACACGGCTCACTCCGACTCGAGCTTCGTGCTCTGCTCGCTCGCCGGCTCTGCCATCATCCACTACAAGGGGTCGCGACGATGGCGCCTGCTGGGCCTGGCGATCCTCGTCGCGTCATTCTGGTTCAAGCAGCACGGGGCAGTGTTCGCGGTTGGCGGCCTCGCCTTCCTCACGTGGAACGAGGGGTGGCGCCGATCATGGCCGTACTGGCTGTTGGTCACGGCGCTCGGACCGATCGCCTATATCTTCCTCGGTCCGGTGCTGTTCGGGCCGGAGTACCACTACTTCACGTACACCGTCCCGTCGGCGTGGTCCACGCTACGCTTTTCATCTTTCACCAGACTGGTGAAGTACGTCGGTGGGTGGTACGGGTGGCTCGCGCTGGCATCGGCGTGGTGGTTCGCCCGCAGGCTTGTCCGAAGCCCGCGGGTCGTGACGATCTGGCACGTCCAGCTGACCGCGGCGTTCGCGACGGCTCTCATGGGATCCCTGGACCCATCCTCCTCGAACAACGTGTACATACCGCTCGCAACCTGGCTGGTGCTCTGCGGAACATGGGGGTTGAGCCGGCTGGGACCGGCCCTCGCCGGTCGCTGGAGGGAGGTCGCCCCGTTGACCCTGGTGGCGCTCTCCTTCGCCCTGGTGGCGTTCAACCCGCTCCAGGACATGAGGTCATGGCGCGCCGGTGAGGACTACCGCGAATTCGTGACGCTCCTCCGTGGCCTCCACGGCCAGGTCTACGCCCCGACCCTGGGCCAGCTGCCGAAGGACTACACTTTCTATCCCGCGGCTCACTGGGTCGCACTGGAAGACATGGTGAGAGGCCCGCATCGCGACACCCGCAATCCGCCCCTGGTCCAAGAGCTCCTGGAGCCGCTGCTCGACCCGACGCGTCCCGTGTACATCCTGGACAACTACCCGCTGACCCAGTTCCCCTGGTTCGAGTACCTGATCCATCACTTCGTGCTGCAGGAGGACCTTGGAGATCGCTTCCGATCCCTGCGCGTGCTTCCCGGCCGTTACGACCACGGGTGGCCCCGCTACCTCTATCGCCTCGATCCGTCGACGGTGGCCGCGCCTGCACCCGCCGCTGCCAAGGCAGGTCCGCTCCACCCCGACGCCGGAGCACCGCGGAATCACGACATGCCCGTCGCCCTCGGTTCCGGATCTGCCGCCGCGATCGGGGCCGGCCGTTCCCCCGCCGCGCCTCGACGTGGTCCCGACTCCCACCAATGCTCCATCAGACACAAAGGAGACCTGATTCATGGAACCGATGCCGCAGCGTGACCCTTCATGGCCCGAAAAGACCGGGAAGCGCGCACTGATCACGGGCATCACCGGCCAGGACGGCTCGTACCTCGCCGAGCTCCTACTCTCCAAGGGCTACGAGGTGTGGGGAGTGATCCGCCGCTCCTCGAGCATCAACACCTCCCGCATCGATCACATCTACGAGCCGCCCTGGGTGAAGGGCAAGCGCCTCAACCTCGTCTATGGTGACCTCAACGACGCCTCGTCGCTCAACCGCATCCTCAAGACCGTCCGACCGGACGAGATCTACAATCTCGGCGCCCAGTCCCACGTCAAAGTTTCATTCGAGATCCCAGAGTACACGGCCGAGGTGGTGGGGGTCGGTGCCGTACGTCTCCTCGAGGCGATGCGCGAGCTCGGACTGGACTCTCGCTTCTATCAGGCGTCATCCTCGGAGCTCTACGGCAAGGCGGTCGAGTCACCCCAGACCGAGATGACACCCTTCTATCCACGCAGCCCCTACGCGGCGGCCAAGGCCTACGCCTTCTATATCACCCGCAACTACCGTGAAGCCTATGGGATGTTCGCCGTCAACGGCATCCTCTTCAACCACGAGTCTCCCCGCCGCGGCGAGACCTTCGTCACCCGCAAGATCACCATGGCCGCCGCCCGCATCAAGGCGGGTCTCCAAGACTGCCTCTACCTCGGCAACCTGGAAGCGAAACGGGACTGGGGATTCGCCGGCGACTTCGTCGACGCCATGTGGCGCATGCTCCAGGCGGACGCGCCCGACGACTTCGTGATCGCCACGGGTGACACCCACTCCGTGCGTGAGTTCTGCGAGGTCGGCTTCGCCCATGTTGGACTCCCACTCACCTGGTTGGGCACGGGTCTCCAGGAGAGAGGCGCCGGGCCGGACGGCACCATCCGGGTTCGCGTCGATCCCCGTTACTTCCGGCCCTCGGAGGTCGACTGCCTGCTCGGCGATGCCTCAAAGGCGAGGACGACTCTCGATTGGGCGCCCAGCACCAGCTTCCGCGACCTCGTAGCTATGATGGTCGACGCGGACTTGGCGATGTACGCCTGATGTGAGTGGGATGCTCGGGTGAACAGTGGTAGTCACGCCATCTCGACGACGTCATCTCTGGACGAAACCTCTGCCCGGAGGATGCCCTCGTCGGAGCGAGGAGCGACGATGGCATCGACCCTCGCACCACCGGCCCCTGTGACCGACGAACCGAGACACGCCTCTCCATCGTGGCGCTATGTCGCGGTCATCGCCTCCGTTTTCCTGATCTGCGGCTTGATCCGGGTGTTGCATCACGAGATGTGGCGTGACGAGCTGCAGGCCTGGATGCTGTCGATCGATTCAGGCTCGCTCGCCGCTCTACTGAAGAACCACCTGTACGAGGGGCATCCCCTGCTCTGGTACGTGCTCCTGTACTTCGTGGGCAAGATCAGCAGCGCGCCTGTCGCTATGCAGTTGATTCATCTGGCAATCGCCACATCCACGGCGATCGTCGTGTTGAGATACGCGCCGTGGGGTCGCCTGTGCAACACCCTGGTGTGCTTCGGTTACTTCCCGTTCTACGAGTACGCCGTCATCAGCCGGAACTATGCCCTCGGAGTCCTCTTCGTGGTGGTGTTCTGCACCTTGTACGGCGCCCGCCGCCACCACCACATGGCCGTGGCATGCGTTCTCTTTGCACTTTCACAAACGAGCGTCTACGGGATTTTGCTCGCCGCAGTCCTCGGTTCGGCCTATCTCCTCCAGGTGTGGGTCACAGACGGCCCGCAGGCGATCACTGGGAGCGGACGTGCTCGATGGTGGGGTTTCGTTGCGGTGTGGTGCATCGGAATGCTCATCGGCACATACTCCATGATTCCTCCTCACGACAGCACCTTCGCCGTTGGATGGCGCTGGGAGCTGAACGTCAAGTGGGTGGGCATAGCACTCTCGTCGCTGTGGCGGAGCTACGTTCCCCTACCCCTCCCCCGGACGTCCTTCTGGGAAACGAACATCCTCGACTGCTGCAGGCCCGCTCAAGCGCTCCTGTCCATACCTGTGGCGGTGATCGCGGCGTCGCTCTTTGCGCGGCGTCTCGTCGCGCTCTATGTTTGGGTGGCCGGAACCGCCGTCATCCTGCTGTTTACCTACGTCAAGTACTTCGGCTATGCGCGGCACCATGGACATCTCTTCATCGTGCTCCTCGCGGCGTGGTGGATCGCGGACTCGGGCCGCGTAACCGCGACCCTTGGTACGCCAAAGGACACGCTGTTCGCGAGGCTCGACGGCTTTCGTCGCCCCGCGCTCATGACGCTGCTCGGGGTACAGGTGCTCGCCGGTGCGGTCGCGAGCGTCCAGGATCTGCGGAATCCCTTCTCTGCCTCGAAGGAGGTGGCACGGTATATTCAGAGCCTGGATGTGCGCGACCTCCCGATAGTCGGGCATCCGGACTGGGCCGTCTCGTCGGTTGCGGGACATCTCGGCCGCCCGCTGTTCTATGCACTGAGTCTGCGTGAGGGGACCTTCATAACCTGGGACAGCGGCCAGCCCCGTCAGGAGAATCTCCAGTCGGCATTGGAGCTCGCCCGCGAGGTCGCTCGCCGACACCACGGGAAGGCCCTCTTGGTGGTTAACAGCGTTCTTCCCGGAGCGTCCAAGGGCGTCCGCCTTCTGCGGGCCTTCACACACTCCATCGTTCCAGACGAGCGCTACTGGGTATATGAAGTCAGCTGCGTGGGATCCGGGTCAACCGATGCCCATCCATAGCGCTGAGTCAGGTCATCCGTTGACTCGGGATCTCGGGGGCGGAGGCGGTTTTCGCGGGACACCCGAGCACCCGCGACGAACATCCTGCACCGGGCATCAGCGGGTGGAATGGGCCCGGCGGGGACGACTTTTGGTGGCCCGACGATGCCGAAATCTCGAACGATGCGCCCGTGGTAGGCTGAGGCCAGAAGTGGGTACTCCGCTCGCAGCCATGGAGAGGGCTCTCAAGTGAACGCTGGGGAGGGCGCACCAATCGGTCGACGTCCGCACCCAGTGGAGTGGGGCAGGTCCCGGCGCCCAATGGACCCCGTCGTCCTCCTGCTGGTTCTACTCCACCTTGCCGTCACTCTACCCCTCGCGCTCATCCTGAACGTCTGGATCGATGAGGCCTACTCGCTCCACACCACCGCCGGATCGCTCGGCGACACCTTCTTGAAGGCCATCGGGTTCGAGCAGCAGGCCCCGGCGTACTTCCTGTTGCTCGACCTCTGGCGCAGGGTAAGTCCCACACCGTTCTTCGCCCGCTTGCTGTCGGTGGTTTGCATAGCAGCGACGCTCCTGGTCGCGGCCACGATCTCGAGGCGGGTCTTCCCGGGATGGAGCCCTGCCTGGCTGGTCGGGTTCCTCGCGTTCAATCCCGTGCTGGTGTGGGCCGCTGTGGAGATCCGCCCCTATCCACTGGCCATCCTCGCGGCAGCTCTGGTCCTGGCCGCCTACTTCGCGACGACGGCAGAGACCGGAGTCGCCCCACGCGGCAATCAAGTTCTACTCATGATGGCGGCGGTGCTGGCGCTATACACGCAGTATTACCTCGGAATCCTGCTCGCGGCCCTTGCCGTGGGCCTACTCGTCACGGGTCGCACACGGGCGCTCGCACGTTACGCGACAGCCATGGCGGGGGCCTTTCTGCTCTGTCTCCCGATTGCAATCTGGCTTCCTGGACAGCTGGGATCCCTGCGCGGGATCAGCACCGATAGCCTCAATCTTCGTGAAGCGGCTGGTTTCGGGATCAACGCGGTGAGCGTGGCGTTGCTGCCGGGCTACGAGCTCCTGGACAGGGCGACATCCGCTTCGATGCACCAGCTCGCGTTGTGGGGCGCACGAATCGTGTTCGTCCTGGCGGCCGCCACCCTCCTCGCAGTCTCAGGCGGTCTTGGTCGCCTCTTCCGCAACCAACGCGTGATGTCGATGTGGGCGACGTTCCTCACTTGTGCGGCAGCATTCCCCGCTGTCGCCTTTGTGACAGGCTCGGGTTTCATGGCGCAGCGGCGGTACTGGTCCTATCTCGCGCTCCTCGGTGGGGTGGTCCTCATGAGCATTGCCTGGGCCACGGGACATCGGAAGGTGTTGGGGGTCGTCCTCGGGCTGACCATCGCATTCAACGTAGTCGTGCTCATCGATGTCTACAGTCCACTGGCGAAGGACGGCGACTCGAAGCGAGTGGCCCGCTTTCTCGAGGACCACGAGCGCCCGCATGAGCCGATCCTCGTGTTCCCCAACGACCTCGCCCTGCCACTGCGCATGTACTACTCGGGCGTCAACCGGATCCTCCCGGTCCCCCGCGAGGTATCCCTCGAGATCTATGACCCACGAAACACGGCGATCAGGTCCGAGGACGAGCTCGCTCGCTTCCTTGACGGCATCGACCCCGGCCCATCAGGAGGCCTGTGGCTCGTTCGCCAGGACGTGACCGGCTACCGGGGCGTCCCGTACCGCCTGGACCTTCTCGATGCAGCGGTCGCGGCCCGATATGCGCCAGACCTCGAGAAGGGGTTCTTCGAGAAGGTCACGGTGCAGCATCTAATGCACCGCGATGGAAGGCGCCACCTCGAGCGCCGAGACCCGGTCCCCGGTCGGCCTTCAACGGCCCAGGGCTAGGAGATGAGGAGAGGAGGACCATGTTTCAGCTGACCTGTCACCCGCATCGGTTGGACACTCCGTCAGACTCGTCGAGAAACTCCGGGCTGTGAGATGACCCTCGCTCGACGATCCTTCGTCCGGAGGCACGCCGGGCTCTTCAAGGCCGCGACGTCCCTCGTCCTCTTGCTGGCGTTCCTGGTGATCTCGGAGCTGGGGTTTCGCGTCGTCCGATTCGCGGTCAGGGGACCGGACATCAAACGCGCCCTGACGGCTGACGATGCCGAGCTCGGTTGGCATCTCAACGCGTCTCGCACGCGGACTACGACAAGGAATAGCTGCGGTGAGACCGTTCTCCTGGAGAGGTACGATGACCCCTACCTCGTGAAGCGGCCCCGATACCACAATCCGACACGGGTGCTGTTTCTCGGTGACTCGTTCACCCAGGCCCACGAAGTCTCCACGGGCAGCGCCTACTATGACGTCTTCGAGCAACTGACCGGGGACCGCTACTCCGTCTTCGCCGCGGGCGTCGGCGGATTCGGCAACCTCCAGGAGTACCTTCTCCTGCAACGAGTCTCTGACGAGGTGCGCCCGGAGATCGTCATTTGGCAGCTCGACCCGAACGACGTGTCCAACAACGTCTTCGCTCTGGACAACGGATCGCTGTACAACAACCAGCATCCTCGCCCGTACCTGGAGCCCAAGACTGGTCGGGTCACATTTCGAGATCCGGGATTCTTCCTCTTTGACGTCAGCAAATTGTTCCGATTCCTGTTTCACAAGGTCCTCGTCGTCGACTGGAAGTACCATCTTGGCATTCTGGACGCCGCGAACTCCCTCATCCGACCCCCGAACAGCGCCCTGCCGGAGCTGACAGAGCAAGGCCTGAACGTCCTGCGCACGATGCTTCGGCACGCGGTGCAGGATCACCCAGGCACCAGGTTCTTTGGATTCGCAACCGGTGATGAGTATGATCTCGCCTATCAGGAGATCTTCCAGGACCTGGGTGCTGGGTACTTCCCGGAGGTGTCCCGGATCGTCGCCAGCGACCCCGAACCGACCAACTGCCTTCCTCTCGACGGCCACTGGAACCACCACGGCAACGAGGTTGCAGGACGCTTGCTCGCGCGGGAGCTCGACCGCGCCTTGAGATCAGCGACCGATGCCCCGCCCGACCACTCTGCGGACCCCGGAAATGGAAACCCTCACTAGCTCCCCGTCCACCTCCTGCTCCCAGCATCATGTGGGCCAGGACCTTTCCCGCCGGACCTCTGGTCTCCTCGTATCCCACCAATGGCCACTCCGAGCCCACCCTCTGCCATGACGAGATCCTGCGTGGTCGTTGTGCCTGTGTACAGGACCGCTCTCGAGCACTCGGAGCTGTATGCGCTCACGAACAACCTGAACATACTTGCAAATTGGCCGATCGCGTTCATTGGCCCCCACAAGCTCCGGCCTTTCATCGAGGATGAGCTCGCACCACCATTGGCGGTTGAGAGATCCGAGTTCTTTGATGACACCTTCTTTGAGTCGCTCAGTGGATACAACCGGCTGTTACTCACGAAGACGTTCTATGAGAGATTCTCAGACCATGAGTATGTCTTGATCGCCCAGACAGATGCCCTAGTCTTTTCAGACAAGCTCCATTACTGGACTGAATTGGGATTTTCTTACGTGGGGGCCCCTTGGATCCGCAGTGGAGGATCTCCGAGCGAGCACCTCTCCTTCTTCGGAGTCGGCAACGGTGGGTTGTCGTTACGGCGCGTGGGCGATTTCTTGCGCGTCCTGAACTCACTGAGATACATCCCGAACATCTATCATCGCCGCACGAGTCTCGTTGAGGATGCGCTCCGTTTCATCAAGCACAGGCTGGTCTTCGCTTACAGTGCGGCGCCTTTTCAACCCAGAATTAACGAGGACGCATTCTGGGGGCTGTTGGTCCCAAGGAGATGCGACTTCTTCAAGGTCCCAGATCCATTGACCGCGGCCGCCTTCTGTTTCGAGGCGGCGCCTCGACAGCTCTTCGATCTCATCGGCGGGGTGCTGCCCTTCGGATGTCATGCCTGGGAGAAATACGACAGGGAGTTCTGGATCGAGCTGGGGTTGGTCGAGGCGGCAGTCTTGAGGTCGGACTGACAGATTCGATAACATTTCCCAAAGTAGTGAATCAAAGAACGTGAGGTTCAGATATGCGGCTCCCTTTCTGACCTCGTAACAGCGTCAGAGATGCTGAGGTGCCCCCCGGAAACTGGTCCAGCGGTAATGAGAGACTGAGCCGAGGGAGCACGGCATGCGGAAGAGCAGGCACAGCGACGAGCAGATCATCCGGATCCTGAAGCGGGTGCAGTCCAGTGAGCAGGTGAAGGATCTCTGACGAGAGGTTGGCATCTCTGAGGGCACCTACTACCGCTGGAAGGTGAAGTACGGCGGGATGGACGTGAGTGATGCCCGGCGGCTGCGCGAGCTCGAGCAGGAGAATCGTCGTTTGAAGGCGGCGGTGGCGGAGCTGACGCTGGACAAGCAGGTGCTGAAGGACACATTAGGATCGGAACTCCCCGCCAGTAGTGCTATGGCTCTGTTTACTCATTCCTCACCTTGGCGAGCGCCGCAACCGATTCGCCAGAAAGGGCAGCGACCCATTCACGATCGCACGCAAGTAGGGCTCATTGCAGTTCGAGCCGAGGCAGAACCTGGGCAGACATTCCAATCGCGTCGCGAAGTTCGAGAAGATGTTTCCCTTCATCCCGGTAGACCCAGACCTGAATCCGCCCTGCCTCACCATGTCGTGCTCGCGCGCCCCAGCCTCGTGGAACCGACCGTAGGGGTACGCGAAGTGACCAACCTCCACACCCAACCGCGACTCGAGAAGGGCCTTCGATGACAGAACCTCCTCGCGCACGATCTCTTCCCTCAGCCTACTCAAGACATGATGATTGACAGAATGCGCACCAATCGTCACCAAGGGATCCTGAGCCAGTCTCTCGACCTCGCCCCAGTTCAACATCAGCTCGTCCGTCTTGCGGTACACGTCGTCCACGTGGATGGCGAAGAACTCCTTCATCCAGCCGGCCCCGTCCGCATCGTTCATCTGGTACAGAATCCCTTGAAGACGATCGCACGCATCCCTCTTGCGTTCCGCTGTCGAGCAATCCAGTGAGATTCTGCCCCGAGGGGTGTCCACGACGACCTCGTCGTTAGTGTCGATGACCTCCTCGGCCAGGTAATCCCACTTGATGGAGCTGCGGTTCGTGAATCCTACCGTCACGTTCACGGTGAAAGGCGCCCCGTGTGCCTTCAGAATCGGGTAGGCGGTGGTCAGCGTATCCCGATACCCGTCGTCAAACGTAAGAACCACGAACTTCTCAATGTGACCACCAGCTCTCAGTGAGTCGCACATATCATCCAGAGAGATCGCTCTGTAGCCGTGCTTTATAAAGAACTCGAGTGTCATCTCCAGTGCCCGGGGCGTGATCTCGAAGGCTGCCATGCCATATGGGCTCTTCTCTTCGGCCGACACGACTCTGTGGAACATCAGGACATGCCCGAGGCCCGAGAATCTGCTGGTTACCGGCAAGCTGCCGAGGCAGCGCAGAGCAGAAGGCCGGAGGAGATTCTTGAAACGGGTCATTCCGTTACGAAGACCCTGCATCATCCTTACTCCCGACTTCGCCCGCCGGCACCTGTGGTGAGGACGAGCATGCATGAGACCACAAGTCGTACTCCCCGAGGGGATCCCAAAACTCTGAAGGATCGACCGGGCGAGAAGGGGGAACTCCCCTGACGGCGTACCGAATGATATCAGCGACCTGCCGTGGAAACCGGCTCACAGCCGTTGTGAACAGCCGAAACACGATGTCGGGTCGTGTGAGCAGGGCGACTGGAAGGCGACGATCGAACATCCTCCGAAGAAGGATGTTGCAGCCCTCGCGCCATCTCCAGGCGGCACAGAGCTGAAGCCCTTCCCTAACCTCGGACTCCCATCTGCGGACGGGTCTGGAGCGTTTTAGCCGGATGCGGGTAGGAGGAGCGAGCCGAGGCTCGTGCATTTCCTCGATCCTGTAGGCGTCCTGCCGAAAGTGCGCCCCCCCACTCGCTGTCTTTGCGCCGCCGTGAAGCGTGAATGAGGCTAGCGCGGAGTTCAACAACCGAGGTCGGTTACCCGAAAGAATGAGTCTGATCCAGTATTCGTGATCAAAGCCATACGACAGGCTCTCCTCGAAAAGACCGTTGCGGGTCAGCAGCTCGCGGCGGAGAAACGTCGAAGGCTGCGGAAGTCCGCACCTCCGGCCGTACCAGGCTTCGAGGTCGTCGGTGAATCGCGGCATGTCACAGCGCTGAGGATGATCGTGATCGTACATCACGTAGCAAGCGCCGACGATCCAGTTGCACGGCAGACCGGATTGGAGTCCGAGTGCCACCTTCTTGAACGCATTCCTGAGATAGACGTCGTCACTGTTGATGTAGGCGACGACATCGCCCGTGGCCCGACTCAATCCCTTGTTGATCGCATGTGATTGGCCTCGGTCCCGCTCCGACACCCAGTATGACAGCCACGGCGAGTACTTTTCGATGATCGCAGCCGACTGATCGCTCGAACCCCCGTCGATGATCATGTACTCGATATCCGGATACCCTTGGAGTAGGACGGACCGGATTGTCGCCTCGATGAATTGGCCCTGATTGTAGCTCGGAGTGACAATGCTGATCTTTGGGGGCTCCTGAAGGAATCCTGTCCCTGCTGACTCGTGCTCGGTCTCCTCGGTCCAAGGCCAACCCGTCTTGCCGGGAGGCGGTGGAGGCAGATCCCTGAGAGTTGGGCACTTCACGGCGAGGATTCTATCCGCGGCCAACATCTCCCGGCAACCGTCGCCATGGCAGCGCGAGACGCCGTTCGATGTCCGTCTGATGTGCTCCCCGGAAACTGGTCCAGTGGTAATGAGAGACTGGGCCGAGGGAGCACGGCATGCGGAAGAGCCGATACGGCGAGGAGCAGATCATTCGCATCCTGGGCCGGGTGCAGTCCGGTGAGCAGGTGAAGGACGTCTGCCGAGAGGTTGGCATCTCTGAGGGCACCTACTACCGCTGGAAGGCGAAGTACGGCGGGATGGACGTGAGCGATGCGCGGCGGCTGCGCGAGCTCGAGCAGGAGAATCGGCGCCTGAAGGCGGCGGTGGCGGAGCTGACGCTGGACAAGCAGGCGCTGAAGGACGCGCTGTCGAGAAAATGGTGACGCCCGCGGCCCGGCGCGAGGCGGTACAACGAATCCGGGATCGTTTCGAGCTCAGCGAGCGCAGGGCCTGCGATCTGGTGGGCATGTGCCGGTCCACGGTGCGGTATCGGCCGACCGAGAGCGAGACCAACCGCTGGTTGTTGAGGCGCTTGTCGGAGCTGGCAGCGACCAGGCCGCGGTACGGGTATCGAAGGCTGCACACGATGGTCCGCAGGGAAGGGCGGAAGGTCAATCACAAGCGGGTATATCGGCTGTACACGGTGCTGGGGCTTGCGGTGCGGCGCAAGAAGCGCAAGCGCGTAGCCCAGGCCAACCGCAGGCCGAGAGTGATTCCCGAGCGGGCCAACGAGCAGTGGTCGATGGACTTCATGAGCGATGTGCTCGCCGACAGCCGGCGGCTGAGGACCCTCAACATCGTCGATGACGCCACCAGGGAGTGCCTGGCTATCGAGGTCGACACGTCGATCGGAGGCAGCCGGGTGGCGCGGGTGCTGGACCAGGTGGCGAGCTGGCGTGGTCTTCCGGAACGGATCGTTGTCGACAACGGTCCGGAGTTCACCAGCAAGGCTCTCGACCAGTGGGCCTACGAGCGTGGCGTCGAGCTGAGGTTCATTCGGCCTGGACGTCCCACCGAGAACTGCATCATCGAGAGCTTCAACGGCAGGTTCCGGGACGAGTGCCTCAACCTGCACTGGTTCACGACCCTGGCCGATGCCCGCACGCTCATCGCCACGTGGAGACACGACTACAACCACTTCAGGCCGCATTCATCGCTCGGCGGGAAGCCCCCGGTCGAGTTCGCCGAGCAAGCAGGCCTCCGGCCGACTCCGTCGGCCTCCGTCCTGCTTGCTGCCCACATCGGGACCCACGAGGACCATCCACGGTGTTGATCACTCTCATTCCTCGTGGTACGAAGATGGGGAGCACCTCACGTCACACATCGCTTGGACGGGTTGGCGAAGTACTGCACACACCACTGGATGTAACGCACGTCGGGTTCGTTCAAATCCGATGCAGGGGATCGCACTCGCGCGTCAGTGAGCCGGGCCGCGACTGGGTAACCAAAACCTGCACGAAGACGGAGCGTTCGTGGAAGAATAGCTCTCGACATGAAGACGGAGCCGACCTGAGACAAGGAGACGACCCCCATGAAGGAAGAGGACTCGCCGCTACTAATAAGACGCTATCGCGACGAGGACAAGCAGGCGATCGGGTTCCTCTACAGCCAGGTCTTTCGGCAGACATGCCCTGCTCGCGTTCGTGCGCCGATGGGACTGGCAGTTCCGGAACAACCCCGCGTGCGATCTCGCGGAGCCGCTCATGTGGGTGGCCGACCTGGAAGGAGCCGTGGTCGGCTTCCTCGCGTCGTTTCCAGCCCGATTAAGGTGCTCGAAGAAGAGACTGTCCTGCGCCTACCGTGCGATCTCATGGTATCGGCCGAGGTGAGGGGGCTCGGTGTCGGCAAGAGGTTGATCCTCGAGTACATAGCGAATGAGGACTTGATTGTAAACGCCCTCGGATACACCCCCGCAGCCGCAGGGCTGTACCGACGCCTCGGCTATCGCGCAGTCGACGCGGAACCACTCAGGCTGCGTCCCCGCAACCGGGACCCCTACTCTGTCGACCTCCTCGAGCGGCGCCTCGGTGAAGGTGGGCTCAGTGGCCTGGCTCTACGGATTGCAGGTCTGATGGGAGCCATTCTGACGCCCGGCCTCAGGCTCACGAACATGCTCGCGACGCCCGACCGCACCGGCGGTTTCGAGGTCCGACGCTGCACCCGGGCGGGCGATGACTTCGACGAGCTCTGGCGGCGCGTGTCGCCGGCATTCCCCATCGCGGCGGTGCGCGATCGCCGCTGGGTCCAGTGGAGGTTTCTGGACGACCCGTGCTTCGACGACAGGCTCTTCTGTGCCTTCGACGAGCACGAAGTGATGTGCGGCTATGTGGCCGTTCGTGCGTCGACGAAGCGCGGGGTCCGCATCGGTCGGATACTCGACATGTTCTGCGATCCGGCCTCGGCCCCTCTCGTCGAGTCGCTGCTGGCTGCGGGGTCACGGCAGCTGGAGTCGGCCGGAGTCGACCTGATCACGTGCCTGGGCCATCTCCCCGGCTTCCACCAAGCAATCAGCAAGTACTGCTATCTCACCCCGAAACGCCTCCAGAAGCCCGCGCTGCTCATCTGGAAGGGCGATGAGGGCCTCGCCGAGAAAATCTATGACCCACGCCTGTGGCACCTCACACACGCCGATGGAGACGATGGTTTCAGTCCATAGCATGATGAGCACTCCCGACCACCGCGCGCCCACCAGCAGAAGTGCGTTACACTTTCTGCCACCAATGGACCTTGAGGCTCCATAGTGGACGTCTCGCATGATACGGTCACGGTGAATAGTGCTTCAAATGACCACCGGGGAACAGCGGACTATGGCCTCCAGGATGACAGGCTTTGACGAGACCCGCGGATCGTGACACCCGATCATGAGGGTCCTCTTCGTATACTCCGTGTATGACGTCCACTCGCCGCGGAGGCCGCTCCGCAGCCCAGACGACATCCAGTTCGGGATCTCCTACATCTCCGCCCTCCTGCGGAATCATGGCCACCAGACGAGTCTTGTCGTTCTCGGCAGGCTGCTCGGGAAACGGAACCACGCAATTCTCGATCGCCATCTCGCCGAATTCGCCCCGCAGCTGGTGTGTCTAACCGCAGTCAGCAGTGAGTACGACTTCATTCAGGAGATCGGACGCTACATCCGAGCGCGGCTACCGCGAGTCTATCTGCTGGTGGGCGGCGTCCATGTCACCCTCGACCCGCGCGAGGAGATGCTCGATGTCTTTGACGCGCTCTGCGTGGGAGAGGGCGAGCACCCCACTCTCGAGCTCGTGACACAGCTCGATCGGGACGAACAACCCTCGGAAATCGCCAACCTGTGGCTTCGCCACAGCGGCCGGATTCAGAGAAACCCGACGCGCATGTTCCTCCAGGATCTCGATCGCCTACCTCTCCCGGATCGACAGATGTGGCATGGGTGGATGGCCGCCCGGCCCGACTCGCGCCGAACCGTACTCGTAGGCCGCGGCTGCTCGTTTGGCTGTACATACTGCTCCAACCATGCCCTGCGATGCGTTTCACCCGGGCAGTACGTCAGGTTTAGATCCATCGAGAGCATCGTCACCGAGATCCGTGATCTCAAGGCACGATATCCAAGCATGAGAGAGGTCTACCTCGAGGCCGAAAGCCTCGTCACATACTCGACAGCTGCCGAGTCGTGCACACGTACAAACCTCGAGTGGGCGACTGACCTCTGTGCTTCGCTCGCAGACCTCAGCCGCTCCCTGGAAGAGCGGCTGTCGTTCGGCTTCAATCTGCGGGTCGTGCCAGGCATCGACTTCGAGCCTCTGTTCGAGGCCGCCAAGCGCGCCAACGTGTCCTTCGTCAACCTCGGGTTGGAGTCGGGAAACGAGCACATTCGCCGCAAGGTCCTCAACCGTAACTACTCGAACGACGACTTCAAGAAGGTCGTGAAAGCAGCCAAGAAGCACGGGCTGCGCGTCGTCTTCTACAACATGGTGGGCGTGCCAGGAGAGACACCATCCGCCTTCCACGAGACTGTCAATCTGAACCGCGACTGTGAACCGGATTGGTATTATCTGGAGATCTTCTATCCCTACGCCAAGACCAAGCTCTACGATCACTGTCTCGCAAACGGCTGGATTCGGGGGTCCCTCGACTCACGCATGGAGCGAAGCAGGGCCCTCATGGATCTGCCGGGGTTCACTCGCCGCCAGATTCAAGCCAGCTACACGTGGTTCGATTACCACGTCCACCGAGGGAGAAAGTCTCTTTGGAAGATCCTCCCCCACGTTGCTGCTAGGAAGATGAAGTCGTACCCGCGTCTGTTCTACCTCTACCGCCGCATGACGACCAACGGACCCCTGCGGGGGCTCAAGCGCATCGCGAAGAGTGCATAGCGCCTGACTCAGCCGTCAGCGGGACCCTGTCCAGGAGCTCGTTCGCCCTCTCTTCAACGGCGCTCTCGCCGAGCCCTCAGGAACCCCAGCACACCTTGGGTCAGAGCACGTGCCCTCACCATCGATGAAACGAGAAACAGCGAACGGGTCTTGGCCCACCACATTGTCCTGGTGCTGGGAAGGAGAATGTCGAAGAAGTAGCAGGCGACCGCCTGGCTGATCAGCGTCGCCGTCGCCGCCCCCATGACCCCGTACCGAGGAATGAGCACGAAGTTCAGCCCCACGTTGGCGCCCGCACCCAGAACACCTCGCAGCAGGGTCAGCCGAACGAGATTCTCGGCCAGCAGCCACCTCTCGCTGGCCACGCCGAGGAACACGAACACGGCTGCCCAGATGTGGATGGTCAGCACGCCCGCCGCATCCATGTAGGAATCACCGTACAAGATATGGACAATTGGGCTGGCAAAGAGCGTGACGAGGATGCCGACCCCCAGCCCGAACCACACCATGATGTCGTAAAGCCAAGTGAAGCCAGATTCATACGCCGGGTCGTTGGCTCCCTTCGCTTGTAGCAACGACGGGAACATGGACGCGACTACGGCGACAGGGACGAAGTACCACAGCTCCGAGATCCGAACCGCCGCGTTGTACACGCCCACCGCGTGGTCTGTCGCCATGCTCCCCAGCATGATCGTGTCGCTGCGCATGTACACCATGATCGCTGCCGTGGAGAGAATCAACGGCCAGCTGCTCCCCAGCAGCTGCTTGCCGCGAACCCAACTCACGCGCCATCTCGACACGTGCTCACCCGCCGCCCGGTATGCGGTGAACAGGAACAGCGCTCCCACCACGATCTCCGCCATTGTCGCCCAGACGAACCAGAGCACGGGCCGCCGGGTCACGATGAGTATGACCTTGACGCACGCGATGACTAGGAATGCCCCGCTCCTCGCGCATACCTCATACTTGGACCGCACCTGCGATTCGAACCAAAACCCGATCACATCGAACGACTTGAATGCCAGCGCTGCTGCCATAATCGCAACTGCTGTGCGGACGACAGCGTCCTCCCTGCGCAAGATCGCGACCATTCCGACGACGAGAAGCCCGGCAGCGATCCCTGCAACCCCCTTCAGGACAAAGGAGGTTCCTAAAGTCGTGTCCCGCCTGTGCGCGTCGCGGACGACGTCCCGGACCACGATCGAGTCCAGACCCAGCCCAGCCACATTGCCGAACATCATCGCGAGGGCCACGGCATAGCTCAGGATCCCGAACTTCTCGGGACCCAGATAGCGCGCCATCCAGACACCTACGAAAAGGCCCACGAGGAGCCTGAGGACCTTCTCCGACACGAGCCACCCAATGTTGCCGAGGACCCGCTGCGGCGCCGATCTCGCCACGACGGCTCGGACCTGGCTAACCAGGTCCCCCAGCAGCTGATTGCCTCTCTTGGGCGTGGCCGAGTCAGATCTCATGGGACCATCGCGCTGCTCAAGACAAGCATCCTGAGCTTGTCAGCGAGCTTATGTAGTCGCCAAGATCTGAGCCGATTGTGCACGTTCTCCTCGCCGTCTGGGCCCTACGCTTGATCACAGTCGACTCTCCCGTCGACTGGAGCAGACCTACCTTGGCGGTACTTCACAAAATCCATGCGGCCCAACAGACCATGGATACCGCGAAGGCAGAAATCAGGAAGCGCAATCAGGGATTTGGCGAGCCACCAATGAACGTGATTCGGGGAAGTCGGCCAGAAGGTCCCTACACTGTGCGCTTCATCGATCAAACCGACCGCTATGGCCAACGCTGTCAGCCGATACAGGTAGAAGCTCCGGCATCGCGCATATGAGTCCCAGAACGGCATCGCTTCCGATTCCATTGCCGTGAGCTTCTCCCACGATCGGACGCGCGCGCGCACACTGGACTCGAGATTCTTGCGATTGCTTCCGGGGGTGTCGGTCTGGTAGTAGCACAGTGGCTCGTCGATGTACCCGAAGCGGCTCCCATCGCCCAACGCGTCCAGAAGTCGTGGTCCTCGTCACTGGGAAGATTCTCGTCGAACTCGCCGAGTTGGGGAATCAACTCCCGTCTGAACACCGCGCAGCAGGTGATGGGGTAGCAACGGTTGCGCATCGCCGCCCGGAAGTAATCCGGGATGACGCCGTCGCCGTCTTTTCCCAAGATCTCCCGCGGCCTGCACCCGAGGATCCTCTCACCTCTGTAGTTGATGAAGTAGTAGTTGGTCCCCACCAGTGAACATGTGGGGTGCTGGTCGAGGAAG
>CAWJPY010000031.1:0-90896 GCA_963844865.1 uncultured Holophagae bacterium
GTCATCGCCTTCCGGCCCGGCTACGGTGCCTTCGTGCGCCTCATGAACAACCCGGACACCGAGACGGTCATCCAGCCACTGCGGGCGGACCTCGATGCCCGCGGGCGGCGGCCCGAGGCCGAGGTGCTGTTGCCGCCGGTGGCGGTGGCCGCGGAGGCGCCGGAGGAGGCCGGCGAGACGGTGTCGTGAGCGGCGCCGAGACCGATCCCCTGCCGGCACTGAGGCAGCGCCTGCACCGCAGCCCGGAGCTGGCCGGCGACGAGGCCGGCACCGCGCGGCTGCTGATGGACTGGCTGGCCGGCGAGAGTCCCGACGCGCTGATCGACGGGCTCGGCGGCACCGGCATCGCGGCCCGCTTCGACGGCGCGGAGCCCGGCCCGAGCGTCTTGCTGCGGGCGGAGCTGGACGCCCTGCCCATCCAGGAGGCCGGCGACGGCCCACACCGCTCCCAGCGCCCCGGAGTGGCCCACCTGTGCGGCCACGACGGTCACATGACCTTCATCGCCGGGGTCGCCTCCCGGCTCGCCCGCCTCCGCCCTGCCCGGGGTCGGGTGTGGCTGCTGCTGCAGCCGTCCGAGGAGACCGGCGAAGGCGCGCGGCGGGTGGTCGCCGATCCCCGCTTTTCACAGATCGACCCGGACTGGGCCTTCGCCATCCACAACCTGCCCGGCTACCCGTTGGGCCGCGTGCTGGTCAGGGAGGGCACGTTTGCCTGCGGCTCCGTGGGCCTGCTTGCGCGCCTGCACGGCGCCACCGCCCACGCCGCCCACCCCGAGCTGGCCAAGAGCCCGGCGGCCGCGGTGGCCCGCCTCATCCCCCGTCTCGGCGGCCTGGCCGACGCCGGACGCGCCTCCCCGCCCGGTTTCGCCCTGTCCACGGTGATCCACGTGCAGCTCGGCGAGATGGCCTTCGGCACCACGCCGGGGGAGGCCGTGGTGTGCGCCACCCTGCGCGCCGACGACGAGGGGGTCATCGGGCGGCTGCGTGAGGCCGCGGTGGCCGCCGTGGGCGAGGAGGCGGAGCGCGACGAGCTGGGCTGGGAGACCTCTTGGGTGGAGCCCTTTCCGGTCACCGTCAACCACCCCGAGGCCGTGGCCGTGGTGCGCGACGCGGCGGCCGGCCTCGGCCTCGAGATGGAGGAGCTCGGGGAGGCGTTCCGCTGGTCCGAGGACTTCGGCGAGATCATCCGCGGCCGCCGCGGCGCGCTCGTGGGGCTCGGCTCGGGCGTGGAACAGCCGCCGCTGCACGCCCCCACCTTCGACTTCCCGGACGCGCTCCTGGGCACCGGAATCGACCTCTTCTGGGGTGTGATCGAGGGGGTGCTGGGCGCCGGCGCCCGGCGCCAAGGGACGGAGGAGGCGTCGTGAGCACGCCGGAGCCCACCTCGCGCATCGAGCTCAGCCGCGCGGCCCTGGCCCGCAACCTCCACTTCATCCGACGCTGGATCGGTCCGGACGTCCTGTTCTCGTCGGTGGTCAAGGGCAACGCCTACGGCCACGGCATCGAGGAGTTCGTGCCCCTGGCCGAGGAGCTGGGGGTGCGCCACTTCGCGGTCTTCGACGGTTTTGAAGCGTCGCGCGTGCACGCCAGCCTGAACCACGAGGACAGCCGAGTCATGGTCATGGGCATGATCCACGGCGAGGATCTCCAGTGGGCGATCTCCAGCGGCGTGGAGCTCTACGTGTTCGACCTCCACCGCCTGCGCCACGTCACGGCCGCGGCGCGCGCCGTCGAGCGCCCCGCCCGCGTCCACCTGGAGATCGAGACCGGCCTCAACCGCACCGGGTTCGCCGACTCCGACCTCCGGGATGCCGTCGACCTGATCCGCTCCGCCGACACCGCCGTCGAGGTGGTGGGCGTGTGCACCCACCTGGCCGGGGCCGAGAGCATCGCGAACTACGTCCGCATCCAGCACCAGATCGAGCGCTTCCACGAGGTCTGCGGCGACCTGGAGGCGTCAGGGGTCCGGCCGCCCCTGCGGCACATGGCGTGCTCCGCCGCGGCCCTGACCTACCCGGAGACCATCCTCGACATGGTGCGGATCGGCATCGTCCAGTACGGCTTCTGGCCCAGCGAGGAGACCAAGATCCACTGGATGCGGGCCACCGGCCGCCTGGGCGACAACCCCCTGCGGAGGCTGATCCGCTGGTCCAGCCGGGTCATGTCCATCAAACACGTCGCCGCCGGCGACTACGTGGGCTACGGCGTCACCACCATGGCCTCCCGAAACATGCGGCTGGCGGTGGTCCCCGTGGGGTACTCCCACGGCTACGCGCGCTCGTTGAGCAACCAGGGGCGGGTGCTGGTGCGCGGCAAGAAGGCCGGGGTGGTGGGCCTGGTCAACATGAACCTGCTCATCGTGGACGTCACCGGCGTCCCCGAGGTGGCGCCCGGGGACGAGGTGGTGCTCATCGGCAAGCAGGGCAAGGCGGCCATCCCCGTGAGCTCCTTCAGCGAGCTCAGCAACCAGCTCAACTACGAGCTCCTGACCCGCCTGCCGCGGGACATCCCGCGGCGCGTCGTCTCGTAGCGCACTCCACCGCGTCGACCGGCCTCTCGTAAGACCAGCCCGGCAGTAATCATCAGCAACGGTGGGCCCCCGCTCGCGCCTCCGGCGCTCGGGAGGGGATGCTTCCAAACCACAGCGGCAGCGGCGGCGACGGCGGCCGGCGGCAGGGGCAGTGGACGGCGGCAGCGACGGCGGCTGCGACTGCGGGGGTCGGCAGCCGCGGTGGGCGGCGGCAAAGCCCGCCCCTTCCCCCATGTCATCCTGAGCATCCCTACGCCTCTTCGCGGCGGTGTCTCATGGGATGACACGGGACCGCGCGGAGACAGTGGGACTTCCAAGTTGCCTGTCATTCTGAGCGAGCGCAGGTCCGCCGGAGCGAGTCGAAGAATCCCCCGAGAGCACCAGAGTCGTGGATGGGACGCGTCCCACGGGCCTTCGGGGGATGGTTCGACTCGTCCCTCGCCGCGGACGGCTAGCTCCTCGCTCACCATGACAGCACAAGGGTGTGTCATTGGGAGCATCCCTACGGCCGGTCCGGGCGGTGCCGCATGGGATGACACGGAACCGTTCAGAGACGGTGGGCCGCTCAAGTCGACCGTCATTCTGAGGCCGGTCGGTCCGCCGGAGCGAGTCGAAGAATCCCCGAGAACCAGAGTCGTGGATGGGAGGCTCCACGGGCCTTCGGGGGATGGTTCGACTCGTCCCTCGCCGCGGACGGCTCGCTCCTCGCTCACCATGACAGAACAAGGGTGTGTCATTGGGAGCATCCCCACGCCCGGTCCGGGCGGTGCCGCATGGCATGACACGGAGCGGTTCAGAGACGGTGGGCCGCTCAAGTCGAGCGTCATCCTGAGGCCGGCACTCGGTCCGCCGAGTGCGGCCGAAGGATCCCCCGCTAGCACCACGACCGTACCTGCGCCTCGTCCCACGGGCCTTCGGGGGATGGTTCACTCGTCGCTCGCCGCGGACGGCTCGCTCCTCGCTCACCATGACAGCACAAGGGTGTGTCATTGGGAGCGAGCGGAGGTCCTCCGCAGCGAGCCGAAGGATCCCCCGATGCCTCCGGTGGTCCGCCGATGCCCCCACCCACAGCGGCGGAGGCGGCGACAGGGGCAGTAGACGGCGGCAGGGGCAGTAGACAGCGGCAGCGGCCGGATCCAGCGACAGCGAACCGCGGCAGTGGGCAGCGCAGCGACGCGGCAGTCAGCAGCGGCTGCGGCAGTCATCAGCGGCGGGGTGCCCCGGCTCCCCTACACCTGGCCGCCGGCCGAGGCGGCGACGGACTCCACGAGGCCGGGATGGTCCTCCTCCCAGGAGAAGCCCTCCTCCGGCCGGCCGAAGTGGCCGTAGGCGGCGGTGGCCAGGAAGATGGGCCGGCGCAGACCCAGGTGCTCGATCATGCCCCGAGGAGTGAGGGGGAAGTGCGCGCGGATGAGCCCGGGCAGGTCGCTGCGCCGCGCCCCCGCGTCGAGGTCGAAGGCGTCCACGGACACCGGATCGGCCACCCCGATGGCGTAGGAGAGCTGCACCAGGAGACGGCGGGCGAGGCCGGCGGAGACCAGGCTGCGGGCGATGTGGCGCGCCATGTAGGCGGCGGAGCGGTCGACCTTGGTGGCGTCCTTGCCGGAGAAGGCGCCGCCGCCGTGGGGCGCCGCGCCGCCGTAGGTGTCGACGATGATCTTGCGCCCGGTGAGCCCGGAGTCGGTGCTCGGACCGCCGTGAGTGAAGGGCCCGGCCGGGTTGAGGTGGACGGCGGTCTTCGCGTCCCGCAGGTCGGCGGGGATGACGGCGTCGATGACCTCGGAGCGCATCGTCTCGGCGAAGAGGTCCTGGGAGACGTCCTTGTCGTGCTGGCTGGAGACGACGACGGCGGCGACCCGGGCGGGGCGGCCGTCGCGGTACTCCACGGTGACCTGGCTCTTGCCGTCGGGCCGCAGCCAGGGCAGGGCGCCGGAGTGGCGGAGGTCCGCGAGGCGCCGGGTGAGGCCGTGGGCGAGCATGATGGGCAGGGGCATCAGCTCCGGGGTCTCGTCGCAGGCGTAGCCGAACATGAGGCCCTGGTCCCCGGCGCCGCCCAGGTCCACGCCGCCCCCGATCTCCCGCTCCTGGGGCCGGATGGCCTGGTCCACGACGACGTTGGCGGCGGAGAACAGGTCGTCGGGCCGGTCGTAGCCGATGCGCCGGACGAGGTCGCGCACCAGGCGCTCGATGGTCCACGTCGGCGTTGGAGGTGATCTCTCCGGCCAGCACCACCCGGCCGCCGGCGACCAGGGTCTCGCACGCCACCCGCGCCTCGGGGTCCTGGGCGACGTGGGCGTCCAGCACGGCGTCGGAGATCTGGTCGGCCACCTTGTCCGGGTGGCCCTCGGTCACGGACTCCGAGGTGAAGAGGTAGGTACCTTTCGGGGCAATCATCACGACCTCCTTTGGCTCTGCCGGGTGAGCGTCGGGTGGAAGCCGTCAACCAAAAGCCCGTCGACGGCGCGACGGGCTGGAAGGGCGTGGTCTCCGGTCCCTTCGCGCTTTAGCGGCATTTCTTCGGGCGCCCGCAAGCTGCGACTCAACTCGGCGCCTGCGCCGCTAGTGTAACGCATCCCGTCCGGTTTGGATGCCCGTTCATGTCGATGCGACGAGTCGAACCATCCCCCGAAGGCCCGTGGGACGCCTCCCAGCCACGACTCTGGTGCTCTCGGGGGATCCTTCGACTCGCTCCGGTGGACCTCCGCTCGCTCAGGATGACACGCAGGCGGGTCGGCCCACCGTCTCTGGACGGCTCCGTGTCATGCCATGTGACACCGCCCCGAGGGGGCGTATCGATGCTCAGGATGACATGGGGGGAAGGCCCCCTGTGCCGCTGCCCACTGCCGCCGTCCCCGGTCGCTGCACGCCGTCACCGTCCACGGTCGCTGCCGCCGGCGCGGATGACCGACGCGCCCGCTGCCGCGGCACGCCGGAGGACCCCACGCACCCCCGCACGCCCCGGACGACTCCCTGTCACGCTCCCCTCACCGAGCGTGATAGAGTCCGCCCAACCAGCTGCTGAAGGGGCGACGCCATGGCGAGCGATGTGACCGATTCGGGGAAGAGCGGATCCGTCGTCTTCGACCGCTGGTCCGCACGCAGGGTCCGGCCCGTCATCCTGCTGTACGTCGCCGCGGTGTTCGCCGCCTTCATGGCCCTGGCGTACTTCGTCTTCCACTCGCCCGCCGCCGTGAGGGCGCTCGCCATCGCCGCTGCGGGAGCCATCGTCGCGACCGCTCCTGCGACGCTGGACAAGATCGAGTACCAGCTCACGGACCTGGGCCTGGACAAGCGGAACGTCAGAACGAAGGTCCCCGGTCCCTTCACGGACGTCTTCCGCTGGCATGAGGTCAGCCACGTCGTCCCCATGGGGCACGGCTTCAAGTACGTCAAGCTCCTCGACGAGGCGCACCCGCTGCGGCGCTTCTGGAAGACGCAGATCTCCGACCGGTACTCCGGCGAGGTCCACGTGGCGAAGCCCGACCTCGACCGGGTCCTCGGCGCCGTGGCCCGGAAGGGCGTCCCCACCCGCTGATCCACAACTGCACGCAGGATGGAACTCCCGAGGACGGACTCCGCCCAGGTCTCGTGCAGGTCGGTCTGTGCGCGCCCGTAGAGCACGCTGCCGGGCGCTCAGCCAATTCGCCCTCGGTGCTCCATGCTTATAGGTTCGTGGTGTCTCCGGGAACGCCGTCCAGCGGTGGTGCGCCGCGGCCGGTGCCGGGCTGCAGCTCGCACCGGGCGCCCAGGGTGTAGGCGGTCATGGACAGGGAGCCCATGGCGTAGCCCTCCACCAGGACCTCCGCGGGCTTCCCGGCGGCGGCGGCCAGCCCCGCCAGGTAGAGGAGCGGGATGAAGTGATCGGGGGTGGGAACGGCGGACGCGAAGTCCGGGTGCTCGCCGAGCTTCAGGACCTCGGCGGGGGCGCCGGTCATGGCCTCCTTCGCGGCCTCGTCGAAGCGCCGGTTCCAGTCGAACGCGGCATCGGGCTCGCCCCACTCGATGCGCCCGAGGTTGTGGACCACGTTGCCGCTCGCCAGGACGAGGACCCCCATCTCCCGCAGCGGGGCCAGCCTCGCGCCCAGCTCGAAGTGGTGGTCGAAGGGCTTGGCGGCGTTGACGGCGAGCTGCACCACGGGCACGTCCGCCTCGGGGTAGGCGTGGACCAGCACCGACCAGGTGCCGTGGTCGATGCCCCAGGTCTCCTCGTCCAGCCCCACCCACTCGGGCTCGAGGGTCTCCACGATCTCGTTGGCCACGTCGGGCGCGCCCGGGGCCGGGTACTCCACGGCGAAGAGCTCCCTGGGGAAGCCGTAGAAGTCGTGGATGGTGCGGGGCTTCGCCATGGCGGTGACCGCGGTGGCGTTGATGTACCAGTGGGCGGAGATCGCCAGGATGGCCCGGGGCCTCGGGATGGACGCGCCCAGGGCGCGCCACGCGTCGGTGTAGCGGTTCTCGTCCAGCGCGTTCATGGGCGATCCGTGGCCGAGAAACGCGGCCGGCATCAGGTCTTGGCTCACAGCGGCCCCCTCCCGTCTGCTCCGGGCACTCGGTGCAACGCGTCGAGCGCTTCCGATGTTGCGTCCCAGCTCGGTGTCCAGGCCCCGCCCCGCCCTCCCCCATCCCGGCACTTGACACCACTGCACCGGTGTATTACAACAGTGATACACCTCCGGAACGGAGGAAGGTCCACGACCATGCAGCGATATCTGAGCATCGACGTCTCCGACGCGCTCCCCATCTGGAAGCAGATCGAGGACGGGGTGCGGAGGCTGGTGGCCTCCGGCGCCCTGACCGCCGGGGCCGCCGTGCCGTCGGTGCGCGAGCTGGCCCGAAGCCTGCGCGTGAACCCGGCCACGGTGTCGAAGGCGTACCAGCGGCTCACCGACGCCGGGGTGCTCGAGGTGCGGCGCGGCGAGGGCACGTTCGCCGCCCACCGCCCGCCACGAGAGGTCGACGCGGAACGCGGCCGCCTGCTCGCCGAGCAGGCGCGTCGCTTCGCCGAGGCCGCGCGGGCCATGGGGGCGGGCCGCCGCGAGGCGCTGGAGGCCCTGGACGCGGCGTGGTCCGAGCTCGTAGGCGACGACGAGGATGGAGGAACCAGATGACGAACGAAGCCGAGCGGCCCGTGGTGGCGGTGGAGGCGCTCACTGTCCGCTACGGCCGGACCACGGCGGCGGCGGACATCACCCTGGAGGTGCCCGCCGGATCGGTGTACGCCCTGCTCGGACGCAACGGGGCGGGCAAGACCTCGATCCTGCGCTGCCTGCTGGGGCAACGTCGAGCGGTGGCGGGCACGGTGCGCCTCTTCGGGCTCGACGCCTGGCGGCACCGGGCGCGCCTCATGGAGCGGGTGGGGGTGGTCCCGGAGCGCGGCGAGGTCCCGCCGGACATGACGGGGCGCCGCCTCGCGACCCTGCTGTCCGCCCTGCATCCCACGTGGCACGGGGAGGACTTCCAGGAGCGCCTGGGTCGATTCCAGATCCCCACCAACCGCCGGTTCCGTCAGCTCTCCAAGGGGCAGCAGCGGCAGCTTTCCCTGTCCCTCGCCCTGGCCTGCCGGCCGGCGCTGCTGGTGCTGGACGACCCGACCCTGGGGCTGGACGCCGTGGCCCGGCGCGAGCTGCTTGGAGGAGCTGATCGGGGACCTGGCCGACCGCGGCACGACGGTGCTCGTGGCCACCAACGACATCGCGGGCATCGAGGGGGTGGCCGACCGAATCGGGATCCTGCACGGCGGCGCCCTCCTCCTGAACGACGAGGTCGAGGCCGTCAAGGCACGGTTCCGACGCCTGGTGGCCAGGAACCGGGAGACCGTGCAGAGGCTTCGGGAAGCGACCGGAGAACGGCTGGAGGTGGTCAGGTCAGGCGCGTCGGGCGGTGGCTACGAGGCAGTGGTCGCATGGTCCGAGGTTCCGGAGCCCACGGCGGCCGTGCCCGGTTCCCGTCTCGAGGCCATGTCGCTGGAGGACATCTTCGTGGCCCTGTGCGGGCCGGGGGACGGGAGGCAGCCATGAGGAAGACCATCGCCATCGCGGCCGACGAGCTCTCGACACAGTGGGCGTACCTCGCCGCAGCCGCGGCATTCGGCATCCTCGTCCTGGTCGCTCCGTACCTGCCCGGGTTCCGCGGGTGGGACCCCGCGGAGGTGCGCCTGGCGGGCGCTTTCGTCGCAGGGGAGTGGTTCTGCGCCATCGCCGCCCTGCTCCTGGGCGCCAGCTTCGTTGTCAAGGACCTGGCCGAGGACCGCTTCGGCTTCTACCTGGCGCGCCCGGTGTCCGCGTCCTCCATATGGTTCGGCAAGCTCCTCGGCGTCTACTTCACGGTGGTCGGCTGCGAGCTCCTGGTGGCCGGACCGGCTGTCCTCCTCCACCGGCAGTGGGTCGCCGCCCACCTCCTGCAGCCGGCGGCGTTGCGCGCGGACGTGGTGGCGCTGAGCCCGGCGTGGGCCGCCGTCCTGCTGCTCGGGTTCCCCCTCCCCTTCTTGCTGCTGGCGCACGTGGCCGCTCTCATCTGGCGCGGACGCACTGTCTGGCTGTCCCTCGACCTGATCGGGCTCCTCACCTGCGGCCTGGTTGGCTGGCACGCGTACACGGGCCTCGCTCCCGACCTCGACGAGGGCCAGGCGGCGCAGCTCCTCTTCTGGTACGCGTCGCGGCGGTCGTGGCCGTGACCATCGCCAGCTGGAGAGCGACGAGCGTCGGGCGCGCCGACCTCCAGGCGAGCCATCGCGGGCTGTCCCTGGCGCTGTGGCCTCTGGTGGCGCTGGCCGCCCTCAGCGCGTCTGGGTTCACCAGGTGGGAGACGGCGGTCACGCCACGCGACCTGGCGGGCGTCGGCATGCTGCAAGGTACCGCTGCCGGGGACTGGATCCTGGTGGGAGGTGAGACTGCCAGGCCTCTGCCCTTGAGGGCTCGGGTGCTCTACCGGGGGACCACCGGCGAGTACCTGCGTTTGCCCTTGGAGAGCCGCGAGATCCGGCTCTCAGCCGATGGTCGGGCGGCAGCCTGGTTGGAGCCGATCGACGAGAGACGGTCCCAGGTGATGTCGGCGGATCTCCAGGCGAGCCCGGCGCGGGTCTCTCCCACATCGGTCTTCGCCGATTGGCACCCCGACCTGCTCCTGTCGGAGCATGGCGACCGGATCGCGATCAGTGACCAGCGGTCCATCGCTGTGTACGAGACACGGTCGGGCAAGCTCGTCACATCGTTCCACTTCCCCCAAGGCTGCTACTTCTTCGCTGCCAGGTTCGACACCGAGGCGTTTGTGGTGGGCACGGTGTACGGAACGATGAGCGTGGGGGAGCAGGGCGAGAATGTGGCACCTGCTCTGGAGGACGGCTCCTACCGCCTCGACGTCCAGGGGGGCACGCTATCGCCGGCAAGGTCGCCCGATCTCATGGACCGCATCTCGCGGGAGCGGATCGACGCGGCGCGCGACCGTGCCCTCGTTCAGACCTACAGCAGGGAAACGAGCGGGAAAGAGTGGTTGCTGGTCGAGTGGCCGACGTATCGGGTGGTGGCGAGGCTTCCGGGCAGCGAGTCCTGGCGGGATGCGCGCCTGCTCGCCGACGGGCGCATCGCCTACGCCGGCACGGCCGACGGGAAGGTCGAGCTCGGTCTCCTCGACGCTCAGGGCCAGCCGATCACGACGTTCGACCTGGGACAGGGCTCCGCGGTGGTCATAGGCGGCGAGCCGGCGCCCGGCCTCCTGGCGGTGGAAGTCCTCCAGCGTCGCCGGCCGTGGGAGACCCCGCGCCAGAAGGTCGTCACCTGGGCCGTCGACCTCGCGCGGCGCGACGTGCGCGAGATCGGCTCGGGGCTCGTCCCGGTCTATCTGGACTGGTCGCTGCCCTCGGGATCCGACGTCCCTGCGCCCGGCAGCCTGATCAGCCGCTGCTTCATCAGCCGCAGGGGGGAGCTGCAGCTGTGGGACCCCGCCCGCGACGTCCTCACGACGGTGGTCCCACCCAACCCGCACGCCGCCGGGTCCGCGGGCTCGTAGAGAGATCGACAGAAGCAGGGCGGGAATCGCGTCCGGCCCCTCCAGACACGTGGTCCGACTCGAGGTCTCGGCGGGAACCGATGCGGGGAGGTCGGCGGTTGACCGCGGCAGCGGCAGCACGCGGCGGCAGTGGGCAGCGCCGGCCGCGGCATCCCCGGCGCAGGCGGCGAGTGGGGCGAGGCGGCATGGTCACCTCCCGGTCGTTCGTCGCGGCGGATAGCCGGTGAGCAGCGGCAGCGAGCAGTGGGCAGTGACGGCAACCAGCGGCGGCGATCAGTGGGCGGCGGCGAGACGCCACACACCCGTCGGCATGCGGAGCGACCAGAGGCTCCCCAACCCGCCCCTTCTCCATGTCGTCCTGAGCATCCTTACGCTCCTTCGGGGCGGTGTCACAAGCGATGCCACACAGTCGTTCAGAGACGGTGGGCCGCTAAAGTCGAGCGCCATCCTGAGGCCGGCACTCGGTCCCCCGAGTGCGGCCGAAGGATCCCCTGCTAGCACCACGACCCTACCTGCGCTTCGTCCCACGGGCCTTCGGGGGACCCTTCGACTCGCGGCCGAGGGCCGCTCGCTCAGGGTGACAGGGAGAAGGCGTGTCATTGGGAGCATCCCTACGCCTCTTCGCGGCGGTGTCTCATGGGATGACACGGGGCCGCGCGGAGACAGTGGGACGTCCAAGTTGCCTGTCATTCTGAGCGAGCGGAGGTCCGCCGGAGCGAGTCGAAGAATCCCCCGAGAGCACCAGAGTCGTGGCTGGGAGGCGTCCCACGGGCCTTCGGGGGATGGTTCGACTCGTCGCTCGCCGCGGACGGCGAGCTCCTCGCTCACCATGACAGAACAAGGGTGTGTAATGAGGAGAGGTGGCGGACGATACGGGCTACGGCTCGGGGATCTCGGCGGGGCGGTACTTGTAGTAGAGCTTGTAGGTGTCGGCGATCTCGTGGGCCGCGGGCCACGGGTCGTCGTGCTTGCAGTACACGGCGTTGACCCCGTCCACCAGCTCGCCGCTGCCGTAGTGGACCGCGATCTGGTACCAGATCTCCGGGTCGAAGCGCCCGCGGAGCCTCTGCTCCACCTCCTGCAGGTACCTCCTCTTGGCGCTGTCGGGGGAGTCCTGGTCGCAGTCGGCGCGGTACTCGCGGATCTGCCGCTCGGCGAAGTCCTGCCCGTCACCGCCGCGTTGCGTCATGACCTCTCCTGCGAGGTGGGCGCCCAGGACGTAGGCCGCCGTCTCCTCCACCAACAGGTGGTTGCGGCTCGGCAAACGCTCCGGTAGGACGCCGAGCTGGTGGAAGAGGGCGTGCACGCACTCGTGCGCCATGCCCAGCAGCAGGTCGTCGTCCTCCCAGTCGTGGTCAGGGTTGACGGCGATCCTCCGACCTCCCTGGAGTAGCCGGCCGTGAAGAGGGCGTCGCCCGACTGCAGCACCACGTCCTCCACCGTGACACCGTGCCCGATGAGGTCGAGAACGGCGCGGACGTCCCCCGTGGCCCGCGTCAGCACCTGCTCGTCCCGGACCTCCAGTCGGGAGCGCTCGGTTCGATACTGCTGCAGCAGCGGGAGCGCGACGACCGCGACCCACAGCACGACCAGGGTGGCCGCCAGGATGCGGTTCCGCCCGTGCGCGGGCAGGGGCCTTTCTCCCGGCCCCTTCGTCGGTGGTTGTTGCTGCAAATCCACGTACGTCCCATGTCAATGGTACCAGTCAGTGTGTCCAGACCGCACAGTGCCTGCGCCGTAAGGGCTGGAAGGATCTCGAGCCGACGGACGTTGGCCGCTGCGTGAACGCGCATCACACCCGGAGGTGGTCATGGACGACGTGATCGTGGACTTCTCGTCCCGGGATGATGCCTGGCTGAGCATCGGCGACGTTGTCATGGGGGGCGTCTCGAGCGGCCGCATGACGGTCGCCGACGGGAGTGGCCACCTTCGCAGGCGAGGTCTCCTTCGACAACAACGGCGGCTTCGCGTCGGTGCGCTCCGAGCCCCTGGAGCTCGATCTCTCGGCCTGGGACGGGGTCGTGCTCAGGGTGCGCGGCGACGGCAAACGCTACGGCTTCAGGATCCGGACCACGGCCTCCTTCGACGGCGTCAGCTACCAGGCGGAGGTGGCGCCGCCCCCCGGAGAGTGGACGGAGCTCGCCCTCCCGTTCCGCGACTTCGCGCCGGTCCACCGCGGCCGCAGCGTGCCGGAGCACCCACCTCTGGACCCCGCACACGTCACCACCTTCGGGCTCATGATCAGCCGCCAGGAGGGCCCCTTCCGGCTCGAGCTGGCAGGCATCCGCGGCTTATCCCGCCGCGCCTCGTAAGCTCCCATCCGCGAGGTCAGGGCAGTGGACCCACCCTGCGCATGACGTTGCTGTGCACGGTGACGGACGCCACCTCGCCGTTCTCGTCCACGGCGAAGGTCCAGGTCTCCCCCAGGGTGTCGTCGTCCTCGCGCACCCTGCGGAAGGCGTGCTCCCCGCTCTGCTTCAGCTTTTCGAGCCTGTCCTCCGGCGAGCGCGTGTCCAGGTCCACCACCGCCAGGCCGTCCTCCCAGCGCACCACGGCCGCGCGCCCCCACACCGAGTCGTAGACGCCGGTGTAACGGTCGAGCGCGGGATCGCGCTCGGTCTCCGGGGGGCCCTTGCGCGCCTTCGCGAGCTGGGGCGCCACCAGGGCCACGGCCTTCTCGGCGTAGAGCTGGACGTCGGCGCCGATGGCGTTGGACAGCACCGCCACCGCCATCCCGTCCGCCGGCGCCAGGCGGAAGGTGGTGTAGTAGCCGGGGCAGGCCCCGGAGTGCCCCACGAAGGTGCGGTCGCCCCGGCGGTAGACCCCGAAGCCCAGGCCCCAGGTGGTCTTCCAGTCCGGGTCCACCCAGTGCACCCGCTGCATCTCCCGCAGGGTGGCCGAGCGCAGCACCTCCTCGCCCCCCGCCTCGCGGAGGCGGAGCTGCCACATCCCGAAGCGCGCCAGATCGCTGGCAGTCGAGACCATCCCCGCGGCGGGTGAGATGCCCGCTGCGTCGAAGGTGTGGAGGCGCTCCCTCCCCTGCCGTCCCCGCAGCGCCGAGTAGCCGGCGGCCAGGCGGCCGGTCGCGGCCGCGGCGGGCACCGAGGTCCAGGTGCTCTGCATGCCCAGGGGCGTCAGGATCTGCTGCTCCACGTACTCAGCCCAGCCCTCTCCCGAGACCGCGGCCACCACCTCACCGGCCAGGGTCAGGCCGAGGTTGGAGTACTGGAAGTACCGACCCGAGGGGTAGAGGGTCTCCTGCGACCCCAGGCGTGCACGAATCTGTGCGCGGCTCGGAAAGTCGAAGTCGGGGCCGGTCCAGTAGGGGAAGTCCGACTCCCGGGGCAGGCCCGCCGAGTGGGTGAGAACGCGGCGCAGGGTGATCTTCTCGTCGTCCGGATTGACGTCGGCCAGGCTCGAGACCCAGTCCACGTAGTCGGACAGGGGCGCGTCCAGGCTGAGCGCGCCGCGGTCGCGCAGCTGCATCACCGCGATCGAGGTGAAGAGCTTGGAGATGGAGCAGATGGAGTACGCCGTGTCGGCGTTGGCCCGGCGACCGGTGTCGGGATCGGCGAGGCCGAACACCCCCGGAGCCCAGGAGCTCCTGGTCGGCGACGATGGCGAAGGACGCCCCGGGGACCTCGGTGGCGGCGAGCTGCTGGTCGACCCAGGCGGACCACGCGGCGATGGCGTCGGCCACCCGCGGGTCGGCGCCGAGGCGGGGGGCCGGCGCCCCCTCCTGGCCGGCGGCGGCAATGGGCAGGATCACGAGCGCTGCGGTCAGAACCGTCGTGACGAGGCGCATGGGTTCTCCTCCTCCTCCGTGGGCTCGTCCCGCATGGTACCCCAGCGCCTCGTCCGCCCACCCGGTCCATCCGGACGGCCCCCCGCACTCCAACGTAAACGGGGCGTCCTCCCTCCAGGGAGTGGGAACTGGAACGATTCAGTCATGCGATGCGTTCTCATAGTCGGAACCGGAGGTGCCCCATGGGCCGCAGGATGTTCGGATACGCGATCTTCTACGGGCTCGGCGTCGGGTCGGCGATCTTCGCTCTGGCCCTCGTCCTTCCGGTGCTCCACCACGGCAGCCCCCTCGCCATTGCGGGATCCACGGTAACCCAGGCCCAGGTCCACGGCGACGCGACGATGTGCCCGTACCTGGCCTCGCGAGGCGACGCGCCGCACGCCGTCATCCCGGGAGTCGGTTCCTCGTCTGCGTGCCCCTACCTGGACGGGGGCGCCTCGTCCTGCCCATACCTGCGGGAGCACCCACAGGAGCGGGCCGGCTCGGGAATGGCGCCCACAGATCCCCGATTGCGGGCGTCCCAGGGAGATGACTGGCCGGGAGGCGCGGAGCGGCCGCAGGCGGTGGCTCTCCTGCAGGTGGAACACCCGAGCGGCAACGAGCTCGCCTCCGCCGGCTGGTTCTGAGTCATTCACCCGAGCGGCGGCGCTCCAGCTCGTCGTCGCTCAGCCCGGTGGTGAGAAGGGTGACAGCCGCGGCCGGTGCAGGATCTCGTCCGAGTAGGCATTGCCGATGCCAGACACGATGTGGGGATCGGTGAGGGCGCGCTTTACAAAGCCGCGACGCGACATAATCATGGAGAGGACGACCTCGACAGCGTGCGTCGGACGCTGGGGAGCCACACGTGAAGACGTTGCTCAAGTTCGCCCTCGCCTCTGCCATCGCCTCGGCCCTGGGGGGCTGGGGCGCATATGCCGTGGTCCACCGGCCCAGCCCATCCATTCACCGCGGACCGTGGATGGCCAGCCTGGCGGCGGGACGCTCCCACGGCGGGCTCTACGAACGGGCATGGATCGCGACCCACAGGCTGTGGGCGCTGGACGCCTCGGAGGTCATCTACTACCTGGCCAAGACCGACTCCTCCGACCGCCTCCTGACGAACACCGCGACCTACAGGATCGAGGGTGCGGATCTCGACACGCGCTGGTGGAGCCTCGCCGCCTACAAGGACGGACACCTCATCTCCAACGAGCTCAACCGCTACGCTGTCACTCAGACCACGGTCGAGCGGGAGCCGGACGGCCGTTGGACGATCATGCTGTCCCCGCTTCCCCACGAGGTGAACTGGCTGCCCTCCGGCGAGCAGTGGGGAAACCTCATGCTCGTCCTGCGCTGCTACAACCCCTCGCCGGCGCTCGTCGCCGACCCGGCTGCGGCCTCCCTGCCCACCATCGTCCGGGAGGCCGAGGAATGAAGCGGCTGGCGGTGTGGCTCCTGTTCGTGCTGACCCTCGCCGTGGTCGTGCACATCGCGGTCCTGCTGTACATCCCCCGCCGCCTCACCGCGGACGCCGTCGACACCCTCTACGCCAAGTACGGCGGCAGCGACAGGGTGCGCAACGTGCTGATCCACACAGCCCTGCCCCGGGCCGGCGCCGACATCCTGGTGGGAGACAGCCCTGACTCCCTGATCTCGTTCGCGATCCTGGACACGTCGTCGAGGCCCGTGCGGCTGCACTGCGAGGTGCCACCCGGCGGCGGTTACTGGTCGGTGGCGCTCTTCGCTTGGAACACTGACGCCTTCTGGGTGATCAACGACCGGGACGCGCCGACCGACGTCTTCGACGTCGTCGTGGTCAGGAAGGGCAGCCTGTACGAGGCGTTGCCCGGGGAGCGGGTGATCGTCTCCCCCACCCGGCTGGCCGTGATGATCGTACGCACCAACGTCGCGGACCGGGAGGATGCCGCCGAGGTCGAGCGCATGACCGAGGCCCAGCAGCAGATGTGGGTGGCCCCCATCGAAGGCGTCATGTACTGAGGCCGGGACCGCTCCGATCGCCCTCCACGGGTGACCGGGGCCGCCACACACAGACAGACTCCGGGGACCGCAGCACGTCCGCCCGTCAAGGCGCCGCTCGGACCGCCCACGGAGGACTCAGCCATGGCCACCTTCTTCGGCCCCGCTCGTCCCGGCACCGAGGTCACCCCCAGAGGCGGGACCTTCGAGCTGCCGATCCTGCACGTCCGCGACCACACGTTTGGACTCTTCTCCGCGGCGCCACCCACCCCCGCGGGCCGTCTCGAGCGCGGCGCCGAGGTCCCCGCGCCATGACCGGCCACCCTGCCGCGCGATCGCGGCGCGGCGGCAGCCACGGGATCGTGACTACACCTTGGTGGTGAACCAGACGTCGGGCTGGCCCTGGACGCCGGCCTGCGTCATCACCTCGTGCAGACGCGCGCTGTTGGCGAAGGCCTTGGCCCCCTCCATCGTGGCGAAGTGGTGATAGAGGGTGACGTCATTGGGACTGCCGTCGGCCTGGTAGACCCCGTCTCCCACCACCCCCATCCGCCGCCGCTCTTCGTCGAACTCGTCATATGCCTTCTTCCAGGTGGCAAAGTCCGCCACGCGATGTCTCACGAACATGGTTGCCATGCTGTCCCTCCCGCTCGAGGCGACCGCGAACACCCCTGCTGTTCGGCTCCAGTCACCCTCTGGAGGCAACATATAGTGATTGTGTCTCATTTCTAGACGAGACAACCACGATGCCGCTGCGCTGTTTCTTGACACTGGGAGCGTTCCCCGGTACGGTCCCAGGGAGCCCAAAATGAACCCAGGTCGAGTCATCGGTGCGACGGCGGGCGCCATGCCGCGAGCGTCCATCCCTCGGTCCGTTCCGATGCTCGTCCGTAGATCAGCCACACCAACGATCCGGTCACCTGTCTACCCGGAGGTGCGCGATGATCCGGACTCCCCGCCCCCGCCGCATCGACGACCGCAGCCGCCCGCACTCTGACCCCCACCGCTCATCCCGGGGTCGCGGGAGGTCGCGGACCACGGGAGCCCTGGCCGTCCTTGTCCTGGCGGCCCTCCTGGCCACGGCACCGGCGTTCGCCGCCGACTGGTACGTGAAGCCGGGCGGCAGCGACAGCAACGACGGGCAGTCGTGGGTGACGGCGTTCGCCACCATCCAGAAGGCCGTCACCAGCGCCATCCAGCTCGGGGGCTACGAGATCTGGGTGGCCGAGGGCACCTACACCCTGAGCTCCTCCATCGTCATCCCCTCGGGGGGGACCAAGATCCCGCTCAAGATCTACGGCGGCTTCGAGGCGGGTGCCCTCACGCTCGACGATCGGAACTGGGTGGAGCACCTGACGGTGATCGACGGCTACGGGGTCGTGGAGAGTGTCATCGTCGTCAACAACTACGTCGATCTGATCGACGGCTTCACCATCACCGGCGGCAGGGCCGGCTCCCTGGGGACCGGTGGCGGCATCGACATCCGGGGCTGCGGCAGCGCGCCCCCGCAGCCGGTGCTGCGCAACCTGGTGATCCGCGGCAACGGCGGCGACACCTCGCACCCGCCCTCCTTCTACGAGGGCGGCGGGATCTACATCCAGGACTGCTCGCCGTGGATCGCCAACGTCTCCTTCTCCAACAACCGCGTGTGGGCCCATGGCGGCGCGGTGTTCGCCCGTGACACGGAGGGCACGACCGTCGACACCTACCCCACCATCGTGAACTGCACCTTCACCGGCAACCACGCCGACGTCAACGGTGGCGCGGTGGGCGTCACCGGGGGCACCCTCACCATCGCCAACAGCATCCTGTGGGGCGACTGGGCGGGCGACGGGGTCACCCACGAGGTCTTCGGCGGCACGCTGGTGATCACCAACTGCGACGTGGACCAGGACGGCTACGCGGGGACCAACGGCAACATCGACGAGGACCCGATCATGACCGGCGTGGGCCGCTTCCACCTCCGGGACGGCTCGCCGTGCATCGACACCGGCAACGACGCCCAGGTCCCGGCCTTCCTGACCACCGACTTCGACGGCGACGGCCGCTTCCTGGACGGCGCCACCGGCGACCCCGGCGGCACCGTGGACATGGGCGCGGACGAGTACGACCCCAACGCCGTCCCCGGCGTGTACTACGTGGACTGGGAGAACGGCAACGACAGCTACGCCGGCACGAGCTGGGGCACGGCGTTCGCCACCGTCCAGCAGGCGGTGGCGGTGGCCGTCTCCGACGCCGAGATCTGGATCCGCCAGGGCACCTACGCGCTGACCAGCTCGACCACCCTCGGCCCGGCCAACGACGACCTGGCCTTCTACGGCGGCTTCGCCGGCACCGAGACCCTGCGCAGCCAGCGCAGCTATGACGCCACCCTGACCGTCATCGACGGCCAGAACTCGCACTCCTGCTTCGCCCTGAACGGCGCTTTCGACTCGCACATCAACGGCGTGGTCATCGACGGCCTCACCCTGACCCAGGGGAACCGCGCGCTGAACGCCACCTATGCCAACGGCACCGTGGTCAACAACTGCCGCTTCACCGACTCGACGGTGGACGGGGCGATCTGGGTGCAGTTCGCGGACCTCACGGTGGACCGCTGCCTGTTCTCCGGCAACGTGGGCCACGACGAGGCCGGCGCGATCCACATGAGCGTCGGCACCGATCAGCTCACGGTCACCGACTCGGTGTTCATCGGCAACTCGGCCCAGGACACCACGTTCATGACCTCGGGCTGTGGGGGCGCGATCCGAGCCGGCACCGGCACCATCGAGCGGTCGCAGTTCTTCGGCAACACCGCCGACCGCAGCGGTGGCGCGGTCTATAACTACGCCGACTACGGCGATGGCCTCGTGGTCCGCAACTGCGTCTTCTCCGGCAACCAGGCCGGCCTCGACTACTTCCTCGGGACCGGCGGCGCGACCTGGGGTCCCATGGACATCGTCAACTGCTCGCTGTCAGGCAACAGCTCCGAGTCGGGATCGGGGGCCGGCGGCGCCAGCACCCCGAACACGGTCACCAACTCCATCCTCTGGGAGAACGACTCGGTGGAGGGCACCCTGAACACCAACCTCAACTGCGCCAATGGCAAGGTGCTGTACAGCGACGTCGGGGATGCGAGCTACGCGAACGCCTCCACCTGCACGACCCCCTACGGCAGCATCAACTCCAATCCCCTGTTCATCGACGCCGACGGCCCCGACGGCACGGTGGGCACCGGCGACGACGACCTCAGCCTGCAGGCCGGATCGCCGGCCATCGACGCCGGCGACGCCACGGCGCTGCCCTTCGGCTCGACCGACGTCGTGGGCGAGGAACGTCACATCGACGACCCTGGGGTCGCCGACTCGGGGTACGGCCCGCCGCCGGCCATCGACATGGGCGCCTACGAGCGCCAGGCCAGCACCCCCGCGACGACCTACGATCTCACCATGGCGGTCAACGGCAGCGGCTCCACCGTGCCGACGGTGGGCGTCCACACCTATGATCGCAACTCCCTGGTCCAGGTGCAGGCCGTCCCGGCGGAGAGCTGGCTGTTCACCGGCTGGACGGGCTGGGTCGCGGACCCCGCCTCGGCCACGACCACCATCACCATGGCCTGGGACCGGTCGGTCACGGCCAACTTCAAGCAGGTGCAGACGCTCGAGGTCGACGTCCAGGGCACCGGCACGGGCTCCGTGACCTCGACGCCGGCAGGCATCGACTGCCCCGACGTCTGCGATGCGGTCCTCGACCACGGCACCATGGTGACGCTGTCGGCGAGCCCCGACCCAGGCACCGTCTTCGACGGCTGGATGGGCGGCGGCTGTCTCGGGACGGGGGACTGTGAGCTCACCATGACCGACTACGTGGCGGTCGACGGCCTGTTCAACATCGAGGGGGCCTGCGGCCTCGGCAAGGACGTGACCCTCGAGGACTTCACCGTGACCTGGGACCAGACCTTCGAGGCCTGCTCGTCGCTGACCGTCGGCTCGGGCTTCTTCATCGAGGCCCCGGCCGACGTGGTCTTCCGGGCCGGCAACGACGTCGTGCTCACCGACGGGTTCTTCGTCGGGGAGGGCGCCACGTTCCGGATCGAGATCTCGCCCGATGTCGGGCAACGGGCCATCGAGGTCTCCAAGACCGCCGACCCGACCTCGGCGGGTGAGGGTGACCCCATCACCTACACCATCTCGGTGGAGAACACCGGCTGCGTGGACCTGACCGAGGTGTCGGTGGTGGACGACAAGTGCACCGCGGCCCCGGCATACCAGTCCGGTGACGACGGCGACGGCAAGCTCGAGCCGGCCGAGATCTGGGTTTACACCTGCAGCGGCGCGGCGGAGGCGGACAACTTCGTCAACACCGCCACCGCCACCTTCCAGGACTTCTTCGGTCAGGAGATCAGTGACAGTGGCCAGGCCACGGTGACGGTCCAGCTCGCCGCCTGCGTGGGCAACCGCTACGCGGACATGGGAGACGGCACCATCCTGGACTGCAACACCGACCTGCTGTGGCTGAAGGACGCCACCTGTGCGGCACTGGGCGATCCTCTCTACGATGACCAGCCAACCTACGCCGACGCGGTGACGGCGGTGGCGGCGCTGGCCGACGGCACCTGCGCGCTCAGCGACGGCTCGGCGGCCGGGGACTGGCGCCTGCCCACCATGGTCGAGCTGTGCGCCGGGTGGACCTCGCCCAACACCGGCGAGATCTGCTACGAGTCGAGCTACGGCTACCCGAACCTGGGCCTCATCGACAACGACTGCGAAGCCCCTCCACTCGAAACCACCGACGGCAGCTGCGCCTCCTACAGCTATCCCTCCGGTGATCCGTTCGTCGGTGTTCCGGGGTCGAGCTACTCGGTGTGGTCCTCGACCGAGAAGGACACCTCCAACGTGTGGTCGGTCGAGCTCTACCAGGGGTACGCGAGCTGGTACCCGAAGACGGCGAACGCCATGGTGTGGCCTGTCCGACCGCGCTGACCACGGGTGGGGCGGAGTACGATGGACGGCGCCGAGAGGCGGCGACCATGGGGCGTGGGCAGCCACGAAGTCCCTTCGTCCCTTTACATCGCCGCCCCAGAGCAACACAAACCAGCGGAGGTGAGCCATGGAGACGCTCGAGACCCTCAAGGGACGCCGGACCGTCCGCTCGTTCAAGGCAGACCCGATCCCGCAAAACGTCGTCGACACCATCCTGGAGGCGGGGATGTGGGCCCCCTCCCACGGCAACACCCAGCCCTGGGAGTTCGTGATCGTGGGCCGCGAGGCCCGTGCCAAGCTGCTCGCTCTTCTCCAGGCCAAGGCCGAGGAGCTGCTGGCCGACCCCGACCTGCCCGAGCCCAGGCGACGGGCGGTGCTGGCCCTTCGCGAGGACTTCGGGGGGGCGGCGTTCATGGTGGCGGTGGTGGCCCGCAAGCCGGAGGAGGACCTGGACAAGCTGGAGAACCCCCTGAGCACGGCCACGGCGGTCCAGAACATGTGCCTGGCCGCCTGGGACGCGGGCGTCGGCTCGGTGTGGCTCTCCCTGGGAGCCGCACCGCCGGCGCGGCCCATCCTGGGCATCCAGGAGGGTCAGTCGGTGGTGGCGCTGCTGGCCATGGGCTACCCCAAGGAGGTCCCGCCGGCGCCGCCGCGGGAGGCCCACACCGCCCACACCCGCCAGGTCCCCTGACGGTCCGGCGCCGCGCACGCCGTCCCGAGCGCCACTCCCGGCGCACCGACTTCGTGCCGCACTCGGGTCCCGGGCGCGGCGGGGTCGGGGCATTGCTTCGCACAGGGCCGAACTGCACCGCGGGCGTTCGATTTCAGCCACCCCGGTTGAAGTGAACCACCCGGAGGAGACCTCCGGCGGCCCCCCGGATGCAGCGACGACGCCCGTGGCAGTTGAGCTTTGCGGGTTCCACCAGGCGCCGGCGGGGGCTGGCATCAGGCTTGCTCACAACGACTCCGGATCGTGAACGCAGGAGCCGGAGAGCGATCCGGAGCAGCGAGGGTTCGGGCATCCTGCGACAGGCAGCAGCGGCCGCCCGGGACGAGCCCGCGGCCGCCACGAGAGGGAGAGCACGATGAAGAAGTTTCTGATTGTCGGTGCGGGCGCGCTGCTGGTTCTGGCAACCACCGCGGCGATCGGTCATGCCCAGTCCATCGACGTGGTCACGGCCGACATCCCGTTCCCGTTCATCGCCAACAACGAGGCGCCCATGCCGGCGGGCACCTACGAGTTCTCGGTCGCCAACGCGAACAACCCCGACGTGTGGGTGATCCACGCCATCAAGGGAACCAAGGAAGCCATGGTCGAGACCGACATCATGCAGCAGGAGGACCCGGCCCCCCAGACCGAGCTGGTCTTCGACGACTTGGGCAACGACCACTTCCTCCGCCAGATCTGGATCGAGGGCAGGCTGGACGGTCGCGAGGTGCTCCCCACCAAGCAGGAGCAGGCACTGGAGAAGCAGGGGGTGTCGAAGAGCAAGCATCACGTCCCCGCCACCCACGGCGAGCATTCGTCGAGATCGATGAAGCACTGAGCGGCGCGCCCCCGCGCCGGAACGGATGCACAACGGCCCCGCGGCGGCGGGGCCGTTGTCACCGCTCCTGTACTCCAGGGGCCGAGGACACCGCCCGGACCACCGGGCGCTTCGATGCGGCCTACTCTTTCTTGGAGGGCGCCGGGTAGGGCATGGGGAAGCTCGCCACCTTGCCCTCCCCAGCCGTGATCCGCGCCCGGCCCGCCTTCTCCACCTCGTCGATGCGGATCACGGCGTGGAGGGGGACGTAGAAGCGCTCGACGCCCTCGAACTCGGTCTTGAGCCGCTCCTCGGAGGAGTCGATGAGGAGCTTGGAGCGCTCCCCGAAGAGCAGGCTGTGCACCTCGATGAAGCCGAACAGCCCGCCCTGGCTGACCTCCTTGGCGTACACCTCGTACACCTCGCCCCGGTTGAAGAAGCTGATCCGGTAGATGGTCGTATCATCGGCGGCGGCACGACTCATGACCCGCGCAATGTACCGGAGCCCCCCCGTGCCAGCAAGACGGGAGCACCTCACGGCACGACCCCCGGGCTCCTCCGGTGCGGGAAGCATGGCCGCCGGGCAGACGTTCTCCACCGGGGAGATCGTGGTTCACCACACCTCCCGCCGCGTCCTCAGGAAGGGACCAGCCGCCATGGTGAACGACCGCGCAGCCACCGCCCGCTACACCCCCGGCGAGGAGATCGTGAACAGCATCACCCACGGGGTCGGGCTGCTCCTCGCCATCGCGGCGACGGCGGTGCTGGTGACCCGCGCCGCCGCCCACGGCGATCCGTGGCAGGTCGTGGGGTGCAGCGTGTTCGGCGGGTCCCTCATCTTCCTCTACACCGCCTCCACCCTGTACCACAGCGTGTCGGCCCCCCGGGCGAAGAAGGTCCTGCGGGCCCTGGACCACACCGCCATCTTCGTCCTCATCGCCGGCACCTACACGCCCTTCGCCCTGGTCAACCTGCGCGGCCCTTGGGGCTGGTCGCTCTTCGTGGCCATCTGGTGCGCGGCGGTCGTCGGCATGGTGTCCAGGCTGACCTTCCTGCACCGCTGGCCGGCGGTGACGGTCGTGCTCTACGTGCTCATGGGTTGGGCGGTGGTGGTGGTCGCGCAACCCTTCATCGAGCACGTCAGCACCCCCGGCCTGGTCCTGCTCGCGGCGGGTGGTCTCGCCTACACCGGCGGGCTCGCCTTCTACGCCTGGGAGCGCCTGCCCTACAACCACGCCATCTGGCACGGGTTCGTGCTTGCCGGCAGCACCTGCCACGTCTTCGCGGTGCTGGTCTCGGTCGTGCATTGACCCGGACGCCACGAGCCCCCTTCCACGCCGCCCCTGCTACCATCACGCCGTGACCTCCGGGCTCATCGTCGTGGTGCTGGTGGTGGTGGCGATCTACGTGGTCGCCGGTGCGCTGCGCTACCTCAGACAGGAGACCCAGCCGCCCGGCGGCCGCCGAGGACCCCGACCGAAGCGCTGACGAGGGCAAAGCCCGGGAGGCCACCGACGGCCATGCCCAGGTGCACGAGCACGAAGACCCCCACCACCAGTGGATCCATGACCGGATGTTGTAGACCCTTCGGGGCCGGGGGGCAAGCCGTCAGGCCTCAGTGCACGTGGCCGTGCTCGATCTCCTGTGCCGTGGCGGCCTCGACGTTCAAGACGGTGACGTCGAACACCAGGTCCTTACCGGCCAGGGGATGGTTACCGTCCAGGCGCGCGGTCTCCTCCCCGAGCCCGACCACGGTGAAGGACATGGGCCGCCCCTGCGGGTCCTGGGCGCTCACCGCCGCCCCGACGAAGGCCTCCCCGGGGAGCTCGCCGCGGGGGACCTCGAAGACCTTCGCCTCGTCCCACTCGCCGAAGGCGTCGCCGTGGGCGATCTCCACCGTGGTCTCAGCGCCAGGCTCCAGGCCCGCCATGGCCTCCTCGAGCCGCGGCAGCAGCTGCCCGGCGCCGTGGAGGTAGCGCATGGGGCCGCTGCGCTGGGAGGAGTCCACCAGGTTCCCGTCGCTGTCGTGCATGGTGTAGTCGAAGGTGACGATGCGGCCGTCCCGCACGTCGGCGGGCCCGACGATGGGCTCGCGCTCGACGGGCTGATGGTGATGGCCGCCGCAGCCGCCCGAGCCTGAGCCGCAGGTCTCGCTCTCGCCGAAGGCCCGGCACTTGCCGGCCAGAAAGAGCGTGACCGCGTCCCGGACGGAGCGGGCGTCCTCCTTGAAGTGGACGGCGATGCCCACCTCCTGGAAGCCGGCCAGTGGACGCATGCCCATGCCGCCCGCCACCAGCACCTCCACCCCCTCGGCCTTGAGGGCGTGGACCGGCGCCATGCAGCCCCCCTGCTCGTGGCCGCCGTTCTCGACCACCGACACCTGGCCGATCTCGCCGTCCTGGACGGCGACCACGGTGAAGGCGGCGCAGTGTCCGAAGTGCTCGGAGATGGGGGCGTCCAGGCCGCCGGGCCCGTCGGAGGGAACTGCAATCAGCATCCGAAGCTCCTTTCGCGGCGACGATGGTATCCCCCACCGCCGCCCCTGTCGAGGGACCTCCCACGACCCAACCGTCACACGGCGCGCGCTCGAGCGCCTCACCTCGCGAGAACTTCCCGAGCAGGGACCGCCGGACCGATCGGCGACAGAACCTTTTCGGTGGAACGGAGTATAGATTCTTGGATCGAGCCCCGGGTCCACGCCATGTGCCATCGGCATCGGATCTCCGTCGCCCTCCAGCGCATCTGGGCCGTCCTCCTGTGGAGTGCGGCCGCCGCGGCGGTGGCCGCCGACGAGCGCATCGAGTTCGTCCACCTCTCCCTGGAGCAGGGCCTCTCGCAGAGCATCATCGAGCAGATCGTCCAGGACCGGAAGGGCTTCCTGTGGTTCGTCACCGAGGACGGTCTCAACCGCTTCGACGGGTACCGCTTCGTGGTCGTCCGGAACGAGCCCGGAGACCCCTCGAGCCTCAGCCACAACGAGCTCAAGTCCATCCACGAGGACCGCGACGGCATCCTGTGGGTCGGGGCCTTCGAGGGCGGCCTCAATCGCTACGACCCCTCGACGGGAAAGGTCACCCGCTATCGGAACGATCCGGCCGACCGCGCCAGCCTCAGCCACGACACCGTCAGGGTCATCCTGGAGGATCGCGCCGGCCGCCTGTGGATCGGCACCGAGGGCGGCGGCCTCGACCGCTTGGACCGCGCCAGCGGGCGCTTCGACCACTACCTCACGGAGGCCCACACGCCCGGCTCCCGGGGAGGCGTCGACGTGCGGGCTCTCCTCGAGGACCGGTCCGGCGCGCTCTGGGTGGGCACCAACGGCGAGGGGCTGTACCGGCTGGACCCGGAGACCGGCGCGCTCACCCGCTACCGCCACGACGAGGAGGACCGCTCGAGCCTCGCCGGCGACGCCGTGCTCGCGCTGCTCGAGGACCGCGCGGGCACGCTCTGGGTCGGCACCTACGGCGCCGGCCTCGACGCCTTCGACCCTGCCACCGGCGGCTTCACCCACCACCGCGCCGACCCCTCGGACCCCACGTCCCTCCGCAGCGATCTCGTGAAGGCGCTGTGCGAGGACCACACCGGCGCCCTGTGGGTGGCCACGGACGGCGGCGGTCTGAGCCGCCTCGACCCTCGGCGGCGGGCCTTCACCACCTCCCGCCACGACCCCATGGACCCGCGCAGCCTCAGCACGGACCGCCTGTACTCCGTGTACGAGGACCGCTCCAGCGTGCTCTGGGTGGGGACCTACGGCGGCGGCCTCAACACCTTCGACGTCGCCCGCAAGAGGTTCCGCACCGTCCGCAGCGACCCCGGTGACCCCGATTCCCTCAACGACGACATCGTCTGGACGTTCGCAGAGCACCCGCCCGGGGTGCTGTGGATCGGCACCGACAGCGGCGGGCTCAACCGCTTCGACCGCGCCTCCAACACCTGGCGCCACTGGGTCCACGAACCCGACGACCCGTCGAGCCTGGCCCACAACACGGTCCGCATGCTCCAGGTGGACCCCGACGGGGTGATCTGGATCGCCACTAACGGCGGCGGCCTGGACCGCTTCGACCCCGCCCGCGGGGTGTTCCGCCACTTCCGGCACGACCCCGACGATCGCGGCTCGCTGGCCCACGACAGCCTGCGCTCGGTCTTCAGGGACAGCGCGGGGAGGCTGTGGGTCGGCACCTTCGGCGGCGGCCTCGACCTCCTGGACGAGGCCGGCGGCCGCTTCCTCCACCACCGCCACGACCCCCGGGACCCATCCAGCATCTCCAACGACTACATCCGCCTGGTGGCCGAGGACCGCGACGGCGTGCTCTGGGTCGGGACCCAGGGCGGCGGCCTCAACCGCTTCGACCCGACGACCGGGCGCTTCAGCCACTACCGCTCCAGCCGTGACGACCCCACGAGCATCAGCAACGACCACGTCTTCGCCATCCACGAGGACCGGGCAGGCGCCCTGTGGCTGGGCACGTTCGGTGGCGGCCTCAACCGCTTCGACCGCGCGCGCGGCACCTTCAGGCGCTACCTGACCGAGGACGGGCTGGTGAGCGACGCCCTGTACGCCATGCTCGAGGACGAGGACGGCCGCCTGTGGATCAGCAGCACCAGGGGCCTGTCCCGGTTCGATCCGGGCACGGAGACGTTCGTCAACTACGACGTCCGCGACGGGCTGCAGAGCAACGAGTTCAACGGCGGCTCCGCCTACTCGAGCCCGAGCGGCGAGATGTTCTTCGGTGGCATCGCCGGATTCAACGCCTTCTTCCCGCGCGAGATCGGCGTCAACACCCAGGTGCCGAACGTGGTCCTCACCGACCTCCAGCTCTTCAACCACTCCGTCTCCCCGGGTGAGCGGGTGCGGGGCCGGGTGCTGCTCGAACGGCCCCTCGCCTACACCGACCGCATCGAGCTGTCGTACAAGGACAACGTCACCACCATCGAGTTCGCCGCCCTCCACTACAGCGCCCCGAGCAAGAACCTCTACTCCTACCGCATGGAGGGGTTCAGCGACAGCTGGATCCCGGTGAGCGCCCACCGCCGCAGCGCCACCTTCACGGGGCTCGAGCCCGGGGACTACGTCTTCCGGGTGCGCGGCTCCAACAGCGACGGCGTATGGAACACCGCCGGCGCGGCCCTCAGAATCCGCATCACGCCGCCGTTCTGGGCCACCTGGTGGTTCCGCCTGGCCGGGCTGGTGGTCCTGGCGGGAGTGGTCATGGCGGCGGTCCAGGTCCGCACCCGTGACCTCCGCATGCGGGCCCAGCTGGCGGCCGCCCACGACGCCCAGATGGCGATCATCCCCCAGAGCGATCCCGACGTACCGGGCTTCGACATCGCCGGCGCATGGATCCCGGCCTACGGGGTCGGCGGCGACTTCTTCGACTATCTGTGGCTCAATGGCGACCCGCCGCGCCTGGCCATCGTGGTCGGCGACGTCGCCGGCAAGGGCATGCTGGCCGCCATGAACGCGGTCATGTCCGACGGCATGGTCGTCTCCCGGGCGCGGCAGGCCGGGTCGGTGCAGGACATCATGTCGAGCCTCAACAGTTCCCTCTACCACAAGGTCTCAGAACGCATGTTCACCGCCATGTGCCTGGTGGTGCTGGATCCGGCGACTCGCGACCTGACCTTCGTGAACGCCGGCCTCTGCGAGCCCCTGTACAGGTCGGGGGAAACCGTTGAGTCTTTGGCTTCGCCGGGGCCCCGCCTCCCGCTGGGCGGGATGGAGCGCACCCGCTATGAGAGCCGGACCGTGCGGCTGGAGCCCGGCGGCGTGGTGGCTCTCTTCTCCGACGGCATCCCCGAGACCCGGGACCGGAGCGGCGAGCTCTACGGCTACGACGCACCGTGCGAGCTCCTGGCCCGGCTCGATGTGGGCGAGATGTCCGCCGGGGAGATCAAGAGTGCTCTCATCGAGGACGCCCAGCGCTTCCGCCGTGGCGCTCCTCAGAGCGACGACGTCGTGCTCGTGGTGATCAAGGCTGCCGGTCAGCCGCTCATGCGCCCTACCTCCTGATGTCACACCCCACGCTGTCATCCCGAAGGAGCGCAGCGACTGAGGGACCTGGGCGGGGGAACGGGGCCGCAGCGTCGTAGGCACGCCCGCGCCCGCGCCCGCGTCCGCGGCGGCGGCGGCGGCGGCAGCGATCCGTACCGCCGGGACACTGCGGAGAACAGCACGTGCCTCGGGCGCGCCACTGGTGACGCTTTCACGATGTGGGGCGGACCCGTCGTTCGTGAAGTGCGGTCGTGAAAGTGACGGCCCCGGCGCGCCGTCCGCGCTCACGGCTTCAACCAGGCTAGTCCGCGCCGCAGGACCGCCGCGCCGTCCTCCCTCGCCCACTCACCGTGCGCGATGACGAGCCGCTCGGGTTGCCACGCGAGGGCCTTCCTCACCGCCTGCCGAGCCTTCGTGCGCGGAAAGAAGGTGGCCCGCCACTCCCGGGGGGTGCTCCCATCCTCTCCGACCAGGCCGTCGAGGCGCATCAGGCAGCCCTTGAAGCCGCGTGCGGTGGCCGGGTCGTGGCGCTGGACCAGGTCGCCCACCAGGCAGGTGGAGGAGCGCCGGTGGTAGAAGAGCACCTCGTCCATGGCCAGGCTGCCGCCCACGACGACCTGGTCGATCTGCCCCCGCCACGCCGGTTCGGGGTCGCCGCCGAGGGTGCCACAGAAGTCGAGGTCGGGGCGCCGCCGTGCCAGACCCGGTGGGGCGTAGAGGCGGGCGTCCGGCCAGGCGGCCGCCCACTCACCCAGGAAGAGGTGGTGGATCTTGTTGGGGGACACCAGGTGGCGCACCCGACCGAGGACGGCGACCTCGCCCCGCAGCTCGGCCGTCGGCCGGACCGGAGACCAGACCCACAGGTCGCCGTTCTCCAGCCGCACGACCGCCATCCGTGTCGGGTAGGGGAATCCGTAGAAGGGCACGATGGGACCGTCGGCGATCCAGATCTCGTCCCCGACCTGTTGCAGTGCCATCCCAGGAGTCTACAAGAGAAACGCCGGGCACGAGGCCCGGCGTCCTGGGTGTCGAGTACGGTTTCTGATCAGTGCGCGACCGCTGCCGTGCCGGCGTTCACACGCCCGTGGCTGTAGATGGCGTCGACCCCCTTCTTTCCGAGGTCGTCAGCCGTCTTCGCGAGACCGACCTTGAGTTGGCCGCCGTTGAGCGCACCATCGAAGTTGCCGTCCATGAGGGCGGCCACGCCGGCCGCGGTGGGCGACGCGAAGCTGGTGCCCGTGCCCCCGAAGAGGTAGGAGCTCGGCCCGCAGCCGAAGTAGATGGAGAAGGTGGAGCACGCACCGACGACTCCACCCTGGCCCCCCTGAGGGAGATCGCACCCCGGCAGCGGGTCCGCCGGAGGGCCGCCACCGCCAGGCGCGCCGACCCAGGTCCCGGAGCGACCGTAGTTGCTGTAGCTCGCTACCTCGTCGAGGATGTCGGTGGCGTAAATGCTCGTTGAGGTCCCGGCCTGGGCGGGCAGGGACACATAGCTCTTGTCCTTGTCGAGGTTGGCGCCGTCGTTGCCCGCGGCGGTAACCACCAGCTTGCCCTTGCTGTTCGCGTAGTTCACGGCCGCGCTCATGGCCCCCAGGAGCTGACCGCCGCCGATGGAGTTCTTGGGGAAGTAGGCGCCCAGACTCATGTTGATGACCTGCACGGCGGGCAGGTCGGCCGCATACAGGATGCCGGCGATGACGTCCGCGAAGCTCCCGTTGCCGGTGCAGTTGAGCACCTTCACGGCCACGATCTCGGCGCCCGGCGCCACCGACGCCATGCCATAGCTGTTGCCCGTGATGAGGCTGGCGACGATCGTGCCATGGTACCGGAAGTCGTAGTAGGTCTCCTCGTCGGGCAGGCCCAGGATGGCGTTGCACGCCGACGATCCAGGCGTCAGCATGCTCGTGCTGTCTGCCTCGTCGACCTTGCCTGCCAGCTCGTTGTGGAACGGATCAACGCCGGTGTCCAGCACCGCCACCTTGACGCCGTCACCAAAGACGCCCTGGTCCCACGCTGCCGGCGCGTCGATCTGGTCCATGTTCCACTGGCAGGGGTAGTAGTACGTCGCCGCAGGGTCGGGATCGGATCCCGCGGCCCGAATCGTGTCCAGAGCGACCGGCTCGGCCGACGGCACCCACTGCACCATGAGGTCCTGCTGGACGCCCGCAACGCCCCGCGCTCCCTCGAGGTTGGCGGCGAAGTCGGGATCCTCCGACATCGCCACCGCATAGCCGATCTGGGGATGGGTCCGCAGCAGGGTGCCACCTGCAGCGGCCACCTCCTGGGCGAGGTTGGCGGGCAGACCCTTGATGATGAACGTGTTGGTCGGCTGCGGGGCCCCTGCCAGGGCACCTCCCACAGCCAACATGGCGATTGCTCCACATATCACAGCAGCTCTCATGAATCCTCCCTTGCTCGACGATCCGTTTCCATCCGATCACGCGTCCGTGTGCCCGGGCTCGCGGGCCCGCTACCGTGGTAATGAGTTCAGTTTTCGGTAACGGTTTAACGCCACGACGAGATTCCCCCAGTGTCCCCGGTCACGGACTCAGGCCGGCGGTAACGCCACGAGGGCTTGGCGGATCTGGTTCTAAGTTTCTGATCGCGAAACGTTTCCATGGGGCCATCGGAATGTGGAACCGGGCCTGCGGATTACACGGTCAGGGTCGTCCCAGAACGGTGCGGGACGGCGGGAGGCGCCATGGGCTGGACGGCACGAGACATCCCGGATCAGAGCGGACGGACGGCGGTCGTGACGGGCGCCAACAGCGGCATCGGCTTTCATACGGCGCAAGAGCTCGCGAGGAAGGGCGCCCACGTGGTGCTCGCCTGCCGCAGCGAGCCCAGGGGCCGGGAGGCGCTCAACCGGATCACTGCCGAGGCGCGGTCCGCGAGCGTGGAGCTGGCGCCTCTCGACCTCGGGAGCCTGGCCTCGGTACGGCGGTTCGCCGAGCAGCTCGCGGCACGTTCCAAGCGGCTGGACCTGCTCGTCAACAACGCCGGCGTCATGGTGCCTCCCCTCGGCCGCACCGAGGACGGGTTCGAGCTCCAGTTCGGCATCAACCACCTCGGCCACTTCGCCCTCACGGGCCTCTTGCTGCCGCTCATCGCGGACACCCCGGGCGCGCGGGTGGTGACCGTGAGCAGCCTCATGCACCGTCCGGCCTCCGTGGACTTCGACAACCTGAATGCGGAGAAGGGTTACCACCGCCAACGAGCCTACGGCCAGAGCAAGCTCGCCAACCTCCTGTTCGCCTTCGAGCTCGAGCGCCGCCTCCGGGCGCAGGGCGCCGCCGCGCTCTCCATCGCCTCCCACCCCGGCTGGACGGCCACCAATCTGCAACGGCATGCCCCGCTCACCAGCTTCTTCAACCGGTTCTTCGCCCAGGGAGCGGCCCAGGGAGCCCTGCCGTCGCTGTACGCGGCCACGGCCCACGAGGCTGACGGCGGCGGGTACTACGGCCCCGGAGGGCTGCTCGAGCTGCGCGGGCTGCCGAAGCCGGCCACGGCCTCCCGGGCGGCGCAGGACAGGGACACTGCCGTCCGTCTGTGGCGGGTGTCGGAGGAGACGACCGACGTGCGCTTCCTGTCCACGGACGGCGAGACGGCGTGATTCAACGGATCCGACCGCGGGGCGGGTTCATGGTGGTCGCGCCCGCCGGACGAGCCCTGCGGCGATCGGACAGGCCCGGCGATCACCGCCGCTGCCACGGCCGCTGACCACTGCTGGTGATCACTGCCCCCGTCGCCGCCGCTGATGACTGCCCCTGCCGCTGTCGAGGGACCGGCCGGACGGGATTTCGGCCCCCCGCAGGGAGCCCGCCTACCCCGGGTACCGCTCCCAGTCGAAGGCGCCTCGCTCATCCCAGGCAGTGGGGTCGTGGGCGGCCCGGTACAGGTCATCCGCAACCCGCTCGATGACCGGCCGCAGCTCCAGGTCGGCGAGCCAGCGGGCCGGGATGGCGTCGATGCCCCACAGGGTTCCCAGGATCTGGCCGGTGATCGCCCCGGTGGAGTCCGAGTCCCCGGAGTGGGTGACGGCGGCACGCACCCCTCCTTCGAAGCCGGTGGCGGTCAGGGCGCAGTACACGCCGATGGCGAGCGCCTCCTCGGCCACCCAGCCCTGGCCCAGGGACTCCACCCGTTCCGGGGTCGCGGTCGGCGCGGAGCGTGCCAGCCTGGTGGCCGCGCCGAGCGCCTGCACCACCTCCTCGGCATCCGGGCGGTTGCGGACCTCCTGCATGGCCACGACCACGGCGGCGCCCAGGTCCGAGCCCCCGGCGAGCCGATGGATGAGGCGGGCGAGACATCCCGCCGCCAGCCAGCCCGACGGATGGCCGTGGCTGACCGCCGCCGCCTCGCATCCGATCCGGAACGAGTCGGAGAGGCCTGCCAGTCCCACCGGTGAGACCCGCATGACGCCCCCGCATCCCTTGCTGTCGTTGATGGGGTCCTCGGGTGTGCCCTCGGCGCCGCTGCGCAGGGCGCGCAGACAGGTGGCGCCCGGCGCCCGCCGGTCGTTGAGCTCGGGGTCGCCGGACAGCCACGACGAGAGGACGTCGTTGGTGGCCAGTGGGTTCCGCGGCCGCCCTCCCTGAGTGGCCAGCCAGCGCCAGCAGGCCTGGCGGAAGATGCCCGGCCACGAGGGTTCTGCGCCGTCCACCCGGCTCCGGTTGAGGCCGCGGATCACGGCCTCGGCGGTGAACAGCGTCATCTGGGTGTCGTCGGTGATCCCGCCCTCGGGCCCGTCCCAGGGCGCGAAGTCGTCGGGTCCGGCGGCGCCGAACGCGGCACGGATCGCCGCCAGGTCGAGAAACTCCACCGGCGCCCCGAGGGCGTCCCCCACGGCTCCTCCCAGCAGACAACCACGGACACGGTCGCGCAGCATCGCGTCACTGTACACCGGCCTCACGGCCGCGGGACACCGTGATCAATGCGATGCCCGTTCAGGAGCAGACCCACGCGCCGCCGGGCATCGCCATCCGAGATCGACACGAGCACCGCACCGACGGGGGCCGCTCCGCCCTCTCGGCGTACACTGGACCGTGAGGATGAAGCACGGAGTCAACGCGAGGCTGGCCCTGACCGCCGCAGGCGTCGCGCTCGTCGCCCTGGCGGGTTGTGGCTCCACGCCCCGGAGCCGGACGCAGGCCGCGATCCCGGCCGGTTGGCCCCTCGCCCAACACCGGGGAGTGGTGGTCTCGTCCTTCGGCCGCCGTGACAACGGCTCGTTCCACGAAGGCATCGATCTGGCCGCCCCCAGGGGCACGCGGGTCGTCGCGACGGCCGATGGAGTCGTCGTCTTCGCTCGCCGCGCCTCAGGCTACGGGCGCACCGTCGTGATCGATCACGGCGGCCCCTGGCGGACACGGTACGCCCACCTGAAGCGCATCAAGGTGGAGACCGGCCAGCGCGTCGCTCGGCGCACGGTCATCGGCACGGTGGGATCGAGCGGCAGGGCCAGCGGTCCCCACCTCCACTACGAGGTCCTGCGTCACGGAGTCCCCGTCGACCCTCGCCCCTACCTGGGCGATCCCTGACGGCGAGAGACGGTGCCAGGCAGCATTCGGATGAAGCGACCTGCGGACTTTCGAATCAAGACGGGGTGCCTGGCACCCCCACTGGTACTCCGCTAGCGAGACTTCGCGGGACGCTGATCGCTGAAGCGGACGCGGTTTGCTGCCGCCGCCGTCGCTGACGCTGCCCCCCGATCGTGCCCCCGCCACCGACGACCCGGACTCACGGAAGGTTGGATACCCACAAAAAACCCCTCCGCGCGGGAGGGGTTTCGTCGAGCTCTTCGAAAGCTACCAGCGATCGCGGCCCCGGCCACCGCCGCCGTTGCCACGGCTGCGCTCCTGGGCGACGTCGACCCTGATGGTCCGGCCGTCAAGCTCGGTGTTGTTGAGGGCGGACATGGCCTTGTCGGCACCCTCGTCGTCGGCGAACGTGACGAATCCGAACCCGCGCGAGCGGCCCGAGTCACGATCGGTGATCACAGTCGCTTCGACGATCTCCCCGAACGGAGCGAACGCCTCGCGCAGGCTGTGGTCGTCAGTGTTCCAGCTCAGGCTACCCACAAACAGTTTCTTTCCCATTCTCTTCTCTTCTCTCCCCGAGTCACCGCCCTTCCGGGCGTGCTCGCGTTCCGACGCCGTGCGGGCTGGGCCCGCTGATCGGGTGGCCGACCCCGATGATCGGCCTCTCTTCGGTGCAAAAGCTTGCACCCTGACCTTCAATTTCTTGTCAGGAAAGTAAAGGTCGGGTAACAGAACATACACACTTTCAGGGAAATTGCAAGCCGCGGGACCCGCTCCACGACAGGAACCTCCGCGAACCTCACGGCTGAATCTCTCCGAATCTCTATACTCATGGTCCGGTCCGCACGGCCGGAGGTCGCTCATTGGGGGTCGCGATGGATCCGTTCGAAGGGTGGTTCGGCTCGCTGCAGGGGACGCCGCTGCTCCGCGCGGCGGTGCTACTGAGCATGGCGCTGGTCGCCGCCGCGCTGGTACGGCTCCTCTTCGCGAAGGTGTTCCTGACCCTGACCCGGCGCACGGCCACCGAGGTGGACGACCGCATCGCCCTCGCCCTCCGCGGCCCCATCGCCTTCACCATCATCCTGAGCGCGGTGTGGGCCGTCATTGCCGAGGCGACCCTGTCCACGACCCTGGACTACGTGCTCCGTGGGCTCCTGGTTTCCACCATCGCCGTGGTCTGGGCGGTGGCCGCGCTGCGGGTGGGCTCCGCCATCCTGGATGAGGTCAGCCTCCGCGTGGATCGGCTCCCCTGGGTCCAACCCAAGACCATGCCGCTGTTCGAGATGCTCCTCAAGGTGGCGGTCGTGGGCGGGCTCCTGTACTTCGTGTGCGTCGCCTGGCGCATCCCCCTCACCTCCTGGCTCGCCTCGGCCGGCATCGTCGGCATCGCCGTCGGCTTCGCCGCCAAGGACACCCTGGCCAATCTCTTCTCGGGGGTTTTCATCATCGCCGACGCACCCTACAAGGTGGGCGACTTCATCGTCCTCGACAATGACCTGCGCGGCATCGTGTCCGACATCGGCATCCGCTCCACCCGCCTGCTGACCCGGGATGACATCGAGGTCACGGTCCCCAACGCAGTGATCGGCGCCTCCCGCATCGTCAACGAGACCGGCGGGCCCCACGACAAGATGCGGGTGCGGGTGAAGGTGGCTGCCGCCTACGGCAGCGACATCGACCGGGTGGAGGAGGTGTTGCTGGCCAGCGCCGACGGCGTGGAGCACGTCAGCCCCGAGCCCGCGCCGCGGGTGCGCTTCCGGGAGTTCGGCGACTCCGGGCTGGCCTTCGAGCTCCTGACCTGGATCGACGAGCCGATCTACCGGGGTCGCGTCCTCCACGAGCTCAACCGCAGGGTGTACAAGGGATTCGCCGCCGCCTGCATCGAGATCCCCTACTCCAAGGTGGACGTGTACCTCAAGGAGCAGGACTAGCCACCCACCGCGACTGCGAGGGGCGCTTCCGGAAGCTCCCGCCGGCGGATCTCGCCATGCATGCGGGCTGAGATTGCTTCCGCACTCCCCCGCTCCTGATGACACGCCCGTCTACGGCACGTCCCGCGTCCGCGTCCGCCGGACCGCCCCCGCACACCTACCGTCATGCCGTTCAGCACCACCGCGAAGGGGCGTACCTCTCCCCCTCATGCCATCGCCGCAGCAATGAGCCCAGGGTTTTGCGTGGGCTGCGCATAGTTACGCCTTATTTATGCTATACTGAAGATCCCCGGTGGGAACGGCGAACGCCGGAGGCGACGGACTGGAGGACGAGCATGAACCACGCGCCGCTGCAGACCCTGATGGACACGGCCCCACCCGCGCTGCCCCTGCCCCACGACCGCCGCGACTGGCCCGACGAGGCCCGCACCGCCTACCACGCCCTGCTGCGGGAGCTCGACACGTGGTGCCGGCGCCATGGCTGGCCCCCCGCCAGGAACGCGGCGGTGGCCGAGGAAGCGGTCCGCGAGGGGTGGTGACGCACTCAAGGGGGGCGGACCGACGGGAGGCCGGCCCGCTCTCAACGTCGGAGGCGGACGGTGGTGAGCGCCACCGGTCACTTGCCGCTGAACATGCTGAACACCAGCTCCAGGAAGACCACCAGCGTGACCACCGCGTCGAACCAGTGCCGCTGCCGGACGAAGGGGATCACCGAGATCATGATCCTCAGCACGGGGAGCACGAGGAGGAGCACGATGCCCAGGCTCATCACGTCCACGGCCAGGGCCGGCCGCGGCGGATGCAGCATGGCATGGAGGGGCAGGGCGCGCGCACCAGGAAGCTGGTAGGGCTCCCCACTCACCAGGAGCATCACGAACCCCGTGACCATCAGGGCGAGGGCGCCGGCGGACGCGAGCAGGCTCAGGCGCGCCATCCTGCGTTCCGGGTCCGCCAGGAGCTCCGCCACCTCGGTGCGGAGGCGCTCGAGCAAGGAGCGTCCCCCACCGCTCATCGACCGACGCCCCGCAGCAGCATCTGGATCCCCAGGAAGAACAGCAGCGCGACCAGGGCCGTCCGCACCCACGCCACCCGCAGCCGCGCCAGGGCCTTGACGCCCAGCATGGAGCCGGCGAACACGCCGAGGGCGGTGGGGATGACGACCATGGGCCGCACGTCGCCCCGCCCGTAGTACACGAACACGCTGGCCGCGGCGGTGATCCCGACCATGAAGTTGCTGGTGGCGGTGGCCACCCCCAGGGGCACCTCCATCACCGCGTACATCACGGGCACCTTGATGAAGCCACCGCCGACCCCCAGCAGGCCCGACACGCCTCCTGCGAGGCTGGCGATGCTCAGGCCCGCCGGCCAGTGCCGGGGGCGATAGTCGGTGGCATAGAGCCGTTCGGGCTCGCCGCTCGGGCTCCGGTAGGCCTTGTACAGGGTGTAGCCCCCGGCCACGAACACCACCAGTGCGAACACCACACTCAACGCCTGGTGGCTGACCGCACCCGCCAGCAGGCTGCCGAGAATGGCGCCCGCAGCGGTCACCACCTCGAGGCGGAGGGCCAGTCGCACGTCGGCCCCACGGCCCGGAGCGGTCACCGAGGCGACGCCCGCCGACGTGGCGATGACTCCCACCAGGCTGGTGCCCACCGCGGTGTGCATGGGCAGGTGGAAGAGCAGGGTCAGGGCGGGAACCAGGAAGACGCCTCCACCCAGACCGAGCACGGCGCCCAGCGCTCCGGCCGCTGCCCCCGTGGCAATCAACGCCGCGAAAAGCACTCTCTCGCCCTTCAGCCCAAAGCCAGGAAGCGGTGCCAGTCGGCGAGGTCCAGCTCGAGATGACGGCAGTGATCGCGCATGGCCTGGTACAGCCCCGCATTCTCCAGGGCCAGGCCGAGGAGGTCCGCCACCGAGGTGAGGAAGCGGACCGCCACGGGACCGAAGTGCCGCCGCTGGGCCGAGTACACTCGGATCACACCCATCGGACGATCCTTGTGGCGTATGGCAACCGCCAGGATCGAACGGGCGCCCTCCCCCACCGCCTCCGGAGGGAAGGGAAGCTCCGGACTCCCTTCGACGTCGTTGACCACCACCGGCTCCCCGGTCAGGGCGCGCCGGTCGATGGGGCTCTCTGCCACGACGGTTCCGGCGCGCTCGCGGTAGTCCGGTCCGAGACCGTGCGCGGCCGCCAGCTCCAGGACCCGCCGCTTGCTGTCGAGGAGGCGGATGGAGGCGGCCTTCAGCCACAGGTTCTGGACGGTGGCCTCCAGCACCCGCTCCAGCATCGGTTCGACTTCCAGGGTGCTGTTGACGGCCTCGGCGATGGACAGGAGGCTCTGCTGCTGGCGGGTCTTCTCGAGGGTGATGGCGGCCAGGTCGGCGAGAAGGTGGAAGGCCAGCTTCCCGTCGCTCCCGAGCTCGACCGCGGGATCGACCAGCACCATGAGCATGCCCAGCCGGTGGTCGCGGGCCGCGAGCAGGGTCGCCACCACCGCGTGCGGACCCTCATCGTCGAGGGATCCCACCAACGGATCCTGAAGGCGTTCGGGATCCCGGACCACCACCACCTCGTTCCTGGACGCCATCGCGAACAGGGGGCACTGCGCGACGGCCACGGGTACGCCGGGGACGCGACCCAGCTTCCTCGCCGTGCACTCCCCGGCCGGCAGGAGCTCCAGTCCGTCCGGGCTCAGCAGGTGCAGGCACGCCCGACGTCCCGCCAACGCGGCCAGGGAGCGTTCCAGCAGAACCTCGATGACCTCGGGCTCTGAGGAGCGGGAGCTCAGCGCCTGTGCAGTCCCGTGGAGCACCTCGAGAGCGGTCGTCGCATCAAAGGAGCCGGCCATGTTGTTCACCTCCGCCCACACGCGCCGGGCCACTATTCACCCAGATCAACCCCTCATGCCCCGCGCCACCTTCCGCAAGGCGGCCACCGCGTCCCAGACGTCCGCGAAGCGAACGTACGCCGGGGCGAACCCGAAGCGCAGCAGGTCCGGCGGACGGTGGTCGGCCACCACGCCCCGCGCCATCAGCTCGGCGACGATGGCCGCCGCCCGGGGATGGCTCAGCGACACCTGGCTGCCCCGTCGGCTGGGCTGCACCGGTGACGCGAGGCCGAGGCCGCACTCCGCGCAGTCCCGCTCCACCAGGGCGATGAAGAGCTCTGTGAGCGCCACCGACTTGGCGCGCAGGCGTTCGCCGGAGACGCCGGCCAGGCTCTCGACCCCGCACTCCAGCGCCGCCAGCGCGAGGATGGGGGGCGTGCCCACCATGAGCCGGCGCGCTCCCTCCGCCGGCGCGTAGGCGGTGCTGAAGTCGAAGGGGCGGGCATGGCCCATCCAGCCCCACAGGGGGGAGCGCAACCTCGAGTGGTGGCAGCTCGCCACGAAGGCGAAGGCCGGGGCCCCCGGGCCCCCGTTGAGGTACTTGTAGCCGCAGCCCACAGCCAGGTCGACGGCGCTCGCATCCAGCGCCAGGGGCACCGCGCCCGCGGAGTGCGCCAGGTCCCACAGCACCACGGCCCCGGCGGCGTGCGCCTCCGCGGTCCGCGCCTCCAGATCGTGCATCTCGCCGGTGCGGAAGTCCACGTGGGTCAGCGACAGCACCGCCACCTCGTCGGTGAGCGCCTCAGACAGCTCGCCCCGGTCCACCACGCGGACCGAGACCTCCGCACCCAGCATCTCCGCCAACCCGTGGGCCATGTACAGGTCGGTGGGGAAGCTCTCGCGCTCGGTCAGGATCACCCGCCGGCCCGGCCGCAATCCCAGCCCCGCCGCCAGGAGCTTGAACAGGTTCAGCGACGTGGAGTCGGCGACCGCCACCTCTTCGGGTCGCGCCCCGATCAGGGGCGCGATCGCTCCCGCGACGCGGCCGGACAGCTCCATCCATCCCCGGCCCTCCCAGCCCCGGATCAGGTCCGCGCCCCACTCCTCGGAGATCACCCGGCGGAGGCGCTCGGGGGTGGCGGCGGGCAGGGGTCCCAGGGAGTTCCCGTCCAGGTAGATGATCCCCTCGGGCAGGATGAAGCGATCCCGGAGGTGGGCGATCTCATCCAACCCGTCCAGCTCCAGAGCGTCCTCACGGCAGGTGGGCAGATTCATGGCCCGCATTGTCCCACGGCGGACCCTGAGCCCGCACAGCCCGCCGCCGCAGGCGCTGTCGCCGCCGCTCTCGCCGCTTGGGATGTGGTCTCACGTCATCCGCGATCAACCGCGCGAATCAACAGGGGTCGTCCGGAGAGGAGCGCTCCAGCAGGGACCGCTCCACGGGCGGCAGGAACCGCCAGCTCGCCGCCGTCCAACTCACGCCCTCCAGGAAGGCCCGCGCACGGTCGACCTTCGGACACACCTGGCGCAGCAGCTCCCAGAAGGCCGGGGAGTGGTCCAGATGCACGGTGTGGACGAGCTCGTGGGCCACCACCGACTCCAGCACCCACGCCGGCATGTGGCGCAGCGCACCGTGCACCCGCACCACGCCGGTGCGCCCGCTGTAGCTGCCCCACCGGGCCCGCTGGGTGGTGACGAAGCGGACCTCCGCTACCCGAGGGGGGTGCGGAAAGCGCGCCGCCACCCGGCGCGCCACGGCCAGCGCCCCCTCGTCCTCGTTGAGGACGCGTGCCCTGGCCCGCCTCACCAGACGGCGGGCCAGACGGTGGATCACCTCGTCCAGCTCAGAGGCCGCCAGGCCGAGGGGCGCACTGACCCGAAGCTCATCCCCCACCAGGGAGGCATTCACGTTGCGCACGCGCTTGCGCACGATGCGCGCCCGTAGGCTCATCCCATCCACGGTCAGGCGACGCTCCACCATGGCCGGAGTGTACCCCGGCTCCGGGGCACGCTCTGGAAACGCACGCTGGAGAACCGGCTGCGCGTGCCCGTGGCTCCCGCCACCGCGGTGCGCGGGGACGGGATTGCCGTCGCAGCCGCCGCCCTTGATCGCTGCGCCCGATCCTTTGGCCGCGAGACCCCTGTCACGTTGTCCCCGATGGCCCTCGATGTTGAGAGATGACCGCCCGCTCAGACTGCGTAGTGCGCCGCGTTGATTCCAAAGTCCTCGGGGTCGATTGTGCGCACGATCGCCCGCGAGGCATGCTCGGGCGAGGCCAGATCCACCACCTCGTCGGGCAGCTCACGGCCGGTCATGTCGGTGGCCACCCGCACCTTCGGCCGATTGAGCCGGCTCGGGTCCGGATCGGGCTCCCTCACCACTCCGATCCGCCCGTCCGTCAGGAGCACCGTGGACCCTACCGGATAGATGCCGACACAGGTGATGAACGCCTTCACCAGCAACGGGTCGTACTTCGTCCCCGACACCTTCTGGATCTCGGCCAGGGCCTCGTCGGGAAGCCGCTTGTCCTGGTAGACCCGCTTGGTGGTCATGGCGTCGAAGGCATCGACGATGGCGACGATGCGCGCGTACAGATTGGGCTGGGACAGCAACCGCGTCGGCGGGTAGCCGCGGCCGTCCCAGCCGATGTGATGCTGTAGCGCCACCAGCACCCGCAGGAGGGCGTCGCGGTCCTGGGCGCCCATGGTGAAGATCTCGCGAGCCCCGAAGACCGGGTGGTTGCCCATCACGGCCCACTCCCGGTCGTCCAGGGGACCGTGCTTGCCCAGGATCTCGATGGGGATGTCGAGCTTGCCCAGGTCGTGGTAGAGGGCGCACAGCCCGAGCTGCGCCAGCTCCCGCCGGGGCAGGCCCAGTCGCTGGCCGAAGGCGACCGCCAGGACGCACACGTTGACCATGTGGTTGAAGGTGTACTCGTCGTGGCTCTTGATCGCCGCGAGCCCGAGCATCGAGAAGCCTTCGCCCTCCTCATAGCTGAGGTCGACCAACCGGTGCACGAGACGCTTCGCCTCGCGCAGGTTGACCTGCGCCGGCGAGTCGAGCTCGGTCATGCAGCTGCGGATGAAGTCGAGAGCCTGCTGATACACGTCGATGGCCCGTTGCCGGCGGTCCGTGGACGGCGGCTCCACCTCGCGCCGGGGCGGCAGGGTCGAGATCCCCGCTACGCCCAGCTCGCCGAGGCGTCGGTTGGCATCGGCGCTGGCGTCCTCGTCGCTGCGGCGCAGCCCCAGCAGCAACCGCAGGAAGGCCCCGATGGCGGTGCGCTCGGGAACCGCCTCGAAGCGCAGGCCGCCCAGGCCACGACTCGAGATCTCGTCGACGAAGTACTTGTAGGTGTGCAGGTTCCGCAGATCCAGCCGGAGCCTGACCCCACCCACGTAGATCTCCGACGACACCACCTCGAAGTCCAGGCTCCCCTCCCGTTGCACGGCCTCGGCAACCTCGGCCTGCAGGCGCTCGATGGGCTCGTCGAACACCTGGTTTGAAGGCTCGTGGAGATAGGAGTTGCGGATCAGGATCACGACCTGCTGGATGATCCGCCTGGCGGCGGCCAGCAGGGCACGGGTCTCCGCCGACGACGCCGCCCTCGCCAGCCTGTCGCCGGTCACGGCGCAACCTCCGGCTCCTTTGCCGCCAGCGCCTGGCGGCACGCCGCACGGAGGTGGCGTCCTCCCTTGCGGGAGTGCTCCTCCAGGAGATCGCGGGCCGCCGGCGTGCCCACGGCCCGGAGCCCCACCGCGGCGGTTCGCAGCAGCTCCCGGTCGCGTCGGCGGGCCAGAAACCCGCCCGGGGTGGCGGTCAGGAGTCGGGAGAACCAGGGCAGCACCTGCTCACCTGCCAGCCGGGCGATCCCGATCATGAGGTGCTCGAGCTCTTCGGGCGAACGCCGCGCGCGGTCCTCGTCGGAGGCGCGGTCCAGCAGGTGCTGGGCCAGGGAGGCATGCTCGCCGCGAACCAGGGCCGTGATCGCGAGGATCCGCATCTGCTCGTCGTCATCGTCCAGGAGGCGCAGCCAGAGGTCCCCGGCGGGGCCCTCCCGCCAGGGGCCCAGATTCCTGGCCGCCTGCCGGCGCACGGTCGGATCGCCGACGGTCAGGAGCTGCTCGACAATGGGCACCCCCTCGTCGCCGTGCGTGCTCCTGAGCAGATGGAGCACGGCGCGCACGAAGCGCTCGTCCCGCGCCCCGTCCCCGGCGAGATGCTCGACCACGTACTGGACTGCGGGAGCGCCGGAAGCCTGGATCACCTCGGCGGCCACATCCCGGAGCTCCTCGCTCGCCAGCCCGGGCAGAGCGGCCACGACCGCCGGCAGCGCAGGCTCGCCGAGGCGCAGGAGGAAGTACCGGAGCAACCCGACCTGGACACCGCGACGGTCCGCCTCGGCGAGCACCGCCGTCACCCGCGACGGCTGGGCCAGCTCGCCCAGGACCCGGTCGCGCAGACGCGTCACACCGGCTGACGACGCGAGATCCGTCTCGGCCATCTCGTCGAGGATCCCCACCGCCTCGATCATGTTGTCCAGGGCGCCGATCTCGACCACCCGGTCCAGGGTGGCCACCACAGCGCCCGCGAGCGCCTCGTTCGCCCCTTCCTCTTCGGAGAGGAGGGTGAGGTCGATGGCGATCTCGACCGCCGTCGTGGCCTCGGTCCCCTCGTCCAGCAGCCCGAGCTCCTCCTGCAGCCGCGCGGCCTCTTCCTCGGTGAGCATGCAGGACTCGATGGGGAGATGGGCGACAGGTTGCTCGAGATCGCTCAGGTCCACGCCGGGCGCGGACGCGCCGTCGCCGGTCCGTGACGACGCGAGCTGCTCCGCGACGCTCAGTCCGCCGTCACGCTCGCCGATCTCCTCCACCGCGAGGTAGCGGACGTGCTCGAAGTCGCGCTCCCACAGGATGGTCACCAGGTCCTCGTCAGCGTTGGCCACCTGGCTGACGCGGTTGATCGCGCCCAGCAGGTCGTGGAGCTCGTCACGATCGAGCCCCGGCAGCAGGGTGAGCTGTCGGACGCCGTCCCGATGGAGCAGCAGGGCCAGGTTGTCGACCCTCTCCTCCGAGCTGTACACGACACTCCCCGCGACCTCCAACCTGGACTCGAACACCCGGAGGTCGCAGGGGCCGTAGGTGTCGAGATGGACGCTGGCAGCCGCAGCCAGCGAGTCCTCCAGGCGGTGCACGATCTCGTTCTCGCTGTCGTACAGGCGCATGACCTTGCGCGCCTTGACCAGGAGCTTGATCAGCTCCCGCGCCGAACCCACCTCCTCCTCGGATGTCCGAGGGGGGACGTCATCCAGCGTCTGTTCCACGAGTCCAGGCTAACATCGACGACGCCGAGGCGTGCGGCTCAATCGATCACCAGGCGCGCCACCGGTCTCGACAGGCGGCCGGCGACCCGGCCCAAAAGGAGGATGGCCACCGCGCCGAGGCCGAACACGAGGCCCCACCACAGCCCCTGCGGGCCCAGATCGAGGCCGAAGCCCAGCCCCACGCTCACCGGCATCCCCACCAGCCAGAAACCGAGGACGTACAGCAGCATGGGCGTGCGGGTGTCGCCGAGCCCCCGCAGCACCCCGGCCGACACCACCTGCAGCCCGTCGAAGACCTGGAACACGCCGGCGATGACGATGAGGGAGGCGGCCAGCTCCTGCACCTCCCGCTGCGAGGTGTAGGCTGCGGCGAGGAGCGTCGGCAGCCCCAGGAAGAGCAGGGCCGTCCCGGCCATGAAGGAGGCGCCGCACAGCAGCCCGGCGCCCGCCGCTCGCCGCGCGCCCTCGCCGTCCGCGCGCCCCACCGCGTGTCCCACCCGTACCGCCGCCGCCGCCGACACGCCCAGGGGGACCATGAAGGTCAGCGACGCCAGGTTGATGGTCACCTGGTGGGCCGCCATGGCCACCGTACCCAGCCCACCCATGAGGAGCGCCACCACGCCGAAGGCCGCCATCTCCAAGGTGAGCTGGAGACCGATGGGGGCGCCCAGGGCCACCGCCCGGCCCAGGGGGCGGAGGCGCAGCGCCTCCCGGTCGGGGCGCCCCAGCAGCGGCGCGAGGTGGCGGCGCGCCATCACCACGAGCCCCAAGAAGAGCAGGGTGCGGCTGGCGGTGGTGGCCCAGGCGGACCCGTAGGCCCCCATGGCCGGCAGCCCCAGCTTGCCGTGGACCATGGCCACGTCGAGCACCAGGTTCACCAGGTTGGCGAGGACGATCACGATGACGATGGGCCGCATCCGCTCCATGGCCTGCAAGGACAGGCGCAGCACCAGGAACCCATAGAAGGGCAGGATCCCGGGCAGACACCGGTGCACGTAGCCGGCCGCCACCGGGACCACCTCCGGCGGCTGCGAGAAGGCCCGATACAGAGGCGCCACCGGGATCAAGGCCAGGACGGTGGGGATGGCGACCAGGACCGCGAGCACCAGCCCGCGCTGCACCATCCGGCGCACGGCCAGCCGATCCCGCGCGCCCACCGCCTGGGCCACCAGGGGGTCCATGGCCAGCAAGAGGCCGAAGCCGAAGGCCCACACCGACATGATGGTGACGTGGCCGAGGGCCACGGCGGCCAGGGCCGAGGCCGACACCCTGCCCACGACCATGGTGTCCACCACCCCCATGAGCATCATGCCCACCTGCACCACCACCACCGGCACCGCGAGGCGGAGCATGGCGGCCAGGTCGGCGCGGCGGGGAAGCGCGAACACACCCATGACGAGCCGGCGCAGGATAGCAGTCCCAGCGCACATCGCTCACACCGGCGGCAGACCGCCGCCGGTGTGAGGAGCGAGACCGCGAACCTTAGTGACAGCCCAACGTCGGGTCCACCTGGGCCTTCAGGCTGCCTCCGGCATTCACCATGAAGCCGTCCCCGAGGACGATGCCGGCGCCCGCGCACAGGCTGGCGTCACCGCTCGCTGTCACCTCCGAGCTCTCCACGGTCAGGTTGCCGCAGGCGGTGATGGTCTCCGTGCCGCTGACGGTGTAGTGGGCCACGGTGCGGTCCACGGGCGGCAGACACGCGGCGTTGACCACCGTCGTCGCCGTCGCTTCCACCGTCTCGGAGCCGAGGGTCGCCTGGGCGACGTTCACCACGTGCTGCGGTCCGTCGCCGACCTGCGCCTGGAAGCTGAAGGTGCCGACGCTGCCAGAGACGCTGTCCACAACCAGGTCGGTCCCAACCGCCGGCGGGGTGCCGACGCCGTTGTAGTAGTAGCTGTCACCCACGGTACCGTCCGCATTCTCGGCCCCCACGGTCAGGCTGCTCGGCACGCTGGGAGAGATGCCGCCGTAGACGAAGTGAATATCACGGGTCGCACCCTGGCCCAGCCACACCTGGAAGGTGTGGGAGGTGCCCGCCACGTTGTACTGCGGAATCTCCTTCCACTCGATCACGCACCACGAGTCCACACCGTCGGTCAGGATACCGATGTAGCAGTTTCCGCCCGCCCCCAGATTCAGGTCAGTCCAGAACGGTGCGAGCAGGTTGTTCGGTGTGGCCGGCTCGGGCAACGCGGTGTTCGTGGGCCCGGCGGTGCTCCCGCTCGCCGTGCCGAGCTCGACCGTGCCGTTGATCGACATGATGAGCGAGTCGTAATGCTGGCCGTTGTAGTAGATGTCCAGACCGCTGAACGCCCAGCCTCCATCATCGCAGTCGCCAGGGCAGGCGAGCGGACTGATGCTGAAGTTGGTGAGCGACAGGTATCCCGCCGGCGACGCGCCCGGCGCCACGTCGAGGCCCGTGGCATCCAGAACGCCGGTCGCTGTGAGCTGTCTTGTCCCTGCGTCGTACGTGAAAGGGAAGGGCGAGCCGTCGACCATACCCGCCGCCGAGCCCGGAACGTAAGACGAGTTGTCGGGAATCGGGTCGACCAGGCTGAAGCTGGTGGCAGACGTAAAGTTCGCCAGGTCGATGGTGTAGGTGACGACCTCACCCGAGGCGGCTGTGGCCTTGTCGGCGGTCTTCTCCAGCAGGCCCGAGTTGGAGCTCGCCTGCGGTCGTACTGCGACCGGCAGGTGGAACGCCGGCGCCTGGCTCCCCAGCTCCTCGAGGTCCACCTGGCCGAAGTACCACGTCCCCGGCGCCGCCAGGGCGGTGTCGGCGGTCACCTGGAGGCTGCCCGAGGCGCCCGGGGCGAGGGTCAACGTGGTGGGCGTGACGGTCAGACCCATGACCGCCGGGGAGTCGGAGGACGCGCTCACCCCCCACGACGTGGGCACCCCGAGCGTGTTGGTGAACGTGCGCGTCCACGAGCACGAGCCGACGCAGACGTCGTCGGCGAGACTGGGCAGGTTGAGGGCGGTGGGGTCGCCCCCGGAGGCGGGGTCGGCCGCGGTGAAGTTCGCCGCCGTCTCGTCCATGACCAGACCGGACCGGCCGGCCTTGGTGAGATCGACCCGGCCCGCCCCGCGGTCGAAGGGAGTGCCCGGCGTCACACCGTCCTCCTTGATCACGCCTGCGGCCGCCGTCCCCATGAGCGCCGAACGCACCTCCATGGGCGTCCAGGACGGATGCAACGCTCGCAGCAGCGCCCCTGCCCCGGCCACGTGGGGGCTCGCCATGGAGGTCCCGGAGAGCAGGTTCGCATTCAGGCTGAGGCCGTCGGCGGCGATGATGTCCACCCCCGGCGCCGTCACGTCGGGCTTGACGACGGCAGGCACCGATGGGTTCGGGCCCCGGGAGCTGAAGCCGGCGAGCACGTCCGCCTCGGCGGCGTCGTGGGCCGCGGACGTGCCGCTGATGGTCGCCTGGTGGCCGCTGCCGGAGGCCAACCAGGCCTTCAGCGCCGCGCCGTCCGTGTACCCGAGGTGAACCGCCGGCAGCACGTGCGGGTCCGCGTAGACCGTCTCGCCGTCAATCGACTGGTTGACCAGTACCAGGCCGCCGGCGCCGCCGGCGAGCACGTTCGAGCCCTTGTCCACCCGGGCGATGGTGCCGCGGTCGCAGACCACGATCTGGCCGCTGAAGGTCCCGCCGGGGAAGGGGGTCAAGCATCCGCCGTCACCGAAATCCCCGGCGTAGACGATGGAGGTCGGGCCGTAGCCGTCGGTGAGGGACTTGCCGGTCATGGGCGCCGGGGGCGAGGTGCCTCCGGTCATGGGGCCGAGGGTGTTCCACAGGTGTCGGTCGTGGGTCGCCGCCGCGGTGGAGGTGACCCACGGGGCCTCGGCGGGCGAGCCCACGGTGCCTGCCCCCGGTCCGCTGTTTCCGGCCGAGGTGGCCACGAAGATGCCGGCGTCCATGGCGCTCAGGTAGGCCAGGCTGTCAGCGTCGGTCCAGGGGTCGGAGGAGCCGCCGCCGATGGAGAAGTTGATCACGTCCACGCCGTCCGCGACGGCCTGGTCGATGCCGGCCACGATGGCGCCCGTCGCACAGCTCCCGGAGACGTTGCAGACGTCGTAGGCGATGAGGTTGGCGTGGGGCGCCACCCCCGAGATGTCGAAGTACATGGTGATGGTGGGCGCCACCAGAGCCAGACTCGACAGGGCGTTCCCGGCGGCGGTGGAGGCGGTGTGGGTCCCGTGTCCGTTATTGTCCGTCGGCCCGTCCTCGAAGTTCCAGGCGCCGATCAGCTTGTCGTTGCACGGAAAGCTGGCGTCATAGACGCCGGAGCCCGAGTCGCAGACCCCGAAGAACGTCCCGCGAGGGTTGCTGTGGTCGTACCCGTCCACCGGTCCCACGTCGGCGAAGGAGGGGTGGTCGGGGTTGATGCCGCTGTCCACCACCCCGACCACGATCCCCTCGCCCTTGGTGCCCGGCAGGCCGCCGGTGGCCGTGCCGTCCCACACCGAGGGCGCGCCGATCCACTCGGGGCCGGCGTCGGTGTCGATGAAGCGCATCACCTCCGGGGTCACCGCCGCCACGCCGGGGAGCTTCGCCACCCGAGCAGCCTCGCTGGCCGTCATGGGCGCGACGAAGCCGTTGAAGGCCACGTGGTAGCGGCGATCAACCCGGAGCGGCCGACCGATCGCCACGTCGATGCTCGCCTCCACCTCCGCCTGGCGACGGCCCAGATAGGCGGCGTACGAACGCTCCGGCCCACCCGCGGTGTTCAGGCGCTGGACACTGCGAACCGCCGGAGAGGTGGGAGCGAGGCTCCCGATGCCGCCGCGGTAGCTCGCCAGGGGCGGTTCCACGAGTCGGACGATGTAGCGACCGGTCTTGACGGCCGGTCCCGTTGCACCGACCTCCCGAACGGAGAACTCCGGCCCGAGATCGACGACCTGGAGCCCGGAGGGGGGCGCGGCCGCGGCGGCGGGTCCCTGCCCCAACCCGAAAAGAAGCAATCCACACAGCACGATCAGGCCGGCTCGACGCAGGGGGTGCAGCACCAGGAACATGGCAGTCCTCCCATCCGATCAGAGCTCGCGACGCGTGCGCCGGACCACGCTCATTGCGTGATTTCCGTCACATTCCTTCTGGTTGGATGGAGACGATAGCACAGTGGCGAACCGGTATCACCCTCCGTTCTCAACGCGCCGGCCGCCGGTGGTAGGATCGCCGCCGGAGGGCGATCTCGACATGCACCACAATCTCAGATACGCGGTCCTGGCTACTCTCGCAGTCGCAGTCACGTGGGGGAGCGCGCCGGGAATCGAGGCATGCACGAACATCCTGGTGACCCGGAGCGCCACCGCCGACGGCTCCACCATCATCACCTACGCCTGCGACGGCCGCTTCCATCCGCGACTGGAGCGCAAGGACGCCGCCGACCACCCGCCCGGCGCCATGCGCGCCCTGCGCAGCTTCGACGGGTCCGTGCGGGCGGAGATCCCCGAAGTCCCGCACACCTACGCCGTGGTCGGCCTGATGAACGAGCACCAGCTCGCCATCGCCGAGACCACCACCACCGGCCGCGAGGAGCTGCGCGACCCGGACGGGGTCCTGCACTACTGGGACCTGATGCAGCTCGCCCTGGAGCGGGCGAGGACCGCGCGGGAGGCCATCGACGTCATGACCTCCCTGGTGGCCGAGCATGGCTACCGTTCCACCGCGGAGAGCTTCGCCATCGCAGATCCCAATGAGGTGTGGCTGATGGAGATGATCGGCCGCGGGCCGGGTGGGAAGGGGGCCATCTGGGTCGCCCTCAAGGTCCCCGACGGCGCCATCGCCGCCTACGCCAACGGCATGCGAATCCACGAGCTTCCGGCCCGTGACCCGGACAGCTGCCGGTACTCGGATGACGTCGTGGACTTCGCGGTGGAGCACGGCTTCTGGGACCCGCACTCCGGTCGTCCCTTCGACTTCGCGGCGGCCTACGACAAGCCCACGGTGCAGTCCCGGCGCTACACCGCGACCAGGGTGTGGTCGGTGTTCCGGCGTGCAGCTCCGTCCCACGAGGCCGAGCTCGACCCCGCCTACCACCGCGGCGACCCCCAAGCCAAGCCCTATCCTCTCTGGATCAAGCCCGACCACAAGCTGACCGTGGCCGACGTGATGGCGCTCATGCGCGACCACTACGAGGGCACCCCCTACGACATGACGGTGGGTCCTGCTGCCGGGCCGTTCCACGACCCCAACCGCTGGCGGCCCATCGCCTGGGAGGTCGACGGCCAGAAGTACTCCTGGGAGCGGCCCATCTCCACCCAGCAGACCGGGTTCTCGTTCGTTTCCCAGTCCCGGTCGTGGCTGCCGGACGCCATCGGCGGCGTCTACTGGTACGGCGTGGACGACACCTACACCACCTGCTACATGCCCCTGTACGCGGGCATCGACCGCCTGCCCCCGAGCTTCACGGTGGGCGACATCGATCACTTCAGCTGGGACGACGGGTGGTGGGTCTTCAACCTGGTCGCCAACCTGGCCAACCTGAAGTTCTCCTACATGGCGCCGGAGATCGTGGCGCTGCAGCAGCAGCTCGAAGGACGGATGCTGGCCGACCAGGGGGCAGTGGAGAAGGCGGCCGTCGACCTGTGGGACACGGACCCCGCCCGGGCCCGCGACTTCCTCACCGACTACTCGGTGAGCCATGCCGAGGAGGTGGTGCGGCGCTGGCAGCAGCTCGCGATGCATCTCATCACCCGCTACAACGACGGCTACGTCGCGGAGGAAGGGAAGGACCCCGAGCGCGGCTACCCCGAGGAGTGGCTGCGCGAGGTGGTGCGTCAGGACGGCGCCCGGCACCGGCTCGCCCAGCCGGACAAGGCGGAGACCGACCTGCCGTATTGACCTCTGATACTCCCGAAGACTCTCTCCGTTGGACTGCCCCTGTACGCTGATCGCGGCCGGGGCCGCGGTCGCTGCTCGCTCAAAGCTGACGCTGCCCGCTGACGCTGTACCGGCCGGCGGCTACGGCTCCACGGGGGGAACGCCGCCGGCCAGTGCCTCCATGTCGGAGCGCCGGGGCCACCCGATCAGCATGGCGGCCAGGGCCGCCGCGGCGAAGACCGCCGACCAGGTGGGGTCGCCGCCGATGAAGCTCAGGACGAGGCCGAAGATGGCCACGCTCTCGCGCAGGGCAAAGGCGATGACGACGGCGTTGCGGTACCCGCTGAGGCGTTCCCCGGCGGTGCTCGACCGCCCGGCGGCCGCCACCCGGGCCCGGAACATGACAGGAGCGAACAGGAGCTGCGCGGCTGCCACCGCCCCGAGGACCCACGTCAACGTGCGGAGCGTTCCTCCGGCGAGGAGAGGCGTCGTCACGGCGGGAGTCACCAGCCAGGCCACGACCACGTACACCGGCACCGTCGTGGCCATGGCCGCCGCCAGGATCATGGTCGCCCGGACGTTCTGGTCGAGGTCACCCGGATCAGGGGTCGCCATGGGTCCGCCCTTCCCACCGGCGCGTCCCGCTGCAGCGCCAGCTGGGGAGACGAGACGCCCGAACCCCGTCCCTGCCCCAACGGCCGGCGCCGGTCGTCCTGGGCCGCCGGAGCTCCTCCTCACCTGGCATCGTCGCCGACACTATGCCCCAGGCCGGGGCGCCCTGTCGAGGCCCCCCACCCCTCTCCACCGTCCTGGGTATAGTGACCCGTGGAGGTCGTCCCATGGACCCACAGGAGCTCCGCGCCCAGGCATCCGGATTCCAGGCCGCAACCGTCATCCTGGTCGCCAACCACCTGCGCATGCTGGCCGCGCTCTGCGGCGAGCCGCTCTCCACCGACCAGCTCGCCGGCAGCCTGGACCTGGACGTTCGCGCCACCGCCATGCTCTGCGACGCCCTGGTCTGCCTCGGCGTCATCGCCCGGACCGACGACGGACGCCTCCACGTCGCCGACGAGCTGCGCGACGCTCTCGACCCCAGCTCCCACGGCTCCCTGACCCGCATCCTGGACCACCAGTTCCATCTCCTGCAGCGCTGGGCAAAGCTGGACCAGGTGCTGCGCACGGGCGAGCCCATCCCCCGCCCCCCCGACGACGAGGAGCGCCGGCGAGCATTCATCCTCGGCATGGCGGACCTGGCCCGGCAGGCGGCGCCGCCGTTGTGGGCGGCCATCGACCTGGGCGGTCACCGCCACCTGGTGGACGTCGGTGGCGGACCCGGCGAGTACGCCCTGGCTGCGCTCGAGCGCTTTCCGGAGCTGCGCGCCACCGTGTTCGACCGCCCCGAGGTCCTCGCCATCGCGCAGGAGTACGCAGCCCGGCGGGAAGTCGGCGGACGCCTCGCCACCACCCCAGGCGACGCGCTCGAGGACGACATCCCGACCTGCGACGTGGCCCTGGTCTCTGCGCTGGTCCACTCCTACGGTCCGACCCAGGTGGACCACATCGCCCGCCACGTGGCGGCCGGGGTGTTACCGGGCGGGAGAGTGCTCATCCGCGAGTTCCTGTGGGACGACGACGCGCACAGCGGACCGCTGTCCGCCGCCCTGTTCGCCGTCAACATGCTCGGCGGTACGGCCACCGGACGGGTCTGGTCGGCCGGGGACCTGGAGGAGATCTTCGGTGCGGCCGGCTTCTCCGACTGGTCGCTGGTCCGGATCGATCCCCGTTCCAGCGTCCTGGTCGGCGTCCGCGACTGAGGCGTTCCCCGACGGCGAGGAACGCCCGTCGGGGAACGCCCCATGAAACTTTCCCCCATCTGGACTACACTCTCCTTGAACGTCGCAACATGGTCCCCGTGCGCAGCGAGCCGCTCTCGCGGTCGCAGGGCCGACAGCGACACGTCGACTGGGCGCACAGGAGGTGGATCTGAGGGGCGACTCGAAGGCCGAGCGCCAGATGGAGGCCGTCACGGGCGACGCCGACCGCGAGAAGGTCCGGGTCGCCCTGAGCTCCCTGCTGGCCGCGGTGCTGCTGACCGGCAGCAAGCTGGGCGTGGGCCTGTGGACCAACAGCCTCGGCATCCTGGCCGAGGCGGCCCACTCGGGCCTCGACCTCGTGGCCGCCGGCATGACCCTGTGGGCCGTGCGCGCGGCGGGCCGCCCCGCGGACCCCGAGCACACCTACGGCCACGGCAAGATCGAGAACCTCTCCGCTCTCTTCGAGACCCTCCTCCTCCTCATCACCTGCGCCTGGATCGTGTCCGAGGCGGTGCACCGCCTGCTCGCGCCGGGCACCGCCAAGGTGGACGCCAACGGATGGGCCTTCGGCGTCGTGCTGCTGTCCATCGTGGTCGACATCTCCCGCTCCAGGGTCCTCGCGCGGGCCGCCGCCAAGCACCACAGTCAGGCCCTGGAGGCGGATGCGCTGCACTTCTCCACCGACGTCTGGTCATCGTCCGTCGTGCTGCTGGGTCTGGTGGCGCTGGTGGTGGCGGAGCGCGTCGACCTCCCGTGGCTGGTCCACGCCGACTCGGTGGCGGCGCTCGGCGTGGCCCTCATCGTGATCGTGGTGAGCTTCCGGCTCGGCAGGCGCGCGGTCAACGAACTCGTCGACGCCGTGCCCCCGGAGCTGGCGGAGCGGATCCGGGCCGCCGCCTGGGTGGACGGCGTGCTCGCCGTGACCCGGGTGCGCGTCCGGCGGAGCGGCCCCCGGTACTTCGCGGACGTCACGGTGACCACGGACGGCAGCTCGGCGTTGGAGCGCACCCACGCGCTGGCCGACCGTGTGGAGGAGGAGGTCCTGCACGCCGTCAGCCCCGCCGACGTGGTGGTTCACGTGGAGCCGGCCCCGGACGGCACCGACGGAGTCCTGGCGACGGTACGTCGCGCCGCCGCGCGCAACGACCTCGGGGCCCACGCCATCCGAATCTACCAGTCGCAAGAGGCCACCGTCCTGGAGCTCCACGTCGAGGTGAGCGAGGCCCTCACCCTGGTCGAGGCCCACCGCCACGTCACCGAGTTCGAGGACCAGGTGCGGGAAGCGCTCCCCCACCTCGGACGGGTGATCACCCACCTCGAGCCGGCCGGCGACAGCACCGCGATCCGCAGCGCCGAACCGGTGCCCGTGGAGCGCATCCTGAAGGTGATCGACGATCTCCAGCGGTCGGGCCGTCTGCCTCTGCCGGTGCACAACGTCCATGTCCTCCGCGACGGAGAGACGCTGTCGGTGTCGTTCCACACCACGGCGCACCCGGAGATCCCGATCAGCGAGGCGCACCGGCTCTCAGAGCTCATCGAGCAGGAGCTCAGCAGCGAGCTCCCCGGTCCGGTGCGGGTCACGATCCACGTCGAGCCGTCCCGGGAGGCGATCGAGAGCTCCGCGCACGACGCCCGCGAATGATCCGCCGTTCGAGCGAACCACGGCAGCGCCCCCCGGCGCCTTCTCGGCGTTGCTGAAGGGAGGCAGCGATGCCCCAGACCCGCCACATCGAACGCCACTTCACCTCGTCGGAGACCGTGCGTGACATCGTCATCGGGATGTCGGACGGCCTGACTGTCCCCTTCGCCTTGGCAGCGGGCCTCTCCGGCGCGGTCCAGAGCTTGAGGGTCATCGTCACCGCCGGGCTCGCCGAGATCGCCGCGGGGTCCATCGCCATGGGTCTCGGCGGCTACCTGGCCGCACGGACCGATGCCGAGCACTACGCCACCGAGCGCCGCCGCGAGGAGCGGGAGACGGAGGAGGTTCCGGAGCAGGAGGCTGCGGAGGTGACCGACGTGCTGCGCGAGTTCGGCCTCGAGGAACCGGCCCTGTCAGACGCGGTGCAGGCCCTGCGCTCCGACCGCGGGCGGTGGGTCGACTTCATGATGCGCTTCGAGCTCGGCCTGGAGGAACCGGATCCGCGCCGCGCGCGCTCCAGCGCCTTGACGATCGCCCTGTCCTACGTCGGTGGAGGCTTCGTACCCTTGGCGCCCTACATCCTTGCGCCCTCCATCCGAGTCGCACTGACCGCGTCGGTGGCGGTCACGCTCCTCGCACTCCTCGTCTTCGGCTACGTGAAGGGTCGCTTCACCACCGCCCGACCCCTGCGCAGCGCGTGGCAGACCGCCCTGGTCGGCGGGCTTGCCGCGGCCGCCGCCTTCGGCCTGGCCAAGGCCATCGGCTAGCGGGTGGGCAGCCCATCGGCCTCTGGCCGCCCGTGTCGCCACCGCTGATCCCCGTCGCCGGTCGCTGACGCTGTCTCCGGACCCTGGCTCTGCTCGCCGTCGCTACCGGTAGCCGGCGCCTGCCAACGCGGCGAGCATGGCGACCGGGTCGTTGGTGGTGACGGCCGCCACCCCGGACTCGGCGAGACGCACCGCCATCACCGGGTCGTCCACGGTCCACGCCCAGGTCGCCCGACCGCGTCCTCGGAGCTCGTCCACCACGGCCTTCGAGACGCGCTCGAAGGGCAGCCCCAAGCTGTTGACGAAACGTCCGTCCCCTTCCCAGAACCCTCCGGGCAGGGGCTCGTCCAGGAAGAGGTGGGTCCACACCGAAGGTAGCCGGTGCTTGCTCGCCACCAGGAGATCCAGGTGGAAGCTCGACACCATGACCCGGTGGTGCAGGCGCCGGCGTTCGATCCCCGCCACCACCAGGTCGACCAGGTCCGCCGAGGGCGTCTTGAGCTCGATGTTGATCCGATCGGCGGCGGCGAGGAGGTCCAGGACCTCGTCCAGGGTCGGGATCCGCTCACCCGCGAACCGGGCGCCCTTCCAGGAGCCGGCATCCAAGGTCCGCAGCTCGGCGAGGGTCAGGCTGGCCACCGGCCCCGTCCCGCCGGTCGTGCGGTCCACGGCGTCGTCGTGGATCACCACGGGCACGCCGTCGGCCGACAGGTGGACGTCGAACTCGACGCTGTCGGCGCGGGCAGCCAGGGCGGCCCGGAAGGAGGCGAGCGTGTTCTCCGGATGGGTGCGCGCGGCGCCGCGGTGAGCATCCACCAGGACGACGTGCCGGCTCATCGCCGCCCCTTTCGCCCAGGACGGTCCGGGTAGTCCGCCGCAAAGCCCTCCAGAACGGAGAGCTCGGCGGCCACGTCGAGGACGGTTGTGCGGGTACGGATGGTGCGCCCGTAGCGGAGGGCGAGCCGCAGCTCCTCCCTCGAGATACCCAGGTCAGCGGCATACATGGGCGCTCCGCTGCCGGCGAGGGCCCGCCGGACCTGGCGGCCCGTGGCAAGCACCTCCCGGACGGCGGTCTTGATGGGCTCTTCGTTGGCGGCGAGGAGCTCCAGGTCGCGACCGGACCGTGCCTCGAGCTTGCTCCGCCACTGCGGCCACACCACCGGGACGAGGGTGCCGAACACCGCCTCCAGCTCCCCCTTGGCCACGGTGGGTGACGGGCCCGGCACGAAGGGGGCGGCGGCGAAGTCGGTCTCCAGGACCGACCCGTAGAGGGCATCCACGGCCACCGAGGCAACGCCCACCTGGGCGCCGTGGAGGTGCAGGGCGCGACCGGCCGCCAGGTTGCGCATGTCCCAGAAATGGGACAGGAGGTGCTCGCCCCCGGATGCCGGGCTCGAGGTGCCGGCGATGGTCATGGTGATCCCCGAGACCAGGAGCAGCTCGGCGAGCAGAACCACCGCGGCCGGATCCCGTTCCCCGAGGCGGGGCAGCACGTCCAGGGCATCGGTGAACGCCTGGTCCAGGAGCCGGCCCGGCAGCGAGCAGTACGGCTCGTCCCGCAGCAGCGAGGCGATCCACCAGTCGCAGCCGGAGTACGGCTTGGAGACGAGGTCGCCCAGGCCGGCCAGGGTCAGCTCCAGCGGCGCCCCGCACAGCACGTCGGTGTCCGCCAGCACGGCCACGGGAGGCGTCGCCGCCGCCGTGGTCTTGAGGCCCCCCTCCAGCAACGCCACGATGGACGACGTGTACCCGTTCATCGACGCGGCCGTGGCCACCGCGACGTAGGGCCGACCCCGCTGGTGGGCCAGGGCCTTGGTCAGGTCGTTGACGGTGCCGCTGCCGACGGCCACGTAGACGTCGAACGCATCGGAGGAGGATCGAGCGAGGTCCGCCACCAGCTCCACCGAGGCGTGTACCTCGCCGGCCGGGGCGTCCGGGACCACGCACCTGCTCAGCCGGCGGCGCCCCAGGAGGGCCTGGTCGAGGCGACGGCCCACGGCCGCCCAGGTCCGCCGATCGCCGATGGCGAGCACCCGGTCTCCCGGTGCCAGCTCGTCGAGGACGGCGGGAGCACGCTCGATGGCCCCCTCCCCCACCACCACGCTGCGGGTGGGCACGTGGTGGGTGCGGCCACACTCGCAGGCGAAGCTCGTACCGAGAAGCCCGCCGTCGAGGACGTCGTCGAGAGCCGCCATCGAGGATGTCGTCCGGGTCACTCCCGCATCATGACGAGCGCTTCCCGGATCAGCGCCACGTGTCGCTGCACCCAGGCCTCCAGCTTCTCCACCTCATCATCGGCCACGTCCATCTCCCGCGCCACCTGAGCGGCCAGGGACCGCTCGCCGACACTGAAGCTGGTGTCGGAGTAGCCGAGGCCGATGAGCTCGAGGAGCGCAGCGATCTTCGACCGCCGGCTGGAGAAGGTCGCCGCCAGCTCCTTGACGCTCCGGTCGGCGCGATCGGCCTGGGCCACGCCCATCTCCGCACGCAGGGCGGCCACGGCGGCGCCCTCCCGGCCGACCACGATGCCGTCCTGCTGGATCATCTTCTCCGCCAGCAGGGCGAACGCGTGCTTCTCGTCCCGGTCGAGGAGGTTGAGGAACATCGCCTTTCTCCTTCCCTCGGACGCTGCTGTCCGTCCCCGAATTGCGCCCAGGATAGCAGCTGAGCGCTACCAGGGTGGACTGTCCTGTGCGACCCATCACCGACACCCGGCCTGTCCCTCTGTGTATCTGCAGCGGCGCCGTCGGGAACCGCTAGTATGGCAACAGTGATGACGACGGGTGATTCCCTTCCGCGCAGCATCCTGCTGGTGGGCTTCGGCGAGGTCGAGATTCGCGAGCTCCTCCCGTTTCTGGCCTCTTTCGACATGAATGTCCACTACCTGCCCTGGAGCGACGGCCTGGCGGGGCTCTTGAAGATGCGCGAGTTCGACGCCATCGTCCTGCGCATGCCCTCGCTGCGCCGCCTGCTGCTCGCCATCCTCGAGGTTCTGCGGTCGGACGATGCCCTCAACCGACACACCGGCGTGGTCCTGGTCGCCCATCCCAAGCAGCTCGGGGCGGCCCGCTCCTATGTCCAACACGGTGTCAACCGCGTCCTCTCCGACCGCGAGGTGACCGTGGGCCTCCGCGAGACGCTCCTCCCCCTCCTCGACGTCGCCCACCGCTTCCGGTTGCGCGCCCCCATCGAGCTTTCGGCGTTGGTCGACGCGCACCCCACCACCGCGTACTGCCACACGGAGAACCTCTCCATCTCCGGCATGTTGGTGAGCTGCACCCAGCCGTTGCCGGTGGGATCGCCCGTGGACTTCTCGCTGCAGGTGCCCGGAGAGGACAACCCGATCCGCGGCACGGCCAAGGTGGTGCGCCTCACCAACCCGCGGCGCGAGAACGTCCTCGGCATGGGCGCCGCCTTCCTGTCCTTCGTGGAGAACCACCGCTCTCGCCTGCGCAGCCTGCTGGTCCGGCAGGCGAGCTGATCGCCGCCGCCGACCACGGCCGCCGCCGCTGGTCGCGGAGGCGCCGGCGCCGGGAAACCCACCACGGCGATTGTCGTACACTCCGTTGATCCCGCCCTGCGGCACACGTCCGCGACTCCGGGCCAGGAGGATGGAGGAATGATGAGGAGCATGGTTCGTCTCGGTCTCGGTCTGCTCATGACGGTTTCAATGTGCGCGGCCACCGGCACGCTCAGCGCCGCCGAGCAGGCGCACTGGCTGCGCTACCCGACCATCTCGCCCGACGGCGGCACCGTCGTCTTCAGCTATCGCGGCGACCTCTTTCGGGTGCCGTCCGAAGGCGGCCTGGCCACCCAGCTCACGGTCCACGAGGCCCACGACACCATGCCCGTGTGGTCGCCGGACGGCACGAAGATCGCCTTCGCCTCCGACCGCTACGGCAACCTCGACGTCTTCGTCATGCCGGCCGAGGGCGGGGAGGCGACGCGCCTGACCTTCCACTCCGCGGACGACGAGCCCACCAGCTTCACCCCGGACGGCACGGCCGTCCTCTTCAGCTCGGCGCGGCTCGACTCCAAGGACTGTGTCCAGTTCCCCGTGTCGGCCCAGCCCGAGCTGTACCGGGTGGCCGTGGACGGCGGCATGCCCCGTCAGGTGCTGACCACCCCCGCCATGTACGCGACCTACGACGACGCCGAGAAGCGCCTCGCCTACTCCGACCACAAGGGCTACGAGATGGAGTGGCGCAAGCACGACCACTCGGCGTTCGCCCGTGACGTCTGGATGTGGGACGTGGCGGCGGACACCCACACCCGCCTCACCGCCTTCGGCGCCGACGACCGCCAGCCCGTGTGGGCCCCCGGCGAGGAGTCGCTGTACTTCCTGTCGGAGCGCAGCGGCAGCTTCAACGTGTGGCGGCTGGACCTGGCCGACCCGTCGCACGCCGTACAGATCACGAAGCACGACACCCACCCGGTGCGCTTCCTCAGCGCCTCGCGCACGCGGCGACCTGTGCTACGCCTACGACGGCGACATCTGGGTCCAGTCGGCAGGTGACCGCGACGGCCGCAAGCTGCAGGTGAGCGTGGCCTCGGACCGCCGCCACAACCGTCGTGAGTGGACGGACGTCGCCTCGGACCTCAACGAGTTCGAGCTGTCCCCAGACGGCAAGAGAGATCGCGTTCGTCGCCCGTGGCGAGGTCTTCGTGACGTCGGTGGGGCACCCCGCCACCAGGCGCATCACCGACACGCCCGAGCAGGAGCGCTCGGTGAGCTTCAGCCCCGACGGCCGCAGCCTGCTCTACGCATCCGAGCGCGGCGGAAGCTGGAACATCTACCGCACGGACCTCACCGACGAGGACGAGCCGAGCTTCTTCAACGCGACCGCCCTGGCGGAGAAGCCGGTCCTCGATCACCGACCAGGAGACCTTCCAGCCCCACTTCTCCCCCGACGGCAAGGAGGTCGCGTACCTCGAGAACCGCACCACTCTGAAGGTCCTGAACCTGGCCAGCGGCGAGACCCGCACCATCCTGCCCGGCGACCGCAACTACTCCTATGCCGACGGCGACCAGTGGTACGAGTGGTCGCCCGACGGGCGCTGGTTCCTTGTCGAGTTCATGAACCCCAACCGCTGGTCCAACGAGGTCGGCCTGGTGTCGGCGGCGGGCGACGGCGAGGTCGTGAATCTCACGAAGAGCGGCTACGAGGACATGACTCCCCACTGGGCCTCAGACGGCCAGATGATGACCTGGTTCACGGATCGGGATGGTGACCGCCTGCAGGCCGGCTGGCCGGACCAGTTCGACGTCTACGGCGCCTTCTTCACCACCAAGGCCTGGGACCGCTACCACCTCACAGAGGCCGAGCTGGAGCAGGTGAAGGCCGCTGAGAAGAAGGAGAAGGAGGCGAAGGCCAAGGAGAAGAAGGACGAGGCTGAGGAGTCGGACGGCCCATCGAAGCTGCCCGAGCCGGTGGACATCCAGCTCGAGGGGCTCCAGGACCGGACCGAGCGCCTGAGCTTGCAGTCCGCCGACCTGGCGGATGCCCGCCTCACCCCGGACGGCGAGAAGCTCCTCTTCTTGGCCAAGTACGAGAAGGGTTACGACCTCTGGAGCTACGAGCACCGCAGCAGCAAGGTCAAGCTGCTCGCCAAGCTCAACGCGGACCACGCCGACCACATCGCCATCGACGGCGACGGCAAGAAGGCCTACGTCCTGGCCGACCGGTCCCTGCGGGCGGTGGACCTGGACAAGGGCGACGTCGAACCGGTGCAGCTCGAGGCCGAGATGGAGCTGGATCCGCAGGCGGAGCGGGCCTACCTCTTCGAGCACGCGTGGCGGCAGACCAAGGAGAAGTTCTACGACGTCGGCATGCATGGCGTGGACTGGGATGCGTATCGCGCTTCGTACGCCAAGTTCCTGCCCGACATCGACAACGACTGGGACCTGGCCGAGCTGATCTCGGAAATGCAGGGCGAGCTCAACGCCTCCCACACCGGCTGCTACTACCGGCCGAAGCGACGGGATGCCGACGACACCGCCCGTCTCGGCTTCTTCCCGGACCCCACCTGGAACGCTGACGGGGTGCGCATCGCCGAGGTCCTTGCCGGCGGCCCCCTGCAGCAGGCCGGGACCCGCATCCGCGAAGGCGTGGTGATCACATCCATCGACGGGACTCCCATCGGGGCCGGCGACAACTGGTACCCCCTCCTCAACCGCAAGGCGGGCACGCCCGTGCGACTGGGCCTCACGGACCCGGAGAGCGGCGACGCCTGGCAGGAGCGGGTCAAGCCCATCAGCGGGGGCGAGCAGACCAGGCTCCTGTACGAGCGCTGGGTGCGGTCGCGCCGCGCCGAGGTGGAGCGCCTCTCCGGCGGCCGCCTGGGCTACGCCCACATCCGGACCATGATCGACTCCCGCTTCCGGGAGATCTTCGAGGACATCTTCGGCAAGGCCGTGGACAAGGAGGGCATCGTCCTCGACACCCGCTTCAACAACGGCGGCAACCTGGTCGAGCCGCTCACGATCCTGCTGACCGGCAAGGTCTACGCGCGCCCCGTGCCCCGCGGTCGCCAGATCGGCGCAGAGCCCGCCTACCGCTGGAACAAGCCGTCCATCGTCCTCATGAACGAGGGCAACTACTCCGACGCCCACTGCTTCCCCGAGGCGTACAAGGCCCTCGGCATCGGCGACACCGTGGGCATGCCGGTGCCCGGCACCTGCACCTCGGTGTGGTGGGAGACCCTCCAGGACCGCAGCCTGCGCTTCGGAATCCCCGAGGTGGGCTACCTCGACAACGACGGCCACTTCCTGGAGAACCAGCAGCTCGAGCCGGACCACGAGGTGGACAACGACCCGGCCCAGGAGGCCGCGGGCCGGGACCAGCAGCTCGAAGAAGCCGTCAAGGTGCTGCTCGGACAGCTGGATTCGTAGTCGATACCGCGGACATCGAGCCCTTCCCTGCCCACCCGGACGGCCGGGTGGGCGGGGGCTTTCTCCCCGCGCTTCGGACAGGCCAGAGACGGTGCCAGGCAGCATTCGGATGAAGCGATCTGCGTACTATCGAATCAAGACGGGGTGCCTGGCACCGGCTCTGGCGTCGTCCACGAGCTCATGACGGCTGAGCGCCCTTCTATCGGCGCCTTCCCCGCGGTTGCCACCCCCGGCATTCCCCGACCCCGCGCGACGCGTGGCCGGAGTGGGTCGCCTCGTGAAGATGCCGAAAGTGGCACGCCCGAGGCACGCGCCGTGCTCTCGAAGGCCGCTGTTCCGCGCGAGTGGGACGCGGCTGCTCGCTGAACGCCGCGCGCCGAACGATGACGCCGACGCTGAACGCCGTCGCTGACGCTGGTCACGGACGCGGACGCGGGCGCGGGTGTGGAGGCGGGGAACCTCCCACTGATCGTGGCGGGTGGCGACAGGGTGTCCTCCGGAGTAAGGTAGCTGTCTGGGAGGTGGCCGTGACTCGTCAGACAGCGTGGTTCGGGGTGATACTCCTGGCGATGGCAACTGTGGGATGGACGGCCGATCGACCCGTGGGGCGCATGGACGCCACCCGGTCGGTGGTGTACGCGCGCCACGGTATGGTGGCGGCGGCGCAGCCCTTGGCGGTCCAGATCGGCGTCGACATCCTCAAACGAGGTGGCAACGCCGTGGATGCGGCCATCGCCGTCAACGCGGCGCTGGCGCTCATGGAGCCCATCTCCTGCGGACCCGGCGGTGACCTCTTCGCCATCGTCTGGGACCCCTCGACCGGCAAGCTGGTCGGCCTCAACGCCTCCGGCCGCGCCCCTGCGGGCCTGACCCGCGACATGGTGCCCGCCAACCCGGACGGGACCATCCCCCTGTACTCGCCCTACTCGTGGACCGTGCCCGGGGCCGTGGACGGCTGGTTCGAGCTCCACGACCGGTTCGGCAAGCTGCCCATGAAGGATGTCCTGGCGCCCGGCCATCGCCGCTACGCCCGCGAGGGGTTCCCGGTCTCGGCGGTGATCGCCTACTACTGGGCGCGCGGCGCCCGGGTCTTCGCCGACAAGCCCGGCTTCGCCGAGGTGTTCATGCCCGGCGGCAAGCCCCCGGCCGAGGGTGAGGTCTTCGCCAACCCCGCCCTCGCCCACACGCTCGCAGCTCCTCGCCGAGGGGGGTCGCGACGCCTTCTACGAGGGCGCCATCGCCCGCGCCATCGTGGCCTTCTCGAAGGCCAACGGCGGCTTCTTCACCATGGAGGACTTCGCCGCGCACCACAGCGAGTGGGTCGAGCCGATCTCGACCACCTATCGCGGCATGACGGTGTGGGAGCTGCCCCCCAACGGCCAGGGTCTGGCCGCCCTGGAGATGCTCAACATCCTGGAGGGCTACGACCTGGCCTCCATGGGGCGGGACAGCACCGACTTCTGGCACGTGCTGATCGAGGCCAAGAAGCTGGCCTTCGCCGACCGCGCGCAGTTCTACGCCGACCCGGCCTTCGCCAAGGTGCCCGATCGCCGAGCTCTTCGACAAGGAGTACGCCGCACCGGCAGGCGCAGCTGCATCGACCCGGACCACGCCGCGCGCTCGGTGGACCCGGGCAACCCCGACCTGGAGCACGGCGACACGACCTATCTGGCCACCGCCGACGGAGACGGCATGATGGTGTCCCTGATCCAGTCCAACTACACCGGCTTCGGCTCCGGCTACGTCGTCCCCGAGCTGGGCTTCGGGATCCAGGACCGGGGCGGGCTGTTCAGCCTCGATCCTGGGCAGCCCCAACGTGCTGCGAGCCCGGCAAGCGGCCCTTCCACACCATCATCCCCGCTTTCGCCGGCGAGCGACGGCAACCCCAGCATCGCCTTCGGCGTGATGGGCGGCGCCATGCAGCCCCAGGGGCACGCCCAGATCATCGTCAACCTGGTGGACTTCGGCATGAACCTGCAGGAGGCCGGCGACGCGCCGCGCTTCCACCACTCCGGCTCCTCCCAGCCCACCGGCACCGTCATGACCGACGGCGGCGTGGTGCTCCTCGAGGACGGCCTGCCCCCCGAGGTACGGCGGGATCTGATCCGGCGCGGGCACGTGGTCGAGCAGGCCACCGGCGGTGACGTCGGCGGCTACCAGGCCATCCGTCGCGACCCCGACACCGGCGTGCTGGCGGGCGCCACGGAGTCTCGCAAGGACGGCTGCGCCCAGGGCTACTGAGTACGCCACGCACCGCGCGGTACCGGCGTTGCTACAATTACGCGGCTCGCCGCCGCTGTCGGCGTGAACCGAGACCCACCCCTTGGAGGCGCGCATGATCCCGAGACGGTCCCTCATCCTTCTGGGCGCAGGCCTGATCGCGACGGCAGCTCTCGCCGCCACCGCCGAGACTCCGACCCGCCAGCTCGTCCCATCCGATCTCGCCAGCCTGAGCTGGCGCGGCATCGGCCCCGCGCGCATGGGAGGCCGGGTGGCGGCCCTCGCCTGGGTGCCGGGCAGCCGCACCAGCTTCTACGTCGGCTACGCAACCGCCGGGGTGTTCAAGACCGACAACCTGGGCGTGACCTTCACGCCGCTCTTCGACGAGGAGCAGGTCTCCTCCATCGGCGCCCTGGCGGTGGCCGACGCGCCGGACGACTGGCCGGGGTGGGCCGCCGAGGAGGCGAACGCGTCCTCCACCGAGCTCGCCAAGAGTCGGGCGGAACGTGGCCGCGGCCGCATCGTCTGGGTAGGAACCGGCGAGGGCAACAATCGCAACAGCTCCTCCTGGGGCAATGGGGTCTACCGGTCCACCGATGGCGGCACGACCTGGACCCACCTCGGCCTCGACGAGACGCACGACATCCCGGCCATGGCGGTGGATCCCCGCAACCCGGACGTGGCCTACGTGGCCGCCCTCGGCCACCTGTGGGGGCCGAACAAGGAGCGCGGCCTCTACAAGACGTCCGACGGCGGCAAGACCTGGCAGGCCGTGCTGCAGGTGGACGAGGACACCGGCGCCTGCGACGTGAAGCTGGATCCGAGCGATCCCGACACGGTGTACGCCGCCATGTACGCGCGCCGGCGCACTCCTTGGAGCTACGAAGGGATCAGCGATAAGGGCGGCATCTTCCGCTCCACCGACGCCGGAGCCACCTGGCAGAAGCTAGAGCAACGGGCTGCCCGAGCGCACGGGACGCATCGGCCTCGCCGTGGCGCCTTCCCGACCGGCGCTCCTGTACGCGGTGGTGGAGAGCGACCAGGGCGGCAGCGGCAAGTCCATCTTCGACGACCGCTCGGCCGCGGGGGGCCTGTTCCGCTCCGAGGACCACGGCGACCACTGGGTACGGGTGAACAGCCTGGACTTCCGTCCCTTCTACTTCTCGCGCCTGGCCGTGGACCCCACAGACCCGCAGCGAGTGTATGTCCTGGGCTGGGACGTGACCGTCTCCGACGACGGGGGCCGGACCCTGCGCCGCCTCGGCGGGGACGGGGTGGTCCATGTCGACCACCACGCGGTCGCCATCAATCCCGAGGATCCCTCGCGGGTGCTGGTGGGCAACGACGGCGGGGTCTACCTGACCCATGACCGCGGTCAGACCTGGCGCCACCTGGCGACCACCGCGGCGGGCCAGTTCTACCACGTCAACACCGACCTCTCCGACCCCTACCGGGTCGGCGGCGGGCTGCAGGACAACGGCTCCTGGATCGGTCCCTCGGGCACCCTCAAGACCCTGGAGACCATGGGCCGCGGCAACGGCAAGATCGGCATCCTGGACCGGGACTGGCAGTACGTGCTCGGCGGCGACGGCTTCCGGGTGCTCTTCGACCCCACGGACCCCAAGGTGGTCTACGCCACCTCCCAGGGCGGCGCGGTGGTCCGCATCCACCTCGACACCCAGCTCAGGGAGCGGCTCCGGCCGGCCGCCGACGAGGGACAGGAGCGGTTGCGTTTCAACTGGGACGCGCCCTTCATCCTCTCCCCCTTCGACCCCACCGTGCTGTACCTGGGCGGCAACAAGGTCTTCAAGCTGACGGACCACGGCCGCTACTCCTACCCCATCAGCCCCGACCTGTCGCGCCGCCAGACCGACCGCATCATGAGCGCCGGATCCGCCGCCGAGACCTACGGCACGGTGGTGGCCCTGGCCGAGTCCCCCCTCCAGCAGGGGCTTCTGTGGGCCGGCACCGACGACGGGCTGATCCATGTCACCCTGGACGACGGCAAGTCCTGGAAGGACGTGACCCCGAGCCAGGTCAAGGGCCACTGGATCTCCTGCATCGAGCCCTCCCACGCCGACGCCACGACCGCCTACGTGGCCGTGGACGGACACCGCTCCGACGACTTCGAGCCCCTCATCCTCGCCACCCACGACGCCGGCCAGACCTGGCAGGAGATCACCGGCGACCTGCCCGCCGGCGGGCCCGTGCGGGTGGTGCGGGAGCACCCCGACAACCCGGACGTGCTGGTGAGCGGCACCGAGTTCGCAGCCTACCTGTCCGTCGACGGCGGCGGTCACTGGATGAAGATCAACGGCTCGAGCCTGCCCACGGTGCCGGTCTACGACCTCACCTTCCACCCCCGGGAGGACGACCTCGTTGCCGGGACCCACGGCCGCAGCGTCTACATCCTCGACGACGCCGCCTTCCTGGGCGAGCTGACGCCCCAGGTGCTGGCCGAGCCCCTGCACCTCTTCCCCTTGCGCGAGGCCAAGCCGCACCTCTTCGGGGGCCGGGGCTACGGGGAGGGGTCGGCGGTGTTCAAAGCCCCGAACCCGCCCATGGGCGCGGTCATCACCTACTGGTTGCGCGACCTACCCACCGAGCCGGTGAAGGTGCGGATCACCGACGAGGACGGCAGCGAGGTGCGGAAGCTCGAGGGCGAGGCGCGGCCCGGCGTCAACCGGGTGGTGTGGGACCTCCAGGCCGACAAGGACCAGCGCTTCGACCTGCCCGACGAACAGACCCAGTTCGTGCCGCCGGGGACCTACACGGTAACGGTCTCGGTCGGGGACAGCTCGGTCCACGGCACGGTGAAGGTGGCGCCGGCCGCCAACTGGCGCTCCCCCGAGGAGGTGGCCTACATCCCGCCGGCCTCGCCCTGGGCCAGCCCGTCGTAGCCCGAGCGGCGGCGCCGGCGACGGCGGAGGGAGCGGACGGCATGCGCAGCGCGGGCTTGCTGATGTACCGGAAGCGGCACGGGAAGACCGAGGTCTTCCTCGTGCATCCCGGCGGACCCTACTTCCGGAAGCGGGACGAGGGCTCATGGAGCGTGCCCAAGGGGGTGATCGAGGGGGACGAGCCCCCCATGGAGCGCGCGGTCAAGGAGTTCGCGGAGGAGACCGGGCGCAGCGTCGAGGACTGCGGCGGCGGCGCCGAGCTCCTCGACCTGGGCGAGGTCACCCAGAGGAGCGGCAAGGTGGTGCACGCCTGGGCCTTCGCCGGCGACTGGCCCGACGGCCACGAGGTGGTCAGCAACACCTTCGAGCTGGAGTGGCCGCCCCACTCCGGCAGCCGCCGGGAGTTCCCCGAGGTCGACCAGGGACGTTTCTTCGACCTGGAGGAGGCCCGGAGCAGGATCAACGGAGCCCAGGTTGCTTTCCTGGATCGGTTGGTGGATGAGCTGAGCTGAGCGCCGGCTTCTCCAGCCGAGGAGCTGACGGCGCTCGTGGCCGACCTCCTGGGCGCCTCTCGCGCCGTCGTCACCACCCGCTGGGGACGGGAACAGGTGGCTCGCCTCGCCGTACTGCTGCGACGATCTCCGCTCGACGGGCTGGGATCCCGGGTCCCTGTCTGACCGCCAACCCCCTCAGGGCAGTTCGGCCTTGGCGCGCGCCATCTGCAAGCAGGGCCGGCGCGGTGCGCCGGCCCGGAATCATCGGCACTGAGCGATCGAAGAGCGCTCCCGAGAGTGCTACTCCTTCTCCGCGGTCACTCGCTTCGCCGCCGCCTCGCGGCTCAACGCTCCGGAGGCGTACTGGCGGAGGTCGCGCATCTTGGCCCGCAGCACGAGACGGGTCCCGTCACCGCCACCCAGCAGGCTCCGTCCGTCGAGGAAGGCGGCAACGACCAGCCAATCATCGTCGCGAAGCTCGTTCAGGGTCGGGCCGTAGTCGAGCATGGCGTCGGTCAGCTCCGTCTTGAACATCACGAGCCGTTTGGCCGGATCGTCCTCCGGAGCGCCTCGCTTCGCGTCTGTCTCGGCGGATCCCGCCTTCGCGTTGTCGGGGCTGACGAAGTAGAGCTTGAAGTCCTCGTCCCCGGTCACCATCCGCTTCTCGGCTGCCTCCAGCTGTACGAGCAGGTGGCGGGTGAGGCTCGCCCTCAGGGTGAAGACCGCGCCGTAGCCCTCCAGCACGAGCCCCCGGGTCGTCCCGGAAGGGCGGTTCACGACCACGTTCGGGCTCTGCACCAACACCTCGTCAAGGATCGTCTCGAGCACCTGCACCTTGCGCTCGAGCCGCGACGTGTCGGGCTCGGAAGCCCTGGCCGACGCCGCCATCGCACCCAGCAGACCCAGGGTCAGGGCCGCGGCCAGCACCATGCGCACGCCTTTGCTCTTCCTGTCAGTCGGTCCCATCGTTCTCTCCTTTCCTCGCTGCCGGCAGATGGCGGTCACCCGCCGACCACGGTCCATTGTTGGCCCGGGCCAGCTCGATGCGGTTGCGCAGATCGTCGAACTGACGCTCCTGGCGCACCGCCAGGGCGTCATACAGGGCCTGGGTGAGCTCCACCTGCGCCCCGGTCTGGCGGCGCTCGAGCTCGTCCAGGCGGGCTGTGGTGCCGTCGAAGAGCGCCTGCGCCACCTCGGCGAACTCGGCCCGAGTCACGCCCCTCTGGCCGGCGGCAGGCGCCATGGCAGTCGCCGCCTCCAGCTCCGCGGCGGGCGAGCCATCGAGGCGCACCAGCAGCCCCGCGGGGGTGCGGTCCACCCGCAGGCCGGCCACCAGGAGGCCGAGGAAGAGCACGGCGGCGGCGGCGAAGCCCACACCCCCGGCGAGCAGCCACCGGCGGGCGCCCCGCTGCGCAGGAGGGCTCCACAAGAGGGCGCTCCGATGGGCCGGTGCCTCCACCTCGCGCCCCTCCCCACCGGCCAGCTCCCGCAGTGCGACCCGGGCCTGCTGCAGCTCCTCCCAGTCGCGGCGCAGCGCGTCGTCCCCGGCCAACGCCTCCTCCAGCTCCCGTTTCGCGGCTGGCTCCAGCTCTCCGTAGAGCGCGGCCACCATGCGATCCCGCCAGTGGTCCAGCCTCTCCTCGTCGTTCATCGTGATGTCCCTCCTTCCAGCGCGGAAACGCCGCCAACCGGCACCATCCGCCGCAGGGCCTTGAGCCCGTAATAGATGCGCGACCGGATGGTCGCCGCCGGCACGCCGGTCATGGCGGCGATCTCCACCGACGTGAAGCCCTCCAGCTCCCGGAGCACGATGGCGGTTCGCTGCTCCATGGGCAGGCGGGCCAGCACGGTCTCGAGCAGCAGGACACCATCCCGGCGCTCGCTCTCCCGAAGGACGCCGCCCGCTTCCACCGACGCACCGTCGAGAGCAGCCGCGTCGCCGAGAGCCACCTCCCGCCGCTCCGACCGGCGCCCCCGGTCTCGGCACAGGTTGAGGGCGATGGAGTGCAGCCAGGTCTTGAAGTGCTCCGGCTCGCGCAGGCGGCCGAGATTGATCCAGGCCCTCAGCAGGGTCTCCTGGCAGGTGTCGCGGGCCGCTTCCTCGTCGCCCAGGGAACGCAGCAGGAACCGGAACAACCGCGGGTTCCAGCGCCCCACGAGGACTCCGAAGGCCTCGCGGCTCCCCTGCCGCGACAGCACCACCAGCTCTCCGTCGGTCATGGTGTGCACCCGTGGTCCCCCGGTCGCGTCCTGCCCATGCCAGTGAGACGAGTCGAAAGCGACGACTGTTGAACGCCGCTCCCGAGGCCACTGTCCAACCGTGCGAACGCGCACATTGTGGCGTAACCCGACGGCTAGCGGAGGAGGTCCCGCGGTGGATCACCCACCGGTCGTCTCCTGGCGTGCAGCCCCGACCCCTCCCGGGGACCGACACACTGGGCGATGCGACGTCCTTCCGGGACCTCCACCGTGCGGTGGAGCACCCGGCCGCCGGGCTAGGTGGCGAGCTCGACCACGTCCCGATCTCTCAGCTCGAAGTCGCGAGAGACCTTCTGCCCCTGCACCTGCCCCCCCCAGACCCGCGCGAAGGCGAGGCGATCCACCAGGTCGCCGTGGATGCGCGCGGCCAGATCCAGGATCGTCGACCCCTCATCCAGGACATAGGGCTCGCGGCTCGCCGCCCGGGCGCCGGGGGGCTTGGTGTAGGCGCGCACGAGACGGAGCATCCGCCACACCGCCATCTTGAGCTGCTGGGCGCCGATCCGCTTGGCGGCGCTGAAGCGCACCACCGGGAACGTCTCCCCGTACAGCTCCTCCAACACCTCGACGTCGTCATGGTTCACCAGGTCGACCTTGGTGATGACCAGCAGGGAGGGCAAGGGCAGCTCATGGGGGTCGCTGTCCTCGGGCAAGGCGCCCACCAGGGGCACGTGCAGCGCGGCCAGGCGCTCACAGATCTCTTCCACCCCGGCGAGGACGCCGGCGGTGGAGGGGTCGGCGAGCAGCAACGCCGCGTCGGCAGCCTGGACGATGTTGGGCAGCCACGGCTCCATGTGCTCGGCGGTGATCGGGCGGCAGATCGACGAGCTGGATCTGGACGTCCTCGAAAGCCATCATGCCGGGTTGCGGGATGGGTGGTGGCGAACGGGTAGTCCGCGATGGTCGGCTGGGCGCGGGTGAGGGTGGCCAACAGGGACGACTTGCCGGCGTTCGGAGCCCCCAGGAGGACCACCTGGGCGGCGCCCTCGGGCTCCACGTGGATGGCTCCTGCGCGGGGCGCCTGACGCCGCTCGGCCTCCAGGCGGAGGCGGGCGAGGCGGCGCTTGATGTCCGCCTGCATCTTCTCCGTCCCCTTGTGCTTGGGGATGGTGGCGAGCATCTCCTCAAGCGCGCACGCTTGTCGTCGATGGTCTTGGCGGCGCGCAGCTTGCCTTCCGCCACTCGATATTGGGCGGTCACGTTGGCCGGCATAGAGAGATTGTACGTCGTCCGCAGCCTTTGCGGCAGCGCATCGCAGGAGGCCCGTGGGCTCCTGTGCTGTACCATCGTGAGAGCGTGCACATCGCGACGCCCGCCCGCGAGGAGGGATCATCATGGAGAGACCGCTGTTCGGCCCGTCGCTCGTCCTCGGAGCTCTCGTCGGCGCCGGCGTCGCCCTCGCCGGCAGCTTCATCGGCAACGGTTTCCTGCAGGCCCGAGCCAGCGACCGCTTCGTCACCGTCAAGGGCCTCTCCGAGCGGGAGGTGGCGGCCGATCTCGTCCTCTGGCCGATCGTGTATGCCGTCACCGCCAACGACCTCGGCACTCTTCAGCAGGGGGTGGAGACGGGGGAGAAGAAGATCCGCGCCTTTCTCGGCTCTGATTTCGATCCGTCCGAGATCGGCGCCACCGCCCCTCGGGTAACCGATCGCCAGGCCCAGGGGATGACGGATCAACACCTCGAGCGGTATACGGCGGAAGCGACTGTCACCCTGCGCACGCACAAGATCGACGCCGCCCGCAACGCCATGGTGCGCTCCGGCGAGCTGGTCAAGGAGGGGGTCGCGGTGGTCCGCAGCTACGAGTACCAGACCCAGTACACGTACACCGAGCTCGACCAGATCAAGCCCGAGATGATCGCCGAGGCGACACGGGACGCCCGCCGGGCGGCGGAGCAGTTCGCCAAGGACTCGGGCGCGCGGGTCGGCGGCATCCGCAATGCCCAGCAGGGATACTTCTCGATCGAGGACCGCGACCCGTTCTCGCCGCAGTTCAAGAAGATCCGGGTCGTGACGACGGTCCAGTACTTCCTGGAGGAAGACTGACGCCGCCCGCCCCGTGACCGGACGCAGCGCCCACCGTCATCAGGGCCGTCGCGCATCAAAAAACCCCCTCCGCCGGGGAGGGGGTCTCGTCCCGATGGGATCGGAACAGCTACCAGCGCTCCTCGGACTCTCGGAACCCTCCGCCACCGCCCTCGCGACGCCGGTCGTGGGCCTCGCTCACGCGGATGGTGCGGCCGTCCAGCTCCTTGCCGTCCATCGCCGAGGCCGCATCGTCGCCCGCGCCGTCGTCCGCGAACGTGACGAAGCCGAAGCCACGCGAACGTCCCGTGCCCCGATCGACGATGACCTTGGCATCCGTGACCTCGCCAAAGGACGAGAAGGCCTCCAAGAGGCCCTCGTCTCGCGTGTTCCAGCTCAGGTTCCCGACAAACAGTTTCTTGGCCATGGTCTCCTTCTCTCCCGGAGCCGCTCCATTCGGCTCCTCACGACGCAGCACGGCGGGACTCCGCCCCACCCATACGGGGGGGCCACCCCGTTGGTAGCCTCCATGTTCACAAGCATATAGAAGGTGTCTCGCGAAAAGCAAGCCGGTCGCCCCCCGGCGCCCGATCCGTGCACGGCACGTCCCGGGCGCGGACCGCTCCCGACGGAGGGCCGCGCCCGCCGACCTCGGTGGGAACGTGTCTCATCCCCGAGCTGTTGTCCGGCCCAGAAGGAGGCACACCATGGCCAGCTCGCCCGAGCTCTCGCCCCTCTTCCGCGCCATCGATGCCAGGGACGCCGATGGCTTTGCCGCGCACCTGGCCGACGACGCCGTCTTCGTCTACGGCAGTCAGGCGCCGGTCCACGGCCGCACGGCGATCCGCGACTACGTGGCCGCCTTCTTCGGCGGCCTGACCGGCATCGAGCACCACGTCGGCGCGGTGCACCGGGCCGGGGACGAGGTCACGATCGTGGAAGGCAGGGTGACATACCGCCGTGACGGCGCACCTCCGGTGACCATCCCCTTCGCGAACGTGCTCCGCCGGCGCGGCGGCCGGCCCGTTCACGACTACCGGATCTATATCGACCCCACCCCCCTCGGAAGCTGAGCCGCGACGTCGGCATAGACCCGCCACAGGCGGGCCTCCAGCTCCCCACGAGGGAACAGCTCGGCCACGGCCGCCTGGCCGGCTCGCCCCAGGTCCACGGCCCGTCCGGGATCTGCGGCCAGGGCCCGGATGGCGTGGCTGAGCTCGGATCGCTCGACCCGAAGACAGCCCCGGCCTCCCCACTCCGTCGTCCCCCCCGTGGGCACGAGGATCACCGGCGTCCCCTCGGCCAGCGCCTCCACGCCCACGATGCCGAACGGCTCCTGCCAGCGGCTGGCGAAGACCACGGCCCGCGCCCGGCGGAGCTCGGCCAGCATCTGCCGGGGGTCCAGCCAACCGAGGAGGACCGCTCCGGTCATGCTCGGTGCCAGCGGCCCAGAGCCCGCCACCCGCAGAGGCAGGGGCGCGCCGGCGCGGCGCCACGCCCCCCAGGCCTCCAGCGCCCCCTTGTGACGGACCAGCCGGCCGCCGATGAGGAACGAGTCCCCGGGGATGGCGCGGGGCGGGCCCGGCTCGAACCACGGCGGAACCACCGTTGCGCCCGGCAGCCCCACCGCGGCCAGCTCCTCGCTCATGTACACCGACAGCGCCACGAGACGCGCCCCTTCCACAGCGTCCCGCCGATCCCGGGTCAGCTCCAGCAGCCGTTCCCTGTACGCTCGGTCCGGTAGGCAGACCCGGCACGCGCGATCGGACATAAGCTCCAGGCAGCGGGACCCGTCCGGCAGGGTCTTCCCGGGCCCGGGGCAGAGCACCCGGTGATCCTGCACCGTCGCCACGGCGTGACCGCCCGCTACGACCGCCTCGAGCACCGCCGGGTTCATGACGTTCTGCAGGTGCACCACGTCGCACTCGCCCAGCAGCCGGTCGAGCCCCGCGAGGCCGGCGGACGAACGCGTCGCCGCTGCGAGGCCACGGACCCGCGTCGAGCCCACACCGGGCGGAAGCGCCGGCTGACGATCGCCATCGCCACTCGCCACCCGCACCTGCGCACCGCCCACCGCCGCCGCCTCCATCACCTGCAACAGGTGCCGGCTCGAGCCTCCGCGGTCCCCGAGACGGTCGCAGAGGTAGAGGATGCGCAGGCCCTCCAGTGGACGGTGCGACGCCGCCATGCCCCTCAACCGGTGCCGTACCGCCGCAGCGTCCGGTCCGTCGGGAGGTAGGCGAACGCCGGCTCCGTCGAGTGGGTTCTCCCCTCTCCCGGCTGGACCACCACCACGTGGCGACGATACAGCCCTTCCCCGACCCCTTGGTACGCATCCAGGCGCTCGAAGTCGGCACCGTCGAGCCCGCGGTACAGACGACCCGCAACCACCCCATCCTCCTCGGGACGCAGCACCTGCCACCGGCTCCCACCGCCCAGCTCGACCACCCCGTGGCCGGGGAGGAGGCAGGGCTCGGCTGGCACGGGCCGTTCGAGCAGGTCCGCCACGAAGCGCTCGTCGAGCACCCGCCCGAAGGCGAAGAGGGGCAGTGGTCGTTCACTGGCCGGAGGCTGATCTTCCGGGGGACGGTACGGCACGAGGCCCTTGCGGGAGCTCACCATGCCGCCCATGATAGCCGCCGTCCTCGGCGTGACCAGCCCGCGGCGTGCGCCTCGACCAGGCAGTGGCGGTGACCGCTCAGCGCGTCATTGGCCCGGGAGCCGCCGGGGGGAAGATCATTCCGTCGACAGGCGCAGAGCCTGGCCGCGGCCCTTCTCCTTCGCCCGGTAGAGGGCTGCATCCGCGCAGGCGATGAGCTCGGTGCCCTCCTGCCCGTCCTCCGGGTAGCCGGCCACGCCCGCGCTGACTCCGGGCCGCGGCAGCGACTCCGGGAGGGCCAGGCTGCGGGTCGCCTCCGCCACCGCCTCCACCAGCGAGCGGGCCGCCACCAGTGCGCGCTCCGGAGTGGTGTGGGGTATCAGGACGCAAAACTCGTCGCCGCCCCAGCGAACCACCAGGTCCGTGATGCGGGTCCGACCGCGCAGCGTGGACGCCACCGTGCGCAGTAGCTCGTCACCGGCGAGGTGCCCGGCGGTATCGTTGTAGATCTTGAAGTTGTCCAGGTCCATCATGACCACCGCCAGGGGCTGCCCCGTCTCGCGGGCGAGATCGATGTGGCGCTCCAGCTCCAGCTCCAGCCGGCGGCGGTTCGCCAAACCGGTCAGCGGGTCCCGGTTGGCCAGGTCGAGGAGGGTGCGGTTGGCCTGCTCCAGATAGCGGGCATGTCCAACGGTGCGCTCGTTCTCACGGCTGAGCGACCTGGTGAGCTCGGTCTGCGAGGCCTCCAGCTGCTCGGCGATCCCGTTGATCCGCCGCGCCAGACCGACAATCTCTCGAGGACCACGCTCCGGGTGTCGCCACGTCAGCTCGCCGCCGGCCAGACGCGCCAGACTGCTCCCCAGGGCAGCCACGGGCTTCAGCACGATTCCCGACCACAGCCAGATCAGCGCGATGCCGGTGGCGAGCCCGACCGCGGCCACACCGACCAGCAGCGTCCGGGCACGTCTGAGGTGCGACTCGGCCTCACCCCGGTCCACGACCAGCCACGCGCCGAGCATGTCCGAGCGGCTGTTGCCGAGAAGGACGAAGCGCGCCGTCACCGGCGCTCCATCCAGCGACCACTCCCGCTCTCGGCGGCGCTCGGCCGCGGGCCACCGCGCCAGCATGGGCACGCCGACGAGCTTCCCGGGGTGGGCGACGGCGGGCTCACGCGTACCGTCGAAGAGCACGACACCGAGCACGTCGCCCGCGACGATCAGGTCGCGGGAGGCCTCCTGGGCGGTGGCCAGGCCGCTGCCCGGCGTCCCCGCGGCCAGCCGAGCATCCAGCCGCTCCGCAGCACTGATCAGGGTGTGGTCGACGTGGTGCTGGATGAGCCCGTGAATGGTGCGATCTGCTTGGAAGAGCAACACCACGCACACCAAGATGGTGACGGCACTCGCCGTCAGGACAACCCGTGCACGCAGAGACCAGATCTTCACGTCGTCTTGCTTCACTTCCTGACGCCACCACCCATCGGCGAGCGGCGTCAGACTGATACTGTCTCTCTCCAGATTGCCCGTTCCGGCCTCTCCGGTCAAGACGCCGCTTGCCGCCTGCGACGGGCGCGAGCCCCGGTGCCGTTCGGGAAGCAGGCGGCGATCACGTCGTCGAAGGTGCGCACGAAGTGCGGCTCGAGGCCCTTCGTGATCTCGTCGTCGAGGTCCTCGAAGTCCTCCCGGTTCTCCGCCGGAAGGATGACGGTCTTCACACCTGCGCGGCGGGCTGCGATCATCTTCTCCTTGACCCCGCCGATGGGCATCACCAGCCCACTCAGCGTCAGCTCCCCCGTCATGGCGAGGTTCCTCAGCGGCGGCTGGGACGTCACCAGCGAGTACAGGGCGGAGGCCATGGTGATGCCCGCGGACGGACCGTCCTTGGGGGTCGCTCCAGCGGGCACGTGGAGGTGGATGACATTGTGGGTGAAGAAGTCCTTGGCCCGCTGGTCATCCCTGAACAGGGAGCGCACGTAGCTGTAGGCGATCTCGGAGGACTCACGCATCACGTCCCCGAGCTGGCCGGTCTGCTTGTACCCGGCCTGGGTGGCCGGGACCGGTCGCGCCTCCACGTACAGCGTGTCGCCGCCCATGGTGGTGTAGGCGAGGCCGCCCACGACCCCCACTCTGGGCTTGGCGAAGGCCTTGTCCTCGGTGAACAGACGCCTGCCGAGCTGGTCGGGAAGGTCACCGACGCCGATCTTCACCGAGGTGACACCCTCCTGGACGATGCGCTTGGCCGACTTGCGCAGGATCTTCTTGATGCTGTTCTCGAGGCTGCGCACCCCGGCCTCCCGTGCCCAGCCGTCGATGATCTGGCGCAGCACCCGCTTGGGGATGGTGACCTGCCCCCGTTTCAAGCCGTGCTCTGCGAGCTGCTTGGGGATCAGGTGACGGCGCGCGATCTCGAGCTTCTCCTCGAGGATGTAGCCGGCGACGCGGATCACCTCCATGCGGTCCAGCAAGGGCCTGGGAATGGTCTCGAGCTGGTTGGCGGTGCACACGAAGAGCACCTTCGAAAGATCGAAGCGCACATCCAGGTAATGGTCCAAGAAGTCCCGGTTCTGCTCCGGATCCAGCACCTCCAGCAGCGCCGCCGCCGGGTCGCCGCGGAAGCTGGCCCCGACCTTGTCCACCTCGTCGAGCATGATCAGGGGGTTGGCGGTCTTGCACACCTTGATGGCCTGGATGAACTTTCCGGGCATGGCCCCGATGTAGGTGCGACGGTGGCCCTTGATCTCCGCCTCGTCCTGCATGCCGCCCAGGGAGAAGCGATAGAACGTGCGGCCGAGAGCACGGGCGATGGACCGCCCGATGGAGGTCTTGCCCACACCCGGCGGCCCCACCAGGAGGATGATCGAACCGGCCAGGTCGCCCTTGACGATGCCCACGGAGATGAACTCCAGGATCCGGTCCTTGACATCCTCGAGACCGTAGTGATCCTCATCGAGGATGCGCGCCGCCCGGTCGAGGTCGAAGCTGTCCTCGCTGTACACGCCCCAGGGCATGATCGTCAGCCAATCGAGGTAGGCGCGGGTGACGTTGAACTCCGGCGAGGCCGGCTCCAGGAGGCGGAGCTTGTCCATCTCCTCGCGCACCCGCTCCAGGGCCTCGTCACTGAGCGCGAGCTTGGCCAGACGTTCCTCGAAGCGCTCGACCTCCGCCTGGGCGCCCTCCTTGGCGAGGCCCAGCTCCTGCTTGATCTCCTTGAGCTGCTCCTTGAGGAAGAACTGCCGCTGCTGCTTGGACAGCCGTTCCTCGATCCGCTTCGAGATCTGCTGCTTGAGCCTGGAGATCTCCACCTCGCGCTTGATCAAGATCAGCGTCTTCTCGATACGCCGGCGCACGCTGCGGATCTCCAGCACCTCCTGCAGCTCCTCCCCCGAAGCGGTGGTCATGGCCGCCGCGAAGTCGGCCAGCACACCCGGATCGTGGACATCGATCTGGTCGAGCAGCAGGGAGAGCCCTTCCTTGAACAGGGGGTTGAGCTGGACCAGCTCCTTGATGCTGTCCACCACCGCCACCGAGTAGGCCTTGAGCTCGTCGTTGGTCTTGAACCCGGGCTCGTACCAGTAGTTCACCCGGGCCCTGAGCAGGGGCGCCTCGCCCAGGAACTGGATCACGTTGAAGCGCTCCATCACCTGCACGACGAGCTGCAACGGACCGTCGGCGGACGGCGGCGACGCCTGGACCACGCGCGCGGCCACTCCGACCCGGTGCAGGTCGTCTGCGGTGGCTGGCTCCCCCACCGGCCGATGGTCCGCGGTGCGCATCATCACGAGACCGATGAAGGGCACCGACGAACGGAGCTGCTCCATGAGCTCCTCGGCGAGCCGCTCGTCCGCGATCATGACGGGTCCCATCATCTTGGGGAACAGGGGCCGTTCTCTGAGCGGCACGATCAGGAGGCTGTCGGGCAGGGCCTGCTCGGCCACCACCAGGGAGCGGCCACCGGTCGGTGCCTCGCCGCCCTGACCCTCCCGCTTCGGCTGCACGTCGATGATCCGCGGTTCCTTCTCATCGGCCATGAACATCCTCCGGCGAACGCTCAGTATAGTCGGGTGCACAGCGCACAATTCCCGACTCCGAGGGGCGAGGTGACACCGCTCGCCGCGCCCGGCCCAGGGGGCGGGTGGTGCCCATCCAGGGTGTCAGGCCGACTCGGCGGTCGTGCACCACGGGAAGTCGAGCCTGGCGGCCGGGCGCTCTCGGCGGGCCTCAGACCTCCTCGACGGGCAGGATCCAGGGCTCCGCCTTGGCTGCCTCCACCCACTCCACCACCCACGGCATCTGCCAGATGGTGTCCATGTAGGAGACCGCAGCGTCGTCCTGGGGCCGCACACCATAGGTCACGAAGCGGCTGACGACGGGGGCATAGAAGGCATCGGCGATGGTGAACCCACCGAACAGGAAGGGCCCCCCCTCACCGAACATGGCCCGAGTGCTCCGCCAGATGTCGACGATGCGCCCGATGTCGCGCTCGACATCGGGAGAGGATCCCACGCCCCCGCGGTCGACGCGGCAGTTCATGGGCATGCGCGCCCGCAGGGCCACGAAGCCGGCGTGCATCTCGGCCACCACGGACCGGGCGACCGCGCGTGCGGCGGCCGCGCTCGGCCACAGGCCGGCGCTGGGCACGAGCTCGGCCAGGTACTCGCAGATGGCGAGGGAGTCCCACACCGTCAGGTCCCCGTGGTGCAGCACCGGCACACGGCCCGCTCCCGAGTGCTGGAGCAGGTGCGCCCTGGTGTCCGGCTGGTCGAGGGGGACCAGCACCTCGTCGAAGTCGAGGCCCGTGGCCCGCAGGGCCAACCACGCCCGCAGCGACCAGGACGAGTAGTTCTTGTTGCCGAGCACGATGGTCAGGTCGGCCATGGTCGATGGTCCTCCTCGTCACATACACGTCTGCGATACAACCCGCGTCCGCGCCCACGCCCGCGCCCGGAAGCCGGTCGGGAGCGGATTGTGGCGCGCGGATGCGGGATGCCGCCGGTTCCATCAACCTCCCGTCGAAGACTCCGCCTTCTCGATCTCGGGCAGCAGCTCCTCGATCCGGTCCATGGCCCGGTTGGCGGCCGCCATGGCGGTGTCGAAGGGCGCCGACGTGGTCAGGTCCACTCCCGCCTTCTGCAGGAGCTGCACCGGGTGGTCCGAGCTGCCGCTGGACAGGAAGGCGAGGTAACGGTCCACCGCGCCCGGTTGATGCTGGAGGACGCCCTCGCCGAGGGCGATGGAAGCCACCATGCCCGTGGCGTACTGGTACACGTAGAAGCCGCGGTAGAAGTGCGGGATGTAGGCCCACTCGATGCCGTACAGGTCATCGACCTGCATCACGCCCTCGTCCTGCCCGTAGTACGTCCGCAGCAGGTCCAGGTAGAGCTTGGACAGGGACTCGCCGGTGAGGGTCTCCCCGGCCTCCGCGCGCTTGTGCATCTCGAGCTGGAACTCCGCGAACATCGTCTGCCGGAACACGGTCTGACGGAGGCTCTCCAGGAAGTTGCCGAGCAGGAAGACCTCCATCTTGGGGTCCTTCTCTCCCTTGAGGAGCTCGTCCTTGAGCAGGTACTCGTTGAAGGTGGAAGCCACCTCGGCCACCATGGTCGCGTAGCCGGCGGTCGGGTAGGGCTGGTTGTGGTTGGACAACCACGAGTGCACGGAGTGGCCCAGCTCGTGCGCCGTGGTGGACAGGGAGTCGTAGCTGGAGTTGTAGTTCAGCAGCACCCAGGGGTGCCCCTCGTACCAGCCGCCGGTGCTGTACGCCCCGGAGCGCTTGCCCTCGGCGGGGAACACGTCGACCCAGCCGTCGAGCCCCTGGCGCAGGGTGTCGACATAGTCAGAACCCAGGGGCGCCAGCGCTCGCGGCACGATGGACTTCGCCTGCTCCCACGAGTACTTCGTGTCCACCTGGGGGACGATGGAGGCATACACGTCGTAGTAGTGCTGGGTGTCGAGACCCAGCATCCGCTGCCGGAGCCGCAGCATCCGGTGCAACACCGCCAGGTGGCGGTGGGTGTCCGCGATGAGCTGGGTGTAGACGCTCTCCGGGATCTCGTAGCGGTCCAGGTAGGCCGCCAGGGTCGAGGGGTAGTGCCGGCTCTGCGCGTAGAACCAGCTCTTCTGCACCTCGGCGTTGAGCAGCGTCCCCAGGGTGTTCTCGTAGCCGGTCCAGGTCTTCCAGAAGCCCTCGAACACGGCCTTGCGGACCTCGCGGTCGGCGTCGCCGCGGTGGGCCACATAGCCCGCCTGGTTGAGCTTGACCTCGCCGATCCCCGGCAGGTCCACCGTCGGGTACGGCATGTCCGACGTCACGAGCTGCGCGTAGGCGTCGGAGAACTTGTTGGCGAACAGCCCCGCCTTGGCCAGCAGCGCCTCCTGCTCGGGCGGCAGGGTGTGGGCGGCCTGCCGCACGACGTCGGAGAGAAACACGCGGTACGGGGCGAGCCCCGGGTCCTCCTCGAGGAAGGACGTGATCCTGGCTTCGCCCAGCGTCAGCAGCTCGGGCTCCACCCACGACACCGCCTCGCCGATCTGGACGGCCACCCGCTGCGTCTCGGCGCGCAGCTTCTGGGCCTCTGCGTTACGCAGGTTCTTGTCCAGGGTCATCATGGCGTACACGCCGAGCTTGTCGTAGCTCTGCTCGAGGCCTGACATGAGCTCGAGACACTGTTGGAGGCGCTGGGCCGAGTCCCCCAGATGGCCCCGGCACTCCGCCACCTGGGGGATCCTTCCCTCCAGCGCGGTACGCGCGGCCATGAAGGCGTCCAGCGACGGGAACATCTCCGTGGTGTCCCACTGGGTCGTGGCCGCGACGGCGGCGCCGGAGACCAGGAGCGCCGTGGTCAAGATCAGTCCGAGAGTGGTGAGCTTCCGAGCGTGCATTCCTACCTCCTCGAGATGAGTGCGCGCCGGTGATGGATGTGTCCGGCGGCGCTCCATTGTACGCAGGTCCGGCGCTGGGCGTTCGCAAGATGAGCCGCACACCACCCAACGCATCGCGCGACCCGCCGGAATGCGCAGACACGAAGGTGGTGTTGACCCCGATCACTCGCGGCGGACGCTCACCGGGATCGTCCGGCGGTGCCACGCTGATAGAATTCGAAGGCCATCGTTGTCCATATCGGGGAGGCCGTGCATGCGCCATTTGTTACCGGGTCGAGTGTTCCTGCTCATCATGCTCATGGTGCTGGCCGCCAGCGGCACCGCCGGTGCCCGCGATCGGGGGCTGCCCATCACCCTGACGGAGGCGACCGCCGGCCTCGACCAGGTGATGGTCAGGGAGCTCGAACCCATCTTCCCGGAGGAGCTGCTCGCCGAGGATGCGGCCCGGGCTTCCCGCGCTCCGGTTCCCCTGCGCTATGCAGTCCCGGAGGCGGTCGCGATCACCCCCGACAACGGCGGGACGTGGGAGGAGCTCGCCGACGGCAGCCGCCTGTGGCGCCTTCGCATCTCGGCTCCCAACGCCACGGACCTCAACTTCGGGTTCACCCGCTTCCGTCTGCCCCCCGGCGCCTCGTTGTTCGTAATTGCGAGCCATCGCGCTATGTGCGCGGACCCTACACCGCCGCCGATAACAGGCCCGACAGGGAGCTGTGGACTCCCGTGGTGCCAGGCTCGAGGCGATCGTCGAGCTGCACATCCCCCGGGCGGCCGGCGTTCCCTGCCGAGCTCGAGCTGGGGCAGTCGGACGCGGGTACCGCGACCTGTTCAAGCTCGGTCTCTTACCGGGGGCGGGGCCCTGCAACATCGACGTCATCTGCCCCGCCGGGCGACGACTGGCGGGACGAAATCCACAGCGTCGCGCGTTACTCCGTCTCCGGCTCGAGCGGCTCGTTCCTGTGCACCGGCCAGCTCGTCACCGATGCGACGGGTGATCTCCGACCCCTCTTCCTGTCCGCCAAGCACTGCGGCGTGGACGCCACCAGCGACCAGTCGCTGGTGAGCTACTGGGACTATCACGCACCCATCTGCGGCAGTCTCGCCGGCGGATCCTTCGAACAAGGCCCTGTCCGGCTCGACCTATCTCGCCGGCCGGGCCGACGCCGACTTCGCACTGGTCGAGCTCGATCAGACCCCTCCCCCCGACTACCACCCGTACTGGGGGGGCTGGGACCGACGCGCCGACCACACTCCCGCAGGCGGGCGCCGCCATTCACCATCCGTAGGGAGGGGTGAAGGCCATCTCGATCAATGACGATCCGCTGACGGCGGTGGAGAGCCTCGAGCTGCGGACGAGAACAAGGTGTCGTCGCCACCATCACGATCACTCCGTGGCGGGTGAACAACTGGGAGCTGGGCACCACCGAGCCGGGCTCCTCGGGCGCGGGGCTCTGGGATCCGGCCACCGGTCTCCTCGTGGGCGTTCTCAGGGTGGCGGCAGCACCCCCTGCGCACCCGGGGGGCTCAGACTTCTTCGCCCGGCTCTACCATCGCCTGGAGCGGGGACACGTCTGAGCAGCGCCTCAGCGATTGGCTGGACCCCACCGCTACCGGCGCCCAGACCGCCGCTGGACGGTACCCCTTCAGCTGCGGGAACGCGGCCTACGACGATGGTGCCCCGGCGGGGACCGCCGACTTCGGCGGCGGCCTGGCCGGCGATCCCGACCCACATGCTCGCGGTGCGTTTTCGTCTCCAGGACCTGGGCTATGCCCCAGGCCAGACCCGCCTCATCGGGTTCTGCGCCTCCAACCAGCTCGTGGTGGCGGGCGGACCCTTCACCAACAAGGTCGTCGTCTATCCGGACCAGGACGGTTTGCCGGACACCGGCGTCGTGCTCGCTCAGGGCACCATCAGCACCGGCGACGGCAATGGTGACTCGGTGGTCGACCTGGCTCGACCGGTCACGCTGACCGGGGACTTCTGGCTGGTGGTGCGCGGCGCTGCGGCGACCTCCGGCGAGAGGTTCAACGTGGAGTACGACGCCGGGCCCAACAGCGGGGCCAGCTTCTCCTCCGCAACCGGCGTCGCCGGCCTGACCACCGCCAACGACCCGGGGGGCCACCCCGGGGGCGTCAACTACGCTTTGAGGGCCCACCTGGAGTCCATCACGCCTGGCGCCTTCAGCTACGTCACTGGCGGGATCGCGCGCCTGCAGGGCGCCCTCGGCACCAACTGGCGATCCAAGCTGGCCCTCCTGAACCGGTCCGGCGGGCCGGCCTCCGTCACGCTCAGCTACGTCCGGGACACGGCCATCACCGCCGCCACCACCGCCCTGGCGAACGGCGAGCTCCGTTCCTGGGACGACGTCGTCACCGAGCTCTTCGGCGTTTCGGGGGAAGTCCTCCGGGGCGGTGAGGGTGGACTCCGACCAGCCGCTCGTCGTCACCGCCCGCACCTACAACCTCCTCCCCGAGGGCACCGTGGGCCAGTTCCTGCCCGGCCTCAAGGCTTCCGACACGGTGGGCGCCGGTGAGACGACGCCCATCTCCCAGCTCGCCGACAACGCCGACTTCCGCAGCAACATCGGCTTCGCGAGCCTGACCGCGGCCCAGTGCCGGGCCGAGGTCCAGCTCCACGACGCCGACGGAACCGCCATCGGCACGCCCATCACCGCGACCGTGCCCCCCTCGGGTGGGCCCAGGTGAACGACGTGTTCGCCAGCGCCGGCGCCTCGAACCGGGACCACAGCGCGTACGCCCTCGTGCGGGTCCTCACGCCGGGATGCCGCCTCTGGGGGTACGGATCGGTCGTGGACAACGCCACCGGCGATCCCACCACCATCCCCGTGTTCTCCGGGGGCGTGCCGCTGGGAAACCTGGCCAAGCACGCTCTTCCCCCGCCGAAGACGGCTGTCGATGCCTTCTCCTGCGGCAACGCCGGTTATGACGACAACGTCGCGGCGGGGGCCGCCTTCTTCGGCGGCGGGAACGCGGGCGATCCGGACTACATGTTCGCCGTGCGCTTCCGCCTCGCGGACTTCGGCTACGGCCCGGACCAGGCCCGCCTGACCGCCTTCTGCGCGGGCGGAGGCCTCGCCTTCGAGGGTGGACCGTGGCCGAACCGGGTCTTCGTCTACCCCGACCTGAACGGCCTCCCCGATGACAGCCAGGTGCTCGCCGAGGGGACCGTGACCACCGGCGACGGCGGCGGCGACTCGGTGGTCACTCTCTCCGCGCCGGTCACCCTGGGATCCGACTTCTGGCTGGTGGTGCGCGGCAATCCGCAGTTCGCCGGCGAGGACTTCAACGTGGAGTTCGACGGGGGCCCCAACACCGGCTCGAGCTACGTGTCCAACACCGGCATCGCGGGGCTCAGCGTCGTCAACGACCCGAGCTCCGGAGACTACCCCGACGGCGTCAACTACCTCCTCCGGGCCACACTCGAGCCCATCGGCGGAGCCGTCTTCAGCTACCGGATCGCGGGCGTCGCCCGCATCCGCGGAGCGGAGGGAACCGACTGGCGCACCACGCTCGCGCTCCTCAACCAGACCACGGGCAGTGCGTCGGCGGACCTCAGCTACATCCGCGAGGACGGCACCACCCAGGCGCAGGTGACCCTCGCACCGGGAGAGCTCATGACCTACGACGACGTGGTCAGCCAGCTCTTCGGCGTCGCCGGGAGGAGCCTCCGGAGCCGTCGAGGTCGCCTCGGACCGGCCCCTGGTGGTCACGGCCCGCACCTACAACCTCCTGCCCGACGGCACCGTCGGCCAGTTCCTGCCCGGCGTGGCCTCCTCCGAGACGGTCTCCACGGGGGACACCGCCCTGCTGTCGCAGCTCGTGGGCAACGCAGCCTTCCGGTCGAACATCGGGTTCGTCAACTTCCTCGACACTCCCTGCACGATGCGGGTGCAGCTCCACGGCGCAGGCGGGGGGGCCGTGGGCTCGGCGGTGGACCTCGCCCTGCCACCCAGGCGGTTGGGCCCAGATCAACGACGTGTTCACCGCGGCCCACGCCGGCAGCCACGACAACGCCTACGCCACTGCCGAGGCCCTCGACGCCGGGTGCCTCGCCTGGGGCTACGCCTCGGTGGTGGACAACGTGACCGGCGACCCCACGACCATCCCCATGGCGGTGCAGCAGTAGGAGGCGTCCCACACTCGACCGGTCCGGGAGAGGTCGTCGCAGAGGACCACCGGGGGTCGCAGGGGACGGACGGCCCCCAACTGCGGAGAGCACGGCCCGTACCTGACCGAGGACGCGATCGCCGCCGCGGATGACCGCCCCTGCCCCGAGGGGCTGCCATCCCTTGACCACCAGATTGCACCGGAACGCCCCATTTCCGCCCATCCGCCACCGCACCGGAGCACCATCCTGACCTCGGGACCGGACAGGAAAGGGGGTGTCCCATGACGCACAGAGGCCGGATCGTCGTCACCATCGCCGCGGGTGCAACGGTGGGAATCGGAGCCATCACCGGCGTCCTGTGGTACGCGTCGACGCTGACCTGGGGGGAGCCGACCCGGCCCGTGGTGCGGGTGCAGCCTCTGCCACCGCTTTCCGCTCCGCAGCCGTTGCCACCCGCGACGCCCTCCTCCATGCATCCCCTTCCGGACGACTCGGACGAGCTCATCCGGGCGCTCTCCGAACGGCTCTCGGACCACCCCGACCTGGCTCGCTTCCTGGTGCCCGAGCACCTCCTCCGGCGCGCGGTCGCCGCCGTCGAGGCCATCGCCGACGGGTACAGCCCGGCCGATGAGCTGGCGTTCATGCGGCCTGATCAGCCCTTCCTGGTGCGGCGCGACGGCGACGAAGGCCTGGTGATCGCCGGTGGCAGCTACCGTCGCTACGATCTCGCCACCGAGATCTTCGCCTCCGTCGACAGCCGCGCATTCGTCGCGGTGTTCGATCGCCTCCGGGAGCGCCTCGATGAGGCTCACCGCGAGATGAGCTGGAGCGACACCTCCTTCGAGGATCGTCTCCACGAGGCCGCCGACCACCTGCTCGCGGTCTCCATCCCGAGCGGCCGGCTCGCGGTCGAGCGCCGCACTCTGACCTACGCGTTCGTCGACGACCGCCTGGAGACCCTGAGCGCCGCCCAGCGCCAGCTCCTGCGCATGGGGCCGCACAACGCCCGGGCGGTGCAGGCCAAGCTCCGAGAGCTGGAGACGGCCTTCGGGTGGTCCCCACCCGTCTCCCCGGATCCAAACCCCGTGATGGCGGGCCTGACGCCCGTGACCGAACCGGTCACGGCGCGGACCGCCGCCGCGCCGGTTGCAGCCCCTGTCCCCTGATGCCGTGGGGTGCCTGGTGCGCTTTGGAGGCACGTCGCGAGATCAAAGCCGGTGCCAGGCACCCCGTCTTGATTCGATAGCACGCCTATCGCCGCATTCGAAAGGGCGCCTGGCACCGTCTCTGTCTGCGATACCTAGTGCACCCTCCCGGGACCGAAGGTCGTCCCGTCGTAGCCGTGGACGAGCACGAAGAAGTAGGCCACGAAGCGCTCCTCCTCCGTCTCGGACACGAGCTCGAAGACGTACTCGCCCTCCTCCTCGCCGGCGGCGCCCTGGACGTACGTCACCTGCTCGGGAAGGAGGAAGAGCTCGCCGAGGAGGCGCTTGCCCCGCAGCAGCTGCACGATGGGCAGGCCGTCCTCCTGGGAAGCGAAGTGCCAGTGCAGGTCCTCCTCGTCATAGACCACCGCCTCGGGTGTCCCGGCGCGCAGGATGCAGTTGGGATGCGTCGCGAGCCACGACCAGAACACCTCGAAGGTGAGTGTGACAGCCTCTTCCATCACCCGCCCTCCGGCGCCATCCTACCCCACTCGGCGCCGCAGCATCAGGGGCCTGACGGCGGCGGGGACCCCACCCCCCCACGCCGCGACATCAAAGCCGGTGCCAGGCACCCCGTCTTGACTCGATAGCACGCAGATCGCCACATTCGAAAGGGTGCATGGCACCGTCTCTGGCACCGTCTCTGACCGCCCCGTCACTCGTAGCGGAGGGCCTCGATGGGCGCCAGGCGGGACGCCCTGACGGCCGGCCACACCCCGAACACCAGCCCCACCAGGGTGCAGAAGATCAGGCCCCGCACCGCCCACTCCCCGGGGATGTGGACCGCGAAGTGGGTGAACAGGCTCACCAGGTTGCCGAGCCCGAACCCCAGGGCGACGCCGATCAGTCCGCCGATGTTGCACAGCACCACGGCCTCCATCAGGAACTGGGTCAGGATCGTGCGCCGCCGGGCGCCGAGGGCCTTGCGGATGCCGATCTCGTGGGTGCGCTCGGTGACCGACACCAGCATGATGTTCATGATCCCGATCCCGGCCACCAGGAGGGCCACCATGCCCAGCACGAACGCCCCCGACTTCAGGTTGGCGGTGGCCTGGTTGAAGGCCTCGATCTGGCTGTCGGAGGTGAAGAAGAAGAAGTTGTCCTCGTCCCGGGGGGTCAGCCGGCGGGCCGCCCGCAGCACCGCGCGGCTCTCTGCGATCGCCTCCTGCATGAGCTCGGGACGGAGAGAACGCACCGTGATGTTCACGCTGCGGAGGTTGCCGTGGTTGTCGCGCGCGCCGTACGCCTGCTTGAAGACGCTGATCGGCATCAGGATGTAGTTGTCGAAGTTGCCCCCGATGGCCGACCTCTTCTCCGCGAACACTCCCTGGACGGTGTATTTCCGGCCGTCCACCTTGATCTGCTTGCCGACGGGGTCGATGAACGGGAACAGCTGCTGGGCGACGTTGTAGCCGATGACCACGACCCGACGCCCCACCTTGACGTCCTCGTCGGACAGGTTGCGCCCCAGCTCCACGAAGTGCGTGTTGTTCTCCGGGTACTCCGGCGTGCCCCCGCAGACCGTGCTGACGGCCTCGGTGGACTGTCTTCCGAAGCTCACCCGCGCGTTGAACTGCCACAGCTCGGCCCCCACCAGGTCCGCGCTCGCCACTCCCTCCCGAATGAGATCGGCGTGCTCGACGGTCAACGGCGGCCAGCGCTGGATCTCGCGCCAGTTCCGTCCGCTGTTCTGGAACCCGCGGGGCGGCCACTTCTGGAGCTGGAAGGTCCGTGAGCCCAGCACGCTGAGCTCGGACTCCATCTGGTGCTGCACCACGGACACACCGGTCATCACAGCGATGATGGCGGCCACCCCCGCGATGACCCCCACCAGCGTCAGCGCCGACCGCAGCTTGTGGGCGGCGATGGAGGTCAACGCCATCTTCAGGGACTCCAGCCAGCTCATGGCCCCGCCTCCCCTCCCTCACTCATAGCGGAGGGCGTCGATCGGGTCGAGACGAGACGCCCGCCAGGCGGGGATCAATCCGGACAGGACGCCGACCGCCAGGGAAACGGTCAACGCGACGGCGACGATCCCCGGCGACACCGACGCCGGCAGCAGCAGGCGATTGATGGCGGCGGCCACACCGATGGACAGCACGACGCCGACGGCGCCTCCCAGCAGGCAGATCGTCGCGGACTCGAGCAGGAACTGGGCCAGGATCCAGCGCCGCTTGGCGCCGATGGCCTTGCGCACCCCGATCTCCCGAGTGCGCTCCGTCACCGACACGAACATGATGTTCATCACCCCCACGCCGCCCACGAACAGGGAGACGCCGGTGATGGCGAGGCCGATGAGGAGCACCACTCCCATCACGTTGTTGAACGCGTCCATCAACGACTCCAGCTTGTTGATGGAGAAGTCGTCCCGTTCGTCGGGACGGAGCTTCCGGATCTTGCGCATCTCGCCCACGACCTCGTACTCGAAGTCAGCCACCACTGTGCCGGGAGGCGCTTTCACGCCGATGTCGATGTCCCGGAAGTGACCCCCGAACGCCTTGTTGAAGGCGGCGATGGGCACGAACACCTGGCTGTCGAAGTCGGGGCCACCGAAGAAGCCGGCCCCTCCCTGCTCTTCCATGACGCCGATGACGCGAAAGCGGCTGCGACCGATGCTGAGCTCCTTGTTGATGGGATCGCGACCGGCGAAGAGCTGGGAGTGGATCGTCGATCCGATGACGCACACCCGCCGGCCGAAGCGCACCTCCTGTGCGCTGAAGAAGCGCCCCAGCTCCGGCACCGCGCTGGACATCAGCACGTGCTTGTGGGTGGTGCCGACGACGCGGATGTTGTCCCGTACCTCGGAGGAGAACTTGACGCTGCGCCTGGTGTCGGCGGTGGGATTGACCACCGCTCCGTGGCCCAGGAGGCGCTCCAGCCGTCGCGCCTCCTTGAGGGTGAGCAGGGGGCGGTTCCGGTACTGGAAGAAGTTGCCGGTCACGATCCACGGGTGGCGGGACACGTAGAGGACATCGGCACCGACCACCGATGCGCTCTCCCGGAAGGAGGTCGCGAGACCGTTGGCGGCGGTCATGGTGGTCACCACCGCCACGATGCCGATGATGATGCCCAGGGTGGTCAGGCCGCCCCTGGCGAGGTTGGCCCGCAGCGACCCGAGGGCGATCCTCGAAGCCTCCACGACGCCCTGGACCGCGCGGCTCATGCCGCCACGCACCCCGCGGTGTCGCTCTCGATGGACCCGTCCCTCAGCCTGATCACGCGCCGCGCGTGGCGCGCGACCTCCTCCTCGTGGGTCACCAGCACGATGGTGTTGCCCTCCCGGTGCAACCGGTCGAAGACCTCCATGATCTCGCTCCCGGTGACGCTGTCCAGGTTGCCGGTGGGCTCGTCGGCGAGGATCACGGACGGTCGGTTGACCAGGGCGCGAGCGATGGCCACGCGCTGGCGTTGCCCGCCGGAGAGCTCGTTGGGCCGGTGCTTGGAGCGCTGGGTGAGCCCGACCGCCTCGATGGCGTCGAGCACCCGATCCCGACGTCGGGCCGGCCGGAGCCCGGCGTAGATCAAGGGCAGCTCCACGTTGTGGTAGACGTCGGCCCGGGGGATGAGGTTGAAGGTCTGGAAGACGAAGCCGATCTTGGCGTTGCGGATCTCGGCCAGGCGATCGTCATCCAGGGTGCTCACATCCTTGCCGTCCAGGACGTACTGCCCCGACGTGGGCGGGTCCAGGCAGCCGATGACGTTCATCAGGGTGGACTTGCCCGAACCGGAGGGGCCCATGATGGCGACATACTCGTTGCGTCCAAGCTCGAAGGAAACGCCCCGCAGCGCCTCCACGGCAACGCTGTTCATCTGGTAACGCTTGACGATGTCCCGCAGGCGGATGGACATCGCTCAA
>CAWJPY010000032.1:0-52256 GCA_963844865.1 uncultured Holophagae bacterium
CGCCGCCGCCGCCGCCGCCGCCGCCGCCGCCGCCGCCGCCGCCGCCGCCGCCGCCGCCGCCGCCGCCGCCGCCGCCGCCGCCGCCGCCGCCGCCGCCGCCGCCGCCGCCGCCGCCGCCGCCGCCGCCGCCGCCGCCGCCGCCGCCGCCGCCGCCGCCGCCGCCGCCGCCGCCGCCGCCGCCGCCGCCGCCGCCGCCGCCGCCGCCGCCGCCGCCGCCGCCGCCGCCGCCGCCGCCGCCGCCGCCGCCGCCGCCGCCGCCGCCGCCGCCGCCGCCGCCGCCGCCGCCGCCGCCGCCGCCGCCGCCGCCGCCGCCGCCGCCGCCGCCGCCGCCGCCGCCGCCGCCGCCGCCGCCGCCGCCGCCGCCGCCGCCGCCGCCGCCGCCGCCCCCGCCGCCGCCGCCGCCGCCGCCGCCGCCGCCGCCGCCGCCGCCGCCGCCGCCGCCGCCGCCGCCGCCGCCGCCGCCGCCGCCGCCGCCGCCGCCGCCGCCGCCGCCGCCGCCGCCGCCGCCGCCGCCGCCGCCGCCGCCGCCGCCGCCGCCGCCGCCGCCGCCGCCGCCGCCGCCGCCGCCGCCGCCGCCCGCCGCCGCCGCCGCCGCCGCCGCCGCCGCCGCCGCCGCCGCCGCCGCCGCCGCCGCCGCCGCCGCCGCCGCCGCCGCCGCCGCCGCCGCCGCCGCCGCCGCCGCCGCCGCCGCCGCCGCCGCCGCCGCCGCCGCCGCCGCCGCCGCCGCCGCCGCCGCCGCCGCCGCCGCCGCCGCCGCCGCCGCCGCCGCCGCCGCCGCCGCCGCCGCCGCCGCCGCCGCCCCCCGCCGCCGCCGCCGCCGCCGCCGCCGCCGCCGCCGCCGCCGCCGCCGCCGCCGCCGCCGCCGCCGCCGCCGCCGCCGCCGCCGCCGCCGCCGCCGCCGCCGCCGCCGCCGCCGCCGCCGCCGCCGCCGCCGCCGCCCGCCGCCGCCGCCGCCGCCGCCGCCGCCGCCGCCGCCGCCGCCGCCGCCGCCGCCGCCGCCGCCGCCGCCGCCGCCGCCGCCGCCGCCGCCGCCGCCGCCGCCGCCGCCGCCGCCGCCGCCGCCGCCGCCGCCGCCGCCGCCGCCGCCGCCGCCGCCGCCGCCGCCGCCGCCGCCGCCGCCGCCGCCGCCGCCGCCGCCGCCGCCGCCGCCGCCGCCGCCGCCGCCGCCGCCGCCGCCGCCGCCGCCGCCGCCGCCGCCGCCGCCGCCGCCGCCGCCGCCGCCGCCGCCGCCGCCGCCGCCGCCGCCGCCGCCGCCGCCGCCGCCGCCGCCGCCGCCGCCGCCGCCGCCGCCGCCGCCGCCGCCGCCGCCGCCGCCGCCGCCGCCGCCGCCGCCGCCGCCGCCGCCGCCGCCGCCGCCCCGCCGCCGCCGCCGCCGCCGCCGCCGCCGCCGCCGCCGCCGCCGCCGCCGCCGCCGCCGCCGCCGCCGCCGCCGCCGCCGCCGCCGCCGCCGCCGCCGCCGCCGCCGCCGCCGCCGCCGCCGCCGCCGCCCCCGCCGCCGCCGCCGCCGCCGCCGCCGCCGCCGCCGCCGCCGCCGCCGCCGCCGCCGCCGCCGCCGCCGCCGCCGCCGCCGCCGCCGCCGCCGCCGCCGCCGCCGCCGCCGCCGCCGCCGCCGCCGCCGCCGCCGCCGCCGCCGCCGCCGCCGCCGCCGCCGCCGCCGCCGCCGCCGCCGCCGCCGCCGCCGCCGCCGCCGCCGCCGCCGCCGCCGCCGCCGCCGCCGCCGCCGCCGCCGCCGCCGCCGCCGCCGCCGCCGCCGCCGCCGCCGCCGCCGCCGCCGCCGCCGCCGCCGCCGCCGCCGCCGCCGCCGCCGCCGCCGCCGCCGCCGCCGCCGCCGCCGCCGCCGCCGCCTCCCGCCGCCGCCGCCGCCGCCGCCGCCGCCGCCGCCGCCGCCGCCGCCGCCGCCGCCGCCGCCGCCGCCGCCGCCGCCGCCGCCGCCGCCGCCGCCGCCGCCGCCGCCGCCGCCGCCGCCGCCGCCGCCGCCGCCGCCGCCGCCGCCGCCGCCGCCGCCGCCGCCGCCGCCGCCGCCGCCGCCGCCGCCGCCGCCGCCGCCGCCGCCGCCGCCGCCGCCGCCGCCGCCGCCCCGCCGCCGCCGCCGCCGCCGCCGCCGCCGCCGCCGCCGCCGCCGCCGCCGCCGCCGCCGCCGCCGCCGCCGCCGCCGCCGCCGCCCGCCGCCGCCGCCGCCGCCGCCGCCGCCGCCGCCGCCGCCGCCGCCGCCGCCGCCGCCGCCGCCGCCGCCGCCGCCGCCGCCGCCGCCGCCGCCGCCGCCGCCGCCGCCGCCGCCGCCGCCGCCGCCGCCGCCGCCGCCGCCGCCGCCGCCGCCGCCGCCGCCGCCGCCGCCGCCGCCGCCGCCGCCGCCGCCGCCGCCGCCGCCGCCGCCGCCGCCGCCGCCGCCGCCGCCGCCGCCGCCGCCGCCGCCGCCGCCGCCGCCGCCGCCGCCGCCGCCGCCGCCGCCGCCGCCGCCGCCGCCGCCCGCCGCCGCCGCCGCCGCCGCCGCCGCCGCCGCCGCCGCCGCCGCCGCCGCCGCCGCCGCCGCCGCCGCCGCCGCCGCCGCCGCCGCCTCCGCCGCCGCCGCCGCCGCCGCCGCCGCCGCCGCCGCCGCCGCCGCCGCCGCCGCCGCCGCCGCCGCCGCCGCCGCCGCCGCCGCCGCCGCCGCCGCCGCCGCCGCCGCCGCCGCCGCCGCCGCCGCCGCCGCCGCCGCCCCGCCGCCGCCGCCGCCGCCGCCGCCGCCGCCGCCGCCGCCGCCGCCGCCGCCGCCGCCGCCGCCGCCGCCGCCGCCGCCGCCGCCGCCGCCGCCGCCGCCGCCGCCGCCGCCGCCGCCGCCGCCGCCCCGCCGCCGCCGCCGCCGCCGCCGCCGCCGCCGCCGCCGCCGCCGCCGCCGCCGCCGCCGCCGCCGCCGCCGCCGCCGCCGCCGCCGCCGCCGCCGCCGCCGCCGCCGCCCGCCGCCGCCGCCGCCGCCGCCGCCGCCGCCGCCGCCCCGCCGCCGCCGCCGCCGCCGCCGCCGCCGCCGCCGCCGCCGCCGCCGCCGCCGCCGCCGCCGCCGCCGCCGCCGCCGCCGCCGCCGCCGCCGCCGCCGCCGCCGCCGCCGCCGCCGCCGCCGCCGCCGCCGCCGCCGCCGCCGCCGCCGCCGCCGCCGCCGCCGCCGCCGCCGCCGCCGCCGCCGCCGCCGCCGCCGCCGCCGCCGCCGCCGCCGCCGCCGCCGCCGCCGCCGCCGCCGCCGCCGCCGCCGCCGCCGCCGCCGCCGCCGCCGCCGCCGCCGCCGCCGCCGCCGCCGCCGCCGCCGCCGCCGCCGCCGCCGCCGCCGCCGCCGCCGCCGCCGCCGCCCGCCGCCGCCGCCGCCGCCGCCGCCGCCGCCGCCGCCGCCGCCGCCGCCGCCGCCGCCGCCGCCGCCGCCGCCGCCGCCGCCGCCGCCGCCGCCGCCGCCGCCGCCGCCCCGCCGCCGCCGCCGCCGCCGCCGCCGCCGCCGCCGCCGCCGCCGCCGCCGCCGCCGCCGCCGCCGCCGCCGCCGCCGCCGCCGCCGCCGCCGCCGCCGCCGCCGCCGCCGCCGCCGCCGCCGCCGCCGCCGCCGCCGCCGCCGCCGCCGCCGCCGCCGCCGCCGCCGCCGCCGCCGCCGCCGCCGCCGCCGCCGCCGCCGCCGCCGCCGCCGCCGCCGCCGCCGCCGCCGCCGCCGCCGCCGCCGCCCCCCGCCGCCGCCGCCGCCGCCGCCGCCGCCGCCGCCGCCGCCGCCGCCGCCGCCGCCGCCGCCGCCGCCGCCGCCGCCGCCGCCGCCGCCGCCGCCGCCGCCGCCGCCGCCGCCGCCGCCGCCGCCGCCGCCGCCGCCGCCGCCGCCGCCGCCGCCGCCGCCGCCGCCGCCGCCGCCGCCGCCGCCGCCGCCGCCGCCGCCGCCGCCGCCGCCGCCGCCGCCGCCGCCGCCGCCCCCGCCGCCGCCGCCGCCGCCGCCGCCGCCGCCGCCGCCGCCGCCGCCGCCGCCCCGCCGCCGCCGCCGCCGCCGCCGCCGCCGCCGCCGCCGCCGCCGCCGCCGCCGCCGCCGCCGCCGCCGCCGCCGCCGCCGCCGCCGCCGCCGCCGCCGCCGCCGCCGCCGCCGCCGCCGCCGCCGCCGCCGCCGCCGCCGCCGCCGCCGCCGCCGCCGCCGCCGCCGCCGCCGCCGCCGCCGCCGCCGCCGCCGCCGCCGCCGCCGCCGCCGCCGCCGCCGCCCCGCCGCCGCCGCCGCCGCCGCCGCCGCCGCCGCCGCCGCCGCCGCCGCCGCCGCCGCCGCCGCCGCCGCCGCCGCCGCCGCCGCCGCCGCCGCCGCCGCCGCCGCCGCCGCCGCCGCCGCCGCCGCCGCCGCCGCCGCCGCCGCCGCCGCCGCCGCCGCCGCCGCCGCCGCCGCCGCCGCCGCCGCCGCCGCCGCCGCCGCCGCCGCCGCCGCCGCCGCCGCCGCCGCCGCCGCCGCCGCCGCCGCCGCCGCCGCCGCCGCCGCCGCCGCCGCCGCCGCCGCCGCCGCCGCCCCGCCGCCGCCCGCCGCCGCCGCCGCCGCCGCCGCCGCCGCCGCCCCCCCGCCGCCGCCGCCGCCGCCGCCGCCGCCGCCGCCGCCGCCGCCGCCGCCGCCGCCGCCGCCGCCGCCGCCGCCGCCGCCGCCGCCGCCGCCGCCGCCGCCGCCGCCGCCGCCGCCGCCGCCGCCGCCGCCGCCGCCGCCGCCGCCGCCGCCGCCGCCGCCGCCGCCGCCGCCGCCGCCGCCGCCGCCGCCGCCGCCGCCGCCGCCGCCGCCGCCGCCGCCGCCGCCGCCGCCGCCGCCGCCGCCGCCGCCGCCGCCGCCGCCGCCGCCGCCGCCGCCGCCGCCGCCGCCGCCGCCGCCGCCGCCGCCGCCGCCGCCGCCGCCGCCGCCGCCGCCGCCGCCGCCGCCGCCGCCGCCGCCGCCGCCGCCGCCGCCGCCGCCGCCGCCGCCGCCGCCGCCGCCGCCGCCGCCGCCGCCGCCGCCGCCGCCGCCGCCGCCGCCGCCGCCGCCGCCGCCGCCGCCGCCGCCCCGCCGCCGCCGCCGCCGCCGCCGCCGCCGCCGCCGCCCCGCCGCCGCCGCCGCCGCCGCCGCCGCCGCCGCCGCCGCCGCCGCCGCCGCCGCCGCCGCCGCCGCCGCCGCCGCCGCCGCCGCCGCCGCCGCCGCCGCCGCCGCCGCCGCCGCCGCCGCCGCCGCCGCCGCCGCCGCCGCCGCCGCCGCCGCCGCCGCCGCCGCCGCCGCCGCCGCCGCCGCCGCCGCCGCCGCCGCCGCCGCCGCCGCCGCCGCCGCCGCCGCCGCCGCCGCCGCCGCCGCCGCCGCCGCCGCCGCCTCCGCCCCCGCCGCCGCCGCCGCCGCCGCCGCCGCCGCCGCCGCCGCCGCCGCCGCCGCCGCCGCCGCCGCCGCCGCCGCCGCCGCCGCCGCCGCCGCCGCCGCCGCCGCCGCCGCCGCCGCCGCCGCCGCCGCCGCCGCCGCCGCCGCCGCCGCCGCCGCCGCCGCCGCCGCCGCCGCCGCCGCCGCCGCCGCCGCCGCCGCCGCCGCCGCCGCCGCCGCCGCCGCCGCCGCCGCCGCCGCCGCCGCCGCCGCCGCCGCCGCCGCCGCCGCCGCCGCCGCCGCCGCCGCCGCCGCCGCCGCCGCCGCCGCCGCCGCCGCCGCCGCCGCCGCCGCCGCCGCCGCCGCCGCCGCCGCCGCCGCCGCCGCCGCCGCCGCCGCCGCCGCCGCCGCCGCCCCGCCGCCGCCGCCGCCGCCGCCGCCGCCGCCGCCGCCGCCCCCCGCCGCCGCCGCCGCCGCCGCCGCCGCCGCCGCCGCCGCCGCCGCCGCCGCCGCCGCCGCCGCCGCCGCCGCCGCCGCCGCCGCCGCCGCCGCCGCCGCCGCCGCCGCCGCCGCCGCCGCCGCCGCCGCCGCCGCCGCCGCCGCCGCCGCCGCCGCCGCCGCCGCCGCCGCCGCCCGCCGCCGCCGCCGCCGCCGCCGCCGCCGCCGCCGCCGCCGCCGCCGCCGCCGCCGCCGCCGCCGCCGCCGCCGCCGCCGCCGCCGCCGCCGCCGCGCCGCCGCCGCCGCCGCCGCCGCCGCCGCCGCCGCCGCCGCCGCCGCCGCCGCCGCCTCCCGCCGCCGCCGCCGCCGCCGCCGCCGCCGCCGCCGCCGCCGCCGCCGCCGCCGCCGCCGCCGCCGCCGCCGCCGCCGCCGCCGCCGCCGCCGCCGTCGTCGTCTTCGTCTCGTCGTCGTCGTCGGCAACGGGTTCTTCAAGCCCAACATCTCGGTGATGGTGGGCAACCTGTACGAGCCGGGGGACCCGAAGCGCGACTCGGGCTTCAACATCTTCTACATGGGCATCAACATCGGCGCCTTCCTGGCCACGTTCTGCGTGGCCCCCATCGTGCGCAACACCCTGGGCTGGTTGTGGACCTTCCGCGCCGCCGGTCTGGGGGTGCTCATCGGGGTGGTGGTGTTGAGTGCCAACTGGCGACTGCTGTCCCGCGCCGACCGGCAGCCGGAACGGGACCCGGAGGACACCGGCTTCGGCGAGATCATCCTCAAGATCCTGCTGCCGGCGTTCGCCGTGGGCGTCGTGGGCTACTTCCTCGCCCGAGCCTACCTCCCGCCGAGCATCCCCCTGCGCCCGGCGGTGTGCGGCTTCTTGGCCGGCATGGTGCCGGTGCTCGATCTTCTTCGTCCGCCTCGGCCTGAAGGCCAAGCAGGTCGAGCGCGCCGGGCTCCTGGCCCTGCTGCCCATCTACGTGGCGGGCGGCGCGTTCTTCATGATCCTCCACCTCAACGGCTCGGCCATGACCCAGTGGGCCAGGGACGACACCGACCGGCGCGTGCACGGCTCCAACGCGGTGATCTCGACCCTCAACCCCTGGGCCGAGCAGGAGGGGCTGCCCCAGTACTACGTCAACGCCCGCGAGAACGTCCCGCGCCCGAACCCCGACAGCCTGCTGGTGGTGGACGACGAACGCATCGCCGCCATGTACGGGCAGCAGCGCATGGACACGTCGGCGGTGGAGACGCTGGCGGCGATGCCCGGCATCGAGGTCGCCGACATCGGTCCCGACTCTCCCAAACAGTGGCGGGACCGGGCGGCCGCGGTCTACCCGAACGGCCAGGTGCACATCGCCAAGGCGGTGGGCGCCCACGGCCAGACCGTGATCTCGGTGTCCGTCCCGGATGGTGTGGCGCCCGTCGGGCAGGTGGCCTTCCTGCGCGAGGTGGACGGGAAGAGGATCGCCCTCTTCGTGCTCGATCGGCAGACCTTCGAGGAGATCTACGGAGCCTACCGCCAGCACTACGGGCACGAACCGAAGCTGCTGCCTCCAGGGAATTTCATGCCCGTCATCAACCCCGAGGTCTACCAGTCCTGGAACCCCATCTTCGTGATCCTCCTGACCCCGCTGGTGGTCGCCTTCTTCGGCTGGCGCATCAGGAGCGGCAGCCCCATGCCCACTGCCCACAAGCTGGTGTGGGGCATGATCCTGACCACCGGGGCCCTGCTCCTGATGACCGGCGCCGGTCTGACCAGCAACGGTGGGGTGATGAAGGTGTCGGGCCTGTGGCTGGCGAGCTTCTACATGATGGTCACCCTGGGCGAGCTCTTCCTGTCGCCCATGGGCCTGTCCCTCGTCACCAAGCTCTCTCCCAAGCGCCTGGTGGGCCTCACCATGGGCGGCTGGTTCCTGGCCACCGCCTTTGGCAACAACCTGTCCGGCTTCTTCGGGGGCATCCAGCAGACCATGAGCCCGGTGACGTTCTTCCTGCTCCTGGCCGGCCTGGCGGGTCTGGTGGTGGTCTTCCTGCTCCTGGTGCTGCCGCGTCTGGACACGGCCATCAAGCAGTACGGCGCCTGAGCGCGGTTCCGCGGCATCGGGCCGCCCTCCTGGTCGGTGCCACGACTGCTGTGCGCGTCAGGGTGACGGGCGGCGGCCCCGCAGGCGTTCCAGGGTGCGGTGCAGGCGCCAGGCCTTGGTGGCCTCCATGGTGGCGACGAGCCCGTTGAGGCGCTCGATCTCGGCGTAGAGCCGGGCCGTGAGCTGGCTCTGCTCCCCGAGCCGCCCCTCCAGCTCGTGGGCGAGCGCGCGCTGCTCGGCGAGGGCGGCTTCCAGCTCCCCGGCGGTGCGCAGCAGGGTGTCGCGCTCGGCCGCCAGGCCGGCCTGAGCCTCCCGCAGGCGACCGGCCTCGGCCGTTCGGCCCGCCAGCTCTTCGCTCCGCTGCACGGTCTCGGCGCGCAGGCGGCTGACCACCCGGGCCAGGACCTCCGGCGTGTGGTGCTGCGTGTGGCGCGCGATCACCCGCGCCTTCATGCTCTCGAAGTCCGCGCGCTGTGACGGCCTCTCGCCGAGGATCTGCCGCCCGCCGGAGCGGAAGTGCCGGTACTCGCAGGTGACGCGGGCCAGGTGGTGGAAGGGCGCCAGCCTGGACAGTCGGATGAGGAGGTCCCAGTCCTCGAAGAACTCGAGTTCCGGATCGAGCGGGCCGGCCTCCAGCAGCAGCTCGCGATCGATGAGGAGGGTGTTGAAGGGGATGTAGTTGTCGAACAGGAGCAGGTCGGGGTCGAAGTCGCGGCTGTAGGGCAGGCGGCGCTCCACCTCGCGCCAGCCGCCGTCGGGGTCGAGCTCGTAGATGCCGGCGGCGGCATCGGTGTACGCCACCTTGACGTCGGTCGCGCTCACCAGGCCGGCCAGGGTGGCCAGGTGCTCGGGCTCGGCCAGGTCGTCGTCGTCCAGGAAGGCGACGTACTGCCCCGAGGCGGCCTCGATGCCGGCGTTGGCCGCCCCGGCGCGGCCGCGGTTCGACGGCAGGTCGAGCTGCACGAGGGGGAGCGGGAGGTCGGCGGCGACCTCCGGCGGGGTTCCGCCGTCGTTGACGAGCACCACCTCGGCGCGCCGGTAGCTCCCGGCGGCGAGGCTGGCCAGGGCCTGGGCGAGGAGCCCCGGGCGGTCCTTGGTGCGCACCACCACGCTGATGCTCGGACCCTCCCGAACCTCGTACACCGAGGGCTCGCCCCCCAGGGCTCGGATCAGCCCGGCCATGCTGCGGGTCGTGAGATCTGATGGGCGCAGGGTCCGATAGCCCTCGGCGGCGGTGACCTGGGGAGGCAGGGAGAAGGTGCGGTAGCGGCGGGCGCCGAGGGAGGCCTCCAGGTAGTTGTGGAGCTCGAGCTGGCTCTCGTGGGCGCTCAGCGCGCTGCGCACCGCGTCCAGCTCGGCGCCCACGTCCACCAGGAGGTCGGGGTGGATGGGGCCGTTGACCTCGTACAGGAGGAGGCGCAGGTTCGATACCGTGGGTTCGAGCTCGTCTCCCGGTCGGATCCCGGCGAGGGCGCGATGGAGGGCGGCGAACGCGGCCTGGTGGTCCGAGGTGACCTCGAGGGGGGACACGGTGAGGAGCAGGTCCGGTGCGAGCTCTGAGAGCTCGCGGGTGATCCCCGCGGCAGCCTCCTCGAGGTGCTGCTCCAGGACGCCGTCCTCCAGGTCCAGGAAGCGGGCGTCGTGGACGCCGAGGGCCGCCAGCCCGGCCACGGTCTCTTTCCGGCGGCGGGCCGCGTAGGCGGCCCGGTCGCCGGTGTACTCCTTGCCGCCGCTGGAGTCGGTCAGGTAGAGCACGCGCACCGCCGCGCCGGAGCGGGCCAGCCGCGCCAGCAGGCCGCCGCAGCCGATGACCTCGTCGTCGAAGTGGGGCGAGATCACCAGGACGCGCTCGGCGTGGACCTCGCCGGTGGTCCCGGGTGGGGCGTGGCGATCGCTCATCGCGGCCGACTTCTGTGGGGCTGTGCTCCGCTCATGGCGCTATCATCCCCGGTTACGATCGCAAAATGCAAACCGCGAACGTCCAGGTCTGCTTTTTGGCTTTCGCGGTTCCTATCCTATGATCGGGCCATGACGCCCGGGGCGGACCGTTGAGCCGCGCCTTCCTGATCTGCCCGGAGCCGGTGCGTGAGCTCACCGCCGGCGTCGGCAGCCGTTTCCTGATGCTGGCCCGGCTGCTGACCGACGCCGGCCACCAGGTGACCCTGGCCCTCCCCAACGACCCCGCGGAGGCCGTGGTGCCGCCGTCGGTCGCGGCGGTCCGCGCCGTCCCGGAGCGTCTGGGGGAGCAGGCGCGAGGCCACGACTGGGTGCTGCTCCACGGGCACCTGGGGAACCACTACCTTGCGCAGCGCGATGATCTGCCCGTGGTGGTGGATCTGTACGACCCGTTCCTGGTCGAGAACCTGCACTACCACCGCCGGCTGGGCCTGGAGCCGTTCGTCAACGACCACGCCACGTGGCGCCTCCAGCTCGGTCGCGGGGACCTCTTTCTGTGCTCGTCCGAGGAGCAGCGCCTCTTCTACCTGGGCTGGCTCACCGCGTTGGGCCGCGTGAACCCGCTGGTCGTGGAGGACGACCCGACGCTGGCCGGGCTCATCGTGGAGCTGCCCTTCGGGACCCCACAGGGGCCACCGCCGGCGGCGCCGTCCCGCGCCGAGGTGCTTCCCGGGGTCGCCGGGGACGCCCCGGTGCTCTACTTCGGGGGCATCTACGACTGGTACGACCCCCGGACCGCCCTGGCGGCCATGCCCGAGCTGCTGGCGGCCGACCCGCGCACGGTGCTCCTGTTCGTTGATCACCCGCACCCGGAGCTGACCCCCCAGTCCGAAGCCGCCCGGGCCCGCGCCGAGGCCGAGGGGCGGGGCTGGCTCGGGGGGGCGGTGCGCTTCGAATCCTGGCGGCCCCATGCCCGGCGCTACGAGCTCCCCCTGGTCTCGGATGTGGCGGTCGCGTGCCATCGCCCGGGCCTGGAGACCGACCTCAGCCTGCGCACCCGCCTCGTGGACCTGCTGTGGCTGGGGCTGCCGGCGGTGGTCACCACCGGTGGGACCATGTCCCGGGTGGTCCGCGAGATCGGCGCCGGAGAGGTGGTGCCGCCCGCGGACCCCGGTGCGCTCGCGCGGGCGGTCCGATCGCTGCTGACGGACGCAGGGCGCCGCGAGCGGGCCGCAGCAGCCGGCAGGTCGTGGGCCGCTGAGCGCTCCTGGGAGCGCGTCGCGGGTCCGTTGCTGGACTTTGCCGCCGCTCCCCGACGCGCCCCCCGCCACGACCGCTTCGCGCCCGTCGCCCCCGGTGGGGTGACGGTGCGGGAGCCCATGCTCGACCGACTGCGCCGCGCGGTTGGCCGCTTGCGGGGTGAGCGGTGATCGCATCGGTGATCGTGGTCAGCCACGCGGGCAGGTCGCACCTGGCCGACAGCCTGCCTCCGCTGCGCACCTACGGCGAGCGCGGTGACGTCGAGGTGGTGGTCGTGGACAACGGGTCGGCCGACGACTGCAGCTCCTGGTTGGCGACGGCCTTCCCATGGGTGCGGACGGTGAGGGCGCGGCGCAACCTGGGCTTCGCGGGCGGTGTGGCCCTGGGCGCGGAGGCCGCGCGGGGCGAGGTCCTCGTCCTGATCAACGACGACGCGGCGGCCCAGGAGGGACTCGTCGAGGCCCACCTGGAGGCTCTGGCCGCCCATCCGACGGCGGCTGCCGCCGGCGGCCGCCTCGTGAGCTGGGACGGGACCCGGCACGACTTCGCGCGCGGCGTCGTCACCTTCGACGCCCACGCCTTCCAGGTGGGCCAGGGACGGCCCGTGGACGAGCTGGTCATTCTCCAGGAAGGGGAGCCCCTTGCCTTCGCCTGCGGCGGCAACATGGCGGTCAGGGCGAGCGACTGGCGGGCGTGCGGTGGCTTCGACCGCGACCTGTTCGCGTACTTCGAGGACGTGGACCTGGGGTGGCGGCTGTGGGCCATGGGACGGGAGGTGGTGGCGGCGCCCGCCGCCGTCGCCCGGCATCGTGGAGCGGCCACCTCCTCAGCCCTCGGCGACTTCCGGCGCGGCGTGCTCTTCGAGCGCAATGCGCTGCGCACCTTCTTCGCCAACGCCGACGACGAGCTCCGGCAGGCCCTGGGCGCCGCCGTCCTGGCGACCTTTCTCCACCGCCTGGTGGCCTTCGCCGGGGCCGGGCACGACCTGGCGGCGGCCCTGGCCGATCCCTTCGGCGGCCAGCCGGCCCCGGTGTCGCGGAAGGAGCGCTGGCGGCGCCGCCTGCAGGACGGAGGGCCTGGCAAGGTGCTCCGCCACCTCCTCGCCCGCCTCGTGCTGGGCCGCCGGGCAGGGCGGCCGGTCCTCGACGAGGGGCACCTGGTGATGCAGCTCCAGGCGGCCGACGGCTTCTTCGCCGGCCTGGACAGGACCGAGGAGCGGCGCCGTGATCTGGAGAAGGTGCGCGCGCGTTCGGACCGCGAGATCCTGGAGCGCTTCCCGAGGGTGGTCGTGCCCACCTATGACGGCGATGCCGAGTGGTTCGAATCGGCCTGGTTCCGGTCGCTCCTCCCCGAGGGCTGGCCCCTCCGCCGCATGGACATCGACGAGCTGCTGGACCCTTCGATCCTGGGATGACGGAGCTATGAGACGCGGGGGGTCCGCGCTGGCGGTGTACGAGGGCGGCCGGGGACGGCCGAGCGCCGACCTGGCGTTCGAGCGTTGGTTGCTGGAGCGGGCCGGCGACGGTTCCTGCGGCCTCGTCCTGTACTCGTGGCCGCGCCCGGTAGTGGTGCTCGGCTACTCGCAGAAGGCCGACGACGTGGATCTCGGTTGGTGCCGTGCCCACGGGGTGCCGGTGCTGCGTCGCCTCACCGGCGGCACCGGCGTCGCCCACCACGGCGACCTGGCGGTGTCACTGGCGCTGCCCCGCAACCACCCCTGGGCGGCCAGCGTGGTCGGGCTCTACCGCATCTTCCTGGACGTCGTCGCGCCCGCGTTGCGGTCCCTTGGCGGCTCGGTGCGCCGTCCGCAGGAGGAGCGCCACGCCTCCCGGGTGCGCTCTCCCATCTGCTTCGAGGACCAGCTCGCCGACACCCTGCTGGTGGATGGCCGCAAGGCGGTGGGCTGTGCCCAGACCCGGCGCAGCGGCGGGGTGCTCATCCACGCCGCCGTACTCCTCGGGGTCGACACCGAGCTCTACGCGCGGGCCTTCGCCGTCGCTGGCGAGCGGGTGGCGGCCCACCTCGCTCCGGCGGTTCCGAACGCCGACTGGCGAGCGGTGGGTCGTTCCGTGGCGGCGGCCCTGGCGACGGCCCTCGATCGCGAGCCCGACCGCCGTCCGCTCCCCGACCTTCCCGAGCGCTTCCTCGAGCCGTACGCCGAGGAGCGCTGGGCGCCCGTCCCTGACGAGGCCCTCGGCTCCTAGTATCTGGTACGAGGTCAGGCGTAAGGGCGTAAGGGCGTAAGGGCGTAAGGGAGTAAGGGCGTAAGGGATTGGCGCCTGAGGGTGAGAGGCGAGGGGATCGTGCCGGCCCCCTCGGATCGCAGCGATGGTCACGGCCTCGGGTGGAGAGGACGCCAGGTCATGGCGCGCACGCGATCGAAACGCTCGAGGGCGGTGTTCGCCGCGGAGGGGGTGACGACTCCGGTCGCGGCGAGGAGCCGCAGGTGGCTGTATCTCTCGCTCCGGGAGCACCAGAGAGGGTGCCTGGCACCCGCTCTGACCCTGCCGCGGATTCGGACGCGGACGCGGGCGGGGGTGGGGACGCGGGAATCGGGGGCTGAGCTGTATTTCGCCAGAAATAACGATCTTGGGGGGCATGTTGTCACGGGGTGACTCGGGCCCGGGGAGTGGTAGGAGAGGTACATGCCGCGAACGCGTGTCTACGAAGCGATCACTGAACGTCTGGACATCCTGGGAGAGGACGGCGAGGTCGACGCGGAGCTCGCGCCCGCCCTGGACGACGAGACCCTGCGCGCGCTGCTGCGGGACATGATCCGCATGCGCGCCTTCGACGACAAGGCGCTGAAGCTCCAACGGCAGGGCCGCATGGGGACGTGGGCGCCCATCCTCGGGCAGGAGGCGGTCCAGGCGGGGGTGGCTCTGGCCATGGATCGCAGTGACTGGTTGATCCCCGCCTTCCGCGAGCACGGCACCATGCTCCTGCACGGGGTGCCGGCGCACCTGCTGTACGCGTACTGGGCCGGCGACGAACGGGGCTCCTGCTTTCCCGAGGGCGTGCGCTGCTTCCCGGTCTCGGTGCCGGTCGGTAGCCAGTGGCAGCATGGAACCGGCGTCGGGCTGTCCCTGAAGCTGCAGGGTGACGATGCGGTGGCGGTGGTGTTCGGGGGCGACGGCTCCACGTCGGAGGGGGACTTCCACGAGGCCCTCAACTGCGCGGCGGTGTTCAAGGTGCGGGCGGTGTACGTGATCCAGAACAATCACTGGGCCATCTCGGTGCCCCTGGAGCGCCAGACCGCGACTCCGACGCTGGCCCAGAAGGCCCATGCCTACGGGTTGCCGGGGCTCCAGGTGGACGGGAACGACGTGCTCGCGGTGTATGTGGCGGTCAGCGAGGCCGTCGCGCGGGCCCGGCGGGGGGAAGGGCCCACCTTGATCGAGGCGGTGACCTACCGCATGGGCGACCACACCACGGCCGACAACGCGAGCCGGTACCGGGACGAGCAGGAGGTGGAGCGCTGGCAGGCCAGGGACCCCATCGCCAGACTGCGCCGCTACCTGGAGGGCCGCGGCCTGTGGGACGAGCAGCAGGAGGAGGTGCTGGCGGAGGAGGTGCGCAAGTGGGTCGACGCCCAGGTGGCGGCCCTCGAGACCATGCCGGCCCCCGAGCCGTCCGACATCTTCACGTCCATGTACGCCGAGCTCCCCCGGCATCTCGCCGAGCAGCGGGACGAGCTGCTCGAGGAGGTGCAGTCGTGAGCGCGCGGCCCGCCTCGTCGGAGGAGCGCAGGTTGCGCGCGGTGCCCGATGCCACGACCGAGCGGCTCACCCTGGCCCAGGCCGTGCGGGACGCCATGGCCGCCGAGATGGAGCGGGACCCGGCGGTGCTCGTCCTCGGGGAGGACGTGGGCACGGACGGCGGCGTGTTCCGGGCCACCGACGGCCTGCTGGAGCGCTTCGGCCCGGACCGGGTGATCGACACCCCGCTCGCCGAGAGCGCCATCGTGGGCATGTCCATCGGCCTGGCCGCCACCGGTCTGCGGCCGGTGGCCGAGATCCAGTTCATGGGCTTCGTCTACCCGGCCCTCAACCAGATGTTCGCCCACGCCGGGCGCCTCCGCAACCGCACCCGCGGCCGGCTGCACGTGCCCATGGTGGTGCGCATGCCGTACGGGGGCGGCATCCACCCGCCCGAGCACCACTCCGAGAGCTACGAGAGCCTGTTCATCCACAGCCCCGGCATCAAGGTGGTGGTGCCGTCCAACCCCTACGACGCCAAGGGTCTCCTGATCGCGGCCATCCGTGACGAGGACCCGGTGCTGTTCATGGAGCCGAAGCGGATCTACCGCGCCTTCCGGGACCAGGTCCCCAGCGGCGAGTACACCGTGCCCCTGGGATCGGCCGCGGTGGCCCGCGAGGGCGATGACGTCACCCTCATCGCCTGGGGCGCCATGACCAGGGTGTGCCTGGATGCCGCCCAGGCCCTGGAGGGCGGCGGGGTCTCGGCCGAGGTCGTCGACCTGCGGACCCTCAACCCCCTGGATCGGGACACCATGATCGCCAGCGTGGTGAAGACGGGGCGGGCAGTGGTGGTCCACGAGGCGCCGCGGACGGGGGGGTTCGGCGCCGAGATCGCGGCCCTCATCAACGAGCACGCGCTGCTCCAGCTCTCAGCGCCGGTGGCGCGGGTCACCGGCTTCGACGTGGTGTTCCCGCTCGCGCGCAGCGAGCAGCTCTATCTCCCCAACCGGGAGCGGGTGCTGGCGGCGGTGCGCAGGACCCTCGAGTTCTGAGTCGGGACCAGAGGCGAAAGGGGAGGACATGGCGTTCGTGTTCACGTTCCCCGATGTCGGGGAAGGCATTCACGAGGGGAGGGTGGTGGAGTGGCTGGTGGCCGTGGGCGACACCGTGGCCGAGGACCAGCCCCTCCTCAAGGTGGAGACCGACAAGGCCGTGGTGGATCTGCCCTCCCCCAGGGCCGGTGTCGTGCTCACGCTGCACGTGGCCGAGGACGCCGCCATCGAGGTTGGTGATCCCCTCCTGACCATCGGCGAAGCGGGCGAGAAGGCGGAGGCGGCCGCCGGTGAGGGGACGGCGGCACCCGTCAGCGGCCGGCCGGCGCAGGAGGCCGCCGAGGTTCGGGTGGCCGCGGCACCGACGCGTCGGGAGGGCGGCCCCCCCCGGCGCCCCCTGGCCACCCCCCGCACCCGCGCCTTGGCCCGCAAGCGTGGCGTCGATCTGGAGCGGGTCCGGGGGACCGGTCCCGGGGGACGGATCACGGACGCGGACGTGGATCGGGCGGCGAGCGGCCTCGCCGAGCAGCCCGCTCCCGAGGCCGCCGTCCGCACGGCTGCGCCACGGGGCGACGTGTCCGTCACCGAGCAGGGAGAGGTGGAGCGCGTTCCCATCTCCCACCTGCGCAAGGTGATCGCATCCTCCATGGCCACCTCCGCCCACACCGCCGCCCACGTCACGCATGTGGACGAGGCGGACGTCACGGACCTGCTCGCCGAGCACGCGCGCATCAAGGAGGCGCTCGCCGACGACAGCGACGTGCGCTTCACCCTGCTGCCGTTCTTCATCAAGGCGCTGGTGGCGGTGCTCAAGCAGTACCCGATGTTCAACGCCGAGGTGGACGAGGAGGCCGGTGAGATCCTGATCAAGCGCTTCTACAACATCGGCATCGCGGTGGACACGCCCGAGGGGTTGATCGTGCCGGTGCTGCGGAACGCCGATCGCAAGGACATGCTCACCATCGCCCGGGAGGTTGCAGATCTCGCCTCCCGCGCCCGCTCCCGGGAGCTCTCCCTGGAGGAGCTGCGGGGTGGCACCTGCACCATCACCAACATCGGTCCGCTGGGCGGGGTCTTCGCGACCCCCATCATCCACCAGCCCCAGCTGGCCATCGTCGGACTGCATGCCATCAAGGAGCGGCCCGTGGTGGTGGACGGCCAGATCGTGATCCGCAAGATGATGTACCTCAGTGTTTCCTTCGATCACCGGTGGATCGACGGCGCCGACGCGGCGCGGTTCGCGACTGACCTGGTGCGGTTGGTGTCCGCGCCGGGCCTGCTGATGGTGAGGCTGTGATGGTTGTCGGTTCAGTGTCCCGTGGTTGCGACGTGGTGGTGATCGGCGCCGGCCCCGGCGGCTACGCGGCCGCCCTCAGGGCCGGCCAGCTCGGCAAGGACGTCATCCTGGTGGAGAAGAACGAGCGCCTCGGCGGGGTGTGCCTCAACGTGGGCTGCATCCCGTCCAAGGCCCTCATCCACGCCGCCGACCTGGCCGCGGAGATCCGCGAGGGGGACAAGCTCGGGCTCCACGTGGACGGGCTGTCGGTGGACCTCCCACAGATGGTCTCCTGGAAGGACGGGATCGTCGAGCGACTCACCAGCGGCGTGAAGTTCCTGTGCGACAAGACCGGCGTCGACGTGGTGCGGGGCCGCGCCACGCTGCTCTCGGACCGCACGCTGGCGGTGGAGGGCGCCGACGAGCGGGTGGAGATCGAGTTCGCGAACGCCATCATCGCCACCGGCTCACGCCCCATGGAGCTGGATGGCTTCCCCTTCGACGGCGAGCGGGTGATCGGCTCGTCCGAGGCCCTGTCCCTGCAGGAGGTACCCGGGCGGCTGGTGGTCATCGGCGCCGGGTACATCGGCCTCGAGCTCGGGAGCGTCTACGCCAAGCTCGGCTCCGACGTGTCCATCGTGGAGTTCCTGCCCGAGCTCCTCCCCGGCCTGGATCGGGACGTGGCCAAGGTCCTCGGGCGCCGGCTGAAGAAGATGGGCGTGGACCTCTATCTGGAGCACCGGGCCGAGCGCTTCGCCGACGGCAAGGTGCACGCTTCGGGCCCGGACGAGGCTCTGGAGCTGGACGCCGACGTGGTCATGGTCAGCGTCGGCAGGGTGCCCAACTCGGAGGACCTGGGCCTCGAGGACGTGGGCGTCGCGACGGACGACAAGGGGTTCATCACGGTCAACGACCGTCAGGAGACCTCGGTGCCCGGGATCTACGCCATCGGCGACGTGGCCGGGGGCATGCTCCTGGCCCACAAGGCGTACCAGGAGGCCAAGGTGGCCGCCGAGGTCATCGCGGGTGAGCCCGCCGCGTTCGACAACGTCGCCATCCCGGCGGTGATCTACACGGACCCCGAGGTCGCGTGGACCGGCCTGACCGAGGACGAGGCGCGACGGCAGGGGTACGAGGTCACCACCGGCACGTTCCCCTTCTCGGCCTCCGGGCGGGCCATGTCCCTGGCCTCCACCGACGGCTTCATCAAGGCGGTGGCGGACGCATCATCAAAGCAGCTGCTGGGGCTGACCGCGGTGGGGCGGGGTGTCTCAGAGCTCATGGGCGAGGCCACCCTGGCCCTGGAGATGGGGGCGTTCCTGGAGGACGTGGGGTACACCATCCATCCCCATCCCACCATGTCCGAGGCGGTGCAGGAGGCCGTCGAGAACGCACTCGGACGTGCGATCCACATCCTCAACAAGTAGGGGCGCTGCCGCGGACTCGGGCGCGGACCCGGGCTCCACCTTGAGGTTGCTGTGTCATCAGGAGCATCCCCACGCCCGTTCCGCGCGGTGTCACATGGAATGACACGGGGCCGCGCGGAGACAGGGGGACGTCCAAGTTGCCTGTCATTCTGAGCGAGCGGAGGTCCGCCGGAGCGAGTCGAAGAATCCCCCGAGAGAATCAGATCCGCGCCTTTGGCTCGCCACACCGGAGGCATCGGGGGACCCTTCGACTCGCGGTCCAGGGCCGCTCGCTCAGGGTGACAGGAGAAAGGTATGTCATTGGGAGCTCGCCGCGCGGCCGGTGACGACGAACCGGGAGTCAGGAGTTGAGCTCGCGCCATGCGCGCTGGGCCCGTCGCAGGTGGGGGATGACGATGGACCCCCCCACGACGAGGCCCACACCGAGTGCCTCTTGGACCTCGGCGTCCTCCACCCCCAGCTCGTGACAGCGGCCGAGGTGGTAGAGCACACAGTCGTCGCAACGCAGCACCAGGGAGGCCACCAGGCCGAGCATCTCCTTGGTTCGGGCAGGCAGCGCCCCCTCCCGGTACACCTGGGAGTCCAGGCTGAAGAAGCGCTTGGTCTCGAGAGTGGCGTCGGCGAGCACGAGCTCGTTGAGCTCGACGCGCTCCTTTTCGAACTCCTCGTAGGTCTTGTGAGCCATGGTCTGTTCCTACCCTCGTCTGAGCCGGTCCGCCGGTTCCAGATGGCGGGGTCGGGGTGGGGGAGACGGTCCCGCGAACCCCATGCCGACGCCATGCTGTGGCGCATTCTCCCACGTCCTGCCGGGGAGCGCGGCTCGAGTGGATCGTGCCGCCTCCTCCGCCCCCGGGTCCGGCCTCGGCGCGTTGCGGGTGGGTGGCGAGAGCGGGCGAGCGGTCGCGGAGGTGCGGCGATGGACCAAAACCGGACGGCTCGACGCGCGTATTGAGTACCGAGCTGAGTTAAGCTGACCCGGTCATGAGCTTTCTGCGACCTGGAAGTGGCTGGATCGAGGTGGTAACGGGACCGATGTTCTCCGGCAAGTCCGAGGAGCTGATCCGCCTCCTGCGACGGGCGGCCATCGCCCGGCAGCGGGTGCAGGTGTTCAAGGCGGCCCTCGACGACCGCTACGCCGCGGGGGACGTGGTGTCCCACTCCCAGTGGCGGATTCCGTGCGAGGTCGTGGAGCGGGCGGATGAGATCCCTGCGCGGCTGGACCCCCGGACCGAGGTGGTCGGCATCGACGAGGGGCAGTTCTTCGACGACCACCTGCCCGCGGTGTGCGCCCATCTGGCCAACCTGGGCAAGCGCGTGATCGTCGCGGGCCTCGACATGGACTATCGAGGCGTTCCCTTCGGGCCCATGCCGGAGCTGCTGGCCATCGCCGAGCGGGTCCACAAGATCAACGCCATCTGTGCCCGCTGCGGCGCTCCGGCCGCCTACACCCAGCGGCTCACCGAGTCCACCGAGCGGGTCGTGGTCGGGGCCGCCGACGTGTACGAGGCCCGCTGCCGGCGGTGCCACGAGCCGGAGGGCGCCGTGGCCGGCGCCGACGCCTGGCTGTTCGCTCCCATCGGCGACGTGGATGGCGACGGATCGGAGCCATGAGGAAGCGCACATCGCGCTGGCTGCTGGCGGGGGCTGTCCTGCTCGGCGGCTACATCATCTCCAGCGCCACCTCGAGGGGCGCCGGGCTGACGCCCGTGGTGGCCGCTCTCCTGTGGCTGTGGGCGCTCATCACGCTGGCGGTCGGGGCGTGGAAGATCTGGCGCTGGCTGACCTACCGGGTCGGGGTCCGGCTGTTCATCTCCTACCTGCTCCTGGGCGTGACGCCGTTCCTGTTCTGTGGCGCCTTCGCCGGGCTCATCCTGTACATGTTCATGGGGCAGTACACGTCGGTGCGCTACGGGGACCTGATGCTGGTCCGCATGGCTCAGGTTCGCGCCCGGGCGGAGCGGGTGCTGGAGGTCGCCGACTCCCAGGGGAGGGCCGCGGCGCTGGCAGAGCTGAGCGATCTCGAGGGAGAGCAGGTGGCGGGCTTTCCCAGGGTCCTGTGGATGGCGGACCTGGGCGCCGGGGTGCGTCGCGGTCCCGGGGCCGAGGACCTGCCCGCGCCATCCTGGGTGGACCCCAGCATCGAGGAGGTGATCGTCCGGTCAGGCGGGGCCGCCTATTGGCTGGGCGATGCCGTGTCCGGGGACGGGGCGAGGTGGGTGGCCGCCCTGGTCCCCCTGGATGGCGCCACGGCCCACGCGATCAGCGGCGACGAGTGGTTCCAGGTCGCCTTCACCAATTTCGGGGAGCCGGGGGGGGACGCCGGGGACGAGCCCGGCATGAACGCGACCCTCAACCGCGACGAACACGGCTACCGGCTGGAGATTCATCCGGGCACGGCCGGCCTGGACGGGCTGTGGGAGGCATGGCCGGACAGCGCCGGAGGCGCCTTCAACTGGCCCTTCGTCGTGTGGTTCCGGATGCCGCGGGATGTGCTGGACCTCGCGACGGGACAGGCCGCTCCCAAGACCGGTCCGGTGTCCCTGTTGCGCACGTCCCCCGCCAACGTGTGGCAGGACTTCACGCTGTCCCGGTACGAGCTCGGCAGCGAGCTGCGGGGTGCGGTGCTCGGTCTCGGCGTGTTCTTCGTGATCCTGTACGGGATCGCGTTCCTCATGGCGGCGCTCATGATCGTCTCCATCACCCGCTCCACCGCCAGGCTGTCGCGGGGCGCCCGCGCGGTGGAGCACGGTGATCTCGACCATCGCATCGCGGTCAAACGTCGCGACCAGCTCGGTGACCTCGCCATCTCGTTCAACAGCATGACGCAGTCGGTGCAGGGCATGCTGGCGGCGGTGGCCGAGAAAGAGCGCCTCGCCCGCGAGCTCGAGCTGGCCCGGGAGATCCAGGAGAGCCTGCTCCCGGCGCGGCATCTCCAGCACGGTCCCCTCACCGTGCACGCGACGTTCCGGCCGGCGCAGGCCGTGGGCGGCGACTACTTCGATCTCTTCCCGCTGGCGGAGAATCGCCTCGCGCTGGTGGTCGGGGATGTGGCGGGGCATGGCCTGCACACCGGCCTCCTCATGGCCGGCCTGAAGTCCTCCGTGGCGGCGTTGGTGCACGAAGGGTATGAGGGTGCGGACCTGGTGCGGCGGCTCAACCACCTCCTGGTGGGGCAGGGTCGCGAACCGACCATGGTCACCCTGGCCGTGCTGGAGCTGGAGCCGGGGGCCGAGCGGGCCCGCCTCACCAACGCCGGCCATCCTCCCCCCTACCTGCTCAGCGACGGCTCGGTCCGGGAGCTGTTGCTGGGCTCCCTGCCCCTCGGCAATCGACTCTCCGTGCCCCGCCAGACCGAGATCCGGCTCCCCCCTTCCAGCCTCCTGGTGCTGTACTCGGACGGTCTCGTGGAGGCCGCGGACGCGGCGGGCGAGCCGTTCGGCTACGATCGACTGATGGCGGTCCTCGCCGAGGGTGCGAACCTGAACGGCGCCGAGCTGAGCACCGTGATCCTGGCCGCGCTGGACCGCCACACCGGCGGCGGGCCGCTGGCCGACGATCTCATGCTGATCATCGTGGAGCATCTCTCGCAGCCCGAGGGCGTTGCCGAGCCCGACGCCATGCGTGCGGGCGGGGAGGCGACGACCGGGAGCTGACCGGAGGGGGCATCGGTGATTCCCCGATGGTGGTGTGCGAGTGATCGTGCACACTGAGGGGGATGGCTCGAGGTTTCGGTCTTTCTTGCAACGTCGACGCGAACGATGCTAGGGTGACCAACGATAATGACGTGTGCGGTCGACTGAAAAGGAGGAGTACGCAATGAAGAAGGCTACTATCCTGTGTGTGCTTGGGTTCGCGGCGATGATGCTGAGTGCATTGTCCGTTCCGGCCCAGGACCACACCTACGTGGGCGCCGCCAAGTGCAAGATGTGCCACAAGGTGGAGTACACCTCGTGGGAGCAGACCGTGCACGCGAAGGCGACCGAGGCGGCCAAGAACTCCACCGAGCGGACGTTCGACTCGAGCTGCCTCAAGTGCCATGCCACGGATTCCAGTGAGGAGTATCCCGGCGTGCAGTGTGAAGCCTGCCACGGACCGGGCTCCCACTACCTCAAGATGAGCATCATGAAGGACAAGGAAACGGCCATCGCGAACGGTCTGGTGATCCCCGACCAGCAGACCTGCAACGGGTGCCACACCGGCGAGGACCATGCCAAGAAGGTGGACTTCACCAAGGAGCTCCACAACAAGAAGGCCATCCACGAGTTCAAGAACCCGCCTGCGGGCTACTGATCCTTCGCAGCAGCGGATCGAGCATTCAGGGGCGCGCCCACGGGCGCGCCCCTTTTCTATCGCGTTGCAGCTCGCGCTCCCGGCCGTCGCGGGCATGCCCGATGGGGAGGCCGGAGCCGATCCCGGACACCCCGTCGACGCACGATGCGACGTCAAAGCCGGTGCCAGGCACCCCGTGGACGCACGATGCGACGCCAAAGCCGGTGCCAGGCACCCCGTGGACGCACGATGCGACGCCAAAGCCGGTGCCAGGCACCCCGTCTTGACTCGATAGTACGTAGATCTCTTCATGCGATAGGGTGCCTGGCACCGTCTCTGACCTACCCAACGCCGAGGGTGCCTGGCACCGTCTCTGACCTACCCAACGCCGAGGGTGCCCGACACTGCCTCCGGCTGACCCGGAGCGGTCTGATCGTTCGATCTGTCGGGGGGATGGGGGTAGACTTGGTGGTGAGAGAACATCGCGAAGCGTTGGGGCGGGCCATGCCTCGCCCCGTTGTGCAGGGAGTGGCCATGAGTTCCGTGCAGTCGTTCGATATTCTGCTCCTGGGCCTCAAGGACGGCTCGTCCGCGGGCCGGAGGCGGTACGCCAACGCCATGGAACGGCTCACCGGGAAGGAGGCTGGTGACTTCCAGGTGCCATCGACGCGCTCGAGGGAGCCCATCTTCAAGAGCCTCGACCAGTCCACCGCCCGCGTGGTGGTGGGCGCCCTCGGGGAGGCCGGTGCACTCCTCCAGATTCGTCCCACCAAGGAGGTCCCGACCGCGTCGGAAAAGCAGGTGATCACCACCGAGACCTGCCCCAGCTGCGGTTTCGTGCAGGCCCCCGAGGCGGTCGAGTGCGCCCGCTGCGGCCTGGTGTTCTCCAAGTTCGAGCGCGAGCAGGTGCAGAGCATGCAGAAGGAGCAGCACCTCGAGGAGGCGTTGTCGAAGGCGCTCCAGTCGCGCGAGGAGTGGGCGCAGAAGGCGAAGCAGTACCTGGAGAAGCATCCGCTTGCCGGTGAGGCCCTGGAGGGATTCGGCAGTGTCGTGATGCGGGACGAGGTGCCCTTCCTGCGCCTGACCGCCGAGGAGGGGCCGATCCTCATGACCTCGCGCCGGCTCATCGCAAGCCTCAAGGAGGGCTTCTTCTCGATCCCCTACGAGATCGTTTCCGACGTCACCGTGGGCGGCGGGCTGGTCCAGAAGAAGAGCCGGGTCCGGTTGCAGCTCAGCTTCCACTCGGCGGTGCCGACCCCCAGCGGCTCCAACAAGCAGGCCACGTGGCAGCTCGACAAGGAGTCGTCGTTCTTCAAGGACGTGATCATGGACTGGTGCTTCGCCCGGGTCTTCATGTGCGGGGTGTGCGGCCAGCGCGATCTGGACTTCCGGTCCGACGGCTCCAACGTGAGGGCGCGGTGCATGCACTGCGCCACGGACCACGACATCGACCTCAGAGAGGCGCTCGCCATCCCACTGCCCGCTCCGTAGCCGATCCTGGCAACCCGCCCGTGCCCCACGGCACGGGAGAAGCACATGGCATGACAGAACGCGCACGAGGGCGTTCCGTCGGACGCGGTCGCGGGCGGTCCCGCACGTGTATGTCATCAGGAGCATTTCTACGCCCCTTCGGGGCGGTGCCGCATGGCATGACACGGGACCGCGCGGAGACAGTGGGACGTCCAAGTTGCCTGTCATTCTGAGCGAGGGTCGGTCCCCCGGAGCGAGTCGAAGAATCCCCCGAGAGCGCCAGAGTCGTGGCTGGGAGGCGTCCCTCGGGCCTTCGGGGGATGGTTCGACCCGTCGCTCGCCGCGGACGGCGAGCTCCTCGCTCACCATGACAGAACAAGGGTGTGCCATGAGGAGCGGGCACCGGTATGATGCGACGGGACCACTCGGGGAGGCCGCGATGAGACCGATCATGCTGCGCTCGATTCCGTTCCTGTCACTCCTCGTCCTCGCCGGCTGCGGCGGGTCGCAGGCGCCGGCGACGCCCACCCCGCCCCCTCCCCAGGGGGTGACCAACCAGGATCTCGGCATCCGTCTCGCGAGCGTGCCCGCGGACTTCAAGGTGGTGAAGAACCAGGGCGACACCCTGGAGCTCGCCCCCAGCGATCCGGCCGTGGAGGGGGACGTGGTCTTCAGCCTCGGCCCCAAGGGGGAGGTCAACCTGGTGGCGGCCGTGAAGGCCCACCGGCGCCATATCGAGGAGCAGCCGGGCGGTGCGTACAAGGGCGGTCAGGAGCTGGTGACGCCCCTGGGCTCAGCGTTCTACTCGCGGGGTCGCTATCGGGCCGGGGACAAGGAGATGGAGGAGACCGTGGTGGTCGCTCTGGATCCCGGGGCCCAGCGCATCCTCTACATGACCTGCCGCTACCCGGCCGGCGCCGACTCCAGCGTGCGCGTGCAGCAGCTCCTCGATCTCTTCGGCGAGGTGGAGGCAATCGCCTCCTGAGGGGACCACTCGGCGACGCGCGTGCCAACACGTGTGTGGGGCCCAGGCACCCCGTCGACGCACGTTGCGACCTCAGAGCCGGTGCCACGCACCCCGTCTCGATTCGATAGCACGCACATCGCTTGATTCGAATGCTGCCTGGCATCGTCTCTTGCCTAGCCAAAGTGAAAGGCCGCCTGGCACCGTCTCGTGTGAATCCGCGCGCACCTTCGCCGCCGTACAATGGCTGCAGATGATGGGCACGGTGACGACCCGCCGACTCGTGGCGGCCCTGGCGCTGGCGTGGCCGCTGGCCGTGGCCGCGAACAACCCGCCGGCGGTCCAGCTGGAGAGCGTGCGGTCCCGCATCACCGAGCTCGAGAGCCGTCTCGCCGCGCTGACGGCGGCCAGCGCCGACGTCGGGCGCGAGCGGGAGCGGCTCGCAGCGGAACGGGAGCTCGCCGAGGCGCGGGTGCACGAGAACGAGCTGGTGTTGGTCGGCGCCAAGGAAGAGCTCGAAAGGATCCGCAGCGAGGTGGATCGCCTGGCCGCCTCCCTCGCTTCGCGACGCGAGGTGCTGAAGCGCCACCTGGAGATGGTGGAGCTCCTGGGACGGCCTGGCCCCCTGCAGCTCATGTTCGACGCGGCCGGACACGGCGACCTGGAACGGGCGGTCACCACCGTGGCCGTGCTGACAGCGGGCCAGGCACGGTTGCTCCAGGAGTACAGCGAGCTCCGGGTGGAGCACGCGACCCGTCTCGCCGCGCTCAGCCAGATCCTCGAGGAGGTGAAGCGCGAGGCCGGGGAGCTCGCCCGGCGAAGGCAGGAGCTCGAACGGACCCGCCGCCGGGTGGACGCCCGCCTGGCGACGCTGACGCGCAGCCGGAACGCGGCGGATCAGGAGCTCGCCGATCTCCGCGAACGCGCCGCCGGGTTGGAGCGCCTCATGGGCGTGCTGGCCGAGCGCGAACGGTTCACCGGCAGCGACGATATCCGGCGCTACCGGGGGGCGCTGCCGTGGCCGGCACAGGCCCGGGTGGTGCGCGGCTTCGGCCGTCACTACCTTCCCAAGTACGCGACCTACACGGTGTGCAACGGGCTGCGTCTGGACGTGGGCAGCGGAGCTCCGGTGAAGGCGGTGTTCCCGGGCGTGGTGGCCTTCGCTCGCCACTTCAAGGGGTACGGCAACATGGTGGTGGTCGATCACGGGCGCGGCGTGTACTCCCTGGTGGCCGGGCTTGCTACAATTCACGTGCGCGTCGGCCAGCGCGTGAGCATGGGGTCGCGTCTCGGCCTGGCTGCTCCCCCCGCCGAGGACGGGAACCTGTACTTCGAGATCCGCGTCGCCGAAAAGCCCCACGATCCGCGACGCTGGCTGCAGCTCGAGGAGGTTGAATGACGAGGACCCGACTCGCGTTCGTCGGCGTCTCGCTGATGACCGTGATGCTCTTTACCGGCATGGTCTTTTCCAGCCGGGAGACCAAGAACGAGCTCTATCGAGCCCTCGGGAACCTGGCCGAGGTCGTGCACCTGGTCCGCACCGACTACGTGGATCCCATCGACACCAAGGCCCTGGCGCTGGCCCTGGACGCAGGCATCGTCGAGTCGGTGGACCGGGCCGCCGCGGTCCTGCCCGCTGACGAGGTGGACGCCTACGAGGCGCTGGTAAAGGAGCCACCGCCCTTCGGGATCGTGCTCAGCATGCGCCTCGGCTCGGCCGCGGTGCGCCAGGTTCTGGCCGCCTCGCCGGCGGACACCGCGGGCCTGAAGCGGGGCGAGGTGATCGAGCAGGTGGACGGGCTGTACACCCGCGGCCGGCCCCTGTGGCAGCTCCGCCTGGAGCTCAAGGAGAAGGCGACGAGCGGCGAGGGCGTGCACCTGACGGTGCTCGACCGCGACGTGGAGGAGCGGCGTCAGGTGGACCTGGAGCCCGGGCCGTGGTCCCCGCGGGTCGCAGACGTCGAGCAGCGGGACGGCGTCGACGTGCTGCACATCCTGGCCCTGCCAGGCGGATCGGTGGCCCAGCTCCGGCCGCTGCTGGCCTCGGCGCGGCCCCTGGTCGTGGACGCCCGGGAGCTGGGATGGGGCCTCGAGGAGGAGGCGATCAAGACCGCGGATCTCTTCGTGGCCAAGGGTCTGCTGGGCGGCTGGAAGGGCAACAGGGCCGGCTCGCAGACCTTTGCCGCGACCGCTCCGGTGGTGGCGGGCGCCCGACCGGTGGTGCTGGTGGGCGCCGACACCGAGGGTGTGGGCGAGATCCTGGTCGCCGCATTGCAGCGGGCAGGCGCCGAGGTCGTGGGCGCCAAGACCGCGGGCCATGCTCCCCACATGCGCATGATCCGGGACGGCGACGTCAACCTGTGGATCCCGGTCGGTGAGTGGTTGCGAGCCGACGGCGAGGTGATCGACGGGGAGGGCATCGAGCCCGACGAGGTGGTGGAGCCCGGCTCCGAGGGCCAGGATCCCACGCTCGATCGGGCCCTGGAGATTCTCCGCGAGAGGCAGTCGGGCGCCGAGCGACAGGCAGCCTGAGCCATGCCCGGACGGTCTTCCAGGCGCAAAGGGCGGCAGTCCCGCAAGCTGTCGGACGGCTACCTGCTCGCTCTGCTCGCTCTGGCGGCCCTCACCGTGGGAGTGGTGCTGTGGTTGTTGGTCGGTCGTCCAGGTACCGGACCCCGGGGCGCCGCCGACTTCGCCGATCGGCTGCGCGCGCTGGCCGCCGCCGCGGGGGCGGGCCCGAAGGACGTCAAGGCTGACGATCCCATCCGCAAGATCGACGGGGTGTTCGTCCGCTCCTGGCGGATCGGGCTCGACGATGCCGACGCGGTGGACAGCCTCCGCGATGCGGTGATCGCGGAGGCTCGGCGCCGGGGGGGCGAAATTGGTCAGGGGCCGACCCGGATCGGTCTGTCCACCTACCTGCGTGTGGACATGGGCCCGGAGGCCTTCGATCTCGAGCTCCGCGCCGTGGGTGAGGAGAGGCCCCCGACGCCGGCGCCGACCGCGACCCGCCCGCCGCCACCCACGGCCACGCCGCGTCCCGAACCACCTGCCGGCGCCCGCGGCCGGCTCGCCGTCCTGCTCGACGACGCCGGCCAGAGTACCGACCTGCTGGCGGCCGCCGCCGCCCTCCCGTCTGCGGTGGGAGTGGCGGTCCTCCCGTTCCTGCCCCATACCTCAGACGTGGCCGCCGAGATGCACCGCTCGGGACACGAGATCTGGTTGCACCTGCCCATGGAGCCGGAGGACTACCCGAAGAGCAACCCCGGCCCCGGGGCGATCATGGTCTCCATGTCGGAGGACGACATCCGGCTCACGGTGCGGGCGGCCCTGAACAACGTGCCGCACGTAGTCGGGGTCAACAACCACATGGGCTCCAAGGCGTCGGCCGACCTCCGCGCCACCACCTGGGTGATGCAGGAGCTGAAGGCGCGGGGCCTGGCCTTCATCGACTCGCGGACCACCACCCGTACGGTGGCCGAGGACGCAGCCCGGGCGCAGGGCGTGCCCGCCAATCGGCGCAAGGTCTTCCTGGACAATCAGCGCAGTGCGGGCGCCATCCGGAGACAGCTCGACGAGGCCGTCTACCGCTGTCGGATGGAGGGCGAGGTGATCGCCATCGGCCACCTGGCTCCCGTCACCGTCCGCGTGCTGGCCAAGGAGCTGCCCAAGCTCGCCGGCCGTGGTGCGGACCTGGTTCCGCCCACCGAGCTCGTGCACTAGCCTGTCAGGCGACAGCGACAGCGACAGCGACAGCGACAGCGATCCGCTCAGCCGGGGCCGGGGGCCTGCGCGAGGCGTCGCTTCGGGGTGGTCAGAGTGGGTGCCAGGCACCGCCGGAGACGGATCGAGCAGCCCTTTCGCTTCATCGGCGGCGGTGCCTGGCACCCACTCTGGTGCTCCCGAATCTCTCGCCCCTTAGCGGTGCCAGACCGTCCCGTGGGGGGTGTCCTCGATGGTGACGCCCATCTCGGCCAGCTGGTCCCGGATGGAGTCGGCGCGGGCGAAGTCGCGCGCGCTCCGCGCATCCGCCCGTTCGGCGACCAGACGCTCGATGTCGGCGTCATCCCGGCCGGTGGTGGGGGCCACGGCGGGGAAGACGTCCAGCACCGAGTCGGCCTCGGCCAGGGCACCGGTCAGGGACGCACGGGCCGCGGCGCCGATCCCGTCGGCGTCCAGCGCGATGTTGACCTGTCGCAGGAGGGTGTGGAGAGCGGCCAGGGCACGGGCGGTGTTGAGGTCGTCGCCGAGAGCGGCGCGAAAGTCCCGTCTGAACTCCTGGATGGCCGCCTGCACGGGCTCGGCCGGCGCCTGGGAGGGGGGAGTGTGGTCGAGCCGGCGGAGGGTGTTGGCGATGCGGTCGGTGGCCTGGGCGGCGGCGTGCAGCCCGTCGAAGGTGAAGTTGAGCTTCTGGCGGTAGGGCACCGAGATGAGCAGGTAGCGGATGACCGCCGGATCGTGGCCCCGATCCAGGAGGTCCTGGAGGGTGAAGAAGTTCCCCAGGCGCTTGGCCATCTTCTCGCCCTCGACGAGAAGGTGCTCGGCGTGCAGCCAGGTGCGGACGAACGGCTTTCCGGTCGCGCCCTCGGACTGGGCGATCTCGTTCTCGTGGTGGGGGAAGATGTTGTCCACGCCGCCGCAGTGGATGTCGAAGGTCTCCCCGAGGAGCTCCATGGACATGGCCGAGCACTCCAGGTGCCAGCCCGGACGGCCGGGGCCCACGGCGGTCTGCCACGACGGCTCGTCCGCCCTCGGCGCCTTCCAGAGCACGAAGTCCCGGGCGTCCTCCTTGTCGTAGTCGTCCACGTCGACCCGGGCGCCGGGGAGGTTGGCCTCGGGCCGCACCCCCGACAGCCGGCCGTAGGCCGGGAAGCTCGCGATCCGGTAGTAGATGGACCCGTCCGACCGGTAGGTGTGGCCGGCGGCCTCCAGCCTCTGGATCAGGTCCACCATCCGGGGGATGTACTCCGTGGCGCGGGGGTAGTGCTCCGCACGCTGGATGCGCAGTGCGTCCAGGTTGGCGAAGAAGGCGTCGATGTACCGGGCGGTGTACTCGCCGAGGGCGACGCCGGCTGCGTGGGCGCCGGCGATGGTGCGATCGTCCACGTCGGTCAGGTTCATGACCTGGGTCACCTGGTAGCCGAACAGGCGCAGCGTGCGGCGCAGCACGTCCTCGAAGAGGAAGGTGCGGAAGTTGCCGATGTGGGCGTAGTCGTACACCGTGGGCCCGCAGGTGTACATCCGGACTCGTCCCGGCTCCAGGCTCTCGAAGGGTTCCTGGCGACGGGTGAGCGTGTTGTAGAAGCGGAGAGGTTCAGCCATTGAATCTCCCAGGACGGAGGGACCGGCTGCCCGGGCGTCACCCCGGGCGCGGATCCCGGGGCCACCGGCGAGGCCCCCGGCGGTTGTCGGCTACTCCAGGAGGTTCTCCCGGATGTAGGTGAACTTGCCCTTGTTCACCAGCCCGAAGCCTTCCTCGAACTCGTTGATGAGGCGTGACACCGTCTCGCGGCTGGTGCCGATGGAGTGGGCGATGTCGGAGTGGGTCGGACGCCGCACGACGATCCATCCGCGCCCCATGCGCTGGCCGTGGTCGCGGGCCAGGTCCAGCAGATAGCGGGCGAGGCGCCCGGCCACGTCCATGTAGGCCAGGGACTCCATCTTGGAGTTGGCGCGGCGCAGACGCCGGGAGAGGATGATGAGCAGCTTGCGCGAGATGCTCGGGGCGGTGTTGAGCAGGTGCTGGAACTCCTCCCGCTTGATCATCACCATCTCGACCGCGGTCAAGGTGATCACCGATGCCGACCGCGGCGCCGACTCGATGAGCGCCATCTCTCCGAACACCTGACCGGCGCCCAGGACCGTGAGGATGAACTCCTTGCCGTCCGAGGAGGTGGTGACGACCTTGACCTTGCCGCTCGCGACCACGAAGACCGCGTCGGCCTCGTCGCCCGCGTTGAAGACCACGGTGTCCTTGGCTGCGGACCGCACCTGGGCGAGGGCCGCAACCCGCGTCAGCTCGTCGGCATCCAGCTCCGAGAACATCTCCACCTTGGAGAGCAGCTGGATCATCTGTTCGTTCATGGGCCCACCCTGCGCACCGTTGCCAGGATCACGTCGGCAGCCATCTGCCCGGTGACCGGAGAGGCGACCGCTGTGCACGGTGAGCTTATCACGACCATGGAGTCGCACCAGCCGGGGGGGTCGACCCCCAGCAGGGAGGCCAGGCGGTCCACCGCGACCCGGACCTCCGTGGGGCGCACCGGCCGCTGCGGGTCGAAGCGGTGCTCGAGCTCGTCGATGTCGATGAGCCCGAGACGGACGGAGGCCAGGATCTCACGCTGGCACGGAGTGTCCACGATGTCGGACAGGAGGGGCACGTGTCCTCCCGGGATGGTCTCGAGGGAGGGGGCCAGGTTGACCAGCAGCGTTGCGAGCTGCGCGCGGGTCAGGTCCCGCGAGGTCAGAGCGGTCTGGGCATAGCGGGGCAGCGAGGACAGCCGCCACCGCATTCGCACCCGCTCCAGGCCCTCGTTTCGCCCCTCGGTGTCGCTGGGGACCCGCTCATAGCGCTCCATGGCGACCAGCAAGCGGCCGGCCTTCTCGGCCACCTCCGCGGCCAGCATGAGCGCGGGCGGGTTGTCGAGCAGAGGAGCCAGAAGGTCCTCCGCATCCTGCAGGCGGCCGGTCACCATCAGCGCCCGCGCCTGGACGAGGATGAGGTCTGGATCGTCGGGTTCCAGGGCGAGCGCCGATTGCAGCTCCTCGAGCGCGCGTTGGGGGGCGCCGTCGGCGAGAGAACGGCGCGCCTGCTCCAGGGGCGCGTCCACCCACTGTCGCCTCAGGCGCGCGCCGCGGGCGGCCCACGGGGAGTCGGGCCAAAGCCGTGTGGCGAGGGTCGCGGCGTCGTAGGCGATCTGTCGCCTCCCCGCCTGTTCTGCGGCGACGGACAGGGTGCACCAGGCGGCGGCATAGCCGGGTGCGACGGCGACGAGCTGCTGGAGCTGTACCGTGGGGTCACCGCCCTCCGCGAGCTGAATCTGGAGGCGCAGGAGCTGCGCCGAGGGGCCGGTGCCGGCCTTCTCCATGCGCCTGGACGCGCGATCGGTCCGGCCGCCCTCGAGGTCGCGCCACGCCTTGGCGAGGCGCCGTTCCTCGGAGCGCGCCGGCTGGGGGTGTCCGGGCCCCACCAGGGGAGACGGGAGCGTGACGGGCGGGGGCGCTGCGAGCACGAGACCGGGGACGACGAGGACGAGCACCATCCCGAGGACCGCCATGTGCTGACCGCGCGCGGGAGATCGTGGGTCGTGGTCCCGTTCTCCTGCAGGGCCCGGGGGACGACTAGGCGTGGTTCTCATCAGGGCCGGTGTACCCCGTCGCCGGCGCGATGCTGGCCACCGCATGCTTGTACACGAGCTGCTCGTGGCCGTCCTTTTCGAGGATGACCGCGTAGCGATCGAAGCGCCGCAGCACGCCGGTCAGGCGTTTTCCGCTGACCAGATGCAGGTGGACCGTGCGAGCCTCCTTGCGGAGCTGATAGAAGAATGGATCCTGGATGTTGATGGTGCTGCTGCCCGGCTTGTTCATCGCCCCCCACCTTCCCGAAGAAAGTCATTCCACAACACGAGAGCTGCATCCGTGCCGCCGGACCCCGCCGGTGGCACCCAGTGCAACCTCCCTTCGCGCAGCGAGCGCAGCCACGTGAGCTGTCGTTTGGCGAGTCGTCTGCTGGCGATCTTGGTCTGGTCCATCGCCGTCGCGCGATCGATCTGCCCCTCGAGCATGCGAGCCACCTCGCCGTAGCCGATGGCCTTCATCGCGTGGGCGTCACGTGGCACGCCAGAGGCTAAGAGCGCGCGAACCTCCTCCTCCAAACCTGATGCGAACATGCTGTCGACACGCGTCTCGATATTAACATAGAGCTCCTTTCTGGAGAACGCCGGCGCCACCAGCAGGGAGCGATACCGCGGTCGCGGCCGGTGCCGCCGCCAGTGCTCGGACAGGGGTGTGCCGGTGAGCTCGTAGACCTCCAACGCCCGCAGGATGCGCTGGCGATCGCCCGGCCCGATGCGCGCCGCGGCGACGGGGTCGACGTGCTCGAGCCGGTGAAAGGTGGCCTGGGGATCGCGCCGCCAGTCGGCCGCCAGACGAGCGCGCAGCTGGGGATCGTGGGGTGGAGACGGGAAGAGCCCGACCAGCAGGGCGCGGACCCAGAAGTGCGTGCCGCCGGCCACGATGGGCGTCAACCCACGGGAGCGGATGTCGGTGATGGCGTCGGCCGCGTCAGTGGCGAAGCGCCCGGCCGAGAAGCGCTCCCGGGGGTCGGCCACGTCCACCAGGTGGTGGGGAACCCTGGCTCTGAGCTCGGGCCCCGGTTTGTCGGTGCCGATGTCGAGCCCGCGGTACACCGCGAACGCGTCCGCCGACACGATCTCCCCGCCCACGGCCTCGGCCACCTCGACCGCCAGGCGCGTCTTGCCGGAGCCGGTGGGGCCGACGATCGCCAGAAGCGACGGAAGCTCGCGGAGCGCCTCTCCAACCATCACCACAGGGAGGGTAGACCGTCGTTTCAGGATTGCAACCGGTGGGGGCCGACGGGACGTCCCGACCGCGGACGCGGAGCCGTCCGATCGACGCCGGCACGGCAACGCTCCACCCTACGGCACCGGGATCCAACGGTGGTCCCGGAAGACGGCCCCGCACAGGCCGTCCCGCGCCGGGAAGCGGAGTGGGATGCGTCTCGCCTGCAGGCGGGCGAGCGCCTCGGGATGGGGGTGATGGTAGAGATTGTCGGGTCCGGCCGGGATGAGTGCGACGTCGGGCTCGGCGGCGGCCAGCAGCGACGGCGAGGTGGACTCGCGGCTGCCGTGATGAGGCACGAGCAGCACGTCGCAGCGCAGCCGTGACCGTGCCCCCAGCGCGCGCTCGGTCCGGCGGCCGATGTCGGCGGTCAGGAGGACGATCCCTTCCGGCAAGCGGAGACGCGCCACCAGGGAGCGCTCGTTCTCGTCGGTCGGTCGCCCTCCAGGGGATGGCCAGAGAGCCTCGACCCGCATCCCCCCCGCGTCGATGACCGATCCCGCGGCGACCGCCACCTCCGTGGCGCCACTACGGCGGGCGGCTCGCAGGAGGGGCACGACGGCCGGCTCCGACGCCATCCAGGCGGGGAATGCCAACGTCCGCGCACGGGCACCCTCGAGGACCGTGGCGAGTGCGCCGATGTGGTCCTCGTCGGCGTGGGAGGCGAGCACCACGTCCAGGCGACCCAGGTGGTGGTCGGCCAGCAGTCGGTTGGTCTGCCGCGGCCATCTGCCGCCGTCCATCAGGACCCGGCCGCGGCCGCTGTCCACCACCACGGCCAGACCGTCGCTGACCGGCAGCAGGGTCACGGCGGGGGATGGGGGCTGCGGCCGCACCCACCACCAGAGTGGGACCAGGGCCATGGTGGCCAGCCACCCGGCGGCCGCCCACCGCGCCCTGGAACCTGGGCGCAGGGCCGCCCACCCGAGCAGGGTGCAGGCCACGAGGGCGGCCAGCGGCGGTGCGGGGGTAGTCGCCGCCAGGGCGCGGCCCGCTGCGCCGGCCAGCCACAGCGCGCCCCGTCCGACCCCGACGAGGTCGAGCCCGAGTCCCGCCGCGGCCGGCCACCAGGGCGCCAGGGCGGCGACCAGCAGCGCCGCCAGGAGGGTGGGCGTGAGGAGAATGGGAACCAGGAGGTTGGCGACGACGGCCCCGGGGACCAGCGTGCGAAAGTGCAAGGCGACCACCGGTGCGGCCGCGAGCTGGGCGACCACCGGCACCGCCACGGTGGCCGCGAGCCACCTCGGAGCCGGGATGGCGGCGGTGAGGGCCGGCGTCCAGCGGATGAGCGCGGCGGTGATGAGGACCGTGAGCTGGAAGCCGGCATCCACCACGAGGGCGGGGCGCGCCAGCAGGAGGACCGTGGCCGTCAGCAGCACGGCCGCCATGGGCAGGACCGCCCGTCCGAGCAAGCGCGCTCCGAGATAGACCATGCCCATGAGGGCGGCGCGAAGGGCCGACGGCGCGGCGCCGGCCAACAGCGCATAGCCTGGGAGCACGGCGAGGAGGACGATCCGGGCCGTGCGCGGCGGCACTCCGCAGACCGACAGGACCAACCATGCCGCTCCCGCGACCAGGCCCACGTGGAGACCGCTGACGGCGAGGAGGTGCGCCAGGCCGGAGCGTCGCCACCCGGCCCGGCGGTCCTCGGGCAGCAGGTCGCGTCGCCCCAGCACCACCGCGCCGGCCAGCTCGGCGGCGCGGATGCGGTGAGCATCGACGCCGGCCGCCGCCAGCAGGCGGCGGCCCAGCAGATCGCGGAGATGGGGCAGACCGTGTGGTGGCCGCACCTCCTCCAGGAGCTTGGGCGAAGAGGCCACCAACAGCGGATCGAGGGCCCGGCCGCGCACGGCCACCAGGCCGGCGACGGTGGCGCCCGGCGCCGGAAGATGGAGCGGAGAGACCGCACCACGCACCTCCAACCGACAGGTCGAGGCAACGGTGAGGGGCCCGTCGCCGGCGCGGATCTGCCGGGCGCGGACGCGGCTCCGCCACCCCCACCTGCTCTTGCTCCAGCCCTCCACGACGGTCATGGTGGCGCGTGCCACGGCGTCCGGCCGGCGAATGGTGCGGTCGAGAGCGGTGCGCTCGGCGCGCGCCACGTCCCCTCTCGCCCCGCCGAGGGCGAGGCCCGCCGCCAGCCACAGCACCCATCCCCCGCGCCGGCCGAGGGCGAGCCACAACGCCAACGTCCCGAGCGCGAGGAGGCACCAGGCGAGCGGAGCGGCCCCCGGTGTGACGCCCGCGATCATGACCCCACAGCCGGCGGTGACCCCGGTGGTCAGCATCCACAAGGGCCGGAGCGCCCGCTGCTCGGGGTCGCCGGTGCTCACCCCGGCTCCAGCACCGACACGATCTCCACGTGGTGGGTGGACGGGAAGAGGTCAACGAGCTCCAGTTGGGTCAGGCGGAAGCCGTTCGCCAGCAGGTGACCGGTGTCCCGGGACCAGGTGGCGGGATCACAGGAGAGCATGAGGACGCGCTCCGGCCTCCACCGGGTGAGGGCGCGGCGGAGGGCGGCGCTGAGCCCGGCGCGAGGGGGGTCCAGCAGGACCAGTGCCCGTTCCGGCAACCGGCGTGTCCGCGCCAGTATCGCCTCGGCCGTCCTTCCCACGGCGACGCGCGCTTCGGGGAGATTGCGTTGCGCGGCCCGTGCGGCGCCACGGTTGGGCTCGATGAGCTCGAGCCGGCGGGGGCCGCGGGCGGCGACGGCGGCGGCCAGGAAGCCGACCCCGGCGTGCACGTCGAAGACGGGCGTGGGCTCACTCCCGGCCAGCTCCCCGACCCGACCGAACAGCCACCGCGCGAGGTGTCGGTTGACCTGGAAGAAGGCGCCGATGGGCACCTCGAGCGGAATCGGCAGGTCCATCGTGACGGCCGGCCGACCCCACCCGGCGCCGGGCCGGGCCCCCGCCCCCAGAACCCAGAAGCCCTCGACCAGATCGCCGACCAGGGAGGCCGGCGGGATCCAGGAGGGCAGGATCCGCGAGGGACCGCGCCGGGCCGTCCTGAGAGCCGCGACGGCGGTCTCTCCCTCCAGGTCCTCCACCCACTCCAGGTCGGCGGGCTCGGGACAGGTGTCCGCGAGGGCCTTGCCGAGCCCGTGCCGGGCCGCGGCCAGACGCGGCGACAGGAGGCGGCAGGCCGGGATGTCCGCGATCGTCCAGCTCCGTGGACCGTAGAAGCCGAGCACACTGCGGGCCGGGTCCCAGTGGAGCCGCGCACGCAAGCGGTAGGCCAGGGGTGACGGCGTGACCGGCGCCGCAGCCAGGCGATCGGGCAGCCGACCGACGCGGTGGGCGGCCTCTGCCGCCACGGTGGCCTTGAGAACCGCCCCGGCGCCGCTCTCCACGTGGGGCCAGTCGCATCCGCCGCAGGAGGCGGCGTGGGGACACGGCGCCTCGAGGCGGGCGGGGTGGCGGTGCCGACGCACGGCGAGGACGTGTGCCTCCACGATCCCGGCCCGCCGGTGCTCGGCGGCGGCGGCAACCTCCTCCCCGGGGAGCGCCGCCGCCACCATCCATGTCTCACCTTCATGATGGGCGAGGCCCCTGCCGCCCCCCACGAGCTTCTCCACCTCGACGACGACGGGGTCCGCGGGGAGAGGTGGCGGGCCGGTCTCGCTCATCCCAGCTCCAGCCGGGGCAGGCCCAGCAGGGCCCGCAGCTCGCGGTCGCGGACCGCTCGACGGGTGCGCTCCCGGGCCTCGTCGGTACCCTCCGCGGCGGCGGCGGCCGCGATGTGCTCGATCACCTCCCGCTCGGCGGCGGGGAGGACCCGCCAGCATTCCTCCAGGAGCACCGCCTCCAGGGTGAAGAGGTGCTCCTCGAGGATGGCGGCGGGCAGCTCGGCCAGAGCTTCCATCCGGTCGACGATGCCGCCGATGACGGTGGCCACCTCGGGGCGACTGCTCGCTGCGGCCGCCGCGGCCTGGCGGAGGGCGCCATCGAGATCCGCGAGCGAACGACCCGACGGCTCGCCGTCGGGCGCGGGTCGAGATTCGGCGCCGACCCGCATCTCGGCGAGGCGGCGCGCGTGGCGCTTGATCGCATGTCGACAGTAGGAGAGGCTCACCACCGGGTCGGACTCCCCACGGTCGCGGCGTCTGGCGAACACCTCGCTGAGGCCGCCGGTCACCGCAGCGAGGGGGACCCCCTCCCGCCACCATCCGCGCAGGAGCTGGAAGTCCCGCGGCGACAGCAGGTGGGGCCGCCCGCGGAGGCCGGCGAAGAAATCCTCCACCGCGCGGTAGTAGGCCAGCTCGTCGAGATCTTCCGCCACCGGAGGAGTGTACCGCGACGCCAGAGCCTGAGGCCCACCAGGTACAATGCCGGGAGATGTCTGCGGGAGAAGGACGTCGGCTCGTCGTGGTCGCCCTCGCCGCCATGGGTGTGCTGGGAACTGCGGCGACGGTAGTGGCGGGACCCTGGAGCTCCCTGCCGGAAGCCGTCGTCCGGCTCCAGCAGCGGGCTCGGGACCAGGAGGGCCTGGGGGTGCTCCGAGCCGCCGAGGCCTCGCTCCTGGCGGAGGCGGCGGCCGGGCGCCTGCAGGCCGTGGTGGCGTTGATACAGGTCTACGAGGACCTGGTGACGCCCCTGGGAGACGGAGACGCGAGGTGCGGCCGCCTCCGGGCGCGGACCGCGGCAGCGCTCGCGGACTACGCCGCCGCCCAGGCCGGCCGCGATCCCAGGAAGGCAGGGCGCGCCCTCGCCGTGGCGGCGTCGATCTGGCCCGACGCCGAGGTCGAGGTCCGACTGCGTTCCCTCCTGCTGCCGCCCCCGGACGCCGAGCCCGGTGAGGTCTGGGCCTCCATCCAGGACGGGGCGGAGCTCGTCTTCGTGCCGCCGCTCCAGTTCGACCTCGGCTGCAGCTGGGGGGACAACGATTGCCAGCGCGACGAGAAGGGCCGTTTCGTGACCACGGGGCCGTTCTGGATGGAGCGCACCGAGGTCACCAACCGCCGTTACCGAGCCTGCGTGGAGGCCGGCGCGTGCACCCCCCCCGCGGCGCGGACGACGTTCGACCAGAGGGCCCACGCCGATGATCCCGTGACCGGCCTGACCTGGGCGCAGGCGAGAGCCTTCGCATCCTGGACCGGTCGCCGTCTGCCGTCGGAGGCGGAGTGGGAGGGCGCCGCCCGCGGCAACGGTCAAGGTCGTTTCCCCTGGGGGCGGGGCCGCGATCGCGGTCTCGCCAACCTGTACGGCAGAGGCGACGAGGATGATTTCGACGGGGTCGCGCCGGTGGCGTCGTTCCCGGCGACGGGCCTCGGTTTCTACGACCTGGCGGGGAACGTCTGGGAGTGGTGTGGCGACCGCTACCACGCCGATCTCACCGGTGCGCCGAGGGATGGGAGCCCATGGGTGACCGGGTCCCTCGGCAGGGTCGTCCGTGGCGGCTCGTGGCGGCGCACGATGGAGGTGGCCCGCGTCTCCAGTCGGAGCTGGTTCGAAGACGACTATGCCGCCGACGATGTCGGGTTCCGTTGCGTCCAGGACGTGCCGCAGGCGGTGCCGTCGCAGCATCTGGTGGACACCGCGCGTCATACCTTCCCCCTTCCCGCGGAGCCGGGTGGCGACCTGGCGGGGTCCGACCTGTCCGTGGCCGATCGTCACTACCTGGAGCGGATGACCCTCACCTGGTTCGTGCTCGAGGGGCGGACCGGAGAAGGCGTTCGACTCGCGGTGGCGGTCCTGCGCCGCGATCCCGAGGACCCCGTGGCGCTGGATGTGCTGTCGCGGCTCGAGAAGGAGATGGCGACGGAGGTGGCACGGGGGGACCTGGAACAGGCGGAGGCGGCGTTGATGGGGTATCGGCGCGCTGCCGATGGGGACCGGCGCCTGGCGCGCCGCCTCGCGGACCTCGAGCGACGGTTGCTCGTCGAGATGGAGGTGGTGGTGGGGGCGCTTCAGAGCCGTGGCGACGTCGGACGTCTCCGCGCCGGGCTCGGGCTGGCGAGGCTCCTGAGGGCCGATGATGCGCTGTTGGCGCGGCTCCGTTCAGGCGCCGTGCCCCCCGCCGGCGCTCACCGCATGTGGCCTTCGGACGGCAAAGAGATGGTGTGGGTGCCAGGCGGGTCCTTCCGGATGGGCGCCGCGCCGGACGACAGCGGCGCCGGTTACGACGAGCACCCGGCGCACGCGGTGACCCTGGGAGGCTTCTGGCTGGACCGCACCGAGGTCACGAATGATGAGTTCCGGCGCTGCGTGGAGGACGGAGCCTGTCACCCGCCCATGCGTAGGGTCGACTTCGACGACGCCGACCTCGGCCGGGAGCCGGTCCGCTGGGTGTCCTGGTTTGAGGCCAGAACCTACGCCCGCTGGGCGGGCAAGAGGCTTCCCACGGAGGCCGAGTGGGAGTTCGCGGGCCGCGGGGAAGGGAACACGCGGTATCCCTGGGGGAACGAGTGGATTGACGGCCGCGTCAATGCTTCCCGCGTGATGGGCGCGGACCGTTGGGAAGGACCGGCCCCGGTGGCCAGCTTCCCCCCCACCGTCTGGGGCTTCTCCGACATGATCGGGAACGTGGCCGAGTGGGTGAGCGATGTCTATCACCACACCTACTGGGAGGCGCCGGCGGACGGCCGCTCATGGGTCCAGCTCACGGGGGGGCCGGTGGGGCCGCAGCGGGTGATCCGGGGCGGCTCGTTCCTGTCGCCGCCCATGCGGCTGCGGGTCTCCGAGCGTGACCAGCGAGATCCGAGCTCGAGCCACCGGGCCGTCGGCTTTCGCTGTGCGGCGGATCCCTGATCGCCCCGCGCCCGCGACAGCGGCAGCGTCCGGTACAGCGACCGCGATCCGCGGCAGCGAACAGCGTCCGCAATCAGCGTCGGCGGACAGGGGCAGTGAGCAGCGGCAGCCGTCAGCGGCAGCGGACCGCGTCAATGAACAGCGCCGGCGACCTGCAGAGGCGGTGCCAGGCACCGTTCGGGAAGCGGCGCACCACCGTCTATGAGCGCAAGACCCGGTGCCAGGCACCGACCCGCGAGTTGGATAGGCGAGAGGCACTCACTCCGGGAGCACCAGAGAGCGTGCCAGGCACCGTCACGATCGAGCCCAGACGGGTAGGCGCCGCATCTACAACGGTGCCTGGCTCGCGCTCGGGCCTGCCCGAAGTGAAGCCTCTATGGGTTCCGAGAGGCCTACAGCCCCACCTTCTCCAGGATGCGATCGAGGGCTTCGAGCTCGCCCCGGGTGATGTAGAAGTGGGGGGAAAGCCTCAGGTACCCCTGGCGGACGGAGGTCACGACCCGCCGCTCCCGCAGCCGTCTCGCGGCCTCGCCGGGGTCCACCGTGGGATGGCGGCCGGCGACGATGCCCGCGATGGGATGCCCCGACCCCGGAGACAGCACCTCCCACCCGTGGGCGATGAGAATACGCGTGAGCACGCGGGCCAGCATCTCCACGCGCGCCTGGACGTTCTCGCGTTCCGCCGAGGACAGGAGGTCGAGGGCCGCTGCCAGACCCGCGATGCCCACCTCGTTGGCGGCGCCGGCCTCGAAGCGGCGGCCGTCGCTGCGATACTGCAGCCGCTCCAGGAACAGGCTGCCGGCGGCGCGCGTGACGTTGCGCCAACCGCTGATGGCCGGTTGGAGGCGGTCGCGCAGGCGGGGAGTGGTGGCCATGAGGCCGGCGCCCTCCGGTCCCAACAGCCACTTGTGGCCGTCCGCCACCACGGCGTCGATGCCCAGCACCTCCATGTCCATGGGCAGCACCCCGAGGGCCTGGATGGCGTCCACCACCAGCAGGCAGCCGGCGTCGCGGCAGCGTCGTCCGAGCTGAGCCAAGGGCGCGATCCAACCGGTGTGGAAGCTCACCCACGACACGGCGAGCACCCGGGTGCGCTCCCCGAGCAGCTCTGCAACGGCTTCCACGTCGATCCGTCCGTCGGGTTGCGGGAAGCGCTTCACGTGCACGCCGCGGGGGGCGAGACCGAGCCACGGTGAGACGTTCGCGGCGAACTCCTCCTCGCCCACCAGCACCTCGTCGCCCTCCCGCCAGTCCAGACCCGAGGCGATCAGGGAGAGCCCCTCCGAGGTGCTGCCCACGATCGTGATGTCGGCGGCGTCGCAGCCCACGAGCTGGGCGCCCAGGTGGCGGCAGGTCCGGGCGCTGTCCTGCCATGCCTCGAAGTCCTCGTATCCCCGCAGCTCCTGGCCCGCGATGCGCTCCCGCATGGCGGAGGCCACCGGGCGGGGCAGGGGGCAGACCGCCGCGTGGTCCAGGTACAGGCAGTGCTCACGAATCGGGAAGTGAGGCAACCAGGAGCCGAGCTCGAACGCCATCGCTGCATGGTACCGCGTAAGATGATGGGCGCAATGGGCGACGCGTTCGGGGACCGGATCCGTGACCACGTGGTGGTGGCCGATGGGGCGATGGGCTCCGAGCTGATCGGCCGCCTTCCTCCGGGGAGCCACCTCGACCTCGCCGTGGACGAGCACCCGCGGGAGGTGCTGGAGATCCACCTGGCATATCTGGAGGCCGGGGCGGAGCTGATCGAGACCGCCACCTTCGGCTGCTCGCGGCCGCGGCTGGCGCGCGAGCGGGCGGCCGACGAGGTGGAGCGCCTCAACTCCGATGCCGTCAAACTGGCCCGGGAGGCGCGGGAGGTCTCCGGCCGGGACTGCCTGGTGGCGGGTTCCATCGGGCCCCTGGCCGGCGTGCTCGACATGGACGAGCCCGCGAACCGGCCGCTCATCGCCTCGGCCCACGCCGAGCAGGCCGCGATCCAGGCCGGGCGCGGTGCCGACCTCATCATCCTCGAGACCTTCTTCCGCATGGACGAGCTGGAGCTCGCAGTCGAGGCGGTGCGGTCGGTGGTGGACGTGCCCGTGGTCGCGCTCATGACCTTCCCCACCGAGAGGCCGCCACACTCTTATGAGGATCAGGCCGCACTGGTGGACCGTCTGGCCGCGCTCGACCTGGCGGCGGTGGGCGTGAACTGCTCGCCCGGCCCCATGGGCGCCCTGGAGATTCTCCGCGCGACGAGGCAGACCGCCAGGCCGCTGGCGGTCATGCCCAACGCCGGCGTCCTCTCCCGTCGTGACGGGCGCATCTTCATGCCTCCGGCGACACCCAGCTACCTGGCAGACTTCGCCCGCCAGGCGGCGGCCCTCGGCGCGGCCGTCGTGGGCGGATGCTGCGGCACCGGTCCGGACCATATCCGTGCCGTGGCCGAGGCCGTGCGGGGTGTGGCGCCCGTGCGTCCGCGGGCGGCCGGCAGCGACGTGAGAGCAGTCGCGGAACCGTCGCCGCGACGGCTCCGGCGCGGTGCGCAGTCCGACCTGGCGGCGAAGCTGGCCCAGGGTCGCTTCGTCCGTCTGGTGCAGATCGATCCTCCCAAGGGAACGAACGCCACCGCGGTCCTGCAGGCGGCCGAGCGGCTCGCCGCCCACCCCCGGGTGGACGCCGTGGACATCAACTCCAACCCGCTGGCCCGCCTGCGCATGGATGCCCTGGTGCTTGCCCAGGAGATCCAGCGTCGCACGGGTCTGGAGACGGTGCCCCACGTGACACCTCGCGATGCGAGCCTGATGGGTCTCCAGTCCCAGCTCCTGGGTGCGTGGTTGGAGGGGATCCGGAACCTGTTCGCGGTGTCCGGCGACCCCTCTCAGCTCGGCGACTACCCCGGGGTGCACGACGTCTACCACGTGGACATCTTCGAGCTGGTGCGCTCCCTGAGCCGCATGGCCGAGGGGTTCGACTGCGCGGGCAATCCCATCGGCGATCCCCCTTCCTTTCTCGTCGGCGTCGCCGTCAACCCGAACGTCGACGACCTGCAGCACGAGGTGGATCGCCTGCGCCGCAAGGTCGATGCCGGTGCGGCCTTCGCCATGAGCCAGGTGTTCTTCGAGTGGGCGCCGTGGGAGCGCTTTCTCGACCTGTGCGGTGGGGCGCCGCCGGTGCCGACCCTGGTGGCCGTGTGGCCCCTGCGGTCGCTGAAGATGGCGCTGAGGCTGCACCACGAGGTGCCGGGCATCTCGGTGCCGGACGACCTGCTCTCCGACCTGGAGGCGGCGGGCGGCGGGGCGGCGGAGGTGGGGAGACGGCGCGCCCTGGACATGCTCCACCAGGCGCCCCGCTACGCCAGCGGCGCCTACCTGATCGCACCCTTCAAGAAGCCCGACGAGGTGCTGCCCCTGATCGACGAGGCCCTCACCTAGGCGCTCACCCGATGTATCTCTCCCAATGACATACACGTCTGCGGGACCGCCCGTGTCCGCGTCCGACGGGACGCGCCGATGCTGTCGACGCCCTCCCCGTGGTTGCCACCGCTGACACGGTTCCGGCCCCCAGGCGACGCACGGCCGACACGGGCGGCTCCGGAAGCGTGTCACCAGTGGCACGCCCGAGCTCCGCGCCGTTCTGGCGAATAGCGCCGGCCCGCGTGAGCGGGTCGCTGCCGCCCCGTTGTTCTCGATCCGGCCGCGCGGTGCTGCGGTCCATCCAGGGACGGAGATTTGCTTTTTGCGGCGCCAGCCGGTAAGAAGCCAACGGAACACCCGCGATGAGCGTCACCGAGCCCGATCACCGCCCCCCCGCCCCGGTCCCCGGCGCCGACCGCACCGAGGAGCTCGGCGAGCTCATGCGCGAGCGGGTGCTGGTCCTGGACGGCGCCATGGGCACCATGCTGCAGTCCGAGAGCCTGGGCGCGCGCGACTTCGGAGGCGCGAAGTACGAGGGCTGCAACGAGCTGCTGGTCACCACCCGGCCCGACGTGATCCTCCAGGTCCACCGCGCCTACCTGGAGGCCGGCGCCGACATCATCGAGACCGACACCTTCGGTGGGACACCCATCGTGCTCGCCGAGTACGGAGTGGCCCACCGGGCCCTGGAGCTCAACCTGCGCGCCGCCGAGCTGGCGCGGCAGGCGGCGGACGAGTTCGCGCGCCCCGAAGCCCCGCTTCGTCGCCGGGTCCATGGGTCCCACGACGAAGGCGATCTCGGTCACCGGCGGCGTGAGCTTCGCGGAGCTGGTGGAGGCATTCTCCGAGCAGGCGCGGGGCCTGCTCGAAGGCGGGGTGGACCTGTTCCTCATCGAGACCTGCCAGGACACCCGCAACACGAAGGCCGCGCTCATCGGAGTCCACGACGTTCTCGATGCCTACGGCGTGAGGAGGCCGATCGTCGTGTCCGGCACCATCGAGCCCATGGGCACCATGCTCGCCGGCCAGACCGCCGACGCCTTCGTGGCCTCCCTCGGGCACGTGGGCCTGGCCGCCATCGGGCTCAACTGCGCCACCGGGCCCGAGTTCATGACCGACCACATCCGCACCCTGGCCGAGATGGCCCCGTGCGCGGTCTCCTGCTACCCGAACGCGGGCATGCCCGACGAGGACGGGCGCCTATCCGGAGACCCCCGAGAGCCTGGCCCGGCGCCCTGGAACGCTTCGTCGACCACGGCTGGCTGAACATCGTGGGCGGCTGCTGCGGCACCACCGAGCGCCACATCCGCGGCCATCGCGGCCGATGGCCGAGGGCAGGTGCCCCGGGCCTGTGCCTGCGCACCAACGGGCCGCGCACCTTCTACGCGGGCATCGAGCTGGTGGAGGCCACGCCGGAGAACCGGCCGCTGCTGGTGGGCGAGCGCACCAACGTCATCGGCTCAGCGGCGCTTCGCGCGACTGGTCTCCGAGGAGCGCTGGCGAGGAGGCGGCCGAGGTGGCGCGGCGCCAGGTCGAGGGCGGCGCCCAGATCGTGGACGTCTGCCTGCAGTCCACCGAGCGCGACGAGGTCGCCGACATCGCGCCGTTCTACGAGCGCATCACGCCGGGTCGTGAAGGCGCCGCTCATGATCGACTCCACCGACCCGCAGGCGGTGGAGCGGCGCTCACCTAGTGCCAGGGCAAGTCGCATCGTCAACTCCATCAACCTGGAGGACGGCGAGGAGCGCTTCGACGCGGTGGTGCCGCTGCTCGGCCGCTACGGCGCGGCGCTCGTCGTGGGCGCCATCGACGAGGATCCCGTCCAGGCCCAGGCGTTGACCGCGGGAGCGCAAGCTGGAGGTGGCGAGGCGCAGCCACGCGCCTGCTGACCTGCGAGGTACGGCGTCGCCGGAGGACGGACCTGTCTTCGATCCGCTGGTCTTTCCCGGCCGCCACCGGCGACGAGGCCTACGTCGGCGGCGCGGTGGAGACCATCGAGGGGGTGCGCCTGATCAAGAGAGAGCCCTGCCGCGCGTCCAAGACGATCCTGGGCATCTCCAACGTCTGCTTCGGGCTGCCCACCGGCGGCGCGCGAGGTCGTCAACTCGGTCTTCCTCTACCACGTGCACCAAGGCCGGGCTCGACCTGGCCATCGTCAACACCCAGCGGATCGAGCGCTACGCCTCGATCCCGGAGGAGGAGCGCCGGCTGGCCGAGGGGCTGCTGCTCAATGCGCTGCCCTTCGACCTCCCCGGGCGACATGCCCGGCCGCCGGCTCCTGGCCTCGCCCCTGCCGACTGGCGGGAGCAGACGCCGGCACAGCGTGTTGCCATCAACCGCTTTCACGTCACACGCCTCGCGGAGCACTTCCGGGGCGTCCGCACCGAGCGTGTCGCGGCGGCTCAGCTCCCATTGGATGAGCGTCTGGCGCGGTACATCGTCGACGGGACCCGCGACGGCCTCACCGCCGACCTGGAGCGCAAGCTCGACGAGGGGCCGCCCCCCTCGACGATCATCAACGGCCCCCTGATGGCCGGCATGGCCGAGGTGGGCCGGCTGTTCAGCGACAACCAGCTCATCGTGGCCGAGGTGCTCCAGAGCGCCGAGGTCGATGAAGGCGGCGGTGGCCTTCCTGGAGCGCTACATGGACGGCGGCCGAGACCTCGCACGCCGTGGCCGAGCGTCCTGCTCGCCACGGTCAAGGGCGACGTCCACGACATCGGCAAGAACCTGGTGGACATCATCCTGGCCAACAACGGCTTCGAGGTGGTCAACCTGGGCATCAGGGTGCCCCGCGAGGTCTGATCGAGGCCGCCCGCGAGCACCAGCCGGACGTGATCGGCCTCTCGGGGCTGCTGGTCAAGAGCGGCCAGGCAGATGGTCGGTGACCGCGGGGACCTGGCCGCGGAGGCCGGATCTACGGTGCCCCTCCTGGTGGGCGGCGCGGCGCTGTCCAGACCTTTACCCACCAGCAGATCGCGCCCGCCTACGGCGGCGGCTTCTGTCATCTACGCCCAGGACGCCATGACGGGTCTGGGACCGTGAACCGCCTCGCCGACCCGGCACGGCGCGAGAGCTGCTGGCGCGCGACCACGGCGCGGTCCGAGCGACCCGGCGGCGGAGCCGGAGTCGGACGCCCGTGATCGTCCGTGGGCCGCCGCAGCTCGCGCGGTGCGCACGGATCTCGAGCCCCGCCGCCGCCGGAGGCCGAGCGTCGCGTGCTGGGCCGGATCCCGCACCTGGACGAGCTGGCTCCTACATCAACCCCCAGATGCTCTACGGCAAGCACCTGGGCCTCGGCGGCAGCTTCGCACCAAGAAGGTGGCCGCCCGCGATCCCGGGCGTTGGAGCTGCGTGAGGTCATGGCAGCGGTCCAGGGGAGGCCCGGAGCTGGATGCGCGCCGCGGCTGTGTGGCGCTTCTTCGAGGCCACCTCCAGGGACAACCTGTTCACCCTGTTCGCGGCGGGGCAGCGAGGACCCGGCCTGCGGTCTTCGAGCTCCCTCGCCAGCCGGTTCCCGACGGGCTGTGCCTCGCCGACTACGTGCTGCCACCGGCGGCCGGACGCCGCGACAGCGTGGCCCTGCTCGTGGTGACGGCGGGGGAGGGGGTCCGGGAGCGGGCGCAGGCGGCCTCCTCCAACGGCGAGTACCTGAAGAGCCACGCCATCGCGGCCCTGGCCATCGAGACCGCCGAGGCCACTGCCGAGTGCCTCCACCGGCGCCTGCGCGAGCGTCGTGGGGGTTCCCCGATCCGCCGGGACCTCCATGACCCGGCGCCGGTTCGCGGCCCGCTACCGGGGCAAGCGCTACAGCTTCGGCTACCCGGCCTGCCCCGATCTGGACGGGCCAGGCGGGCTCTGTTCGCCGCTCTCGGTCCGGAGGAGATCGGGGTCGAGCTCACCGAGGGGATGATGATGGACCCGGAGGCGAGCGTCTCGGCCCTGGTCTTCCACCACCCCGACTGCACCTACTTCTCCGCCCGCGGCACCAGACCTCGCTGACCTGGCCGCGGTGGTCGGCATCGACGGGTGATGGCGCGACCGGGCGGGGCAGAGAACCCGCCCCGAACGGCGCCGGACTGTGACCCCGGTCAACCGTCGCAGGATGATGTGCGGGCGAGACGAGACCGCTTCGCAAGTGAGGATCTGTTCAGGCGTGGAAATGATACAAGGGGGAGGTCAAGGTCGCGGATAATGTTTTGGGGCCTGCGGGCACGATGGGAGCAGCGATGGAGAGCGAGTTCCACGAGGCCGGCGCCGGACGTCGTGGGCACCGCCCTTCCGGGGGCGAAGCGGTCGCCGACGACCGATCCCGCGTCAGGGCCACATCGCAGGACGTCGCACGAGAATCGAACCGGTGTCTCGAGACGTCGCTCGGAGGCGAGGGGGTTCGTGGAGCTGAGCATCTGGTGTATGATGCACCTCCGACGGTTCGTCAATTCAACATGGCGGTGATGGCGATGCTCCACATCGGACCCGTGCACCACGTCGGTCGCGAGCCCAGGGTGGGCTAGGCACCGTGCGCCGGACTCCTCTCGTTCTCGCGATCCCGGCGATCGCGTTTCTCTGCGGCTCAGTGGCGACGGCACGCGCCGCGAGCGACGACGAGCCGACCCCGCCCGGGCCACTCAGTGCGGTCCATGCCATGCTGGACGGCGCCGCCAACTGCCAGAAGTGCCACGAGCCGGACTACAGCATCTCGGCGGCGAAGTGCCTGGCCTGCCACCAGCCCATCGCCGAACGCATGGCCGAGAAGCGGGGCGTGCACCGGGAGATCACGGGGGACTGCGAGATGTGCCACCCGGAGCATGGTGGGCGCGACGCCGATCTGCTCCCCCTCGACCCGGACGACTTCGACCATGCGGAGGAGACCGGCTTCGCCCTGGTGGGACGTCACGCCGCCATCGCGAAGCAGTGCAAGAAGTGCCACACGACACGGTCGTACCTCACGGTCACGGCCGCGTGCTCGAGCTGTCACGAGGACCCGCACCAGGGAAACCTCGGGAGGGACTGCGCGACGTGCCATGCGCCGACGACCCCCTTCCGGAAAGCCTCCCGGGCCTTCCACAAGCAGGGGCTCTTCCCCCTCCAGGGCCGCCATCTCGCCGTCCCCTGCGCCGACTGTCACTGGGACGGGGTCATCAAGGGCACGCCCACCCGCTGCTTCGACTGTCACTGGATCCGGCGTCAGGACGACCCGTCCGGACCCGGTTGGGGAACGAGTGCGAGAACTGCCACCGGCCGATCTCGTGGACCGCCGTGACCTGGGACCACGAGGCGAACACCGGGTTCCCCATCGGCACCCAGCACGCCACCGTGGGATGCGTCGGCTGCCATCCGTCCCGCCGCTTCGACCTGCCGATCAGCCCGGACTGCTACTCCTGCCACGGAGAGGACTACCGCAGGGCCAGGGACCCGAATCACGTGGCGGCGGGCTTCCCCACCGACTGCACCGTGTGCCACCTCCCCAGCCACGCCTCGTGGCGGCAAGCCCGGTTCGATCACTCGGCGTTTCATCTCGTGGGAATCCACGCCACGCTCCAGTGCGCGAGCTGCCATTCCGACGGTGTCTATCAGGGGACGCCCACCGATTGCATCGGCTGTCACCTGGCCGACTACCAGCGCGCCGAGAGTCCCGATCACGCTGCGGCGGGCTTCCCCACCGACTGCACCCAGTGCCATCGTGCCAGCGATGGGAGCTGGGGTGACGCGACCTTCGCGCACACCGCGTACCCGCTTGTGGGCGTTCACGCCACCCAGCCGTGCGCGGCATGCCACTCCGGCGGCGTATACGCGGGGCTGCCGTCGGAGTGCGTGGACGCCACCGGGCGGACTACGATCAGACCAGCGATCCCGCCCATGCGGCGGCGGGCTTCCCCACCGACTGCCAGACCTGCCACCAGCCATCGGACCCCGACTGGCACCAGGCGGACTTCGCGCACACGGCGTGGCCCCTGGTGGGCTCTCACGCCACCCAGCCGTGCGCGGCGTGCCACTCCGGCGGCGTATACGCGGGGCTGCCGTCGGAGTGCGTGGACTGCCACCGGGCGGACTACGATCAGACCAGCGATCCCGCCCATGCGGCGGCGGGCTTTCCGACGACCTGCGAGCTCTGCCACCAGCCCACGAGGTGGGAGGACGCGACCTTCGCTGCGAAGGTCGCGTCCTCCCACCTCGTGGGCTGGTGGCAGAGCTCGGCGGGTGGTCGGAAAGCCCGCCGCCGCATGGGCGGGATCGCTGGCTCTGATCGTAGTGCGCCCGGTGGCAGTCCGCGCGTTCCAACGGTGGCCCCGCGTATACGCCGCCGGGTGGACACCGCGCGGCTTGGTGGCGTGAGAGCCCGCCAGGGGCCGCGCCGTGTGCGCGAAGTCCGCCTGGTGCCAGTCGGGGTCCGATGGCTGGTGGCAGGTCTGGCAGTCGGTGGGGAACCCGCCGCCGCATGGGCGGGATCGCTGGTCTGATCGTAGTCCGCCCGTGGCAGTCCACGCACTCCAACGGCAGCCTCCCGTATACGCCGCCGAGTGGCATGCGCGCGCGGCAGGCGGCGTGAACGCCCCAAGCGGGTGCGCGGTGTGCGCGAAGGTCGCGTCACCCCAGCTCCCATCGCTCGCCCGATGGCGCTGGTGCAGTCGGTGGGGAGCCGGCGGCGGCGAATCGGGACCCTCGGCGAGCTGGGCGTCGGCCGGTGACAGCCGATGCGATCGGTGCGCGTCCCCTGATAGAACCGTCAGAATGGCCGCTCGCGGCCTGGAGGGGAGCGTGGATTCCCACGAGATGAAACGCCGAGTGATCGAACCGGGCTTGCCGCCACGAGGCATGGCTGGGAGGTGGCGCACGGTGAGTCGGTGGGAAGCCCGCCGCCACGTGATTCGGGTCCCTGGCCCTGCGGTAGTCTTCTCCGTGGCAGGAGTAGCAGTCCGGGCTGATCGGCAGGTCGAAGGGGCGGGAGGGATCGCAGCAACGCATCCACGGTGGCGTGTGGGTGCCGATGGAGAATCCGGTGTTCGCCTCGTGGTCCCAGGTCACGGCGGTCCACGAGATCGGCCGGTGGCAGGTCTCGCACTCGGTCCCCAACCGGGTCCGGAAACGGTCGTCCTGACGCCGGATCAGTGACAGTCGAAGCAGCGGGTGGCCGTGCCCTTGATGACCCCGTCCGTGACAGTCGGCGCAGGGAGCGGCGAGATCGCGGCCCTGGAGGGGGGAGAGCCCCCTTGTGGAAGGCCCGGGAGGCTTTCCGGAAGGGGGTCGTCGGCGCATGGCAGGTCGCGCAGTCCCTCCCGAGGTTTCCCTGGTGGGGTCCTCGTGACAGCTCGAGCACGCGGGCGTGACCGTGAGGTACGACCGTATCGTATGGCACTTCTTGCACTGCTTCGCGATGGCGGCGTGACGTCCCACCCGGGCGAAGCCGGTCTCCTCCGCATGGTCGAAGACGTTCGGCTCCGGGGGGAGCAGATCGGCGTCGCGCCTCCCAGAGGGTAGCAGCATCTCGCAGTAACCCGTGATCTTCCGGTGCACGCCCCGCTTCTCGGCCATGCGTTCGGCGATGGGCTGGTGGCAGGCCAGGCACTTCGCCGCCGGGATGCTGTAGTCCGGCTCGTGGCGCTTCTGGGCAGTTGGCGGCGCCGTCACCATGGCATGGACCGCACTCCAGGGCGGGGTCGGCTCGTCGTACTCGCAGGCGCGCTGCAGTCGCCACTGAGCCGCAGAGAAACGCGATCGCCGGGATCGAAGGACAGGAGGCGGGGCACGGTGCCTAGCCCAGCCGTTGGGCTCGCGACCGACGTGGTGCACGGGTCCGAAGATGTGGAGCATCGCCATCACCGCCATGTTGGATTGACAAACCGTCGGAGGTGCATCATACACCAGAGGGGGGCTGGGAGAACCCCCTCGCCTCCGAGCGACGTCTCCGAGACACCGGTTCGATTCTCGTGCGACGGTCCTGCGATGCGGCCCTGACGCGGGATAGGTCGTCGGCGACCGCTTCGCCCCCGGAAGGGCGGTGCCCACGACGTCTGGCGGCGGCCTCGTGGCCTGGCTACTCCATCGCTGCTCCCATCGTGCCGGCGGGCCCCAAAACATTATCCGCGACCTTGACCCTCCCCTTGTATCATTTCCACGCCTGGAACAGATCCTCACTTGCGAACAGTGTAGTCTCGCCCGCACGTCGTCCTGCGACGGTTGACCGGGGTCGCGGTCCGGCGCCGTTCGGGGCGGGGTCTCTGCCCCGCCCGGTCGCGCCGTGGCCCGTACCGATGCCGACCACGCGGCCAGGTCAGCGAGGGGTTGTGCGCGGGCGGAGAAGTAGGTGCAGCTCGGGGTGGTGGAAGACGATGGCCGACACGCTGGCCTGGGGATCCGTCCATAACTAGTTTCGGTAATGCGCCCCCGATGTCCGAAGGTCGGAGAAGGGCGAA